>CAZFZN010000010.1:0-186194 GCA_964523105.1 uncultured Akkermansia sp.
TTTCCAGGTTTTCCAGGATGACCGGGCGGAGGGTAAGTCCGACAGGCTGCTAGGATTGGGTTCATTCGGGTAATTTAGTTAAGATAACTTGATCTTTCTGAATTTTAAGCGAATTACTTGCGGTTTTTAGAATGCTTTTGAGCCAACGCCAACTCTCTGAGCACCATTCAGCCAATATGAATCGCTTAAACCCTGAGGGGGTCCGGCCATTGATCAATTGCCGTCACTGCGGGTCGGTGATTGGCCTCCGGGCATGGCCGCCGGCAGGCGGAGTGCTGTCGGGTCCCTGCCCGGGCTGCGGCGGCTGGCTGACGCTGGACCTGCGTTCCCGGGGGGAGCCCGCGAGACCTTTTCCCGCTGCAGAGCCCCCGGCCCGGGATGCAGCTGCCTTCGCCCGGTCGGCTCCGGGCGACAGAACGACTCCGGTGCCGCGGCTGCGAAAGTCGGGCAGCGCGGATCCGCTTTTTTTGCCCAAGCTCGCGCGGCAGGGCAAGCTGCTCATTCTGGACCCGCCGGAAACCCCGCGCCTCCAAGGCACGCCGCGGACATCACCCGCGACGACCGCGCCCCGGAGGCGCTGGAAACGTTCCGCCGGCATGGCGGCCTGCCTGTCTGCCGCGGCGGGGCTGACGGCAATGTCGTGGCAGGCCATGCGGGACCAGCCGGAGCGCGCGCGCCCGCAGCCCCGGTTGCAGGAACTGCGGCTGCCCGCTGCCGGCGCGCCGCGGGCAATCCTGCAGAAGGAAACGATTGCCGGGCCTTCGCGGTCTCTGGCGGACCGGGGTTGATGAAACGGCGAGGTGGCGTGTCCCGTTCGTGCCGGAGCGTGGAACCGGCCCGCGCACCATCCGGTTCGCGGCGGGCAGGCAGCCGGGAAAATTTCCCGGAAATTCCCGGCAAGACTCCGCGGTGCCGGGCGGATATGATCTTTAAGCACCGCACTGTCATGACCGCCGTCGCCCAGCCCGAACCCTCCACCGCCGATTTCAGCCGCACCCGGCGGAGTCTGCTCACGCGCCTCAAGAACTGGGACGATCACAAAGGCTGGCAGGAATTCATGGACAAGTACGGCCGCTTCATCTTCGGCATGGCGAGGAAGTCGGGATTCAGTGTGGAGGAGGCTGAGGACGTGGTGCAGGACGTGCTGGTGAGTGTGGCGAAGAAGATGCCGGAGTTCCGCTACCTCGGCGACAAGGGTTCCTTCAAGGCGTGGCTCGTCATGATCGTGAAGTCGCGGATCATCGATCACCTGCGCAAAAAGTACCGCCGGCTGCCGGAAGTGGCCCTGCCCGGAGGCGGGCCTGACGAGACCCGCGTGGAAGCCCGGATCGCGCAGCACGAGGATGCGCTGAGTCATGAAGCCGCATGGGCCAGTGAATGGGAAAGCTACGTGCTGGAAACCGCGCTGGCCCGGGTGAAGGAGCGGCTGCCGTCCAAGCATTTTCTGGCGTTCCGCATGTGCACCCAGCAGCAGAAGCCTCCTGCCGAGGTGGCGAAGGCCCTGGGGCTTTCGCTCCCCAACGTCTATCTCATCCGCCATCGCGCCGGGCGGATGATTGCGAAGGAGATCGAACTGCTGCGCGAGGGCAGGTGACCGGGCGTCCGGGAACGGCCCGCAGGGGGAAGGCCGCGCGCTGAAAATTCCCCGGCATCCTGCCATTCCGGCGCACCCGGGCTTGGCAGGCTTGATTCCGGTTGTATGCACCGGCCATGCTTGCCCCCGTTTTCGCCGCCGCCGATCCGCTGCTGCCCGTGCTGGCCCTGACACTTTTGCTCACGGTGGGCATTGCGCTGCTCATGAAGCGACTGCGTCTGCCGGCGCTGCCAGGATATTTTCTGTGCGGGTTCGTGCTGGCGCGCACAGGCATCATCGATCTCTCGCCCGGGAGCGATGCCGAGCGGATGCTGATGAATCTCGGAAACGTGGGCGTGGTGCTGCTGCTGTTCGGCATCGGAGCGGAATGTTCCGTGCAGGAATTGAAGCATCTCAAAAAGCACGGCCTGCGCATCGGCCTGCTGCAGATCGGCCTCAGCGCGCTGCTGTTCTCGGGTGTCGCGCTGGCCTGCGGTCAGGGATGGGTTTCGATCCTGTGGGGCGTCATCGGTGCGGTTTCCTCCACGGCGGTGGGGGTGAAACTGTTCGAGGATTCCGGTGTTCCCGGCCATGCCGGATCACGGATCACTCTGGGCATCGCCCTTGTGCAGGACATCGCGGTTATTTTGGTGCTGCTGCTGCTGCCGGCCTTTGCGGAGGGTGACGGGCTGACCGGCGCCGCGAAGGCGACCGGGTTGCTGGCGCTGGAGGGCGTCGCCTTTATCGCCGCGGCGATCCTGCTGAGCCGCTGGGGCATCCCGCAACTGCTCCGCGCGGTCAGCAGAACCCGGGCGCGCGATCTTTTCACGCTGATGGTGCTCGCGCTGTGCGCCGGCATCGCGAGCCTTGCGCAGCTCTTCGGCATTGGCGTGACCATCGGGGCCTTTGCCGCGGGCGTGGCGGTCAGCGGATCGGTGTACAGTCACCGCATCCTGGCGGACGCGGCGCCGTTCCGTGATTTTTTCCTGACACTTTTTTTTCTCGCCGTCGGCGCCCTCGTCCGGCCGCAGTATCTGGCGGATCACTGGCAGTTCATTGTGGCGGTGAGCGTCGCCATTCTCGCGGCGAAGACATCGCTGACGGTGCTGGCCGGACGGCTCAGCGGTGCGGCCCCGGGCGCGGCGCTGCTGGCGGCGGCGGCGCTGTCACAGATTGGCGAGTTTGCCATCGTGCTGGGACGCGAGGCCTCGGACCGCGGTCTGATCACTGCGGACCAGGCGCAGTTCATACTCGCCGTGACGGCGCTCACCATGAGTCTCTCGCCGTTTTTCATGCGGGCGATGATTCCGGTCGCGGGGCGGATCGAGGCGCGCCACAACGCCGCCCCGCCGCCGTCGGGACAAAAGGCCGCCGGTTTCAGCAAGCGCGTCAAGGAAATGGAGGACCACGCGATCCTCTGCGGCTACGGCACCGTGGGGCAGATTCTGCACAAGGGCCTGACAAGACTCGGCATTCCGGTGGTGATCATCGAGCTGAATGCCGAAACCGTCGCCGGACTGCTGCAGAAGGGCCATCCGTGTCTCTTTGCCGACATCGCCCAGGCCGACACCCTGGAACTGGCCGGCGTGACGCGGGCACGGGTCATCATTATCAGCTTCCCCCACGCCGAAACGGCGCGCGCCGCCATCACCATCGCCCGCGAGCGCAATCCCGCCATCCTGACTTTTTGCCGCGCCCGGTTTCCGCACGAAGCGGCCATGCTGCGCGCACTGGCGCCGGACAGCGTGGTGCACGACGAACTGGAGGCCGGGGTGAAAATGCTGCGGCTGTGCGCCCGCGGGTACGAGAAGGACGAATCCGAGCTCTTCTCCCGCATCAGTGTGGAATGACGCCGGACGGGGGCACGGGGGAAAGCATCAGGGCAGGCAAAAGGGCCGCCCGTTTCCGGGAGGCCCTTCGCCGTGAGAGTGCTTGTGTCAGGAGGCGTGCTCAGCGTCCGCCGCGCCCGCCGCGTCCGCCGCCGCCGGGACCGCCGCCGCCCGTGGCACCGCCGCGACCGCCGCCGAAGCCACCGGGAGGCCCGCGGAAATCACCGCCGCGGCCCCAGTCGCCGCGCTCCGGCGGAGCCGTGACGCGGGCCTGGTCTTCGGCGGAGAGGCCGCTCGTGGCGAGCCATGCCTGCGCGGCGTCGCGGTCTTCGCGCATGTAGCGGCGGGCGACATCGATGAGCGTGTCCGTGCGCACTTCCGGATCCTGAATTTGATTGGCCCATGCGATGCCGGCCTGCGGGTCTTCGCGCACCGCCTCGCGGGCGATGGCGCGGGTGCCGGCGTCGCGGGCTTCACCCTGGGGCAGGGCTTCCACATACTTCGCGGCGTCAGCCATGCCGGCTCCGTCGTCCTGACGAACCCATTCATTGATGGCCTGACCGATGGCGCTGGACTGCGCTTTGCCGGTGAGGTCATTGGCGAACTTGAGCGCCTCCTGCGGATCCTTGCGGGCGAGCGTTTCGGCGACGTTGCGGACAGCGTCCGCGGCATATTCCTCACCGGCGAAATTCTTGATCCACTCGGCGGCCTTGGTGGCGTCGCCGCGCATCATCTGTTCGGCCACGGTGCGGAAGGCGCCGCTCTTCATGTCAGGATCTGTCAGGCCATTGAGCCATGCGACGGCTTTTTCGGGACCGCCGAGCCGGATCATTTCGCGCGCGATGGTTTCCGCACCGCGGGTGCGGTCCTCCTCGCGTTCCAGGGCGGAGACGTATTTGAGCGCGCCTTCGGGGTCGGACTTCACCATGCCGTTGACGATGCTCATGCTGAGCCAGTCCTTGCCTTCGCCTTCGTAGGCGTTGAGCCACTCCATGGCGGCTTTGGGATCTGCGGAAGCCCAGCCGGTCAGGACGACGTTCTGGCTCATGCGTCCGCCGCGGTCATCGCCTTTGGCGAGTTCCTTCATGGCGGTGAGCGGATCCACCTGGCCCCATTTGTAGGCGAGGGTGCTCATGTAGCGCATGGATTCGAATCCGCCGACATTTTCACGGATCATGGCGAGCGCAGCGGGGGCATTCTCCGCGGTGAGTTCCTCCATGAGGCGGGCGAACATCAGCTGGCTCTTCACGGGGTCGCCCTCGCGAATGGCTTCCAGCATCGCCTCCTTCATTTTGTCAGGTGAAAGCGGCGTGCCGGTGTCGAGGCCGTAGCGCTTGTAAAAATCGAGCACAGCGGCATCTTTGGATACGGTGGTGGCGGAGGTGCCTTTTTTGGCTCCACCGGCGGCGGACGACGGGGCGCCTTCGGCGATTCTGCGGACTGCGGAGGATGAACTGGCGGAGTCATCGGCGGAGGGGGCGAGCTTATAGCCGGCAAACCCGGCGGCGGCGGCGACTCCGGCCCAGACGAGATTCAGGACGAGTGGTTTATTCATGGCGGGATGGTGGTTCAGGTATCAAACGGGGCTCCGCGATATGCTGCCACGCTGCCCGGGACCGGACAATGGGGAAGCCTTTAGGGGAAAAGAGTAGCCGCGGCGGGTCCGCACTTCCCTCGAACCACAGGGAGTTTGCGCCGCCCTCCGTGCGGCCCGGATTTCACAGCCTCCAGATCAGGGGAATCGCGATGCTGGCGAGGATCCAGCCGATCAGGTCCAGCAGGATCCCGACCCTGAGAAAATCCGAGAACCGGTAGCCGCCGGCGCTGTAAACGAGCATGTGGGTCTGGTAACCGGTGGGAATGGCGAAGCCGAGGCTGGCTCCGGCCATGACGGCGACCACGAACGGGCGCGGGTCGCAGCCGAGATTGAGGGCGAGCTGAATCGCGAGCGGCGCGAGCAGGGCTCCCACCGCATTGTTGCTCAGCATTTCGGTGAGCACGATGGACAGCAGCAGCACTGCGGAGAGAATCAGCCGGTGGTCCCAGTGGCCAATGAGTCCAGTCAGCTCGTTGACGATGGTGACATCGGCGCCGGACTGTTTCAGCGCCACGCCGAGTCCGAGCATGCCGATGATCATGCTGATGATACCCCAGTCCACGGCGCGATAGACTTCATCTTTTTTGAGGCAGCCGCCGATGGCCACGAGCAGGGCGCCGCCGAGCGCCACCCATTCGAAAGGCAGCCATTCCGTGGCGCCGAGAATCACCACGCTGAGCAGTGCCGCCGCGGCGACCCAGCGGCGGTGCAGGCGCGGTGCCGCGTCCGCGCGGACGCCGGGATCGTCCGGCTCGCGCTTCACTTCGCTCAGATTGATGAATCCGCTGCCGGCGAACAGTTCCGTCATCCGCTCCTGCGAGCCTTCCAGCAGCAGGGTATCCCCCACTTCGAACCGCAGCTTCGCCAGATTTTCCCGCTGATTCTCGCCCTCGCGGTGAATGGCCACGATGAGCACGCCGAAGTGCTGACGGAAATTGATTTCCGCGAGGCTCCGGCCTACGAGATTGGAATTCGGTCCGATCATGCCCTCCATGAGCACCGCCTTGCCGGTCTGCACGAATGTCAGGCCCAGTTCCTTCTTCACCATCCGTTCGACAAACCCGGAATCGTCGCGCGAGAGCCGGCATTTGAAAATGACGCGGTCGCCGGCCTCGAATATCAGGTCGGAGAGGGAGGCCTCCACGCGGTTGCCGCTGCGGCGCACTTCGATGAGCCGCAGTTTCTTCTGTCCCGCGAGCGGCGTGTCGGTGAGGCGTTTGCCGGCGAGCGCCGAGTCCGCACTGACAATGGCCGTGATGAGAATTTCGCCGCTGCTTTCGCTGTCGATCAGCATGGCGAGACTGGCGCGCTCCGGCAGCAGTTTCCGTCCGGCAAACGTCATGAAGAGCAGCGTCATCGCCGCGAGGATCAGGCCCAGCGGAGTCACTTCAAACATGGTGAAGGGCTCCATCCCGTTGCGCTCCACGATGCCGGCGACCACGAGGTTCGTGCTGGTGCCGATGAGCGTGCAAAGTCCGCCGACGACGGCGAAATAGGACAGCGGGATGAGCCAGCGCGACGGCACGAGATTGCGCCGGCGGCACATTCCGAGGATCACGGGCAGGAACACCACCACCACGGTGGTGTTGTTCAGGAACGCGCTCGTGGTAATCACCAGCAGACCCAGCACAGCCATGGTGCGCCGTGCACCGCCGCCCGCGATGCGCTCGAACCATCCGCCCAGCACCTCCACCAGTCCCGTCCGCTCCACCGCGGCGCCGATGATGAACATGAACGTCACCACCAGCACTGCGCTGTTGCCGAAGATTTCCCCCAGCACCTTCAACTGGCTGTCCTTTCCCGGCGGCAGCAGCACCGGATGTCCGTCGAACGGCACCACGAGGAGCAGGAACAGCGCGCCCATGGCCACGAGGTCCGGTGAAACTCTGCCCCATGCAAACATCCCCACCGTGGCGAGCACGAGGAGGCAGACGAACAGTTGGTCCGGAGGCATGGGGGATGACGGGGGCCGGCAATGAAGCAGACCCCGCGCCCGTGCCAGCGGATTTTGCGGCCCGCCCAAGCACCGGGTTGCCATGCGCGGGGAATGACGTTTTCATGCGGGCATGATTCTTACCCGCCGGCGTTTCATCGCTCTGAGCGCCGCCGCCGCGGCGCTGCCGGCGCGTGCGGCGGAGGCCCTGCCGTCGTGGCGGCTGGCGCCGGAAGGATGGGGGGAGGCCTCAGCGGCGGACGTCAAAGCCGTGCTCGGCTCGGCGATGCGGCAGTTCTGGCGCTATTTTCCCAACCGGAAGCTGGAGAGCCTGCTGGTGATGCGCGGACACGAGGGACCGATCGTACATTACAAGCGCAATGACCTGAAGGAACTGGTGGTCCAGCTGGATACCGGCGGGCTCTACTGGTGCCAGTACGCCTATCAGTTCGCGCACGAGTTCTGCCACATTCTCTGCGGATTCGACGACGACTGGCGGGGCAACCTGTGGTTCGAGGAGAGTCTGTGCGAGACGGCGTCGCTTTTTGTGCTCCGGCGCATGGCCGAGGAGTGGACGTCTGAGCCGCCGTATGAGGTTTGGAAAAGCTATGCCCCGCGATTCCGGGAGTATGCGGAGGATGTGATGAACCGCCGCACCGTGGTCAGCGAATCGCGCCTCGCGGACTATTACCGCAAGCACCGCAGCCGGCTCGCGGCGAATCCGGTGGACCGCGAACTGAACGGCGCCATTTCGCTGATTCTGCTGCGCATCATGGAGGCGAAACCGGAGGCGTGGGAGTCCGTGACGTGGCTGAACAGCGCGCCCTCCAAATCCGGTGAAACCTTTGAAGCCTATCTGACCAAGTGGAAAAAGGCGGCGCCGGAGCGCTGGCATGAGTTCATCAGCGGCATGGCCAGGCGCTTTGGCGTGAAGTTGTAAGTCAGAGCAGGAAACCCTCCAGACAGGGGTCGGCGGAATCGAGCAGAAACGTATGGCGGCCGGTGATCCACGCACTGCCCTCCACTTCCACGATGGCCGCGGGCTGGCCGAAAGCCTCCGCACCGGCGACGATGCGCCCGGTGAAGCAGTGGCCGAGAATGCCCTCCACCGTGAACGGAGTGCCGGCGCGGATTTTCCCCTGTTCCTCCATGAGCGCGAGCCGCGCGCAAATGGCCATGCCCGTGGGACTGCGGTCGATGCAGCCCTCGGAGAAAACGCAGACCTGGCGGCTGTCCGCCATGCCGGTGCGGCGCCGCACCGGCCGGTCCACAAAGACCACTCCGAAAAGAAATCCGAGGTCCTCCTCCACCGGATGGGTGAAGGTGCGCTCCCGGTTGATGGCGTTGAGAATGGCCGTGCCCGCCGCCTGCACTTTCGCGGCATTCTGCGCCGCGCACGTCACGCCCGCCTCCCTCGCGTCCACAAACGCAAAAAAAGCGCCGCCGTAGGCGACGTCGAATTTCACCGTCCGGTCGAGCTCCGGCACCGCGATCTCCTCGCCCTCCGCCACCGCGAAGGACGGCACGTTTTCAAAGAAAACCTTCCGCACGCGGTCATCCTCGATCATGCCATAACAGCGCACGAGGCCCGCCGGAGTGTCGATTTTCAGTCGCGTCTCCGGCGCCTTCATGTCCACCACGCCGGACTCCAGCAGGATCGTGGTCAGGGCGATGACGCCGTGCCCGCACATCGGGCTAAAACCGCCGCGGTGCACGAAGAGCGCGCCAAAATGCGAGTCGCTCCGCTGCGGTTCCGTCAGGATGCAGCCGTACATTTCCTGATGCCCGCGGGGCTCGAAAATCAGCGCCCGGCGCAGGTGATCGAAGTGCCGCCGCGCATAGTGCCAGCGGTCCATGAGGCTCTTGCCGCGCAGCGGCGGCAGTCCGCTCAGGATGAGCCGCAGCGGCTGTCCGGCCGCATGGGCGTCGATGGTCTCGATCTTGAGCCCGTGTGAGGGAACGGCCCATTCGTGAAGATGCTTGAGTCGCGCGAGGAGGGCGGCGTCCATTGACGGTTGGCGGGAGGAGGAAAAAGTCCGCGAGACTGGCACACCGGCCAGGCGGGTGCCAGCAGGAATTGTCTGCGTCGCCGGGCGCGCGGCAGTCGCGGCCTGGCTCAGCGGTGGTAGGGCTCGCCGCGCTTGATGGTGTGAATGCGATAGAGCTGTTCGAGCAGCACCACGAGGGCGAGTTCGTGCTGCAGTGTCAGGGGACTCAGCGCCCACAGTTCGCCCGCCTCCCGCCGCAGTGCGTCCGTGTGCCCGTCCGCACCGCCGATGAGAAACGCCGCGCATTTGCATCCGGGATCGCGCTCCCACCGGTCCACCCGTTCCCGCGCCGCCGCCGTGCCGGAGAGCCGGCCGCGTTCGTCGAGCACCACGCGCAGGCATCCTTCGGAGGCCTTCAGCAGGCGCTCGCTGTTCTGCAGGGCGGTCCCTTCCCTGACATATTCCACCTCCGCTTTCACATAGCGCTGCAGGCGGCGGTGATAGTCGGCGATGCCGTCGCGCGCCCAGGGAAGGGAAGGTTTGCCGACGGCGATGATCCGGTAATGCATGCCGCCAGTTTGCGTCAGACCGCCAAAACCGCAGGCGGAATTCATGGTCGGCGATTTCATTCAGGCGCAGGAATTATAAATTAACCTTGATGATTCAAATAAATTATAGTAATTATACATCCAACCCCGCCGACCATGTCCCTGATTCCCCGTCTTCTCCGGCTCTTTCTGTTTCTTTCGGTCGCTCTGCCGGTCCTGTCCGCCTCCTCGACGGTGGTGGTGCTCGACCCGGGCCACGGCGGTCATGACCGCGGCACCCGCTGGGGCGGGGTGTCGGAAAAGACCCTCACGCTGAGCATCGCGAAAAAGGTGGAGGCGCATCTCAAAAAGCGCGGCATCCGCACGGCGATGACGCGGCGCAGCGATGTCTTTCGCAGTCTGGGCGGCCGCGCGGCGGTGGCCAACAGTTATCGCCGCAGCGTCTTTGTGAGCATTCACTGCAATGCCGACCGGCGTCAGGCGGCGCGCGGCATAGAGACCTTCTACTGCGGCAGCCGCGGGCGCCGGCTCGCCTGTTCGATCCACGGCGTGCTCGACGCGCGAACCTCCACGCCGGACCGCGGGATCAAGTTCTCGCGGTTCACGGTCCTGCGTTCCACGGCATGCCCCGCGGCGCTGGTGGAATGCGGCTTCCTTTCTTCACCCTCCGAGCGGCGCCTGCTGGTGACCGGAGCCTATCAAGACCGCATCGCCCGCGCCATCGCCGACGGAATTTTGCGCGCCCTGCCGCGATGACCGCATCCACCCGTGTTATGAAATCAGATAAATCGCTTCTCTGGATCTTCGGCGGCATCGCCGCGGTCTTTCTGCTGCTCTTCGTGATCGGCGACCTGCCGCCGGGATTCCTGAGCGGCGCACCCAAGAAACCGGTGCCGGGAGAGGTCTATCAACTGACGGCCGACAGCCTTGCGGTGGCCCGCCGGCACGCCCCGGTGCTCGTGGCGCTTTATACCGCCAAAGGCAGCACCGCCGGTGCGCGCATGGCCCGCGGATTGAACTCGCTGGCCGAAAGCGTGAAGGACCGCGCCATCGTGGCGGTGGGGAATCTCGACAGCGATCCGGAACTCGCGAATCGCGCCGCGGTGAAGGATTTGCCCGCGTGGGTCATTTACCGCGACGGCGAGGAAGTCGGCCGCGCCACCGGCGAAAACGCGGACCTTGGCCTGCCAGGATTGATTGCAAAGGAAACCGGCTCTCCCCCCTGACCGCGCCGCTCACGGCGCGCCGGATTCGCGGCGAATCTTCACGCCGTCCTCCACCAGGTCACCGGGATACAGAATCACCTCGTCCCCTTCGTCGAGCCCGCCGGTGATTTCCGTGAAGTCGCTGCTGCTGCGGCCCGGCTGCACCGCCTGCAACACGGCGCGGCTGCCCTCGCACCGGAACACCGACCATTCCCTGCCGCTGCGAAACAGGGCTGCCGAGGGCGCGCGCAGCACGCCGGTCGATTCCCAGAGAATCAGACGGGCTTCGACGCGAAAGCCGTCGCCCAGCGCGGCGAACTCCTCCGGCGGACCGGTGAAGTCGAGTATGACATTCACACGCTGCTCCTCCACGCCGAGGGCGGAGACTTTGGTGAAGGCGGACGGCTCCACAACCCTGACGCGTGCCGCGAGCGGCTGATCACCGCCCCAGTGTTCGATCACCGCCCGCGCACCTGGCCGGAGCCTGACGGCGTCGGCGGAGAGCACGTCCACTTCGATTTCCAGCGCCGCCGGGTCCCCCACCTCCAGCAGCCGCGTGCCGGGCGTGAGAATCCGGCTGCTCTCCTCATAGACGCGCAGCACACTGCCGGAAACCGGCGAGCGGATTTCATGGCGAATGCCGCCGGCGCTGCCGTCCGCGCGCAGCAGGACTGCGTTCGCCAGTTCCAGTTCGTATTCGGCGACTCGCGCGGCGAACTGCGCCTCTCGAAAGGCATGACCCGCGCTGAGTTCGGCCTGTTCCGCGTCATCGAACTGCTGGTGCGAGATGCCGTTGGTGGCAAAAAGCCGCCGGGCGCGCTCGAGATTGGAAGTGGCGTACTCGTGTTTTACCTTCGCGTTGTCCAGCTGCACTCCGGCCTGACTTTTCAGCGCCTCCGCCGCGTGCCGGCGGGCTTCCGCCTGAGCGCGGGCGCTGGGATCGAGCAGCGCCGGATCGCTCGGCACAATCACGGCGATCACATCTTCGCCCTGACGAACCCGGTCCCCGGCGCGCCACGGGATGCGCTCCAGCTTCCCGGCGAGCGGTGCGGAAATGGTATAACGCTCCTTGATCCGGGTCCGGCCGTCCTCGCTCACCGCGACCTCCAGCGGACCGCGGTCCACTTTTGCCGTCTCCACGGTTATGCCGCGGGGCATCAGCGCGACGGCGCCCGCGGCGGCGATAACACCGCCGATGATCCAGGGAAAGAGTTTGCGTGCGGCCGGTTTCATTCGCGTGATTTGAGCACCTCCACGAGGTCGAGCCGGTTGATCCTGCGACTGACCACCAGCGCCGACAACAGCGAGGAAATAACAACCACCATCACGGCGAATCCGTACGTGGAGGGCTCGATGACGAGCGGAAAACGCTGCGTGCGCGTCTCCAGCGCCGCGACGGCGAGCGCCGCCAGCCCGCGTCCCAGCAGGAGTCCGGGCACGATGGCTGCGAGGATCAGCACCCCGGTTTCGCCCAGCAGCAGCCGGGAAACCTCGCGCCGCGTGAAGCCCAGCACCCGCAGCGTCGCCAGTTCCCGCTGCCGTTCCGAAAGCGCGATGCGGGCCGTATTGTAAACCACGCCGAAAGCTATGATCGCGGCGAACGCGATGTTGAAGACGCGCATGCGCAGCAGGTTCTCCGACATCGTTTTCCGGAAACTCTCCACCGCCGCCGCTTTGAGGTTCACGCCGGAGACCGCGGGCATGTCCTTCAGTTCGCGGAACACCCGCTCCCGCTGCCCGCCATCGAGGGTGACGAACGCGCCGGAAACCTGCGCGCCCTCCTGCAGCAGGCGGTTGAGCGCCGTCAATTCCATCCATGCCGAAGTGCCGGAAAAGTCGCGCAGCAGCGCCCTGACAACTGCCGTCACGGACGGACGCCGGCCCTCGAGCACTTCCATGGTCAGAGAATCGCCCGGGCGCACGCCGAGCAGTTCGCCGAGGGATTCGGAAAGTACCAGCCCGTCCCGCGGCAGCGGCGCCGCGCCGCCCTCCATGTCCACCAGCCGCAGCAGCCCGTCCCCCCGTGTCAGGCCGGTGACAGAAGTCAGGTGTCTGCGGTGTCCTGACACGAGGCGGACGGCGACCGCGCGAAACGGCTCCGCGTTCCGGACTCCCGGCGTCGCCCGCAGGCTGTCGAGCACTTCGATTCCGCCCGGCTCGGTCAGGGCCACGATGGCATCCTGACGCTGACTGGTCTGAAACTGAAACCGGATGATGAAGTGAATGATGTCCTGCGAAAACGATCCCAGAATGAGCACCGCGACCGCCAGCGAAACGCCGGCGACTGACAGCAAAGACTTCACCGGCTGCCGCCGCAGGCGCCGCAGGATCATGCGGGCCGCCTGCGGCAGGCGCTGCACGGCGCGGGTTTTTTCCAGCCATGAAGTCCGGTAGCGCTGCGGAGGTTCGGGACGCATCGCCTCCGCCGGCGCCAGTTCCGCGACCCGGCGCACCGCGAAAATCACCCCCGCCGCCGCGGCCGCTGCCGCCAGCACCGCGGCTCCGGCAAGCACCGCGGCGTCCACGTGCCACGAAAACTCCGGAAAGCGGAAGAACCGGATGTACATGCGGGTCATGCCCCGCCCCATCCACGCTCCGGCACCCGCGCCAATGACGATTCCTGTCAGGGTGATGACCGCCGCAAATCCGAGATAGTGCCGCGCCGTTTCGCGGTTGGTATAACCGAACGCCTTGAGCACCGCGATCTGTTCGCGCTGGGTTCCGATGATGCGCGCGATCACCATGTTGAGCAGAAACGCCGCCACCAGCAGGAAGATGGCCGGCGGGATGCCCGCCATCGCTTTCAATTGTGACAGTTCATCACTGACAAACCGGTTCGATATCTGGTCCTCGCGGGAATAGGCGCCCAGTCCGCCCCACGGCGCCGTCAGGCGGTCGATTTCCTGCACCACCGCCCGCAGCGGCTGCCCGCGCTGCAGGGTGAGCGAGGCGTCGTTGAAGGCGCCTTCCATGCCGCAGGCGGCCGCCAGTTCCCGCCGCGGCATCCAAAGAATGCCATAACGCTTTTCATCCGGAAGGATTTCGCCGGGCCGGATTTGATAGATGTACTCCGGCGACAGCGCGATGCCGGTGATGGTGAGCCGTTCCCGCCGGCCGTTGATCACCGCGTGAAACCCGTCGCCGGGCCGGAAACGGTGCGCCTCCGCAAAGGCTTCGCTCACCATCACTTCGCCGCGCCGTCCCGTCTCCGGCAGCCGGCCCCGGCGCAGCCACGGCACGTTCAGTTCCGGCTCCCCGTAGTCCGGCAGTGAAAGGATGCGCGCCTGCGCCGGCTCGGACATGCCGGGCAGATCCAGCTTCACCTCCGTGACTACCCGGGTGGCGGCGCGGGCCACGCCCGGGATTTCCGCGAGGCGCGCTTCGAGCGCCTGCGGAGCCCGCTTCACCTGCACAAAAACGTCCGCGAATCTTCCTGCGCGATAGAAGCTTTCTTTCGCATCCAGCAGCGACTGCGCCGTGCTGACGGACATGACGAACGTGGCCACCCCGCAGGCGATCACCAGACTGATGGCCAGCGCCTGCGTGCGCAGGTGACGCAAATCGCGGAACAGTTTGCGGCGCAGCGTTTTCATTACCAGACGATGTCCTGCGGGCGGAGACGTGCGGCGTTGACCTCAACCCTGGCAATTTGCCCGCCGGAAATCGAAATCACCCGGTCCGCCATGCCGGCAATCGCCGCATTGTGCGTGATCACCGCCGTCGTCGTGCCCAGTTCGCGGTTCACCCGCTCGATCACCTCCAGCACCGGCACGCCGGTATGCACGTCGAGCGCGCCCGTCGGTTCATCGCAAAGCAGCACATCGGGGCGCTTGGCAATGGCCCGGGCGATGGCCACGCGCTGCTGTTCCCCGCCGCTGAGCTGCGAGGGAAAATGGCTGCGCCTTTCGCCGAGGCCGACGAGCGCCAGCGCCTCCGCGGCATCCATCGGTGCACTCGCAATCTCCGTCACGAGCTCCACGTTTTCCTGCGCCGTCAGACTGGGCACCAGATTGTAGAACTGAAACACGAATCCCACATGCTCCCGGCGATACCGCGTCAGCCCGGCTTCGTCCGCCGCACTCAAATCGTGATCCCGGTAGCGCACCGTGCCCGCCGTCGGCACGTCCAGTCCGCCGATGATGTTCAACAGCGTGCTCTTGCCGCTGCCGGAGGGGCCCAGCAGCACCACGAACTCGCCTTCGTACAAATCCATGTCAACCCCGCGCAGCGCCTGCACTTCCACTTCGCCCATGCGATAGGTTTTCGTAAGCCCGCGCGCCTCCAGCACGGCAGGGCGGACAGCGGATTCATTCATCCCGGCAGCGTGCCGCAGCAGAGGGCGCCGTCAAGATGACGTCCGGCGCCGGGGCCCATCTTCCCGCTTTGCAGGCATGAGGTCGTGTGTCAGCGTGACGGCGCTGCATCCGGGATGACCGCCGGCGGACCGCAAGGTTCGCTGGAGGAAAGTCCGGACACCACAAGGCAGCGCGCCGCATGACGAATGCGGGCAGGAGCGTCGCAAGCCGCACCTGACGGACAGTGTCACAGAAAACATACCGCCGGAGTTCGCTCCGGTAAGGGTGAAAAGGCGGGGTAAAAGCCCACCGCCCCGAACGCAAGAACGGGGGCACGACAAACCCCGCGCGGTGCAAGACAAACAGGGAAAACAGGCCGCCTGCCTGGCCCGCGGGGACTCCGGTCGCCGTGGATAATCCCGGGTACGTCGCACCCGGTGAAAACCGGGGGCGCAGGCCGCACGGCCCGCGTCAGAGGAATGGTCATCCTTCCGCCGGGAAACCGGCGGGAGACAGAATCCGGCTTACAAGGGTGCAGCACGTACCGGTTCCTCGTCCTCCTCCTCGTCCTCCTACTCGTCCTCGTCCTCGTCCTCGTCCTCCTCCTCGTCCTCTTCCTCGTCCTCTTCCTCGTCCTCTTCCTCGTCCTCTTCCTCGTCCTCGTCCTCGTCCTCGTCCTCGTCCTCCTACTCGTCCTCCTGCTCGTCCTCGAACAAACCGAACAGCTTGGACTTCGAGTTCGAAGACGAGTTCGAGTTCGAGTTCGAGGACGAGGACGAGCACGAGCACGAGCACGAGGTCGAGCACGAGGACCGGATCGTGCAGATTCCCGTCGCCCGGCAGCCGCCGTGCCACTCGTGTCCGGCCATTGACATATTCTTTACAACCTCCGCCCAGGCAAATTCGAGATCGCTCGTTATGCTCCCCGCATGAACACGCTCCCTCTCCGCTGTCTCTGGATGCTCTTTGCCGTCCTCCTCCCCATGAATCTGAATGCCGCCACTCTGGAGGAACGCCGCGCCTCCGCCGACAAAGCGATGAAAGACGGCAACTGGAACGACGCGCTTAAAATCTGGCGCGAAATTCTGCCGCTGCCGGAACACGCCGGCCAGCCGCTGGCTGACGATCTTGGCAAGGCCGTGCAGTGTGTGCAGCAGCTCAACAAATGGGAACAGTGGGACGGCGTGGTCGAGGACGCCGTGAAGGCGCACCCGCAGGACTGGCGCCTGCTCCAAGCCGCCGCGCAGCAGTTTCAAAGCACCCAGTCGTGGGGCACCATCATCAGTGGAGAATTCCAGCGCGGGCAGCGTCAGGGCGGCAAACTGGTCAGCAGTGAAGACCGCGACCGCGTGCGCAGCCTCCAGCTGTTCGAGCTGGCGATGCAGTCCGTCGGGACGGCGGACGAGAAGCCGGAAGTGAAAGCGGCGTTTTACGCGCAGGTCGTGCAGTCTATGACCGAACGCGCCGGCTGGGAACTCCAGGCCCTGACCGACCTGACACAACTTCCGGACTACGAGGAGAACCCATACATCCGCTACGGCCGGGGACGCTGGCGCGGCGGATACAACCCGGGCGACGACCGCGGCGCGCCGGTGGATGAGAAAGGCGAGCCGGTTTATCATAAAACTCCGGAAACCTGGGCTGCGGCCAAGTCCGATGGTGAGCGCTTCCGCTGGCTGCTCGCGCAGCAGGCAAAGCAGGGAGCGAAGCACACGCTGGAGGCCGATCTCTTCTTCGCGCGCTGGCTGCACGGGCAGTTCGGGGAGCAAACCATCGCGCAATACTGGCGCGCCCCGGAGGACGATGACGACGCCCGGCAGGACGGCATCCTCACACTGCACACGCTCAAGGAAAACGAAACCATCGCGCGACTCGCCACCGGCGTGAAGCGGTTCACGCTGCCCGACGAGTTCAACTTCATCGCCATCTACGAGCGCGTTTTCAAAAGCGACGCGGCGCATGGCCTCGGTGACGATGCCGCCGGGGAGTTCGCCTCGATTTTCCTCAATCGCCGCCAGTACGAGCGCGCCGCCGCCATTTATAAAGACGCACTGGAACGCCTCGGCCCGTCACAACCGAAGGAAACCCGCGAGGCATGGCAGGCGCAGCTCGATCAGATCGTCAAGAACTGGGCGCGCTTCGACGGCTCGTCCACGCAGGTGCCGGGCACGGGCGCGAAGCTCGGCTTCGTCTTCCGCAACGGCACCCGCGTCTCGCTCACGGCGCGGAAGGTGAAGTTCACCGACCTGCTCGCGGACACGAAGGCTTATCTGAAGTCGAACCCCGAGTCGCTCGACTGGCAAAAGGTGAACGTCGGTCAGCTCGGCTATCAGATCGCGGAGACGAACATGGCGAAGTATCTCGGGGACGAGGTGGCGAAGTGGGAACTCGATCTGGAGCCGCGCAAAGCGCACTGGGACCGGCGCATCGACATCACCACGCCGCTCCAGACCGCCGGTGCCTATTTCGTGGAGGCCGCACTGAAGGACGGCAACAAGGTCGGCTGCATCGTCTGGATCACGGACACGGCCATCGTTTCCAAACAGGGCACGGACGAACAGCAGTACTTCGTGCTGGACGCCAAAACCGGCGCGCCGGTGGCGAAGGCGAACATGGAATTCTTCGGCTACCGCCAGGAGTATCTGGACAACAAGAAGCGCACCGGCCGGCGCTACGCGAACATCATCACGCGCAACTTCGCCGAGTTCACCGACGCCAGCGGCCAGCTCTTCGCCGATGCGAAGCTGCTCAAAGACACTCAGCAGAACTACCAGTGGCTCATCACCGCGACGACGCCGGAGGGACGTTTCGCGCACCTCGGTTTCCAGGGCGTCTGGTTTCGCGGTAAAGTCGAGCAGGAATGGGCGCAGCGAAAAATACACATCATCACCGACCGCCCGGTCTATCGCCCCGGACAGGAAGTGAAGTGGAAGGCATGGGCGCGGCTGGCGAAGTATGATTCGCCGGAGGACAAATCCGAATATGCCGACACGAAGTTCACCGTGCGCATCTTCAATCCGAAGAACGAAAAGGTCTTCGAAAAGTCCCTCACCACTGACAAATGGGGCGGCATCAGCGACGTGCTCAAGCTGGAGGAAGGCGCGACACTCGGCATCTATCGTTTTGAGTTTGACCGCCTCTTCGGCGGTTTCGTTCATCAGGGCACGTTCCGTGTGGAGGAATACAAGAAGCCGGAGTTCGAAGTGAAGGTGGACGCGCCCGCCGATCCCGTGATGCTCGGCGAGAAGATCACGGCGAAAATGACTGCGACGTATTACTTCGGCGCGCCGGTAGTGAACGCGAAGGTGAAATACAAAGTGCAGCGCAGCGCGCACACGGCCCGCTGGTATCCGTATCGCGCGTGGGACTGGTTCTACGGCCCCGGCTACTGGTGGTTCGGCTATGACTACGACTGGTATCCTGGCTTCCGCGTCTGGGGTTGCCGTGCACCTGTCTGGTGGTGGTGGCCGCAGCAGACGGACCCGCCGGAACTGGTCATGGAAAGCGAAGGCGCCATCGGCCCTGACGGAAAGCTGGAGATCACCATTGATACCGCTTTGGCCCAGGAACTCCACGGCGATGAGGATCACCGCTACGAAATCAGCGTGGAAGTCACCGACGAAAGCCGCCGCACCATTCTCGGCAGCGGTCAGGTGCTCGTGGCACGCAAGCCATTCTCCGTCACGACGTGGGCGGATCGCGGGCATTATGAAGTTGGCAACCCCATCGAGATCGGCGTGCGCGCGATGACGCTCGACCAGAAAGGAGTGAAGGGCACGGGCCGCGCGTCGTTGTTGAAACTAAGCTACAACGAGAAGGGCGAGCCGCAGGAGAAGGAAGTCGCCGGCCAGGACATCACGACCGACGACGATGGCATGGCCAAGGTCAAATTCAGCGCGACCGAAGCCGGGCAGTATCGTGTCTCCGCGAAGGTCAAAGACGCCAAAGGCCGCGAGCAGGAGGGCGGCGTGTTCTTCGTCATCCGCGGCGGCGCCAATGACGGACGCGACTACCGCTTCGCGCAGATCGAACTCGTGCCGGAGAAGGCCGAGTACGCTCCCGGCGAGGAAGTGAAGCTGCTCATCAACACGGAACGCGCGGACAGCCACGTCTTCTTCTATGTGAAGCCGAGCGCCGGCATCGCGCCGCGTCCTCAGCTGATCAACCTCCCCGGCAAGAGCAGCACGCAAACGATCACCGTCGCTCTCGGCGACATGCCGAACTTCTTCGTCGAAGCCTTTACCGTCAGCGACGGCAAGGTCCACTCCGTCATGCGCGAGATCGCCGTGCCGCCGGCCAAGCGCGTGCTCAACATGGAAGTGCTCGCCGATGCCGAACGCTACAAGCCGCGCACCAAAGCGAAGGTGAAAATCAAACTCACCGACACCGACGGCAAAGCCTTCATCGGCAGCACCGTCGTCACCGTCTATGACAAGTCGCTCGAATACATCTCCGGTGGCTCGAACGTGCCGAAGATCGCCGACTTCTTCTGGAAATGGCGCCGGCAGCACAGCGAGAGCAGCCAGTCGAACCTCGGCGCATACTTCCAGTCGCTGAACATCCCGTCGGATAAGCCTGGCTGGAGCGCGCTGGGGATCTTCGGAAATCTCACCGCGGATTTCGACGATGGCGTGGAAACGACCACTGCGCTGAGAAGCCGCGGCGCCATGTTCGGCGGCGGCAGAGGTTCCGGTGCCAAGCTCGCCAGGAACGGCGCGAGCAATGAATTGATGCTGTTGGACGCCGCAGCTCCGGCGACGCGGCCGGGCGCTCCCCAGGCTGCCACCGCCGCGCCTGCCGCCGAGTTCGCAGCCAACGCCCTGGGCGAAGCCGGTGCCAAGCAGCAGGCCGGTCAGGGTCCGGGTGGCGATGAAGCGGCTCCCGGCCAGCCCGTCATGATCCGCAGCGACTTCGCCGACAGCGCGTACTGGACGCAGTCGCTGGAAACGAATTCCGACGGCTTAGCGGAGATCGAAGTCCCGCTGCCGGACAACCTCACGACATGGAAAATCAAATCATGGGCCATGGGTCACGGCACGAAGGTCGGTGAAGCCGAAGCCGAGATCATCACCAGCAAAGACCTCATCATCCGCCTCCAGGCGCCGCGGTTCTTTGTGGAGAAGGACGAAGTCACGCTCAGCGCCAATGTTCACAACTACCTCGACGCGAAGAAGGACGTGAAGGTTTCGCTGGAACTCGACGGTGCGTGCCTCGAACCGCTCGCCGGCCAGGAACTCACAAAGACGATCAGCCTCGAAAGCAAAATGGAACAGCGCGTGGACTGGCGCGTGAAGGCCGCGAAGGAAGGCACCGCCGTCGTGCGCATGAAGGCCATCACCGATGCCGACAGCGACGCCATGGAGATGAAGTTCCCCGTGCATGTGCACGGCATGCTGAAAACGGAAAGCTGGAGCGCCGCCATCCACCCGGATGGCAACGAAGCGAAGATCGCCTTCACCGTTCCCAACGAGCGCCGCCCGGATCAGTCGCGGCTGGAGGTGCGCTACTCGCCCAGTCTTGCCACCGCGATGGTGGATGCGTTGCCCTATCTCGTGGACTATCCCTACGGCTGCACCGAGCAGACGCTGAATCGCTTCGTCCCTGCGGTCATCGCGCGGAAAGTGCTTATTGATATGGGTGTGGACCTCGCCGCCGTGAAAGAGAAGCGCACCAATCTCAACGCCCAGGAAATCGGCGATCCGCAGAAGCGCGCGGAACAGTGGAAGGAACTCCGCTGGTCGGACAAGAATCCCGTCTTCGACGACGCCGAGCACAAAATGATCGTGAAGACCGGGCTTGAGCGCATCACTTCCATGCAAAACCGCGACGGCGGCTGGGGATGGTTCAGCGGTGACCGCGAGTATTCGTATCCGCACACCACCGCCGTCGTCGTGCACGGACTCCAGGTCGCCAAAGCCGCGGACCTCGCCATCGTGCCCGGCGTGCTGGAAAACGGCGTCGCATGGCTCAAAGGCTACGAAGCGAAGGAAGTGAGCCGCATTCAACGCTGGCGCGAAAAAGATACGCCGCCCGATTCCAAAAAGCAGGCCGACAACACCGACGCCCTCGTGCGCATGATCCTCGCCGACGCCGGTGTGAAGAACGACACGATGACGGACTTCCTCTACCGCGACCGCAACGGACTCTCCGTCTATGCCAAGTGCGTCTTCGGCCTCGCGCTCGATACCGAAAAGAAGACCGAGAAGCGCGACATGCTGCTGCAGAACATCGAGCAGTTCCTCGTGAAGGACGACGAAAACCAAACCGCCCGCCTCGACCTGCGCAATGGCAGCTACTGGTGGTGGTGGTACGGCAGCGAGATCGAAGCCCACGCGTTCTATTTGAAACTCCTCGCCCGTGTGAAACCGAGGAGCGCCGAAGCGTCAGGCCTGGTGAAGTTCCTCCTCAACAACCGCAAGAACAGCACCTGGTGGAACAACACCCGCGACACCGCCTACTGCATTGAAGCCATGGCCGATTACATCAAAGCCACCGGCGAAAACGCGCCCGACATGACCGTCGCCATTCTCGTGGACGGCCAGGAAAAGAAGTCCGTGAAGATCACCAAGGACAACCTCTTCAGCTTCGACGGCACCCTGCTCATGGAAGGCGCCGCCGTCACCGCCGGCAAACACGAAGTCGTCATCCGCCGCACCGGCAGCGGTCCGGTTTATGCCAACGTCTATTCCACCAACTTCACGCTCGAAGACCGCATCACCAAAGCCGGTCTCGAAATCAAAGTGGACCGCGCCTACTTCAAACTCGTCGAACGCAAAGACGCCGCCGTGCTCGTCAGCGGTGCCAGAGGTCAGGCCATCGATCAGAAGACGCTGAAATACGACCGCCTCCCCATCAAAGACGGCGACACGCTCAAGAGCGGCGAGCTCGTCGAAGTGGAACTCACCCTCGAAAGCAAAAACGACTACGAGTATCTCATCTTCGAAGACATGAAGCCCGCCGGCTACGAACCCGACGACGTAAGAAGCGGCTACACCTGGGAAGGCCTCGGCGCCTATCGCGAATTCCGTGACAACCGCGTCGCCTTCTTCGTCCGCGCCCTGCCGCTGGGGAAACACAACCTCTCGTATCGCCTGCGGGCCGAGATCCCTGGAAAATTCAGCGCCCTGCCCGCCAAAGGGAACGGCATGTATGCGCCTGAACTCAGAGCCAATAGCGACGAGATGAAGATCGGAGTGGAGGATTGACGCAGGTCAGTTCGCGAGGAATCCTGTGATCGTCTCGCGCACCGGCCACTTGCCGGCTTCGGCGGGCGGCTGGTCGTTCAATTTCGCGACGGCCTTGTGCAGGTCTCGGATTCGTTTGCCGTCGGCAACTTTGATGACCGGCAGCGTGCGCTGGAGTTCCAGCCATGTGGCGTTCACCTGATTCCAGAAGGCGCTGTCTTTGGCCCACATCTCGCGCGCGGGGGTGAAGTCCACTTTATCGTCCGGCTTCACGCGGGCGTAGGTGTTCACGCCGATTTCGCGCGCGATGGCGGCGGTGGCTTTGCCATCGGCAACGACGGTCTTGGTATTGTCCTGTTCGTGGACCCAGCCGATAGGAGTGAGGACATGGCGATTGGTGCCGGCGATGACCTGGTATTCCTGGCTGCGTTTCGATTCGCGGCGCGGCAGCGGACGCCAGGTGTGGCCGCTCGTCCAGGTGGAGACGCCGGCGTCGTGCGTCCAGCGTCCGGCGCTTTCGTAGCGCGCGGGCTGTCGTCCACTTGCGTGACGAGTTGCGTCCAGGTGCCGCGGGCTTCGTCGGCGGTGAGGTCGCGCATCCGCCAGGTGTGGTGGCCCTGGAACTCGCAGACGCGCGTGTCTTCGAATGTCCACACCTGACGCCAGTGCTTGATGACGTCGCCATCGGCGATGAGCAAATGCTGCAACTCGATGTGCCGCGGCTCGTCTTTGGCCACGAGCACGAGTTCGTGCGCGTCTTCGGTGTAGGGCTTCTTCAACTCATAGCCGGGCTGGAAGCCGACGGTCTCCTGGAAGTGGAAGGTGACTTTGAATTCGCCGGCCATGCCGAGAATGGCGGCGCGGTCCTGGGGCGGAGGTTCACCGGCAATGGCGGTGGTGGCGAAGATGAGCGGGAGGAGTTGTGCGGCATTCATAATGGGAGTGGGGGAAGGGATTATCTCACGTCGCGCCGCTCTCTGATACGCCATTCATAGAAGGCATCCAGCGAAGGATGACGGCAGCTGGTGTCGCGGCGGATGAGGCGTGTGGTGAGGCACGGATAAAGCGCTGCGCGGGGCAGGCGCATTTTACCTCGAAGCATTCCCGCAGACCCGCTCGCGCTTTTGAAAACACCAAGACCGGTAGGAGAGCTCCCCGGACTGAAGCGCGGCATAGACGCGGGATCCCGGCACTCCCGCGAAGTCGCGCCCGAGGCTGTGGAGGAACTTCGGGAGCCGGCGGCGGATGAGGGCGAGGCTGCGCTCGGCGTTGCAATCCATGCCGCGGAGGACTTCGGCGTTGATGACGCGCGACTGGAGAATCGCCAGGGGAGCGGCGGCGATGTCGCGGGCCCATGCCTCGTGGAGGTCGCTGAAACGAAAGTCGGCGTAGAGAAAATGCCCGCCCGGCCGCAACACGCGGGCCACCTCGCGGAGGAACGCCGGGAAGTCGGGATAGCAGTGCGAAGCCTCCACATTCACCACCACGTCGAAGGAGCCGTCAGGAAACGGAAGCCTCTGCGCATCGCCCTGCCGAAAACTCAGGCCTGGCAACGAATGGCGCTGCTGGCAGAATCGGATGCCCGCCGGATTGAGATCGAGCCCGGTGTATTTCGCCGGCTTCATGGTGCGGGTGATCCAGGAAGCGCCGCCGCCGTGGCCGCAGCTCACCTCCAGCACCTCCTTCCCTTCCAGCGGAACCTGCGAGGCCGTGTGGTGATAAAGCTGAATGCACGCGCGATTCGGCTCATCCTCCGGCGCCAGCGGCAGGCCCACGGGCGGATCGGTCTCGAACGCATAGTTGAGAAAGACCACTTCCTCACCCCGGAGCCGCCGCGTCAGGAACGGATACCACATCCGCCAAATGGCTTTGCGGACAGCGCCGATGGCGAAGAGTCGGTCGAGGATGGGCATGATGGAGAAGTGACTCCCGCTCTCGTATCAAGTGCTGCCGGGCGCGAGGCAAAGTTTCTGCTGCCGTGCCCACATTCCCGGCACAGAGAGCCACATGGCAGACATCGGCAGGCGCAATCTTCTTAAAGTCACCGGCTCATCCGCGCACTGCAACGCCCCGGCTTCACTCTCGACCGCCAGCGTGGCAGCCACGCCATCCTGAAGAAACGAACGCCAGCCGGCGAAATCGGATGCGTGATCCCCATGCACCGGGAAATCGCCGCCGGGACGCTGCGATCGGCCCTGAAGATGCAGGCGACACAGTTGAGGACTTTGCCGCTGAACTTTGAGCGAAAGTCCAGCGCCCTCCCTGCCAGGGGGGAACGGCATGTATGCGCCGAAACTCAGAGTGAACAGCGACGAGATGGGGATCGGAGTGGAGGATTGAGACCGCCCCTGATATCTCTCATCCCTTCGACGATCAGGCGGCCCGCCGTTACGCGGATCTGCGGCATGATCTTGAGCAGCGAGGGGAAATCACCGGTCCGAACGATTTGAAGATTGCCGCCATCTGCCCGGTGCATGGCCTTACTCCCGTGACGAACAACCTCGTCGAATTCCGGCGCGTTCCGGAGTTGAAGTTGGACGACTGGAGCGCTGCCTGATCAGGCTTCGCGAATCTCCACCTCCGTGCCGGGCTCCACGCGGGCGAACAGGTCGAGCACGTCGGCATTCGTCATCCTGACACAACCGTGGCTGACGGGCGTCCCGATGAGATGCTCCTGATTGGTGCCGTGGATATAGATATACCGTTCCCGGGTGTTGGCGTTGTGATCCTCCAATCCGTCGAGCCAGAGAATGCGGGTGAGCACGTGGTCTTCCTCCGACGGCAGTCCGTCCCAGCTGCCTTCCGCCACGCGGCTTTTGAAGATGGTGCCCGGCGGCGCGCCGTGCCCGATCATTTCGACAATGCGGAAGCGTCCCGTCGGCGTGCGGTGGCTGCCGGCTTCGCTGCCGGGGCCATGCAGCGATGTGGAGCACGGATAGCTGCGCAGCGTCGCGCCGGAATCGTCGCAAAGACGGAGGGTTTGCCCGGGAATGGAAACTTCGATGCGCATGGGGCGGTGCGCCGGCGGGCCGGCGGCCCCGGAAATTCCACCCGGAATCGCTGACACACCAGCGGTTTGCGGCCTCCCCGGCCGGAGTCTCAGGCCTTCACGGCCTTGGCGGCCAGCGCGGCGCGGGACTTGAGTCGGCTGGCCTTGTTGCGGTGGATGACGCCGCGCTTCGCAGCCTTGTCAGCGGCGGAGGCGAGAGCGGACACTTTGGCACCGGCGTCTTTGGCGCCGGCTTTCACGGCATCGTAGGCGGCCTTGCGGGCGTTCTTGACGCGGGTGCGCGCGGCTTTGTTGCGCTGCGTGCGGGTCAGGGTCTGGCGGGCGCGCTTTTCGGCGGATTTGATATTGGCCATGTCGTTGGGCTGAAAGGGTGGGGTAAAATGCGGGCGCGGAGGTAAAGGGCTTTTTCCGGGCTGTCAAGCTGGCGGAATTCCCGGCAAAAAGTCGCCGGCGGCTGCCTCGTCGCTGCACGGCCCCTCCCCGGCAAAGGTGTCTCCCGGGCGGTCAAAATCCGGATCGCCGGTGGCGAGGCGGGATGAGAGCGCAAAATCCCTGGACGACAGGCCAAAAAAAGCTTGCCAAATCTCCGCCCGCTTGATAAACGCGGCCCGTTCATCACCTCTTCAAGCTGAAATTCATCCTCTCAAACACCAGGTCGCGCCCATGAAACGTGCTTCTTTCTGTCTTGCCTCACTGTTCCTTTCCGTCTCGCTCGCCGGAGCGGTCGGCGTCACGATTACCAACCCGGGATTTGAGGACGATCTGGGTGCAGCACAAGCCGGCGGCGGCTGGACTGATGCGGTGCCGACCGGATGGGCCGATCCCCAGGGAGGAGACAACACCAATTTCATGGAAGTCATCGGAGGCTTCGCTTCGGAGGGTCAGGTCCATCTCGGATTCGACGGCAATGAACTGGGCATGGTCTATCAGGACCTCGGCACGGCGTGGGCTCCGAACACCACTTACACTCTGACGGTGGGTGTCGGGAACCGCGCCGGATTTGGCGCCGGAGTGGGACGGTTCTTCCTGACTTCATCCTTCGATGCCCTTCCCGCGGCCGGCCCGGTGGGCGGCCCCTACAGTCTCTATACGCCGTCGGTCTTCTCTGCGGACCTCGACACCTTTACCATCGTGCCGGCGGACAACACCTTCGGCGATGCTGTATTCACCTACACCACGGGGCCTGTGGCTCCGGTCGGAAATCTCCGCATCGGTGTGCAACAAACCAGTGCGACGCGCGTCCATGTGGATAACTGGAGACTGGATGCCACCGTGATTCCAGAGCCGTCCACCGCCGCCGTCCTCGCGCTGGCCGCCGGACTTGTGCTGCGCCGCCGCCGTGCTTAAGACTGCGCCATCGTGCCCGGTCACATTTCGATCCTTCTCAAACGACCGGCTGCCCGCGCAGCCGGTCGTGTTGTTTTGAGCCTCGTCCTCGCGGGCCATGCGAGTGCGGCGGAAGTGAAAGCGCCGGTGTTGTCCGCGGGCAGCGGCCACGGCAGGGTGCCCGATCCGGCGGCGGAGGGATGGCTTTCGGAATCCGTCGCGGAATTGTGTCAGGATAAACTGCGGCAGCTGCTCGGCCCGCTCGCTGCAAACGATGCGGAATCCGCTGCGCCGCAGGGCGCGTTCGCTCTGGTGCCTGACTTGATCACAGTGCCTGCAACCGGCGCCCCGGCGGTCCGGCGCGGGGGGGCCGCAAAGCCCGGCGCGCCGGTGTCCCTGCGCGAAGCCTTCGCACCGGTGCGAAAGGTTTTCCAGCCTGGCGCGGCGCTGCACTTCAAAGTCAAAACCGTGGACGTGGCGCTGTCCGGCGACCGGGTGCAGACGACTCACCTCATCCACTTCGACGGCGCTTCGCCGGGCGGTCTCCGTGAGGTCAACGCCACCTGGGTCGCCGCATGGCAGGTGGACAGCCGGGGGAGCCCTGACAAGCTGCTCTCGCTGATTTGTCAGCGCTGGGAGGACCTCGAATCCCCGGCGGCGCAGCGCTGGTTTTCCGATCAAACCCTGGCCGTGCTGCGCGGCGCACCGGCCGCAGTGCCACAGTTCAGCGCGGGCAATGCACATTACCGCCTGCGGCTCCAGGCATCCCTGCCGTTTTTCAAATTCGGACACCACGGGCTGGCCGTGGCCGACGTGAACGGCGACGGCCTCGACGATGTTTACGTCTGTCAGCCCGGCGGCCTGCCGAACCGCCTCCTGCTGCATGCGCCGGACCACACCGTGGTTGATGCCGCCGCAGCGTGGGGACTCGATTTTCTGGACAGCACGCAGTGCGCCCTGTTCGCGGATTTTGACAACGACGGCGATCCCGACCTCGCGGCCGCCACGACCGGTGCCCTGACTTTTCTGGAGAACACCGGCCGTTCCTTTGCGGCGCGCCTGCGGCTGCCTCCCGTGCTCAACGCCTATGGACTGGCCGCCGCGGACTACGACGGCGACGGTGACACGGACCTCTACGCAGTGCGCTACTATCCGGGCGAATCGGAAGGCGGTGAACTGGCCGTGCCCATGCCCCACTTCGACGCCAACAACGGCGGGCCTAACTTTTTGATCCGCAACGACGGCCCGGCGCCCGGCGGCGCGTGGCGCCGGTTTTCCGATGCCACCGCGGGGACCGGTCTGGATGCGGGCAACCGCCGCTTCAGCTACGCCGCCGTGTGGGACGACTTCAACAGCGACGGACTGGCCGACCTGTATGTGGCCAACGATTTCGGCCGCAACAATCTCTACCTGCAGGAGAAGCCGGCCGGCGGGCGGCTGCGGTTCCGGGATGTTACGGACAGCGCGGGCCTGACGGCCGGTGCCTTTGGCATGAGCGCCTCCAGCGGCGACTTCAACCGGGACGGCTGGCCTGACATTCACCTCGGCGCGATGTGGTCCTCCGCGGGCAGCCGCATCACCGCGCAGGACCGCTTCCGTCCGGAGCTTCCGGAGGAGGTGCGCGGGCGCTTTCGCCGGCTCGCGCGCGGCAATTCGCTTTTCGCCAATCCCGGTGCGCCGGGAGGTCCGTTCCTGGATGTTAGCGCCTCCGCCGGCATCATGGTGGGACGCTGGAGCTGGGCTTCACTTTTCGCCGACTGCAACAACGACGCGTGGCCCGATCTGCTGGTTGCGAACGGCTTCATCACCGGGGCGGTTCCTGACGATTTATGAAGTGTCTTCTGGAGGCAGGTGGTCTCCACTTCACCGCTCACGCCCGACGAGAAGGCGCTCGACCCCGGGAGCGCCTATCGCGCCTCCATCCGCCGCGTCGATCATCTGATCGATGCGGGGAATTCGCTCAGCGGCAGTGAGCCCAACTGCGCCTTTCTCAATCTGGGCGACGGCACCTTCGCCACGGCCGGCGCGGTCAGCGGATTCGATTTCCCTGACGATGCCCGCTCGCTGGCCCTGACCGACTGGGACGGCGACGGGGACCAGGACGTGTGGATGACCTGCCGCACGGCGCCGATGCTGCGTTATCTCCGCAATGACACGCCCCGTTCCGGCCCCGCGCTGCTGGTGGGGCTTGAAGGAGTCCACGCGGCGCGGGACGCGGCCGGCGCACGGGTCGAGGTGCGCCTCAAGTCTGATCCTGACAAACCACTCGTCCGCACGGTCAAGCTCGGCGAAGGATATCTTGGCCAGAGCAGCCGGTGGCGCCACTTTGGACTCGGCGCGAAGCCCGGGATCGCATCGGTGCAGGTCTTCTGGCCGGGCGGCGCGAAGGAGGAAATCAAAAACTGCCGGCCCGGCACCGCGGTTCGGTTCGTCGAAGGCGATTTGTTCCCGCAGGTGACGGAACTCGCCGTTCCCGCAGCGCCCTCACCGTCCTCACCGCTGCCGGCGCGGGCTCCCGAACTCGCCGGGGCGGTCACGCTGTTCCATCCGGTGCCCTTCCCCGCCCTGCCGGTGACGGACGCCGGCGGCAAAGCCTGGTCTCTGACGGATCAGTCAGGGCCGCTGCTGGTGAATCTTTTCGCTTCGTGGTGTTCCGACTGCACGGAGGAACTCGGCGCATGGCGGGACGCGGCGGATCGACTCAAATCCGCCGGCCTTGCGGTGGCCCTGCTCAGCGCGGACGGCCGTGAAACCGGGCACGATACCACGCCGGCGTCGGCGTTCGCATGGCTCAAGCAGAACCGCATCCCGTTTCCGGCCGGTGCCCTGACCGATGAGGCCCTGCGCCGGCTCGATGCCGCCCACCGCCGGCTGTTCGGGGCGATTGTTTCGCTGCCGGTGCCTTCCAGCTTTCTGCTCGACGGGAACGGCCGCCTCGCTGCGGTCTATCGCGGTCCGGTGGCGGTGGATCGCGTGCTCGCGGACGCCGCGCTGGCAGTGAACAACGATGCCGCCGCCCGCAGTGCCGCCGCGCTGCCGTGGCCGGGACGCTGGCTGCAGCCCCCCGACGCGCCGGACCCGTCTCTCTGGCTCAACGATCTCGTGCAGCAGCAGTCGTGGGATGAAGCCGCTGACTTTTTCCGGCGGCACCGCGCCGTCCTTCGGCAGCACCGGGATTTTGTCAGCATGGCGGGAGCGCTGGGCGACAAGCTCGCCGCGGCGCGCCCGGCCGCCGCCGTCGCTGCCTACGAGGCAGCGCTGGCAAAGGCCCCGGACACCGCCGCGGTGCTGAACAATCTCGCGAGCCTGCTCGCGACAACCGCCGACCGTGCCGTGCGACATCCCGCCCGCTCCCTGGAGCTGGCGCGCAAGGCCGTCGCGCTGACCGGAGGAAAATCCGCCGCCGTGCTCGACACGCTTGCCGCTGCTGAGGCGGCAGGAGGGGATTTCGCCGCCGCCGCCGCCACCGCGGCCCGTGCCGTGGCACAGGCGCGCGCTGCGGGTGAGCGTGACCTTGTGCCGGCGCTGGAGCAGAGCCTGCGGGCGTATCAGTCCGGAAAGCCGGCGCCCTGAGGACGCGGCTTGCATTCTGTGCCGCGCCGGGAATCATCGCCGGGCCATGAAGCCGCTGCTCCTCCTCATTCTCGCCGTCCCGCTGGCCGCCGCCGCGGCCGACATATCTGCGCATCTCCAGCCGATCCTGGCGGTGGGACCGGAAGGAAAAGGCAATGCCGAAGCCGCGGCTGCATGGAAGGCGCTCGTCGCGACAGCAGATGCCGGCAATATTCCCGGGCTGCTCACCGCCATGAACGGAGCCGGTGATTTGTCCGCCAACTGGATTCGGGGTGCCGTCAGCACGCTGGAACAACGCGCCGGCGGCCAGCTCCCGCTCGAAGCCATCAAGGCGTTCGCCCTCGATACCAAAAACAGTCCCGCCAGCCGGGTGCTGGCGTTCGACCTCATCGAACGAGCGGACAAGGCGCAGTGGGATGCGATGATGCCGGGTTTGCTCAAGGATCCGTGCGCCGAACTCCGCCGCGAGCCCGTGCGCCGGCTGCTGGATCAGGGGAAATCCGCCGCCACCACCGATCTGCTGCGCCAGGCACTCGAAGCGGCACGCGACGAGGATCAAATCAAAGCCGCCGCCGAGGCCCTCCGGGACAAAGGCGAAATCGTGGACCTGCCCCGGCACTTCGGGTTTCTCATGGACTGGCACCTGATCGGCCCGTTCGACAACCGGAAGCGCGCCGGCTTCGAGACGGCATTTCCTCCGGAACTCAAGGTGGACCTCACCGCCGCCTATGAAGGCCGCGAACTGAAACCCGGCGAGAAGACCGAGGCCAAATGGGTGCCGTTCACCAGTGAGCACCAGTTCGGCATGGTGAACTTCAACAAAGCCCTCGGCATGCACAAGGAGGTGACCGGTTATGCCTTCACGGAGTTCAACTCCCCCGAAGCGCGGGAGGCGGAAATTCGCCTCGGCTGCAAGAACGCATGGAAACTCTGGGTCAACGGCCAGCCGGTCTTCGGACGCGACGAATACCACCGCGGTGCACAGATCGACCAGTATCGCTTCCCGGTGCACCTCAAAAAAGGCCCCAACGCCATTCTCGTGAAATGCTGCCAGAATGAACAGACGGAAACCTGGACCGTGGAATGGGAATTTCAGCTTCGCATTTGCGACTCCACCGGCACGGCGATTCTCGCGCCGGACCGCAAGCCCACCCCTCCCGCTGCCCTCAAAGCCGGGGAAAAGGCCGCCCGGTAGCTCCCCGGGCCGCGCAAAAATTGGGTTTGCATTACGAAAAAACAGGCGCACTGACTCGTATCAGCACTCGGCTTAGTCGGTAATTTGCGACCACCGGCGCTGTGCGGACCAATTTTCCGCCAATCTTAGTAAGCAACTAAACCTGATAACCCGATGAAAAAAACCAACACCATCCTCACTCTGATGGCTCTCAGCGCGGCGACCGCCTTCGCTGGAGTCGAGCCGGCTCCTGTAAGTTCCGGTAAAGGAACCATGGCTCCGCCCCCGCCGGTGGACCCCTGCGCTGTGCCTATCAGCTACAACAACGTCGAACTGCTCTATGCCAACACCGACAGCGGCAGCTACTACAACGACAGCAGCGATGGCATCCAGCTCAACGTCGAAATCTCCCCGTGGAACAACATCTACTTCGCCTTCGGCGGCAGCTACACGGATGAAGACCATGGTTCGACGTGGACTTTGAACGGCGGTATCGGCGGCTACCTCCCGCTGACGGACAACATTCACCTCGCCGCTGACGCCGGAATCCTCTACATCAACAGCGACACCGACTCGTATCTCGTTCCGACCCCGCAGGGCAACGGTTCCGGCGGCGGCAAAATGTATGATTACTACAGCTACGACGACAGCGACACCGGCTGGTACATCCGCCCGCACATTCGCGCCAAATGGAGCTGCTTCGAAGTGCACGCCGGCGTGATGTATGTGGACGTGGACAACATCGTCGATGACTTCGACAACGGTGATCTGGACAACAGCTACAATGACGAAGGCGACGACTGGGCCTTTTTCGTCCAGGCGTTCTACCAGGTCGCTCCCGGCTGGGACGTGACCGCCGGTTACACGACCTGGGACGAGTCCGATGCCGACACTTGGACCATCGGTGCCCGCTACCGCTTCTAAGCGGCTCCGCTGAGCATCATCTCACCTCTCAGGCCGGCTTTCCGGCGGGTTTACCCGCTGCGAAAGCCGGCCCTTTTTACGCCCGTAGATTTCCGTCATGCCCCGCACGCTGCTCGTAATCCCGTGCTATCGTGAGCGCGCGCGGCTTCCCCTGTTTCTCCCCGCTCTGCTGGAGGCGCTGCAGGGAATGGACGTTTCCATTCGGGTGGTGGATGACGGCTCCGGCCCGGAGCAGCAGGACTGGCTCCGCGGCTACATCGATGAACTGCGGGGCACATGGCCGGCGCTGGAGACCCCGCAGATCAATCCTGACAATCAGGGCAAAGGCGGCGCGGTTTATTCGGCTTGGGATCATCCGGAAGGAGCGGAAAGGCTCGCCTTTGCCGATGCCGATGGTGCCGTGCCGCCGGAAGAGGTCGCGCGCCTGCTCGACCAGGCCACCGAGCGCTCCGGTGAAGCGGTCTTCGCGGTGCGCACCGGAGGAAACGGGACGCTGGTCCGGCGCGCGCCGCACCGCCGGGTGGCGGGCTGGGTTTTCCGGCGCCTCGTGCGCCTGCTCTTTCGCTTTCCCGTGCCCGACACGCAGTGCGGCTGCAAGATCATTCCCGCGGCGGCTTATGCCGGCTTTCGCAGCAGGCTGGCGGAACGGCGCTTCACCTTCGACATCGAACTCACATGGCAGCTCCTTCACGCCGGCGTGAACATAATTTCCGCGCCCGTGAACTGGAGCGAACGTCCCGGCAGTCATCTCCGCCCTGCCAGCGTGCTGGCCATGTTCCGCTCGCTCTGCGCCCTGCGCCGCCGCCTCGGCAGGTGGCGCACCTGAATCCGGGGCCCGGCACCCCGGAGCCGGATGGCGCTCCGGGGGTGCGGGCCTTCTCGCGAATTACTTCACCGCAGGGAACTGGAACTGCTGCTTCTGCGCCTGCTCGCGAATCGCTTTCACCATCGCCACGTCGAGCGTGGACGCCTGCCCCTGCTTCTTCAGTTCTGCAGCGACATAAGCTTCCCGGGCCTGGTTCAGGGCGACGATCTTTTCCTGAATCGCTTTGCGCTCCGCGGCCTGCTTCTCCACATGCGCCGCGAGTTCCGCCGGGGTCAACCTGGCCAGTTCCGGCGGGAGATCCTCCTTCTTCAACTCCTCGAGCTTCACGGTCTTCTTCTGCAGCGCATCCACGAGGTCCCAGCGCGAGTTGTCATAAATGCTCGCGCAGCTTTTTGTCAGGGCGCGCTGAATGCCGGCGGAGGGAGCGGCCGCGGCGGCATTCGAGTCCTGAACGGCCTGATTGGCGGCGGCCTCCGCGCCCTGCGCGCCGAACCGCACGTAGGTTTTATTCAGCTCCTCGCTGAGTTTTACGATCTCCGCGTCCTGGGGCGCGGCGACATGCGCCACGGCGCTGTTTTGATCGATCACCATGTAACTGCCGTCTGCCAGCAGGGCGCCGTCCTTCCAGCCTCCCGCAATCCCCTCGGCATCGCTGCCGCAGTGGATGGTATTCACGATGATCCCCTTCCCTGCGGCCAGCTTGCAGGCCGTTTTCGGCTCCACGGGTCCCTGGGTGAAGGGCTCATTCCCGGCGATGAAAATCACGCGATAGACATCCTTGTCCGTGGACCATGAAAGTTTCTCCGCGGCGTCCTTGATGGTCGCGCCGCTGAACTCCGTGCCGCCGTTGATCTGCAGCGCGAACAGTTCCTGGCTCACTTTATCGAGATCGCGTGTCAGCGGCAGCATCAGTTCCGGGGCCGCGCCGTATTTGTAGAGCGCCACCTCCACTTCCGGTGTCATGCCGTCGCGTTTCGCGGCGATGAACTCGTTGACGACTTTCCAGAGCTGGGTGCGCGCCTGATTGATCAGGCCGGACATGGAGCCGCTGTTGTCCAGCAGCAGAGCGATCTGAACTCTCGGAGCGGGGCGCTTCGGCTGTTCCGTGACGGGCACCGTCCTGCTGACTTCGTCAGGATTGTTTCCGGCGCACAGCGTGAACGGCAGGACGGCGAGAGAGGCGATGAGGGCAGAGGTTTTCATGGGGTTTGACTGTTGGCTGATGTGGTAGGCGCAGCACTTCGCTGCGCCCTTCACCGTGCCCCGCCGGCGGGACGCTGTCTGTAAGGCGGCTGTAAAAACCATCCCGCCGGTGTCCTGACAGACACCACTCAGCCCCGCTGCGCAAGGTGGCGGCAGGCGCGACCCGGCGGGCGTCCCGTGCCGCGCGCCTCAAATGCCCGCGATGAGATACACGGTGATGGCGTATACCTCGCGGATCAGAAAGCCTGCTTTCGAGGCGGTGGAGGTGTAGAGCGTGGTGGGCGTCGGCGAGCAGTGCGCGGTGACGCCGAGATCGTGCATCATCCTCGCCGCCCGCTCCATGTGCAGCGGATCGCTGACCAACAGGGCATCCTTCAACTGATGGGCTTTCATCAGATCGCAGGCCTGCACGAGGTTCTCCAGCGTCGTGCGCGATTTCTTCTCCACCAGCAGATCGTGCTCCGGGATGCCTTTTTCCATGGCATAGCGCCGCGCGACTTCACTTTCGGACATCTCCGCCCCATCGCCGTAGCCGCCGGTGAGGATGAGTTTCTTCACCGTGCCGTTTTTATAAAGGTTGATGCCGTGGGCGATGCGCTGTTCGAAAACGGGTGAGGGCTTGTCCCCGTAGGCCGCGGCACCCATGACGATGGCGGCATCCGCCTGCCGGGTGTCGTCGAGCGCGGCGCGGCGGATCACCGTGGCCCCGATGCCGGCGCACCACAGCACGAGGAGGATGAGCAGCCATTTGAGGATGGAACGAAGTCGCTTGAAGAGCTTCATGCGGCGGGGAGGCCCATCCAGTGGACCGGGGGATCGCGGGGTGCAAGGAGCCCGATGCAGAGATGTTCCGGCATGGAATGCCCTCCCGGCTTCGCGCGGCCGCCGGCAATGCGGCGCCGCCCACTTGCCGTGGCCCTTACAGCACCGCCTCGCGCTTGATGTCGAGATAGAGATTGCCCAGCGCCACCGGGAGCACCTCCGCCGGGGCATCGATGGTCAGGATTCCCGCCTGGCGGAGATTGTGCAGCAGCAGACTTCGCTCGGCGGTGTACTGCACGGCGGCGCCATAGCTGCGGGCGCTGTCGAGACTGTGGACGGGCGCGTGCAGGCGCGCGAGCACTTCGCGTTCGCGCAGGCTGGCCACGACGGTGAGGTGTTTGCGGCGGATCAATTGCAGCGGGCGGAGCAGGTGAGTATGGTCCTCGCTGCGCAGGTTGGTGCAGAAGACGACGAGCGCCCGGCGCTGCTGACGGCGCATCAGCATCTCCGCCGCTTCACTGAAATCGCCCGGCACCGTGCCGGTGCGGTAGTCATAAAGGTGATTGAGAATCACCGGCATGGCGGAGGCCCCGCTTTGTGGCGGGAGCCAGCGGTCGGTGCCGCCAAAGCCCATGATGCCCACGCGGTCGCCCTGACGCAGCGCGATGAAGCTCAGCAGCAGCATCGCATTGAGGCAGTGATCGAACTGCGTGAGATCACCGTCCATGGCGCGGAGGCGGCGCCCGCAGTCGGCCATGAGAATGATGGTCTGGTTGCGCTGCTCTTCGTATTCCCGGCTTGTCAGGGTCAGCCGGCGCGAGGTGGCCTTCCAGTCGATGCGGTTGAGGGTGTCGCCGTCCTGATAGTCGCGCAGCTGGCGGAATTCGCGGCTCAGGCCCTGGAGATTGCGGCGCTGAATGCCCATCTGGGCCTCGCGGTGCTGCATGGCCAGGAGAGCGAAGCGAACGACGGGTTCGTAATTGGGATACACGCGCGTCTCCTCCGCCACGCCCGCGCGATACCGCCGCCCCCACAGGCCCAGCGGCGAGTAATGCTCCACATAGCCGCGCTCCAGCGCCGCGGGTCCGCGCTCCAGTGCGCTGACGCGCACCGCCACCGTGGTGAACCCGCCTCCCGGCACCCGTCCCGTCCAGGGCCAGTCATGGCTGCGCAGGGCGGCCGGCAGTCCGTCCTGCACGCGCACCCGCACGGCCTGCACGTCGGGATTGTGCAATGTCACCTCCATTTCCTGCTCCACGCCCAGCGCCATGCGCGGCGCGAGACGGCGGGTCAGTTCCAATCGCTTCTGCAGGGACAGCCACAGGGCATCACCCAGCAGGACGGCTCCCGCCGCCAGCCCGCCCCAGTGCCACGCCGGCTCCAGCCGCCCCCATATCGAAGCCGCCACGCCGAGCAGCGCCCATGCGGCGCAGCAGTAGAGAAGACGGAGCGTGGGGATCATGAAGCGCGGCTTTGCAGTCTGGAAGGCGGGAAGTCCAGGCCGCATTGGGGAGGGGGGAGGCAGTGCTCAGTGCTCAGTGCTCAGTGGCCGGTAATCCGTGTTGCCCGCTGCGATCCGTTTGCTTTGTCACTGCGAACTGAGAACTGAGGACCAGATACACATGCTCACCCGCCGCATCATCCCCTGCCTCGACGTGGACAAAGGCCGCGTCGTCAAAGGCACGAAGTTCCTCGAACTGCGCGACGCCGGTGATCCCGTGGAGTGCGCCGTGGCCTACAACGACCAGGGCGCGGACGAACTCGTCTTTCTCGACATCACCGCCAGCAGCGACGGACGGGCGACCATGATCGACGTGGTGGAACGCACCGCGGCGCGCTGCTTCATGCCGCTCACCGTCGGCGGCGGCATCCGCGAGGTGAGCGACATGAAGGCGATGCTCCGCGCCGGCGCGGACAAAGTCAGCATCAACACCGCAGCCATTCACAACCCGTCTCTGGTGGATGAAGGGGCGAACACCTTCGGCTGTCAGTGCATCGTCGTCGCCATCGATGCGCGCTCCAACAAAGACGGCACATGGCAGGTCTACACGCACGGCGGGCGCAACCGCACGGACCTCGACGCCGTGCAGTGGGCCGCCGAAGTTTGCCGCCGCGGCGCGGGCGAGATTCTCCTGACAAGCATGGACGCCGACGGCACCAAAGCCGGCTACGATCTCGCTCTCACGCGCGCGGTGAGCGAAGCCGTCACCATTCCCGTCATCGCCAGCGGCGGTGCAGGCACGCTGGACCACATGGTCAGTGTGCTCAGCGAGGGCAAAGCGGACGCCGTACTCGCTGCGAGCATCTTTCATTTCAAAGAACACACCGTCAGCAGCGTCAAAGACTACCTCGCAGAGCACGGCGTGCCGGTGCGGCGGCTGTAGGGGACCCACCGGCGGCGGGAGAGCCCCCCGGAGTCCGCTCGCCCCGCGATAGTGGCGCCGCGTTCGCTACTCCGGCTTCGGCACCGGCCATTCCAGTTTCAGTTTCTTCAATTCCTGAAAGCAGGCCGCGAGTTTCCATGTCGCGAGCTGGGCGCGGGGGAGCGCGACGGTCAGGTTGGCGGACGCGTCGAATTCCGGCAGGGAAACGAAGGATTGGTCCGGAAGCCGCAACACGGCGAGTTTCTCCACACTCGCCGGCGGACCGGCCATGAGGCGAAAGAGATGCACCTCGCGGTCGGCGCCGACGACCGCGAGCAGACAGCGCTCAGGCTGTGAGGGCAGCGCATAGAAAGCGGCACCGTGATGGTCCGCGCCGTTGGGCGGAACCTCGAGCGCCGGCCCGGGCGCGAAATTGTCAGTGCGATAGAGCTGACAGGTGCGTCCGGAGAGCGCCAGCCATCTGCCATCGGGGCTGAAAACCGGATGCCAGTTGTGGTCCGCGGCGGCCGCGGGCAGGGGCACCGGCGGCTCATCCCCGGAGGTGCGGGCGAGCACGGCTCCGGCGGGAACGGCGGAGCCGGCGGCAAGGAGACTGCCGTCAGGCGAGAGCGCGCAGGCCATGACGTTTGGCAGCGGCACCGTCCGTTCCGCCGGCCCGATGGTGGCGCCGTCCGGCGAGAGGGCGTGAATCCCGATCCGGTGATGCTGCTGCTCCGCCACGGCCAGCTTCGTGCCGTCCGCATTCCGGCTCATGGAGATGACGCGGCCCATTCCCGCCATCACCTCCGCGGGACGGGAAGTCGAGATGCCGCCGCCGTCCGGCCATTTGGTGCGAATGCGATGAATGCCGGCGGCGGTACCGGCGAGCAGCCAGTCGGAGCGCGGCGAAGCGACCGAGCACAGCGGCAACTCCAGCGCGACCCTGTTGTACGGGCCGTATTTTACGGTGCCCTGGAATTCGATGCCCTGGCGGTGCAGCAGCGCGATGCCGCGTCCGTTGGGCATCACGGTGTGCGCACCGGTGGCCTCGCCGAGCACGGCATTTCCGGCGGAGTCGATGACGCTGCCGGGCTCGAATTTGACGAATCCGGTCACTCCGCCCTGAATGGCGGGCCCGGCGGTGAGCCACGTGCGGTCGAATTCCGTGCGCCATGACGCGGCCGCGAACGTGAAATTGGCCACCGGTGCCGTCCGGTTCCACAGTTTCGCGGTGCCGTCCTCGCTCGTGGAGAGAACGCCGCCGCCGCCGAAGTCGAGACTGACCACCTCGCGGGCATGGGCGTCGTAACCGCCCATGCGGGCCGCGGGGAACCGGTTGTCAGGAAAGGAATCCTCCACCGCAACGCGGCCGTCGTCGAACCCCAGCCCGATGCGCCCGTGCCAGTTCACCCAGCGCATGGCATGGACCTGACCGGACAACTGGCGCGTGTTGTGCAGTTTGCCGCGCGGCATTTGCAGCACGTCGAGCCGCGGCGGACTGCCGCGTGCGGCCGCGAGCCACTTGCCGTCATTGGAAAATTGCAGCGCCGTGCAGCGGGCACCGTCCTCCGGCGCCGGCCAGGAGAGCAGTTTCAGCCCGGCCATGGGATCGGCGATCGCGATGGAGCCGTCCGGTTCCGGCCAGGACACGAGCGGAATTTCCCTGCCTCCCGGGATGCCGATTCGGCGCAGTGTGAAGGTCCATTTGCCAAAGCTCACCTGACTCGGCCGGAAATCCGCCGGATCCGGCCACGGTTCGGCGCGAAACGGCATCACTCCCCATTCCGTGTGCAGGATGCCCAGCCGCGTGCGGTCATAACGAAACGCCAGCAGTTTGCCGCTGCGGTCCATGCACAGAAGACAGTCGATCCGGCGCGGCGCGAGATCGAACTCCCGGACCGGCACACTGCCGTCCACCCGATGGACCGTCACCCTGCCGCCGAATTCCGCCCTGACATAAGTCCGCAGCCCGGGGTCGCAGAGACACAGCGTCCAGTCGCCGGGCGGCGGCAGCTGCGGCTGCGGCAGGAAAGTGGCCTCCGGCAACGCCAGCGCCGTGAGGGCGGCATTGCGAGCGCGGAACTTCTCCTCCGGCGTCAGGGCCAGCGCCGTCGCCTGACGAATGGCATCGAGCGCCGCGGTGCGCTGCCCCGGCTGGCCGGTGCCGTGTGCCGCGGACTCCGCTCGTGAGATGAGCGCATCGGCCAGCGCACGCGTCTGGCCGTCGAGCGCCGCTGACTTTTCGTGCAGGGCATTCTCCACTTCACGTTTCCCGCCGGCGAGCAGACGGTTGGAGTGAATCATGAGCGCCGCGCCGCCGGCGAGCGCGAGCACGAGAGCCGCGAGCAGTGCCGCCACGCCCGGATGCCGCCGCGTCCAGCGCCATGCTTTTCCCGCGGCGCCCACGGGCCGCGCCAGCACCGGCTCGCCCCGCAGCCAGCGCGACAACTCGTCCGCCAGCGCCGCGGCGGAAACATAACGGCGCGCCGGCGCCTTCTCCAAACACTTGAGCACGATCGTTTCCAAATCGCGCGGAATGCTGGCATTGAGCCGGCGCGGCGGCACCGGTTCGGATTCGCGCACCTGCAGCAGCACCGTCTGCACGCTCTCGCCGGCGAACGGCGGCCTTCCTGTCAGGCAGTGATAAAGCACCGCGCCGAGCGAATAGACATCGCTGGCCGGACCGGCCTCCGCACTGCGGCCGCCCGCCTGCTCCGGCGGCATGTAGGCGGGCGAGCCCAGCGCATTCTTGGAAAGTGTCAGGCTGCTGTCCGCGCCGAGCTGCCGCGCGAGCCCGAAATCCGCCACGCGCGGCTCGCCCTGTTCATCGAGAAGAATGTTCGACGGCTTCAAGTCGCGGTGCAGCACGCCATGCTCGTGCGCATGCTGCACGGCGCGCGCGACCTTTTCCAGGCAGGCCGCCGCCGCGTGCGCCGGCACCGGTTTCTCCGCGATGAGCGACGCCAGTGTCTTCCCGCCGGGCACAAACTCCATGCTGTAGAACGGCAGCCCGTCGTGCTCGCCGACTTCGTGAATGCCCACGATGCCCGGATGCTGCAGCCTCGCCGCGGCCTCCGCCTCCATGCGAAAACGCCGCAGCATTTCCGGCGCCGCCAGTTCACCGGCACTGACCATTTTCACCGCCACCGTCCTGCCCAGCGCCGTCTGACGCGCCTTATAGACCACGCCCATTCCGCCGCGGCCGATCCGCTCCAGCAGATCATAACCTCCCACGCGCCGCAGCACTGTGGCTTCCCCGGCGGCTTCTTGCGCACCCATGAGCAGGCACGCCGGACAAATGCCCGCCGTACTGCCGCCGGTAAGCGGCGCGGAGCAGGACTGACAGTGTGCGGGCATGGCGGTGGATTAGGCGCAGCGGGCGAAAGGTTGCGCGGAAATTCATCCGCGCAGCACCGCCAGCAGGTGTGCGATCTCCCCGTCCACCTCGTCAGGACTGGCGACGGTGCGGGCGATTTCGCTGCGGATCAGTTCCTCACAGCGGCGGCGGAACCGGAAAGCGGCGGATGTGACGGCGCTGACGGTGAGGCCCAGTGCGTCCGCGATTTCGGCGTAAGGGCGCCCGGCATTCACCGCGTCGGCGAGTTCGGATTTCCCGGCCGCGGCGCATTCGTCGCGCAGCTGGCTTTGCGCGGCGGCGATCACTCCCAGCGCCCATGCCCGGTCGAAGGCATGCTCGGCCGATTCCACAGTGGCCAGCTCGCCGGCCAGAAAAGTTTCGGCACCTTCCGCGTCGAGCGACACCGCGACCGTGCCGCCCCCTCGCTTCTGCCGCGTGGCAAAGTCATAATCGTCCGCCATGAAGCGGCGAAAAGCCACGCTCAGAAACGTGCGAAACCTCCCGCGCTCCGGCCCCGCGGAGTTCAGCCAGTCCCTGGCCAGCAGCCGGGCAAAGAATCCCTGCACCAGATCCTCCGCATCGTGCGGCGCATGGCCGAACCGCCGCGCCAGCACATAAAGCGGACGCCAGTAGTCGCGGCACAAGGTCTCCAGCGCCGCGCCGTCGTCCTCATCGCGCGCCGAGAGCACCACGCTCCAGTGCGTGGTGGTGAAGATGGCGTCGGCGGCGGGCATGACGCGCCTCTATCCGAACATCCGGCGGAGGAAAACGGGGAAGATGATCCGGCTGTCCGTGGCGCGCCTTGCGCCTCCGGTTGGAATCAATCTGAACAGACCGAACGCCGCCGGTGTAATTCTTTGTGAAATGGAGAACATCGCCCGCATCTTCGCCCCCCCACAGCAGGGCGATCCCCTGGCCGCCGCCGCGCTCGATCTCCCGCTGTGCTCCGACGAACGTCTCCGGACCTTCGCCGGCGCCCGGCTCCGCACACTCATGGCGCAGGCGCGGTGGAGCTACCATCCCGCCGCCTGCTCCCATGCCCACGAGCCGCCCAGAGCCGGCTTTTGCGTCTTTGCATCCCATAGGATGGGATGCCAGCCGAAAGCCCCTGCTTTGGTGATAATGAGCGCCTTGCCGTAGGACGGATGTTCTGTTAGCACCTTGCCGTGCTCTTCGGTCATCTGCCACATCAGCTTGGGATCGGCCAGCAGGATGCCGTTGTCGCGCTTCCGGCCTTCGATGCTGATGATGAAGTCAGGAAAGAAGCGCCCGCCCTCCGGCAGCACGAGGCTCACGCTCCAGGGGCGCTTCACTTCGTTGCGGTGCCACCAGCGCACGAGATTCCCGGGCACCGCGTCCAGCGCCTCCGCAAACGCCCGCTCCCAGTGATTCATGCCCGGCGGGTAGATGGAATAGATGTTCCGCGCCGACTGCGTCACCGGCTCGTCAAAAGGCAGGGCCTCCGGCAAATCCTCCGCGTCTTCCACCGTCGCATGATCCGCGATGGCCCGCTTCTGCGCCTCCACAGCATCCGCACGGCTTACAGAAATCCGCTGCACCTCCGCCACGCCGCAGCTCTTCTTCCATTTGGAGATGTCCTTGTCGTCCGGCGTCGCCGTGATCAGCACCGTGTAATCCGGCGCCAGCACTTCGTTGTAGAACGCCGCCGCCTGACTCTGCCCGGTGAAGCTATGATGCGCCTCATCCACCACGACGCCGATGCGGAATCCCATCTCCCGCAGCCGCGCCACCAGCGTATCCGTGCCCGGCGCCTGTTTGCTGTCCTTGCGGGCATTGCGCCGGTCCGCCGCCCGCACCGCCACCGTCTGCCACGTCGTCACAAACACATCTCCGCGCCGCGAGCCGCTCACCTGCCGGTCCTGCGCCAGTTCCCGCGGACGCAGCAGCCCGCACTGCTCCTTGAGGAAGGCGGAAGTCTGCCCAGTCACCCCCTTGAACGGCGCGAACCAAAACCACACCACATTCTCCCGCCGCGAAAACTCCTCCAGCACATGCGCCGCCATCAGCCTGAAAACCGGTATGAGTTTGAACAGGAGGTAACGGAGGTAACGGAGGCTGAGGAAGTTGGGCTCGAAACGGGCCGCGCGCCGAATTCACCCGGCGGCTGAATGGATGTTTCCCTGCAACTCATTGCTTCTCCGTTTCCTCTGTTCCCTCCTGTAAAACCATGGCTCTTTTTAGGCTCAGCGTCTTCCCGCTCCCCGTCGGTGCCTCCAGCAGAATTGTTCCCGTGTGCGCTGTGACCTTCTGGTTCTCCGCCGCCGCCGCGCCCGCCGGCAGCGCGTCGTACTGTGATTTCGCCCACAGGAAAACATTCAGTCCGCTGGCCACGGCCTGCTCCTGGTAGGATTTGAGCGTCTTGATCTTCATGCGTGGAAATGGCAGGGCGGCGGAGGAATGCGGCGCAGGAAAATGAAGGCCTTCGCAACGATGTTCCCGCCTTCCGCCGGGTGGCAACATCTCTTTGGCCCGGAGGGCCAGCGGAAATTAGCCGGTGGCGCGAGCCACCGGATCCGGTCCCCAGGACAGCCCACGCCCCAGCAGGGGCGACGGAACCATCGCGGCACGGTGCCCGCACCATTCCGCCGCCCCTGCCGGGGCGGGATGATTGATGGGGTGCGGTCCCGGGGGTTCCGCTGCGCTCCACCCCCGGCTAATTTCCCGCGACCCTCCGGGCCGGAACATAGTTCTGGAATGCCCGGTTCATGCCGCGGGCCGTCCGTGGTGTCGTGCGGGCAGTCCTCGGTGCGGTGCAGGCCGTCCGTGGTGTCGTGCGGGCAGTCCTCGGTGCGGTGCAGGCCGTCCGCGGTATCGTGCGCGCCGTTCGCGGTATGGTGCAGGCCGTCCGCGGTTTGGTGTAGGCCGTCCGCAGTGTGGTGCGGGCCGTCCGCAGTATGGTGCGGGCCGTCCGCAGTATCGTGCGCGCCGTTCGCGATGTGGTGCTGGCTGTCGGCGGTGTGGTGCCGGCTGCCCGCGATATGATGCGGCCGGTGCGGATCGCCCGGGTTTTGGCCCGGAGGGCCAGCGGAAATTAGCCGGTGGCGCCAGCCACCGGAACCCGGCGGAAAAAACCTGTGCGCCCCGGCAGGGGCGCGGGAATGATTCGCCTCATGCCCTCGACCCACCTCTCGCTGCACTATCATCTCGTCTTCAGCACCAAAGACCGCGCCGCCATGATCGTCCCTGCGTGGCGGGACCGCCTTCACGCCTTTCTCGGCGGCGTGGTCAAACAACTCGACGGCATCCCTCAGGCCATTGGAGGCGTGGCGGACCATGTGCATCTGCTCATCGGCCTGGGCGCCACGCATTGCCTGGCCGACGTGATGCGGGAAATTAAATCCGTCTCCTCCCGCTGGGTGCATGACGAAGTGGGCGTGAAGTTGTTTTCGTGGCAGGAGGGCTACGGAGCGTTCACCATCGGCGCGACGCAGCGCCGGTCGGTGAAGCAGTATATTATGCATCAGGAGGAGCATCATCGGGGGAAATCGTTTCAGGAGGAATACATGGATTTCCTGCGCCGCGGTGGCGTGGATTACGACGACCGGTATTTGTGGTGAACCCGGATGGCGGCGGCGCAGGTGAACGAATGCCGTGCCGTTTCCGGCGCCCCTGCCGGGACGCGGGATGGATTGTGTGCGGCTGTCCGGTGGCTTGCGCCACCGTCTAATATCCATTGGCCCTCCGGGCTACATTGGAGATGATCCCGGACTACGGTCCCGGCCCGGAGGGCCGACGGAAATTAGCCGGAGGTGGAGCGCAGCGAAACCCCCGGGACTGTCGCGCATGAATCATCCCGCCCCGGCAGGGGCGGCGGAATGAACCGCGCAAGGTGCCGCTCCTGCTCGCCCGCCCCCTCCGAGGCCGAACCTCCACGCCGGTGTTTGGCTGTTTGATGGCGTAGTAAAGATTGGGACGCTCCTCCGCGGACTTGTTTCAGGTGTAGTCGCTGCAACGGAAGACACCCTCTTGCTGACAACCAGACCCGGAAGACCCGTACAAGACCGGCTGGCGCAGTCGCCCGGTGAATTTGCTAATTCGCCTGGAAATCGGTCGGCGTTGGCGTCACCGCGTCACGCGGATTTCAGCAGGTCTGAAAAACCGCAGAACAGGGCGGAGCCGGCGGGCGGCGCGGCGGGCACGGGATCGTGGTGGTCGAGAAAATCGCGGCACACCTGGAAGAAACTGTCAGGACAGGTCACCCGCCGGATGAGGAATTCGAACCGTCCGTCCGGATCGATGCCCTGACTGATATAGCAGAGGTATTTCTTCATCTTCGCGACGTGTTTGGACGGCACGAATCGCTGCTCGCAGGCGGTCGCCTCGTAGAGCGCGGTGATGTAGTCCAGCACGTCGCGGCCGCAGGGGCGGGGCGGAGGATCGCCGGTCCAGTGCGCCCGGATTTGGGAGAAAATCCAGGGATTGCGGATCGCTCCGCGGCCGATCATGACGCCGGCGGCGCCGGTGCGTTCGAGCCATGCGAGGGCCGTCGGGACATCGACGGCATTGCCGTTGGCGATCACCGGGCAGGGCATCGCGCGAACGGCGGCGGCGACGTGCTCCGGTTTCACGGCGGTGCGATAACCATCCCGCACGGTGCGGGCGTGGATCGTCAGGCCGTCGATGTCATGTTTCCTGAAAACGGCGAGGAGGTTCGCGAATTCATCCGCGGATTCATAACCGACGCGGCACTTCACAGTGAAGCGCGTGGCGATCGCGTCGCGCAGGGCGCCGAGAATCCGGTCGATGCGGTCCGGAAACCGCAGCAGGCCGCCGCCGCAGTCTTTGCGGCAGACGACGGGAGCCGGGCAGCCGAGATTCAGATCGATGCCGGCGACGGGCAGGCGCTGCAATTCCGATGCCGTTCGCACCAGCGCCGGAATGTCCTCACCGATCATCTGTGCCAGCACCGGGATGCCGGTGCCGTGTTCCCTGACACTTTTCGCGATGTGCGCCTCCGGCTTGGAATCGGCATGCACCCGGAAGTACTCGGTCACGAAAATATCCGGCCCGCCATACCGGGCCATGAGCCGCATGAACGGCAGATCCGTCACGTCCTGCATCGGGGCGAGGACGAGTGCCGGCCGGCCGGAGGGGAGGAGGCTGCGCATGGGAGGGGGGAAGTGATGGAGGGGATCCGGCAATGCGCCAGAGAATCTCCGCAGCGCCGGCACGCAGAGCGGACGCCAAATTTCGCGGCACAGCGTTTTCGGCGCGGCACCGTGATCGTCTTCGCGTGCGGAGATGACCGGCCGCAGTGAGTGATAGTGAAGACAGCGTCAGGGGCGGGCAAGAGTTGCTCGTATCCCAAAGCCGGCTAAGGAGAGGGAGCAGACGAATGTCCGGCAGTTTGCGCGTGCATCCTGGCGGCGCATCCCCAACGTTCGCCGCATGAATGAGTCGTCCCGCGATGCTGCACGTGAAGGTCCGGACGCGCGTTTTCCCGAAACGCGCTGGAGCATGGTGATGGCGGCGCGGGATGCGGGGGATCACGGGCGCGCGGCGGCGGCCCTGGAAACGCTTTGTCAGGCCTACTGGTATCCGCTCTATGCGTGGGCGCGGCGGTCCGGGAAGAGTGCGGAGGACGCAGAGGATTTGACGCAGGGGTTTTTTCTGCGGCTGCTCGAGTCCGGAGGCTTCGCAGGCGCGGATGCCGCGAAAGGCCGGCTGCGTTCGTTTTTGCTGGGCGCGATGAAGCACTACATGGCGGATGCGTGGGACCGGTCGCAGGCGGTGAAACGCGGAGGACGGGCGCAAACGATCGCCATCGACAGCCTAGCGGCGGAGGAGCGCTACCGGCTGGAACCGGCGGATCTGCGCGCGCCGGATGTGCTCTACGAAAGGCGCTGGGCACTCACCGTGCTCGACCAGTTCACCGCCGCTCTGCGTGCCGAGTACACGGCGGCGGGCAAGGCGGCGGTGTTCGAGGCGCTCTGCCCGTGGCTCACGGCACCGCCGGAAGGCGGATACGCCGCGGCGGGCGAGCGGCTGGGAATACCGGAGGGCGCCGCGCGCGTCGCGGTGCACCGCCTGCGCAAACGCTATGCGGAACTGATGCGGCGCGAGATCGCCCGCACAGTCGAAAAGGAGGAGGATATCGAAGACGAACTGCGCACCCTGCTCGCCGCTTTGCAGAGTCCGGCGTAACGGCGCCCGGCCGGTCTCCGAATGCATCACGGTGTTCGCTCAATTCAGACTAACCTATTTTCGGAATGAACTCCTGTCCCGTTTGCCACAGTCCGGTGCCCGGTGATGCCCCGCTGGGGCAGTGCCCGGCCTGTCTGCTCGCGGGCGGGGCGGCGGTGCTCGCGGACGGCCCGCGCGCCGCGGGAGATGTGCCGGAGGCGTCGGAGATCGCGGCGGCATTTCCGGAACTGGAAATCCTGCACCTGCTGGGCCGGGGCGGCATGGGAGCGGTCTATCTGGCCCGGCAGCCGCGGCTGGATCGTCAGGTGGCGCTGAAGATTCTGCCGCCGGCGGTTGCGGACGCGGAATTCGAGGAGCGGTTTCGCCGCGAGGCGGCGGTCATGGCGAGGCTCAACCACCCGAATATCGTCACGCTCCATGAATTCGGAGAGCGCGCGGGAATGTTTTATTTCATCATGGAATTCGTGGACGGCGAGCCGTTGTCGGAGCGCATCCGCCGCGGCCTGGTGACGCCGGAGGAGGCGCTCCGCATCATCCCGCAGATTTGTGAGGCGCTCGACTACTCGCACCGGGCGGGAGTCGTGCATCGCGACATCAAGCCGGCCAATCTGCTGATGGGGCGCGACGGGTGCGTCCGGATTGCCGACTTCGGCGTCGCCCGGCTGGCGCTGCAGGAGCCGACGGACTGGAATCTGACCGGCACCCGGACGAGCGTGGGCACGCCGCGATACATGGCGCCGGAACAAATGGAGTCGAGCGGCACTGCGGACCACCGGGCGGATTTGTATTCGCTCGGTGTGGTCTTCTACGAACTGCTGACAGGCCGTGTGCCGGCGGGGCACTTCGATCCGCCGTCGGAGATTCGCAAAGGCGTCAGTCCGGAGCTGGATGCCGTGGTGCTGCGCGCGATGCACGCCGATCCCGCGTCGCGTTATCAGCATGCCTCCGAAATCCGTGAGGATGTGGAAGCGGTCCACGCCGGACGGCGGCCCCGTCACGCGGCGCGGCGACCGGCCATGCTGCCCGTGATGGCCGCCGCCGTCGCCGCGGCCGCCCTCACCACCGCAGCGGTTTGGTATTTCATGAATGACTCCACACAGCCGGAAGCCGGTCATTCCACGGCGACGGCTCCGGCGGCTCCGGCAGGTCGCATGATGGCCATCGGCGAAGCCCCGGCCGGCCTGCCGGAGGGCGAGGCCATCGCCGTGGCCTGGGGCGGGTGGGAGCGGCCCTGCGGATTCGCCGTTCGTCCTGACGGCAGGCTGGCCGCGTGGGGCGACAATTCCTACCGGCAGACGGCCATGCGCGGCGTCAGCCGGCCTGTCGTGACCGTGGCGGCGCCAGCCGGTTCGCGGGGACGGCACGCCCTGGCGCTTTACGCGGACGGCACCGTCGCCGGCTGGGGTGACAACAGTTATGCCGGCCAGGCGACGCCCCCCTCCGGTCTGCGCGCCGTCGCCGCCATTGCCGCCGGCGATTATTTCAGTCTCGCCCTGACAAAAGACGGAACGGTGCATGGCTGGGGAGAGATCAACCTGCCGGCCGCGCTTCCGCCGGTGCGGCAAATGGCGGCCACGGCCCGCGGCGCCGTTTTTCTAACAGCGGACCAGAACCTCCGCACGGCCGGAGACGAGGGCATCTTCGCAGGCGATCCGCCGTCCGGCGGCCCCTTCATCGCCATCGCCGCCGGTGAAGCCCACGTTCTCGCGCTCGCCGCGGACGGCAAAGGAACTGTCAGGGTGTGGGGCGACAATCGCGACGGCCAGTGCTCGGTGCCGGCCGGCCTCCATGCCGTGCGGGTCTTTGCCGGCCAGAACACCAGTGCCGCCCTCACCTCCGGCGGCGAACTCGTCGCCTGGGGTGCGTTTTCCCTAACGGAAAAGATCGCGGGAGAAGTGCTCGGAGCCGCAGTGTCGGACCGCGGCATCATTCTGCTGGTGCGACCGTAGTTCTCCTCGCCGGAGAATTCCAACGATTGAAGCCGGAGGTTCACTTGGCAGGCGGGCCTTTCCAAATGGCGCCGACCGCGGCGGCCCGGGAAGCCGGAAAACTTTCCGAAAATTTTGCGCGCCGGCGGTAACGCGGGCCGCGGGAAATCCTCAGTAGGCGGCATCAACCCGAATTCCCGCCCGATGAAAACGCCGCTCCGCCTTCTGCTCCTTCTGTCTCTGTTCGTGTTCCACCCCGGTTTCCGATTCACCGCGTCGGCCGCGCCGTTCGTGATCGAGTACGACGCCGGCAGCGGAGATCCGAACCCGGCCTCCCGGGGATGGACCGCCGTCGAAACCACCGCCCCGGGAACCGATGCCGACGGCGACGGCCGGATCGATCCGCCCGCCAATGTCGGCCCCATCACCGGTGCCGCCGGCATCGTGTGGCAGACGAACGACTCGCTGGCCGCTGACAATCTCAACAACCCCGCCTACCTCCGCACGCTGAACGCTGCCGCCTACACGCAACTTTACGAAGACGGCTGGGAATTCGAGTTCACCGTGCGGACGGCGAACGCGGCACCCGGCTGGTCGGGGTTCAGCGGCTGGACGATCCCGTCGGGCATGGTGCCGGGATGGAATGTGGCCGCGGGGACGTTCCGGCGCGTCGGCTTCATCGTCGGCTACGACGCCGGCGGCAACTTCTGGGTGCGGACCGACACCGGCATTCAGAAAAACTTTGGCCCCGGCACCGCCACCGCGTTTCACACCATCCGGGCGATCGGGCAGCCGCGGTCCGGGAGTTTCCAGTGGTTCGTGGACGGCGTCAGCCAGGGAACGATCGATCTCGGGGACATCGCGTTTCCCGGATCCAACGCCAATCTGTCCTTCACGGCCGGAAGTTCCGCGGAACTCGATGCGGTGGCCGACTGGAAATCGGTCCGCCTCCGCAGCCTGCCGGGCACGGAGATCGTGATCGATTCCGACGCCGGTACGCTGTCGGTGAACGGCGTGAATCAGAACGGCACGTTTCGCGGCGTCGCTTACACCGCTACGGTTTATAACGGGCTCGCGCGATTTCTCTTTGGCGGCGACCTAACGCTAACGGAGGACGACCTGCTTGCGGCAACGGGGCGGAACGCGGTGTCCCTGAGTGTGGCCGGCGACCTGACAATTGCCGACGGCGCGGTGGTGGATGTTTCCGCGTGGGCGGCACCGGGACCGGGTGGCGGAGCCGGCGGCGAGCCCGTGAATGGCGGCGCCTATGGCACCGGCGGCAACGGCGGTGGCGGCGGCGGCGGCGGTCCCGGAGGCGATGGAGTGGGCGCACGGTTCGGATGGCTGACCCAGGGCGACTGGGGAGAAAGCGGCGACTGGGGCAGTTTCGGCGATTACGGGCTGGTCGGTTCCTCCGGACCCACAGGCCGGCGCGGCGATGACGGCTTCAACGCGCCCAATACCGGAGGCGCCGGCACTTCTTCGACCAATCGCGGCGTCGCCGGAAACCGGGGTTCGCGCAGTACCTCGAACGGCAGCGGCGGCCGGGGCGGATGGCCGCAAAACTTTGAGTCTGACAACGGGACGAGTGCCTCCGCAGCCGGCAGCGCCGGCGGCGTGGGCGGCGCGGGCGGCACCGGCAGCGCGGGCGGCGGCGGCAAAGTGCTCCGCATGGCACCGGGATTAACCGGCGGCGGCGGCGGTGCCAGCGGTCAGGGTGGCGGTGGCGGCGGCGGGGCCGGCGGCGGTGGCGGCGGGGCCGGCGGCGGCGGTGGCGGCGGAGGAGGATCGGACAGTTTTACCGGCGGGCGGGATGGTTACGACGGCCGCGGCGGCGGACACGGTGGGAAGGGCGGTCGCGGGGGTGCGGGTGGTGCCAGCGGTGCCGGCGGACCCGGCGGCGGCGCCATTGAATTTATCTGCTATGGCACCGTGAACACCGGGGGACGCTTTCTCGCCACTGGCGGCGCGGGACTCGAGGGCGTGGCCGGGGAAACCGGGAAGACCGACAACAGCGGCCGCACGAACGGCGGGGCCGCCACCGGCCGCAACACCGGCTCCGGCTTCGACGGCGGTGCCGGGGGCGGCGGCAGCAACGGCGGCAATGGCGGCAGCGGCGGCAGCGGCGGCAGCGGTGGCACCGGCGGCGGCGGCGCGGGCGGTACGGTTAGAATCGTGGCCGCCACCGCATCGCGCATCGCCGGCAGTTTCCTCCTCGAAGGCGGCACCGGCAACGGCACCGCCGCCAGTGCCGGACAACACGGCCGCGCCATTCTTGCCGCCAATGCCGGCGACTTCACCGGCGACGTCCCCGCTTCCCTGCTCGAACTCGCTCCCGGCCTCCGCGCCCTCAATTCTCATCTGCACACGTTCGCAGAAACTCCCTACATTCCCGGACTCGCCAACGGCTCTGACATCGCCGGCCTGCTCGACAACACCAACGCATGGACGCTCAACCTCATCAGCGCCGGAACGCCCGCCAACGCCCGAGCCGCCGTCATGCGCATGAATTCCGGCCCCGCGGGCTATGCCATCGATTTCCCCGGCTACGACTTCGTGCTCCTCGCGAACCTCACGCCGGAACCGTTGAACCATCCGGTACTGGGCTCGGGTCCTAACGCATGGACGGCGAAGCTCCGCGACGGCGGACTGGCAAAGAATCCGGTTTTCGGAGGAAGCGGCGCGACCATCCTCGATGCCATTCCGCCCTACGGTGTCTATGCCACCCTGGTGCCGGAATCGGTCGCGGGCATCACCTTCGGATTCACGCCGCAACACACGCTGGAATTCACCAGCGGCAACGTGGCCAACGGCGGCGTCAGGTATTTGAGTTTCGGTGGAGCCGTGACGCGAAGCGCGGTGGCGGCGACGGATTATCCCGATCCGGTGATCACGCTGCCGTCCGCGGGCGCAGTGGTGAACTTCACCTTCACCGGAGAAGTCAGGGTGAACATCGAACCGCCGGAAGCCGCCGCCACCGCCGGAGTCGGCTGGAGTCTCGATGGCCTGACCCCGGTCTATCCCGGCGGGGCCACCGCGGCCGACATTCCGGTCGGGCCGCAAACGATTCGCTTCACGCAGGTGCCGGGATGGCTGCCTCCGCGCGCGGTGGTCGTCGCCGTCGCTCCCGGCGGCGGATCGCCGACGACGGTCACCGCGACCTACACCGCGGCGCCGGTTTACGAAGTCGGCAGCCTCGCGCCGCAATCGGTGCGCGGCGGCGACACTCTGGGATTTTATGTCGCGCCGGGAACCATCGTGCAGGTTTCGTCAGGATCCGCGGCGGGCCCGGTGTTCATCGATTCCGGCGGATGGTTCAGTTATGTGCCGGACGACGCGGACCGGAAGCCGTTCGAGCTGACCTTCACCGGCGCCACGATGGCCCAAACGATCACCGTCACTCCAAAGCAGGACCTGCCGCCGGAGCAGGAAATCATCGCGCTCCGCCCGCAGGGCAACAACCTCCCGAATCCCGCGGGCCGCGACTACAACGAAATCCACCGGGCGCAGGGCAGCGCGGGCATGAACTTCAATGCCGCCGCCCAGTCGCGCATCGTCACCATTTCCGGCAAACAAGTCGTCTTCGATGCCGCAGGCGACCGCTTCTTCCACGATGCCGTCCACGGGAACCAAAACATTCAGGAACTGCGCATCTATGCCGAGGAAGTCATCTTCCGTTCCGTCACTCACGTGCCCCAGGCGAAGGTCACGATTTATGCCCGCGACCTTCGTTTTGAAGGACCGAACTCCCGGCTCGACACCACGCCGGTGCCGGCGGCCGCGGGAACCGCGGGACTGCCCGGCGGCGACATCTCGCTCTGCGTGCTCAACATTGTCAGCGATCCGTCGTCGGCCGCGCGGCTCACGCTCCACGGCGGCACTTCTCCCAACATGGCCGGCGGAAACTCCGGTCTGCTCAGCACTCCGTTCGCCGGCATGAGCACGTTCGCCGACGTCAAAGGCGGCGCCGGCACGCCCGAGGGCAATGCGCAGCAGCCGGTCGTTCACGCTTCGGGCGGCGCGCTTCCCGTCAGCTATTGCTGGCTCCACCCGATCTCCGCCCGCGCCGCGCTGAACTATGCCAAGGACATCTACTACCTCGGCTTCATGACCGAAGCCGGCGCGCAGTTCCTCGAGTACGAACGGCTGCTCGGGCAGGTCGCGACCTTCGATCCACTGCCGGAATTGCCCGATGCCTCCGCTCCGGCGCTTCAGTTCTCCGAACTCGCCGCCGACGCCACGCAGCACGTGGAACGAATCGCGGACAAACTCGACTACTTCGGCAACCCCGCCGGCTGGGTTCCGCTGCTCTCGTTCGAGACGAATTTCCTCCTGACCGACGCCGCCATCACCCGGGCGATGGACACGCTCTACCTCTCGCACTGGCTCTCCCGCAGCGACGAGTACCTGCAGGCGGACCTCAGCGCCCTCAACGCGGCGCAGGCGAAGCTCGAAGAGGAAAACACCGCCCTGCGCAACGAGGTTCCCTCACTGCAAAACGAGATCGACGAACTCGAAGACAAGGAGTCGGAGATCGACGGGATGATCAGCGATCTGCAAACGGAACTGCTGGCCATCGAGGAACGCATGCGCCAGCGCGCCACCGAAATCGTCGATGACCGCAACAACGTGCCGTTCTGGAAAAAGGCACTGCGCGGCGCGGCGAGCATCATGCAGGTCATCCCGGTCTATCAGCCGGCGCTCGGGGCCATCGGCGGCGGACTCGACGTCGTCTCCCGCGTCGATGAACAGGATGCCCTGACAACTATCGTCCAGGGCGCGACCGTCGCGGGGAATTATCGCGTGGCCACGCTGAAGGGCCAGGCGAACGAACTCGAACAAAAGATCAACCCTCCCGTCTTCGGACCGCCGACGGAAGACGAAGCCAACCGCCAGAAGCTGCTCGATCAGGCCGCCAACATCGAGACCGGCCTCGGTGCCCTCAATTCCGGCGCCGAAGTCCTGCGCAGCTTCCTGCAAAAGAACGAGGCTCCGAAAGACGGGATCGACGCCGAACTGGCGAAAATCCGGGAATCCGATCCGCAATTCAACGGGGTGGTGGACCGCATCGTGGTGCTCCTCGAAGAGAAGCAGCTCTTCGCCGCGCGGCTCGCCAGCGCGCAAAACCGCCTCCGCGAAATCCCCGGCGTCATCATGAAGAACGCCCTCGCCGCGGAACGGCTCAACAACAGCGCCTTCGAGCTCGGCGGCATCCTCGATCCTCAGGCGCTGTCGGTCGTCAGCGACAACGCGCGCCGCGCCAAAGACCGCCTGCGCAAACACTTTTACCTCCTGGCCAAATCCTTCGAGTACCGCATGCTCGAACCGTATCGCGAGAACGGCCAGCAGGCCTACGATCCCGTCGATGTCTTCGACAAGATCGTTCTCATCCTCGAAGCGGCGCAGTCCCGCACGGGCAATGCGGAGGATGTCGGCGCCACCAACACCGCCACACCTCACGTTCTCAATGCCTCCGGCTTCAGCACGCTGCGCAGCGTCTTCCAGGAGGAATTGCAGCGCCTCGCCGACCGCATCATCGCCGACTACTCGAGCCGCGGCAGCGAACTGAGCCAGAGCCCGGCCACCGCCATTCCCATTCCCGCCTCGCTGCTCCCGGGCATCAACGGGCCGGAACGTCAGGGGATCTTCAACTTCGCGAAGCTGGGGTTCCTCGCCCCGGGCTCGGAGTCGCACCGCATCGCCGACCTCGACGTCAATGCCATCGATTTCCAACTGACCCTCGACGGCGTTCCCACCACGCCCGCGGCCGCCGGACTCTTTCTCGGATCGGTGGACATCGACTTCATCCACTCGGGCATTTCCAAACTGACGCGCGGCGGTCAGACCTATGTCTTCAATCACTTCCGCAACGGCGACCCTGACGACAATCCCATCCAGTGGAAATTCAAAGTGAACCTCGTGGACGGCTCGATCCAGGCGAGCCGCCCCAGCTTCGCCAGCCAGTCGCTGCTCACCGCCCTGCTCGGTCAGAACGGGACGCTCGATATCCAGCGGTTCTCGCGGCCGGGTGCCGGCGCCGACCTCGCCGTCGTCGTGCGCAACCTCAGCGTCTCCCGCCTCCCCGGTTCGCCGCCCGGAGAAATCGGCATCCTCATCGACGGCATCGACCTCGACTTCACCATCGATTACTATCCGTCCGCCGGCACCCCGGAGATCGAAATCGCCGTGGCCGACATCGACAACGTCCGCCTCGACATCCGCCCGCGCTTCTTCTTCGATGCCCCCGGCGGCGGCCAGATCTCCGACGTTCACGGCCGCCGCGACGGACTCGGCGGCATCCTCCGGTCCTTCGATGCCGGAGCCGTCGAAATCACACCGGAGATGTTTTACGGCAACAACCTGACACTCGGCAACGCCATGCCTGCGGGTTACCGCTTCCGCCACTGGCTCGGCCAGAGTGGCGCGATCATCACCGCCACTCCCAATGCCCTCGGCGACCGCGCCACCGGCCAGGTCCTGCGTGTCAACAACAGCGTCAACAAACGCTTCACCGCCGTCTATGAATTCACCGGCGACCGCACGCCCGCGGAAGTGTCAGGCCTCGCCCGCAACGCCGCAGGCTCGTCCGGCACCATCGAGGAGTATCTGGTTACGTTTTCCGAGCCGGTCGTGGGTGTCGATGCCGGCGATTTCGGATTCGAAGGCATCATCCCGCGCGGAGGCACCGCCCCGCGCATTCTTTCGGTATCCGGCAGCGGCGCCGTCCGCACCGTCGTGGTGGACACCGGCGGCACCGCCGTCCGGCTCGCGCTGCTCGACGACGACTCGATCATGGACTTCGGCGGCAATTCCCTTGCCGGCGACGGTTCCGGCAACGGTGACTTCGAATTCACCGGCGATACCGTCAGCCTCGCCGCCGCCCTCCGCCCGCTGGCCATGACTCCCGCCGGATTCCAACTCGAAATCACCGCCACCCCTAACGTCGCCTGGAAAGTCCAGGCCTCCGCCGATGCTCGAAGCTGGAGCACGATTGGAACCGTCACGCCGCCGGGCGCCGGCCCGTTGATTTTCACCGACACTGCGGCGTCCGGTTATCTGCGCCGGTTCTATCGCGTGGCCCCCTGACCGCCGGCCGCTTTCCGGCCGCCTGCACCGTTCGTCTTCGTGCGCAGCCAATCGGCCAGTCCGGACGGGAGCGGTGCGCCGAGCGCCTTTTCCGCCGGAGCGACCGCGGAAATGTCAGGCTCCCCGGGCGGCCGGATGCCCGCGGCGAGTTCGAGGGCGAAGCGCAGATCTGAACTCTTCAGCTCATTCTGATGCACTTCGACGGCGAGGACATTCTCTCCCGCCACCAAATCCATGCGGGGCAGGAACCACAGCGCGGCGCTTTCCTCCATCTCGTCCATGACGGTGAGGGTGGCGGCGGTGTCCGGAGTGACGGCACCGTCCGGCATGCCGCTGCGGCAGAGTTCCTTGCCGTTGAGATAGACCACGGCGCCGTCGTCGCGCTCCAGCACTAGGCGGAAGTTGGATAGGGCCTGCGGATCGCTCACCGAAAAACCGTGCCGGAACCAGCAGGTGAGCCGCGGCGGTTTCCCTGTAAGCCGCGTGGCTTCATCTCCTTCGCCAAAACCCAGCGGCGCCGCGCCGGAGGGCCACGAGGCGTCGTCAAAGTCCGGCGCCGTCCACCCGGCAGGCGCCGCTGCGGCTTCGAGATACTTCCATGCCGCACCGCCGGCGACGATCGCCCCGTCAGCCCTGACAAGCCGCCGCGCCGCCTCGTCGCGCAGCGCCTCCGCCAGCTGCGGTTCGCCGCCGCCCGTGAGAGTGGAGGCGATCAGCCGCGCCAGTTCAATAAAGGCGGGCTCGTTGGCGGCCGTGCCGGCGCGAACGAAATCCCAGCCGGTGCGCAGCAGGTCCTCCGCATGCGGCGCGGAGGAAAATCCTGCCAGATTCTCCACCAGCCTCCTGCGCAGCCATTCCGCATCCGCTTTGGAGTGCCGAAACATCATCTTGCGCAGTTCTTCGAGAAACTCGCCGGCACCGCCTTTGCCGGACCGCTGGGCCGCCGCCGCAATGTCAGGCTCGGCGCTTCTCCAGGCAGCCAGGAGATCCTCCGTGCGTCCGGCGCGCGGAAAATATTTGAATGACATTCCGCGCAGCGTCTCGAAATCCCGCACCGGCCCCGGATCGCCGGGCTGCAGCGCCATGCCGCGCAGGCAGGTGGCGATGGAATTTCGCAGCGCCTCCGCGGCTTCGGCATACTCGCCGCGGTCGAGGCGGAGGTGCGCGAGATTGTGCCAGGAGGTGTTGAGGCTGGAGAGCCACCGCGTATTGCCGGGATCCCACTCCACGAGGCTGCGGCGCAGTGACATGGCCTCCTCCAGCAGTGCCAGGGCGCCGTCGTAGTCCTTGCGCTTGCGCAGGATGGAAGAGAGGTTGTTCAACGCTGACGCGAGGTTCTTCTGCTCCTGCCGCGACTCGGGGTCGAGTTCTCCCATGCGGCGCTCCAGCGCCAGATTCCTGCGGCACAGATTTTCCGCCTCGTCGAGACGGTCCAGTGACAGCCACACCACGCCCATGTTGTTATAAAGAGTCGCCGCCGTGCGCAGCACGGAAGTGTCGTCCGGCGCCAGCTGGATCGCCGCCTCGACATGAGGCACCGCGGCCTCGTAGCACTCCAGCGCCCGCTCGAAGTCCCGCCGGTGCCGCGCCGCCTCTCCGAGTCCGAAGTGTGCCGACGCCAGAATGCGCAGCCACTTTGCATCCGGCGGCTCCGTCCGCATTTCGCAAAGTTCCCGGCACCGGAGGTTTGCCGCCTCCGCCCCGGCGGAATTGCCGGCCTCGTTCAGCGTGTAGCTCAACTGATGCCAGCCCCGGGCGCGGCGCCACTGCCATTCGTCATTGGCAGGAACCCGGGCACAGATCTCATCACGCAGCTTAAGTGCGCGCCGGTGCGAGGCTTCGCTCTCCTCCAGTCGTCCCTGCTGGTACTGGACGATGGCGATCTCCTCCAGCAGATCCGCCCGGCGTTGCTCACTTTCCAGGGTCCGCAGTTCCGGCGGCAGGTTGTCGTAGTAATCCAGCGCCCGCTGACCCGCCGTTTCCAGCAGGTCGGTGCGCCCGATGGCATCGAGTTTCCCGCGCAGTTCGCTGAAGACGAAGCCTATCAATTCCTCCGCCTGCTCGCGGGCGCGGCGTCCGCGGTCCGCTTCCATTCTGCCCTGCCGGTCCAGTTCCTCCAGCCTCGTCCGCAGATTTCCGGCCTCCTCTCCGGCCTTCCTCGCGCGGTGCCATCCGATCACTGCGACCGCACCGGTCCCGGCCAGCAGCATGCTGACCGGAATGACGGCGATCATCCGGCGGCGAAGGGCTCGGCGCGTGACAGTCATGGCGGCGGCCTGCGGCATGGCCCGGGATGGGCCTGGTGACAACCGTTCGCGGATGGTTTCCGGCCGGCTCACTCCGCCCGCGCCCGGTAGTAAAGGCGCGGGCTGCTGCCGGCATCGAAGGGAAACTCGAGCGACTGCGCGCCGGTGGACGGGAGCACGGCGGAGTGGAACAGCGACCACGTTTGCAAATCGGGGCTGCTTTCGATACGATAGGGCCGTCCCGGGCTGCCGCTGAGATTGAAGGAAAGCAGGGAATCCGATGTGTCGCCGAAGAGGATTTCCGGCGCGGGAAGCACGGGCAGCACCGATCGCGGAGGATTGGGGTTCGCGGTGAAGTCGCTGAGCACCACCGCGGTGCCGCTGTAGCTGACGAGGAAGGATCCGTAGCCGTCCACGGTGGCCAGACGCTGGCCGTGCGGGGCATTGGCGAAACGCCCGGTGAGCGTGCCGGCCTGGACAATGGTGAACGCATCCGCCGCGGCCGGGCGGAAGCCGTTCAGAAGAATCACCGCGAGCGTTCCGTCCACCGCGGCGGCGCCGCTGACATTCAGTAGATCGGACTGTCCGGCGGCGGTGCCTGACAATTCAGCTTCGAAAATCGAAGCCGGCGTCAGCGTGGCGCTGCCGGTGATGGTCAACTGCCCGGGCGAAGCGCCTGGACTGGTGCGGCCTGGCACTGTGATACTGCCGATCATTTCCCCTTCCCCGCTAATGGTGCCGCTGAGGCTGCCGCCGCCGGGGAGTCGCAGAATACTGAGAGGACCGACGAAAGTCTGCCCGGTGGGCCCCTGAATGAACGAACCGTCCACGGTCATCTCACCTCCCACGGACACTCGAATAGTGCCGTTGTTGACTGCGCCGTCCCGGACATGCAGCACCGCGTCATTGAAAACCTCCAGCCGGGCACGCTCAGAATTGGTCAGCAATCCGGGGATATCGAAGTCTGTCCCGCCACCCGCCAGGGAGAAGCGGCCGTCGTTTTGACGTGGATCGAGATGAGCGAAGGTGCCGGACCTGATGACCACGGTGGCATTCCTGCCGATGCGGTGAATGGCCGGCGCTCCGGTATCCAGCACCGCGCCGTTGTACACAATCCACCTTCCGGACAGCAGCGCATCGCCCGGCGCCGGACGCGCCTCATTGGTGTTGGTGAAGCGCAGGATCGTCCCGGTGTTGTCGCGGTCCGGCGATCCGCAGACAAACTCCCCGGCGATAAGTCTGAGATGCAGGTTGATCTCCACCAGCCCTGGCGGATCCGGCTCGACAGCGAGCGTGCCCCCGTTGCGGAAGGTGCCGTTGCCGGAAAGTCCGACCGGTGCCCGGATGGTCCATCGCGCCACCGTGGTAAGATCGCGGGAGAACACCACGAACCCGCGGTCTGTGAAATGAACCGGGCTGCGCTGGATGACATTCCCGGCAAGCAGGGTGGCATCGAGGAGGTGACTTGCGCTTCCTTCGATGATGAACTCGCCCGGGAGCGTGAAAAGGTCCGCGGGAGTCACGGGCCCGCCGATCGTGCCGCCCTTCCATGTCGCGTGCCTTAGTTTGACAGAGTCATCGAAATTCTGAGCTCCGGTTGGCGGGCTGAAAGTCGTGATCTGTGATCCCTCCTCCAATGTCAGGAGCGGATGGATGAATCGGTTGCGCGGCAGTCGCAGCACGGCGTTGCGCACGGTGAGGCGCGCGAGTGCATCCACCTCTTCATCAAGCGCGTGCCGGAGGGTGTAGGTTTGCGGCGGCCCGGCCGGCGCATCGAGGCGCAGTTCGCTGAGGTCGCTCTCCAGATCGAGCGAGCGGTCCTGCCAGTCCGCGCCGCCGAACATGGTCAGGGTGTCTTTGACGAGCAGGGTGGAGTTCGCGCCGCCTTCATAGCGGGCGTGAATTTCGGAACTGTTCTCCGCGATGAGCTTTCCGCGACGGTGGTCGAAGCTGGCGTCCGTGGGAATCCCCTCGATCCTGCCGCCCGCGAGCGTCCAGACGGCCTGATCGGAATCCTGCACCACTGTGGCATCGCTCAGGGTGATCGCGCCGTTTTGCGCTACGCTGCCGCGATTGCGCAGGACGTGGCGGAGTACGCGCGGCGAAACCATCGCGGCCGGAATCTCAAGCACCTCGTCATTGCGGAATCCGCCGAGGACGACTCCTGCGGAGTCGAAGTCGCCGGATTCGAGCGTGCCGCCCTCCCACGAGAAAGTCGTGCGGTTGAGGAACAGCCCGTCGCCCTCCAGTCGTCCCTGGCGGAAACGGACGTCGCCCTCCGACTGTTCGAAGACGACGACGTCTCCGGATCCGGCGCTGATGGTCACGGCGCGGGCGGGATCACCCAGTTCGATGACTCCCGGGCCGTCGCAGACGATGCCGCCGGTGACGGCCCAGTCACCTGCCAGGCGCAGCGTGCCCTCGCAGTGCAGCGCGTGCTGGCCGGTGAAACTGCCGCCGCCGTTCAGCGCCAGCGTTCCTCCAAGCACATCAACACCCCAGCGCTGGCCCGCTGTGGCTTCGAATCCATTCAGTGCGGCGGCGATGGAGAACATTCCGCCGCCGGACTTTTCGAGCAGCCCGTGGTTTTGCAGGGACGCCGTGCCTGTCGCACTGACTCCTCCGGACGTGACCTTGAAACTCCCGCGACTCGTCAGGGCAGCATTGGTCAGGTCCACGGACGCACCGTTCTCGACACGCAGGTCGCCGCCCGTTTCAAACGCCGCGCCGTCCACGGCAAGGCGGCCGGCTGTGCCGGTGACGGTGAGATGCTCGGCCACGGAATCGCGATGCACCGTGAGCGCCTGCTGGAGTGTCAGGGTGCCCGCGGCATTCAGACGGCCGATGGGAGCCGGGCGCTGGTCCAGCATGACACTGAAACCGGGTGGAATCGCGACCTCCGCAGTGTGCTGCTCGACGTCGCCGGGCAGTTCTTCGCGGGGTGTGCCATCGGTCGCATTCCAGTTGGTGGGCGGATCGGCGCCGGTGGCGTGCCAGTTGCTGCCGAGGCCGCCGTGAAAAACGAAACCGGTGGACGGATTGGCATCCGCGGAGACGATCATGCGTCCGTTCACCGCGAAACAGAGGACGCCGTCATTGGCCAGCCCTGACGCTTTGCCGTCGCCGCCCGCGGAGCCGGTTAGCACTCCGATTTTGTTCACCGTCACCGCTCCGCCCGGCAGCGCCAGCGCTTGACCGGCGCGCGCCACTTCGAGCCAGCCGTCGCCGGGATTGAAGAGCCAGAGCGAAGGCGCATTGCCGATGAGCACGGAGGCCGCCACCTGGCCGAGGGCATTCAGGGAATAGTCAGGAAAGCCGGTGGCGGCGGGGATGAACGGCAGCGCCGTGAAGGTCAATGAATCCTGCGGCGACTGCGGCAGACGCAGGATGCCGCCCGCGGCGAGCAGGTGCCCCTCGCGGCTCAGCAGCGGCTGACCGCCCCAGATGCCCGCGGGCATTCCGGGCAGCGGCGCGCCGCTGTGCACCACCAGCGAAACCGCTCCCTCCGGTCCGGCATAGATCGCGCTGATGTCATTGAGCGGATTCGCATCGCCGTCGGTCAGACGGGTCAGCAGGGCGACTTCTCCGCGGTGATTCACTGTCGCAAACATCGCCCCGATCTGCTTTCCCGGGAGCCCCGGCGCGTCCTGACCGGTTTTGAAAACCGGCGCCGCGTCCGCCGTACCGCCGGCTCGGAACAACCATGTGCCGCCGTCGCTGGCCGTGCCCTGGAGCAGGAAGCGTCCGCTTTCATCCATGCCGAGAATCGTTCCCGCATTGGTCAGGGTCACGCCCGCGCCGAACGCCGGCACGTCCATGCCGTCCCAGGAAACGCGGCGCAGTTGAGCGGTGGTTTTGTCGAAGACCCAGTTGGCTCCGGTGCCGGGAAACCCGATGAAGTTTCCGTTGTGCAGCGGGCGGGCCGATAATCCGGTAAACGGCTGCGGCGATCCCGGTCCCGTCGTGCCGCTGATGGCCACGGGCTCCAGCACGGGCACGGCCCCGGGCCCGACGCGACTCCACCAGAGACCTGTGCCGGTGACGTGCGGCTGCACGCTCTTGTTGATCCATTGCGCCCAGAAGGCCGCCTCGCCGGATTCATTCATCACCGAATCACCCCCCGTTCCCGTGAACCCGCCGCCGGATGCCGGCGCGCCGCGGTCCGTGAGCATGTGCACCGACAGCCCCTGTGGACCGCGACCCCAGGAACCGCGCAGGGTGGAGGGAAAGAGCGGATGCGGCACCATTTGCGCCGCAGCGCGAAACGCCGCAAATCCCCCGCGGCCCGCCGCCGGCGCTTCAAATTCAAAAATGTTCGCGGCGAAGGTGAATGTCCCGTCCGGCCGTCCATCCGCCGCGCTGCTGCCGGTGGCTGCGTCCCCGGTGCTCGCCAACAAAGCGTAGTGCAGTTCCGCGAAGACTGTCGCGGGGCAGCAGGCGAGGCAACATCCCGCCAGCAGTGAGGAGAGAGAAACAGCGTTCATGGCAGTGCAGCCGGGGACGGGGAAGAATGCCGCTGGCCGCGCCGGATGTAAACTCTGATCTGTGCGTGAAGCATGATCCCGCGGCGCCAGGAAGGAGCAGGGAGGATAAGTTTTCGCAAGGCGCGGCGGTGGATGCCTAATCGTCCGGTGCATCTCCACCTTCCGCGCCATGAAACTCCCGCTCCACCGCCGACTCCAGGCCGCGCTCGCGTTGGCCGCTTTCCTTGTTCAATCGCTCGCGCCATTCGCGCCCGCGCAGCAGTCGAGTGGTGTGCCGCAGTTACTCAACTACCAGGGGCGAGTCACAGTGGGCGGCGTGAACCATCAGGGCACGGGCTGGTTCAAATTCTCGCTGGTGGACGGCGGCACGAATCAGAACCGGACCGCGACGGCCAGGGTGTCGGTGAATGGCGCGGGCGAAATCAATGGCGTGGAAGTGACCGACGGCGGCAGTGGGTATGTGACGCCGCCCGCGGTGACGATCGAAGGCACGGGCACGGGTGCGGAGGTGGATGCCTTTCTGGAGAACGGCCAAGTGAGCGAATTCGATGTGCGCGACGGCGGGAGCGGCTACTCGACGGTGACGGAGACGATCGCGCACCTCACGGCGCCGCCGGCGAACATCGTGCCGACGACGTTCTGGTCGAACGACGGCACGGCGGCGAACGGCATGGAGCCGCAGACCGCGGTGGCGCGCAGCGTGACCAAGGGCCTCTACTCCGTGCTGCTCGGCGATACCGACATGCAGCCGCTGCCGGCACAGGTATTCGCGAATCCCGACGTGCGGCTGCGTGTGTGGTTCAGCGCGGCGGAGGAAGGTCCGTTCACGCTGCTGACGCCGGATCAGCGCATCGCGGCGGTCGGTTATGCGCTCATGGCGGAGGATGTGAAGGACGGCGCCATCACATCGGCGAAGCTCGCGGCGGATGCCGTGACCATGGCGCAACTCTCGCCGGAATTGCGGCAGTCCATTCAAAGCATCCAGGCATGGCAGGCCACGCAATTGCCCGTCATCACCAGCGCGGCAGCGGCGGACGCGGCGGTGGAGTATCCGTTCACCTATCAAATCACCGCGAGCGGCCTGCCGCTTTCCTATGGAGCCACGGGACTGCCGGCCGGCTTGTCGGTGAATACGTCCACCGGACTCATCACCGGCATACCAGGGACGGCGGGCACGGTCACTTTCAATGTCACCGCCACGAACGTCGCCGGGCTGAGTCCGCCGAAAGCCGTGACCGTCACGATCCTCGGAGCGGTCTATGTGGACTTCACCACCGGGCTGGACGGCAATGCCGGCACGCAGGCCGCTCCGGTGAAAACAGTGGCGCAGGGCGTCGCGGTCGCGCAGGCGGGTGCGGTTCGCCGCGCCGTCCTCGTTTCCGGTGCGGCGCAGACGCTCGCCGCCCCGCTGGTGTTGCCTAACGGCGCACGGCTCAAAGGCGGCTACGACCGCGCCGCCGGCTGGACGCGCACCGCGCCGCGCACGCCGCTCAATCGCTTCGGAGGCACGGCTCCCGCCGCGGATGCCACGGTGCCGGTGATTCTCGCCAGCGGTCTCACGGAGCCGGTGCTGGTGGATGGATTCAACCTCAACGCCACTCTTGCGCCGGTGAGTCCGGGCAGCAGCAGCACCGGCATTTTCGTGAAGGACTGCACGCAGATGGTGACGATTTCGAACAACACCATCAGCCCCGGCAATGGAGGACCGGGCACGAGCGGCGCTGCCGGGAATGCAGGAGCCGCCGGAGGAGACGGCGGCGATGGCGGACCGGTGCAGGTGAATTATTCCGCCACCGGCACCAATGATACTTATGCCGGAGGAGGCACCCGGGGCGACGGATTTTACCATGGAGGCACGGGCGGTTTTGGAGCCTGCCTCTACGCCCGGCCGATCGCCGGTTTCGGGTCCACCCAGGCGGCGAATGGCGGGCCGGGTTTGTCCGGATTGGGAGATCCCGCCGGTGCCGGCAGCGGCGGCGGCGCAGGCGGGGACAATGGATATCCCACCGCCACTAACGGATGGCCCGGAACGGCCGGCATCGCCGGTGCAGCCGGCGCACACGGCACGGCTCCCTCGGCTTCCCTGGTATTCATGCCGGCGGGGATTGTCGCCGTACCCGGGTGGGATGGCATCCCTGGTGCGTATGGCCACGGCGGTGGCGGTGGCGGCGGCGGTGGTCGCATTACCAGCGGCACCTTCGGCGAACAAAGCGTTCCTTCCCGGTGGGGCGGCTGTGGTGGCGGCGGCGGAGCGGGCGGCGGCGGCGGTCAGGGAGGCAAGGCCGGCCTCGGCGGCGGCGGCTCGTTCGGCGTGATCGTCACGGGCAGCAGCGTCACCGTAAGCAACTGTCAGATCACCACGCTCACCGGCGGACCCGGAGGAGCCGGCGGCAACGGTGGTGCGGGCGGCGCGGGCGGCAGCGGCGGCAATGGCCACGTCACCGCCATCACCGGGGGCAAGGATCCCGGCAACGGCGGTACGGGCGGCACTGGCGGAACCGGGGGCGCGGGCGGCGGCGGCAGTGGTGGCTCGGGCGGTGCCAGCGTCGGCATCCTCGCCCGCAACGGCAGCACCATCACAGAAAGCGGTAACACCTTCACCCTCGGCAATGCCGGTGCCGGCGGCCAGGGCGGGCTACGCGGCGGCTCCACCACCAATCGCGCTCCCACCGGCCTCAACGGCGTGCGGCAGAATGTTCTCACCGGAGTCACACCGTGAAATTGTACTGCAGTAAACGCAGCGCGGCGATGCCGTCAGGCTCGCCGTGTAGGCCTTCACAGGACGCCCGGGCACTGCAGAAACACGGGCAGGCTAAAGCCATGCCCGCGCTACTGTTGCTCCTCATGCTTCCAGCCGCCGCGCAGGAACTCACCACCTCCATCGTGGATGCCGGCGGCGGCCTGACAAACGGCGGCGACGTGGAAATCGCCGGAGCGTTCGGCAGCTTCGGCGACCTCAGCACCGGCGGCGACAGCACCGCACGCGCCGGATTCCCCGGGCAGATCTACGATCCCGCGAGCGTCGCCATCACGCCCGGGAGCGCCAGCCTGACAGACAACTCCACCACACCCTTCTCCGCCGAAGTCGTTTGCGACGACGACTCGCTGCTCCCGCCGTCCGCCATCGCGTGGTCCGTGAACAACCCGCTGCTCGACGTTTCCCCTGCCGGCGAAGTCACCGCCGGCCTGCTGCCGGGCGGCTTCACCGCCACGCTCACGGCATCCGCCAGCGGCGTGACCGGCTCCGCCGCGCTCACCGTGCTGGATTTCACGCCCGACGACTTCGGCCTCTACGCCGGCGATGGCCTGCCGGACGACTGGCAGGTGCAGCACTTCGGCCTCAACAATCCCGAAGCTGCTCCCGCCTCCGATCCTGACAGCGACTGGCAGGACAACGCGCTCGAATACCTCGCCGGCACCGATCCGCTGGATGCCGCGTCGCTTCTGGAACTGCGCTTTGGCCCTGATGACGCGCCTGGCGTGAAGTCACTGAACTTCACGCCCTTCCTCCCGGACCGCACCTACAGCCTGGAGTGGTCCGATGCCCTGACTGCGCCGTGGACCGCCCTGCCGGATGCGCCTGCCCCCGCGACAGTGCCAGGCGAGGGAACATTCAGCGACGCTCCGGCGCCGGAGCGAAAATTCTACCGGCTGCGCATCACAGTCCCCTGATCCGGTGGAGGCGGCAGCGGCTTCCGGGGTTCTGTCAGGCCAGCGCCACCGGCGCCGGGAGCAGCGGGAAGTTTTTGAGGATTCTCTGCAAGCCCGCGGCCGGAAAAACTAATCGCCCTGCAACACCTCCATCCCATGAAAAAACCATCCCTCTTTCTGCTCACCGCCGCTCTGCTGATCCCGGGAGTCCTGACATCGCATGCGGGCCAGCACCGACTGCGCTATGAATGGAGCGATTCCCCCGGCGGACCATTCGCCGTCATTCCGCGGGAGAATATGAGAGTCCACGCCGACGGCACGGCGACCATTGATTCCGGCGAGGCCCGGAAGTTCTTTCAGGTGCAGTTCGAAGACGACGTCACCGGCAGCGGAGCCAGCGTGCCGGTGCAGCCGGTCACTACCCTGCCCCGGGCCACGGTGGAAATGGTGCAGCAGCTCATGGCCGCCGTCGCGGGGGACGGCACTGCGGAGGGTGCCGCATGGGCCGGTGCCCGTATCGCTCCCTTCTACACGCCGGTGACTTCCGTGTGGAATGAGAACGGCGAACCCGATCTCGCAGAACTGAAGATCGAAGGCACGTGTGACGCCGCGCCGGACGGAATTTTCCCCAATGCCGAAGGCGCGCGTCATTCAAGCGATCGCGGGTTCATTCTCGTCAGCCTCAGCCGGAAGTCCCCCCCGGTGATCGGTTATGCCACGACCGGCCGGACGCCGTGCGAATCGCTGCTCGCAAACTGTCAGGAAAAACGGGTGCACCGCATTCGCCGCTTCGGCCCGATGTTCATGGCGGCGGAAGACGAAGCGGGTGAACTGCTCGGTAACGAGGGCCTGCTGCCCGTGCTCTATCCCGATCAGGCCTACGAACAGGCGCTGCGGCCGGTGAATTATTCATGGGATTCGGAGGAAAGGAAAAACCCGCCGCTGCCGGAGCCGCCGCCGCGCACGGAGCCGCTCGAATTCAACAGCTACCGCGAGCTGCTGGCGGCCCGTTCCATCATCCCCTGCATCCGCATTCGTCAGGAGCAGCGGGCGGAATTGATCGAGTTCGAGTGGCAGGCCATGGAGGGGACCGCACCCTCACTGAATGTCGGTGTCGGTGAACATAAGCCGTTTCTCGAAGGGGAGCAGTTCGACGCCGCGGTCATCGACGACGAGGAGGGCCGCGGCGCCCTCGCGACCGTGGAACGCGCTGTCCCTGGTGTCACCATTACCGGAATCGAACCCGGCGCGCACCGCCTGACGGTTTATCCGGTCAACGGTAATCCCCGGCGCTACATGGTCGTCGTGAATTCAGGCGGCGCGGTTCCGCGCGGCGGCGGCGCCACCGGAGCTTTCACCACTTCCAAAATGTGGGAAACCACCGGCGGAAGCGACGGGCAGCCGCGCTTCGACCAGCGCAGCGATCTCAACCGCTGGTGCGCCGCCGTCGGCTGCGGCCCCACCATGCTGGCCATGCAAATCGCGTGGGCGGAGCACAACCAGGAGGTGCCCAGCGCCTACTGGCACCGCAATTCCGGCGCCAGCCTGACCGCCCGCCGCCTCAGCCTGCGCCAGATCAACTCCCCGCTCACCTATCAGGAGGGATCGCCCGCCGGCTCCATGTTATACTGGTACGACTATCTCCACGACGCCTGCAACGTGGCCTGCTGGCCTCACAATGGCAGCGGCTCCGCCCTGCCGTGGGATGTCGGCGGTGCCCTCGGCAATTACGTGGACTTCACCTGCAGTCTGTTCATGCCGCTCACGGTCGCGGGTGACGCCGGCGGCCCGCTCGTCGGCGGCAACTGGCAGTGGACCAACGATGGCTGGGGCGACGACTGGGACGATGCCGGCGTCCGCGTGGCCAACGCCATCAAAGCCGGCCGCCCCGCTGGCGTTTATTACATGGAACACTGGCACTACTGCATGGCATGGCGCTATCGAAAAACAGTGACGCAGGTGAAAGTGAACGGGAACGTCATCAGCACCGGCATCGCCCGGCTCTTCCGCGTCAACACCGGCTGGGGCAATGCGGATCGCGTCTGGAATGCCTACGACATCGACGGCTGCTTCCTGATGAATCTCTGGCAGAAGCGGGAGCTGCCCTGACGGGAGCGCGCCTTTGCCGCCCCGGCGGCCGCACGCAGAATCCATTGCACTCAGCGAAGCGCGGCGCTTGAAGGCGGCATGCCCGCGAGCCTCACTCAACTGCGCGATGCCATGCCCTCCGGCGGATTGTTCGCCGGCCGGGACTGGCTGCAGTCGCCGGAACCGTTTCCGCTCGATGCCAGGACATGGCGCGAAATCGAGCACCTCGGCCACCGGCTCCACGTGTTTCTGCGCGCAGCCAATGATTTTTACTATCAAAGTCTGAAAGGCCGGCAGCCGGAGTGGATTGCACAACTGCTGGATGCCGGAAAGCCGGCGGAGCTGCTGGAAGCCGCGCGGCATCCGGCACACCGTCAGGCGCTGCCGGGTGTGATCCGGCCGGACCTGCTGCTGACGGAGGACGGGCTGTCCCTGACGGAAATCGACAGCGTCCCCGGCGGTATCGGCCTGACGGCGTGGCTGGGGCAAACCTACGCGGCTCTCGATTCCTCGTGGCAGGTCTGCGGCGGAGCGGATGGCATGCTGCTCGGATTCCGCTCGCTGTTTCCGCAGGGCGCGGACATCGCCGTGTCGCGCGAGGCGGGCGACTATCGTCCGGAGATGGAATGGCTGGCCGGGCGGCTGGGTGCGGAGTTCACCGTGCATGATGCCGAATCGTACGCGCCGCGCGGACGGGACGTGTATCGCTTCTTCGAGCTGTTCGATCTGGCGAACATCGCACACTGGCGCGATCTCGCCGCACCGGGTCAGCACATCAGCGCGCCGATGAAACCATGGCTGGAGGAAAAGCTCTGGCTCTCGCTCTTCTGGAGCCGCCCGCTGCGGGAAGCGTGGCGTCAGGCGCTCCGCGAGAATCAGCGCGATGCTCTCGCCAAAATCATCCCGTTTGGCTGGGTGGTGGACCCGGAGCCTCTGCCGCCGCACGCCGTGCTGCCGCGACTGGAAATTCATTCGTGGGATGAACTCGCCGCCTTCTCGCAAAAGGATCGGCAACTGGTGCTCAAGCTCAGCGGCTTCTCCGAACGCGCGTGGGGCAGCCGCAGCGTGGTCGTCGGGCACGATGTCAGTCAGGCGGAATGGTCCGCGGCCCTGACACACGCGCAGGCGGAGTTTCCGCGGCATCCGTGGGTGCTTCAGGAATTCCGGCACGCGCGTCTCGTCGAGCATCCTTATTTCGATCCCGTCAGCGGCGAGCGCCGGATCATGCAGGGCCGGGTGCGGCTGTGCCCTTACTACTTTGTCCCCCGCGACGGCGGCCAGATCACCTGCGGCGGCGTGCTCGCCACCATCGTCCCCGCTGACAAGAAAATCATCCACGGCATGAAGGACGGCATCATCGTGCCCTGCCGTGCGGAGTGAGGGGACTGGACAAGCGACTTTCCCGGATGTAGGCGGCAACTCCAGTAATCCATCAGCCCTTTTCCGCCTCCGCCATGTTCCCTGACTATGCTGCCGATTGAAGCCATTGCGGAGAAACTGGGCATCGCCGGAGACCGGATACTGAGTTTTGGCCCTCACATGGCCAAGCTGCCGCTTGAATTGCTGGACGGGCCATGTGCATCCCCGCCGGGCAAACTGATAATGGTGACCGCCATCACGCCCACGGCCCACGGAGAGGGAAAGACGGTGGTATCCATCGGACTCGCTCAGGCGCTGGAACGGCTGGGCCGGCGGTCGGTGGTCACGCTTCGTCAGCCGTCGCTGGGACCGCTGTTCGGGGTGAAAGGCGGCGCCGCGGGCGGCGGGCGTTCGCAGGTGCTGCCGGTGGAGCGCATCAATCTGCACTTCACCGGGGACTTTCACGCGATCACCTCCGCACACAATCTGCTGGCGGCGGCGATCGAGGCTCACATTTTTCACGGCAATGAACTCCGGCTGGCGGCGGAAACGATCCGTTGGCCGCGGGCGATGGACATGAACGACCGCGCGCTCCGGCGCATCACCGCCGGGCAGGGCGGACCGTCGCATGGAGTGCCGCGCGAGTCCGGGTTCGTCATCACCGCAGCCTCCGAGATCATGGCCATTCTCGCGCTGAGCCGATCGCGCGCGGACCTGCGGCGCCGGCTGGCGTCCATCGTCATTGGCAGTGACGAAAGCGGCCGGCCAGTGCGCGCCGGAGAATTGCAGGTCACCGGCGCGATGATGGCGCTGCTCAACGACGCCATCCTGCCCAATCTCGTGCAGACGACGGAGGGAACTCCCGCTATCATCCACGCGGGTCCGTTCGCCAACATCGCGCACGGCACCAGCAGCGTCATCGCGCAGCGCATGGGCCTGCGTTTTGCGGAGTTCGTCGTCAACGAGTCCGGCTTCGGCGCGGACCTCGGAGCCGAGAAATACTTCGACATTGTGATGCCCGCCTCCGGCCTCACGCCTGCCGTCGCCGTGCTGGTCGCCACCGTGCGGGCGCTGGCGGCGCATGGCGCCGGGCCGGGCGAATCAGCCGGCGTCCGGGCGGTCGGGCGCGGTCTGGCCAATCTGGAACGCCACCTCGCCGGGCTGAAGAAGTTCCGGGTGCCGGTGGTCGTGGCCATCAACCGCTTCCACCATGACACGCCGGAGGAACTAAAGGTGATCTCCGATTTCTGCGCCGCGCAGGGCGTCGCCTGCGCCGCGGCGGATGTCTTCAATCAAGGCGGCGCAGGAGCCCTCGACCTTGCGGAGAAAGTGGCTGCATTGGCGGCGCAGCCCCTGACAGAACCGGTCGCGCCGCTGTATGCGCCCGGGCTTCCCCTCACAGAAAAGATCGCCACCGTCGCCCGGGAGATTTACGGCGCCGACGGCGTGCAGTTCGCGCCCGCGGCCCGGGCCCGGCTCGACGAATTTACCCGTCAGGGTTTCGGAGAACTGCCCGTCTGCATGGCGAAGACCCAGTCGTCATTCTCCGACGATCCGAAACGTGCGGGCGCCCCCGCCGGCTGGACCCTGACGATAACCGATGCCCGGCTCTCCGCCGGGGCCGGATTCGTAGTGGCCATCGCCGGCAACATGATGCTCATGCCCGGATTGCCGAAAGACCCGCGGGCCGCCCGGATCGACGTGGACGACGAGGGCCATATCACTGGTGTGGACTGAAGTGCGGGGGCCGGGATGGCTATCACGCCAGAGCACGGGCACTGAGCACTGAGCACTGAGCACTGAGCACTGAGCACTGAGCACCTTCTCACTGCGGCTCCGTCCACAACTCACTCACCCGCTCGATCCGCAGCGCGCGCCCGGTGTCCATATCCACCTCGATCCATGCGCCGCAGACGCGCACCGGCCCGTTGGCGACGAGAAACTTCACCGGCATGCCCGTGCGGAAGCGGTGCAGTACCGGCTCGATCCGGCTGCCGATGACGCTGTTCTCCGGGCCGCACATGCCGGCGTCGCAGAGGAACGCGGTGCCGTTGGGCAGAATGCGTTCGTCGGCGGTCTGCACGTGCGTATGCGTACCGAGCACAGCGGAGACGCGTCCGTCGAGGTGCCAGCCCATGGCGATTTTTTCGCTCGTGGCTTCGGCGTGGAAATCCACCAGGATCACCGGTGTCTCCGTGCGCAGTTTTTCCACTTCGCGGTCCATCGCGAGGAAGGGATTCTCCATCGGCGGATTGGTGAACACCCGGCCCTGTGCCTGCACGACGGCGACTTTGCCTTTGTCCGTCTCCAGCACCACGCTGCCCTGGCCCGGCGTGCCCTCCGGCCAGTTGAGCGGACGCAGCACCCGCGGCTCGGTGGCGAGGTAATCCACGATTTCATTCTGGTCCCAAATGTGATCACCCGTCGTCACCACCGCGGCACCGGCGCGCATCAAAGCGATGGCAATCTTCGGCGTGATGCCACGCCCGCCCGCCGCGTTCTCGCCATTCACCACGACGAAATCGATCCCGTGACGCTCCCTGAGTTTCGGAATCGTCTCAATCACAGCCTTCCGCCCCGGTTCGCCGAAGACGTCGCCCAGGAAAAGAAGGCGCATCGTCCGCGCCGGTGCCGGTTGTTCATTGGAATCCACGCGCGGTGCGTGGACCGGTCGCGCCGCGTTGTCCAGGCGGAAGGAATCGCGGGGCATCAGGGCAACGCTGGCTGATTCAATGTCGGCAGAGCAGTAGCGTGGGCTTCCAGCCCACGTTCCTTCCGAAGAGTCTGGTGGGCTGGAAGCCCACGCTACTGCTTCACGCCGATGAACCGTGTCGTCTGCGGCGGTTTATTGTAGGCCACGTTTTGCCAGACGATTGACAGCCGGTACTGCGGATCCTGCATCAGGCTGACCATCCGGTGCTCCGTCGGGATCGTGCTCGTGTAGAGGCGGAGCGACTTTCCGTCTGGACCCGGCAGGAGAATCTCCTCGCGCCAGTCGCCGATCAGGTCGGCGGAAAGCTGAGGCCGCATTCCTGCCCGGACCCGGCGTCCGGACCGGCCGCGGGCTTCCGCGAGCGGCGCGGCGAAAATTTCCCGCATCCGTCCGGCTTCCCAGTCCCACTTCTGAATCGTCATCCCCGCGTAGATTTCCCGCAGCAGGTCGCCATCCCACCAGATTACCCAGTCGGCAAACCGCGGCGCCGGGCCGATGGGCTTGCCTTTGATCGTCAGCAGCCCGCCCGGCCCGCCCCAGATCTCCGCGCCCGGATGCCGCGGATCGATGTCCGCCACGATGCCCCGCGGCACATCCACGCCGGGATGATCCGACCACAGCAACCCGCCGGTGCGCGCGTCATGCAGGCCAATGCCCGGGGTTTGCCAGCGCACCGTGCGGTCCTCGTTCTCCGTTGTCAGGAACAACTCCAGCCCGGGACGATCCGGATCGAAATCACTCAGGTGCAGCGTGTCGCCGTGACGCCGGCCCGTGCTGTAGAGACCCTTGCCGTCGTCATCCACCGTCATCGCCTGATAGACAATTTCGTCCCGACCGTCCGCATCCACATCCGCCACGATCAGCGAGTGACCGCCCATGCCGGAGAACCTCGACACGTTCTCATAAGGCGGAAGCGCGATGCCGGAATCGAACACCCAGCGCTGCTTCAACTCCCCGCCCCGCCAGTCCCACGCCGCCAGCACCGTGCGTCCATACACGCCGCGCGCCATCACCAGGCTGGGCCGCTCGCCATCGAGATAAGCGACGCAGGCCAGAAAGCGGTCGCACCGGTTGCCATACTCATCGTTGCCGCCGTTGCCGCCATTGCCGCCCCAGCCATTGATTGGCTCGCGCCCCGGCACGTAGGGCACCGTCTTCAATGCGCGTCCCGTCGCACCGTCGAAAATGGTGAGGAACTCCGGCCCGCTGAGGATGCGCCCGTGCTTCTGGCTGCCTTCCTCTTTGTGGCGCCAGTCCTTCGCGGCATCTCCGATCACCGCGCCCGTGCCGTCCACCGTGCCGTCCGCCGTCTTGCACGCCAGCTCCGCTTTGCCGTCACCGTCCAGATCATAGACCACGAACTGCGTGTAGTGCTCGCCCTCGCGGACGTTTTTGCCGAGGTTGATCCGCCACAGCCGTTTGCCGTCGAGTTGATAAGCCTCCAGCAGCGGCTCGCCCGTGAAGCCCGCGAAGCTGTTGTCTTTGCCGTCCTTCGTCTGGTGCAGAATGATCTCATAACTCCCGTCGCCGTTCAGGTCGCCCGCCGAGCAGTCCCCTGGCTGATAACCCGGCTCCAGTTGCAGCGGAATCTCCCACCACGCCGCCTCCCGCAGCGCGGCCTTCGCCGGTGCCCCGCTCTCTTTGCCGGTCACCAGCTTCTTCACCACATAAGCTTCGCCCGACTCCGCATCCGTCAGGCTAGTGGCCGACGTGAGCGGCGCTCCGTTCACCTTCGACTCCTTGCCGTCCCTGACACGATACACATCGAACGCCGCCTCCGCTTCATCCTCCGCCAGCAGCCGCCAGCTCACAAACACCTTCCCGTCCGCCGACTTCACCGCCACCAGCCCGCGATCCAGCAACTCCGCTTGCTGGCGTTTCGCCTGAGACAGCGAGAGGCCCGGCAAAAAAATGGACAGCAGAAGAATGACCCGCGTCGTGCGCATGGCCCCGGCTCTGCGCGGCGGAGAAGCCGTCGGCAACGGGCTTGCCGCAGAGTTTTGCGGAAGGGCGGACATTTCCGGCGAATCGCACTTAGCTCGCGTCAGTTGGCTGTGAGGGAAGCCATTCGCTTTCTGCGCCGCAAGATGAACCAGACTCCCCCAACCGACAGGATCGCCAGAGTGCCGGCTGCCCACAGCAACCAGTCCACCGCACGAAAGGAGACGACCTCACCGGTCTGCGCATTGATCACCCACTTCTCGGAATACCAGGGCGGCTGCCCGTAGAGGAAGCCAGGGCCGCGGGGTTGCGTCTTTATGGTCCATGTCATGGCGGCATCATCAAACCTGAAATCCAGCGGATAGCTCAGTGTGCTGCTGAAATTGAAACAATCCAACTCGGTGTAAGCCTTCCAGAATTCATTCGGTGCGAAATAGCGCACCAGCTTTCCTGTATCATAGAGCGCGATGCCTGGAGGCCATTGAGGTTTATTATCCGGCATGGCGGCCTGGATGGTTCCGTCCTTTGGTGAATTCCAAATTTCGCGGGCCACGAACCGCATTTCGATATCGCCATATCTGGGGCGATCGAGATGCGACCAACCGTCAAGGCTGTAGATCAATTTGACCGACGGCAGTTCGTAGAGACCAGATACTCGCGGCGGCACGGACGCTGGAATCTTTTCTCCGAAACGGGAGATTTCAGTGATTTCCTTTGCCGGGCCATTTATCGGATCAATCATAATGAACAGCCGGTCCCGCCGCTCGGTTGAGATGAATTCGACGCCGCCCCTCGGAGCCTGGGTGATCAGCGCTGACGTCGAAGAACAGCCGACAGTCAGGCACAGGAAAAATGGGACGGCTCGCACGCTCATGGCCGGACCATTGCGGTAATGAACGGCGAATCCAGCACAATTCCGCCTGGCGCAGCGCTCTCCAATCCGTTTCTTCACTTCTCCTTCTTCGACCCCCAGTGCTCCGCGAAAAACCAGACTTCATCGCCCTCCTGCGCGATGTGCCGCATCAGCCGGGCGTGTATCTCATGCACGACCGGCTGGGGCGGATCATCTATGTGGGCAAGGCGATCGACCTGCGGCGGCGGCTGGCGAATTACTTTCAGCCGGCGCGGAGCCGGCTGACGGATTTGAAGACGCGCGCGCTCATTCGCAGCATCTGGGCTTTCGAGTACCACACGGTGCGCAATGAGTCGGAGTCGCTCGTGCTGGAGCAGAAGCTCATCAAGGAATACCGGCCCAAGTACAACGTCAGCTTCCGCGACGATAAGCGCTTTCTGCTGCTGAAGGTGAACGTGGAGGAGCCGTGGCCGCGTTTTCACCTGACAAGAATGAAGAAGGACGACGGGGCGCGCTATTTCGGGCCGTTCGCGCACAGCGGGAGCCTGCGCGCCACGCTCGACTGGCTGCACCGCAAGCTGGGTCTGCGCGCCTGCCGCCCGCTGGTACCGGACCTCAACGACTACCGGCACTGCCACAACGACATCATCCGGAACTGCAGCGCGCCGTGCATCGGGCGGATCACGCGCAAAGATTACATGCAGCGCGTGCAGCAGGCGTGTGATTTCCTCGACGGCAAGGCGCGTGAGCACTTGAAGGAGATCGAAGCCGACATGCTGGCCGCGGCGCAGGAACTGGATTTCGAGCGCGCCGCCGACCTGCGCGACATGCTGGGCGATTTCAAAAAGACCATGACCTCCGCCGCGGGCCGGAAATTCACCAAACGCCGCGGCGTGCCCGGCCCCGCCGTGAAGCCACTCGAAGACGTGGCGGAACTCGGCGAGGTGCTGCGCCTGCACCGCCCGCCGCGCACGATGGAGTGCTTCGACATTTCCAACATCTCCTCGAATCACATCGTCGCCAGCATGGTGCGCTTCCGCGACGGTCAGGCCGAGACTTCCAGCTACCGCCGCTATCGCATTCGCACGGTCAGAGGGCAGAACGACTTTGCCAGCATGGCGGAAGTAGTGCGCCGCCGCTACAGCTTCATCCTCCAGGAAGGCCGCGCGCGCATGGGCGAGGACGCGGACAACTCACAGGAGTCTCCATTGGAGGCGATGCGCCGCCTCGAATCCGAAGAGGAGAGCCAAATCTTAAATCCTAAATCTCAACTCCTAAATCTCCCCGACCTCATCATCGTGGACGGTGGCCGCGGCCAGCTTTCCAGCGCCTGCGCGGAGCTGCAGCGGCTCGGGCTGGCCGAGCTGCCGATCATCGGGCTGGCGAAGGAGCGGGAGGAAATTTACCGCCCTGACACCACCGAGCCGCTGGTGCTGCCGCACACCATGGGGGCGCTGAAACTGCTGCAGCGCATCCGCGACGAAGCGCACCGCTGGGCCAACGGCTATCACCAGCTTTTGCTCAAGCGCCGCGTGGCGGAGAGCCTGCTCGATGACATCCCCGGCGTCTCCGCTTCACGCAAACAGGCCCTGCTGAAGAAGTTTGGCTCCGTGGCGCGCCTGCGCCGGCAGACGGCGGAGAGTGTCGCCACGGTGAGCGGCATCGGCCCGCGGCTGGCGCAGCAGATCGTCGAGTGGCTGGCGGCGCACTGATTGCCCGGCAAAATGAGATGGTTGAACAGGAGAGCGCAGAGGCCGCAGAGGCTGAGAGATCTACACGTTCAATTACCCGGAAGGTCTGCGTCCGCCCTGCTATGCATCGAATATCGAAAGCTCTGCTATCTCTGCGACCTCCTGTTCAAGTCCTTCCCAGCCGGGCCTACCACTTCATGGCCTGGATGCGGCGGGCGACTTCTTCGGCATTGGCGCGGCTGTTGAAGGCGCTGATGCGAAAGAAGCCTTCGCCGGCGGCGCCGAATCCGGCACCCGGAGTGATGACGACATTGGCTTCATTCAGCATGCGGTCGAACAGGTCCCAGCTTTTCACGTCCTCAGGGCAGGCGACCCAGATGTAGGGTGCATTCACGCCGCCATAGACTGACAGTCCGGCGGCGGCGCAGGCTTCGCGCAGGATTTTCGCGTTCCCCAGATAGTGAGTGATGAGTTCGTTCACCTGAGCTTTGCCGGCGTCGGAGAACAAGGCCTCGGCACCGCGCTGCACGGGGTAGCTCACGCCGTTGAACTTGGTGGTGTGGCGGCGGTTCCACAGCGGATGCAATGGATAACGTTTGCCGTGCTCGTCCGAGGCCATGAGGTCCTTCGGCACTACGGTGTAGGCGCAGCGCACGCCGGTGAAGCCGCCGTGCTTGCTGAAGCTGCGGAACTCGATGGCACAGTCGCGCGCGCCTTCGATTTCAAAAATGGAACGCGGCAGGCCCGGCTCGGTGATGTAGGCCTCGTAGGCGGCGTCGTAGAGAATGATGGCCTCGTTGGCGCGGGCGTACTCCACCCATGCTTCGAGCTGCGGGAACGTGGCCGTCGCACCCGTCGGGTTGTTTGGATAGCAAAGGTAGATGAGGTCCACTTTGCGGTTGGGAATTTCGGCGACGAATTTGTTTTCCGGCGTGCAGGGCAGATAGACGAGCTTGCCGTAGCGGCCGTTCGGATAGGCTTCGCCGGTGTTGCCGGCCATCACGTTGGTGTCCACATAGACGGGATAGACGGGGTCGGTGATGGCGATGACGTTGCCCGGGCCGAAGATTTCCAGGATGTTGCCGGTGTCGCACTTGGAGCCGTCGGAAACGAAAATCTCATCCGCCTCGATGCTGCAGCCGAGCGGCGCGTAGGCATTGGCGACAATGGCATCGCGCAGGAATGCGTAACCCTGCTCCGGGCCGTAGCCGCGGAAAGTGTTTCGGTCGCCGAGTTCATCCACGGCCTGCTTCATGGCTTCGCGCGCCGCCGCGGGCAGCGCCTCCGTCACATCACCGATGCCGCAGCGGATGAGGCGTTTGGCGGCGTCCGCATTTTCCGCCGTGAAGGCAGCGACGCGGCGGGCGATTTCGGGGAACAGGTAACCGGCTTTGAGTTTGAGATAGTTTGCGTTGAGAAAGGCCATTCCGGCGGATTAGTCGAGCGGTGCGGAGGCGCAAGCGGTGAGGCGCTCCAAACCGCAACGGGACCGGGAGCACCGGAATGCATCTCCGGGGCGAAAGCGCGGGGGCGCGCTGCCTGGCGCGAATCGAGGCTCCCGTGCCGCTTCAGCGGCGACGGCGCAGCAGAGCGAGGCCCGTCGCCACGAGAGCGAGGACCGGTCCGGAAGGTTCCGGCACCGGCGCGACGCTGAACCCGTTCACGACCGTGAAGTCCTGCGCGGGATCCACCGTGTTCGTCGCATTGAGTCCCAGGGCCGTATTGGTGAACCGGAACTGCACGGTCTGTCCGGCAAGGGCGGTAAAGGCAGTCGAGAAGGGGTTGATCGTCGAGGTGGCGGTGCCCTCGTTGTCCTGAATCTGAAAGTCAGTCGCCGCCACGGTGAACGAGGCTCCGCTGTCCACGGAGTATTCGATGGTCATCCTGCCGCTTTGATTCCCGTTGCCGGAGAGCCCGGTGCCGTTGTCAAAGTGCCATGATGTCCACACGTGGGGACCGGGATCCACGCCAGCGAGGATGATGGTCAGGGCGGAGGGCGGATCGGCGGTGCCGGATCCCTGCTCCGTGCCGATCCAGCTTTCCGTCAGGGAATCGAAGGCGGCGGAGTAGGCGGTGCTGACCCCGCGGTTCACGCTGCGATAGCGGTTATTCGCGCCTCCGCCGGTGGCGACCGTGACCGAGACGCCGCCCACCGTTCCGAGCGGGAGCGAAACCGCAGGCGTCCCCGTGGAATTGGCCGAGGCCAGCAGGGTGAATCCCGCTTCGGCGCTGGAGCCCGCCGGACCGAGATTGACGTTCATGGTGGAGGCGGCGGCCGGCCTTGCGGGAAGTGCGGCGAGGGCCGCAATGACAAAGGCGAAGTTCACCGGCGGCAGCGTGCGTTTCATGTTCATGACCTGGAATTTCCCTGGTTTTTCGCAGGTGAGCCCCGACCTGTCACGAATTATTTCGGCCGAACCATGCCTCAGAGCCCGCGGCCGCTCCGGTGGCTGTCGGCGTGCGGGGGGGCGAGGCCTACTTCCGCAGGAGTTTGTCAGCGAAGTCGAGGTAGGCGGTCCAGTCGGCGAGGGTGACATCGTGGGCGCCGGTGCGGAGCAGGTAGCCGATGGAACCGCCGATGAGTTTGTCGGGCGGCGGCGGTTCCGCAGTGCCGGTTCCCTCCCTGCCGAAGAGTTTGAATACCGGCTCCGCATGGAGACCGCCGAGGAATTCGCCTTTGGGGTCGGCCCACTGGTCTTCGGTGGCGCTGGTAATAAGGATGGGGCGCGGGGCGATGAGAGCGATGATGCCGTGGGAGTCGAAGGGCAGGTCCTGCTCTTTGTCAGAGTATTTCTTGAAGTTGCCGCAGAACCAGTGGGGGAAGGAGGAGTTGAGGCGTCCGACCGTTTCGCCGAAGATGCGCTTGTTGAGCGCTGCGCCGCCGGCGCCGCTGTCGTTGGAGATGACCATGGCGAAGCGCGGATCGCAGGCTCCGGCCCAGAGAGCGGTTTTTCCCAGGCGCGAATGGCCCTGGGCGATGACGCGCTTCGCATCCACGGCGGGTTCTTTTTCCAGCCAGTCCATGCCCAGACTCATGCCCCACGCCCATGCCGCAATGCTGCCCCAGGCGGCGCCGTCGCGTTTGGACTCAATATCAGGATGCAGTGCGTGCACGCCATTCTTCCACTCGTCGTGGAAGTCGGGATCGATGTCGCAATAGCAGACCGTGGCGACGCCGTAGCCGCGGCCGGCGGCGTATTCGATCTGCCAGCGGTCGGCCTGGAGTCCGCGGGAGGCATCGGTGGCTTTGTTGTTTACGATGCCGCCCTTCACGTCGTCCCGCAGCCATGATCGGCACAGGCGGATGCCAGGATCTTTGCTCACGGCCTGGTTTCCCTGGAAATTGAGCCCGAAGACGACGGGCACGGGGCCTTTGGCATCTGCGGGAATGTAGAGCAGCAGGTCCATCGCGGGACCGTCCGGCTTGCCGCTGAGGGAGATGGCGACCTGCTTGCGCTTCACCTTGCCGCCGGGAGCGGGCGTCCAGTCTTCGTCCACTGTGAATGACAGGGCGGGACGGGGCGGAGCTTTTCCGAACATTTCGCGTTCGATGAGGCCGTGCAGTTCCGGGCGGCGTTTGGCGGTCCATTCCGCCGCGGTGGTGACTTTGGTGCCGTCCGCGCAGGTGAGGAGATCCGGCAGGGTATAGGGCGGGACTTTGGCTTCGTCGTAGTTGAAGCCTGCGGGGGCGGCGGTGGACACGGCGGCGGTGGCGGCGATGATCATGAGGAGGCGCATGGCGGCGAGTCTATAGAAACGCCGGGGCGCCGCGCGAGCCCACATCCGCGGAATGTCGGCCCGCATTTATGACGCGGCACCGCCCGGCTTTGGCTCGGCGCGCTTCTGGCCCTGGTAGCCGGCGATGAAAAGCACGGTGAGTGCGGCCACGGCCACGGCGAGCACGCTCCAGAAGCGCGGCCAGTCGGTGGCCCCGCCGTGCTGCGAACACTGATGATACCACCACAGCATGGTCATGTAGCCGAGGGTGTTTCCGACGCCGTTGTTCATGAGCGAGAACAGTGCCTGACTCTGCGTGCGCATGCGCGGATCGACCCGCTGCTCCAGATAAATCTGGCACGTCAGATAGAAGACCACGAAGAGCGGCCCGTGCAGCGCCACGCTGAACACGAGCGCGGGCATGACATTGAGAGAGAGCAGGGCGTAGCGCAGAAACCCGAGCACGAGTCCGGCGGTGAGCAGCCACTTGATGCGAAAACGCAGCAGCACGGCCGCGAGTCCGAAGGTGGCCAGACCCTCACACAACTGCGCCAGCGCCATGGTGCTGGAAGGCGTGGTGTCTCCCGCTGCTTCGAGGTGCCGCACGGTATAGACATACAGCGTGGACATGAGCGCGGAAAAGAGCGCCGCCGTCAGGAAGATGAGCCGGTGGTCCGGATGGCGCAGCAGGGCGAGCGCTTCCCATCCGAAAAAGTCGCGCAGGCGGCGCGGGGCCTTGTCGGGCGGCGGACGCGTGGGCCGCAGCGTCAGACAGTAGGCGGATTCGGCAAGGAAAATGCCTCCGGCGAGATATCCCGCCGCGGGCGAACGCTCGAGGTGCAGCAGCATGCCGACGCTGAAGGAGGCGATCATCCATCCCCAGGTGGCCCAGACGCGGATGGGGCCGAACTCGCGCCGGGCGTCCGTGAGGCGGGAGAGCACGATACTGGTGACCAAAGTGAAGCCCGGCGCATTGCACAGCGCGTAGGCCATCATGAGGGAGAGAAAGGTTTCGGCGCCCCAGTGCTGCTGCACCGCCACATGAGTCAGGATCAGGAGCACGCCGCTGCAAAAGCACATCACGGCGAGCAGCCGTTCCGGCGGCACGCGGCGGTCCGCCAGCGCGCCTGCGATCATGGGCGAGATGAACGAAGCGATGCTGCCGGTCAGCACCGCCCATGCCGTGAGATGCCCGAGGCCGTAGGCGGCGAGCACGTTCGGAAACGGCACTGCATACGCCGCCATGGCCGCGGCGTGGAGAAAGAACAGCACGCAGAGCGAAACCCTGCCCTCCACCGCGGGCGGGGCGCTGCCGGCCGCCTTCCGGACGGCGTGCCGGCTGACTGGTTCACCGGCGTTCACTTCTTCAGGGACCAGCGCGCGGGATCGACGCGGTAGAAATGCCGCAGGGCATCGTAAAGCGCAGGGCGGCCCTGTTGCAGCACCGCCGGCGCGGCGAGAAAGACTTCCGTGGCCACGGCGAACACGTCACGGGATTCTCCCGGGTGAACTTCCTCCAGAATGCCAGGATACTCCCTCTCAAAGTCCGGATACAGCACCCGCGCCCAACCGGTGAGCAGGAGCGGATCCGGCAGCGCTTTCAATCCCAGCCGGCCCGCCATCTCCGCGAGCGGCGCGGTGTCGAGGTCCGCCGGATCGGTGGCGTAATTCCTCGCCTCGTGCCACAGCAGTGCGATGCAACTGGAGCGGGCCGTGGGATCTTCGTCGCCCGCGCGGTAGAGCTGGACGGTCAGGATGGGCGGAAAGACCACCTCGGCGGGGGAATTGAGCATCAGCAGGCAGGCGTTGCCGGCGATGGCAACGCGCATTCGCTCGGTGATCTCACCCATCGAGCCGCTTGGACGGAAAATCTTGCTGTCCACGAAATTGAGCACTTTGTCCTGATAGGGAGCGCGCAGTTCCCACGGGAGCCGGCTGTAGAGCGGGACGTGATCGTGGAGAAACTTGAGCCACGGACGGGGAAACGCATAGTAGCGCAGCCGCCACGCTCCCGTTTTTCGCCGCACCAGCATCACGATCCACCAGCCGGCGACGAACGCGACGAGGGACCAGAACAGCACTTCGGTGGGGATGACGGCAAATGGGGGGCGCATGGGCGGGAGCCGCGCTTCTTAGAAAGACAACGGCGCGGAGTAAATGGGGGATTGGCCCCGCGGTGCATCTTCCGCTACTCCTCCCCGCCGCCGCGCCGCCGCATTTTGGGAATGATTTTGGGTCTCCAGCCCGGATCGGCGACGCTGCCGCCGGCGTGGTACTCGAGCAGTTTGCTCACCGGATAAAGCAGCAGTCCGGGCGCCCCCCGCAGATTGAGCCGGGCGTCCACATCGACACTGTCCCGCAGCAGGTCCACGGTCCCGTCGGCCGTGAGGCGGAACGTCCGCGTGGCCGCCTCGAATCCATGCAGCGTGACCTGGCCGCGGGAGACGGTGTAGGAGGCATCCGCCTGACGCGCCACGCTGTAGGCGATGCGGTCGCCGGGCAGCAGGGCGCTGATGATGGTGGAGAGCGGGCCGAGCAGCGGCAGCGCGAAAATATTCGCCTCCTCCAGACTCGCCACGCCGGTGCCCTCGACGGTGGCGCCGGCGCCGTCGGGCGTTTGATAGGTAAACCGGCCGGAGAACACGCCGCCCGTTTCATCCTTGCTGCCGAAGAGCGCCGTGAGACGGCTGAAGTCCACGCGCTCGAGATTCACCGAGGCGCTGTGGCCGCCCTTCGCCTGGTCCGGAAAGTTCAGCGTCGCGGCGAGCCGTCCGCCCAGCAGGGAACCGCCGGCCACCACGGCGAGTTTGCCCGCCTCGTTGCGCACCGCGGCTTTCAGCTGCTGCACCGGAAACTCCCGCTCGCCGAGAAGCAGTTTCATGTCGTCCGGCGCGTCCACATTCACCGCGTATTTCGTGGCGCTGATCCAGTTGTCTTTGGTCAGTCCGAAAACGCCGGAGACGCTCGCCTCCGCCGGCGCGTCGAGGCGCACGGCGGCGGTGTATTTCCCGCGCGCGCGGGTGCGTCCTGACAGCTCCACCGCGATGGTGTCCGGCTTCAGATGCAGCGTGCCGCTCACTCCGGTGAAGCGCCAGTCCTCCTTCCCCACCGGCAGCCCGCACAGGCCGGGCGACGTCAGGCGCACCTTCAGATCGTTCAGCTGCGGCGCTTTCAATCCCACCACGCCGTCCAGCTCCGCGCGGGGCGGCGACTCGAAATAATACCGCGCCAGCACCTCACCGGTTCTCGGCGCGAACATGGCCGCCGCCGGCGACGGCATGCAGGAACTGACGATTCCGCTGAGTTCCAGCCTCTGATTCGGCTGATCCACCACCGCCATTTTGCCGGTGATGTCGCCGTCCTCGCGGCGCAGCAGAAAGTCGCGCACCGTGACCACGGGGAATCGGCCGGGCCCGACCTCGATGTCCCCCTGAAACTGCCGCACGAGGGAATCGCGCAGCCGGTAGTCCCGGGCGTCCACGGTTCCGCGGTGGTTCCACGAATTCCCGCTGGCGCTGCCGGAGAATTCCGCGGTGACCCGCGACTGCTCCGACCACGTCACCGGCTGCAGCGGTTTCTGCACCGCCGGCAGCGCGAGCAGCGGCGCCAGGGCCTCCATGCCGGAGTCCAGCTTCACTTGATAGCGCATCTCTTCGGCACGCCGCATGAACTGACCGGTCAGGGTCCCGACGGCATGCTTCACCTCCACATTGCGCAAATAAACGAATCCGTCGCTGCCCAGCGCGAAGTCGCTGTGCAGGCTTTCGTAGGCCGTGTCTTTGAAGGTGAACGGCCCGCTGGTGATCGAGCCGGTGACATCCAGCGGCGGGCGCTCCATGGTGAACGGACGATCCGTGTGAAACACGCCGCTGAAGCGAAACCGCGGCGTGGCCGTCGCCGTCACGTCGTCCGGGATCACCAGCCCCGGTGACATGCCGTGCAGCAGCGCGAGAAGATCGATGCCGCTGTCCACCGCGAAGTTCACTTCGCCCGTCTGCCGGATTTTCCACGACGCGGTCGCCGTAAACACACCGCCTGCGTCCTCCACGCTGAGCCGGCGCAGCGTCAGTTCGCCGTTTTCCAGCACCGCGTCGGCACTGTAGCGCTCCGCCAGAAAAGCTCCGCAGCGCACCGGCCCGCCCTGCATGGTGACGCGCACGCTGGCGGAATCGAGATCGGACAGGTCCCCGCGCACATCCATTTCCACCCGGGCCATGCTGGCCGGGCGCAGCAGTCCGTCGGGCCCTTCCGGGACGCGAAAACGGTCGAGCACGCGCAACACCGTGCGCAGGGCGCCGCGGCGGTCGCGCATTTCGCGCAGCTGCTGCTCGCGGCGGCGCTTCGCCTCCTCCGGATCCGAAGGCATCATGTCCAGCGGCCGTGTCACTTCGCCGCGCAGCGTCAGGTGCAGCCCCGCCAGATCGGCCTCGGCACTGGCGATTTCGATGCGGCGCCCGCGGATCACCAGCCGCGCACTGAGGTCGCGCACGCGGATCCATTCACTCTGCGCATCCGCCGGATCCACCGGCAGGGAAAGATGCGCCCGTGTCAGGGTAATGCTGCGCAGGAAGTCCTCCTTGTTCACCAGGCGGGCGAGGTCGATGTCGAGCGCGATGCGGTTCACCCCCGCCAGCCGCAGTTCCGGCTGCTGCAGATCGAAAAGCTCGACATCGCGTGCGATCAAGCCCTGCACCGGATCCAAAGTCATGCGTCCGATCTCCGCTCCGAGGCCGTAGCGCGCCAGTTCGTCGGCGAGCAGCCTGCGGTATTTTTGATCGAATCCGACGTTGTACCAATACCGCGCCAGCACCACGACCCCGGTGAGGAAAAGGATCGTCAGCTGTAATCCGAAACTGCGGCGGCGAATGCGCATGGCCGCCATCATGCGGGCGGATTGAGCCGCCGAAAACCGGATTTTGCACCGGCGCGGCACGGCCGCGTCAGGACACGGCTCGCTCCCGCCGCAGATGGCTCTGCCGTTCAAAGAACCTCCGGCGGCGCTCCTCCACAAAACCGCTGTCGTAGAGGCGCCGCGCCAGATCGCGGAATCCCGACTCCAGCTCCGCAAGGCTCATCCGCTCCGGCCGGAAGTTCACGTCGAACAGCGTGCAGGTCTCCCACGCCGCGGGATCGAGCAGCCGTCCTGCGGAGGCGAGCCGGTCGTGCAGCGGCGTGCCCGGGAAGGCTGTCATCACCGTGATCTGCACTTCGTAAAGGCCGGTCTCCCTGACAAATTCACAGACGGCGTCGAAAACCCCCGTGTCCTGCCCGTCGAGGCCGAGCACGAAGCAGCCGTTCACCGTGATGCCGGCGTCCTGGATGGCTTCAACGGCGCGGCGGTAGCCGTCCATTTGCCGCAGCTTCCAGTTCGACTTCTTTTCCACACCGTCGAGACCGCCGGCGACAGGGCTTTCCAGTCCGATCAGAATCTGCGCGCAGCCGGCGTCTTTCATCATGGCCAGCAGTTCCGGATCGCGCGCGATGGAGATGTCCGTTTCCGTGAACCAGCGCAGCCCCGCGGGAATGAGCGCGCGCACCAGCTCGCGGCCGTGCGCCTTGTCGGCAAAGGTGTTGTCGTCGGCGAATTCGAGAAACGGATGCGGCCACGTTTCCCGGATGCGGTCGATCTCGGCCAGCACGCGCGCGACCGGCTTGGTCTTGAAACGCGGATTGAGCCGGATGCTGGCGCCGCAGAACTCACAGTTGAACGGGCAGCCGCGCTGCGTCTGCACGGTGATGCGGTTGTAGTTGTCAGGATCGAGCAGATCGAAGCGCGGCACGGGCGAGTGCGCGAAGTCGAAATTGAACGGCCGGGCGTCGTAGCGCGGCTGGAGCCGTTTGGCGCGGAGGTCGGTGATCATTTGCGGCCAGAGCGTTTCGCCTTCGCCGAGCAAAATGCTGTCCGCGTGCTGCGCCGCCTCCTCCGGACAGGACGTGACATGCAGTCCGCCCATGAGCACCGTCACCCCCGCCGCACGGTAGCGGTCCGCCAGTTTATAAGCCTCTTTGATCTGCGCCGAAAAGCTGGAAATGGCTACCGCGTCGAACGGGCCCGGCAATTCAGTCAGGGCCCCGGGATCCGGAATGTCGAGGTAGCGCAGTTCCACGTCCTCCGGGGTCAGGCCGGCGAGCGTCAGCAGTCCCAGGCTCGGCAGGGAGGCGATCACTTTGCTGCGCTCCACGAATCCCGGCAGCGTGAGGCCCAGCGCCATCAGCTCTTCGTTGCGGCAGCGCACGCCGCTCATGGCCAGCAGTCCCAGTTTCATCGGCCGGCGAGGGCGCAAATCACTCCGGTGAGCACGCTGCCGACGGGAATGAAAAACCAGCGGTGAAACGGTTTCCGCCACGCGGTCAGAAAGCAGCAGACCGGCATGGTGGCGGCTCCTGTGATGAAGGCGATCATCGCGACACGGTCGGACGGCGGCGTCAGCGGCAGCAGGTGCTGGGTGAAGGCGAAGCAAAAATTCACCAGGGCGAGACCGAAGAACGAAATGTGCCCGAGCCGCGTGAGCCTGCGGCGGAAACTTTGATAGCCGCCCATCCAGTCCTCACGGTGAAAGAACAGGCCGATGATCGCGCCGGAGATCACGCCCAGAAGCATCCCCACCCAGCCGGCATGGATCATAGTGCGGACAACGGAGTCGGGAGGCATGGCGGCGGGTTGCTGGTTCTCGGTTCTCCCGCTCGAACGGGGACTGCGTGTCAGACGGTGAACGGAATTCGGCATCAGGCAACCTCTGCGATTCCCTGCTCCAGCGCGGCGACGGCGAGGCGGAGTTGAGCCTCTGTAATGCGGACGAGGGCGTCGCGGACGGGGCGGGTGAGCAGGACGGTACGCGTCAGGATGCAGGATTCCGGCAACGGCATAACGACTGGTACCGTTCGGAACTCGAAACGCATGCACTCGCTTTCAGCGTCGCCGACGGGCCTGTGAGGGCACGGGTGCACACGGTGGCGGACCGGCTGACCGGGAGCGGAAGCGAAGTGCTCTTCCGCCTGCTTTTGATTTGAAGCTGTCCGCGCTGACAGGAAACTTCCCTGCTCAGGCGGGCAGGGGAATGGTCCATGACTGCGGAGTCCAGTCGGCCGTCAGCCAGCCATCCTTTGTGAAAAGCTCGCGCACGCGGAGTTCTTTTGAAGAGACCTGGACCATGAGAATGGCCTGACCGGGCTTGGCGAAGTGTGCGGCGTTATCCGTGTTCAGGAAGGGGAAGCCGGCGGTGGTGTTCTCGTCTTTGCTGCCGGCCCAGCGCACGATTCTTCTGGCGTGCGTGTGCCCGCAGATGCAGGCGGCGACGCGATAGCGTTGGATCGTCTCATAGTAGGCAAGCGCGTCGCCGTAATCCCATTCGCTGTTGAGCACCTTGTCTTCCGGCAGGGGGATGGAATAGCGGTGCACATCCACATGATGCAGGAGCACCACCGGACGTCCTGAGGAGCCGACATTCTCTTCAAGGTCCCGCCGGAGAAAGGGCAGACTGCCGAGCGGAGCATAGCGGCGTTTGCGGGTCACCTCCGGCGCATCACCGGCGACGATGCCGAGCGCCACGAAGTGAACGCCGGCCCAGTCCCACGAGTAATGGAGGCCGTTTTCAGACACCGCGGACAAGCCCTGGCGCCGCTTGTTGCGGCTGATGATTTCACGGACCATGACGGTATCGCCCCGCGGGCCGTCGTGGTTGCCGTGAACTTCCCGCACCGGCCAGCGGAGCAGTCCGTCGCCGCCGTTGAGACCCCAGTCTTTGATCCATGCTGCGGTCTCGGTTTCCATCATTGCTTTTTTGGCCGGCCCCTTGTCGCCATTGTCTATCAGGTCGCCGGCATGGAGCACTCCATGAAGATCGGGCACAGTTCCGCCGCCGGCGCTGGCGGGAATGGCGGTGCCAGGAAGTTTGTTGAGCCACTCGACGAGGCGGCGGTTGTAGTCCGCGGAGACGGGGAGCATCGCTTTCATGTTCTTCTCGTCAGCGGCGTAATGCGTGTCACCGACGACGAAGAAAGCGGCAGTGTCCGCTGACGGGCGCGGGGCGAGGGCGGCGGAGACGCCGGGTGCGGCGGCAGCGAGGGAGAGTTTGAGAAGGCGGCGGCGAGTGGTCACGGAAACTGGAATACGATTACGGCAGTGGCCCTATTGCGGAGCGCCCCGCCGGCAAGCTACGTAATGAAGGCCGGCTCAACCGCGCCGCCTCATTTCTGCTTCCCCTCCGCCTCTTTTGCCAGAGTCTTCCGCCACTTGGCGTGCCACTTGGGCAGGTCGCGGGGCTTGGTGACGGTGAAGTCGTAGCCGCCGGGATTTACTTTGCGCATAGCTTCTTCGCTGGTCCACGCTTTGCCGTCGAGCTTGCCAGGGAAAAAGGGCTGCTGGGTGCGGAGGTCGTAGAAGCGTGACCAGCCTGCGGCGCTGCCGGGGATTTGATGCGCGGCGAACCATGCCATGCCGGTTTCGACAGCGGCGGTGATCTCCGGTGTCACCGGGCGGACAGTGAAGAGAAACCGGATGACGTCGCAGCTTTCGCCGCCGCTGAGGCTGACGAGTTCGTAGCCGCGGGCGCTGACAGGCTGCATAGTGAGAGGGTCGTACTGCGCGGACCAGACGGTCGGCTGGCCGTGCAGTTGGACCTGGAGGGCGAGCAGGGCTTTGACGCCACGTTCAAGGGCAGCGGCGGCTTTTTCTTTGAGGGCGGCATCGCTCCATGCCCAGCCCTCCGCACCGGCGGCGGCGAGTTGCAGGACTTCCAGAACGTGAAGCATGGCCCCGTCGTTGAGCGTGATGCTGTCGTGGTAGCCGCCTTCCAGCGGATAACACTGCGGCCAGCCGCCGTTGGGGAACTGCGCCTCGATGAGATAGCCGAGCCCCTTTTCGACGGCGGCGCGGACTTTTTCATCGGGTGTCGCGTTCTGGCGATGGGCGAGGAATTTGAGATGATCGGTGGTGCTGCGGTTATCGATGGTGCCGGCGTAATGCTCCGGTTCGTTCTGTGAGGTGAAGGCCCTGCCCTTCTGCCGCGGGGCGGCGTAGCTGACACTTTTGGACCAGCCGCCGGCGGGTACCTGAAAGCTGATCATGTTCGCGGCGAGCGTCGCGCCTTCGGCACTGGTGAAGAGGCTGCGGGCCCCGTCGTTGCTGTCGAACTCAAAAGTGTCTCCGTGAGGCGCCTGCGCCGGTTCTGTGAGGCCGGCGTCCTGGCATTCCGCGGCGAGAAGTTCGTCATGCTCGCGGCGGCGGGTGTCGCTCCGCTGAAAATACGGCGTCCATGCGGCGCGTTCCGCGTCGGGCAATGCCGCGACACGACGGGCGCAGCGATCCACGGCGGTTGCGGGAGGCCCGCTGTACTTGAGCTGTTTGCCGGCCCATGAAATCATGGCTTTCCAGTCCTCCAGAACAACATCGTGCGGACCCTTGCGCAGGTAGTAGCCGAGGCGCGACTTCACCTCCCGGCCGGGTTCGGGCCACTCATCCGCATCGAGCGGCTTCTTCACGCCGGGCATTTCCCAAACCGGCGCGGCGGCCTGAAGCGTGAGAAACTCCCCGCGGGGGTCGGCCCACAGATCCTCCGTGCCGCTGGTGACCATGAGCGGGCGCGGCGCGATGAGGGCGGCGAGCTGGTGCTGATCGAACGGCTGCTCCGCCTCCCTGCCGGCATGCTGCCTCCAGTTGCCGCAAAACCAGTGCGGGAAGCGCGTGACAAGGTCGCCCGTGCGCTCGCCGAAGACGCGTTTTGTCAGGGCGATGCCGCCCGCGCCGGAGCCGTTGCTGACCACGGCGGCGAAGCGTTCGTCCTGCACGCCGGCCCAGAGCGCGGCTTTGCCCAGCCTGCTGAATCCGCAGACGACCACGCGACGCGCGTCCACCCGCTGATTCGTTACGAGATAATCCATCGCGCGGCTCAATCCCCACGCCCACGCGCCGACCGCCCCCCAGTCGCCGGGCCCGGGTTCTTTGCCGAGACCGCGCACGCCCTGCTGCCATTGGCCGGGCTCATCGGGCTCGATTTCCCCATAAGCCGCCGTGGCGAGGCCCCAGCCGTTTTCCAGCAGCCAGTCCACGCTCCACATGTGGGCAAACATGCCGCGCGCGGCTTCCGCGGGTTTGTGGTCAGGAAGTTTGTTGTCGAAAAGCCCCATCGCCCAGTGCCGGGGGAGCGGCAGATCGGCATCGTTCACGGTGGTGTAGTTGCCGTCGAAATTGAGCCCCAGGAAGACGGGCGCCTTTTCCTTCACGTCATTGGGCAGAAAGACGAGCAGCTCCATCTGCCGTCCGTTTTCCGTGCCTTCGAAGAGAACAGCCACGCGCAGCCGGGTGGCGCGTCCGCCGCGGGCGTCCGGCTTTTCCTCGCGCACCACGAACTTCACTGTCTCTGTCAGTCCGGCAGGCGTGGCTCCGTACATGTTCCCGGCAAAAACCCGCAGCAGTTCCGGTCGCTGGGCCTGCCATGCCGCCGCCCCGGCGGGCAGTGCAGGAAGCGAATACGGGGGCACCGCGGACTCGTCCTGGACGGGCTGAGCGGCGACGGTCCAGGCCAACAGCGGATAAAGCAGCAGAGATTTCATGGGAGGAAGATGGTGAAGCCTGCGCCGAGCAGGTCTTTGAAAACAGAACGAGCCGCCACCGGCATCATGCCCAGCTCGATGCCGTCGAAAAGCAGTGCGAGGAATCATGCGGCGAGCACGGTCCAGCACGCGCCGCGTTAAAAGTTAGGCGCCTCACGTTCCCCCCGCGCTCATGTCCCCTCCTTCCGCAGGGTCTCCCACGCACGGATGAGAGCGCTGTTATCCAAAGGTCCCAGTCCATCGGCCTCCGCTGTTTCCAGAATCAGGCGGTGCGCCGCACTCAACGGCAGCGGATTCGGTTCCCGAAAACTCCCGCACCCGCTCCCGCTCCCTGTCCACGTCGAAAACCATCAGCGCATGTCCCGCCGCCTGCAGCCGTGCGCCCACGGCGCTGCCCATCAGCCCCATGCCGATGATGACCGTCCTTCCGGTGTCCACTTTGCGGATTGCCATGCCCCTTCACACCACTTGTCCGGCCTTCCGGCAAAGCCAAACCATGCCCGCGCCGTCACTACGCCGGCAGGCCGGCGTCAGGCAACCGCTGCGATTCCCCGCTCCAGCGCGGCGACGGCGGAGCGGAGTTGCTCCTCCGTAATGCAGAGCGGCGGCATGAGGACGAGGGTGTCGCGGACAGGTCGGGTGAGCAGGCCGTGCGCCCGCGCCGCGAGGCAGACCCGCGGCCCGGATCCCGGCTGCGAGAGGTCGATGCCGGCGATGAAGCCGCACTGACGCACGGCGCTGATTTGAAGCGGATGCGCTGCCTGGAGCGTCGCGAGCAGTTCGGTGAGGAGTGCAATTTTCGGCTGCAGTGCGGCGAGCGTGTTCTCCTCACGGAAAACGGCCAGGCTGGCGCGGGCCGCCGCGCAGCCGAGCGGATTGCCGGTGTAGCTGTGGCCGTAGAAAAACGTTTCGCCATAGCCGCCGAGAAATGCGCGGAAAACGCGCTCTGTGGTCAGCGTGGCCGCGAGCGGCATCGTGCCGCCGGTGATGCCTTTGGCAAGACAGAGGAAGTCGGGAACGACGTTTTCCTGTTCACAGGCAAACATCCTGCCGGTGCGTCCAAAGCCGGTCATCACTTCGTCCGCGATGAGAAAGACGTCGTGCGCATCGCACCAGTCGCGCAGTTCACGCAGCATTCCCGGGGGCCAGGTTTTCATGCCCGCCGCGCCCTGAATGAGCGGTTCGATGATCACCGCGGTGCAGTCCGCAGCGGACAGCGCGCGCAGTTCCTCCATACCGCGCACAAACGTCACCGGCAGCCCGAGGGACCGGAAGCGGTCGTGAAACACCGGCACCCCGCCGAGCGACGCCGCGCCCATGGTGTCGCCATGATAAGCATGATCGAACGCGAGGAAGCGCGCGCGTTCCGGCTGGCCGCTTTGCTGGCGGAACTGGATGGCCATTTTCATGGCGCACTCGACGGCCGTGGAGCCGTCGTCGGTGAAGAAGACTTTGGTCAGGGTGCCGGCGGGCCAGAGGGCGCAAAGCTCCGCCGCCAGCAGAATGGCCGGCTCGTTGGTGAAGCCCAGTCCTGACACATGCGCGATGCGGTCCAGCTGGTCCTTGAGTGCGGCAACGATGCGCGGATGGCCGTGCCCGTGGATATTCGTCCAGATGGTGGAATTGCCGTCGAGGTATTCGCGCCCGTGCTGATCGCGCAGCACCGCGCCGCGGCCGCCGGTGATGATCAACGGCTCGTGCTCCGGGGCACACCAGTCCCGCATCTGGGTGAACGGATGCCAGAAGTGCGCCTTGTCGAGGCGGATGAGGTCGGCGGCGGAATGCACGGGCCACGGGAGTAACGGGGCGCCGCACCGGCAAGCCCGTTGTTCGGCACCCTGCCGCCGGCGGGTGCTTTCATTTTCCTCAAGTGCCTATTGAGCCGGCCGAATTCCCTGCCCATGGCTGACCTTTCCGTTTCTCCCCACCTCTCACATGGCACACACCAAACTCTACATTCCCGGGCCCATCGAAGTCAGCGCGAAGACCTTCGCCGCCATGACGCAGCCGATGATCGGGCACCGCAGCAAGGACTTTCAGGCGCTCTACGGGCGCATCATGCCGATGCTGCAGCAGGTCTTCGTCACGAAGCAGCCGGTGTTCATTTCCACCTCCTCAGCGTGGGGTGTCATGGAGGGCAGCGTGCGCAATCTGGTGGCGAAGAAGGTGCTCAACTGCTGCTGCGGCGCGTTCTCCGACAAGTGGTACGACGTCTCCCTCGCCTGCGGCAAACAGGCCGAAGCACTGAAGGTGGAATGGGGCCAGCCCATCACGCCTGAAGCCGTGGACGCCGCGCTGAGCAAAGGCGGCTTCGATGCCGTGACGCTCGTGCACAGCGAAACCTCCACCGGTGTGCTCAACCCGCTCAAGGAAATCGCCGCCGTGGTGAAGAAGTATCCTGACGTGCTGCTCATCACGGACACCGTCAGCAGTTTCAGCACCGTGCCCACGCCGTTCGATGAACTCGGGCTCGACGTGATGCTGCTCGGCAGTCAAAAGGCGCTCGCGCTGCCGCCGGGCATGGCGCTCTTTGCCGCGAGCGATCGCGCTTTCGCCCGCGCCGCCACCATCAAAGACCGCGGTTACTACTTCGACTTCCTCGAGTTCAAAAAGAACGCCGAAAACAGCATGACGCCGAGCACGCCGGTGATCCCGCTGATTTACGCGCTGGAGAGCAAGCTCAACGAAATCCTCACCGAAGGACTCGAAGCCCGCTACGCCCGGCACGACAAACTCAACGGCATGGTCCACGCCTGGGTGCGCAAACACGGCTTCGACTTCCTCCCGCCCGACGGCTATCGCGGCAAGGGCCTGACGTGTGTGAAGAACAACAAGGGCGTGGATGTCGCCGCCATGGTCAGCCAGCTCAAGAAAGACCACAGCATCGCCATCGACGGCGGCTACGGAAAACTCAAAGGCCAGACCTTCCGCATCTCCAATATGGGCGACGAGACCGAAGCCTCCATGCAGATCGTGCTCGACGCGCTGGACGACGTGGCGGGGAAGCTGGGGTTTTGAGCCTTGAGGTCAGGCAAAGGTCCTGAGAAATGAAATGGCTTCGGCACGTTCGGCGAACGTAGCCTCGATGCGGGCTTCCGTGTTGAATCGGATTTGCACCTCGAAGGCTTCGCGCTGTTCGCTGTCATCGCGAAGGCGTGAGGTCCTCTCCTCCTCTATGAGGTATCCAATGGCCTCCGGAATGTCGTTGCACTCGACGGCATGGCCGCGCAATACGGTGATTCTCACGGAAATAACACGCCGATTCAGCGAGGATTCCAACCGTTCGATGAAACGCGTAATGTCTGCGGCATGCCGAGCGTTCCAGTGGGCGAGTAGCTTTTCGACCGCGGCGGTCTGGGACAGACGCCGCCAATCGGAAATCTTTTTCCTGAACTGCGCTTCGGTAGTCCCTTCCGTGCCGTCTTCGGATGAGGCATCAATCCCGAGTTCGGCGAAAGCTGCGAGGATGGAGGCGTAAGGGATATGGAGGACGCCGAAGCCTTTGCTTTCGAGCTGCTGGAGCGCGCTGCGGGTGAACTCGCCCGCCAGCGCTGCACCACAAAAGGGCTGATGGCGACTGAAGGTCAGTGCGATCGGCATCACGGCAGCTTCGATTTCCTGGACCTTGTTCTTCGAATGCTTGGTGTAGCGACGCCATGCGGATTCGATGAAGGCGACCGGCGTTCCGAGCGCGGCATCAGTGCCGCCGCGTTCGAGCACGTAGTCGAGATCGTGCTTGTTGCCATAGCCGTCCTGCCAACTCACCTTCGTGGAGGGGCGGGCTGCGCGCGGCCCCTTGCGGTCAAGAAAAAGGCCATGCCGCTGCGCGATACCAGCGAGGATGCGCTCCACGAATGTCTCGAAAACATCTCCAATGATCTGCCCCCAGCGATGCGCGAGTGATTCGGCCATGACGTCGTCTCAGTTTCAGCCCTGGACCCACAGATGGCCCTCGCAAAGCGGGACGCGGTGCTTGCGATTTTTCCACTTGGTATTGCGGTCGCGCAGTTTGTCGAAGCTCCAGTTCTTGAAGCCTGCGGCGACTGCGAGTTTGCCAAGCCATTCGACCACGGGGACATACACGCCATATGGTGCGGAATCGCCCACCACGAAACAGACCTCCGCGCCGCGGGCGCACGCCCGGCGCAGCGCGCGCCACACCCGCGCCATGTCGAGAAAGTAGCAGGCTACCATGTTGTTGTAGGTTTTCTTCCCGCCTTTCTCCAAACGAATCTCTGAGAGTTCCCGGCAGACCTCAGCAATCTCCGCCTGTATCGGTGCGAGGTCAGCGTGATTCACGGTGGCGGCCAAATCTACGGCTCCTGGCGGCACATGCTGCGAGCAGGCGCGCACGAGATGGCGGCGCACCGACTCCTGTAAATCGCCCCAGCCGGAAATCTCGCGCAGGAAAGTCATTTCCAGCCTCGTGGCGTCGGCGTAGTCGTAGTTGTTCGCATAGGGCGGCGAAGTGATGACCATCGTAGCCCATGCATCGGGCACAGTACGGCACTCGCGGGCGTCGTCGTTCTCAATGCGGCCCAGTGGAGTGGCTGTACGCGACATGGCGCGCATGTCGGCGGCGAACGTGCTCACGGTGCGTTGAAACAGCAGTGCCGGGTCGAGCGGCACAGTTTTGCGCCGACCGGGAAGCACGTATTGCCACGGGGCCGTGCCAGCCTCCGATGCGGGACGCAACGTGGCCACGAGCGCAAGCCAAAGCAGAGCTGATTCCGGCGAAGCGTCGTCGCATTCTTCAATCGCTGCGCGCAGACGTTCCAGCGACTCCAGCGAGGGCGCGCTGAAGCATTTTTCCATCAAAGCCGCACCGCATGATGGCGGACAGCTGATTTCGCGGGCGCGTTTTACTGCCGCCACAGCCCGCGCAGCGAACCGATCCGCGTCCGCTGCGTAGTTCAACTTGGCTCTCGCGACACGGATGACAAAAGGATGCGCCTCCAGTCCGATGGATGGCACACCCAGTTCGTCGCAGGCGAGGCAAGTGGTGCCTGAGCCGACGAACGGATCGAGCACCCGCTGGTCCTTGTTTCCGCGGGAGGCCACCAGTGACTTCACCCACTCCGCAGAAAAGCCCGCAGAATAACGGAACCAGCGATGCACCGGCAGCCGCATGTTATCCACAAAGTTGGAGGTCTCGCCCTTGATGTGGGGAAGGGTGCTTTCGCTCGCTTCGTCGAACAGTCCGAGTGACGGCTGTATAGACAGAGAGACTTGCTTTTGCCCACGTCGTGTCGCGTGGTTTGGCAGGACAATGTTTTGAACGACAGCCGTCATGCTCAGTGCGTGGACGCTGCGCCCCATAGACGCAACCTGTTTCGCTGCCTGCTTAGAGGTTCCTGCCGTCGAATGGTCGTGTATATTCCAGAAAGCTGTCGAGACAGCTGCCGTCGTCTGAGTTGCGCAGTCCGGCAGCGCGCACCGCAGTTGCAGAGACGCTCTGTTCGCCGAGCCAGACGGCCAGCGCATCGTAAAGCGCGTTTATTTTGACGCGCGTTAATCTCAGCGTTTTATTTCCAAGTCACGAAAATCTCACAAAGACGGCGTGAAATGCACTGTGGGGACGGATGAACATTTGCAGCATCCGGCCGGAGGACGTGGATGGCCCAACGCGGGTTGAGAGTCCGGGGAGGCTGCGTTTGGCGCCTCCGGTCAGGGGACGCTGAAGGTTTTGATGCCTGGCTGATACCGCGAGTTCCCCCCGGTCGCGTCGCGGTGGCTGGCGCCAATTGGCTTGGCGCACTGGCGCCGACATCCGTAGGAATTTTGTATGAAAACGACGCAATCCAGCCCGACAGGCGCACGCGAGTTCGGCCAGCTCTACTATTTCCGCCGCCGCTCCGCCGGGCCGGTGAGCGGCCAGTCTTCGGACGGGGTGCGGCTGGATGTCAGGAGGGCGGCGGCTTTTTCTATCAGATCCGGGTGCTGCGCGGCGAGGTTGGATTTCTCGCCGGGGTCTTTGGCGAGGTCGTAGAGTTCGATCTTTGCCTGCGGGCCGTTTTTCACCGCCTTCCAGTCGCCGAAGCGGACGGCCTGGATGGGTTTGCCCTCGTGCAGCTCCCAGTAAAAGAAGTCGCGTTTCGGCGCGGGGCCGCCTTTGAGAAAACTGACCAGCGAGAGCCCGTCGGTTTTGCAGGTGGCGGGAATGGCGGCGCCGGCGAGTTCCGCGGCGGTGGGGAGAAAATCCCAGAAAGCCCACGGTTCATCGCTGACACGTCCCGCCGGGACGACGCCCGGCCAGCGCGCGATGGCGGCCTGGCGCAGCGCGCCTTCGTAGAGGCCGCGTTTGAATCCGCGCAGGCCGTTCGAGGCCTGATTGAAGAGCCGGCCGATTTCGGAATTCGGTGCGAACGACGATCCGTTGTCACCGGCGAACATGACGAGCGTCTTTTCGTCGAGCTTCAATTCCCGCAGCAAGTCGAGCAGCTGGCCAATGTCGCGGTCGAGCCTCGTCACCTGCGCAGCGTAGGCCTTTTGCTGCGGGGTCCACGGTTTGTCGGCATATGGCCCCAGCTCATCGATCTCGTGTTTTCCGTGCGGCAGGGTGATGGCGTAAAACAAAAAGAACGGACCGCCGGCATGTTCGCGCACCCATTTCAGGACGTCGGCCTGGATCAGATTCTGCGCGTAAATCTTGCCAGGCCCCTGGCCGGTATTGCCGGGGAGTTCGAACCGCTGGTCGTTGTTATAGAGAAATGCGGGGAAGTACGAATGCGCGTGGCGCTGGCAGTTGTAGCCGTAGAAGTGATCGAATCCCTTTTTCAGCGGACTGCCGGTGGTGTCGAACATGCCCATGCCCCATTTGCCCATGCAGGCGGTCGTGTAGCCGGCCGTTTTCAGAATTTGCGCGGCGGTGACCGTCTCCGCGGGCAGCGGATACTGGCCCTCACCTTTCGCGATTTCCCAGTTCCCGCGCACGGGAGCGTGTCCGCTGTGCAGTCCGGTGATCAACGAAGTGCGGCTCGGTGCACAAACGCTCGTGCCGCAATAGGCCTGCGTGTAGCGGGTACCTTCGCGCGCCATGCGGTCGAGGTTCGGTGTCGCGATCAGTTTCTGCCCGTAACAGCCAAGATCGCCCTGAGCCACGTCATCGCTCAGCACGAAGATGAGATTCGGCGGAACTGCATGCGCCGGAGGACAAACGCCCAGGACAGCCAGTAGAAGGAACACGGCGGAGGAAATCAGGTGCATTCTCATGGTCCTCATGAAGCCCGGGCGGGGCCCGAATGTCAAATCCGCGGCAGCGTCGCCGCGCCGGTGAAAGTGCATCGCCTGACACGCAACGTCATCGATCGGTTCAAAGAAACGGTATCCTGCCGCGCGCCCCGCCGGTTATTGCTGTTTCGGCGGCGCGACGGTGGCTTCAAGCTGAGTCGGCGCAGCTTTGAGGGCGGCGCGGTGCTTTTCGACGGCCGCCGTCAGTTTTTGAACAATGTCAGGATGCCGCGCGGCGACGTTGTGGGATTCGCCGGGATCGGCTTGGAGATCGAACAGGAGCGGGGGATTGTGAACTTCCGGCGCGGGCGTGCCGTAGCCGGGTTGTGTCAGGAAGTGGGCCTTCCATTGGCCCGACCGCACGGCGAAAAGCGTGGCGCCGCGGTAGAAAAAGTAAGGCTCCCGCGTCACGGTGCCGGTGGCGGTGAGCAGCGGGAGAATGTTCACTCCGTCCATCGGGCGGTCTTCCGGCAGCGCGGCCCCGCCGAGCAGGCTGCAGGTGGCAAACAGGTCCATGGTGCAGGCGATTTCCCGGCAAACTTTGCCGGCGGGCACCTTGCCCGGCCACCATGCGATGGCGGGCACCCGCATGCCGCCTTCCCATGTCGAGCCTTTGCCGTCGCGGAGCAGCCCGGCGCTGCCGCCCGCCAAACCCATGATGAGCCACGGGCCGTTGTCGCTGGTGAAAAAGACGAGCGTCTTCTTTTCCAAAGTTGAGGCCCGTACGGCGTCGAGCACCTGACCAACGCTCCAGTCGAGTTCCTCCACCACATCACCGTAAAGACCGCGCGGACTTTGGCCGCGGAATTTCTCCGAAGCGAACAATGGCACGTGAGGAAACGTGTGCGGGAAGTAAAGAAAGAACGGCCCGTCCTTCTTTTCCCGGATGAAACGCACCGCCTCCTCCGCGTAGCGTCTTGTCAGGGTCGTCTGGTCGGCCGGCTGCTCGATGATTTCCGTGCCCCGGTAGAGAGGAGAGCGCCACCACGCCGGATCCTGATCGAGCCGGCCGGAGGCGCCCTTTGGATTGCCGCGCGCCGGGTCCATGTCGTTGGAATGAGGCAGTCCGAAGACGAAATCGAATCCATGGCGCGAGGGATGCCCTTCCGCGTTGTTCGACCAGACGCCGAGGTGCCACTTTCCGATGATGCCGGTGGCGTAGCCGCGGGACTTGAGCTGTTCGGCGAGCGTGATTTCGCTGTCGGGCAGGTGACCTGTGGAGACGCGACGGAGAACCCGGAATTGGTTGTGGCACATGCCGCTGCGCACCGGCATGCGCCCGGTGAGCAGTGCCGCGCGGCTCGGCGTGCAGACCTCGGCGGCGGAGTAGAAATCCGTGAACCGCATTCCCTCGGCGGCCATGCGGTCGAGATTCGGCGTGCGGATAGTCGGGTGGCCATAGCAACCGAGGTCGCCGTAGCCGAGGTCATCGGCGAAGATGATGATGATGTTCGGTTTCGCTGCGTCCGCAGGAGTTCCACCAGCGGGAACCGGCAGAGCGGCAGCAAGGAAAAGGGCCCATCGCGTCAACATTGTCTTCATGACCAGTTAGGAAGCCGTTCCAGTCGCAGCGGAATCCGCCTCCCGCAAGGCCCGGTCGCGCCCTGTCAGCGGACGACGGCGGGGCGCATTGACGAACTTGATTCAACCTTGAGAGGAAAATAGAACCACGAAGGGACCCGGATAAACACAGATGCTCAGCAGGTTGTGATCACGTGAATCCTCCTCCGGCAGGTGAATCCCAAGTCATGAGTAAATCCGTGTTCATCAGTGTCCATTTGGCTCATCAGTTAAGGTGAAATGTTCGCCTGTCTCCCTTCGGTCGGCTGTGGCTTTCTTACTCTCCATTTTGCTTTTCAGGTTCAATGATCCCGCGGTCCGAGCGTCGCGGCATCGGGCCGGAGGACGTAGATGGCTTTGTAAGCGTTGAGGTTCCAGACGAGGCCGCGTTTGGCGTCCCATGTGAGCGTGTCGCTGACGGTGCCGAGGCGTTCGAGGTTTTGGGAGATGTTGAGGGTGACCCAGCGGTTGGCCTTGGGGTCGTAGGCGATTTGGCGGCCGGCGGTGAAGTTGTTGAAGAGGATGAGGTCGGCGGGCGGCAGGTAAATGGACTCGCGGATTTCGCTGTGGAAGCCTTTGGCGACGCCGAGAGTCGCGGCGTTCGATGGATTCATCGCGGTGACGGCGGCGGTCTTCAGGTCGAGTCGCCAGATGTTGCCGTTTGGTTTTTGATAGCCGTTGAATGAGGTCATCCACAGCGCGTCGCGTTTTGAGTCATAGCAGAGTGCGGAGCCGTCGCAGACCGGCGGCGGAACTTTGCCAGTGACGCGGAAGGGCTGCCACTCGCGCGCGGCATAATCGAAGAGGAACAACTTTCCGCCGCGGCTCCAGAGCATGACGCCGCGCGGCGTGGAAACGGAACAGGTCTCGTAGATGTGACGGTTGAAGGGCTGCGCGACACTGAACTCGAAGTCGCCCGTATCGGGATCGAAGACGCCGGTGCCTCCGTGCGACGGACAGATGAGGCGGCGTGAAACGGAATCATACGCGGCATGCAGATACGTGTGGTTCGCGCAATCGGGCCTGCCAGTGAAGGTCATGCCTTTGCGCGCCGCGATGATGTCAGGCACAAACGGGATGCTCCAGCGGTTGATGGCGGGATGGTAAGTACTCGGCTGTGATGCGGGGTCGGCACAGTGGCCCCCGGTCCAGCGGTAGATGCAGTCGCGGTCGGGATCGAAGACGGCGTTGCCCCAGTCGCGCTCCGGCGCGGGCGCAGGCTGCGCGGGCACGGCGGTCCAGGTATTCGGCTTCAAAGCGGCGAGCCATGCCTCGGTCTCCTTGCGGTTGCCGCGTGGGGCGGCATCATACCAGCGCGGGTCGTAGGCGGGGACGATGGTGCGGTAGATGCGCATGCGCAGCGAATCGTTACTTTCGCTGAGCCACTGGTCGGTGGCGGCATCGAAGGTCCACACACCGGCGGGCGCAGGTTTCTCACCTTTCTGGTACTCCATCTTATCGAGCACAGTTTGGCCGCCGCTGAGGGTGAGCTTTCCGTCCACGATGGAAAAGGCTGCGCCCATCCGCGCCAGGGGTGCCTTATCCGGCCAGTGCTGACGCCACGATTTCTTCGTGCAGTCGTAGCGCCAGGTGTCTCTGTACATGAAGTCGTGATGGCTGCCGCCGAATAGCACTACACTGCGGGTGACAGGATCGAAGACAGCGGAAGCGTGCTCACGAGGCGGCGGCGAGGAGGCGAGGCAGTCTGCGGCTTCGTCGAGCTTCCATTGGGCTTCAAAGCATATCTGCAGCAGCTGCCCATTCAGTTTTCCGGAGGAGAACTCTGCGCACACTCGTTCCAGGGACGTCTTCGCATCAATTGTCGAGAACATGGCTACGTCGATGGCATCGCTTTCGCCCGGAATCTGCGCGGACGCTTTGGCGAGCGCCGAATCAAGTTCGACCGCCTGCTGAAACGCCTCCTTTGCGAGTTTCAGCGGCTCGCCTTTGATCTCCGCCTCCTCTTTTGATGGATCATGCGCCGCATAGAAAACGGAGCGCGCGGCGGCCTCCACCCTTTTCGCCGCTGCACGGACCTTCAGCGCACGCTCGCGGAACGGATCAAGCACGGGCGAGGACCATTTCAATTCCCGCCACGTCTTCCCGCCGTCACGGGTGGCCCACGATCCCATATCGCCGAATGGCATCCCGCCATTATGACCGCAGAGGAACAGCGCCTCGCCATTCACGTCGTCCCACACGATGCTGACTCCGGTCCACGGAAAACGCGTCTCCGGCCAGTCATTGTATTCCGAAGACGCCACGCGCGCCGCGACCGGCGGCATCGGCGGCTGTTCGCGGCCGGATTCTTTGGCCTTCGCGTAAGCGGCTTTGAGTTCCGCAAACCACGCCGGCTCCGCGGCGTGTGCGGTGCAGATGAGGAAGGTGAGGGCGGCGGTGCGCAGCAGGCCGTAGCAAGGCCGTCCCGGCCTTGTGTGTTCGCGTGAATCGCAACGGCGGGTCAAGGCCGGGACGGCCTTGCTACGGGCGCCTCCGGGAATGAGGCGCATCGTATTCTTAAGGTGGATCATCGGGCGCTGGCCTTGACGAAAGCGACGAGTTCAGCGCACTGAAAGAAGCCGTTCCACATATTGTGGCCCTGACCTTTCGGGATGACGAGCTGCATGGTGCCGCCGAGGGCTTCGTAGCGCGACTTCAGCAGGCCGGAGTTTGCTTCCAGCGGCACCACGGTGTCCACGTCGCCGTGAATGGCGAAGAGCGGCACCTGCGCTTTGGCCAAAGCCTCCAGGCGATCCACAGGGTTGTGCTCCGCAAGCTTCGCGCTCAGTTCGTCCGGGGTCATGTGATAGGCGGGCGCGGCTTTTTCGAGGCCGGGCCAGCTCGCCGGATTACACACCGGATAAATGCCGGCAAACCCGCCGACCTTGTCTGCATTCTCCGCCGCCCAGTTGAGTGTCATCAGTCCGCCGCGGCTTCGGCCCAGCAGCACCGGTTTTTTGGACAGGCCGCGTTTGCCGGTTAGTTCATTGTAGAGTGCTGTGAACAGCGCGCGCCCGTCGGGACTGCCATAGGACTCGCCCACATCAATGCCGGCGATGGAAATACCGGCGTCACGGAACTGCTCGAACATCCAGGATTCCTCCGTCCCCGGCAATCCTGGCAGGGTTGGCGCGTACCAAACCCACGGCTTCGACTTCGCTTCCGGCATTTCCTTTCCGGCAATCAGAAACGCAGTGTGACCCTGCACGGAGAAAACCTCGCCATGCAGCGGCAGCTTTTTCTGCGGCGCGGCAGCGGTTGGTTTATCGAGCAGGGCCACCATGGCTTTGCCCAGCGCATCGCCGACGAGGAAATAAGTTTCCGCATTGCCGAACTCATGATGCCCGTGCGTCGGGTTCGGCGATTCTTCCGCCTTGCGCACGAACTGCCGCGTCGAAACGAACGCCACCGTGCCGGCAAACTCCGGACGCGCCGCGGCGGCGGCCTGGGCATTGCGGAGCTGCTCCCATTCCGGCGGTGCGTCCACCCACGGGCCGGTGAGTTCGCCGATGACCACCGGAAGCCTGGGCGCGTTCAAATCGCGGCGCACGTCTTTGATGAGGTTCGTCAGGTTCTGCCCGTACTCCGGCACGGCCGTCTTTGGTTCACAGCCGTCGTTCCAGCCGTGCCACCAGACGAAACCGGCCATCTCCACACCGCGCCCGGCGCACGCAGGAAACTCCGCCGGCAAATTCGCGAGCGCCGTGCGCACCTCCTCCAGCATCTTCCTGTAATACGGCCCGGTCTCCCCGCCGGACGAGGGCGGGCGGAAGTCCTTGTAGAGACTCTTGCCGCCCCACGCGGTCTTGATGAGCAGCACCGGATTCTCCAGCCGGTTGCCGACGACATGCCCGAACTGCAGTTCCGCCCCAAAGTGATGCTCTCCATAAATAGAGAAGCCGATGCTGAGCGGGCCTTTGAGCAGCGGCCGATTCTCGCGCTGATAACGCACCCAAACGTCATCACGCACGGTCCAATTCCCGTCCGCGCCGCGGAGATGGGAAAACATCGCCGCCTTCGCCGGATCGCGCATCAGTTCCGCCAGGGTGCCTTTGCCTTCGTTGTAATCCTTGCCCGCCAGGTCCACGACGGCCTGCCCTTCCATGTTCGACTGCCCGGCGAGGATGAAGACCTTCACCGGCGGAGGTTCAGCGGCACGGGCGGTGAAGACGAGGACCGTTAGAGCAAAGAGGAGTTTCAACATGGCTGCGAGTCACAGAAAAGAACTCATTCCGCAAGTCCCGGCCACCCCTCGTCGGCGGAAGTCACGGTTCCGTCCGCTGTTCATCACGCAGCCGTCGCGGTTTGCCGAAGACCTTCTGCGTGTCGCCCTGTTCGCGCATCCAGTCATCGAGTGCCTTGCGCAGCGCGGTGAGGCGCTCGGCGTGTTGCGGGAGGGCGGCCAGGTTGTGCTGCTCGTGCGGGTCGGCAGTGAGGTCGTAAAGTTCCTCTGCCGGGCGTTCGTGATAGCGTTTGAGAATGGCCCGCGCCGCAGCGTCCGTTTTCGACACCTGCTGCCACGACGAAAAGAAGTCGCGCTGCGCGAGGCGGCCGGTGTCGGCGTCAATGTGCGTGTGATACTCAAACTCCGGGTGCAGGTTGCGGATGTATTTCCACCGGCCGTCGCGGACGGCGCGCATCGGATAGACGTTCATGTTTCCGTCAGCGCTGTGTGTGGTGAAGATGCGCTCATGGTGCGTGTTCTTTTCGCCGCGCAGGACGGGGAGAAAGCTGCGACCGTCGATGCCGTCCGGCGATGTGCCGCCCGCGGCCTCCAATAGTGTGGGCATGAAATCGGTCCACTGCACCATCGCCGCGGTGCGCGAGCCGGGTTTCACCACGCCGGGCCACACCACGATGAGCGGGACGGCCACGCCGCTTTCGTAGAGGTTCCATTTTCCAAACGGCCACTGCGCGCCGTGGTCGCTGCTGAAAACGAACACCGTCTCCGCCGGCAGATGCCGCCGCGCGGCGTCCATCACCGCGCCGAGATCATCGTCCGCCTTCGTAACCGCCGCGGCGTAGCGCGCCCGCCACTCACGCGTCGCCGGCGTGTCCACGCTCGAGGCCGGCAGCGCGAGCGTCGCGCGGTCGTAATCGCTCTGCTCCGGCCACGGCACATGCGGCCAGTTGCTGCCGACGAACAGACACAGCGACTTCGCACCGTCACGCGGGCGGTTCTTCAAAAACTCCGCGGCCGCGCCGATGCCCGCGTGATCGTGGAACGTGTCGTGCGCGAAGCGGTCGAAGCCGTAGTCGGCCGTGTGTTTGTAGTGCGACACTTTCCCGAACGCGATGACTTCATAGCCCAGCGCCTGAAAATACGCCGGCCATCTCTTCACCTCCGCGCGCGGCTTCGCATGATTCGGCTCCGCTCCGTTGCGCGCCGGCATCAACCCCGTGAGCAGCGCCGCCCGGCTCGGCGCACAACTCGGCGACGCGACATAGGCGTTGTCGAAAGTCATCCCCGCCTCCGCCAGCCGCTGCATATGCGGCGTACGAATGTCCTTCGCCCCATACGGCGAACAGTCCAGCCGCCCGAGATCATCGGCGAGAAAGATGACAATGTCCGGCGCCGCCTGCACGCGGGCGAGGAGGAGGAGGAGGAGAAGAAAGAAGCGAATCATCGGGCGCAATATCATAATAGACTGGCACGGCGACAAGGCGGCGGTTGCGAGGTTCATCCCATCGTTTTCCGCCGGGCACTTTGCTGCTTCGCGCGCCCCTTTTTTTCGCTCTTCGTGCCGCGATTCAATTCGCGCTCGATGTCCGCAATGCTGGGCAGCGCGCCGCGCAGATTCTTCGGCAGCGACTCCACGAGCCGCGTCTGCCATTCCGCCACACCGATGGGCTTCTTCACGTCGCGCAACGCATACTCGACCTTGAGCCGGTTCTTCGCGTCCTTGCACAGCAGCAGCCCGATGCTAGGCGCGTCGTCCTCGTGCCGCATCTGGTCGTCCACTGCTGAGAGATAGAAGTTCATCTTGCCTGCAAATTCCGGCTCGAACGGCTTCATCTTCAAATCCACCACCACGAAGCAGCGCAGTCGCAGATGGTAGAATAGCAGGTCGAGCCGGAAATCCTCACCACCCACCTCCAGCCCCACTTGCTGCCCGACGAACGCAAAGCCCGCACCCATTTCCAACAGCAGCTTTTGCACATGCTGCACCAACCCGCGTTCAAGGTCACGCTCCTGCGCCGCCTCGCCGAGCGTGAGAAAGTCGAACGTGTAGGGATCCTTCAAAACCTCCCGCGCCATGTCCGATTGCGGCGGCGGAAGCGTGCGCTCGAAATTCGTGATCGCCTTTCCGCTCCGCTCGTGCAGCCGCGACTCGATCTGCACCGTCAGCACCGCGCGGCTCCACCCGTGCTCCACCGCCTTCCGCGCATACCAAAGGCGCGCGGCGGGGTCTTTCACCTTCTCGATGATGATGATGTTGGAGGCCCAACCAAGCTGCGCAAGCGGCTCCGGCGGGACATCCTCAAATTGTGTCACAGCCTGTGGCACAATTGGTCCAGCAGGCTGCTGGACGATTGCGACGGGCAATTTTCCCACGGCCTGTGGGAAAATTTCACCGTCCGCCGCAGCGATTGCCAATTGTGCCACAGGCTGTGGCACAATTTCGATGGCCGCATACGCCTCGGCAAAAGTCCGCATCCGTTTCAAATTCCGCGCGGAGAACCCTTCCATCTCCGGGAACTCCGCCGCCAAATCCTTCGCCAGCCGCTCGACCACCTTCGCGCCCCAGCCCTCGGCCCGCAGCGCCCGCAGAATCGCCCGCCCGATGTGCCAGTAGAGCAGAATCATCTCCCGGTTCACCGCCACCGCCGCCTTCACCTGCGCCGCCCGCACTCGGGCCTTCAAGTCGGCGAGTAGCGGGGCGTAGGCGAGTGGCAACAACGACAGTATCTTGGATTTCATGGGTGCTGGCGTGGTAGTTGAAATCAAAACTCGAACGCGAATTTCACAACGTCCCGCAACCCCAATGCGTGGTCGAGATTCGCTGCATCAGCCGTCAGTTCCTTCACTCTCTTCCACGCTTTGAAGGGCTTGTCCTTTGACGGAACGGTTGTTCCCGGAGGCCAAATCAAATTCTCGAAAGTGTCATCAACCGCCAGAAACGCGCCCCCACCAACTATGTCGGAAATGCGCTTATTGGCGTGGAACTCATGGCTCTTGTCCGCATCTAGCTGGGCATCGGTCTTACCTTTGCGGTCGATGTCGTGAATTACACGGACAGGAACGCCGAACAGCCTGAGAAGCCTTGCGACCGGAATGATTGTCCATTTTCCATCACAGGAAACCACAGTCACGTCGCGAGCAGCCTCCTCATTCACGCCAGCAAGTTTTCGCAGTTCAGGCTGGCGGGCCAAGACGGCAATTTCAGTGTCGCCTTCCACCAGAACTGTGCGCTTTGCGAAGAACGCCTCACAAACAGCTGGATTGAAATCGAGAACAGCCCGCAGCCACTCCCGCTCATCTTTCTTCCCTTCTTCCTCGAATGGGTCTTCCGAGAGTTGACGAACGGTTGGAGGCTCGTTGGCGGTTGGACGTTGATGAATCACGAGCGAGAGCGGATCTCTCGCCACATCTATGAGGAAAGGTGAGTGCGTGGTCAGGACAACCTGCCATGTGTCTGTTCCAGCAATCGCCTCCAGTGCGGATTGCAACCGTAGCATCAGATGCGGATGGATGAACAACTCTGGTTCCTCAAAGAGCATAACCGTGGTGCGGCTTTGAGTCTCGCCTGCGTTTCCAACTGCTACCCGCGCATTTCGTGACGCCAGCACTTCAAGCATGGCGAAAACCAATGCGCGTTGTAGCCCGTGCCCCTGCATTCCGATGCGTGTAGCGGTACCGTCGTCCAGTCGGAGCGTGGTGTTGTCGCCAATCAGCTTCTCGGTGTTGGGCGGCTCCATGCCGATTGTGACTTGTGCGGCAATCAGCGACGAAAGCCGCTTTCTGATGTCGTCTGCCAATACACGAACAGCTTCCAACTGCTCGACCCCATCGCCCCGGAGTTTCTTCTCCAGCACCGAGACCGCTTTGAGCAGGTCTTGGTATTCATCGGCTTGTGACACCGCAGGAAGAATGATTTCTTTCAAAAGCAGCCCAAACGAAGTCTTCGCGCCGGGTTCGCCATCCTGTTCTGCACTTCGAACAGCCGGAATCAGGCGGGCCTGAGGAAGTGCTTGTTGTAGTGCTGCGGGAATACTGAAGCCTTCCGAGTTCCATTTGGCCTCTCCCAATTTGACGATTTGCGGCAGCTTTTGCCTTACCAGCTCACGGAGCTTTTCTTGATTTGCCTTCGAGAATTGCCCCTTCACCTCAATGCCATTCTCCTTCGCCAAAGTTCTCAGATTCTCGGCAAGTTCACTGAACTTTGCTCCGTCCGCCCATCCCTCGATGGTTTCTTCTTGGCGATACGACTCCCATGAAATCTGCACTTTGGGCTTTGCGTCATCCGTTCGCGTGTAAGTCGCCCGAATCCGAATCTTCCCGTCAAAGACATGGGCGGAAACTCCCGGTTGATTTCGCTCCCAGTCCTTCACGTCCGAGAATTCGACCTCGATAATCATCGGCTCCCCAGTGTGCCCGCTTCGCCACTCATCAAGCTCCGGGGCTTGCTGATTCAGGAAAATTTCCAGCGCCCGAAGTACAGATGATTTCCCTGCGTTGTTTGGCCCGATGAGCGTCGTCAGTTCGCGCGGCTTGAATTCAATTCTCCCGATGCTTCGGAAATTCTCGATGATGACGTGGCTGATTTTCATGTGCTGTGAGGAAGTGTGATTAGATTGGTGAATAAGCTCACCTTTTCCCCGCCCTCTCCAGCCGCTTCCGCGTCGCAGCTAGTTCGGCTTCCAGCTTTTTTGCGGCCGGGAGGGCGAGTTGATATTCGCGGGCCATGACTTTGTTCGGCAGTGTGTCGAGGGTGTAGCGGGCCATGACTTTGTTCGGCAGTGTGTCGAGGGTGTAGCGGACCATGCTTTCTCCGGCGCTGGAGCAGAGGATGAGGCTGACGGGGGGCTTTTCGTCAGGTTGCGTCCAGTGTTCTTTGCCGTGGCTCAGATGGAGGTGCATTTGGCCGGCGCCGGCGTGGGTGAATTTCCCGAACTCAAATCCACGCTGACGAGGCAGCGCAGGCGGCGATGGAAGAAGAGCATATCCACGCGACACCACTCGTCATCAGTGCACAGTCGGCGCTGGCGTCCGACGAAAGTGAAGTCGCCGCCGAGTTCGAGCAGGAAGGCTTCGAGGTGGCGGACGAGCGGGGGCGGGTTCACTCTCCCTCGCCGGCCTTCCCGAAGTCTGCGGGTTTTTCGCCGGCTTTGTGGGGAGTGGGCGTTTTGGCGCCGGTTTCTTTGCGCCATGCGTCGAGCTTCGCCTGCAGATCCTTCGCGCGTTCGGGCTGCGCGGCGGCGAGGTTTTTCGTTTCGCTGAGGTCGTCGCGGAGGTTGTAGAGTTCGAGGCGGTGGTCTTCGTAGAATTCCATTAGTTTCCAGTCGCCGCTGATGATGGTGCTGACGGGGGTGGTGCGCCATGAGTCTGCGCCGGCGCCGAGGTACCCGGGATGATACTGGAAGATGGCTTCGCGTGTTAGCTTTGCGGACGGGTCGCGCAGGAGCGGGACGAGGCTTTCGCCGTCGAGTGTTTGCTTTGGTTTGTCTGCGCCGGCCAATGTGAGGAAGGTGGAGAAGATGTCCACATGCGTGGCGGGCAGTTCGCAGGTGCTGCCGGGTTTGGTTGCGCCGGGCCAGCGGACGATGAAGGGCACGCGCGTGCCGCCTTCGTAGAGGCTCCCCTTGCCGCTGCGCAGCGGGGCGTTGTCGGTGATGCCGCCGGCGCGTTTCAGTCCTTCGCGCGCGTAGCCGCCGACGCCGCCGTTGTCGCTGGTGAAGATGAGCACGGTGTTTTCCGCGAGTTTGAGTTCGTCGAGCACGGTCATCACGCGGCCCACGCTGTCGTCCACGCTCGCGATCATGGCCGCGTATGTCGGATTGCTGTGGCCTCCGGCAGGGGGCTTGGCTTTGAACTTCGCGATGAGTTCCGGCTTCGCCTGAAACGGCGAATGCACGCCAAAGTGCGGCAGGTAGAGGAAGAAGGGCGCGTCCTTTTTCCGGCGGATGAAGTCCACCGCTTTGTCGGTCAGGAAATCGGCGAGATACTGTCCAGCAGGCGCCTCGGTCTTCGGGCTCGTAGCAAAATCGAAGTGCTTTCCTGCGCTGACGATGGCCTCGTCGAAGCCGCGTTTCCCGGGATGATACTCCCCCTGCTCGCCGAGGTGCCATTTGCCGAACATCGCCGTCGCATAGCCCGACTGTTTCAGGGCCTGAGCGACGGTGGTGCGGTCGAGCGGGAGCCTCGTCACGTTCTCCGGCGGACGCAGCCAGCGTTTCCACCATGCGAAGCGGTCCACGCTGCCGACAGTGAAGACACCGGTGCGCGACCCATATTGTCCTGACATCAGCGCCGCGCGCGTGGGCTGGCAGTTTTGGCAGTGGTAGTAGCGGGTGAACCTCATGCCCTGCGCGGCGAGCCGGTCGATGTGCGGCGTTTCGTAATACCGGCTGCCATTCACGGCGATGTCCGTGTAGCCGAGATCATCAGCCATGATGAAGACAATGTTCGGCTTCCGCTCCGCTGCATGGGCGGCGACAAGTAAAAGCGAAAGAATGGCGGCAATGGCGCGGAGGAGTCTCATGCCTCGATGTTCAGGGTGAAACACCGGCTGTGACAAGCCACGCCTTCGCGGCGGTTGGAAAAGACGCGCGCTGCCGGCCGCAGTCGTCGCCCGACTTGCTGGTTGTGGAATCCGCCCGGAGACCGACAGGTCGCGGCTCATACCACAGCGGAATCCAATTTTCGTGTCCGAATCCTCCCCCAACACCGCCCCGCCGGCCTTTCGCGATCCCGTCTGGAATCCGGCGCGCTGGCTGCCGACCACGCGCGACGAAGTGCTCGCGCGCGGCTGGGAGGAACTGGATGTCATCATCGTCTCCGGCGACGCCTATGTGGATCACCCGGCATTCGGCACCGCCGTCATCGGACGAATGCTGGAAGCCGAGGGCCTGCGCGTGGCCATCATCGCGCAGCCGAACTGGCGCGATGACCTGCGCGATTTCAAAAAGCTCGGCGCGCCGCGGCTGTTCTTCGGGGTCACCTCCGGCTGCATGGACAGCATGGTGAATCACTACACCGCAGCCAAGAAGCTGCGCAGTGAGGACGCCTACACGCCCGGCGGAGAGCATGGATTTCGACCCGACTACGCGACGACGGTTTATTCGAAGATCCTCAAGGATCTTTTCCCGGACGTGCCGGTGATGATCGGCGGCATCGAAGCCAGCCTGCGCCGCGTGACACACTTCGACTACTGGTCCAACAAGCTGATGCCCTCCATCCTGGCCGACAGCCGCGCGGACCTGCTGGTCTATGGCATGGGGGAGCTGCCGTTGAAGGAATGCGTGCGCCTGTTGAAGCGCGGCGTGCCTTTCTCCTCACTCACCCAAGTCGCGCAGACCGCCTATCTGCTGCCGCCGGGTCAGGTGCCGCCGAAAAACAAAAACTGGGACGACATCGCGCTCTACTCGCACGAGGAATGCCTCGAGAATCGCGAGCACTATTCGAAGAACTTCAAGAACATCGAGACCGAGTCGAACCGCGTCAAAGCACGCCGCATTCTCCAGCTCACCGGCGACCAGTTGCTCGTGGTAAATCCGCCCTATCCAGTGATGAGCGAGGGCCAGATCGATGCGTCATTCGACCTGCCCTACACGCGGCTGCCTCACCCGAAGTACCGCAAGCGCGGCCCCATTCCGGCCTACGAGATGATCAAGCATTCCATCAACATGCACCGCGGGTGCTTTGGCGGATGCAGCTTCTGCACGATCTCGGCGCACCAGGGAAAATTCGTCGCGTCGCGCAGCAAGGCCAGCATCCTGCGCGAGGTGGAAAGCATCAAGCAAATGCCCGACTTCCGCGGCACCATCAGCGACCTCGGCGGCCCTTCGGCGAACATGTATCAGATGAAGGGCAAGCAGCAGAGGATCTGCGACGAATGCATCCGCCCGTCTTGCATCTGGCCCGATGTCTGCCGCAATCTCGACACCGACCACACGCCGCTGCTGGAAATTTATGAATCTGTCCGCAACACGCCCGGCGTGAAGCACGCCTACGTCGCCAGCGGCATCCGCTATGATCTTTTCCTGCACGACAAAGGCACCACGCCGGAAGTGAAAGAGAGCCACGAAAAATATGTCGAGGAACTTGCCGCCTACCATGTCCCTGGCCGACTCAAAGTCGCCCCCGAACACACCAGTGACCATGTTTTGAAAGTGATGCGCAAGCCTTCGTTCAACCTCTTCTACAAGTTCAAAGAGAAGTTCGACCGCGCCGCCAGGAAAGCCGGCAAACCGTCCACGCCGGTGATCCCGTATTTCATCAGCAGCCACCCCGGCTCACGACCGGAGGACATGGCCGACCTCGCGCTGAAGACCAAAGACCTCGGCTACCGGCTGGAGCAGGTGCAGGACTTCACTCCCACGCCCATGACCGTGGCCACCGAGATCTACGCCACCGGCACGCACCCCTACGACGGCAGCAAGGTCGAAGTCGCCCGCACGCCCGAGGAAAAACAAACCCAGCGCAGCTTCTTCTTCTGGTACAAGCCGGAGATGCGCAGCCTCCTCCGCGGCACGCTGAACAAACTCGGCCTCAAACATATCGCCGCGCGTCTCCTCGATGATCGCCGCGAAACCACAGACGTCACTCCGCCGCCGCACATCACTCCGTGCGGAAAGAGATTGCCCCGGGAACCTGCCCCGGGAACCGCCAAGGGGTTCCATCGAAAATGGAAGCGCCGGAGTTAGCGATCCATCGCGAAAGCCGGTGGCTCAATCATGCCAACGAAACCGCGGATGGATGCGGAGAGACACGGAGATTCAGCAGCTGGCGTCGGGGTGGGAACACGATCCCCCGGTGAGTCCGAATCCATCTGTAAATCCGTGTCCATCCGCGTCTATCTGCGGCTCTTCCCGTCTCCAACCTCCCTCGCGTGCTGAGCGAGTCACAACAAATGTCCCGGAGCCTGTCGGGGGGAAAAGCCCTCCGCAGCAGACGCGGAAATTGCACTGAGTGTGGTAATTTCAGCTTCGGCGGTGATTTTCGCGCTTCCCAAGCCCGATTTGCAATTCTCCAAAAGTCCCGCACGGTGCGCGCTTTCCGTCCCCACCCCCCACCCCCGCTTGTTCTGTAATGGGAAAGACCCTCATCATCGCCGAAAAACCCTCCGTCGCCGCCGACCTTGCCCGCGTCCTGGGGAAGGCCCCGGGCATGACGAAATTCGAGAAGCAGAAGGACTGGTACGAGAACGAGACACATGTCATTTCCTCCGCCGTCGGGCACCTCCTTGAGCTGGCCTTTCCGGAGACCAACGGGAAGAAACCGAAGTGGAACTTCGAGAGCCTGCCGATTCTGCCGGAGAAGTTCGAGCTGCAGCCCATCGAGCGGAACCAGGAGCGCTTCAATGTGCTCAAGAAGCTGCTCAAACGCGCGGACGTGGACGAGGTGATCAACGCCTGCGACGCCGGGCGCGAGGGGGAACTGATTTTCCGCTACATCATGCAGGCCACGCACTGCAAAAAGCCCAGCCGGCGCCTATGGATGCAGTCCATGACCGCCGGCGCGATCATGGAGGCCTACCGCGACCTGCGGGACGATGCCGAGATGCTGCCGCTGGCCGACGCCGCGGTCTGCCGCAGTGAAAGCGACTGGCTGGTGGGCATCAACGGCACCCGGGCGATGACGGCGTTCAATTCCCGGCACGGCGGGTTTCTCAAAACGCCCGTGGGTCGCGTGCAGACGCCCACCCTGACCATTCTGGTGAACCGCGAGAAGGACATCGCCGCGTTCGTGCCGCGCGCCTACTGGGAGGTCTTCGGCGACTTCACCGTCGCCGCCGGCGGCTACAAAGGCCGGTGGTTCGACGAGGCCTTCAAAAAAGACGAAAACGATCCGCACGCCAAAGCCGAGCGGCTCTGGGACAAGGAGAAGGCGGACGCGATCAAGTCGCGCTGCGAAGGCAAAACCGGGGTGGTGGAGGAAGTGAAAAAGCCGAAGAAGGAAAGCTGCCCGCCGCTGTTCGACCTCACAAGTTTGCAGCGCGAGGCGAGCAACAAGTTCGGATTCTCCGCACGCCGCACACTCCAGCTGGCGCAGTCGCTTTATGAAGCCCACAAGGCCCTGACATATCCGCGGACCGACAGCCGCTACCTGCCGGAGGACTACGTCAGCACGGTGCAGGGTGTGATGCAGGGCTTTGCCACTCACGATTCGCACGGCGGCGATGCGCTGCCCGCAGATCTGTCGCCGCACGCCGCGAAGGTCGTGGCGCAAAAGTGGGTTTTCCCGACGAAGCGCATCTTCGACAACAGCAAGGTCAGCGACCACTTCGCCATCATCCCCACCGGCGTCGTGCCGAAGCATCTGAAGCCCGAGGAGCAGCGCATCTACGACCTCGTCACGCGGCGCTTCATCGCCATCTTCTTCCCGCAGGCGGAGTTTGAAATCGCCACGCGCATCACACGCATCGAGCAGGATGCTTTCCGCACGGAAGGAAAAATCCTGCTCGTGCCCGGCTGGCTGGAAGTCTATGGCAAGCAGGCTGTGGGCGAAGGCGAGGGCCCGCTCGTCCCCGTGAAGAACGGCGAGCCCGCGCAGAATGACGGCATCGAAGTGGTGGAAAGCGCCACGCGGCCCCCGCCGCGCTACAACGAAGCCACGCTGCTCTCCGCCATGGAGGGCGCCGGCAAGCTGGTGGAGGATGAGGAACTCGCCGAAGCCATGAGCGAACGCGGGCTCGGCACTCCCGCCACCCGCGCCGCCATCATCGAAGGGCTCGTCGAAGACCAGTACATCGCCCGCAACGGCCGGGAACTCGTCGCCACGCCCAAAGGCATTTCCCTGATCGACCAGCTCGCCGAAATCGGCGCCGATGTCCTCACTTCCCCGCAGTTGACGGGCGAGTGGGAATACAAACTCCGCGAGATGGAGCACGGGCGCCTCACGCGCGACAAGTTCATGAGCGAAATCCGCCGGCTCACCACGGAAGTGGTCGGTAAAACCCGCGAACACGCGCATCTCGCGAAGACGCGCGAATACCCGGACCTGAATGCCAAATGCCCCGTCTGCGGCGCGGAGTCGCTCAAGCAGACTGACAAATTCTACCAGTGCCGCTCCTGCGATTTCAAACTCGGCAAAATTGTCGCCAGCCGGCTCTTCAACGAAGCAGAGGTCAAAGAGCTGCTGGAGCAGAAACAGGTCGGCCCGCTCGACAATTTCCGCAACAAATTCGGCGCCGAATTCTCCGCCACCCTCGTGCTGGATAAAGACCTGAAGGTCGCCTTCCAGTTCCAGAAACCGGAAGTGCTGGAAGCCGCCGCCGCCGCCATCGCTGACAAATCCAACGCCCTCTGCCCGTGCCCGGTCTGCGCCAAAGCCGGACGCGACAGCATGATCTTCGAAACCGACGACGCCTACGTCTGCGAAAGCGTCGTCCGCCACGACCACCCCTGCAAACCCAAGGGCCGCCTCGCCCGCGTCATGTGTCAGTACGCCATCCCCCGCGAGCAGGCCGTCAAGTTCTTCACCGAGGGCAAAACCGACCTGATAGACAAATGGATCAGCAAACGCGGCCGCCCCTTCAAAGCCAAACTCGTCTGCAGCACCGAAGGAAAAATGGTCCTCGGCTGGGAATTCCCCGAACGCGAAGTGAAGCTCGACGAAAACGGCCAGCCGGTGAAACCGAAGGGCCGTTACCCGGCGCGGAAGAAATCTGGCAAATAGCGGAACCGGCGAGATGCCGGCCAGCTTGACGAATGTGCCGACGGGTGGGACCATGCCTCCATGACTGCGACGCTCGATGCCCACACCGCCGGAGGACGGCTCACGATTTCATTTCCCGAGGAAGCCATGCCTGCGGAGGAAAGGGAATCTTTTGTGACGTTTCTTAAATCAGAGTGGATCGCCCGGCAAAGCCGCCTTTCCGCGGCAGACGCAACGCGGCTGGCGGATGAAACAGACGGGGCCTGGTGGCAGCAGAATAAGGCCCGGATTCTTGGCCGCATTGCAGAGCCGGGCGCATGAGCGGCGTCGTTGTCGTGGACGCCAACCGGCTGTTTTCGGCGCTCATTGCCGGAAGTCACCGGGTGCGGCAGCTGCTGCTCGCCCCGCCGGACGTGCAGTTCGCTGCGCCGAAATATGTCTTTGTGGAACTATTCAAGCACAAGGAGCGCATCGCCGCGGCCTCTGCACTCAGCGAGGCGGACCTGCTCGGCGCGCTGCACAGCCTGCTGGAGCACGTCCACTTCTACGATTAGGATGCCATCCGCATCGGCTGTTGGGCCGAAGCATGGCGTCTTTGCCGCGATGTGGACGAAAAGGACGTAGCCTATGTCGCCCTGACACTGGAACTGGACGCCCGGCTCTGGACTGGCGACCGCGAGTTGGAGAACGGCCTGCGAAAGAAAGGATTCGACCGGTTCTTCGATGGGCCGGAATCCCACATGCCATGAAGCTTGGGAAAGGGTGTTGATGCAGCTTGCTTGAAGCCTTCTCGCCTCACAGTTTACGGCAAATTTTATCTGCCACGTTCTCCTGGATTCCCATTTACGAAGAAGCCGCCACCGCCCCGCGTGCTTACCGCGACCGCCAGCCGGAGCATGATCCTCGACTGCAAATTCTACGGCGATGCTCTGACCTCATACCACGGAGGTGTCCGCCTGCATTCCGGCAATCTTTATCAGCTCATGGCCTATCTGAAAAACCAGGCGGTCCTGCCGGGCTGGGAATCCGTGGAGGGCATTCTGCTCTATCCGGCGGTGAGTCATGCCTTCGACCACCGCTACACCCTGCTGGGCCACCGGGTGCGGGTCGTCAGCGTGGACCTGGATCAGGCGTGGCACGTGATCCGTGCCCAACTCCTCGATTTGCTGGCGGAGCCGCAAACCGCCTTGAGCGGAAATCAATTGTCCACCATGCCTGCGGAGGATAGCCCGGCCTTTACGGTGCGTTGAGCATAAGTCCGCCATGATTCTCCGTTATTCCATTCTCCTTTCCTTTACCCTGCACGCTGCCGCCGACGCACCTCCTTCGGACGGACCGGTGAGCTATTACAAACAGGTGCGGCCGGTTTTGCAGGGGGCTTGTCATGGCTGCCATCAGCCGGCGAAGGACAAGGGAGGTTATGTGATGACGGAATTTGCAGCGCTGTTGAAGGGCGGAGATGACGACGGGGCAGCCATCGTGCCGGGGAAGCCGGAGGAGTCGGCGCTCATCAAAAACATCACCCCGGATGCGGACGGGAAGGCGGAGATGCCGAAAAAGGCAGATCCACTGAAGCCGGCGGAGATCGCGCTCATTTCGCGATGGATCGCGGAAGGCGCGCATGACGACACGCCGGCGAATGCGGTGCAGCGTTTTGGCCCGGAGCATCCGCCGGTATATTCGCAGCCGCCGGGCATCAATTCGCTGGCGTGGTCGCCGGACGGACAGACGCTGGCCATCGCCGGGTTTCACGAGATCATTCTCCACAAAGCGGACGGATCCGCGCAAACGGGCCGGCTCATCGGATTGTCGGAGCGCGTGACGACGGTGCGCTGGAGTCCTGACGGAAAACTCATCGCCGCCACCGGCGGACTGCCGGCGCGCATGGGCGAAGTGCAGGTGTGGGAAGCGGAGACCGGCAAGCTCCGGCTGAGCGTGCCGGTGACCTACGACACCGTCTATGGCGCGTCGTGGTCGCCGGACAGCAAGCTCGTGGCCTTTGGCTGTGCGACGGACAAAAGCCTGCGGGCCATCGATGCGGAGAGCGGGGCGCAGGTGCTGTTCATGGCGAGTCACGACGACTGGGTGCTGGACACGGTTTTTTCCGCCAAAGGCGATCACGTCATCAGTGTGGGCCGCGACATGACGACGAAGCTCACGGAACTGGCCACGCAGCGGTTCATGGACAACCTCACGAGCATCACGCCGGGCGCACTCAAGGGCGGCCTCACCTGCATCGACCGGCATCCGGAACGCGATGAAATCCTCGTCGGCGGCGCGGACGGCGTGCCGCAGATCTACCGCATGGTGCGGCTGGTGCAGCGGCGCATCGGGGACAATTCCAATCTCATCAAACGGTTCCCGCCCATGGAGGGCCGCATCTGGGCGGTGGACTACAGTCCCGACGGCAAGCGCGTGCTCGCGGCGAGCAGTCTCGACGGCAACGGCGCGGTGAACATCTACAGCGCCGAGTTCGACACGGCGCTGCCTGACAACATCAAGGGCATCTTCGGCAAAGTGAGCACCTCCCGCTCCGCGGAGGAGAATGCCGCGGTGGAGAAGTATCAAACCGAAGGCGCCGTGCTGCTGCATCACCTCAAATTTCCCGCCGGAATCTATACCGCGCAGTTCAGCCCGGACGGCGGCACCATCGCCGCGGCCGGCCAAGACGGACTGGTGCGTCTCATCAGTGCCGCGGAAGGGAAGGTGACCCGGGAGTTTCTGCCGGTGACGCTCTCTCCGGCGGTGCAGGCGGAGCGGTAAACGGGCCGCCATTACGCTCCTCGGCCGGCCCCGCCGGAGATTTGCGGTGAATTTCGGTTAAATCCCGACGGTGCCGGGATTGAAAGGGACATGAGCAGTCCCTCCCCCTCGCCTGGCACCTCCGGTGTCGCGCGCCAGCCGTGGCCGCGGTGCGGCGCGGCACCCGGCGCGGGCCGGTTGGCGGGAACTTTGATCCTGGCGGCATTGCCGGTTCACGCAGTGGATCTGAACCACGACGGGGTGGACGACATTTACGCCGCCCGCTACGGAGTGGCGGGCGTTCCTCCGGGTGACGATGCCGACGGGGACGGGGCGTCGATTTTGACCGAGTCGTGGTTCCTCACTGATCCTAACGATGGAGACGACGCACCCCGGCACTGGCTGCACAGCGCAGCCGCCGGGCCGAATGCGGACGAGCGGACCGTGGCATGGATCGCGCGGCCCGGGGTGTGGTACGTTCTGGAGGACTCGGCGGACCTTGCCTCATGGAATCCGGCGGGCCCTTGGGTGTCGGGGAACGGCCCGATGACACAGGCATGGCCGGTGGAACCTTCGCGGGGATTCACGCGGCTGCGCGCCAGGCCCGCGGATTCCGACGACGACGGATTGCGCGACGCCGACGAGGTGGTCGCAGGCACGGACCCGGCCGACCCTGACAGCGACGGCGACGGGCTGGGCGACGGCTTCGAGGCCGCGGTGCCCGGACTCGCTCCCCTCGTGCCCGATGATCCATGCGGCGACGCGAACGCCAACGGCCGGCCTGACCTCGAGGACTTTGCCGCCACGCTCGGGCAGAGTGTCGCGGTCTGGATCAATCCCGCCGGAGGAAGCTGGCATACCGGCGCCAACTGGAGCACCGGCCAGGTGCCCGGCACAGGGGTCGTCGCACTCATCGCTCCCTGCGGCGCCGCGGGTTCCGGACCTCCGGTGCAAATCTCCGCCGCCGCGGGCGCGGCTGCGATTCTCGGCGCGGGTACCCTGCAGATTTCCAGTGCGACCCTGACACTCGGATCCCGGATTCGACTCGAGTCGCTCACTCTGCAAAACGGCGCGCACATTGTCCCGGCCGCGGCGGAGGCGAGACTGGCCATCACCCTTGCCGGCACCCTGACGCTCGACGCTGCCAGCACGATCGATGTGAGCGGCGCGGGTTACGCGGTGAATCAGGGCCCCGGCGCCGCCGGAGTTTTTGTCAGGGCGGGCAGCGGCTCCAGCGGCGGCAGCCACGCGGGCCTCGGCGGCGCGGGAAGATTTTATCCTCCGGAAAAACTCGGCCCGGCGTGCGGTGACTGGGCGCAGCCCACGGAACCCGGCAGCGGAGGCAGCCGCGGAACCAGCCACGGCGGCGGTGCGCTGCGGCTCAATGTGGGAGGAGCGGCGCACATCGACGGCACCCTCGCGGCGGATGGAACCCGCACCAATTCCGCCGGCGCGGGCGGCAGTCTCTGGCTGACTTGCGGCACGTTTTCCGGATCCGGCGTGCTCCGGGCCAGCGGAGGCAACGGGGCCAGCCTCGCCGGCAGCGGCGGCGGCGGACGCGTCGCGGTCTGGAGCGCGGCTTCCACGTTCACCGGCACCCTTAGTGCGCGCGCGGGCTGGAACGGCATCCCGGGCGGCGCGGGCACGGTATTCACCAAAACCGGGGCCGGCCGCGGGCTGCTCGTTTTCGACAACGGCGGCCTCGACGATGCCGGTGCGCTCTCGCCGGCCGCCGGCGGAGTTTTGTCAGGGGATTTCGATCTCCTGCTGCAGGGCGGTGCCCGGCTCTCGGCGCCGTTGTTGACGACTCTTCGGGTCAATACACCTGGCAGCGTGACCATCGCCGCGGATGGCCGCATCGAACTCACAGGCCGCGGCCACGGCCGCTTTTCCGGGCCCGGCGCGGCCGCGGCGCCGGATCCCACGCAGCAGGCGAACGGCGCCAGTCATGCGAGTGCGGGCGGCAACGGATGGCGCATGCCGGCGCAATCGGATGCGACGATTTACGGCGACTACCGGCAGCCGGCCGGGTTCGGCAGCGGCTCCAGCACCGCGGGCGGAGGCGCGCTCCGCCTGACGTGCGGCGATTTGACCGTGCACGGCGGCATCTTTGCCAATGGCGTGGCCGTAGGCGCGCCGCAGGCCACGGGTTCCGGCGGCAGTCTCTGGATCGAATGCTCCCACTTGTCAGGAACCGGCACGATCGCGGCCAGCGGCGGCGTGATCGGTGACAACACGCTGCAACTCGGCGGCGCGGGCTCCGGCGGTCGCATCGCGGTGTATGCGGCGTCTTCTGATTTTACCGGAATGTGGGAGGCCCGCAGTCCGACCCCGAAGGCCGGCGGCGCGGGCACGATTCTGCGCGACATTGGCGGCAGCGATTCGCTCTTCATCGACAACGGCGGCGAACCGGCGCACAAGGCGACGGCGATGGACGCGCTGACCGTGCTGGCGGGCGACTGCGTCATTCGCGGCGGCGCGGTGGTGTCCCGGGCCTCCTCGCCGGCCGACTTCACCCTCGAAATCAGGGCCGGCGGGAGCATCGCGGTGGAGCCTGACAGTTCCGTGGACTTCTCCGGCCGGGCGCTGGGGGAACAGGTGCCCTGTGCCTACGTGCCCTCACAGCTTCCGGAGGGCAACGACCGGCATTCCGGTTATTCGCACGGCGGAAGCGGCGGCTACTGGCAGGCGCCCGCAGCGCGGCCCGGTCCGGGGGCTGAAGCCGGCGGCGGCTACGCCTACGACAGTCCGCTCAATCCCCGCATGCCGGGATCGGGCCAGCGCGCCGGCGGCGTGGTCATCCTGACAGCCGGACAAAGCGTGCACCTTGCGGGCACCGTGGCCGCCGATGCCCGCGACGCGCCGGGGAGTTTTTCCGATCTGCATGTGGCCAGCAGCGGGGGCGCCATCTTCATCTCCGCGCCTGCAATCACGGGCGACGGCACGCTGAGCGCGGCCGGCGGAAGCGCCAACACAAACTCCGCCGAACTCGACGCGGGCGGCGGCGGCGGAGGCCGCATCGCCCTCTACGGAGCCACCGTCAGCGGGAACTTTACCGTCAATCTGACCGGCGGTGCCGGACACACCCGCGCGGGCGGCGGCGCCACGGGCGCGCCCGGATTTCCGGGGACCTTTCTGCGCGCCTGCTTCCCGCTGAATCTCACCGCCGGATCGATCGAAGAAATCGCTCCGCCCGGCGATCTGCGCCGCCATGCGCTCGAGAGCGCGACCGCGATCTTCGTGTTTCCCGAGCACACGGCGCCTGCCTTTCCCGCCCCGGCAGGCAAAAGGTCGAGCCATGTTTTCGCACACGACACCGACCCGGATCCGGGGCGCGAGGAGTTTGAAATCTGCACGCTGCTGGAGGCGACCGGTCCCGGAACCTACGACGCGCCGGGGGATTTCGATAACGTCACGCAAGTGAACCTGCCCTGGACCACATGGCTGCTCCACGCCGATCCGCCGCCTGGCGCTGCGCCCGCGGTCCTCACGGGCAGCATCACCTTCGACCGCGAAATCGCCGGCGTGGAAGCCACCGCCGGCGCGGTGACCGCCACCAACGGCTGGCATGGAGCGCAGATTCCCGGCACCGGTGGATTCATCACCGCCTCCGGCGGTATCGAGCCGGCGGAGGGCGATTCCTTCACCATTTCCGCCGACCGCCGGACCCTGACAGTTACCTTCAACCTTCAGGACGGACTCGATCAGCTCCGCGTCCTGACCGTTTCCCGGCCGCTTGACGAGTGGTGCCCGTGATTCCCGAACGATGAAACCGCGCTGTCTCTTTCCGCTCTCCGCCGCCGCGTGCCTGCTCGCCGCGGCCGGCCCGGCAACCGCCGCGTTCACGCCGGAGCTGCGCATCGCCGTCGCAGGCGGCGACGCCGTCCTGTCGTGGCGCTCCGAGCCGGTCAATCCCGGCTCCGGCACGGAATTGTTCTACGGCTTCCAGCTGGAGCGCAGCCCCGACCTGCACAGCGGCTGGATCGAAACCGGCGCGCCCGTGCCGGCCCGGATCGGCGGCGGCGCGCAATCGCACACGGTACGCGTTCCCGTCACGGACCGCACCTATTTCCGGCTCACCTGGAATCTCGATCTCTCCGGCCGGGATTTGTCAGGCGCGGATCTGGCCGGGACCGATTTTGCGGGCGCGGATCTCGAAGGCACCGACTTCAGCGGCGCCGGCCTTGCCGGGGTCAGCTTCTTCGGCGCCCGCTTCGAGTCGCTCACCCTGACATCTCTGGGAGGTCCGGCGGACCGTCGTTTCCGCGAAGCCGTGCCGGCGCTGCCCTGCTTTGCCGGCGCCGCCTCCTTCACCCCGGGCGATCCGGATTTGCCGGACTATCGAATGTCGCACAGCGGGCTGTTCGTGCTGTTCGAGCCCGCCGCCACCACCGCCGGGGTCAATGCCATTCTCGCGGCGCACGGCGCCCGCATTGCCGGCAGCCTGCCCAGTGAGGCGGAGGATGTGCCCGCCATTTGCCTGCTGAAGTTCCCCGTGAATGACCACGCGGCGCTGCGGGGCGCGGCCGCGGCCCTGGAGGCGCATCCGCTGGTGCAAACCGTGGCGCGTGACAGTGCCCTCGGCCTCGATGCCGTGCCGCAGCACGCGACGGAATGGGCGGAGTGGCCCTGGTCCGCGGGCGCGGACCAGCCTCTGGGCAACTGGGGGCTGCGGGCCGCGCGCATTCCGCAGCTGTGGAACTTCAACCGCAAGCTGCGGGACCTCATCGTCTCCGGCGCGAGAACGGCCCTGACCCCTGTGGCCGTACTCGATGCCGGATTCTATTTTCATCCGGCGGACTTCCATCCGGTGATCCGTCTCAACGAACTGCCGCCAGGCGGCCACGGCGCGCACGTCTGCGGGATCATCGGCGCGAAGTTCTCTTTCCCTGACCGAACCTCCGTGCTGGTGGACGGCGTCAATCCCTTCGCGCAGCTCTTCGTCGCGGACGTTTCCGGGCTCGATGACAGCGGAGGTGACGGCGGTCCGCCCCTCGGCGGCGATGCGGACGATGAGCGGTCCGCCATGCTGAGCACGATCGTCAGCTCCATGTTCGCTCTCGCGAGGAGAATGCCGTCCGGCAAGGCCGCCATGAATCTGTCCCTGGGATACGGCTGGCATAAAAAAAGGGACGACCCCGCCACGCCGGCGATTGAGGACCATTCCCGCAATCCCATGACCGATGCGGCGGTACAGGTGCTGGTGCAGACGCAGGCGCAGGTGTTTCGCACGCTGCGGCGCATCAATTCAGAGGGCGGCCGGGACATTCTCTACATCACCTCCGCGGGAAACAGTTCGCACTTTCCGGACCGCCGCACCCCCCTCGGGGAAATCGACGCCCGCTGGAACAGCCCGTGGAATTACGCCGCGCTGGTCCAAGGAGAGCCTTCGATCATCGTGGTCGAGGCGACGCGCAACGAGGCCAACGACCTCTATGCACACAGCTGCACGGGCGGTCACGTCCTGGCGCCGGGTGAGCAGATTCTGAGCTACGTGTGGCCCAACGCGGGCAACGGATTCGCTGAGTTCAAACGCCTCACCGGCACCTCCATGGCGGCGCCCCACGTCACCGGTGTCGTGTCCCTGCTCTGGATGCTCGATCCCTCCCTGACGGGATCACAGATCCAAACCATGCTGCGCTGGCACGAGGGGAGCACACGCCCGCGCAACCCGCTGAATGCATTCGCCGCCGCCATGGAGATCGATTTCGAGCAGGGGACCCGGAACATCCTCGAAATGCTGGTGGATGTGGATGACGGCACGCGCGACGGCAACACACGCATCGAGCGCATCGCGCCCGAAACCCCCGGCGCAGCTCCGGTGGAGATCGTGGCCGCGGCGCCGCGCGCGGAGGGCGACGGCGCGGTGGACATGGCGGACTTCCGCACATGGCGCGACTGGCTGCTGCAGTACGAGCACGGTGCGGCCTCCCCTGACATCCGTCTGGACGGCCCCGCGGATCACCCGTGTAAGGACCTCAACGGCGACGGGCTCGTGCAGGCCATGGCCAGGGAAAACGTCTATCCGCGCGGCGACTTCAACGGCGACCGGATTATCTCGCGCCAGGCGCGCGTTTATGTGTCCGGCGCCATCACGGCGCAGGCCACCGATCTGGAGGTGCTGCAGGAGGCCTTCGCGGGCGATCCTTACTGGGATGCCGCCGCTCTGCCGCAGCTTCAGGATTCCTACGATGTGCACATCTGCCTCGATGAGGTGCACCGTCACAACCGGGACGTGGAAAGCGGGGATGAAAAGATCACCACCCTGGCACTTGGACTGCGCAGCGGCGACCCGGGATTCAAGCCGGGAGCCTATCCGGTGCGCATCGAAGTGCCCGACCCGCCGCCGGGCCCGGCAGCCGCACGGTTTGCCGTGCTGACCCTGACGCTGCCGTCGCGGGCACCGGACTATCGCGAGCGCTTTGAAATCGGCGGGCTGAGTGCGGGCGGAGATCCTGTCCCGTTTGAAGAAATCCGCCTCACGGAAACGAAACCCGGCGCGGACTTCCTGCTCGTGCCCGCGCCTGCACCCCCGAAGTGATCCTGCCATGAAGCGCGCTTCCGCCCTGCGTCGTTACCAGCAACCGCTTTTCCCGCTCCTGGCGGCGGCGGTTTGCGCCATCCCTCCGTTGAGCCAACCCCTGCACGCGGGCACCACTTTCGCCGCGGAGGAGGTGCTCTTCGTGAACAATCCGCCGCTGTCGGTGCACCCCGCCGACCTCAATGGCGACGGGCACTCCGACCTCCTGCTCGGCGGCGAGGCCGGCCTGACCGCAGTCCTCAATCAGCAGGGCAGCGGAACCTTCGGACCGCGGCTCGGGATCGGCGGCGAACGCACGGACACCCTGCAGGTCGCGGACCTCGACGGCGACGGCGACCTGGACGTTCTCAGCGTGGAAATTCCGGGCGGCACCCCGCGCCCGGTCGTGTGGCACCGCAACGGGGGCGGCGGATCGTTCTCCCCCGCCATCCCCATTCGCACCGAGAACGCGCAGATGACCATGCTGCCCCCGGCCGACGTGGACGGCGACGGGGATCCTGACATTTTGTTTTATCATACGCAGCGCGCCGCGGTGCAGTGGTGTGCCAACGACGGCGGCGCCGCCTCTTTCGCCGCACCGCAGACGCTGACCTCCGCCGCCAACCTGCTGTTCCCCCGCCTGGTTCACCTCAACGATGACAGTGTGCCCGACCTCGTGGCTCAGGACTGGAAAGGGACAGGCACCGGATCGGACGATGAACTCGTCTGGCTCCCGGGCGTGGCGGGCACCCTGCTGAGCTTCGGCGCGCCGCAGACCATCGCCGCGCGCCCGCAGCTGCTGGACGCTGCGGATGTGAACGGCGACGGCCGTACGGATCTTGTGGTGTCGGGAACGGACAGCACGTCCGTGGAATGGATCCGCAATCTCGGCGGCGGCGGCTTCGCAGCAGCCGTCCCGGCCGCATCCGGCTTCGATGACGGCCTCGAACTCGTGCAGGTCGCGGACCTTGACGCCGACGGCGACGGCGACCTCGCCGTGGCGGCCTTCGGAGAGGGCCTGCTCTGGTGCCGCAACGACGGCGCCTCCTTCGCGCCGCCCGCCGTCCTGACGACTCCCCTGCCCGGCGACACACTCCGTTCGTTCGCGTTCGCGAAACTGAATGCTGACACCCTGCCCGACCTCGCCGCGTCCGGGCACCTCACCGCCGCCGTCCTCCTGCAGCAGCCGGCGCAGAACTTCGGCGCACCCGTCACCGTGGCCGCCTCGGTGGACGACATCACCGCCGTGGCCGCCGCCGACGTGGACGGGGATTCCGATCCTGACATTCTCTTCTCCACCGAAACCCGGGGCATCTTCGCCCTCGCCAACAGCGGTGCCTCCTTCGCCGCGGCGCAACCGGCGGCCCCTCCCCTGGAGGACATCGAAGTCATGCTGCCCCTGCAGCTCGACGGCGCGGGCGGCCCCGATCTCGTGGTGCTGCGGCCCGGAGCGGATTATGTGTCATGGCTGGCGGGAGACGGATCCGGCGCTTTCGGGCCGGAAACGGTCATCGACGATTTTGGATTCGGACCCTCCGCGGTGACGGCCGCCCGCCTCGACGCCGACGGCTCGGTGGATCTCGCCGTTGCCTTCGCCGGCGACGACGGGTGCGCGTGGTATTCCCGGAATCCGGGCACGAACACTTTCGCCTGGCATGCCCTGAGCGGCACGGTGGACTCGCCCCGCGCCATCGCGGCCGGAGACCTCGACGGAGACATGGACAATGACATCGTCGCCGCCTCCTACATTACCGGCGGTGTCCATGTCTGGCGCAACGACGGGTCGGGCTCGTTCTCCGGACCGGCTCTGGCCGGCAGCACGCCGGTCGGCGGCGAACAGATCGACCTGCACGACGCCGACGGTGACGGGGATCCTGACATCTTCGTCCTCGAAAGCTCCGGTGTCAGCTGGACGCTGACCGTGCTGCTCAACGACGGCGGCGGCGCGTTTCCCGCGACCCTCACCGCCGGCACCGGCAGCGCGGGAGTTCGCTCCGTGGCCTACGGCGATCCCGACCTCGACGGCGACGTGGATTTTGTCAGTGCCAACTCCAACACCGACAGCGTTTCCTTTCACGAAAACGACGGCAGCGGGGCCTTCACCTCCGTGACGCTGACCGCGGCTCCGAATACCAGCGCTTACAGCCTCGCGCTCGCCGACATGGACGGCGACGGCGATCCTGACATCATCAGCACCTCGCGCTTTGCCGGCATCGTGGGCTGGTACCGCAATCTCTACACGCCACCGCCGCCGGACGACGATCCGGTGACTGCATGGGCGTGGAATCTGGGACTGCGCACGCCGGGGGTGACGGACTTGTCGTCAGATGAAGACGGTGACGGTTATTCCCTGCTGGAGGAATTCGCATTCAGCATGAACCCGCTGCTGACAGATCCGGCGCCGGTGGCGGCGACGGGTTCGGCGGGACCGCCGGACTTCTGGTTCACCTTCGAGGGAACCTACCGGGTGCGCGGACTGTTCATGCGGCGCCGGGACCGCGCCGCCCTCGGCCTGACCTACATCGTCGAGACCAGCCCGGACTTGATCGTCTGGACCGAACAGCCCCAGGGCACCGCGACCAATGTGAATGCGGATTATCAGCGCGTGCAGATCAACCGCACGCTGCCCGGCAATCCGTCGCGCCAGCACGTCCGCCTCCGGCTGACATACCTGCCGCCTGCCGCACCCTGAAGCGCGGCCCGCTTTCACTCGACGTTCAGCGGGAACACCGCGTTCTCCGCCGTCTCGCGCCGCAAAATCTCCTGCGCCTCGCGGACGAGATCCTGACGGTCCGCGGCGGGATTTTTCGACTGCCCGGGATCGGCGGTGATGTCATAGACCTCCCATGCTCCTGGTTTTTTCGTTTTCAGACCGGTGCGCAAAACCGCGAAACCGCCGGTGCGCACCGCGACCTGGCCGCCGTACTCGGGGAAGACCCATACCATCGGCCGGCGCTTCTCCGGCACCGCGCCGCCGGTGATGACAGGCCAGAGATTGTCGCCGTCGGTTTTGTCAGGCACCGGAAGCCCGGCAGCGGCGCAGAGGGTGGGCATCCAGTCTGCGAAATAGCCAGGCGCGTCACTGACGGCGCCGGCTTTCACTTTGCCGGGCCAGCGGACGATCAGCGGCACCCGGAGCCCGCCTTCGTGGACGCTGCCTTTGTAACCGCGCAGCCCGGCGGTGGAGTTGAAGAACTTCGCATCCGCGCCGCCGATGTGGAACGGGCTGTCCGGCTTGCCGGCATGGGTGGTGCCGTTGTCACTGGTGAAAACGACGAGGGTATTTTCTGCGACGCCCGCCTTTTCCAGCGCGGCGGAGACGCGGCCGACGTAGCTGTCGAGCATTGCGATCATGGCGGCATAGGCGGCGCGGGGACGGGCCTGCGGCAGGTAGCCGTTTTCCCCGTGATAGGGCTGCGGGTCCCATTCTGCGGGGAATTTGTCCACCCACTCCTTCGGCGGGTGCATGGCTACGTGCGGCTCGATGAAGGCAAGGTAGAGGAAGAAGGGCCGCGTCGCGTCCTTCTGTGCGGCGATGTATTTCTCGGCGTCCTCCATCATCAGCAGCGGCGCATAATTCCGGCCGAGAAAACTGTCAGGCTTGACGCCGCCCTCCGGTTCTTTCGCATGGCCGGGCACGGGCTGCCGGTTGATTTCCACCTGCTGATCGTTGCGCCAGAGATGGCGCGGGTAGAAGGAGTGCGCCACCGCCTGGCAATTGTAGCCGAAGAAGTAATCGAAGCCCTTTTTGTTGGGATCGCCGGTGCTCCCGACGGGGCCGAGGCCCCACTTGCCGAAGGCCGCGGTGGTGTAGCCGCCCTCTTTCAGAATCATGGGCAATGTGACGACCTCCGCCGAAATGGGGTGCTGGCCCTCACTGAACTGCGGGAACCTCACTTTGGCCTGCTGATTGCCGCGGATTTCCGCATGCCCGAGGTGGCGGCCGGTCATGAGCACGCAGCGGGCCGGCGCGCACACCGGCGCGCCGCTGTAATGCCGCGTGAATCGCGTGCCCTCCTCGGCCAGCCGGTCGAGGTGCGGCGTCGGGATTTTTTTCTGGCCGTAGCATCCCAATTCACCCCAGCCGAGATCATCGGCGAGGATGAACACGATGTTGGGTCGCTCCGAGGCGGCGGCCGGCAGCGACAGAACGAAAAGGAGAATCAGAGAACGGATCATGCGAAGCGCCGTGCCCTGTGCCGGACTAAAGTCCTGCTCAAGGGCGTCCCGGTCCGTTGCCGCGGCCCCCTGGACCGAAGGCACGCGGGCCGCGCCCTCCGATGTCGGGCGGCGGCGTCTGGCTCTCAGCCGGCGGGAATCCGGGAGTGGATTTCGGACTGGCCGGCACCTCCTCGTCCTTCAGCAGTGCCGCCAGTTCCTCCATCCAGGCCGAAGCATTGCGGTGGGACAGGTTCGACTTGATGATACCGAGCAGCTGCTGGGCGGCGGTCTCCTCCTGACCAAGCTCGAAAAGCTCCCGCGCCTGCCCCCAGCGCAGTTCGGGCAGCCGCTCCGCGGTGAATTTCTCCTTCGCTTCGATGAACTTGAAAGACGCCGCGATGGCGGTGGCCTGTTCGATGCGTTTGGTCCACGCCTGCATCAGACTCGTGGGCAGACCCGCATCTCGATAATAGGGCAGGATCATTCCATCATAAATACCGTCGATGTCGCCCGGGGCGTAAGCTCCGCCTTCCTGACTCGCGACGGTGGAATCCAGTTTGTAGTGTTTGGCGAAAACGGAGTTGAGCACGCTGCCGCGGGCGTTGTCGTCGAGCCGGCCGTCTGATTTTTGAATGCGGTCCACCACGGTATCGAGAAACGCGACCGCCGCGGCAATGGCTTCGCCCTCCGCCGCATCCGTGCGGGCATTGGAATGCATCAGCACGATAGCCAGCCATTGCACCTGGAGCTGGAGGGCGGCGTCCCGGTCGCGGTTGGCGTCCTTGGTCTGACGGCGTTTCCATTCCGCAAATTCCGTCGCCGTGCGCCCCTTCTGGTCGTACTCCACGTCCTTCATGCAGTCGAGCCAGAGGGCGAAAGCCTTGTCGGCGGAGGCGCCGGCCTCGCGGAGTTCGCGGATGACCTTGGCATTGTAGCCGAACTTCTGCTCGTCGAGCGCCTTCGACATTTGCGCGAGTTGCTCGAGCAGTTTGGCGGTGTCCTCGTCCTTGAGCGGCTTCGGCGGAGGCGCCGTCTGGGGCGCGGGTGCGGCCGGCGCACGCGGCGGGAGTTGAGCATTGAGCGGGGCAACGATCCCCAGGGAGCAGACGGCGGCGGTGAGAAGCGGACGGAAGAACATGGCTGTGGTGGTGCAGGCGGCAACGTTTTAGAACCCCGCCGCCATAGTGACAATCTCCGTAAATCTCCTTTTCCGGACAAGAAATGAGCGTTGGCATTCCCCCGGGAACGCTGTAAGCCCCCGCCCTATGCTTATTATCGGTGCTGACGAAGACGTGCGCCCCCGGCTCGACCTGGGCGAAAAAATCCGCGAGCTCTGCGAAGCGCTCCTCCAGGACGACGACGTCCAGGCGGCTCGCGAACGCATTGAGAGTTTCCTGGGCAATCCCGATGCCACCCGCGGCTACGCCCAGCTCGCCAACATGGGCGAAGCGCTCCAGCAAAAACGCATGGGCGGCGGCGAAATCTCGGAAGAGGAGGGCGCCGCCTTCGAAAAACTGCGCGGCGAAGTGGTGCAGAACCCCGATGTGCAGGCCTTCATGGAGGCGCGCGGCATGCTGGAGGACATTCAGGGCACCATCATGGCTTACGTCGGCCGCACCCTGGAATTGGGCCGCGTCGCCACAGAGCGCGATGTCATGCCCCAGGGCGGCGGCAGTTGCGGCAGCGGCTGCGGGTGTCATTGACGCCGGCCTCCGGGTTGCCTTAAAAAGCGCGGCATGAATCGCCTGCGCTTCTGTTTTTTTCTGTCTGCGGCACTCGCCGCGGCGGGATGCAAACCGGCCCCGGAAACCAGCGCGCCTGCCGCTCCAGGCCCTGACGTAAAAGCGCCTGCCGTGGCGGCACAGGGCACATCCAGTATGCCCGATGATCCGTCGCAGGACGGCTGGGACACGGAGGCGGCGAACGAAAAAATCGGCGCGCAGCTGGCAGTGCTCAAGGAATGGTTGACCTCCGACGCACCGGCGCCGGGCGGCCTGTCCTCCATCGTCGAGCCCGGCTGCCGCGTCATGTTACCGGGAGCCGGAGCCCCTAAGCTCGTTTATTCCGACGGCGTCCTGCTCGTGCATCACAAAGCGCCGGCCCGGCCGCCCGTGGAACTGCGCGACGCGGTGGAACAGGAACTGCGCAAATGGCGCACCGGCACGGACGCTCATGCCGCAGTGAAAGTGACGGGCGTGGAAAAGTCGGACCGCGGATGGAAGACAAGGCTGCAATTTCAACTCGATGAACGAACCCCAGCCCGGCGGCGGCAGGTCAATGCCGTCTGGTCCGCGGCATGGACCGATGCCTTCAAACTCGCGCAGTTGGATATGTCGTCATGGACAGAGGTGAGCGCGGCCCGCGGTTTTGCCGACTGCACGGAAGCGCTCCTCGCGTCGAATGATTCGTGGCGGCAGCAGCTGGCGCACGGTACGGATCACTGGACCGCGCGCATCGAGTCCATTCTCGGCATGGATGTGAACGGACAAACCGGCGTCGCGCTCGGCGACATCAACGGCGACGGTTTCGATGATGTGTATCTCGTGCAGCAGGGCGGCCTGCCAAATCTCATGTTCCTCCGCCGGGCTGACGGCTCATTGCAAGACGTGACCGCCGAAAGCGGCACCGGCTGGCTGGATGACGGACATGCCGCCCTGCTCGTGGACCTCGACAACGACGGCGATCAGGACCTCGCGCTCGGCACGCGCGACGGCGTGCTGTTTCAGGAAAATGACGGCGCGGGAGAGTTCACGGTGAAAGCCGCAAAACTGACACCCACCGCGATGCCTTTCGGTCTCGCCGCCGCGGATTACGACCAGGACGGCGATCTCGATGTCTTCGCGTCCGGTTACTACCAGCGGACCACGGTGGCGCGGAATGAAGTCTTCGCGCGGCCCGTCCCTTACTACGACGCCGTCAACGGCGCGCAGGACATTCTCCTGCGCAACGACGGCAACTGGCGCTTCACCGACGCCGCGAAAGTGTCAGGCATGGAGGAGAACAAATTCAGCTATGCCCCCGCGTGGGAGGACCATGACGACGACGGCGACATGGACCTCTACGTCGCCAACGATTTCGGATCGAATCTGCTCTGGAGCAACGAACGCTCGCCCGAAGGCGTGGTGGTTTTCAGGGAAGTGGCCGCCGCTGCGGGCGTGCAGGACATTGCGGCCGGCATGTCGTCCGCGTGGGGTGATCCTGACAATGACGGCCGCATGGACCTCTACGTGGCCAACATGTTCAGCAGCGCGGGCAACCGCATCGCGTTCCAGGACAAGTTTCACCGCACGGCGAACGAACAGGAACGACAGTTGTTCCAGCGCCACGCGCGCGGCAATTCGCTCTTCCGCAACAAAGGCGGCGGGCAGTTCGATGACCTCAGCGAAACCGCAGGTGTGACCCTCGGCCGCTGGGCGTGGAGTTCCCGCTTCGGCGACCTCAACAACGACGGACTCGAAGACCTTTACGTGGCCAACGGCTACATCACGCAGGAGGATCCGCACGACTTGTGAAGCTTTTACTGGCGGCAGGTCGTGTCGCAATCGCCCACCAGCGCCGGCAGTGATTCGCAGCCGGCCTATCTGGAATCGTTCAACCAGCTCGCGATGAAAATCCGCGACGGGCAGTCGTTCAGCGGGCGGGAGCGAAACTGCTTCTTTCTCAACACCGGCGGACTGCGCTTCGCCGATGCCTCCGCCGCCGTCGCGCTGGATTGGCCCGACGACGCCCGCGGCATGGTTATGACCGACTGGGACGGCGACGGCGATCTCGATGTGCTGCTCACCAACCGCAACGCCCCGCGCGTGCGCTTTCTGCGCAATGACTGCGCCCAGTGGCCCTGGCTGGGCATCCGACTCACCGGAGACCCCGCCAAACGCACTCCGCGCGATGCCATCGGCGCGCGGGTCACAGTGCACCGGCCCGGCGGGAAGCTGACCCGATCGCTCACCGCGGGCGACGGCTTTCTCAGTCAGCAGAGCAAGACGCTGCATTTCGGGCTCGGCAAAGAAGCGGCGGTGGAAAAGGTCACCGTGCGCTGGCCCGGCGGAGGCGAGGAAAATTTCAGCGGCGTCACCGCGAATGGTGTGTGGCACCTGACTCAGGGCGGCGGAGTCAGGGCCGTGCCCGTTGTCAGGGCTTCGCTAAAGGAATCCGCGCCGCAGCTGCCGGAATCTTCGGAAACCCTGCGGCTGCGGCTCTCGCAGCCGCTGAAGCTGCCGCCGCTGGAGTTCACGGATCTGTCAGGCAACGAACATTCCGTGGAGTCGCTGACCGCGAACGGTCCGGTGCTGCTCAATCTCTGGGCGACCTGGTGCGCGCCTTGCGCGAAGGAACTGCCGGAACTTGCCCAACTCGACGGCGTGACCGTGCTCGCCCTCTGCGTGGACCGCCTCGATGAAAGCGTGCCGACCTCGCCGCAGCAGGCGGCGGACTTTCTCAGGAAATCCGGACACAAAGGATTGTCAGGCTGGGCGGGTCGGGAACTCGTGGCCGTCCTCGACCGGCTGATTCGCGAGGCGGTGTACCGTCACCCGCGCATGCCGGTGCCGGCGAGTTTCCTCGTGGACCGCGGCGGATGGCTCTCGGTGATTTACAAAGGCCCGGTGTCGCGCGCCGCGATCCAGGACGACGCCGCACAGCTCTCCGCCGGTGAAGAATCAGCCCGCCGCGCCGCGGTGCCGTTTCCCGGTGCATGGGCCGGGCGCACGGCGTTCGTGAGTCACCCCGTCGCCGTCGCTGAGGCATGGCGGGAAGGCGGGTATCTGCCGGAGGCCCGCACGGTGCTGCAGCAGTTTCTCGACACGAATCCTGACATTCCCGGCGAAAACGCCCGCTCCTCGCAGCGTGCCCAGGTAATGTTCCATCTCGGCGACCTGGAACTGGAGTCCGCCAGGGCCGGCAAGGCGCTGGAGCATTTCACCGCGGCGCTCGCGGCACATCCTGGCCTGCTGCCCGCCCGGGTCGGCCGGCTGCGCGCCCTCGCCGCCCTCGACCGCACGGCGGACCTCGAAATGGAAGTCGCCGCTCTTGCCGGTACGCCGGCCGGACCGGATGCCCTGACAGTACAGGCCGAACACGCCGCCGACGGGGGCCGCTGGGCGGAGGCGGCATCCGCTCTGCGGCAGGCCGTTCAGAAAAACCCGCACTTCGTGCCCGGTCTCCATCAGCTGGCATGGCTCCTCGCGACCGCTCCTGACGAAAAGGTGCGGGACGGCGCAGAGGCCCTGCGCACCGCGGAGTTTTTCCTCCAGGCACCCGGCGCGCGGGAGAATGCGGAGTTTCTCCTGACACTCGCCGCGGCACAGGCGGAGACCGGCGACTGCAAAGCCGCGGCCGCCACGGCGGAGGATGCCCTCGCCCGCGCGCGTCAGCGCGCCGACCTTCCTTTTCTCCGCCGCGCCCTGCCGGCGGCGCGGGCCTTTCGCGAAGGGAGGGCATGGAGGACATCGCCCTGAGATACCGCCTACTTCATCAGCAAATCGCTCCCCGGCAGATTCAGCGTGGCCACGAATCCCGCTTCATCCACTGATCTGGCGCATCCCGCGTCCCGGTCGCCGCACAGGCAGCAGACAAATTCAAACTGGGCGTCCGGCGTGCCGCGTTCTCCGGCGAACTTGCGCACCAGTTCGATCGCCGGCAGCGTGCGGGTGCCGAGGATGTTTTTCAGAGGAAAGCGAATCGTGCCGTCGTAGGCGCGATAGACGAGTTCCGTGCAGACGAGTTTGTCGGAGGAGAAAAAGTCGAACTGGAAATCGTAGGGCTTGCCGGCGTGACTGAAGGCGCGCGCGATGGCCTCGCGTTTCTGATCCGCCGTGAGCCGCGGGCGCAGCAGAGCCACGCTGTCGGCTTCGCCGACGCTGTGCTCCAGCGACGTGAATGTCACACCCTCACTGATGCTCTCCAGCACGACGCAGGCATGGCCTTTCGCGTCCTGACGGATGTATTTCGCCCAGTGCGCCTGGACGCGCGGATCCTGGTGCAGGCCCAGTTGCTGCAGATCCTCCGGCTTGCCGACGTACAGCGCGGCGTGCGGCCAGTAGCCGGGCAGGAAGGCATTGCTGACATACCAGTTGCGGCGCTCGAGAATGATGTCGCCGGGCTGGAGTCTGGAGGCGAGTTCCTTGAGCTGTGCCGCGGAAATGAGCGCGCTGCCCGGTTCGCGCAGTTTGGTGTCGCCCATCCATGTGCTCACCAGCGTTTGCACGCCGTAGATGAGGTCTTTGCCTTCGTCGCGCGCGTCGCGCAGCGGCTGCTTGAGTCGCTCGGCAGTGAGACGGTGGTCTGCATCTCCGAGCCGCCGCCGGCATTCGCGGATGGAATCGTGGAATGCGGCATAGCCGTCGGTCAGGGCCAGCGCCTTCCAGTCGATTTCCCCGTACCGCCTGCCGGCTTCCTGCAGCGCGGTGCGGTTGGTGATGCTGCAGAGGCTGCGGCGCACAGTGTCGAACACTCCCGGCGGAATATCCCATGCCGGTTCGGCTTCATTGAGCTTCTTCACCGCTTCGCCGCTGTTGTGAAACGCTTCCACGAACGCCAGCGAAACATCCGCCAGCGCCGTGCCGGCGGTGCAGGCGCAGAGAAAGGTGCGCGCGCGCAGCGTTTCATCCTGCACCTGATACGAACGCTGATAGCGCCATACCATGCGGACGAGCACGGTGCGCAGCGTGACATAATCCCGCAGCAGGCGGCGCAGCTCGTCGTTGTCGGCCTGACTGTAGTAGCTGCGCCCGCCGGAAGCGAAGCCGGCGGCGAGTTTCTCCGCCTCCGCGAGGCGCGGCGGAATCTGCGGCAGCAGCTCACGCAGCAGCGCTTCGTCGGCGGTGAGCATTTCACGCAGCTGGTCCGCGGGCACGTGCGTGAGTTCCATGCCTCCCAGGGCGAGGGCCATGCGGGATCGCCGCCAGTGGGCATAGCCGGTCCACAGCGCGGCGGTAATCACCAGGATTACACTCCAGCGCAGCGCCAGCTTCCGGACGCGCGGCCACGTCCAGTGCGGCTCCAGCGGCTCCGGACGCGGACGCACTCCGGCGTACTCCTCCGCGAGGCCGGCCACAAGCCGGCGCACGTCGTCCTGCCGGGACCGCAGCGACCGGAGCTTTTCTTTTTGAAAACAAAGCCGCGCCTGCGCCACGAGCGACTGGCCGCCGCGACGGAGCTTGCGCAGATTTCTCAGCGCGAGGAATCCGCAAAACGGCATCGCGAGCGTCCATGCCCACGCGACCCAGGGCAGAAAATAGGAGCGCAGTGCCAACCACACGCCGGCATACGTCAGGATCATCAGCGGCAGTCCGATGCCCAGCCGCGCGAGGGCCAGGGTCATGCGGCCGCATTTGCTGACGCGCAGCGAAAGATGCCTCGAAATGACATACGGCACGGCGTGATGCATGAGGCCGGCCAGGGCCGGCACGATGCCGAGGAGATGGGCGAGCGTGTCGCGCAGCAGGCGCAGCGCGAGCCGCAGCCGGCGGTAGCGCATCACCGGCGAACCCGGCTGCAGTCCCTCCGCTTTCAGCGCCTCAGCGTAGGCGAGAATCCCGCGCTCCGCAGCCTCCGCGCGCGGACGGTCCGCGGCGTAGAAATGATTCATCGCCTCCGCCACCCGTTTGCGAAGCTGCAGCCGCACCAGCGGTCCCGGCGTGTTCAGGCCGGGCCGCGGGACGAGATGTTCGAGCTGATCCAGCAACGGCAGCAGATTCGGATCGTCCAAATGCAGCGCGACCAGCTTGAGCCGCGACTCGATCTCCGCCGTCAGGGCACGCTGTGCCTGCTTTTCGTGAGGATGCGCCCCGAGAAATTCCGCGAGGTCCAGCGGCTCGCCGGCCTGGACCCACAGCGCGGTGCGGAACGATTCCTTGCGCTCGAAGTTCGTCCCCACCGCCACCAGCTGCGGCTTCGCGCCCAGCTGCACCGCCTTCATCGCAATGCGCGCCGTGCCGCTCTTGATCTGCTCGATGCGCGGCAGGTCGTGACTTTTCCCCTCCGGAAAAATGCCGACGCAGTGCCCGGCCGCCAGTGCCTCCGCCGCGCGGTCGAGGATTTCGAGATTCCGCTTCATCTGCGAGGCATCGTCCTGCGATCGATAGGCCGGAATCATGCCGAGGCTGCGCATGATCGAACCGAGCACCGGCGCATCGAACAGCGTGGCCTTGGCCAGGAAGCGCACGTTGCGTTGGGCGAGCGAGCCGACGAGCACGGGATCGAGCAGAGAGTCCTGGTGATTGGCAACGAACAGCACCGGCCCCTGCGGCAGCCGCTCGCGCCCGGTGAACCGCACCGGCGCGTAATACATCCCCACCAGCGTGCGCACACAGCGCCGCGCGCACCAGCCGAGCGTGGAAAGCCGGAGAGACATGAACGCACCGTCTTCGCAGCGATGCGGTGAGTCAAGCCTGCCGCAGGAGCGACTGTAAGAAACACGTCCGTCCAACCGCCGCAGGGCTGCGGCGTCGCCGGCCCTCGCGCCCCTGGGGCGACGGCGACCGCTCCCCCTCATCTGTTGGCGAAGGCGCCGCGTATCTTGCGGAATGAGCCCGGCAGGCTTGGCAGCGGGCAGGCCGCAGCGTAACAAAGTGTTCCCCTTTCCATTATCGACTGCACCCATGCCAGACACACCCAAAACAGCCAAGCCGGCCACCACAAGAGCCCGTCGCGTAAGCCTGGGAGACACCGCCAGCCGGACCACCCCGGAGGGAATCGAAATGCATGTCACGACGGCGGCAAAATCCGAGGCCCGCACCATTCAGGCCATGACCCTTGCCGGGCTGCTGGGGCGCCATGCCGACGGCACGCCGGACCATGACCCCCTGCGGCAGATGAAGGCCCTCATCGACGGGGCGTCGCCGGATGAGGCAAAAGCCCTGCGCCACATTCTTTTCTCCAAACCGGTACCGGAGGAGGGCGCGGATCCTGATGCCATGCTCGCCCCGGGCTGGCGCAGCGGCGCTTATCCGTATCTCCATCTCCTGTCGCGCAAAAGCTATGAGCGGCAGAAATACCGTCTGCAGGTGGAATTGCTCAAGCTCCAGGCATGGGTCAAGGAAACCGGGCAGCGCATCGTCATTCTTTTCGAGGGACGCGATGCCGCGGGGAAAGGGGGTGCCATCAAGCGTTTCATGGAGCACCTCAATCCGCGGGGCGCACGTGTCGTGGCGCTGGAGAAGCCCACCGCGGAGGAACGCGGGCAGTGGTATTTCCAGCGTTACATAGAGCATCTGCCCACGCGCGGGGAAATTGTTCTCTTCGACCGCTCGTGGTACAACCGCGCCGGGGTGGAGCGCGTCATGGGCTTCTGCACCAATGAGGAATACGATGAGTTCCTCCGCCAGACGCCGGAGTTCGAGCGGCATCTCGTCCGCAGCGGCATTCATCTCTTCAAATTCTGGTTCTCCGTCAGCCGTGAGGAACAGCGCCGGCGTTTCAAGGAACGGGAGGCGCATCCGCTCAAACAGTGGAAGCTCAGCCCCATCGATATGGCGTCGCTCGATAAATGGGATGCCTACACCCGCGCCAAGGAGAACATGTTTCTCCACAGCGATACCTCTGACGCCCCGTGGACGGTCATCAAATCCGACTGCAAAAAGCGCGCCCGTCTCAACGCCATGCGCTTCGTGCTGCAGCGCCTGCCCTATTCCAAAAAGGATGTACAGCGAATCGGTGCCGTGGACCCGCTGATCGTCGGCCGCCCTTCACTGGTGCCGGGGCACGGCGATGATGAAATCGCAGGGAGCAACGGGAATCACCAGCAGCCGGCGGGGGCCTATTGATTTGAGCGGGCCTGCCGGCGACGGCCCGCGGGGCGCCGCTTCCGGCTCCGGCCCCGGAAAATGCGTCAACGGACGGGGGCAAAACCGCAAGAGGCCCATTGACGGGCTCCCGCGGCCGTCCCGTCCTCACGGCTCCCGTAACCGGCGGTTGCGGTGAAAGCCTTCGCCCATTCCGGCACGTTCCTTCCCAACTCCCCGCCATGATCCTCCGCACCAGCCTCCTGCTTGCCCTCGCCGTTCCCGCCGGCGCGGCACCGCTGCGCTATAACCGCGACATCCGCCCGCTGCTCTCGGACAACTGTTTCCACTGCCACGGACCCGATGCGAAAACGCGCAAGGCCGGGCTGCGGCTCGACATCCGCGAGGAGGCCATGAAGCCGGCGGAGTCGGACAAACTGGCCATCGTCCCCGGCAAGCCGGAGGCCAGCGAACTGGTGGCGCGCATTTTCACGTCCGACCCCGACGACCTCATGCCGCCGGAGGATGCGCACAAGACTCTGACAAAGCAGCAGAAGGAAACGCTGCGCCGGTGGATCGCGGAAGGCGCGGAGTATGAAGCGCACTGGGCCTACACGCCGATTGTTCGCCCGCCCGTTCCGCAAATCTCAAACCCCGAATCTCAAATCGTCAATCCCATCGACGCCTTCATCCAGCAGCCGCTCCTGGAGAAAGGCATCGCCCCGTCGCCGCCGGCAGATGCCGCGACACTCCTGCGCCGGCTTTCACTGGACCTGACCGGCCTGCCGCCCTCGCCGGAGGCCGTCGCCGGATTTCACCTCTCAAATCTTAAATCCCAAATCTCAGACCTCCTCGCCAGTCCCCATTACGGCGAACGCATGGCGCAGCACTGGCTCGATGTCGTGCGCTACGCCGACACCGTGGGCTATCACGGTGATCAGAATCACAACGCCTGGGCCTATCGCGATTACGTCATCGCCGCGTTCAACGACAACAAGCGCTTCGATGTCTTCACGCGCGAGCAGTTGGCCGGCGACCTGCTTCCCAATCCCGGCGACGAGCAGTGGACGGCCACGTGTTTCAACCGCCTCACCATGATGACGCGCGAAGGCGGCGCGCAGCCGGGCGAGTATCTCGCCAAATACACGGCGGACCGCGTGCGCACTGTGAGCATGGCATGGCTCGGCGCGACGACGGGCTGCGCGGAGTGCCACGATCATAAGTTCGATCCCTGGACGCAGAAGGACTTCTATTCACTGGGAGCCTACTTTGCCGACGTGAAACAGTGGGGTGTTTATCAGGACTACAACTACACGCCAAACCCGGATCTCCGCGGCTGGAGCAACGACCATCCGTTCCCGCCGGAGCGCGTGGTGGAAAGCCAAGCGCTCAAGGAACGCATCCAGCTGCTCAACGGCGCGGCGCATGCCCTGCTCGACACCGCCGGCAGGGAAATCATGGCCGATGCCGCGAAGCGCGGAGCTTTCGAGCAGTGGCGGAACGAAGTAACTGAGTTCCTGAAATCGAATCCGTCAGGCTGGGCCGCTCCGGCTCCGGCGGTGACGGAGGCGAAGTTGCAGAACGCGTCGTCTCCCGTCGCCGCAGATGGATGGATCGCCTTCGCCGATGGCGGCGCGCGCGATGCCGAGATCAAAGTGCCGTACACCGGCCGCGTCTCCGCCCTTCGCCTCGAACTCCGGCCTGACAAACCCGGCGGAGGCTCCATCGCCCGCAAGGGACACAGCCTGACGCTGAAACCGGCGTTCGTGCGCATGGACGGCGCCGGCAAGGCCCACGCGCTGGCCATGCACTTTGCCGAGGCCGATCACAAGCGCCGCCGCTACGCGAACGGCTTTGAAATTCCCGGCATTCAAAACGGCTGGACCAGTGAGGACGGCCTGGCGCATGTGCCGCACACGGCGGTGTGGCTGCTGGACAAGCCCGCCGTCTTTGCTCCAGGAGATTCACTGCGCGTGACTCTCCCCGGCAATCTCGCCAGCGCGCTGCGCGTGAGCATCTCGCCCGTGGTCTCACGCATTCCATCGGACAAGTCGGACCCGTCCGACACGTCCGATCTGCGAACGTATCTCCGCAGCACGCCCGGCCACACCATTACCAAAGCCATCCGCGAACTCGACGCCCAAATCCGCGCCTGCCGCGGCGGGCGCACGCCGGTGATGGTCACCGAGCGCTCGCCGAAGCCGCTCACCATCCGCGTGCTCGCCCGCGGTAACTGGCAGGATGAAAGCGGCGAAATCTGCGCCCCGGTCACGCCGGCATGGCTGCCGAAAGATGCCGCGCCCGAGCCAACGCGCCTCGGCCTCGCCAACTGGCTCGTCTCGCGAAACAACCCGCTCACCGCGCGCGTCGTCATGAACCGGTTGTGGCGGCAATTCTTCGGCACCGGCCTCAGCGCGCAGACCGATGACCTCGGCGCGCAGGGCGAAGCGCCGTCGCATCCGGAACTGCTCGACTGGCTGGCCGCGGAGTTCATGGAGAGCGGCTGGGATTTCCGCCACATGGTGCAGCTCATCGTCACCAGTCACACCTACTGCCAGTCGTCGCAGCCGCGCGCCGAAACGCGCGAGGCTGATCCGCAGAACCGCTGGCTCGCCTCACAGAACGCGCGACGTCTTGAAGCCGAGGCCGTGCGCGACAATGCGCTCGCCATCTCCGGCCTGCTCCGCCTCGAAATGGGCGGCCCGCCGGTGATGCCCTATCAGCCCGCCGGATACTACGAGGGCCTGCAGTTTCCCGACCGCGATTACCTTGCGAGCAAAGGCTCCGACCAGTGGCGCCGCGGCATCTACACCCACTGGCAGCGCACGTTTCTTCATCCCATGATGGCCAACTTCGACGCGCCGAGCCGCGAAGACTGCATCGCCCTGCGCACTCAGGCCAACACGCCGCAGCAGGCGCTGACACTTCTCAACGATCCCTCGTATGTGGAAGCCGCGCGCGTGTGGGCCGCGGAGTTGATGCAGGTGCAGGGCGACGCCGCCCGCCTGGAGGCGGCATTTCGCAAGGCGCTCTCGCGGCCGCCGTCGGCCGAAGAGCGCGACGGCCTGCTCTCCTTTCTGGAAAAGATGCGAGTGGAATACAAAGCCCGCCCGGAGGATGCCGCGAAGCTGCTGAGTATCGGCTTCGCTCCAAAATCGAAGACCGAAGACAAAGTCGAACTCGCCGCTTGGACCAGTGTTTGCCGCGTGGTCCTCAACCTGCACGAAACGATCACGCGTTACTGACCAGGGTCTTTTGCCGCGACGGCAAAGAGGCCGGTCATCGTCGCGATGAAGATCGTGCCGTTGGCTGCACAGACGGTGCTGGTCACGGGCGCGCCGAGGTGCGTCTGAAAGATCACTTTCTTTTCTTTGGCGGCGGCAAAGATCCAAAAATCGCCGCGCCGGGAGCCGATGTAAACTTTGCCGTCCGCAATCAGCGGCGAAGCCCAGTAGTCGCCTTCCGTGGTGTGCTGCCAGAACTCGCGGCCGGTTTCGGCATTCACGCAGCGGACCACGCGGTCGGTGTCCGCGATGAAGCACAGGCCGTCCTGCACCGCCGGCGTGCTCATGACGTGTTTGCCGAGCGGCAGGCTCCAGAGCTTCGTGCCCTTCGCGGCGTCCACGCACTGGAGCCAGCTTTCGTTCTTGCCCCACCACACATCGCCGCCGCCGGCGATGTAGATGCGGCCGTCATGAAACACCGGCATGCCGTGAATCACGCTCGGACCTTCCTGGCGATTCTGGCTATAAACATGCACGTCCGTTTTCGGCGCCCCGGGATCGGGGTCGTATTGCCAGAGCTTTTGCAGCGCCGGGGATTCCGCCGCCGCGGCTTCTTTGCTCAGCGGCGCGAAGGCGTAGAGCAGGCCGTTGCCGCCGCAATAGAACAGCCGCGGTTGTCCTTCCACTTCCGCGAGCGACGGCGACGACCAGCAGGCGTGAAACGTGTTCGGCGCGATGTTCTCGCGATCCCGCGTGATGATTTTGCCGGTGGCCTTGTCGAACACCAGGAGCGCCGGCGCGTCGGGCGTGCGGATGCGCTTGTGCGTGTTGTCCACGCCGGTGGCGGAGTTCACGTAAAGATGCGGGCCGTGAATGAGAATGGACGAATGCGCGCCGTCGTGCGGCCAGATGCCGGCGTCCTTCACCAAATCCACGATCCAGAGAATATCGGCATCCGTCGCGCCGGGCTCCAGCGGCGGCAGTTCCGCGGGTGTCATGTGACGGCCCTCCTCTTTGAAGGGACCGTCGTTGCCGTTCTTCATGCCGTGCAGATCGAGGCAGGCGACTTCGTGCCGGTTCGTCATCACATAAACCCGGTCGCCCTCGACCGTCGGCGGCGAACACAGCCCGATGCGCGGCCAGTCGTAATACTGATCCTCGATACGCTTCGGCACCACGAGCTGCCAGAGAAACCCACCCGTCTTCTCGTCGAAGCACATCAGCACGCCGCGGTCGCCGGAATGCTTCGGATCCCGCGGCTTGTGATTGTTGGTGCCAATGAGCACGCGCCCGCCGGCCACGACCGGCGAGGAGTGCGCCTCCGTCCCCAGCGCAGCGCGCCAGCGGATGTTCTCCCCGCTCTTCACGTCGAATTTCTCCACCAGCCCCTTTTCGGCACTGACCATATTCCGCGACCACGCCGCACCCCATTGGGGTTGATCTGCGGCGATGGCAACGGCAGTTAGGGAAAGAAGGAGCAGCAGGCGAAGAATCATGCTCCCGCTGTGCCGTACACGGACGCCGCTGCAACGCCGCACATCCGGTGCCTCTGACCGGCCGCAATCGTGACGCAGCAGTGAACCAGCATATAAACGCACGCCCGCAACGCCGGCACGCGTCACGCTTCCACACTTCGCCAAACCCTGCCGGATGCCTACTCCGCAGACCACACTTTGAGCAGCCAGCGCACTTCGCCGGCGACATCACCGCTATGGGTGACCGTGGCGGAAACCGCCTGCTCGATGCCGCGCCGCCACGCCTCCCGCAGACGCTTGAGCGCCACGCGCACGGCTCCCGGCGTCAGGCCGCAGGCCCCGGCAATGTGGTCCGCGGCCCCGTCGGGCGCACTGTGCCACGCCAGGAGCGGCCGCAGGTGACGGTACAATTCGCCCCGGCCGCGCCGGTCGTAATCCCGCTCCAGCGCCGCCTCCGTTTCCGCCACGATTCCCGCCGCCCATGCGCGGGCGTAGGCGACATCCGGTGCATCATGGCCCGTCAGCGCCGGCGAGTTTTCCAGTTCCTCGATGCCGGTGAAGTGCAGCCCGCCGCCGCGCTTGGTGCGGTTCTCTTTTCGCCACTGACTGACCGCAAACCGCTGAAACGCCGTCAGCAGCAGCGTGCGCAGTTTGCCGCGCTGCTCGTCCGCGCCGGCCAGCGTATCGCGCTCGATGAGACTGGCAAAGAACGACTGCGTGAGGTCCTCCGCATCCTGCTGGCTGCGCCCCGCCCGCCGCGCGTAGAGGTAAATGGGCCGCCAGTAGAGCCGGCACAGCTCCTCCATCGCCGCTTCGCGCACCGCGGGCTCGCGCACGCGCTGCACCAGCGACCAGCGGGTCGCAGGAAACGGGCTGTCAGGGGGGAGTGAGTCAGGCATTCAGCGTTACCGAATAGCTTCGGTTTCAGAAACTCAACCGGATGGAATCGCCGCCTCCGCGCGCCGCTGCGAAACAGGTCTGTCGCGGAGCCACGGGGTTCTGCCTGTTCCTCCCAACCGCTGCGGGCGGGCCCGGCAATAACACACGAGTAGCGAACCCGCTGGAAAGCGCGGGCGCCGTGCTATGATGCGCGCCCATGCCCGATTCCGGCTCCCGTTCCAGTTCCCCCGACCTGACAATTCTGACACCGCCCGGCGGAGAGGTGGCAACGGTCGTTTCCGGGCCGGCGGAAACCAGGTCGGCGGCGGCGGAGCGGCTTCCGGTTCTCGCCGACTGCGAGATTCAGGCGGAGATCGGGCGCGGCGGGATGGGGGTGGTCTATCGCGCGTGGCAGCGGAGTTTGCAGCGCGAGGTGGCGGTGAAGGTGCTGCGCGACAGCGTGCTCGCGGAGCCGTCGCTGGTGGCCCGGTTTCGCACCGAGGCGCTCGCGGCGGCGGGATTGCAGCACTCCGGCATCGTGCGCGTGCACGGCATCGGTGAGGAGGACGGCACGGTGTATTTCACCATGGACTTCGTGGAGGGAAAAAGCCTCGCCCGGGTGTTGCGGGAGGATGGCCCGCTGCCGGCCCGGCGCGCGGCGGCGCTGGCGGCGGAAATCGCGGACGCCATCCAGCACGCGCACGACATGGGCGTGGTGCACCGCGACCTCAAGCCGTCGAATGTGCTCCTGGACATCGCGGGCCGCGCGCGCGTGCTCGATTTCGGACTCGCGCGCTGCGAGGGCGCGGAGGGCCTGACACTTTCCGGCGAAGTGCTCGGCACGCCCGGCTACCTCTCGCCGGAGCAGGCCGCGGGCACGAAGCTGGCAGCGCAGCCGGCCACGGATGTCTTCGGTCTGGGCGCGGCGCTCTACGCCATGCTCACCGGGCGCGCGCCGTTCACCGGCGAATCGCATTTCGATGTCCTGCAGCAGGTGATGCATGACGATCCGGTTTCTGTGAGGGTGCTCAACGCCTCCACCCCGCGCGATCTGGAAACCGTGTGTCTCAAAGCGCTGTCGAAGGAGCCTCACCGCCGTTACGCCACGGCGCGCGACATGGCGGACGACCTGCGGCGCTTCCTTGACGGCCGGCCGGTCGCGGCGCGTCCGGTTTCGGCTTTGGGAAAAGCATGGCGCTGGGCGCGGCGGCACCGGGCGCTGGCGGCGGCGCTCGCGGCGGTGTTCCTCCTGACACTGGGCGTGGCGGTCGTCTCCACGGTTTCCGCGCAGCGGCTGGAAACAGCGCGCGCCGCCGAGGCCACGCAGCGGAACTTCGCCGAAGCCAGTGCTGCCGAAGCCCGGCTCAATCTCTACACTTCCGACATGAAGGTCGCCTGGCAAAACTGGCAGGAGGGCTACGGCGAAGGCGCGGCGCTGCTGCTGGAGGCGCATCGTCCGCAGCCCGGCGCGCCCGACCTGCGCGGTTTCGAGTGGCATTACCTCCACCGGCAGATCGAAGGCGCGCAGGACGCCGCATTTCCCATCCCGAATTCTGATGACGCCGCCTTCACCGCGGACGGCGCGCATTTGTTCACCGTGGACGATGGCAGGGCACACCTTTATGACGCCGCCCGGGGCGCGGAAATCCTGACGTGGCAGGAGCTGGAAATCCGCTATATCAGCAGCTACCGGCGGCTGGAGAGGCATCCCGCGCGTCCGCTCCTCGCTCTGAGCGGCGTGAACGGCCTGCGCATGGTGGACCTTGAAAAACGCACCGTTGAATTGTGGTCGGAGGACGGCTGCGAATCGCTCGCCTTCTCGCCGGACGGACGCTGGCTCGCCGTGGCCAGCCGCTGGGCCTATCAAACGCAGAATCCCCCGCCGCACCGCGTGCAGTTGTGGGACACGGCGGAACGGAAAGTCGTGCAGGAATGGCCGGTGGAGGCGCGCGGCCTTGCGTGGACTGCGGACGGAGAACTCGTCGTAATTCATTTGCCGGGCGACAGTCAGGCGCGCCTGTCATGGTATCGCCCGATGCAGCCGGAGCCGCGGCACACGCTGCCGTTTTCCGGCGGGAAATCATTCTGCTATGCCGCCTGGCTCCATCCGGCCACGGACCGCGCGCTGCTGCTCATGGGCGATGCGGAGTTGCTCTTCATCCGCCTGAGTGACGGCGAGGTGCGGCAGCGCACGGGCGGGCAGCGCATGCAGCGGGCCGCTTTCTCGCCGGATGGAAAACAGCTCGCGCTCTCCGGGGCGCAGCAGGCCATCCAACTGGTGCAGACCGCTAACTGGACGCTGGAGCCGCCCCGGCGCGGTCATCGGAACAACGTGCTCGCCGTTGCCTTCACGGCGGACGGCTCGCAAATCCGCAGCGCCGCGTCCGACCTCACGCTGCGTCACTGGAACACCGCCACCCGCCGTGACGAACCGGTGGAGCGCGTGCAATACAGCGACTGGCATGTGTGGGAGCCGGTCATCGCGCCGGACGGGAAAACCGCCGCGCTCCTCACCGATCCCGGGCTGGTCAGCGGTCCGGACCGGACGGCGTGCGTGCTGTGGGATTTCGCCGCCGCGCGCCCCGGCCTGCGGTTGCCTGACATTCCGCTCGCCTTCTCGCCGGATGGCCGCGCGCTGCTCACGCTGCATCAGTGGAGCGCGTTTCGCATCGTGGACGCCACCACGGGCGGCGAACGCAAACGCTTCACCCTGCCGGAAATGCCGCAGCGGTCGGCACCGCGCGTGTCCGCGGACGGGCGCTGGATCGCCTTCTGCCCGGAGCGCGAGCGCACCGTCGTTTATGAGCTGCCCGCGGGCCGCAAAGTGCTGGAAGCCGCCACCGGCTCGGCGATTCCTTCGTTCAGTCCGGACGGTCGCCGGATCGCACTCAGTCAGGATGGCCGCGTGGTGATTTACGAACTCCCGTCCGGGGCGGCCCGGCGCACGGAGCTTCCCTCCAATTCCCTAGCCGTCTGGTCGGCGGACGGCACGCATCTCGCGGCGCGTCAGGAAAACGTCTTCAGCATCGGCCCGGCGGCGAACACCTGCGCGGACATCCGCCGCTTTCCCGGGCACCGCGGCTCCATCGGCGCGATGGCTTTTTCCCGCGATGGCCGCACGCTCGTGACCGCGGGCGAAGACAAACTGCTGCGCTTCTGGAACGTGGCCAGCGGACGCGAAGCCCTCGCGCTGCCGCTGCCAGGCCGCGCGCACTTCCTCGCCTTTACGCCCGACGGCACGCGACTGCTGTGCGGCGGCACTTCCGGCTACACCTTCTATCACGCGCCGGGGGCAGACACGACTCCGCGAACCATGAACGAATGCGCGTGGATGCAGGACGTTCCCGCGGCCGCGGCGCCGCCACTGCCGGCACCGGAGCCTGACCATTCCCGCGCTGACCTCGCGGCGACAAAGCAGCAGTTGCGCCGGCTGTGGGAAGCCTGCGAAGCCTGGCGCCGGCAGCACGGCGAGTATCCGCCGCACCTCAGCGCTCTCGGCGACGACTTGCCCGACAAAACCCTGCTCAGCCCCGCCGCGCGCCGCACCGGCAAACTCGCCTCCGTGAGCGCCTACGCCGATCCCGCCGGTCCCGCGTCGTTCGCGTATCACTGGACCGTCAACGAACGCCCGCCGCCGCATCCCGCATGGCACACCGGCGGCCCGCTCACGCAGCGCGCCTTCCACGAACGCCTCCGCGAGGAATACGGTGACGCCACGCCCTTCATCCGCTGCTGGGATTCCGCACAAAAGGACGGCCATCTCGCCGTGCTCTGCGACGGAACGGTCGCCGTCATTCCGCCGGACTGGAAAGACCGCTATGAACAGGGCTGGCGGCCGCATCCTCTGGAGTGAAGAGGCGCTGAGAAATCATTCACGGTGGTGCCCTTCCGTCCGTGTCGCGGCTCCAGGGACCGCGAAAATCCGCGTGACCTCCCGCAGCGACTGTGTCATGAAAATCCGCCGCTTCCCCCTTCGAGCCATGAACCGTTCCCTCTTCCTTCGCATGGCCGCGATCCTATGTCTGCTGCGCGGGTCAGTCGCCGCGCAGGACACGCTCATTCCGGAACTTCCTCCCGGCTGGAGCATCCGCCGCACCGCCCTGCCTGATGCCAATCGCGAGGCGGCCTCACAGAAACTCGGTCTTCCCGTTGTTCGGCTGGAACATTGTCAGGTCACCGCGCCGCAGACCGCATTTCAGATGTATCTGGCCACCGCAGCGGATGAATCCATCGCCGCGAAACTGGAGGAGAAGTTCCTTGCGGTCCATGATCACGATGAATCGTACGTCGCGCGAAAGGGTGTGGTCGTGGCCGAAATTGTAAAGGCCCCGGCCACCCTTGCCGCCCGGCTCAAACATCTGCTCGCGTGGAATCCGCCGGTCGAAAGAACCTGGCGCGTGCAGCTTCGGGCGACTCCGGTGACGGCGGCAAAGAATTCCATGAGCTACCAGCCGCTATTTGAAGCCCTGACAAAACTCAGGAATGACGAGGCCGGCGACGCGACGGCGCTCGAAAAACTGAAACCGGACTTCACATTCGGAAACAGCCTTCGGCTTTATGCGCCGCCGGGTGCGAAGTTCACCGGCCCGGGCCAGCCGGCGGGAGCGAATTTCGTCATTCCCCCGGGCTCGCTGCCGATGCACTGCGGGATACCCGCCGCGGATGTCGAGTTCACGGTCAAGGTCAGGGAGTTCTCGGTAATTCCCGCGGCGAAACCGGATGTGGCGTCTCTGACGGCCGCCACCAAAGCATGGCCGCAGAACCTTCCTGCGATCAAAGAACTCTCCGCCCGGTTGAAACCCCTCACACCGCAGGAGCGGCTGGAGCGGATTCTCGCATGGGTGAGCGCGCGCGTGGCCCACGGCGGGAAAATCATGGGAAGCCGCTACGGCGTCGCCACTGCGCTGCAGCAGGGCTACGGCCGCTGCTGGGATGCGAGCGACACCTTCATCGCCGCATGCCGCGCCTGCGGACTGCCGGCTCGTCAGACCGGCGGCTGGCTCGCCGGCGTCTCCGGCCACGTTTGGGCCGAAGTCTGGCTGCCGGCCGGCGGCGGACGCGAAGCCGGCTGGCTGCCCGCGGATCCCACCACGTCATGGAGCGGCGTCAGCTGCCACTACATTCCCTGGTGGGTCAGCGAGGACGGCGTGAAACCTCTCGAGCTTTGGGGACCCCCGGGAATCGAACGTGTGGGACCGCAGTCGCCCTGAGAGGACCGATGTGAGTAACGTGATCTAAATTCGCCGGCCGGCAGAACCATCCGATATCGGATTTCATCGCTGTGCTCCGGCGTTTCCTTCGCCGCCTGGACTGTCACGTCCGGGCACACGCCGGGGGTGATTTCATGACCATCCCCCGGCATCCCGGTTCACATTCCCCGGAGTTGCTCAAGCCTGGCTGGGTTTGGGCACACCACGTTATTCAATCGCAGCAGTCCCCGCACTCACCGAACGGACTGCCACCCACAAGCTGCGGATTGCCGTGCAGGCGACTGCCGTCCCCGGAGAAGATGTTGCCGGTATAAGTGGTGGTGCCTCCAATGGTGACGCTGCTGTTAGGAGCGAGGAAGGAGATCGACATGATTCCCGCACCGCCGGTAAGTTTCACCGCTTTTCCATTGGGACTGTTGATGAGCACGCGATCCGGCCGCAGGTTGCCCGACAGCTTGATGATCGAGCTTCCGGTCAGTTCCAGGGTGTCGGTCACGTTCACGATGAAGAAATCCGCCGGTCCGCCGTGGAAGACCATCACATCCGAGGCGGCCAGCTTGACCGAGTTGATCTGAATGATGTTCATGCCGTCGCTCGCCGTGGCGATGATCTTCTTTGAATTGATGATATCGCCGAAAGTTTGCGTGGGAACGAGCTGGCCGGCCGCGATGTTGAGCGCCGTGGCCGCGGTCTTGATCGGATTGATATTCGCAGGCTTGACATAGGCCGGACCGGTGACTTTGCCCAGCGGGTCCAGAGCGATGTTGCCGAGATAAGTCAGTTTGTCGAAATCGAGCTCGGCCAGCGGTCCCACGGCGATGCTGCCGGTGATCAACGACTGCGCTCCCGAGACGCTGGAGGACCTGCCGAGGACGTTCCATGTATAGCCGCAGAGGCCGGCTTCATGGTAATTCTTGAGGAAGGCGTAGCCCGGGCTGGTGGAGGCCTTGGAAAGCTTTCTCAACACGGTGGCCGGGCTGGGAACGAACCAGTCGGAATAGCCTTCGGGTCCGAACACTCTGGCTTTGAGATCCGTATGCACGAACAGCTCACTGCTCACAGTGACAGGCCCGGTGTAGAGGACTCCGTTGTCTTCTTCAGGCTCCGTGCCGTCGAGTGTATAAAGAATCCGGTAACCGGCGGGTGTATCGCCGAACGAGGTCTTGGGGGTAATCGTGACTGAGTCCCCGGTGACCGCCGCCGTGACCTCAGGCGCCCGGAGGGCCATGGGGCTGACCGTGACGACGCCGCTGATCACCGGCGAGTTGTTCATCGCGTACGGGTTGAGGCTTTGCGCCACCGCTTTGATAGTCAGGGAAGTGCCGCCCTGCCAGTTGGCCAGCCCGATGGGAACCGTCTCCTGCTCAAAACCGCCGGCGAAGGGAGCTCCCGTCACCGCGGTGGAGGAGGTAAGGGGCGAAGACCCGTCATAGGTCCAGCGAAGCGCGAAACTGTCGCTGTTTTGATACGTGACGGGAATCTGCTGCAGGTTGGTCACCGTGAGCACCGGGGGAGCCGCCATGCCCGGGGCGGCGACCGTTCCCGGAATCATGGCCCCGCCTGCTCCGGCGTAGGTTATCCGGGGCTCGGGCACCGCGAGTGCCAGTCCCAGCGGAACGATGTTGGCCCTGAAATCTCTCGCCACCGCCGTGCTGTCCTCCCAGTCATCAGGATCATTCGAAACCGCAAAGGCGGCCAGGCTGGAGCCGGGACTCACGGAGATCGGCTCGCCATTATAGGCGACGAAGGCCCCGCCATTGACGGAGTAAACGATGGAGGAGGTGTTGGCCGGATTGGGATTCGACAGGGTGACCGGAAGGTCGAAATTGAGCAGCGGGTACGTGCCGCCTTTGACGGAGAAGAGCGGGGGGTTGAGGGGCAGCGCGGCCGCCGAGGACGATCCCGGCTCGATCGAACTCACCACGGACGCCACTGGAATCGAAGAAGGCCGCACCACTGAGGAGCCGGAGGATTGGTAGTCCCACACCCAGGAATCATTTTTCGCCAGCTTCATGGCAACCGCCCTGTCCTGGCTTCCAAAATCCTCCTTCGCCATTTCAGCATCAAATACGAACCGGCGAATCCCGGGTGCACCGCCCTCTTCGATGACAAACCGGGGGTTGCGGCGATCGGCAACGAACCGCGCCCGCTCACCCCCGTCGGCCGCCTCGGCTTCGGTCTGCAGTTCTATCGTCAACCTCGCATCGAGCATCCCGCCCCGGATCCCGGCCAGCTGCTTCGCAGAGTCGGCGGATGCTACAGACTTCAATTTCGCCAGCACCCTGGCGGGATCAGCAAGATCAGAGTCGAGAAAAATTCCTCCGTTCATGAGGTAGGTTTTGATAGCCCCGTTCACGATCCTGACGTCATGGGCCAGGCGCTTCTTCTCGGCGCTCACTGTCACGTCCGAGATGCTCATCAAGGCACCGGCGGCCACAGTGGACAACACGGCTATGGTCGTCAGAATTTCAATAATCGAAAAGCCGGTGGCACGCCTTTTACCGGCGCGCTTCGACAGAGGATGGCATTCGGTTTTCATAATTTGTAATTATCGCATAAGTAATATTCTCAATTGTTACCTGTTAATTCAAACTTTGCCACTATTTCTATAATTATTAGAAATGAGGCGGCGAACCTGCCCCCCTTCGAACATCGGCATTGGCTCTCCAGCAGGCAACCTGTTGACTGTGAAGCGAAAGTGATCGGTGGCATCTCCCTGAACAAACTCTCAGGGGGAGACCCGGCGGAGGCCTCTTGCCTGCCGTCACATTTCAGAAGGAATCGAGTTTCGGGAAGAACCAATCTCCCGGAAACTCCCGGGTACCGAAGTCTGGCTGCCAGCCTGCGGCGGAGACGAGGCCGGCTGGCTCGAAGCGGGGAGGCGCGGGTCAAAACCTGCTCGACAATCCGGCAGCGTCATGCCAGAGAGCCGGCCGTTCCTTCCCGACTCCGCTCATGTTTGCCCACGAAATGTTCAAGAAAATGCCCTCCGATCTCGGTCTCAGCATCATCAGCTGGCTCCGGGATGCCGAGCGCGACGTCTTCCGAACCGCGCTGCATTCGCTGGCGCAGTCGCGCAAGCTGCGGCCCGTTTTCGTGACCCGGAAATCGAAGCCGGAACAGGCGGCCTGGTTCATGGAGCAGCTCAAGCTGCGCGGCAACGAAGCCGTGGGCGAGAATCTGCTGCAAATCTGGCTGATGAAGGGCCGGAGCGAAATGCTTTCCTTATTCCTCGACGCCGTGGGCGTGAAGCACGACGGCAAAGGCGGCGTGGACGGCGACATTCCAAACAGCTTCGATGCGGAAAAGGTGCAGGCCGGCGCCGCGGCGCTGCTGGAAAAATTTCCCCCCGGCGAAGTGGCGGTCTATCTGAATCTGTTCCAGCTCCAGCAGGCCGGCGGATGGAAGGAAATCGCGGACGTCATCGCGGCGGACCCGCGACTGCAGATTACCTGACAAGCGGAGGCGGCGTGCCGTTTTTCCCGCGACTGCGGCGGTGTGCGCGGACCCGCACTGTGCAGGATGCGGCCCATGAACGATGAAACCGACCCGCCGTCCGAATCAGCACCCGCCCCGGATGTAACGCCGACAGCGGTCGTCCCGGAAATCCGGCCGGCCGCCTCCACTGTGGCACCGCTCCCGGCGCGGCTCGTTTGTCTGGATGCCTACCGCGGCCTGATCATGCTGACGCTGCTGTTTGGCGGCGTTTTTCAGTCACTCAAACACACCAAAGGCTGGGAATGGCTGGCGCTGCACAATGATCACGTGGAATGGGCGGGCTGCGTGTACTGGGACCTGATCCAGCCGTCATTCATGTTCATGGTCGGCGTGGCCATGCCCTTCGCCCTCGCCAAACGCGCCGCGGCGGGCGCCGCGTGGGGTCAGCGGTTCGCACATGTGCTCGGGCGTGCCTTCAATCTCATGCTCGTGGGCATCGTGCTCGATCACTTCGGTCAGGACCAGATCCAGATCGGTTTCATCCGCGTGCTGCAGCAGATCGCGATCGGCTATGTCCTGGCGTTTTTCGTGGCGGAAAAGTCATGGCGCGTGCAGGCCATCACCGCCGGCGTGATTCTCATCGGCTACAATCTGCTGTGGATGTTCATTCCGTGGAACGGCCCCGGCGGCCCGTGGGCTAAAGGCAATGAGAACATCGGCAGCGCGTTCGACTGGTGGATGCTGGGCCGGCACTACTCCGGATTCTACGTCGGCCTGAACGCCATCCCCAGCACGGCGACGATTATCTTTGGCGTCATGGCGGGCCGTTTGATTCAAAAGCGTCTGCCGCACGGCCGGACGCTGCTGATTTTGACAGGCTGCGGCCTGGCGGCGCTGGGCCTCGGCTGGGCCGTGAGTCCGTGGCTGCCGCTCATCAAGCGCATCTGGACGCCGTCATGGGCCGTCTATGCCGCCGGGGCCACCACGCTGATGCTGGCGGCGTTTTACCTCGTCATCGAAGTCTGGGGTCTGCGGCGCTGGGCCTTTCCGCTCGTGGTGGTCGGCATGAACTCCATCGCCGCCTACTGCCTGCCGGGGCTTTTCGGAAACTGGTGGAACCGGCTCACCGGCGTGTGGGTGAAATACGCGGGCGACAACTGGATTCAGTTCCCGCCGGACTGCGTCTGGCGGCCGGTGTTCGAGAAGTGCCTCTTCGTGGCCTTCGCGTGGCTGGTGCTCTACTGGCTCTATCGCCGGCGGATTTTCCTGAAATGCTAGAGGTGCATTCCAGCGAAATTGCCGGGTGGACCGACGGCATTGGAGAAATGGGGAGCACAGGCGCCCTCGCCTGTGGTTCCCCGCGCCCCCGGGGGGAACTTCACACGCGCCCGGCGAAGCCGCACCTTTTCCCCCGGCAAGCCCCGACACGTTCGGATGGAAGTGCGGCTGCGCCGGATGGTTTCAAGTCAACGACGAGGGCGTCGTTGACGACAGGCGGGGCGCCTGTGCTCCCCTGTGCTCCCCTTCAACTTTTCTGATTTGAGCCACCGGTTCACGCCCCCCTGCGGTCCGCCGCTTCGGCGGCGGCGCGGCAGATTTCCCAGAAGCTTCCGCTCTCCAGGCTGGCGCCGCCGACGAGCGCGCCATCGACGTCCGGCTGTGCGGAAAGCTCCGCCATGTTGCCGGGCTTGACGCTGCCGCCGTATTGGATGCGCACGCGGCGCGCGGTTTCGGCATCGTAGAGATCTGTCAGGACCTTGCGAATGAACGCATGCGCCTCCTGCGCCTGGGCGGGCGTGGCGGTGCGGCCGGTGCCGATGGCCCAGACGGGTTCGTAGGCGATCACGGTGCTCCCCATCTGTTCCGCGGACACGCCCTGGAGGCATCCGGTGAGTTGCGTGGTGAGCACCTGCTCGATCTTTCCGGCATCGCGCTCCTCCAGAGTTTCGCCCACGCAAAGGATGGGCCGCAAATGCCATGCGTGCGCGGCGAGGACCTTCTTGTTGATGAAAGCATCTGTCTCCCCAAACAGACTGCGCCGCTCGCTGTGCCCGAGGATCACGTAGGTGATGAGCATCTCGCGCAGCATCGCGGGGCTGATCTCGCCGGTGAAGGCGCCGCTGGTTTCGTGATGCATGTTCTGCGCGGCCAGCCGGATGCCGTCGTGCTGGCCCAGCGAGGACACTGCGGCCGCGAGGCTGATGAACGGCGGCGCGATGACGATCTCCACACGCTGCTCGTCTTTGGCGAGAACCGTGAAGTCCTTGAGAAACTCCGCGGTTTCTCCGGGGGTCTTGTGCATCTTCCAGTTGGCGGCGACGATGGGTTTGCGCATGGGCGTGGTAAATTGTCGGTGGAATGAGAGGGGCGGCGATGATGCGGAGCAGTTTCCGGGCACGCAAGCCGAAGCTCGGCCCGGTATGGGGCCTGCTTCCGCCGGCTGGCCAACAGCAAGCACAACCCGCGCCATCATCGTTGACAGTCCCGACTCCGGCCGTCAGCCTCGCGCCGCTTCTGCCAAAACGCCAATCTCCCCATGCCTCCCGACATCATTCTCCTTCTTGTTGGCGCTGTGTGCAGCGCCGCCATGATCTTCATCCTCTGGCGGCTCCACGGACAGAATCACCCGAAGGCTCTCTGGCTGCTCTTCTTCACCGAGATGTGGGAGCGCTTCAGCTTCTACGGCATGAAGGCGCTGCTTATTCTCTACATGGTGGAAGTCATGAAGATCGGCGACGAGGTGGCCAATCTCCAGGTCGGCGGTTACATGGCGCTGGTCTATGCCATGCCGCTCCTCGGCGGCTGGGTGGCGGACAACTATCTCGGCAGCCGCAAGGCCATCGTGCTAGGCGGGGTGTTGATGGCCGCGGGGCACTTCTCGCTCGCCGTACCCCTGGACTTGTTCTTCTACCTCGGCCTCGGCTTTCTCATCAGCGGCAATGGATTCTTCAAACCGAACATCAGCAGCTTTCTCGGGCGCTATTACGAAACCACCGATCCGCGCAAGGACACGGCCTTCTCCATCTTCTACCTCGGCATCAATGTCGGCGCCTTCCTGGGGAGCACGTTGTGCGCGTATCTCGGGCAGGCGAAGGACTGGCATCTGGGATTCGGAACTGCAGGCGTCTTCATGATTCTGGGGCTGGTGGTCTTCCTACGCTTCCGCCATGTACTCGGCGATCTTGGACATCCGCCGCGCCCGCAGGCTCCGCAGCCGGCTCACCGCACTTGGTACGCCATCGCGCTCGGACTCGTGCCGGCGGGAGCCGTGCTCGTCTATTATCATGAGATCACAAAATGGCTCCTGCCCGTCGTGGGCGCGGGCGCGCTGACCTATGTCATTTGGCTGAGCTGGCGCATCAGTGCAGAACTGAGTCACCAGCCCGCCGCCGATGATGAGGCCCGGGAGGCGAATCACCAGTCCGGCCGCAAGGCGCGGCAGCAAATATGGGCGGCGCTGCTCCTCATGATCGGTTCCGTGACATGGTGGGGCTTCTTCGAGCAAAACGCCGGCTCTCTCAATCTCCTTGCCAAACGCAACGTGGACCTCGTGGTGGGCGGCACGGAGTGGCAGTCCGGCACCGTGAACAACGCCGTAAATCCGGCATTTATCATCCTGCTCACTCCGGTGTTTGCCTGGCTGTGGGGGGCGCTGGTGCGCCGCAAACTGGAACCGTCCGCTCCGCTCAAGTTCGGAGGCGCATTTCTGCTGATGGCCGTTGGCTTCAGCATGCTCCTTGTCGGCGGACAGGCTGCGGGGACAAGTGGACTCATGCCGCTGTTCTGGTTTATCGCTGCCTATTTTTTCCTGACCGCGTCGGAGCTTTGCATTTCACCCATCGGCCTGAGCGTCGTCAGCAAACTCAGCCCTGTGCGAATGGGCGCGCTGATGATGGGCATGTGGTTTCTCGCCACCTCATTCGGAGGATATATCGCCGGAGTCATCGGTGCGCAGATGGCTGTGGATGAGGAGAAACTGGCCACCCTGAATCCTGCGGACTCACTGCCGGTGTACATGCAGGGCTTCACCTGGATTACCTGGGTCTCCGCTGCAGCCGGCGTGTTGCTCATTCTCTGCGCTCCGCTCATCAAACGGTGGATGCACGGAGTGAAGTAACGGTCCGGTTGCGGCGTCACTCGGCCACCACCCGGACGCGCATGTAGCGGCGGCCTCCGGCGGCGCTGACAGTGGCGCGCCATGTTTGCTGGGAGCCGGCGCTGCCGGTCATGGTTTCGCTGATGCCGCTGGTGCTCCAGGAGGAGAGGTTGTCACTGGCCTCGACGATGTAGGTGAGGTCGCATCCGGCGTAGCGGGTGTAGGTGAGTTGCAGCTGGCCTCCGCTGAGCGTGGCGGCGGGCAGACCGGTGAGGTTGCCGCTCGCGGGATTGAGGCCGAGGGCGAATTCGAGCACGTTGAAGAGTCCGTCGTTGTCAGGATCGCGCAGCATTCCGGCGACGAGCGGATTGGCGGTGCCGAGGGTGCGCAGCGCCCATGCATCATAGCTTTCCGTGGCCGTGACGGTGAGGTCGTCAAAAACGCTGACGGTGCCGGTGGCGGTGAGGCGGAGCACATAGGTGCCCAGCGCGCTGAACGCCGCGCCGGTGAATTCGGAGTTCGGTGCGGTGAAATTCACGGTGCCGGGACCGCTGACTTTGCTCCACTGCAGCGTGACGCCGCCGGGATTCTGGCTGCCGAACGTGACGCTGCCCTCCAGCGCAGCGGAAGCGGGCAGGCACACGGTGACATCTGCGCCGGCGAGCACGCCGAAGACGCCGTTGAAGCCGGGATTCGGCTGCGTGGCGCGCCACGCGGCCTTTTCATCCCACGTGCCGCGGGCGGCCAGGGCGTCGATGATCTCCAGCGCGGCACCGCCGCCGTCGGTCACGGGATACCAGTTGTCGTTGTATTCAAAGTCGAGGATGCCGAGCTGGTAGCCGGCGATTTCCATGCGCAGTCGCTCGCCGCCGTTATCGAGTCGGCCGGTGTAGGTGCCGCCCCAGGGCGCGCCGGGATAGACAGCATTGAAGCTCGCCTGACTGTTGCTGGTGATGCAGATGAAGGCGCCCGGAGCGAGCGAGGTGCCGGGAGCGAACTGGAAGGTGATGCCGTTGACGAAGGCGACGCTGCTGAGATCGAGCGTTTGCGTGGCGCTGAGGTTGCGCAGTTCGACGTATTCCGGTGCGCTGCTGCCCCCGGCGGGATTGTAGTGGATCTCGGTGATGCGCAGGTTGTCGAGCAGCAGCTGCTGCGGCGCGAGACTGGTGCCGTTGCTGTAGCCGGGAGTCGGGAGCGTGAAGAAAGTGATGACGCTGCTGCCGTCGGTGGCGCGGCCCTGACTGATGTCCTCCACCTGGGGAGCGGACATGACGTGGTCGATGATCATGGATCCCTGGAGCAGGGTGAGACCCTCGCGCATTTTGCTGATGGCAAAGTTGAGATGGTTCGCACCCTGGTCCGTGTCGCCGTCGGCCACGAAACGCGCGAAGCCATTCGCGCCGATGTAGCTGTGCGGCGCGATGACATGCAGCGCGGGGTAGTTGATGGCATCGTCGGTGAGCACGAGTCCGCTGAGTTCCACCGGCAGGGCGAAGGTGTTGTAGAGTTCGAGAAAGTCGTTGGCCACGATGATGTCGTTGGTGCCGAGCCATTCGTTGATGCGAAGTCCGGCGGCCGACCCGAGCTGCGCCGCGGTGTTTTCCGTGCCGGGCGTGACTTCACCCAGCGTCCAGTGTTTGTCATTGCAGACGCGGCTGAGTGATTTGTCCGCGATCTGAAATCCGAACTCCACGCTGTCCACGAGCGGCGCGCCGGAACTGCTGCCGCTGTAAAGATATACCGCATCACCGTCGGTGTTGAGATTGAAGCCGAGGCCGTCGTTGTTGAGCAGGAGGTAGCCGCCGCCGGGAATGCTGGAGCCAGGAGGAAAGACATACTTCGGCGATTGCGTCGCGGTGACGGGATCGTCGCTCAGCGCCCACCCGCCGAGGTTCACCGCGGAACCGCTCAGGTTGCGCAGTTCGATGAAATCGGGCCGTGCCGCACCGACGGGCCATGCGTTGACGTTGTTGGCGAGCACTTCGCTGATGACGACCGGCTGCGCGGCGGAATTCACCGTCCATGTGAGGCTCTGCGTGGCCGCAGCTTCACTCTGCCAGACACCGGCGCTGTTCTTTCCAATGACGCGCACACTGTGAGTGCCGGCACCGAGCCCGGCGAGCGAAGCGGGCGTCGCGACGGGCGTCTCCGCACCAAACGGCGCACCGTCGAGACTGTAGCGGTAATGCGTGATCCCGGGTCCGCCGATGACGAGCACCACGCTTTGAAACGGCTGGTGCGCCACGGGTTCCCCGCTGATGCTGGCTCCGGCGGGGACGAGGCCGCCGCGGTCGAGGAAGTTGAGCCCGGTGCATCCCGCCGGGCTGCCGCTCTGCAGTGCGAACATGGCATCGATGTTGACCGCGGTGATGCCGCTGACGCCCGTGAGCAGCGGATCGCCGGTGAGGTTGCCGCTGCCGGTGACGGGCGCGGCGATAGCGGCGGGCAGCATGTTGCGGTTTGCTGTGATGGCACCCGTGGCGCTGGCGGCATTTTCAAAGACGAGCGGGCAGTCGAAGACGATGTTGCCTTCGATGCTCATGCCGAGTCCGGCGGTGATGCCGGCGCTGGCGGGTTCGTGGAATTTGAAGGCGCCCGCGCTGCTGCCCGCGGCGCTGCCCGTGTTGTTGATGCCGCTGATGGTGTTGTGCGTCACAATGCAGCGGCTGCCGCCGGTGGCGGTGACGGCGTGATCGCAGTTGAAGAATAAATTGCGGACCACGGTGACTTCGGAGGCATTCACGGCATCGCGCGCGGCGACGATGGCCGCCGCGGTATCACCGCCGGCGGTCGCCTGATGCACGCCGAGGAAACGGTTGCCTTCGACGTGCGCGTCCGCCCCGCGCAGATCGATCGCGTCGTCGCTGGCGTCTTGGAAGATGTTGTCGAGAACCTGGAGAATCGCACTGGGCCGCTGGCCGCCGGTGAAGTTGAGCAAATCGAAGGCCCCGGTGGTGCCGTTGAAGGTATTGCCGCGCACGATGGCGTAGCCGGCGGCGGGAATGCCGCTGCCCTGCACGCAGGTGACACCCGCCGAGGCCGGGAAGTTGCTGTACTGCAGCGTGAAGGAGGAGTTGCTGCTGCCAAAATACTGCGTGGTCACACTGACAAAGTCGAGATGGTCGAAGAAGCCGGTGGTGTTTGTCAGGCTGACGGCGGGCGAAGTGTTCGCGCCGTCGATCGTCACATAGGCGAGCCGCGATTCAAGGCTGCTGCCGTTGAGGTTGATGCGGCCCCACTTGTTCGCCTGTCCCGGCTCGCGCATGAGCCGGATGGGAGCCGCCGCGGTGCCTTCGGCGAGAATGCGGCCTGTGCCGCTGACATTGAGCGAAACTCCGGCCGCGAGGTAAACGGTCGCCCCGGGTTCCATGGTGAGGGTTTCGTTGTCGATCGTGAGACTGGCGGTGACGCGCCAGGGTCCGCCGGCGGCGGTCCAGACGGTGTTGCCGGCGATGGCGGCCACGTTTTGCACACTGCCGTCGTCATACCAGAGAGCGACGGTCTGTGTGGCGAGCACGGCATCGCCGGAACCCAGAGCGGAGACAGTGAGTTGATTCAATCCCGGCAGCAGCGTGACGGCGGTGCCGGCGCTCCACGGCGCGGGGCCGTTGCCGCCTTCGCCGCCGCCGATGCTTTGATAGTTGTCCGGCAGGATGTCGGTGCCGTTGATGCGAACCTTTTGCACGCGGCTGGAATCAACGGTGCCGCTGAGCCCGGTGCTGTTGGCCACGGTGGTTCGCGGATAGCCGCTCACGGCGGGCAGTCCGACAGAAACGGTGAGGGCTGCGGGCGGCGTGCCGTTGGCGGCATAGCCGAGCACGGTTTGCAGAATGTGATCACGACGCGCCGCGTTGAAATTCTTGATGGCGTCGCGCTTGGAAACCGGCACGCCGTAGGCCGCGGTGGGGCCGGTCCAGTCGCCGAGAATGCTGTCCACCATCGGATTGAAATTCGCCGGCAGGAAGACGGTGTTCAGCAGGTCCACGAGCTGGGCCTTGAACCCCTGGTTCGTCACGGGATTGGTAAAGAGCGGCTGGAGCGCGGGAATGGTTTCGCCGCTGCCGAAGGGGCCGTTCACCTGGTAGATCGTCGCCGTGGGTGAAGTGGGATCGAGGCCGCCGGTATTGCCGCCGTCGCCCCAGACAGTGTCGAAGTCGTGCGCCAGCGGGATGAAGCGCGGATCGATCAGCCCGCGGTAGAGGCCGTAGTCGTCGTTGGAGCCGTTGGAAAGGTTGGTCTCGTTGTGATTGACGATGACCTGGAACGCCTGCCAGCGCAGCCAGTAGTCCACATTCATCACCGCCTCCATCTGCGCGACGGCGGGCGTGGTGCCGGCGAAGGTCTTCATCAGACCGTGGAGATCATTCCAGTCAGCGAGATCCTCGTTGGTTTGCTTGATCCAGCCGTCGTTTTGATAGCCGCCCGCATTGGGCGGGCCTCCGGGGCTCTGTTCGCGCACCGTCCAGTCCTGGTGCGGGCGGGCCTTTTTGTAGAGGTTGCCATCATCGTCCTCCGGACGGAGTTCCTTGAGAAACTCGCCGCCGGGCGGGAGCAGGTGGATGTAATAGCCGCCGCTGTGCTGGGAATTGTCGAGCGCGCGGTTGTTGGCGTTGAGGCGCACCTGGACGGGCCACGAGCGCTCGTGAATGAGGCCGGCGCACTCCATCATTTTGCTGGCAAGCTCGCCGAGATGCGGGTGCCAGATGTTCAGATTGGCCTCGGTCTCGCCCCGCCAGTCGTCGTCTTTGGGAAGATTGAGCCGCCAGTTGTTGACGGAATTGCCGCGGGACCCGGCGCCCCGCACCCGCAGTCCGCAGCGGTAGCGCACATCGACCTCCGCGCCCTGTTTGGCGACGAAGGTGACGTTCAGCTGCGCGTCGCTCTGACGGTTCCAGCCGTTGAGGTAGTCCGCCACGTCCGCTGCGGCGCCGATGAGACGATAAATCGGATAGTGATTGGCCCAGACCTCCTCATCCACCTGATAGAAGGCGTTGGATTCCTGGATCCAGTTTGTCAGGCCTGCATCCAGTCCGGCCATGGGCCAGGTGCGGGTGTGGTTGCCGGCGTCGGTCGCGGAAACGAAGAACTCCACGAGTGTGCCGTTGGGCTGGGGCGGAATGACGGCGCCGAACTCGCCGTCCGCAGCATCGCCGTCGCCGTGCGTGCCGTCGTCGAACATTGGCGCCTGCGTGAACGCCACGGGAGACGCGGTGTTGACGCGCCAGAAGAGCGAGACGGCGGGCGGCGTCGGGCTTTCGTCCTGCACGTTCACGGTGACCGTGACGGAATCCGTGCTGCGCGGAATTTCCGGGCGGTGATCGAGGTCGGAGAGGAGCGGCGCGATGTTGGTCGCAGCGCGTCCGTTCGCCGCGCCGGGTGAGGGCGGACCATCGGCGCCGCTGGTGCCGCTCCAGAACCAGTTTTGACCGTTGTCGTTGTCGAGGGCGGGATTGATCAGTTCGAGAGAACTGCCGCCGGCGTCGGCGCGCGTGTACCATTCCCAGCCGGTCTCGCCGCCGATGGAGGCCTGGTAGCGAATCGCCCAGTCGCCCTCATCGGCGTAGGTGACCTCGTCCACGACTTCTCCCGCGGCGGTGCGCAGGCGGATGGTTTCGCCGCTGTTGCTGAGTTCGCCGGTCCAGGGGCCGCGCAGCAGCGCCACACCGGCGAAAGTGGCGGTGAACTGCACGGGGTTCGCTGCGACGACGAGGTAGCCGCCGCCGGGAATCACCGTCCCCGCGGGGAGGATGTAATTCACTCCCGCAGTGAACTGCCAGCCGCTGACGTCGAGCGCGCCGGGATTGCCGTTGAAGACTTCGATGAATTCATCCCCCGCGGCGGTCTGCTGCGCGCCGCTCAGGAGCGGGTGATAGTGGATTTCGCTGATGACGACTTTGGCAAGGTCCACGCCCACGCCGATATTCACCGTGGTGACGGTGCTGGTGAGCGCGCCGTCGCTGGCGTGGTAGGTGAACGAATCGAGGCCGCTGTAGCCGGCGTTCGGCGTGTAGAAAAACGAGCCGTCACTGTTCAGGCTGAGAACTCCGTGGGAGGGAGCGGACACCTGGACGGCGGTGAGGCTTTGCTGGTCCACATCGCTGTCGTTGTTCAGCACACCGGTGGCTGCGGGCACGCTCAGCGGCGTGTCGAGCGGGGTGGCGTAACTGTCCTGCGCCGCGACGGGCGCGTCGTTCACCGCCGCAATATTGATGGTGACCGTGGCGGCGGCGAGAGAATCGCGCGCGCCGTCGTGGGCCTTGTAAGTGAAGGAGTCGGTGCCGTGGTAGTTTTGCGCCGGGGTGTAATTGAAGGCGCCGGTGGCGGCGAGCGAGAGCGTGCCGTGGCTGACGTTCGTGACCAGCTGCGCGGTGAGCGGATCGTTTTCCGGATCGGTGTCATTCACGAGAATGCCGGGCGCGATGAGCGACAGCGGCGTGTCCTCGGTGGCGGCGTAAGTGTTGGCGACGGCGACGGGCCGGCCATTGATGCGGATGGTGACGGTGGCGGTGTTGGAACTCACCGTGCCGTCGCTGGCCCGATAGGTGAACGTGACATTTCCGGTGAAGCCGGCGGGCGGGGAGTAGTTGAACGAGCCGTTCGCATTCAGGGTGAGGGCGCCCTGCGCCGGCGGCGTGACCACCGAGGCCGTGAGCGTGAAGCCGGGATCGGGATCGGTGTCATTGCCGAGCACGCCGGGAGCGGGCACCAGCAGGGCCACGCCGGGGTCGGTGGAGTAAGTTTCATTCACCGCGACGGGCGGATCGTTCACGTTGGCGATGTTGATGGTGACCGTGGCCGGCGCGGACGGACCGCCGGCGTCATTCGCAGTGTAAGTGAAGGAGACCGGCCCGGTGGCATGGAGCGCGGGCGTGTAGGCGAACGAGCCGTTGGGATTCAATGTCAGGCTGCCGCCGGCGGGCGGGCTGACGAGAACGGCGGTGAAGGGATCGCCGTCCGCATCGAAATCGTTGGCCAGCACACCGCCGGCGGCGGGCACGTTGAGCGTCGTGTCCTCGGTGGCGGCATAATTGTCAGGGGAGACGGCGGGGCGCACGTTGGGGCCGGTGACGACGGTCAGATTCACCGTCGCGACGGCGGAGGTGAGCGTGCCGTCCGTGCAGCGGTAGGTGAAGCTGTCCGGTCCGATATAACCGATGGCGGGCGTGTAGGTGAAGGTGCCGTCGGGATTGAGATTGAGCGTGCCGTGCGAGGGATTGGTGTGCACGGCGACGGTCAGGGTCGTGCCGGGATCGGCATCGGTGTCGTTGGCCAGCAGACCGGCGGGCACGGCGCGGGTGGCGCGCAGGCGCAAATTGAAACTGAGGTCGGAACTGGTGCCGCTGTTCTGATGCACCGACGCCGCGATGGTGTTGGCACCCTCGCTCAGCAGGGCGGGCGCGAGCGACTGGCTGACGGTGGCGTTGTTGCCGCCGCTGCCGCCGATGTACTGGTCGAAGGCGGGAACCACTCCCGCGGTGCCGCCCACGGACGGCGTGCGGAAGATTTCACTGCCGCCGAGATAGATCACCGCGCCGTCGTCATAGACGAGCGAAAGATCGAGCGCGCTGATTTCCCACGTGCGGCTGGCCGTGAAGCCGCGGCGAAAATAGGTCGTGGCGTAGCGCCCCGTGTCCGGATTCACATAACCGGGCGTGGCGTTGTCCTCGACCACGGTGATCTCATCGCCGTTGCCATAGCCGAGTTCCGCGCCGCCGGAATTCCACGCGCTGTCATCGAAATTCGTGCCGAACCATGCGGTGCCCTGATCGCTTCCGTCGTCGAGGAATTTCCACACGCTGGAAACCGCACTGGAGCCGAAGAGAATGAGATCATCCTGCGTGCTGCCCGGCACGAGGGCGGTGACCACGAGGGGCGTGTTGACGGCAGTGGTGTAAGTATCGCCGGCCGCCACCGGCGTCTCGCCGACATCCACCACGGTGATCGTTACGTTGACATCCGCTGAATTCGCCGTGCCGTCGGTGGTGCGATAAACGAAGCCCGCCTCACCGGAAAATCCTGTCGCCGGCACGAAGAGAAAGGCGCCGTTGGGATTCAGCGTCAGCGTGCCCTGGGTCGCGAGCGGCGCCGTGACCAGGACGGCACTCAGCTGTGCCGGCGTGTTGTCCGCATCCGTATCGTTGACCAGCAGTCCTTCGTTAGCCTTCGCGTCGAGCGTCACCTGTTCATTGGTGGTGTAGCTGTCCGGCACCGCCACGGGCGGATCGTTCACCGGGTTGACCGTCAGAGTGACCGTAGCCGTATTCGACGGCGCGGACGCGGCATCGAGCGCCCGGTAGGTGAAGGTGTCGGTGCCGAAAAAATTCGCATGCGGCGCGTAGTCGAAGTTGCCGTCGCCGGAGAGATTGAGTGTGCCGTGGGCCGGGCCGCTGATGAGTTGGGCCGACACAGCGCCGCCGGTGTCGTTGGCCAGCAGCCCGCCACCGCCGCCGACGAGGGAAAGTGAGAGGTTATCAAAAAGCACGCGGCCATTTTCGCCGGACTGGCTGGGATAAGTGCCCACGCCTTCCAGTGCGAGCGTGTGCGCGCCGGCGGCGAGCGGGATGTCGTGAACGAACGGGCCGGCCGGCCAGCCGGGGTCGTTCACTTCACTGTTGGCGGTTTCCACCGCGTTGGGGCCGGTGAGATGGATGAGGGACAAGTTGGCCGCTGCGCCATAATAAACGCCGTCCACCTTCAGACGCGCCTGACCGAATTCATTCACCTCCATGCCCCCCAGCAGGCGCACGCGCGCATGGACGGAAACGCGCACGGTCGCGGGGGAAGTCAGGGTAAAAGTCCGCTGCCATGCGCCGGAGACACCCGGGCCGTTCTCTCCAGCCTGGGGAGTGCGCGTGAGGGCGATTTCGAGCGCCTGTCCAGGATTGCCCAGCGTGGTGTTCAGCGAGCCGCTGGCGCTGCTGGCGCGATTCGTCACTCCCGCCTGGCCCGGATAGACGGCGGTGTTGTCGCTGTAGGTAAAACCGCCGTTCGCCGGCAGCACCGGAGTGAAACGCACATCGAGTCCGACATCCGAACTTGTGTAGTTGGCTCCTCCGGCCTGGTGCAGTTCCACCGTGAAAATGTTGAGCCCGGGAGTGAGCAGACCGGAGGGAACGGTGATGGTGTCGGTCGTGTAGCTGCCTTCATCCTGGATGTTGGCATTGGAGGACGTGTTGGTGGTGAGTGTGCCCGCCGGGACGTAGTTCGTGGCCGGGTCGAAGCGAACCCGGTGCACTTCGGTGCCGTTCACATAGAAAATCGCCGCATCATCCACAAGGTGCTGGATTTGCCAGGAGGTGATTCCGGCATTGCCTGCGTCCAGGGTGAAGGTCTTGCGGAACAGATAGGTGGTGATGTTGTAGGGTGCACCGCCCGTCGAGTAGCCGGTGAGCACTTCCGGCGCGCCGGGGAACCCGTTGATGCCCCCGCCCTGGAGCGGCATCGGCGCGCTGCCCCAGGGACCGACGCTGGAGGTCGCGGTGTCGAAATTCAGCGCCTTCCAGTCCCGCGAGGCCGCATCCACGGGATACGTGTCCGGTGTCTGCCCGTTCTGGTTGTTCTTGATCCTGTCCAAGTAACTCCAGTTCCCCCCTGACAGCACATTGGCCGCAGGCTCGAAGCCGGTGCTGTAAAGCTGCGATCCCGCCCCCGTGGCCAAAATGCCGTCTTCGTTCATCGTGTAGGCATCATTCACCGCCACTGGTGCGGCGGAGACGGAGGCCGTGGCAAAGAGGCAGGCAAGCCCTGCCAGCCGGCGGGAGCGGGTCGGTCGGTTCATGGAGTGGTCGGTTCGAACAAGTGGTCAGGGCCAACGATTCGACTGACCAGATTGTCTCCTGATCCATACGGCCGGGTGACAATCTGGCCATCTGCTGGCCGGTTTTGCCATTATCAGAGCAATTGCATCCAATGCAATGACTCTACTGAGTAAAATCGACCAGTCGATTCCAACAGCACCGGCTGCTCACGACGCGCTGGCGGCGGAGTCGGAGTTTGCAAGCACCGAAGCCGCCGGGTGCGGACCGTGATGCACCCGCACCGGCGTGCCGACGCGCACCCGGTCATAAAAGAAACTCTGCCCCTCCTCCGGACAGCGGATGCAGCCGTGACTGCTCGGTAGCCCGCGGGTGAAGCCTCCGACGTGCATGCCCACTCCATCGCTCGTCAGCCTCAGCCAATACGGCATGGCGATTCCCTGATAGACGGTGCCCTTCGGCCGCGGCCCTTCGTGTTCCCACGCCCGCGCCACCACGACATCGCGGGTGTCTTTGGTGACGTATTGACCGTATAGATTGCTGCGCTTGAGCGGCAGTTTCTCCGTCACGCGAAACCTTCCGGCAGGCGTGGCGAACTCCGGCAACCCGGGGCTCACATCCATCTCCGCGATCAGGTCGCCGCTTTCGGAGAGCAGTTGGGCGGTGGAACTCGCGAGGGAGATGTCGATGCGCACGGGACCGCGGTGCTCCGGGTCGAGAATCCTCGCACGCGGTGCGGTGTCGGCCGCGCTGACCGGTGGCGGGGCGGGAGCCGGCGTCGTCGAACAGGAGGCGAGGACGACAGTCAGGGCGACGGCAAGCAGACGAATCATGGCTCGGGGGAGGTGGAGCGACACGCTCTCCGGCTCCGGGCGTTTCGCAAGCCGGGCGCGTTTTGCTGCTAAAACGCCGCTGCGGGTGCGTTTCTGACGGATGCTCCGCAGCTCCCGGCTCCTTGCTTTGTCAGGCCTGACACTCGCCGCGGCGGTTCAGGCCGCGCCGGTGTTCGAGAAAGACGTGCGCCCGCTGCTCAAAGCCCACTGCTTCCACTGTCACGGAGAGGGCGGCAAAACGGAAGGCGGAGTGGACCTGCGCCTGCGCCGCTTCATGCTCCGCCGCACAGACGACGGGCCGGTGATGGTGCCCGGCGATGCGCACGCCAGCCGCCTGCTGGAACTGGTGAAAACAGGCGCCATGCCGGAGGACGGAAAGAAGCTCGCGCCGGAGGCAATCGCGCTGCTGGAAGAATGGATCGCCGCCGGCGCGCCCACGCTGCGCGAGGAGCCGGAATCCATTCCGGCCGTGTACATCACCGGTGAAGAACGAAGTTTCTGGAGCTTTCGCCCCATCGTGAAGCCGCCCGTGCCGTCCGGCGAAACGAATCCCGTGGATGCCTTCATCGCGCAAAAACTGCGTGCCGCCGGCCTCGACTTTCTGCCGGAAGCGGATGCCGCCACGCTCGCGCGGCGGATGTCCTTCGATCTCACCGGCCTGCCGCCGGAGCCGGCGGACGCGGGCGATGGGGCCGACTTGTCAGGCTGCCTTGAGAAACTGCTCGCGTCGCCGCACTACGGCGAACGCTGGGGCCGCCACTGGCTCGACGCTGCGGGTTACGCCGACAGCGAAGGCCACGAGGAGGACGCCCTGCGCCCGCACGCATGGCATTATCGCGACTATGTCGTGCAGGCGCATAACAACGACATGGCGTGGGACCGCTTCCTGACGGAACAGCTCGCCGGCGATGAACTCGCGGCCGTGAAGCACGACACCGCGCAGCCCGCCATTCACCAGCCCGGCACCGCGGCCAGGCTCGCGGCCACCGGCTTTCTGCGCATGGCGCCCGACCCCACCGGCGGCGGCGTGGCGGATGCCAAACTGGCACGCAACCAGGTGCTGGCCGAGACGATCAAAATCGTCAGCACGTCGCTCATGGGCCTGACGGTTGGCTGCGCGCAGTGCCATGACCACCGCTACGATCCCATTTCCCAGCTGGACTATTACCGGATGCGCGCCGTGTTCGAGCCGCTTTACGACTGGAAGAACTGGCGCCCGCCCGGCCAGCGGCTCTATTCGCTCTACACGGATGATGAACGCGCGACCGCGCAGCGCATCGAAACCGAAGCGCAGAAGATGGACGAGGAGCGCCGGCAGTTCGCGCTGAAACGGCTGGAGGAAATCTTCGCCGAGCGGCTGGCCAAAGTGCCCGATGCCGACCGCGAGGCAGTGAAGACCGCCCGCGAAACGGAGGAGGGCAAACGCACGACCGAACAGGTGGAGCTTCTCAAAAAATACGTCGAGGCCAACGTGCCAAAGCACGAGGGCGTGCTGCTGCTCTTTGACGTGCCGGCGAACAACAAACGGCTGGAGATGGAGAAGAAAGCGAACGACCACCGCGCGACGAAGCCGAAGGAGAATTTCGTGATGGCGGCGACCGAAACCGGCGCCGTGCCTGACACTTTCAACTTCCACCGCGGCGACCACGAACAGGCGCGCGAGAAGGTGGAGCCGGCGCTCTTTGAAGTGCTTTCGTCTGACAAACCGGTGCCGCTGGCAAAACCAAACGCGGAACTCAAAACCAGCGGCCGACGCCTCGCCTTCGCGCAGTGGATCACCGGCCGGCAAAATCCGCTCACGGCCCGCGTGCTCGTGAACCGCTTCTGGATGCATCACTTCGGCCGCGGACTTGTCAGGACACCCGGCGACTTCGGCTCGCTCGGCGAGCGGCCCACGCATCCTGAACTTCTCGACTGGCTGGCCGCCGACTTCATGGAGCACGGCTGGCAATTGAAGCGCCTGCACCGGCTCATCCTGACGAGCAAGACATGGCGGCAGCAAAGCGACCCACGCGCCACGGCGGAGCGCGAGCGCCTCTACTGCGGCTGGAAACTCCAGCGCCTCGACGCCGAAAGCGTGCGCGATGCCATGCTCGCCGTGACCGGCCAGTTGAACCGCGCCATCGGCGGCGAGCCCACAGCCGTGGCGCGCGACGTGCAGACCGGGCGCATCGTGCCCGGCGCGGAGGTCATCAATCCCGGCAACGGCATGGTGGACAAGATCACCTCCGCCGCCGACGGCGCGCTGCGGCGCAGTCTTTATATTCAGAACCGCCGCTCGCGCCCGCTCACCGTGCTCGACACGTTCGACCTCCCGGTGATGAATCCCAACTGCACCTCGCGCACCGTCACCACCGTCGCCCCGCAGTCGCTCCTGCTGATGAACGACGACTTCACCGTGCAGCAGTCCCAGGCCCTCGCCGCGAGACTTCAGCGAGAAGCCCCCGCCAACGACGCCGCGAAAGTCGCCCGCGTTTGGCAGTTGCTCTACGGTTCCGCGCCCTCGCAACTCGACACCGCCCGCAGCCTCGTCTTCCTCCACCAGCAGCGCACCGATCTGCAAACCCAGGGCCGCGACCGCACCAAAGCAGCGGACGAAGCCCTCGCGGCATGGTGTCAGGTAATGCTGAGCACGAACCGGTTTCTTTATGTGGAGTGAATGGCGGACGGAGCTTGCTCAGAGGATTCCCGTCTGCTACAGGGCTGCGAACACATCACCAATATGACCACGCTTCTGCCTCTCAAGAAGATGACCACAGTCCAGAAGCTCCGCGCGATGGAGGAACTCTGGGCGGACCTTTCGCAGGTTGAGGACAGCAAAGAGATTCCGGAATGGCAATTGCAAGCCGTGCGGGAAACGGCTCGCCGCGTCCGGGCAGGCACTGAGAAACTGATTCCGTGGGAGGAAGCGAAGAAATCGCTGCGCCGCCGTGCGAAATGAAGATTTCGATTACGTGAACAGCGGACCGGGACCTGCTGGAGGGGTTTCGGTTTTACGAACGACAGTGTCCGGGCATTGGACATTACTTCCTGGATTCGCTCATCGCGGACATTGATTCCCTGCTCCTGTTCGCAGGAATTCACCGCCGGGTGGAGGGTTTTCATCGCGCGCTGAGCCGGCGCTTCCCGTACGCCATCTTCTACGAGGTGGACGGGGATGAGGCGAGAGTGCTCCGCGTCATTGATACGCGACGCGATCCGCGCTGGATTGCCCGGCAATTGCGTAAAACGCGATGAGTGATTCGATGTGCAGGCATCGTAGAATTCTGTCATGCCCGCCCTCTGCTCCCGCCGCCATTTTCTCCGCGCCAATGCCTTCAGCCTCGGCTCGCTGGCGCTGCCGTGGCTGTTGAGCCGCGATGGAGTGATCGCGGCGCCGTCCAAGCCGTTCACCGGCGGCGAATCCTTCGATCTCACCACCAAACCGCCGCCGCGTCATGGCCATGCGAAAGCCATGATCTCGCTCTTCATGATCGGCGGGCCGAGCCAGATGGATTTGTGCGATCCCAAACCGATGCTGACGAAGTACCACGGCCAGAAGTTTCCGGGCGAAATCAAATACGACAACGCCGCGGAGGCCAGCATCAAAGTCTTCGGCAGTCCGTGGAAGTTCGAACCGCGCGGACAGTGCGGCATGGAGATCAGCGAACTGCTGCCGCATTTGTCAGGGATCGTGGACGACATCACGCTCATCCGCTCCATGCGCACGGGCGTGAACAACCACGGTCAGAGCGTCTGGGCGCTGCACAGCGGACGGCCCGCCGGCGGGCGGCCCACACTCGGCTCATGGCTCAGCTATGGACTCGGCAGCGAGACCGACGAACTGCCCACCTATCTCGCGTTGACGAGCCCGCACGGTCAGCCGCTGATGAACAACGAAAACTGGACCGCCGGCTGGCTGCCCGCGGTTTATCAGGGCACCATGGTCCGGCCGCAGCAGCCGTATATTTTGAACCTCGACCCGCCGGTGCATCTGGGCCGCGGCGGACAAGAGCGGCAGCTCGCGCTGCTGCAGAAACTGAATGAGGAACACCGCGAACAGCACGCCGGCGACAGCGATCTCGATGCGCGCATCCAAAGTTACGCCCTCGCCGCGCGCATGCAGACCGCGGCGAAGGAAGCGTTCGATTTGTCTGGCGAGCCGGAATACATCAAAAAGATGTACGGCCTCGACCAGGACAAAACGCGCGACTACGGCACGCGGTGTCTCATTGCCCGGAGGCTCGTGGAGCGCGCCGTGCGGTTCGTGCAGGTGCTCAACCAGGGCCAGTCGTGGGACCATCACGGCGCCCTCAAAGCCGCCCTGCCCGACCGCTGCCTCGAGGTGGACCAGCCCTGCGCCGCGCTCGTTAAAGACCTCAAACAGCGCGGCCTGCTCGACACCACCATCGTCCACTGGGGAGGAGAAATGGGACGCCTCCCCGTGCTGCAAAACGACGGCGGGCCTGACAAATGGGGCCGCGACCACAACACCTACGGGTTCTCCCACTGGATGGCCGGCGGCGGACTCAAGGCCGGACACGTCCACGGTGAGACCGACGAATGGGGCCACCACGCCGTGAAGGACGTCGTGAATCACTACGACTGGCACGCCACCGTGCTCCACCTCTTCGGCCTGCAGCACGACAAGCTCATTTTCAAACGCGGCGGCACCGACGCCACCCTCACCGACGGCCAGCCGGCGAAAGTCGTCGAGGGTCTGCTGGCCTGAACTTTGTTCTGCAGTTTCCCGCTGGCCGTGCCGCCGCCGCGCGCCGCATCGCGGCCATGAACTTGAACAGGGAAATGGAACCCCGGACGGGCGCGGATGGTCACCAATGCTCCACCGGATGTGTTCCCGGGCAGTCTCCTTCCATGAGCGAATCCAAATTCCTTTGTAAATCCGTGTTTATCTGTGTCCATCCGTGGTTTTCCTCCTCTCCACTTTGCTATTAGGATGAACGATTCCCTCACCGACAAATCCGGCCGCATTTCCATTCCCGCCTATGCCATGGCCCTCGCGCATGTCGCCAGCATGCGCAGCGAGGATCCCTATCGCAAAGTCGGCGCCGTGGCCATCGACTTTGCCAACCGCGTCATCGGCACCGCCTACAACGGCCTCGCGCCCGGCTTCGATCCGCCCGCCGGATTCTGGGACAACCGCGCCGCGCGGCAGAAATACATGCTCCACGCCGAGGTCAACCTCTGCAGCCTCTTCACCCGCGGCACCGTCAAACTCGTCGCCGTCACCACCCAGCCCTGCACCAGCTGCATGCAAATGCTCTGCGCCTACGGCATCAAAGAAATCTACTACCGCGACATCTATGAACCCAGCGAAGCCGCCGCCATCGCCGAAATCTACGGCGTGCAGCTCATTCAGTTGACCGAATACCCGCACCCCGGCATTTAATCATCCCGCGAGCTTGCCGATGGATTTGAGATGATCAAGCACGCGGCCGGGGTGGAAGTCCATATTCGCCGGCATCGCGGCGTAGATATCCATTCTGCAGGCGGCGGGTTCTTCCGTGGCTTCAGAACTTTGCGACGCAACGGAGCCCGGGAAGGATAACGGTATCGTCTCCCAGAGAAGGATTGATAACCTGCAAGTCCACACCCACAGTGAACGACGGTGTCACGGCGAAGTTGTAAAAAATTTCCATCCCCTGTTCGTCTCTGATCTTCAGAAGGGGCGAAAGGGACTCCTTCAAATCCGGGCTCGGGGTATCGTAATAATAAGCGATTCCCCAGTTGTCCCGGCTCCGGCCCGGAATCAATCCAGTGCCGCCTATGCCCACGAGAGCCGACCAGTATAGCTTGCTGGGGTTGCCGTCGGAGATGCCGAACTGGCCAAAGAGCCCGAAGCCCTCCCTGGAATTCTCGCTCACCCGATAAAGAGTTTGGTCGAACGAATAGGCGAAGTAGTAATTACTGTCCTTGATGTCAGGATAATCCGGAGGAAACGGTGGAAGGAAGGTGTCGCCGAGGTCGCTCAGGTCGGCGTTTGACTCGGTACTGTACAAGGCGACAAATCTCTGATTCCCGCTGAGACCACCGATGATGACGGGGAAATCAACGCTTCCGCGGATCGTGACTCCGTTGGCGAAAGGCTCTTCGAAACCTGTCTTGTTGACCACGCTGTTGGGATCATAGACCCACAAGCCGAAATTGGCGGGCTCGGTCCGCACACTCATCAAGGCCCCGAAAAGATAGGGCGGGACAACGCCGGTGGGAGGAGCGACGAAGGTAAGGTTCCAGAACGAGTCGATGCCGGCACCGCCCATGAACGGCTTCACAGCAGCGAGATCCATCATGTTGATCTTGCCGAGCAAAAGGGAAACAGATTTGCTGAAGTGCTGTGTAAAATAAACGCTCGACAGGTCAAAGGCATCGGAGCCCTCCATTCCTGGAAAAATGAGCGCCGTATTGGGCGGGACCAGCGTGCCGCCAGCTCCGTTGATACTCTCACCAAAATTATACTCGGCGTGGACGGTTAACGATAAGCCCTTCCAAAAGCCCAGCTTGCTGAGGTCGGCATTGAGCAGGAGGTCCGCCTTGCTGCCATATTCAAAATCGTGATCACCGTCGCCGGCAGCCAGCCCCTGGTAGAATTGTGTCAGTCGAGGGGCGAGTGTGATGCCATATTCCTCTTTCAACGAAGTCCGGTGGCCGGCCCAATCGCCGGTGAGCGTATCACTTGCCAACCAACTGGCTGCCCGGGTCGCATCAGCATTGACAGTGGCTTCGCCGCCGGTTGGTGCTTCTCCCGCAGACAACGGACTAATGCTGAAGACAGACAACAGGACCGCAAGCTGTGCTTCGATACGCTTCTTCCCGGCTCTTGTCTTTGCGTTTTTCATAAGTCCTTTGGGTGAGTTTGTTTCATTTCGATTCTCTGAAAGCGCTCCCGGGCAGGAGTGGTTTCATGATCATCGCTATTTTTGAGGTGCGGACGTCGCTTTGAAGGGGCCATCATCGGTGAGAATCACGCCATTCTGTTCGACGTATTTGTCCCATAGTGCGAGCATGGCTTTCGTTTTCTCAGGCTCTTGTTTGGAAAGGTCGGTCGTTTCGCCGGGGTCACTCTTGAGGTTGAAAAGTTCCCACTCGCCGCTGCCTCCGGCCGTTTTCTGGATGTAGCAAATCTTCCAGTCGCCCTGCCGGATCATGCGGTTTCCGAAAAGTTCCTCGCCGATCCAGTCCTCTTTCGTGCGCACCGATTCGGTCTTGCCAGTGAGCAACGGGGTGAGCGATTTGCCGCGCAAGGGCGCGAGTTTCTTATCGGTCTCGGACGGATGTTTTGCTCCGGCGAGTTCCAGGAAAGTGGGCACGAGATCGGTCGCGTGCATGACGGCGGTTTTTATCGCTCCCGCGTTTTTCACACCGGCTCCTGCGATGATCATGGGCGAGCGGATGCCGCCGTCGGACGTCCAGGCCTTGTAGAAGCGGAACGGCGTCGAGCCAACCTGCGCCCACGCGGCGCCGTAGTCCGTCGCCGATCCCTTGCGACCCCAGTTTTCGGGGCGGGTGTCGAAGTTCTCGAAAAACCATTTTTTGGCATCCGCGCTGAAGACCGTCTCGACCAGTGTGCCGAGTTCCACGGGTTCCGCCCCGTTGTCCGACAGGAAAACGACCAAGGTGTTATCATACTGCCCGGTTTGCTTGAGATGATCGATCAGACGCCCGATGTGATAATCCATGTTCGCCAACATCGCGGCATAGACCTCCATCCGGCGGGCGGAGAGTTTTTTCTGCTCAGGCGTGAGCGTGTCCCATGCGGGAACGCTGGGCACGCGAGGCGAGGGCACCGTGTCCTTGCTGATGATGCCGAGTTCCTTCATGCGCGCGAGGCGCTCCGCACGGACGTCATCGTAACCCTTGTCATAAACACCCTTGTATTTGTCCAGCCAGTCGTCCGGCGCGGCAAAGGGCGAATGCACCGCCTGGAAGCTCAGGTAGGCGAAGAAGGGTTTGCCGTCCGCCTTGTGCTCCTCGTTGCTCTTAATGATGAAGTCCGTGTAGGCCTCCGAGGAAAAGTGGTCGTCCGGCAGCTTGTCGAGCTTCTTGCCGTTGAGGGTGAAGGTGAGCTTCGGGTGGTCCGGGTTCGGATACGTCATGTCGCTCCAGTTGCTGCCGCCACCTTGCAGGAGGGTGAAATCCCGCTCAAAGCCCATCGCCGCCGGCCACTGGGACGGTTCGTAGCCCATGTGGGACTTCCCCGCCCAGTAGGTGTGATATCCCGCCTCGCGCAGCACCTTCGCCACGGGCACGACGCGATCGTTCAAATAACCTTCGTAGCCGGGCTTCCCCTTCTGCTTCGGTCCGGCGAGTTCATCCATATTGCCAAAGCCCGCAACATGGTGATCGCAGCCGCTCAGCAGCATGGCACGGGTGGGCGAGCAGGTGGGGGCGACGTAGAAATTCGTCCCGCGCACCCCGCGCTTGGCGAGTGAATCGATGTGCGGCGTTTTGATCTCACCGCCAAAGCACCCGAGGTCCGAGTATCCCATGTCGTCCGCGATGATGAGCAGGATGTTTGGCCTCTCCGCGGCGCGGGCCGTAGTGGAAATGGCAAAGGTGAGGACCGCCGCCAGCAGAAGAAGAATCAGTCGGTGTGAAGTCATGGGTTCCGGGAGTATGAAGGATCACCAGGGAGAAGCGCAATGGCTAAGCAGGACCGGCAGCGATTCAAAATAACTTTTAAACAGGGCGGCTGCGGAGAGAACGTGTTCTGCCGCAGGGCGGCCTTCCCCGGGCCGGGGATGGCACATGGTCGGGTCGGCTGCCCGCAGCCATTTTCACGGTCGTTCCAGTGAAACGGAGCCGGATCCAGGAACGGGCAATTTCAGGGAAGCATCGTCGCTCCGCGGATGACGCCGGCGGGAAGCACTCCCGGCGCGGGAGTCACCTGGATGTATTTGACGTTGCGCATGGGGATGACGAAGGGCCGCCGTTCATCTCCAGCGCCAGCTGGTCGGCATCGATGGCCTTGCGCACACTGGCCGCGAGTTCGGCGGCATCTCCGATCACCTGTTTTGGGAAGCTCGCGCTGAGTTTCGTGCCGTCGTTGAGGAAGATGGTGAGTTTGCGGGCGATGGGAGAAGGTTATTGTCGCAGGTGTTGGAAATTCAGATCAGGGCTCCGCAGAAGGATCACTCTTTCTTCGCGGCCTCGCTGGTATCCTTGATGGTAGTTCCGGTGTTCTTAATCACGCCGCCGGTATTCTGCCCGCTGCTGCGAATGGTGCTGCCCGTGGTTTTCACGGTGCCCTCGCCGGCGGCTTTGACGGTGCCGGCGGTGGCCTTCTTGACATCGCCCTCGGCGATGCCGGTGCCGGCGGTGCTCACGGTGTTGCCCACGGTCTTCACCGCGCCGGTGCCGGCGGTGACCGCGGTGCGGCCCACCCCGCGCACGCCCTCACCGACAGTCCGGGCGGTGCCGGTGGCGGCGGTTTCAGCAGTGTTGCAGGAGGCGAGGGCGAAAAGGGAGAGAGCGGGAATGAGAATGGATTTGTTCATGGTGCGGGATGGATTGGGACTCCGGGATTCGACGCCGGGCAAGTCATTTCGGAAACAGCAGCGTCACGCCGGCCCGGAGGCCCCACTCCGGCCCGCCGTCGGGGCTTTCCGCATACCAGCGCGCGCCGGCGAAGAACTGCACCGGCTGCTTCCCGATCGTGACCAGCTGGGAGACCACGAAGTTCACGGGGATCGTCCACTGGTCGTGCGTCCAGTCGTAGGTGCTTTCCGAATTCACTGTGAAGGTGGTCTTGGTCGGCGTGATGTAGGAGCAGAACGGCTGGAGGAACGTGGCGTTGACGTCGTCGTGATTCCCGTCGCCCTCCACGCCCCACACGTGATTGACCAGCGCGCCATAAGTCCAGGGTCCTTCCTGCTTGAGCGCCAGCGCCGTCGGACCGAGCCCAAGCTGATCGCTGCCCAGCAAATCGTCAGTCGCGCTTGGCCACAGCACCACAGGACCCGCCGCGAGGATCCAGCCGTTCACCGGCGCCTTGGGGGAGAAGAAGAAGCTTTGCAGAATGTCGCCCATGCCCGAGGCGTCCTCCACGCCGAACGCCGGCGAGTCGGCATCAATGAGCGGCACGATGGTGCGGATGATCAGGTTCCACTCGTCATTGAGACTAACGGGAATGACCGGCTGCACATTGAGCGTGATGCGCCCGGCATCGCGCGGACCGAAGCCCTCGTCATAGTTGAACTGAAACGGGACGGAGATGAGGCTGGCGACGGGATTGGCCAGTTGTTTGGCGAGATCGGCGTCGTCGGCAAAGGTGGCGCCGGCGGAACCGGCGAGAACTGCCGTGAGGATGATCAGTGATTTTGTTTTCATGGACGACTTTGCGTTGATGGAGGCCTGCCATGAGGCGCGGCTTGCTCAGATGACTCCGGAGGCAGGGTCTATTGGTCCAACCCCGGAAAAACTGACTTCCAGTCGTCCTTCATGCTGACGATGGTCCAGCCGCGCCCGGGTCCTTCGTCGAGGCCTTTTTCAAGTTTGCCGATGTGGGATTCGCGGTCGTAGGCGAATTCGCGCGCGGCATCGGTGTGATGGATGAGCAGGCCGAAGCGCGGGCCGCTGCCGGCGGTGGTCCATTCCAGCATTTGGAAGTCGCCGTCGGAGTTGCCGAAGGCCATGAGCGGGCGTCGGCCGATGTGCTGCTGGATGCCGACGGGCTTGCCGGCTTTGTCGTCAATGAAGTTCAACTCCGGCAGGCGGACGATGACGGGCTTGCCGTCGCGGACTTCGTATTTGGTTTTGATGCTGCTGCCGACGACCTGCTCCGGCGGGATGCCATAGACTTTCTCCGCCCACGGGCGCATGAACTCGATACCGCCGCCGGAGACGATGAAGGTCTTGAAAGCGTTGGCGCGGAGATACGTCAGGACTTCGAGCATCGGCTGATAGACCATTTCCGTATAGAGCCGGCCGGTCTTCGGATGCTTCGCCGTGGCGAGCCAGTCGGTGACGATTTTTTCAAACTCCTCCGCGGTCATGCCGGCGTGCGTGGCCATGGCCATTTCCAGGAGCGCCTTCTCGCCGCCGGCCAGCGCGGCTTTGACATCGCCTTTGAGCACGGAGGCGAAGGGCTCCTTGTTTTTCCACTCCGGATGCTGCGGCGCGAGGGTTTTGATGCGGTCGAAGATGAAGAAGGCCTGGAAATACATCGGCTGCTCGCTCCACAGCGTGCCGTCGTTGTCGAAGACGGCGATGCGCTCCGCCGCCGGCACGAAGTCCGGCGAGCCGGGTTTGGTGACTTTTTCCACAAAGGCGACGATGGCTTTCTTCGGCGCGGTGTCGCTCCATGAAGCAAGCGGCTCGGCGGCGGGAGCGGTGAGGGCGAGCAGTGCGGAGGCGATGAGGGCGGTGATGATGCGTTTCATAGTGTGGTGTGCGGGGTTTAGTCTCGAAAGGAAAATGGAGAGGAAGAAAACCACAGCCGACCGAAGGAAGACCGGCGAACATTTCATGTTAACTGTTGAGCCAAATGGACGCTGATTAACACGGATTTACGCGAGATTTCGGAATCACTTACCTGAGGAGGATTCACGTGATCACAACTTGCTGAGCATCTGTGTTTATCCGGGTCCATCCGTGGTTCTATGTTCCTCATAAGGTTCAGTTCATGGAGGTGCGAAGCTCGACGAGAGCTTGATCGAAGGAGTCGATGCGGACGAGCCCGAGGCGGGGGAATTCGATGTCGAGAATGAGATAGACGGAGAGCGCCATGATGGCGGCGAAGCCGAACAGGTGGAGGCGGCTCTGGTTGGCGGATTTGGCCATGCCGAAACCGGCCATGAGTCCGCTAACGAGCACGAGCAGACCCAGCATCACGAAGACGGCCAGCGGCGGATGCTGGCGCGCGGCCATGAGGCGGCTGGTGCTGAGGTCGAATGTTTCATTCACCGGCGGCAGGAGCACTTGGGCGATCGGCGTGGATTTGTCGGCTTTGGCGGCGCGGATCAGGCCGTCCCAGATTTCCTGCTGAATGGCGGTGAGCCGGACAAGCCCGGCGCGGACGGAATCCTCGTCGGCGACATTCCGCACGATCTCCATCTGCGTGTCCAGATAGCGGCGGAAGCCGTCGCGGGCCTTTTCCTGGTCGCCGCCGGGCAGCAGATCGAGCCGCAGCCACGCGGTGCCGATGGCATTCACCTGCTGCGTAATGAGGTCGCGCCGTTCGTGGAATCGTGAGGCGGCGCCCGTGAAAGTGAAGGCGATGAGCAGGCCCATGAGACCGAACACCGCCCCATCGAGCGCGCCGAGTCCGGCCTGCCCGTCATCGCCGGTGGTTTGCAGCCGCCGCCGGCCGATGCGCCACCCGATCCGCAGGCAGGCGAGCAGTCCGCCGAAGATGAGGGCGGCGAAGGCGAACGACAGCAGGATTTTTGACATGGGCGTGGCAATGGTTTCGGAATCAGAAGACGTGCGGCGCGGGCAGCCCGGGGTTCAAGGGCGGCAGGCCGGCGGACTTGTCAGGCTGTGAGTAGCGGGATTTTCGCGCGAGGCGTGCGCGGAACGCTCTATCCAGCAACTCCGGCTGCCATGCCGCGCCCGGTTCGGGTCCGAAAAGATGACGCTGCAGTTCGAGCACCGCGCGATGCAATGCGTCGTCACCGCCAGGATGGTCGGCCGTGGGGGAAAACGATGTCGCCTCGCACCATGCCGTCCATGCCTCATGGGCGGCCCGGGCATCGTGACCGCGGCAGGCGCGCAGGAGTTGCCGCGCGGCTACGCGATCCGGCGGCCGGAGCCACTGCTTGAGCCGGGCCAGCCACGCGCCGATGCGCCGGCGCAGCGCGATGCCGGCGATCGCGACCGCCAAAGCCGCAATGAGCCAGAGCCACGCCCGGCGTCCGCCGGTGGCCCTCGCGGCCGGTGTTGCGGCGGAAGGGGCGGCGGCAATCTCGAACGTCACGGCCGGCAGCGTTTTGGATTCCAGTTTCTGAGTGTGCGGATTCCACCACTGCCAGGTCAGTGCGGGCAGCGTGTGGGTGCCGGGTTCCTGCGCGAGGTAAGTCAGGGTCTCACGGCGCTCGCCGCGGAGGTCACCCCGGTCGGAGGTGTCATTCGTCTGTACATCGGGCGGGTAAATTCTCATGCCATCCGGTGCGGTGCCGGGAGCCGGCGCGAGGGCCATGCCGGGGACATTGTTGGCGCGCTGAATGATCGTGCGTTTGAAGACAGCGCCCTGTTGCGCCGGCCCGGGAGCGGGCTGCCATTGTTCGCTCACCTCAAAGGAATCCGTCGTCACCAGAAACCCTGACGTTTCCGTTCCGGGCGGGCGATTGATGGTGACCGTGGTAGCCGGGACAGTTTCCTTGCGGTCCGTCACCGGGCCCGTGAAGCCGTCGCGGCTGCCAAAGCGGACTTCGAATGGTGGAATCTCCAGCGTACCAGACTTCTGCGAATAGAAGGCGAACTCGTGGGTCTGCACAAACCACGTCTCTCCCTCGATTTCCCGGGAGGAGACGGTCGCGCTTCCCGGTTTGAACAGAAAGCAGCCGGGAATCTGCGGAAGGGAAAAGGCGGTCGCGCCTCCAAACGACCCCTGGGTGCGCAGGTCCACAAATACCGCCAGCCGCTGCCCGGTCCACGCGGTGGATTCCGGCACCCGCACTCCCACCGGTGCCACGTCCGCGAGAGCGGAGATGGAAAGCAGACAGGCGATCAGCAGCTGTCCGGCGGCCTGGCAGGAAGTCGGTCTCATGGCTTTGACTCCGTTTCCATCGCCTGTTGCCAGGCGAATTTCGCCTTCAGAAAATCTGCGGGCCGCGTGTTCACGCGGCGCAGCCACATCGCCTGCATCGTCGCATCACTGCCAGCCGTCTCGCCGGCCACCTGAGTATCCTGTCCACCGGTTTGCTTCTTCTTGTCGAAGACGATTTTGTCAGCTCCGAGCTTTTGGTCGCCGAGGTCGCCGCCTTTCTGTTCGATGAGTTTGGCGCGGGCTGCGGCGAGGTCGCGGTTCTCGCGGGCTTCGGGCCAGCCGGGCCGCAGAGCGAGCGCCTTGTCATAGGTGCCCACGGCGGTGTCATACTTGCCGAGCATGACCCGGGCGTTGCCCTCATTGAAGCGCGCCTCCGCACTGTCGCGCCGCGCAAAGGCCTGCGCGGCTTTGGCGAATTCGCCTGCGCGATACCATGCCGTGCCCTGCCACAACGGATCGCGAAACGCCTCCGCCGCGGCAGTGAACTGCCCGCGCTTAAGCAGACGATGCCCGAGCTGATCGGGCGTGAGCCATACGCCGCGATCCGACAGAACGATCACGGCCACAAGCGCTGCCGCAGCGAGTGCAACCACGAGCAGCGCGGCCTTTGCGAGTGGCAGGCGCTTGCGCGTCCGGTGCCCCGGTGATGCGGCAATGCTGGCGGATGGATGCTTCATGTCTGCACCCCCTCTTCTACACGGCGAAAGGACAGCGCCACAAGTGCGGCCAGCACCGGAGTGAGGTACCAGCCTGCCTCTTCCCAGCGTGTCTCTCCTTCACCTGCAATTCCGTGAGGCGCGCGCGCGGCGGCCCGCACGACGGCGTGAATGTCGTCGTCCCCGGTGGTGAGCGGCTGAACCGGTGCCCGCAGGGATTTCGCGGCCGCCTCAAGATCTGCAGCGCCATCGCTGTCCGGCGGCGCGAGGCTCAGAAACTGCACGCTCACTTCACTTTTCGCGGCCGCCGCGCGCAGCGCGGCTGAGTTGTCAGGAGCGGAGTCCGCCACGACCAGAACGGCGCCGCCTCCGGGCATGATTTCCGCCGCCTTGAGCAGTGCGAGGTCAAGCCGGTCGCCCGGCACCGGCATGATCTCCGGGGCAATGTTCTGCGCCATTTGGGCGATTGCTTCCGTGTCCTTCGTCGGCGGCAGTACCAAATGTGCCGAGCCCGCATAAGCGATCAGGCCCAGCGGCTGTCCCCGGCGTTCCGTTGCGAGGTCTGTGATTTTGAGCCGGGCGCGTTCGATGCGCGACGGCGCGGGATCGGGCTGATCCATGCTCGTGTCCGCCTTGAGCAGAATGAGGAGCGGCGTGGCATCCTCGGCAAAGGGACTCGGCTCCGGCCGCCACGTCGGGCCGGCGACGGCCACAACAGCTGTGAGCCATGCGACCAGCAGCCAGTGCGCCGTGCCATGTCCTGCGGTGCCCTTTCGTTCCACGAGGGCTTCCATCAGTTCGGCGTCCATGCAGTTTCGCCATCCGCGCAGCGGATCGGCGGCGCGCCGCCACAGCCACCACACCAGCACCGTGAGCGGTGCGAGCAGCAGCAGCAGCGGCCGGATGAAGTGGAAGCTGGCCAGTGCGTCCATCATGCGGTCACCCCCAGTTCTCCCGTCAGGGGATTGACCCGCACCGCAGCGGGCGTCGCATGCGCACCGGCGCGGCGAGGCATGCGGCACCTGACAAACTTTTCCGTCAGGGACAGCACCAGAGCGGCGAGCAGCACCCACGGAAAGAGGTCGCGGCGCGGACGGTGACTGGCCGTGTTCACCTCGCGTGTCTCCACCTTGTCGAGTTCCCCGTAGATGCCCGCGAGCGCCTTGCGGTCAGCGGCAAAGTAATAATTTCCTCCCGCCGCCGCCGCGACCTCGCGCAGCGCCGCTTCATCGAGTTTCTCCTCGCCGACGGTGGTGGGATCGCCGATGGCGACCGTGTGAATGCGGATGTCGCGCTGCGCCGCCACGCGCGCGGCTTCCGCCGGCGGCACCTGGCTCTTGGTGTCATTGCCATCGGTCAGGGCGATGATGGTCTTCGCGGGAACCTCGCTGCCCTCGAAAAGATTCACCCCCAGCCCGATGGCGTCGCCGAAGGCCGTGCGCGGCCCGGCCATGCCGATGGCCGTTTCTTCGAGCAGCCGCCGGGCCAGCGTGAGATCAGTGGAGAACGGCGCCTGCAAGAACGGAGCATCCCCGAACACCACGAGGCCGACGCGATCGCCTTCGCGCCGGGTCAGAAAGTCACCGAGCACTTCCTTCACCGCCGTTAGCCGGTCCACTTTCGCTCCCGCCTGATTGGTGAAGTCCTCGTGCTGCATCGAGCCTGACAAGTCCACGAGCAGCAATAAATCGCGCGCCGGCACCGTGCGCGTGAGCGCGGGCTCAAGCCATTGCGGGCGCGCCAGCGCGCCCAGCACCAGCAGCCAGAGCAGCACCGGGATGCACCAAGACTTGATTCCCCGCGCGATCTGCGCCGGCGCCGGTCCGGCACCGGCCGCATCGCGGATTCGTTCGGCGAATGGAACCCGTACCGCCACCGCCGGACGCCGGCGCGCCGGCAGCGCCGCCCGCAGCAGCCACGGCAGTGGCACCAGCGCGAAGAGCCAGGGATGGGCGAAGACGAGGTTCACGTTGCAGGTTCGGAAGTTGTTTCGGGAGGGCGATGGCCGGTGATCCACGCCCGGGCGTAGTTTTTGAAAGGACTGATCTCTCCGCGCCCGGAGCCCGGGGCGTAGGGTCCGGCGATCAACTGCGCGCGCACTTCGTCAGGCATGGGCTGCGGCAGACGGCCGGCCAGCCACTCGGCCCAGCGGGTGCCGTTTGTCAGGGCGATCTCCTCGCGGGGCGCAATCGCGAGGGCGGCGCGGCGGAGCAATTCCGCGATCGATGCCGCATCGTTCGCGGCCTCGAGATCCCGCAGCGCTTCGCGGCGCCATGCGTTGGCGCGCCAGACCCGCCGGCGGTAAAGGAACAGCAGGAACAGCAGCGCACCGGCGGCGGCCATCATCACATACCACCCGGGAGCCGGCGGCCACGCTGCCACTTCCGGCGGCGGCACGAGGTCGTGCAGGCGTTCGAGGCTGACTTCGTTTTCATTCATGGCCGGGATCGGTTGCCGAAGATTTCCTGAAGCTGAGCCGGCACGGGCGCGGCGGTGGATACCGGAATCACCGGCACGCGGAGCGCCCGGAAGATTTCCCGCCATTCGTCCAGACGGCGGCGGAACTGTTCCCGGAACGCACCGGCGAACGCCGTTCCGCCTGGCACGGCGAGCCGCTCCCCGCGCTGCACCGCCGTCATTCCAGGGGCACCCGTCAGGGAAGCGCCCATCGGATCGTAGGTGAGCACCGCCAGTACATCGTTGTGCGCTGCCAGCAGGGTGACGAGCCGGTGCGTTTCCCGGTCCGCGCCGTCGAAATCGCTGATCAACACGATGAGGTGATCGTGTTTGGCGCGCCGCACCGCGGTTTCCAGGACGTCGTTGAGCGAGACTTCGGGCCTGGCGGGCGGATCGTTCTGTGCCAGCGCGGCGTTCATCCGGGCGAGTTCATGCAACAGCCGGAGCACCGCCGTCTGGCTGCGCTGCGGAGGCAGATGAACGAGTTCGCGCTCGTTGAAAATGATCCCGCCCACGCGGTCCCCCGCCCGCAGCGTACGCCACGCGGCGAGGGCGGCGAGTTCCGCCGCGACCACCGACTTCATCGTGCGCCGGCTGCCGAAAAACATCGGTGTCCGCTGGTCCACCACGACTAACACCGGGCGTTCCCGCTCTTCGTTATAAACGCGCACATGCGGGGCGCGGCGCCGCGCTGTCGCGCGCCAGTCGATGGTGCGCACATCGTCCCCCGGCAGATAGCGGCGCAACTCCTCAAAGGCGAGACCGCGGCCGCGAAGCCGCGAAGCATGCCGCCCGGAGAGCAGCGAATGCACCGGCTGGCGCGGCAAAAAACTGAAACCGTGCGCGTCGGCCTTCAGCCGGATCATTTCCTCAAGCGAAATGGTGACGCGGGCGCTCATGACAGTCCAGGAAAGTTACACCGCCACCACTTGTTTCAGCAGTTCCTCCACCACGCCGCTGCGGGTCTGGCCCGCCGCCTCCGCCTCGTAGCTGAGATGAATGCGATGCGCGAGACAGGCGGGTGCCACGGCGCGAATGTTGTCCGGGGAAGCGAAATCCTGACCGTTCAGCCATGCATGCGCGCGGGCGGCGGCATCGAGTGCGATGGTGCCGCGCGGACTGGCGCCAAGACGGATCCACTTCGCGAGATCGCCGCCGTAGCGCTGCGGCTCGCGCGTGGCGATAACGAGGTCCACGATGTATTTTTCGGCGGCTTCGGCCACATGGATGCCGGCAACTTCCCTGCGCGCGGCGAAGATCGCGTCCTGTGAGGCGCGCGGCGGCGGCTCTGCGGCGGCGCCGGCCTTTTCTCCGCGCACCAGCCGCAGGATCGCCGCTTCATTCTCCGCGGGCGGATAAGGCACATTCACATAGAGGAGAAAGCGGTCCATCTGCGCCTCCGGCAACGGATAGGTGCCCTCCTGCTCAATGGGATTCTGCGTCGCGAGCACAAGGAAGAGCGGCGGCAGCGGGTGCGTCTTGCCGGCCACGGTGACTTGCCGTTCCTCCATCGCCTCCAGCAGCGCGGCCTGCACCTTGGCCGGCGCGCGGTTGATCTCGTCGGCCA
>CAZFZN010000011.1:0-183519 GCA_964523105.1 uncultured Akkermansia sp.
TTTCCAGGTTTTCCAGGATGACCGGGCGGAGGGTAAGTCCGACAGGCTGCTAGCGCAATTCGCTTTCCTTCGCGGGAAGCCTGCCGCATCGTCGGCGCATGAATCCTCCCGGCGGCGACGCGGCTTTTCCTGACACCATGTGGAGCATGGTGCTCTCGGCCCGCGACGCGACGCCGCAGCGTGTGAACGCGCTCGAACGTCTCTGCCGACACTACTGGCGTCCGGTCTTCGCCTTCATCCGCCGGCAGGGTGCCGGTGAACTGGATGCGGAGGATTTGACCCAGGGATTTTTTGCCCGGCTGCTTCAGGGCCAGACCTTTGCCGGCCTGGAGCGCGAGCGCGGCAAATTCCGCACCTATCTGCTGGGGGCGGTGCGTCATTTTATGTCGGATGAATGGCGCCGCACGCAGACGCAAAAGCGCGGCGGCGGGCAGCAGTTCATTCCGCTGGAGGAACTCAGCGCCGCAGGGCTGGAGCCGCCGGCCCGGGAGAGCGATTCACCGGAGCGGGCCTTCGACCGGCGCTGGGCGCTCTCGCTGCTGGAGCGCGTCAAAGAGCGGCTCCGCGATGAATGCGACCGCGCCGGGAAGCCGGACCTGTTCCGTGCGGTGTTTCACGACCAGGCGGCGCCGAAGGAACTGCGCGCAGCGGTGGCGGAGCGGCTCGGGATGACGGAGAACGCGCTGAACATCGCCGCGCGGCGGCTGCGCGAACGCTACGAGCAGATCATCCGCGAGGAGATCGCGCAGACCGTGAGCACACGGTCGGAGGTGGACGACGAAATCCGCTATCTTTTGGAAGTGCTGGCCTCCTGACATCGCACGACATGACCTGCGACCTCTGCGGATCAGCGCTGCCCCCGGGACTGCCCGCGGAATTCTGCCCCGTGTGCCGGCTGCGCGGCGCGCTGGAGCGCGGCGGGGAACCATCCCCTGAAGCGCGGCGGCTCGGCGGCTATGAACTGCAGCATGAAATCGCCCGCGGCGGCATGGGCATGGTCTATCAGGCACGGCGCTCCGCGGACGGCGCTGCCGTGGCCGTGAAACTGCTCACCGGCGGCGAACTCGCCAGCGATGAGTCGCGCCGGCGCTTTTTACGCGAGGCGGAAGCGGCCGCCGCGCTGGAGCACGAGGCCATCGTGCGCACGCATGAGGCCGGCGAGCACGAAGGTCAGGCTTATCTGGTGATGGAACTCGTCACGGGCGGCACGCTCGCGGATTCCGCGCGGCGCCATCCTTATTCGCCGCGGCTGGCGGCGGAACTGGCGGAGGAAATCGCCCGCGCGGTGGCCTATGCGCACAGCCGCGGCGTGCTGCACCGCGATTTGAAGCCGTCGAACATCCTGCTCGACACCGCCGGGCGTCCGCATGTGGCGGACTTCGGACTCGCGCGCCGCATGGACCACGCGACGGCCAGCGAACTCACCGTGTCCGGCCAGGTGCTTGGCTCGCCGGCATACATGTCGCCGGAACAGGCCGCGGGCCGCACGTCCCTCATCGGCGTGCGCAGCGATGTTTATTCGCTCGGCGCGATTCTCTACTGGCTGCTGGCCGGACGCCCGCCGTTCGAGGGTCAGTCCGTGCATGAGATTCTGGCACAGACGGAAAAGACCGATCCTGCGCCGCCGGGGAAATTTCGTCAGGGGGTGCCGCGCGACCTGGAGGCGGTGTGCTTGAAGTGTTTGGAGAAGAACCCCGCGCACCGCTACGCCGGAGCCGCGGAACTGGCGGACGAACTCACCGCCTTCCTGCGCGGTGATCGTGTCCGGGCGCGGGTTCCGGGCCGCGCCCGGCGCGTGCTGCGCTGGTGCGGGCGGCACCCGGCGGTGAGCGGCTTGAGCGCCGCGCTCATCCTCGCCCTCGCCGCCGGCGGCGTGTGGCTGCGCATTTCGCAGGAGCGCGAGCAACGGATGCGCGACGCCAGCCGCGCGCGGGATTGGGCCTCCCTGCTGCAGGCAATCGAAAACGCCCACGCGGACCGCACGCCCGGGCACCGCGCGGCCGGCCTCAGTCTGGTGCGCCGCGCCGCCGCGGTTCGCGTCACCCCGGAATTGCGCGACCACGCCATTCGGCTGCTCGCGCGTCCGGATGTCGCGCTGGCCGGACCGCCGTTTCGTCTCCCGCCGGGCACCGGCGCAGTCGCCGTGGATGCCGCTTTCAAAATCGCCGCCGCGGCGCGGGACGGGAAAATTTTCCTGCACCGGCTGCCCGGCGGAGAAGTCGAGGCCGAACTGGATGAAGCCGCTTCCAGGGAGCCGGACGGCGGCGCACCGGCGGAACTGGAATTCTCCCGCGACGGACGCCTGTTCGCAGTGCAATCCGCCGGCGGCCAGCTGCGTGTCTGGGATCACTCGCAGCGATCGGCCGGCGACGCGGGCCAGCCGGCGGTTCTGGCTGCGCCGCCGCGCTTCGCATGGCGCACCCACGCCTCGCAGGCCAGCGGTTACGCGCCGGTGTTTTCAGCCGACGGCAAACACCTCTGCGTCCGCGCCGCCGCGGGGGCATCGCATCCGCGCGGGGCACTGCTGCTGGTGGAGGCCGCGACCGGGCGCGAAAAAGTCATCACCGAAGGCCAGGCGCCGTCCGCGTTCTTTTCGATCCGCCCGGGCACGATGACAGTTAGTGTGGTGGAGGGAAACCGGCTCCGGCTGATCGATTCGGCATCCGGCGAAGTGCTGCGCGAGCTTCCGCAGCGGACACGCCTGACATGTCTCGCGTGGTCGGAGAACGGCGAACGCTTCGCCGCGGGGACGGCGGACGGAGCGCTCCAGACGTGGAGCCGGTTCGATGAGTTTTCCCGTGAGGGCAAATCCGTGCCGCACGCCGCGGCCATCGTGCGCGTCTTCTACAACACCGGGCGCTACGCCCTGACCCAAAGCGCGGACGGGACGGTGCGCCTGTCCATTCCCGGCTCGACGGATGAAATCGTGGCCGAGGGCCGCAATCTCACCGCGCTGGGCATCGCCCCGGATCAGCCGCGCGGGGCGTGCCTCACCGGCGACCGCGAGATCGTGGTCTGGCGGCGCGTGGGCGCGCCGTTCCTGGCGACGCTGGGCGGCAGAGTTGGCAAAGGTTTTGAGGGCTGGCGCGTCGAAATGGATGCCAGGGGGCGCTGGCTCATCATGCAATCCGGCGAAAATATCACGCTGCGGGAAACACGGACGTGGCACGCCTCAGAGATTCCCGCTGCTCCGCAGGCGGGCGCCTTCTTCGCAGAAGACGGCACACAATGCATCACCTTCGACTACTCAGGCTGGAGAGCCGCCGCGCTGCCCGCCGACGGCACGCTGCCGCCGGACTTGCTGCCGCGTGCGGCGCCGCTCCCGGCGGCGGCGAGAGCGCGCCGTCTTTGCCTTTCCGCCGACGGGAGGTCGTTTCTCATGGAATCGCCGCAGGGCGCGTATCTCACCGGAGCGTGGCCTGCCCTGGATGCGGCACGAGAATTGTCAGGCCGCCGCGCGTCCAGGACAGGCGCTCCACCGGGCAGCCCGTCCGGCAGCGGCGCGCTGGCCTTGAGTCCCGACGGCACGCTCGCCGCCGCCGGCCTGCCACTGGAGGGCGGCGCCATCGTGTGGGATGCCCGCAGCGGCGCCGTGGTCCAAGAGTTCGATGAAACCGGCAGCGTGCTCTTCAGCCCGGACGGGAAATGGTTTCTCCTCGGCAGCGCCCAATCATACCGTCTGTTCGACACTGCGACATGGCGGGAACGGTGGAGCCTGACACGCGAGAATGCTTCCGGCGCGCCCGGAGTCGCGGCCTTTTCACCGGATGGCGCAGTCATCGTGCTCGACCGCCATCAGCGCGGTCTGCATCTCGTGGACACGGCTGCCGGCGCGCTGCGGATGATCCTGACGCCGCCCATCACCCAGCCCGCGACCTCTCTCCGGTACCAGCCGGGTACGGACACAATCTTCGCGGGCACGCCGGGCAATCAGATCTGGCTCTGGAACCTCCCGCGGCTGCGTCAGGAACTGCAGAAGCTAGGAATCACGGACGGAAATTGAAGTTTCGGAGAAAATCTCCGACAGATGGCGCGGCGGAATCCTCATGGAGGGAATGACGGGGCGTGCCCCGCGCACTCATCTCATTCCCAAACCCCATGAAACACTTCCGAATCCCAACACTCCCGGCCGTGCTGCTGTTCTACTGTTGCGCCTTCCTGGCAAACCATGTTCGCGCCGGCCAGCACACCTGGACCGGCGCCGGCGGCAATACGCTCTGGAGCAATCCCGCGAACTGGGAAGGCAACTACCGGCCGCAGCCCGGCGAAACCAGCGTGGAGTTGCTCTTTGGCAGCGACTCCCTGACTTCCGTTTCCACCGTGGACATTTCCGGCGTGGCGGTGAAGAAGCTCCGGATATTTGATCCAATCCCGGTCGCCACGGAATGGAGGTACAATTCCTCCAACGGCGCAAAGCTCCATCTCAACGGTGCGCAGGTGGAGATCGGGAAGAATGTGACATTTGAAACCTCGCTCGAAATCGTGCTCAGCGGCGAGAATCCGGTCGTCATCGGATCATTCTGGGCCTTCGAACCGGAGTACGAAGTGATTTTTGCCGGAAAGATCAGCGGCAGCGGTGGCATGAATATCACGCCCGGTGACGGGGTTCCGCGGCTGCGTTTCAGCGGCAATGTTCCGAACACTTTCACCGGACGGATGCAGATGACGGGGCCCATGACCATCGAACTGGCCAAGCTGACCGGTCCCGCCATCAGTGGTCCGCTGGATCTCTGGACTCCGCTGAATCCCCGCGGACTGTGGCCCTTCAAAGACCGGTCGCTGGCACCGAGTGTGACCTACTTCAACGACCACCAGATCGGGGACACGAGTCCCATCAGGACCGAAGGCCCTATCTACACCATGGGGCACGATGATGTCATCGGGGCCCTGACTCTGTCTGTCGGAGCAGCGGTCTCGTCAGGAAGCGGGAGCCTGCGTGTGGCAGGGCCGGTCTCCTGCGTTTACCAGATCATACCGGAACCGTGGGTGGACTCCTATACCAACATTCCCTCGAAATTGATCGGCCGTTTTCATCTTGGCACGACCAATCTCACGTCCGGCACCCGCGGTTTTCACGTCGCGCACCAACTCGGTCTCACGGTGGAGGCGGTGCTTTCCTCCAGTGGTGCGGGGATTCGCAAGACCGGGCCGGACATGCTGCACCTTGCCGCAGCCAACACTTTCAGCGGACCGGTGATCGTGGAGGAGGGGACGCTGCGTCTCAGCCACGCTGCCGCACTGGGGACGACCGCCGCCGGCACGACGGTCAACGCCGGTGGCGCGCTGATGATTGATGCCGCCGGCCATGCCATCACCGGCGAATCGCTCTCGCTCAATGGCGGCGCGCTTCGTGTGGTGGAGCAGGACTTTGTCGTCGGCCCGCGCACGGCGACATGGAACGGGCTCATCAGCATCAACGGCGGGCTCTGCGAGTTCACCGCGGAGCCGGAGGTCAGCACCCTGTTCCTGCCCGGCGCGATCAACGGCAGCGGTTCTTTTGTGAAGCGCGGCACCGGCGTGGTGGAAATGACCGGCCCCGCGGCCAATTCGTTCACCGGCCCGGCGAACATCGAGGCCGGCACGCTGAAGCTGAATCGTCAGGCCCTGTGCCTGCCGGTGAATGTGAACATCACCGGCGGCGAAGTGCTGTGCCTGAAAAGTGGAGTGATAGGCGCCACACGCGCAGTCATGGTCAATGCTCCGGGTCAATTGAACACGGGCAGCCTCGATCAGACCATCGGTTCGCTCGCAGGCAGCGGCACGGTGCTCATCAACGCGGGCACCCTCACTGCCGGCGGCAACAATGCCTCTACAACATTCAGCGGCACCCTCGCCGGAACGTCAGGCCATTTTATCAAGACCGGCAGCGGCATGCTCTCCTTCACCGGCGTCAGTCTGCTCGGTGACTCCAGCACTGTGCAGAACGGAACGCTCGACGTGGGCGGCGCCTTCCACGGAGTCCTCGCGGTGACTGCTCCCGGTGCTCTCTGCGGCTCCGGCACCGTGAGCTGGGTCATTGGCAACGGCGTCGTCAGCCCGGGGTCGCTTCACGGACCGGGCACGCTGAGGGGCGGACCTCTGCTGATGCTGTCAGCCGGGAGGTTCCGGGTTCACCTGAACGGCTCCGAGCCGGGCTCCGGCTATGACCGGTTCCTGACCGACTTTGACGTATCGCTGAACGGCTGCACGCTTGAAACCTCACTGACTTTTCCTTCCGCCGCGGGAGCGCAGTTTGTTATTTTGCGGAAGGACACCGCGGGACCGGTAACCGGAACGTTCTCAGGGCTGCCCGAGGGTGCGACTCTGCACATCGGCGGCGCGCAGTTTCGTATCAGCTACACCGGCGGTGACGGCAACGACGTGGAACTGCTCCAACTCACCGCACCACCGCAGCCGGAGATCAGCGGCTTCAGCATCGTGCCGCCAGGCCAGTCCGGCGCCGGCACGACCGTGCTGAGCGGCACCGCCGCGCCGTCCGCCCATTATATCGTCGAAGCCTGCACCGACCTCTTTTCGTGGGATCCGGTGGGGTCTTTCGATGCCGGCGCAGACGGCGCGTTTCAATTCATCGACACGGATGCTGTCAATCACGCACGCCGTTTCTACCGGATCCTGCAGCCTGCCCTGGATTGACGCGCGGCAGTGAGAGCCGGCCGCGGATCACGGCCAGGGATTGACACCGCGCCCCGCCTGGACGGAGACATACTTGCGAGTGCCGGTGGAAGGCACGGTATAAACCTGGATGCCGCCGTCGCCGATGATGCTGGTGGTATTCTCCGTCACCCAGTTGACCATGTCTGTGCTGGAAACGATGCGGTAGCTGCGGTGCGGAACTGTCAGGAAAGAAAACTCGATGTAGTTCTGCGAACTCAAATGAGTGGCGCTGAAATGGGACGCGGCATCCAGCGGATCCGTGCCGGCGGCCAGTTCATCGCCGTCGCTGACGCCGTCGTGGTCGAGGTCAGGGACAGTGCCTGCGGGTGCGAAGCGCACATGTTTGAGCCGGAATGTTTCCGATGATTGATCGTTGAGGGCGCGAATCGCGAACACGGCCGACTGCGTGCCGGCGGGGATGTGATAGTTCAGGGCCATGCCCTCGATGTAGGAGTCCTCCGCCAGCCTGCCTGCCGGATTGAACTCGTCCGTCTGCGGATTGGAGTTGTAGTCCATGCCTCCGTAGCCGGTGAGCACATCGTCGCCATTGCGGTCGATGCCCGAAGGCAGAATGCTCACAGCGACGGTGCCTGAAGCCCCGGTCAGATACATCACGGCCTCCAGCGCATCGATGTCGTCAAAATTCGAAACCGCGGAATTGTCCTCGAATTCGACGATGGCGGAGAAGGCGGCTCCTTCCGGCGGAATCGCCACGCTGTTGCTCTGCAGCAAATGCATTTGATCACCTCCGCCGCCGGTCTGAATGACGGTTTCATCTCCCGCCTGGGTCCATGCACTGGAGGTGGCCGGGGAGCAAAGCAGCGGATTGGACTGCCCCGCGAGGTCGATCCGGCCGATCCAGAGGGCCGCCGGGGGAGGCGGCACCGTGAGCAGCGAGGTGAGCGTCGGATCGGAGGCGTCGCTGAAATTGATGAGAGCAGGCGCACTGACAGGAAATCCGGTGAAATGATAGACGGTCCCATAGGCGCCGGTCGCATGCTGGGAGGAACTGCTGGTCCACGATCCGGAGGCGCCGCTCAACTGGGTGACGACGACATCGAAGGAAAAGGTATCGTCAGCGGGGTTGGTGGGAGTTCCGGAGGCATCGCGCGAGAGACTGGTCGCGACCGGATTGATCCCTCCGTTATCCGCCGAAAGCTGCAACGCCATCAACTGGTCGGGATTTGAAGAGGACTGGCTGATGAGAAAAACTGCCAGGGTATGGAAACCCGCCGGCAGCGAACTCACGGGATGGATCACCTCCGTCTGCAGTCCGCCCGGTGTCCCCTGATAGCCCGGACGCGAGAGATCGATGGTATGGAGTGTGTTCTCCGTGCTCTCCGGCTCCGCCAGGTTGGTGCCGTCACCCAGGGCATAGCTGGTATAGCTCGGCAGGGAGCCGGTATCCGGGAGAGAAAGATTCACCCGCGCCACCTGGACACCGTCCAGGAAGATGACCGCGCCGTCGTCCACCATACAGCGGATGACCGGCTTGAGCAGTAGCTGGTTGCTCAGAAAAGTGGTCCGGTAGTAGGATGCCTTGCGGTTCGTATTGGTTGGCTGCGTGAGCAGCGTGCCCATCTCCGTGATGGGAGGTCCTCCTTCGAGCGGCACGAGGAGAGGGTCGCCACCGAGCCAATTGTCAACGGCCCCATAACCAAAAGGCCCCGGACCGACCCCCGAGTTGACGGACGAAGGCAAAGCAGGATTCCCCGTACTGCTGCTACCGAACTCCGGCCCGTTGTAAGTGAAGGGAAAATCGCTTTCATCGACCCACCACGTCTGGTCGAAGTCCGGATCCACGAGCGCCGGATTGCTGCCCATGGGATGCATGAACTTCCATTCGTGTGTGTAGGAGACCAGCAGGGTCTCGGCGGCGGGGGAATTTGGGGCCATGGCGATAAGCGCCAGAAAGCCCAGGGTCGGCAGGCATTTCCTCATAGTAAAGCTCATCTTAGTTTTCATGAGCCGTTGGCGCGAGTGAAAATTTCGTCTCTAGTAAAATTTCTATAAGTTGAACCCATCGGGATTCTCCACCCCCATTGGAGAACCGGCGGAGCGCGATCCAGGAACCGCACGGCAGGCGACGAGGACCGCCGCGCCATGAACTCTGCGACATTCGGGACGCACGACCGGGATCCCCGGCATGCGGACCCTCGCTAACCGGTCTTCGACTGGGGCCTGAGCCACGAAAGCAACGGGCCTCGCCTCGCGGAGAGCACTTTCGATCTTGGGACGGCCGGATAGCTGGCGGCCCTCAGTTTTCCTTCGGCCAATTCCTCCAGCATGGTGGCGACCAAAGCGGTCCAGCCTGTCTGGTGTGAGGCTCCGAGGCCGGCACCGGTGTCGCCGTGGAAGAATTCATGGAACAACAGATGCTCCGTCCAGTGGGGATCCGTGGAGAAGCGGGTTTCAAAACCGTGCCACGGACGTTTTTTCTCCGGGTCGCGACGAAAGATCATCGTGTGGCGGCGCCGGAGGTCGGCGGCGATTTCGCTCAGACTGAATTCCTGACCGCTTCGCGTGGGATATTCAAGCGGCAGACTGCCCTGGAAGAAGCGGTCATAGCGTTCCAGCGCCTCGATGATGAGGGTGTTGACGGGAAACCAGACCGGTCCACGCCAGTTGGAATTCCCGCCAAACATGGAGGTCGAGCTCTCTCCGGGATCGTAGGCGATGCTGTAGGTGTCGCCATTGAGCCGGAGCACGAAAGGATGCTGCAGGTGGTGGCGGCTCAGGGAACGAATACCGTGGGGCGAGAGAAATTCCTCCTCGTCGAAGAGCCGCCGCAGCACACTGATGAGTTGCTCCCGCGAGGCGAAGGCCAGCAGCCACTTTCCTTCGCCGCCGCCGGGCACCCCGGGGATGAGGTGACGTTTCATGTGTTCCTGGTGCTTCCGGTAGTGCTCGAACCGTTCCTTGAAATTCGGAAGCAGATCAATCTGCGCATCATCGAGCACCTCGACGGCAATGAGGGGAATGAGTCCGACCAGCGAACGCGATTTGAGAGCGATGGACTCCTTGCCGCGGCGGATGTGATCATAGTAGAACTTATCCCCCGGATCCCAAAGACCCTGGCCGCCGTGCTCATTCGCGGCGGCGATGATCTGGACAAAGTGAGCGAGGAACTTGCTCGCCATGTCTTCGTACGGCGTGCAGACGCGCTCTCCGTCGTGGGCCAGTTCCAGTGCCATGCGCAGCATGCAGGAACAGAAGAAGGCCATCCATGCCGTGCCGTCGGCCTGCTGCAGATGACTTCCATCGGGCAGCGTCATGTTGCGGTCGATGACCCCGACGTTGTCCAGCCCGAGAAATCCGCCGGCGAAGATGCCGTGCCCCTGCTCGTCCTTCCGGTTCACCCACCATGTGAAATTGAGCAGCAGCTTTTGAAAGACGCCGGCAAGGAACTCGCGGTCCTTGACCCCGGTGTGCGCCGCATCGGCTTCATAGACCCGCCATGCGGCCCACGCATGCACCGGGGGATTGACATCGGAGAAGTTGAATTCGTAGGCGGGAATCTGTCCGTTGGGATGCATGTACCACTCCCGCAGCAGCAGGACGAGCTGCTTCTTGGCGAACGCTGCATCCACCCGCGCCAGCGGCACCGCGTGGAACGCCAGATCCCACGCCGCAAACCACGGATACTCCCATTTGTCAGGCATGGAGATGATGTCGCGCGCGAAGAGATGCCCCCAGTCCCGGTTGGCACGGTTTCCGGTGACCACGGAGGGCAGTGTCGGGCTGTTGTCGCCGGGCAGCCACCTTGCGACACGATAATGATAGAACTGGCGGGACCACAGCAGTCCGGCATAGGCCTGGAGACAAATCTCCCTCGCTTCCGCATCGAGACCGGCGGGGAGGATCGACCTGTAATACTCATCACACTCCGCGATCCGATCCGCAAAGATCCGGTCGAATTCGGCGAAGGGAGGATGGTCCGGCAGCCGCACATCCGCCAGGCGCAGACGCACCACGGTGCTTTCCCCGGGCTGGAGGTTGAGCACGTAGTGCATCGCGGTTTTAGAGCCTCCCGGAGCGGGCCGCAACGCACTGCCGTCCCCGTGGACGACGTAGTCGTGAAACGCATCCTTGAAGTGCGCCTTGCGGTTGGGAATCTGAAAGCAGCGCTGGAAGTTGGTTTCGTTTTCGGTGAACAGAAAGCCCCGCGCACGCTTGTCGGCGGGGTCAAAGTCCAGACGGTAGGTTCCCAGCGTCTCCCGGTTGAGCAAAAGGCGGTGAGCATGCTCCTGACGAATCTTCGGCCGGGCCGAGCCGGCCACATGGTCCGCTCCCCAGGACCAGACATTGCGAAACCACGCCTGCGGCAGCAGATGAAGCGTGGCGGGGTGGGACGCGCGGTTTGTAATCGTGTAACGAATCAGAATGTCCTCAGGCGCCGCCTTGGCATATTCCACCTCCACATCGAAATACTGCTGATCATCGAAAATGCCTGTATCGCTCAGCTCATACTCCCGGCGGTGCTTGTCCCAGGGAGGATTGATGTCCGCCAGCTGCTCGTAGGGAAAGGCATTCTGCGGATACTTGTAGAGTGCCTTCATGTAGGAACTGGTCGGAGTTCCCCGGAGGTAAAAATAGACCTCCTTGACGTCCTCGCCGTGATTCCCCTGAGGACCGGTCAGCCCAAAGAGCCGCTCCTTGAGGTAGCCATCCCGGCCATTCCACAAGGCGGGCGCCAGTGACAGGCGACACTCCCGGTCGGTCCAGCCAAGCAGCCCGTCTTCTCCCCAGCGGTAGGCACGACTCCGGGCATGTTCGTGGGGAAAGTGTTCCCATGTGGCGTTGTTTGGAGAGTAGTCCTCCCTCACGGTCCCCCATTGGCGCTCAGGGAGATACGTTCCCCAGCGCTTCCACAGACGGGCAGAACCGCGCTTCCCGAAAAGTCGTTCACTCTCGGGATCGGAGGGGGGAACGGGGGATGACATAAGGGCGAAATGACTTAACTGGGCTCAGGGGTCAATAAGGTAACTGGCAGTTCGCAATATTTCAGCATTTTATGAATTAAACTGATTATTTCCATTGCTGAAATGACGGAAATTTGAATTGCAAATGTGGTTATTATTGTATATTTGAGAAGTGTTGTCCTCACCTCACAATTCTAAAGCATGCGGTTTCAGCCTGATGGAACTGCTCATTGCCATCGCCATTCTCAGCACAATAGCGGCGATGGCAGTTTTTGCTCTCTCCAGTCCGCTCGCCGCCAGCCGCGAGGCCGTCGAGTTTCGCAATGCCACGCAATTCTGTGATACTCACATGGCCGCCAGGGCCGCCGGAGCGGAATTTCAATCGACTACCATTGAGGGGCTGCTCGATGAACTAGCGGACGGCATTTATGGCAAAGGTGCCTGGGCACAGACGGAGTTTCGGCTGAACATCGCTCCCGGGGACCGGCTCGCCGTGCTGCGCCGCTGCCAGTACGATGCCGGCACCGGATCGTACGTGGTGCGGTGAACCCGCATCGAACGGAGAGAAGCTCGCGCAAGATGCCCGCCCGAGCCTGCGAGACGGACTACATCGGTGCTTCCGGCCGCCCGGTGATCCGGCACCAGTTGTTATAGGCCATCATAGCGAACATCATGGCCATGAAAAGCGCCCCAAGCGTGAGCGCCCAGACCGCGATGCCGAGAGCACACATGAAACTGATCCAGAGCGCGGTGTTTTCCCGCCGCGGACCGAACAGCGCACAACTGATCCTTCCGCCGTCCAGCGGATAGACCGGCAGCAGGTTGAAGAGCGCCCAGCCAATATTCACCCACATCAGGTTGCCCAGCACCATGCCGGCGTAGGCCTTGCCCTGAACGAACTCCCCCAACTGGTCGTTCCGATAGAGCCACAGCAACGGCAGTCCGATCGCGAGTTGAAAAGCGGGGCCGGCCACACTCACGATGATATCCTGTCCGCGGGTGAGCCGCGCCGGATGCAAAGGCATGGCGTAGCCTCCGAATCCGTGCAGCACGATCTCGGACTCCACCCGGTAGCGGCGGAAGGCAAACGCATGGCCCAGTTCATGCCAGAGGATGGAAAGAAATACCACCGCCACCCACACCGCGAGGGACATCGCCAGATTCTCCGACCGCGCACCGAGATTGAGGCCCAGAAGGGCCATGACGAGCCAGAAAAACGGCTGCACCGTGACGCGGAATCGAAAGAGGCTGAACTGGATCATGAGAGGCGGGCCGCGGCAATAGCGGCGCCGCCAGTGATGTGCAATCCCGCGGATTCCGCTCACGCGGCTTTGCTCCGTCCGCGCACCGGCGGCAGGGACCGCCCATGCTCCGCATCACTCTCCTTCTCTGCCTTGTCTACCTGCACGCCGGCCCCGGTGGCGGTCACGCCGCCGAAGTCCCTCCGGTGCGCCGCATCCTCCCGCCGCAGGGCGTGGAAATCCCCGTCAGCGAGCGCACAGCACTTCAGGCCGAACTGGACCGCCTGACCCTGGCTTTTTCCGGACTTCCCGTGCGCCGCGGAAACGCCAATGCCGAGGTATTTATCAAGGCCGTGCGCTACGCCCTCACGCTTGGCGAGTTCTACAAGCCCGCCGATACCGGAAAAGCCCGCGAACTGCTCGCCGAAGCGGCGCGCCGCATCGACTCGCTCCGCCGCGGAGAGCAGCCGTGGCTGGAGGCGAAAGGACTGGTGGTGCGCGGTTACTACAGCCCCATCGACGGTTCGCCGCAGCCCTTCGGCCTGGAGATTCCCGAACACGCCCCGGCGGCGAACGCCCCCGCCTGGGTCTGGCTGCGGGGACGAGCGGATACCGGCACCGACCTGCATTTCATCGCAGAGCGCATGAAGCGGAAGGGCCAGTTCCAGCCGCCGGGCTGCATCGTGGTGCATCCGTTCGGCCGGCACTGCACCGGCTACAAAAACGCCGGCGGCGAAGACGTGCTCGACGTGACGGCACTGCTGGCGCGCGAAGGTCTCATCGATCCGCAGCGGCTGGCGCTCGCGGGATTCAGCATGGGCGGCGCCGGCGCGTGGCTGCTCGGGGCGCACTATCCAGACCGCTGGGCGGTGGTGCATGCCGGCGCCGGATTCGTGGACGTGCAGCGCTATCAAAAACTCACTCCGGAAGCCATCGCCGCCATTCCTCCGTGGGAGCAAATTCTCTGGGGCCAGAATGACGTGCCTGCCAGCGTGCGCAGTTTGCTCAATGTCCCGCTCGTGGCCTACAGCGGCGAGCACGACAAGCAGCGGGCCGCCGCGGAAATCATGGCCGCGGAACTCAAAGCTCAGGGTCTCACCCTCACGCATCTCATCGGTCCCGGAATGGAGCACAAGTACCACCCCGACACGCAGCAGGAAGTGCAGCATCGCGTGATGGAGGAGTTGCTGAAAGAACGCCCGCGCAGTCCGCAGCAGATTCACTGGCAGGGCCGGACACTCGACTGCTCCCGCATTCACTGGCTTCAGGTCACCGGGCTGGGCGAGCACTGGAAAGACGCACGGGTGGACGCGGCACTCGATGCTCCCCTTCCCTCCGCGAGAACTGTTTCCGTCACCACCCGGAATGTCACCTCGCTGCGGCTCCTCGCTCCTGACAATGGTTCCTGGCCGGCCGCCCTCGCCGTGAACATCGACGGGCAGACCCTGACCGGCGGCGGTTCCGGCAAGGCGGTGCTGCTGTCCCGCGACGGCACGCAGTGGCGCACCGGGCCGGCTGCGACATCCGGCCTGCGCAAAATCCCGGGACTGCAGGGTCCGATCGACGACGCCTTCACCGCCCCGTTTCTCTACGTGCTGCCTGACAATCCCTGCGCCTCACCCGCCGTCGAACAGTGGCTTCAGCGGGAACTCGGGCACCAGTGCGACCGCTGGCGCTGGCTCATGCGCGGCGACGTGCGCCGGAAGAAGGCCTCCGCAGTCAGTGCGGACGACATCGCCGGATACAATCTCATCCTCTGGGGTGACGCCGCCGCCAACACCGTCACCGCCAAAATCATGCCATCACTGCCCGTGCAGTGGGATGCCGCCGGCATCCGCGCGGGCTCCAAATCATTCCCGGGCGACGCGCTGGTCCCCGTCATGATTTATCCCAACCCCCTCAATCCCCGCCGGTATATCGTTCTCAACAGCGGCCTTACTTTCCGCGAAGCCCACAGCAGGACGAACTCGCTGCAGAATCCCCACCTCCCTGACTGGGCCGTCGTGGACGTCACCACCCCGCCCGACGACAAACTTCCCGGCAGAATCCTCGACGCCGGCTTCTTTGGCGAGAGATGGGAGGTAAAATGACATCAGGCGTCTTCGCGCCGGATTGATTGCCGCCGCCGGTGCGTTTCTGTCAGGGCGGCCAGTCGTGGTGCGCAGGAAACCGGGATGCGTCCATGAGATTCCCGGCAAAAGAAAATCGCCATGTCCCGCGCGCGACGGGACATGGCGATGCAGCGGCCTGACAGCCGGATTATTCTTCAGCGGCCGGAGCCTTTTTGGCTCTGGCCTTCGGTTTGGCTTCGCCTTCAGCAGCGGCCTTCTTCTTCGGTGCGGCTTTCTTCTTCGGCTTTTCCTCAGCGGCGGCGGGAGCGGCCTCAGCCGTCGCGTCCGGCGCGGGCGAGCGGTCCACCCATTCGATGAAGGCCATGGGAGCGGAGTCGCTCATGCGCTGGCCGAGCTTGGTGATGCGGGTGTAACCTCCTTTGCGTCCGGCGGAGGCGGGCGCGATGGCGCTGAAGAGCTTGCTCACCGCGGGCTTGTTGTGAAGGTAGCCCAGGGCGGTGCGGCGGGCGTGCAGGTCGCCGCGCTTGCCCAGCGTCACCATTTTTTCCGCGAAGGGACGAACGGCTTTGGCTTTGGCCAGGGTGGTTTTGATTTGCTCGTGCGTGATGAGGCTGACGACGAGGTTGGCGAGGAGCGCGTCGCGGTGGTCCTGACGGCGCTGCAGTTTGATGGTTTTACGACCGTGTCTCATGAATCAAGAAGTGGGCGGGGGTTCCGTTGGGAAGAGTGTTAGTCGTCGCTTTCATCCTCCCCGATGTTCTGGGAGATGAGGCCGCCGAGGCCGCCAGGGCCGTCCTCGTCCTTGTAATAGGAGAAGGCGCTGCCGCCGCGTCCGCCGGCTTCCATGAGCGCGGGATCGAACTTCATGCCGAGGCTGAGACCGAGCTCGGCGAGCTTGTCCTTGATTTCGTTCAGGGACTTCTTGCCGAAGTTGCGGTACTTGAGCATTTCCGCTTCGCTCTTCATGGCGAGCTGGCCGACGCTGGTGATGTTGGCGTTGTTGAGGCAGTTCGCAGCACGGACGCTCAGCTCGATCTCGTTGACCGACATGTTGAGGAGCTTGCGCAGCTCCGCGTTTTCCTCGCTCTGGGTCTCCGGAGCGGCGTCGAACTCGACCTGGCTGTCGTCGTAATTCACAAAGACGTCGAGGTGCTTGCGCAAAATGGCACTGGCCTGGGTCAGTGCATCGTGCGGCGTGATGCGGCTGTCGGTCCAGATTTCGATCTCGAGCTTGTCATAGTCGGTCTTCTGGCCCACGCGGGTGTTGGAAACACCGTAGCGAACGCGGGTGACCGGCGAAAAGATGCTGTCCACGGGGATGACGCCGATGGGCATGTCCGGGCGCTTGTTCTCATCGCCGCTGGAGAAACCGCGGCCGACGCGGACTTCGAGTTCGACATCGAACTTCACTTTGCGGTCGAGATGGCAGATCACGAGGTCTTTGTTCAGCACGCTGTAGTGCTGATCGTCCTTGATGTCGCCGGCGGTGACGACGCCGTCGCGGTCCACGGTCAGGTGGAGCAGGCGGGATTCCTTGTGCTCCGTGTGGGAGAAGCGGACTTTTTTCAGATTGAGCACGATGTCCGTCACGTCCTCCACCACGCCGGGCAGGCTGCAAAACTCGTGCTGCGCACCCTTGATCTTGACGCTGGTGATGGCGGCGCCTTCGAGGCTGCTGAGCAGCACGCGGCGCAGGCTGTTTCCGATGGTGTATCCGTATCCGCCTTCAAAGGGCTCGGCGGTAAATTTGGCGTAGGTGTCGGTGGCGGTGGAGTCATCTTTTTGGAGACGACTGGGCATTTCAAACCGGGCTAGTCTGACGGGCATTGGCGATGGAGTATGGTATTTGCCGGGTTACCTCTGGCGAGCGGGAAGTACGCAGGCGCGCACCACTTTCAGAGACCGACGGCATGGGAGGAGGCTGCTCGCGGAAGGGCGGCGATAGTGGAGGCCCGAATTTCCTTTGCAAGTGGCTTTTTTCCCGAAGCCGAAAGGATTCTCCCCATTCAGTTCCCTCCGGTCGGCCGGTCTCCCGGCTCAAAACGCCCCGAAAACCTGAAAAATTCGCGCAAGCACCGGCTGCCGTTCCCGACAGTATTCTTAGGGAATCCTGGAATTCAAAGGAATCACCCTTGCTTATAATTTTCATAATTCGATAATCGCCCCGCATGAAAACCCGTCCGCCCTGTTTACTTCCATGTTTTCTTCTGGTGTCATCGCTCCCCCTGGCGGCGCTGGACAACAATAACAATCAACAGAGCGACGTGTGGGAAATGGCCTGGGGCGCGATTGGCCTGCCGGCCGGCGAGGATGCTGACGGGGACGGATTCTCCAATGCTGCCGAGAGCGCCGCAGGGACCGATCCCCTGGGACCGCTGGATTTTCCGGTGCTGGAGGTGGAGCCGGACGCCGGAGCCTGGCGGTTCTTCTGGCACAGTGTGGCAGGAAAACATTACACGCTGGAGGCCAGCGAAGGATTGTCGGCCGGATCATGGACCGGCCTGACAGATCCGGTAACGGGCAGCGGCGGCGGAGAGGAAATGAGTTTGATCAGCGGTAAGTCCCGCCGGTTATTCAGACTGAGCGTCGCGGACCAGGACAGCGACGCGGACGGATTCAGCGATGCCGATGAACTGCTGACCGGATTCGACCCCGCCACAAACCGTACCGGACGCTACGCGCAGCTCGACGGTGTGCGCCTCGCCGCCGGCCTCACCGCGGCGAATGTGATCACGGTTTCAGTTTATGACGACACGGCGGCGGAACGCTGGCCGGACCCCGTTCTGTTCGCCGTCCGCCGCAGCGGCGGACTGCAGCCCCTGACGGTGAACTTCAGCCTGACAGGAACAGCTTCACGGGGCTCAGATTACACCACGCTCACGGGAAACAGCGTGAGATTCGCCCCGGGGCAGCGGGAAGTCTTCGTGGAGGCGACCCCGGTCGCGGATGCCGACGACACCGAGACGGAAGAATCCATCGTCCTGACAGTTCTGCCCGGCAGCGGCTATACGGCGGGCGCGCAGAACTCCGCGACGGCGGTGCTGCTGAATCAAACCGGCGCCAGCGGCCCCTCGGCCAAGGAGGCGGCACGGTTCCTGATTCAGGCGGCATTTGGGCCGGACCAGGACAGCGATGCCGACGGCGATCAGATTCCCGAGAACGTCGAGGAGGTGATGGCGCTGGGATTCGACGCGTGGCTGACGGATCAGTTCACCCGCCCGGTGGGACGACTTCAGCCGTTCGTGGAATGGGCGGAGGCCAATGAGCAGGCGCTCCAGATTTACAACGACACCAAGCAGGACGCGTGGTGGAACCGCGCCATGGGCGTACCCAAACTGCGGCCTGACGCCCCGGCCTCACAACTGCCCGACCCGCTGCGCCAGCGCATCGGATATTGTCTGAGCCAGATTTTCGTCATCAGTGACCGCATGGAGGACATCGGCGTGGACCCGGTGGGGATGTCGAATTACTACGACCTGCTGCTGACGCACGCCTTCGGAAACTTCCGCGACCTGCTGCACGACGTCTCGCTGCACCCCTGCATGGGCATGTATCTGAGCCACCTTGGGAATCAAAAGGCGAACCCGGCGACGAACCGCTTCCCTGACGAAAACTACGCGCGGGAGATCATGCAGCTGTTCAGCATCGGACTGTGGGAGTTGCATGAGGACGGCACACGGAAACTGGACGCACAGGGCCAGCCGATGGCGACGTACACGAATGCCGACATCACAGAACTGGCGCGCGTGTTCACCGGTCTGGCGTTTGGCGGCACGAATGAGAACTTCGGGCTGCATCCGCGGGACTTCACCGTGCCGATGAAAGCGTGGGACGCGGAGCACGACCTTGCACCGAAGCGGCTCATCGGGGGCGTCATGACGCCGGCGCGCACCGCTTCGCCGGGGAATACCGGCACAGCCACCATGGCGGACGTGAACATGGCGGTGGATCATCTTTTCAATCATCCCAACGTCGGGCCGTTCATCGGAAGGCTGCTGATCCAGCGGCTCATGACGAGCAACCCCTCGCCCGCCTACGTGGGCCGGGTGGCGGCGGCGTTTGCCAACAACGGTCAGGGTGTGCGCGGCGACATGAAGGCATTCATCCGCGCCATCCTCATGGATCCGGAAGCGCGCAGTTATGCGATGATGCTCGATCCGGAATTCGGTAAACTGCGCGAACCGTTCCTGCGCTGCGTGAATCTGGCGCGCGCCTTCAACGCGACGTCGCCGAGCGGATGGTATTATCTCGACGCCTTCATGCTCGACCATGTGCAGGAGCCGATGAAGGCGCCGAGCGTTTTTAATTACTACCTGCCGAATTACGCCCCGCCCGGCGTGCTGGTGGACGAAGGGCTCGTCGCCCCGGAATTCCAAATCATCAACGCCAGCAGCGCGACCATGGCTCCGAATTACTTCTGGCAGGCAATCACCGGTGGTCTGCACCGCTGGGGCACGGGCAACGCGAACTACAACACGACCCTCAATCTGACACAGGAGATGCTGATGAATGTTCCCGCTTCGGCCCTGAACGATCCCAGCCCAAACGTCGCGCCGCTGGATCCCGACGCCCTGCTCCGCCGCCTCGATCTCGTGCTCACCGGCGGCACGCTGAGCGCGCAGCAGTTCCAGATCATCCGCGAAGGCATGCTGCGCATCACCAGCGGCTGGGAATGGCCGAAGACGCGGCTCAAACTGGCCATTTACCTCATCGTCACGAGTCCTGATTTTTGTGTCCTGCGATAACCCATTCCACTTTCCTCCAACCGCCATGAATCCCGATCACACCAGTCTCTCCCGCCGCCGCTTTCTCGGACAGGCAAACTGCGCGCTCGTCAGCGCCCTCCCGGTACTCAATACGCTGCTCAATCTCCGCCTCGCAGGTACCGTGGCGGCCCAGGGGACGGGCCCGGGTTATCGTGCCATCGTGTGCCTGTTTGCCGGCGGCGGCAACGACACCTTCAATGTCCTCTCTCCCTACAGCGGGCCCTCTGACACTTCGGCGGATTCTTATGCAGAATACGCCGCCAGCCGCGGCAATCTCGCCCTGACACATGCTCAGCAGATTCAGATCACCCCTGACAACACCCCGGGGCGAACTTTTGGCGTGCACTCGGCGATGCCCAACCTGGCCAGCCTTTTTACGCAGGGCAAAGCAGCGTTCGTGGCCAATGTCGGCACGCTGGTGGAGCCGGTGCTGAACCGCACTCAGGTGGCGACGGCTGCGAAACGTCTGCCGCTGGGCCTGTATTCGCACAGTGATCAGGCGGAGCAGTGGCAGACCAGCGTGCCGCACAGCCGCAGCGGCGTCGGCTGGGCCGGACGCATGCTGGACCTTATCAAAAGCCTCAACACCGAGCAGCGCATCAGCATGAACATCAGCATGGACGGAAGCAACGTCTGGCAAAGCGGTGTCTCCGGCGCAGAGTATGCCGTGGTTCCCAAAAACTACGCCGACGGCAGCGGCGGTGCGGTCGCCCTCAGCGGGTACAAAAAGGGTTACGATGCCAACGGCAGCTTCCTCAATCCCGTCAGCACCGCCATCGACGGGCAGCTGGCGGGCACGTATTCCAATCTGCTCCAGCAGACGTTTCTCAAGAAACGCCGGGAGGCGCTGGAAGCCTACGAAATCTACTCCTCCGCCACTTCCGGCACCCTGCCGGGAAACATCACCTGGCCAAATACGGCGCTGGGCCGGCAATTGCAGCAGGTGGCCCTGACCATCATGGGACGTGCCGCCATGGGCGCGAGCCGGCAGACGTTTTTCGTCGGAAGAGGCGGCTGGGATCATCACAGCGACACGCTGCTGCATCAGTCGGAAATGCTGCCGGAAATGGATGCGGCCCTCGGCGCGTTCTATCAGCAGTTGCAGGCCCTCGGCGTGGAGAATGAGGTGGTGGTTTTCAGTTCCTCGGACTTCGGCCGCACTCTCACCAGCAACGGTCGCGGCAGCGACCACGCGTGGGGCGGCAATTGCTTCGTCATCGGAGGAGCGGTTCAGGGGCGCAAAATCTACGGCCAGTATCCCAGTCTCAAAGTGAACCCTGAAAGCGGCGCGGAAGTCAATCCCCTGGACACCGGCCGCGGCCGGCTCATCCCCAGCACGAGCTGCGACGCCTACTTTGCAGAACTGGCCCTCTGGCTTGGCGTACCGCGCGGACAGTTGCCCCTGGTGCTGCCAAATATTGCCAATTTCATCAGCCCCGGCAGCGATGCTGCACCGGTGGGCTTCCTGTTATAGGTCTTCCCTGCACGGGGAAAAAGTTTCTGAAAAAAGTGGATGCAACATGGCATATGTGCTGCTTTCTTTACAGCTGTCCGGGTATTTAGTACACCCGTGCAATCAACCAACCTTATCATGACCACAAAAACCACCATTCTGAGCATCGCGCTCGCCGCCAGCAGCCTTACTGCAATGGCCGGCACTCCTGCTCCTGCACCCGCCCCCGCTCCTGAGCCCGTCAGTCTCTGGAGTGGCAGCGTCACCCTCGGATACGATTCCAAGTATATGTTCCGCGGGCTCTACGTTTGTGACGACCTCTTCACGGCGTCACTCGACCTCAACTACGCCATCTCCGACCGGCTCACGCTCAATATGAATGCGTGGTACGGCAACGGCGCGGGTCACCTCGAGGACTACGATGAACTGAATCTCTACGTGAAGCTCCTCTACAAGGTGAACGACCAGTTCTCCTTCGGACCGAGCTTCCGTTACTACGACTATCCGTTCGACTCGTCCTACTTTGAACAATACGAGCCGGGCCTGGAAGCCGTCTGGATTCCCTGCGAAAACGCCACTGTGAACATGGGGCTCTACTATGAGACCGAAACCGACGCTCTCTACGCGGAACTCGGCGCCAGCTATCTTTACAAGGTCAACGACATGCTGTCCATCGTCCCCGGTGCGGTCATTTCCTATCTGGACCGCAACGACGACACCTACGACGCCATGGGATTCTATCTCGGCGGCTACGACACCAGCGGCATGAACCACGCCGCTCTCTACGTCAAGGCTCCGATCACACTGAAGTCCAACGTCACCCTGACGCCCTACATCGCCTACAACATGCCGCTCGACACCATCGAGGACAACGACGGCCTGTATCCCGGCCAGGACGATCAGTGGTACTACGGTGCCTCTCTCTCCGTCGGCTTCTAAGCCGGCCCGCATTTCATCAGGTTATTGGTTACCTTGGCGGCGTCCCGGCAGCGGGACGCCGCCTCTTTTTTGCCGTTTCCTTCAGGGCCGCGAACCCTCCTCCACGGATCCCTCGCCCGCTTGTCCTGACAATAGGCATTGCAGGGCCTCACAGTCCTCCTGAACCTCCCCCGCCCCGCAGTGAAAGGCCGGCAGGACGGTCAGTGTGACGCAGGCGAAAGGCTTCGGGATCTGGAAGCGGTCCCAGCTCTTGAGACGCCACAGGCTGCTGTATTCCACCCGCACCGGCAGGATCGGGCGTCCCGTCACCCGTGCCAGCTGCACCGTGCCGGGAGCAGCCTTGTAAACCGGACCGCGGGGTCCGTCAGGGGTGATCGCAAGATCGCTGCCATCGAGCAGCCGGCGCCGGCATTCCACCAGCGACTGGGCGGCCCGTTTATTGCTGGAGCCGCGCACGGCGTCCATGTCGAACTGCTTCATGATGGCCGCCAGCAAAGCGCCGTCCCGGCTGGGGCTCGTCAGGACACAGATGCGCCGTGCACTGACGAGGCGCCGGCGAAAGACCGGGAGCAGGAGCAGCCGGTTGTGCCAGAAGGCCCAGATGACCCCTGGCGGCAGTTCAGAAACTCCGGCCTTATCTTCAATGCGCACACGGATGAGCAGCGAGTAGATCCGGATGGCCCGGGTAATCAGGAACGCAATGAGCCGGGTTTTGAAGCCGGTCGCCGGGACCGGTGTGAACCGGGCAGTTGGCCGGGATCCCGGGGCGGCTTCCGGGTTCATGACTCAGAGCCAGCCGCCGGACTGGAGATTGCGGGTCAATTTCATCTGCCGGTCCAGTTGCGCGGCATAGAGTCCGTGACGGCCGGCATCGGGTGCACAGCGCGAGGCGTCGTCGATCCTGACAAGTCGCGCGCACAGTTCCGACAGCGTCACTGCATGACCGGATTCCCGACATGCCACGAACGCAGCCTGCACGGCGGCGCCGAGACCGGCGCCCTCCGCCGTGCTCAGCGTCACCACGGGCACGCCGAAGACATCCGCCACGATCTGCCGCCACGCTGCACTGCGGCTGCCGCCGCCAGTCAGGCGAATCTCCGACGGCGTCAGCCCGAGATCCTTGAAACGCGTGAGGCCGTAGGCCAGACCCACGGTGACGCCCTCGACGGCGGCCCGCGCCAGATGGGCCGGAGTCATGTTGGAAGTGCGCAGGCCGTGGAGCACGCCGGTGCCGCCTGGCAAATTCGGCGTGCGCTCACCGTTCAGATAGGGAAGAAACAGCAGCCCGTCCGCCCCCGGCGGAGCGGCGGTGATGTGCTGCTCCAGCTGCGGGATGTCCCAGGCGAAAACTTCCCGCATCTGCTCCGTGAGCACCGTCACATTCATGGTGCAGACAAGCGGCATCCACTGATCCGCGCTGTCGCAAAATGCCGCCACTTCGCCCTGCGGATCGATGACCGGCTTGTCCGAGCAGGCAAAAAGCGTTCCACTGGTGCCGAGACTGACGGTCACGACGCCTGGCGTCACGTTGCCGGTGCCGATGGCACCCATCATGTTGTCCCCTCCCCCGGCACTGACCACCACTCCCTCAGGCAGGCCCCAGCGCTCCCGCAATTCCGCCCTCAGTTCGCCATGACGCGCGAGGGAAGATCCCAGCGGCGGCAGCATTTCATGCACCCGGGGATCGATGAAATCGACCAATTCCCGCGCCCACTCCCGGGTGCGAACATTCAGCAGGCCGGTGCCGCTGGCGTCACCGAACTCCATGCGCTTCACTCCCGTCAGGTAGAAATTGAGGTAATCGTGCGGCAGGAGCACCGACTTCGTTTTGGCGAAATTGTCAGGCTCATGGTGCTTCATCCAGAGAATTTTCGGAGCGGTGAATCCCGGCGGCACGGCATTGCCGGCCAGAGCGATCAGCCCCGCGGCTCCGCCGAACGCGCCCGCGAGAGCCTCGCACTCCGCCGCGGTGGAGGTGTCGCACCACAGCTTGGCTGCGCGGACCGGCTGGTCGTTCGCGTCGAGCGCCACCAGGCCATGCTGCTGCCCGCTGACGCCGATGCCCCGCACCTCACTGCGGCGCGCGCCGATTTGCTGGAGGCAGGACGCCACCGTGCTGTCCACGGCTTTGGTCCAGGTCGCCGGCTGCTGCTCCATGTGTCCCGGCGGCAGCCCGTCGAGCACTTCGTACTTTTCCGACGCATGGGCAAGGATGGCGCCGCTTTCGAAGTCCAGCACCACAGCTTTGGTGCTTTGGGTGCCGCTGTCGATTCCAATGAAGAGCATGGCGTGTTGCTAACCGGGATTACGGTGTGCCGGGATCAGCGAATGAATTCCGGTCTCCGCGAGGGCACCGTTCTGCCGGGCGCGGATTCAGGTTCATTCGCCCGTCTGAAAAAGCGGGTTACTTGAGCGGAGTGACTTTGATGTTGCGGTAAGCCACGGCACCGTGGTCACCCTGAAACATGACCGGACCGGTGGGAGCCTCCTTGCCAGTGAGGCCGCCGGGCGTCGGTCCCTTCATCTCCACGTTTTCGTGCAGCAGGGTGCCGTTCAGTTCCACTTTCTCAAAGACCGCGTTCTTCGTCTTGTTGCCTTTGTCGTCGAACTTCGGAGCCCGGAATGTGATGATATACTTCTGCCACTCGCCGGGGGCTTTGCTCGCGTTCACTTTGGGCACCGCCGCGGAATAGATCGCTCCCATGTCGCCCGGCGTCATGTCTTTCTTGCCGTGGCTGTCGAACACCTGGACCTCGTATTCCCCCATCACGTAAATGCCGCTGTTCGAGCCCTTCGGCACCATCACTTCCAGTTCCAGCCGCATGTCGCCGTACTTTGCGGTGCTGTAGATGTCGTGACTCTGATTGTGCCCGGCCACCACATTTACCAGCGCGCCTTCGCCGGGCTTCACGTCGAGCAGTTTCGGGTCGGTGGCGCTGACCTTCGCCTCCCCCACGGTCCATTTGGCCGCGGCCTTGTTTTTGATTTCCCAGCCGGAGAGATCCTTGCCGTTGAACGGTTCTCCGTCTCCGGCGATGGCAGTGGCGGCTGTGATGAGAAGCAGTAGCGATGATTTCATATGGATGGGTGGATGGAGTGTGGAAACAGTCGGTATCGGATAATCGCTGCCCGGTCCCGCAGACGGGAGCGGAAGCCGGAACTCAAAAACCCATGCCGGGCGGCAGTCCCATGCCGGCGGTCACTTTCTTCATCTCGCCCTCCGCCACTTTGCGCCCTTCGGCCAGAGCCTGACGGATTCCTGTGAGAACGAGATCCTCCAGCATCTCCACATCCGAGGGGTCCACCACGGAGGGATCGATCCGAAGTCCCGTGATGTCGCCGGAGGCCGTCGCCGTCACCGTCACCTTGCCGCCGCCCGCGGTGGCTTCCACGGTGCGTCCGGCCAGCGCCGCCTGCGCGGTCGCCATGTCCTTTTGCATCTTCTGGGCCTGTTTGAGCATTTTGGATAGGTCCATGATATTTGTGAGGGAGCAGGAATGGGAAATGTGGTGCACCCGGAGCGGGGATCACGCGCCGCGGTCCGCGATGAAGCAGCCTGCTCCCGCTCCCGTCAATGGGGAGAGGGCAAACTTTTACCTCGCCGGATGAGCGGCCCTCCTGGCGCATGCCGGAGCTCTTCCCCGTGCGACTTCGCGGCAGTGTCCGCGTCACCACGCCCCGGACCAGGACTCGAATGCCACCGGTTCCGCCTTGTCATGCGGCAACGGCGCCGCATCATCCGCCGGCCCCGCCCGTCATCAACTCCCCGCAAACCATGAATCAAACCATCCGGAATTTCTTTGTCTCCACAACTCTCGGCTGCTCCACGCTGCTGCTGCCCTCCTGCAACTCAGTAACCGGAGAGCAGACCACTGCCACCACCGCTGAATACGGAGTGCCGGGGGGAACTGTCAGGCAGACCACGCAGTTCCGCGCCACCGTTACCGCCGTGAACTCCGCTGCCCGGCAAGTGACCCTGGTGACGCCCGCAGGCGAAAAGCGCACCGTGACGGCCGGACCGGAGGTGGTGAATTTCGGCCAAATCCGCGTCGGCGACCAACTGGTGATCACCTTCGCCGAGGAACTGCTCGTGCGCATGGCCCGGCCGGGCGAGGTTGTTCAGGAGGGCACCGCCATCGCCGGCATGAGGAATGAACCCGGTGCCAAACCAGGCGCCGCTGCCGGTGAAGCCTCGCAGGTGACAGCCACGGTGACTGCCATCGATGCGAAGAAGCGCGAGGTGACGCTGCGGTTCCGGGACGGATCCTCAAAGCGCTTTCCTGTCAGGGATGACATCGACCTGAGCCGCCACCGGACCGGCGAAACCGTGGTCATTCGCTATACGGAGGCACTGGCGGTGAAAATCGAAAAGCCCTGACGCCGCGCTCCGGCTCCATGCCGGTCACGCGGCTTCCTCCGCAAGGTCCATCTCCGGCCGCGGATCGCGCGAGAGCAGTTCCGCCAGCGCCTCTTTGCAGGGCTTCTGCTGGTAGAGAATGGCGTAGATCTGGTCGATGATCGGCGTGCGCACGCCAAAACGCCGCGCCGCGAAATGGATGCTCTCGGTATTCGGGATGCCTTCGGCCACCATGTTCATCCCGGCGACGATGTCCTCGAGGCGGTCGCCGCGGCCGAGCAGATTGCCGACGCGGTTGTTGCGGCTGTGCGTGCTGTAGCACGTGACGATGAGATCGCCCACGCCGCTTAGTCCCTGAAACGTCTCAAACCGTCCGCCCGCCGCCATGCCGAGACGCGTCATTTCCGCGAGTCCCCGCGTGACCAGCGCGGCGCGCGCGTTGTCGCCAAGCCCGAGCCCTTCACTGATGCCGGCGGCAATGGCGAAGACATTCTTGACCGCTCCGCCCCATTCGATGCCGGTAACATCGTCGCTCGTGTAGCTGCGGAACCACGGCAGCGTGAAGAACCGCTGGAGCCTCTGCGCGGCGGCGGCATCGTTGCTGCCAATGACCGCCGCGGCGGCCAGCCGCCGGGCGATTTCCTCCGCGTGATTCGGTCCGGAAAGCACCGCCGTGGGCTGCTGCGGCAGCACCTGGTGCAGGATCTCCGACATTCTCATGCCGGTGTCCTTTTCGATGCCTTTGGTGCAGGAAAGCAAAATGGCGTCTTCGCGCAGACCCGCGGCGGCCAGTTGTTCACACACCCCGCGAAACGCACGCGAAGGCACCACCACCATCACGAGGTCCGCGTCTTTCACTTCACTGATGTCAGGGGTCGCGCGGATCACGGCGGGGAGCGCCGTGTCGGGCAGGAACTGCCGGTTGGTGTGGTGACGGTTGATCTCCGCGATGGTTTTCTCATCCCGGCCCCAGAGCGTGACGCGTTCCGTCTTTTGGGCAGCGGTAAAGGCAAGAGCGGAGCCCCAGCTTCCGGCTCCGATAACGGCGACGTGATTCATGCGGAGGGATTCGATGATTTCCTGACAAAGCGGTTTTCCGTGCCGTCGAGCAGCCGGCGGATGTTGGAACGGTGCCGCCAGACGGCCAGAGTGCCCAGCAGCGCACCGAAAAACACCAGCGGCAGCGGAGGCGCCCATGCTCCGCCGGCAAAGTGGAGCACCGCAGGCAGAATGCCGATGACGAGTGATCCTCCGATGCTGGCCACCGCGACATAGCGCGTGGTGAAGAACAGAATGACCCACACGGAGACCGCCACGATCAGCGGCAGCGGCAGCAGCGCCGCGAGCACGCCCGCGGAGGTGGCGATGCCTTTGCCGCCCCGGAACCTCAGCCAGAAAGTGTAGTTGTGTCCCAGCACGGTGGCCACGCCCGCCGCGATTTCCGGCCAGGTGCTTTCCAGGCCGCGGGCGTTGAGAATCCATCGCGTGAGTATTACCGGCAGCCAGCCCTTCAGCATATCAAGGACGAACACTGGCAGCCCGATGCCTTTGCCGAGCACGCGGATCACATTGGTGGCGCCGACGTTTCCTGAACCATGTTCGCGAATGTCCACGCCGCGTATCCGCCCGGCGAGGTAGCCGAACGGCGTGGCGCCGATCAGGTAGGAGGCCGCCGCCGCGAGGCAACAGGCAATGAGTTCGGGTGGAGTCATGGGCGGCGATTTCTGGCCCGGCGGGCCGCGTCGTCAAGGAAAGGAGCAGGAGCAGACCGGGGTGCAGCGCTCATTTTGCAACGCCGTAATCGGTGGGATCGACGAGGCCGGCGAGTTGGAAAGCCTCGCGCCGCTCCACGCAGGTGCCGCAGGTGCCGCAGTGAACCGCACCGCCTTTATAACAGCTCCATGTATTCGCGAAGTCCACGCCCAGCGCCGCGCCGCGGGCGGCGATCTGCGCTTTGTTCATGGCAATGAAAGGCCGCAGCACCTGCACGCCGGCGTAGGTACCGGATCGAATGGCCTCCGCCATCGCGTGCATGAACGGCTCGCGGCAGTCGGGATAGATGGCGTGGTCCCCGGCATGAGCCGCAATCACCAGAGCCTCCGCGCCGCAGCTTTCCGCAAAGCCCGCCGCGATGCTGAGCATGATCCCGTTCCGAAACGGAACCACCGTGCGCTTCATGCTTTCGTGCTCATAGTGTCCGTCAGGAATCGCGCCGCCGCTTTGCAGCAGATCGGAAGCGAAATGCTCACCGATGAATCCCAATGGAATCACTGTATGCCGCACGCCCAGCTTCTCCGCGTGAAGCCGCGCAAAAGGGATCTCGCGGTGATTGTGCTTCGACCCGTAATCGAACGAGAGCGCGTCCGTGACCTCATGCTCCGCGGCCGCGTGATAGAGCGCCGTGACGGAATCCATGCCGCCGGAGAGGAGGACGAGGGCTTTCATTGAGCAGTCAACTCCACAGCCTCCTCTTTGGCAGTTTGTTCAGGGCGAAACAAAGCGCGGTTCTCATCTGAACGCCAGGCTCCCCGAGAACCGATTAAGAGGTAAATGTAGATGAATGCGGGCCAGCCGGCTCGGTGCAGAATCATGGCCGCCACGATACCTCCAAGCCCGGTATGCACGAGTTGATCCCCTCTCAACCAGGTTTGATGAGAGAAATCCTTGGCGATGCCATAGCGCCACCAGTAGCAGAGCGCGAGTATTCCGTAACCTGAAAAGTAGGCCGGCCAAAGCCAGCGATAACATACCCTCTCCCAAGGCTCGAGTCGTTCAATGTCAGCGGGGCCGATGATGAGCCCCACACATCCTGCGACCAATGCGAACAGGCCAAAACCGAAGAACATCAGTGCAAACTGTGGTCTTGGATGCAATGCATTCGTCGGGAGCACTTTCATTTGATGATTTTATTACAGTCCAAACGGATTATCCACACCTGAGTCAGGCACGCTCGCCTGACACGTCAGCTTCACTCCGCCGCGCGCGGAGAAGTCGCCGCGGACGATGGCCTTCTCCGGCGTGCAGGCTTTCACCACATCGTCGAGAATCCGGTTCACTACGTCCTCGTTGAACATCGGCATGTTGCGCCATGAGGCGAGGTAGTACTTCAGCGACTTGGTTTCGAGGCAACGTTCACCGGGTACGTAGGCAATGCGCAGCCGCGCCGTATCCGGCTGCCCCGTCACCGGGCACAGCGAACTGAACTCCGGGTAGTCGAGCAGAATCCAGTAGCACCGCTGCGGCGAGCGGTTGGGAAAAGTCTCCAGCACGGCGTCCTCCGGGCGCTGCGGGAGTTTGCTGGCATGGCCGAGGAGAGTGAGGTCTGTCATAGCGGCACGGTTGGCACTGCGCGCAGGCTTCTCCAATGGAAAATGCTGCACCGCGCAGGTTCCCGAAAATTTTATGTCGGATTTCGCTCCGGCGGCGGATGATGCCTGTGACATGAATGCGTTGACCGACAGTGAACTGCTGCGCGCCTTTGCCCGTGAGGGCGATGAGGCGGCGTTCACGGAATTTGTCCGCCGCCATGCGGGACTGGTTTACGGCGCGGCCCTGCGCCGCACCGGAGATCATGGGCTGGCGGAGGAGGCGGCGCAGAATGTTTTCGTGCTGCTGGCGCAGCGGGCCGCGGCCCTGACGGATCATCCGGCGCCGGCGGCGTGGCTGCAAAAGACGGCGGCCTTCCAGGCAATCCGCGCAGTGGAAAAAGAACTCAACCGGCGGCGCACCATGAAACGATACGCTCAGGAAAACTCCGCATCCGGTGACGCCGGCGAAGCTCCCTGGCATGAAGCGCTGCCGCTGCTGGATGAAGCCATCGCCTCGCTGCCGGAGGCGGACCGCCGCGTGGTCGTGATGCGCTATTGGCAGCGCATGCCGTTTCGCGGCATTGCCGCTGCCCTGGGAGGCTCGGTGGACGCGTGCGAAAAGCGGGCGGAACGGGCGCTGACGAAATTGAGCCGCCTGCTGCAGCGGCGCGGCGTAGTGATGAGTTCAACAGTGCTGGCCGCAGGACTTGTCCCGCGCGTGAGCGAAGCGGCGGTGCCCTCCGCCGTGCTCTCCAAACTGGCACCGGCCGCCCTGTCCGCCACCAAAGCCGCCGGCGCGGCGGGTTGGCTGACCCTTTTTGCCATGAAAACAAAACTCACCCTCGCCGCAGGAGCCGCTGCGCTCCTGCTGCTTTGCGGCACGGGAGGATGGCTCGCCGGCCGTGCCTCGGCTGCGCATTCTTCCACGCCCTCGCCGCAGCAGAAGTTGCTGGATCAAATCGCCGCCGGCGCTCCGCGGCGCGATTCACCGCTGGCGCAGCCGCACACTGCAGACCTGCGCGCGCTCCTTGCGGCGGTGGAGCGCGACCTTGCCGTCAGCGGTTACGATCCCGCGGCCAAAGCGGACGCTGCTGCGCGCATCGCGGGAATCGCGCCCGGGGACATCCGCGAAGCGCTGGCCATCGCTTCGGGAATGTCAGGGCTGCGCGATGAACTGACCGCCCTGCTGCTGCAACACTGGGCGACGACCGATCCGGTGGAAGCCTGTGCGTACGCCGTCAAACTCAAGCTGCCCTCGCTGGGGCTTCCGCCGCTGGCCGATCCTCTCAAAGTCTGGGCCGCCCGCGATCCGCGCGCCGCGCTCGCATGGCTGCGCGCAAACAGCGGCGCCGACAACACCGCGGCGAAACCAGGCGGCTGGCGTCCCATTTCCAGCCTGCGCTGGATCTTTGGCGCGTGGGCTTTGCAGGACATGCCCGCCGCGGTGGCGGAATTCAAACAGCTCAAGGAACCGCACGAAATTGACGGCGCGATCACCGGCCTGTCGGAAATGGCTGCCGGGGCCACGGACCGCGGCGAGATGCTCAGTGCCATCCTTGCGGCGAAGTCCGCCAAAGGTGGCCGCGACTCATGGCATGACATCAGCCGCCTCCTGGAGCGATGGAGTGTCGTGCATCCTCAGGAACTGGCCGCGTGGGTGGACGCTCAGGAAGTTCCGAAGCCGAGCCACAGCTCGCTGGGCAAGTCCGTTCTGAAAGGATGGCTGCAAACCGATCCAACTGCTGCCGTGCAGTGGTGGCTCGCCGCTCCGGGAGGATACGACGACAAATCCCACCGCATGGAAGGAATTGTGGAGGCGTGGTCGCAGTTCGATGTCTTCGCCGCGGCGGAATGGCTCACGCAGCAGCCGCTCGACGAGCACGCCGCCAAGAGCATGAGCACGCTCTCGCAGAAGCTCGCCTCTTCCGACCCGGAACGTGCCCTGGCATGGGCGGAGCGGATCCCCGTGGAAGCATATCGCGACAGCGCCGTCGCATCCGTCTTCACAACCTGGGCGCAGAAGGACCGGCCCGCCGCCCTCGCCGCTCTTGAAGCGTCCGCGCTGCCCGCCGCGCTCCAAGCCACTGTCATCGAAAAACTCAAAACACCGCAGCCGTGAGGACCATCCCTCTCATCGCAATCGGCGGCGGATGCATCCTCGCCGCGTGGCTCGGCTGGCACTTCGGTGCTGCGCCCAGGGAGGAATCCTCCGGCGGGAAGAGCACCGCTCCGGCAGTTGCCGCGACGTCAATGCCTGTACCGCAGCGCACGCGTTACGCCGCTCTGGCGGCTACGGCGCCGGATATTCGCCGAGAAAAGACCCTCGCCGACATTCTGGCTCTGGTCGAATTGTGGAGGAATCAGCCTGACATCGAGAGCCGCGGGGAACTGCTCGCGCTGCTGCGCCGGCTGGAGCGCAGCGAGCTTCCGGAGGCATTGGCAGCTTTGAGCAAAGTTCCGCCGCCGGCGGGAAACGAATTGCTGGGAGCGCTGCTCGGACGCATGGCGGAATTTGACGGTCCCGGCGCGATGGCCGCCGCGGAAAAACTGTCAGGCCCGCAGCGCGATGAAATGCGCCCCGCGGTCATGGCGGGATGGGCGAAACGCGACCCGCGCGCGGCGTGGCAGTGGTATCTTCAGGCATGGGCCGCCGCACCGGAGCCGCGCTATCAACTGGAGCGGTGCTTTCTTCCGCTGATCCATGCGTGGGCTATGCAGGACGCGAAGGGAGCCCTCGATGCCTGTCTTTCCGAAGAGAATCACGGAACGCTGGACCCGTGGGCGGGATTTGCCTCGCTCGCGGCGCTGCCGGAGAGACGGGAGGGGATCTTCCAGCTGCTCGGCGGCATCTCCGATGTCAAAATGCGGGAGAAAGCCCTCGGCAGCGCGCTGCGTCAGTGGTCAGCCAGTGATCCGAAAGCAGCGGCCGCGTGGCTGGACGAATCGCCTGACAAACAAAACCACAACCTGACCTGGGCGGTGGCCGAGCGCTTTGGCCGCGAGAATTACCGCGCCGCGACCGACTGGCTGTGGAACCGCACACCGCCGGAGAAGCGCGGACAGGAAGTCATTGGCATGGGCCTGACCCAGTGGGCCTATGCCGATCCCGCTGCGGCGGGGGAATGGCTGAAGTCGCATCCGATGGGTGATGCGGGAGCTCAGACGATCGCGTCGGCATGGGCCACGGTGGACATGGACCGCGCGCTGGAATGGGCGGCGGAAATCAGCGAAGCGAAACGCGCCGAAGCCCTCGCGGCCATCGTCGCCGATGCCAAATCCCGCGGCAAAGCCCCTGACATGGCGCGCTGCGCCGCGGTGGCCGGTGTCCCGGAGGAGGAATTCGCGAAAATGATGGCAAGAGTGCCGGTGCGGTTTTGAATCCAAAGTGATGTGTTCAATGAACCACGGATGGACACGGACTAACTGACTCTCTGCAGGGGATAGCGGGAATCCGCAGCCCAAGTTTGTCCCAGCCTGGTGAGCATCCGTGTTTATCCGTGTCCATCCGTGGTTTGCTTTCCTGATTTGGCTGGAACCCCAGCCCGGGATTGCCACGCCGGGGAATCGCGCCACGGTCGCGGCATGGACGACTTTTTCACGGTGGAGGAAGAGGACGCGAAGGAAGCGGCGCGGCGCCCAGTGCTGCGCGGCATGCCGCTGGCGGCACGCATGCGCCCGCGTTCGCTGGAGGAATATGCCGGGCAGCAGCATCTCCTCGCCCCGGGCCGGCTGCTGCGGCGCGCCGTGGAGGCGGATCGCTTCACTTCGCTGATCTTCTACGGGCCGCCCGGCACGGGTAAGACCAGTCTGGCGCAACTGATCGCCTCGCGGACAGCTTCGCGTTTCGTGAACCTCAGCGGGGTGGAATCGAACGTGGCGGACATTCGCAAGGCCGTGGAGGCCGCGGAATCGGCGCGCCGGCTGCACGGAAAAACGACGACGCTGTTTGTGGACGAGATTCACCGCTTCAACAAAGCCCAGCAGGACGTGCTCCTGCCGTGGATCGAGCGAGGCACCGTACGCTTCATCGGCGCGACGACGCACAATCCTTTTTTCTACGTGAACAGCCCGCTGGTCTCGCGCAGCCAGATTTTTCAGTTGGAGCCGCTCGCCGAGATCGACATTCTGCAACTGCTCCGTGCGGCCCTCACCGATGATGAGCGTGGCCTGGGAGACATGAAACTCATCGCGGAGGACGCCGCGCTGCAGCATCTGGCCCGCATGGCCGACGGCGATGCGCGCAAGGCTCTCACCGCTCTGGAACTCGCCGCCCTGACGACGGAAGCGGATGCCGATGGCGTGATCAGGCTCACGCTCGCCGTCGCGGAGGAAAGCATTCAGAAAAAGACCGTCGTTTATGACGGCGACGGCGATGCGCACTACGACACCATCAGCGCTTTTATAAAGAGCATCCGCGGCAGCGATCCGGACGCCGCGCTCTACTGGCTGGCCAAAATGCTGCATGCCGGCGAGGACTTTCGCTTCATCGCGCGGCGGCTCGTCATTGCCGCGAGCGAGGACATCGGGCTGGCCGACAGCAACGCCCTGCGCGTGGCCGTCGATGCCTGGCAGGCTGCGGAGTTTGTGGGACTGCCGGAAGGCCGCATCCCGCTGGCGCACGCCACGGTGTATTTGGCCACCGCCCCTAAGAGCAACAGTGCCTACGCCGCGCTGGGTGCAGCGATGAAGGACGTCCAGGAAGGCCGCACCCTGGAAGTGCCGCGCCATCTGCGCAGCACCGCCTACAAGGGCGCCAAACAGCTTGGCCACGGTGAAGGCTATCAGTATTCCCACGAGGGCGAGGGCAACTTCATCCCGCAGGCCTATCTTCCCGAGGGCCGCCGCTTTTACACGCCGACGGAAAACGGTCAGGAAGCCCGCATCAAAGAGCGGCTCGACTACTGGCGGCGGAGATTCGAGGAAGCGCAGCGGGAGAAACCCTGACGTCATCCAGGCGGCCGGATTCGCTTTGCCAGGGAACCGAATGTTATGCCTCCCCTTCCACCAGCACGACGGTCAATTGCTTCGGGCCGTGGGCGCCCAGCACCAGAATGCGCTCGATGTCACCGGTGCGGCTCGGGCCGGTAATCAGCGTGATGAGGCTGGGCCAGCAGGCTGGACCGTATTTGGCGTGGAGCAGTTCGTAAGCCGCCGGCAGGTCCGGAATCAACTGCGCGCGGCGGGCCACGACGACGTGATGCGGCGGCAGCACGGAGAGCGCGCGCCCCCCGCCACTGCGCGCGGTGAGCAGCACACTGCCCGTCTGCGCAATCAGCGCATCGCATTCCGTGATGCCGGCATCGCACTGCTCCAGCCGGTTGACATCATATCCCTCATGAAGTGTCAGGACCTCGGCGCCGGTGGCCGCGGCAGCCGGCAGGGCCAGCGTTCCCTCGTGAGAGGCGACGCGCGTCCAGTGTTGATCTTTTGCAAGACGAGTGATGAAGGAATGCGCTGCGGCCACACTGCCTGCGGTTTCAAAGTGCGTGCGGAGTTCCTCTGAGTTCCTGGCGAAGAGCGCGAGCCACTCCCCGCAGGTGTCCCCGGGAGGAGGCAAATGGGCGCGCGCCATGGCGGCGGCGCTGCGCAAAGCGGCGGCGCTTCCGGGATCCGCGCCGGGCCGGGGAGCCGGTGCCTTGAGCGCATCCCGGATACGTCCCAGAATCGCAGCGCGGCTGCTCATGGACAGCCCTCCTTTCCTGACAGCAGGCACGGCCGGCGGTCCGTCCGGAATCGAATGAAACGGCAAAGAGGCAACATGCGGCACACAGGTCCGGACTTCCCGCCTAAGCAATGGGAGAAGCTGAGTCCTGACGAGTGCCGGAGAAGGACTTCCCCCTCACAGGTGAGTGCAGCGGCAGCGCAGTTGCACCCTTCCGCCTGAGGCAGCGCCGCCGGTGAGTCGCCACGTTTCCGTCACCGCACCGCCGGCTCCGGGAACCGAATTCTGCAGGGTCAGTCCGGCACCGCTCCACGCGGTTAGGTCCGTGGCATACTGCGGCTCGAAGCTCACGTCGTCGGCATGGGCGAGTCTGGTGATGGTGATCTCGATATACGGCTCCCCGCCAGGTGTGATGCCGCGAACGGGCGCAAGGTCGAGCGTATTCGGCACGGAGTCACTGGTGCCGAGCAGATACTCCATGAGGCGCGGGAGGCCGTCCTTGTCCGCATCGTCGGCGGGATTTCCCGTGAAGCGCAACGCATCGTCCGTGCCGGGGTTTCCGCCCGCGGCGATGCTGGCGCGCCAGTTCTGGGGAATCGAAGGATCGGGATTGGTCTCCGGACGTTTCAGCACAAGGCTGGCGCCGTTTCCGTCGGCGGCCGGCCATGGCGCGACGTCGTCGTAAGCGAACTCCTTGATGGTATTGCCCATCGGGTCTTCGAGTTTGAGCACCTCACCCGCGTTGTTGAGCGCGGTGCTGTTGGCGAAGACTCCGGCGACGGAATGACCGTTGCCGTGTACGGCGGTGAAGGCGGCAAGGTCGCGCACGATCAGCGCCCTCGCTCCGGGAGCGAGGCTCGTGACGGCACTGCCGGTGAAGTTGAACTCGACACCGTTGTTGAAGCGTACGTTGGTCAGGTCGAGGGTCACGGAGTTGCTGATGTTCATCACTTCGATGAATTCAGAGAGCCCGTTGCCTCCGGGATTGTACATGACTTCCGTGATCACAAGATGCTGCTGCTGCGGAGTGGGTGACCCGGTGTAAGTGGTGGTGGCGCGCAGCGCGCCGGTGTCATCGAGCAGATTGAGCGTTTCCCCGAGGTTGCTGAGGTGCCCCTGGTAACCGCCGACGACGTTGAGACTCTCGCCGCCTTTCGGGGAAACGGTGCGGGTCTTGAAGGCGTTGCGGCTCGAGGCGACGTAAATCCGGTTGTTGTTGGCGCCGGCCACGTTGGTGCCGTTGACGACCGTGCCCGGCTCGAAGGTAAACGACACGCCTCCGGTGATTTGCCAGCCGCTGAGGTCGATGGAGATGTTGTTGGGATTCGTGATGGCGATGAATTCCTGATCCTGGTCCCCGCTGGCCGGCGAATGTTCGACGGCACTGAAGGTGAGCGGCTGCAGCGAACCGATGTTGTAGGCGGCGGGAACGTTGCCGTCGGAGTTGATGGTGTTCCAGCGCTGCACGATGTAGGTGTCCGCGAGGCGCTGCAGTTCCTGGGACATGTTATAGGCGGCGTAAATGGAGGCCGCGGTATTGCCGGTGACGCCGGTGTGATTCCGCCACGCCGCGGCGGCATACCTGCTGTAATCGCGCGCAGCATCCATGCCCGGCGTGTCGGTCTGCCCGGCCGTCCAGCTGGCGCCGAAGAGCCCGGCCAGCTCGTTGACGCGGCGGGAATACCACCGGGTCGTATCGCGCGGATTGGCTGCGGGAGCGGTTCCCTTCCAGAATTTGTCGTGCAGGCTGCGAATGCGGCGGCGGGCCATGTTGGAGAACTCCGGCAGCCCGTAAAGCTTCGAAACGAGATTCTGGCCCTGACCGCTCAGCGTGCCGCCGGGATTGATATACATCCCGTCGTCGAAGTAGTTGTTGGCGCTGGTCCAGAGCCGTCCCTGACTGAGATCGAGGTCCCACGGAAGCAGCGTCCAGAGGTTCGTCCGGCCGGTGTCGCGGTAGATGTAATAGTTCTTGGCATGCAGGTCCACATTGCCGGTCACGGTGTTCGCGGCCATCATGTTGATCATCTTCGGCACGTCGAGGTTGTCGAAGAGGAAGGCCCGGCGGGCATTGACGTCAGTGAGGTGCATGCCCTGGAGGAACTGATAGAGGTCGAAGTTGTTCTCGAACTTCCGGTTCTTCTTTTCCACGCCGTTGGCATTGCCGGCGGCGGTGTTGGCTCCCGTGGCCGGATCCGCCATGTTCGTGTAGCATTTGTAAAGTGCGCCGTCCGGGTTGAGCCCGGCGCGCTCCAGATAGACGTCGTCGGCGTCCTCGATGAAGTCGTAGATGCCGTCGAACGCTCCATTGAGGCGGTTGTGAGTGGTGAAGGCGACGTGCGCCGCCACTCCCGCTTCACGGTTCATTTCGTAGGCGAGCACGTGGCGGATTTTGGTCTTGTCCGCGTAGATCGTCATCAGATTGAAATCCTTGGCGCGCGGCTGGAGAGGATCGGCGCTCCACTTGAACCGGTAGCCGCGATTGCCATCGACATCGTAGCTCTTTTTGAGAAAAGCGCCGCCGCTGGTGCTCTGTCCGTGGATGTTGATGCGGCAGTTGTCGTAAAACTCACCGTTCATGTAAAATGCACACGTGGTCCCGGTGGTGTTGTTGGCGCTTCCGGGTGATTGCAGGAAGCGGTGCAGCACCGGAAATGGCGTCACAATGGCGGGATCCGCCGGCACCGTGCCGAAATACTGCGGTGAATCCTGGAGATTGAAGGCCAGATTCCCGTCCCGGAAAGGCGGCATGGTGAACGAGTAGCCCGCCGCGTCCGTGGCAATGACCCGCCAGCGCAGCATCTGCCCGGCCAGCACTTCGGACGCAGGAATGAGGCCGCTCCACACGCCGTCACCGGCTGCGGCATCGCCGGCCGTGCCGCTGTCATTCATGGCGAGGATGATCTCGGCATTGTAGGCCCGGCGGTGGCGCAGCGAAACGCCGGAAACTGCTCCTCCCTGAAACGGCGTGACCCGTGCCGTAATGAGCAGCCCGGCACCGGCCGCCGGCTGCGGGGGATTCTCTGTCAGTTCCCGCACGACCGGTCCGGCAACGGTCACGCTGCCATTCACCGCCATCGGCGACGGCGTCATGAATCCCTGCGCAAAGACCGGCGTGCCCACCACGCTGCGAATCGTTAGTTTCGGTCCCGGGCGGTTCTGGTCCCATGCGATCCATGCCGGCTGAGCGCCGGTGACGAGGATGAATTTCCCGTAGTTTCCAGCGCCGGGATTCGCCAGCCAGTCCTTCACGAGCTGAGTCACGTTCCATGTGAAGCCCCGCGTTTCGCCCTGCTGGACAGTGACCGTGGAATAGGGCGTGGCAGCGGCGTAGAAGTCGATGAGGTCGCGCCCGTCCGCGCCGGTGGCGATGGTGGGAATGCCGCGATTTCCGTCGTTGGGCTGAAAGAACACACCCACCGGTGTCTGCACGGTGCCGAGATTGGAGACGCCCGCGAACAGCTTCGAGTCCGCGCCCCACTCCAGTGTGGCCTCGGCAATCTGATGGCCCGCCGGAATCGCCCCGAGACGGCTGCTGTAGTCGAACCACATGTACTGCTGGTGCTCCGGCAGATTCATGGTGTCATCGAAGTTGTTCAGCGAAGTGCTGTCCTGCGACGCGGTGCCCACGCCGGTAAGTTTGATGCGGCTGTAATGAGTCCCGCCCGTCAGAATCGAAGGCGTGCCGTCCGTGGTGGTGACATTCCCGCCGATGCCGCTTCCGAAACTCCAGTTCTTGCTCTGGAAGGGGAATGGGTTCCATTCGCTCGTCGCCGTCCCGGCGGGAGAGATCAGCGCGAGGTATTCACCGTCCTGATCCAGCTGGAAATTGGTGTGCAATTGTCCGACATCGCGGTTTTTGTTGCTGGCCCAAACGATGAGCCGGCCGTTTCCTGGAATGACTACGGAGGGAAAGACCCACTTCGACGGTCTGGTGATGTCGTCCGTGAGCCGCCAGCCGGCCATATCCACGGGCGCGCTGTCAGGATTGTAAATCTCGATCCAGTCCTCGTCATCGCCGTCCTCGTCTTTGAGTCCTCCGTCGTTGTCGGCGAGGAATTCGGAAATGACAGGAGCGGCGGGCAGAGGATGAACGGCCGCCAGAGTGAAGAGAAGGGAAAAAATTTTCATGGGTGCTTGGTGCTGGTTGATGAGTGGTGGAAGGCCCGGCGGTCATTCCAGCAGCACACGATAGGACGGCGCAGGATCGGTGTGCGGCGTCACGCGATCCTCAAAGAACAGGCTCGTCGCCGGCGCGCCCCCGGCCGGAAATCCGGCGGCGAGGTCGATCCACGTGGCGCCCGCATCGTCACTCTTTTGCACCCGGTAGGTTTTGGCCACCGCCGCGGTCCATGAAAGGGTGCGCGTGCCGAGAATGGGATCACTGGTGAGCGTTACCGCCGGCGGCGCGGCGCCGGGAGCGTATTCCATCATTACAAAGTCGAAGACGATCCAGCCGGCCAGCGTGCCGCCGGTGCGGCGGATGGTCAGCTTGTTCGGCCCGCTTTGCAGCCCGGACGAGATTCCGGTGAGCTCAAACTGCACCGTGCGCGCCCCGGTGATGTTCGTTTCGGTCCGCAGCAGCTGGTCATTGAGCAGGATTTCCATGCTGTGCGACTGCGCCCCGCCGCCCGGGCTTCCCACGCCCAGCACATCGACAGTGATGCGGTGCCGCGCCGATGGATTCACCTGCGCCGCCTGGGGAATGAACCAGATGTTCTGATGCGGATCGGCTTCCGTCACGGCCCGCTCGAATCCGATGGCCGGATTTCCCGTGCGTCCCGCGGCCGTGTCGGTGTTGGCGTCGTCGTTGAGCAGTTCGTGCGCCGCCTGGTTCGGGCCGCCCACCGATGTGTAGTCGCCGGCGAAGTAATAATCATCGTCGGCGGCGACCTCGTGGCTGAATTCCGCATTGGAGGCGTTGTCGATGCCGGCCTCAAAAATCCCGTCCCAAACGCTGACGCCTACGAACACTGTCATATTTTGCGTCTGCCCGCCAAACGTGGCCGTCAGCGTGTAGGTCGTGTTTGACGCGGGCGTCACCACAATGCTGCTGGAGCCGGTGACATTCCCGATGCCTGGCGAAATCGAAAGCGTCGCGGTCGGCTCGGCCAGCGTCCATGAAAGCGTCGCGCTCTCCCCGGGCCGCAGCAGGGCGTCGCTGGTCGTGAATGTATTGATGATCAGCGGCGTGTTGTCGATGTCCATCCTGACATAATCCACCCCCATCCAGTTGCCGCCGCCGGCGCCGTTGTAGCTGATGCCTTTCAGGGTCACGATGTTGTCGGCGCCCGCCCCGGTCACGATTCCCACCTCCGAGAGCTTCTTCGGCGTGGACGTGTAGTCCACACCCAGCTCCGGACTTCTGATGACTACCTCGTCCATGACTTTGGTGCCGTTGATGTAAATCTCGACGCCAAAACGGGGGTCCGCGCCGCCCCCGGTGTCCAGATTGTTGGCATCGAAGGTCACTGTGACCCGGTCGTTGGGCCCGTAAGTCGCCGGCACATTGAAGTGGTAGCGCAGCGTCAAATCGCTGCCGGCGAACGCACGCTCGGCGGCCTCTTCATTCACCGATAGCGTGCCCACAGGCGTGTAGGTGCCGTTGGTCGCGATGATGGTGTTGTAGATGCCGGCAAAGTAATAGTCATCGTCTGCCTGAGCATTCACCTCCGGACTGTTGGGATTTCCCGGCAGCGCGTTCGTGCCGGACTCCTGCACGAAAGTGGCGTTCGGACCACCGCCGTCGCCGACCGGCCAGCCGTCGTCGTCGAGACCGCAGGTCCAGAGCAGCGCCGCCCGGGCAGGCGCCGCCATCAGGAGGAGCACAGAGAACAAAAAAGGGAGGGTGCGTGTTATCATGCTGCCGGCGTTTCTACGGAATCCGCCTTCGGCATGGCAATGATTATTTTCCAGCCATGACAATCTACAGACTGGTGGCATGCCACGAACCGGCCGGAATTTCAAAGGGAGTCAGGGGAATACGGCAGGACGGCGCCCGGAGCAGGCCGCACTTCGCAAAAAACAGACTTGCCTGCTGTGTATTATGTGACCTAATACACTTAATTCATGAATCTCTTCGCCATCGAATTGAAAGCCGGGGCGCCGATTTACGAGCAGGTGCTCTACGCGGCGCGGAAGGCGATCATTTCCGGCGAACTCAAGCCCGGCGACCCGTTTCCAAGCGTGCGCGACATCGCCGGACACCTGCGCATCAACCCGAACACCGTACAGAAAGCACTCATGGCATTGAAGGCCGAGGGCCTCGTGGAGTCGCTGCCAGGCATCGGAAACCGCGTCTGCGCCCGCCCGGAGGCCCGCGCCTCCGACCGTGCGGCACTGCTCGAAGACGATCTCGAAGCCCTCGTCCTCCGCGCCCGCCAACTGAACCTTACCCGCGCCGAACTCGAAGCCGCCCTCCGCGCCCACTGGTCGCATCTGAGCGAGCCCAAATCTTAAATCTCCAATCTCAAGTCATAAATCTGATGCCCATCTCCTGCCATAACCTCACGAAACAATACCGTCGCGGCACCGACGCCGTCAGCGGTCTCACGCTGAACGTCGATCCCGGCAGCGTCTTCGCCCTCATGGGCCGCAACGGTGCCGGCAAGACCACCACCATTCACCTCCTGCTCGATTTGCTGCGACCCAGCGGAGGTGAGGCGCGCCTCTTTGGCGTCCCCTCGCCTCGCCTCCGCCCGCAGCATCGCCAGCGGCTCGGCTATGTCAGCGAAAATCAGCACCTGCCCGGCTGGATGCGCCTGGGCGAATTCCTGAAATTCCTCCGCCCCATGTATCCGACGTGGGACGGCACGCTGGAAGGGCGGCTGGTGAAACTGTTCTCCGTCCCCCTTGACCAAAAGCTCAGCCAGCTCTCGCGCGGCCAGCGCATGAAGGCCGCCTTTCTCGGCGCGCTCTGCTACCAGCCGGACGTGCTCATTCTCGATGAACCGTTCAGCGGACTCGACAGCGTCATCCGTCAGGATTTGCTCGATGCGCTCGTTGATTTCCTCGCCGGCGGCCAGCGCACCGTCTTCCTCTCCAGCCACGATCTCGATGAAGTGGAGCGCCTCACCGACACCATTGGCGTGCTGGAAAACGGCAAGCTCGCCCTGCACGGGAAAGTGGACAACCTCCTCGCCACCGCGCGCGAAGTCACCTTCACCACCACCGCTGCCGCGCGCCCCGCTTCGCTGCCGGCAGAATGGTGGAACGTCGTCACCGGTCCGCTAGGCAGCACCTTCACCGCCACCGGCGTGGATGATGACAACGCCCTCGCCGCCGCCGTGAAACACCACTGGCCCGACGCCGCCAGCCTCACCATCCGCCCCGCCGGCCTCCGCCGGCTGTATGTGGACTTCCTCCGCCAGTCTCAACCGTCATGAAAACCCCCAACGCCCGTAGCAAGGCCGTCCCGGCCTTGGCGCTGCATACCATTCGCCAGTGCAGTCTGCCAAACACATCAACCCCCAAGGCCGGGACGGCCTTGCTACGGCTTACCGAGCCATGAAACTCCTCCTCCACGGGCTCCGCTGGGATCTCCGCCGCTTCCGCTGGCCGTTGCTCATTTGGACGGCGCTGCTCGCCGGCTTTGTCTGTTACCTCGGCTGGCTGCATCTCAACCTGCTGACAATTGATCCGCGCATCCTCCAATACAACGAAGCCGCCGGCGCTGTGCTCGGCATCATTGAGTTCTTCCTGCTCCTGCTCATTCTCAGCACTGATCCCGCCGCGGGCGTAAGACCATTCTGGAAGACTCGACCGCCCGCGGGATTCGCTGTCGCCGGGGCAAAGGCCGCCATCGCCATCCTTTTCTTCCTCGCCCTGCCCCTGCTGCTCCAGTGGCTCATGTATCAGTGGTGCAACCTCGGCGAGCCGGAGCCGCGCTGGGGCGGAAAGTCCTGGCCATGGATGCTCTGGTGGACGCAATGCCTCGCGGTGGGAGCCATCCTGCTGGCAGCTTCCGGCGCGCGCGGCGCCGGTCAGGCGCTCGGGTTTCTGGCCGCAGGCGCAGCGCTGCTCGCTATGACCTCCGTTCTCATACAGCGGTTCGCTGTTCGAGAATCGTTGGATATTTCATTCCGGACAAGCGCCTTTGAAAACGGAGTCATCCACGCCGGTAATGTCACGCTGTGGCTCCTGGCGGGAGTTTTGTTTTTCTCCTGGATGCGCCGGACGCGCACGCCTTCGCGCCTCTGCTGGGCCGTCCCGTGCGTGGTGCCGACAGTGGCCCTGATCGCCGCCGTCGGACTGGCAAACGAAGGCCCGCCCCGCAATCTTGGGCCGGAAACAAATCTCCGGGAACTGCCCGTAGCGACAGCCTCAGCGCTGAAAATCGGTGAGCCTGCCTTCCTTGACGGCGTGAACATCAATCATTGGACAGTCGGACACGCTCCCGTCGTCGCGTTTCAACTCCGCCTTCGCCTGGAAGGCCTGCCTTCAGACCACCTGGCACACGCGGAATGGCGGAACTTGAAATTGATCTTCGAGGATGGCCGCGAATTTCCACTTCCCGTGGAACGGCTGCAGACCGTGCCCTGGCGGGAGCCGAATCGCGACCGCCTGCCAGTTGCCACCTTCTCCCTCAACGAAGATGAAATCGCTCCGTACTCGCTCCAGCCCTGCCGGGCGGAGGGCACTCTAAAGGTCTCCCTGGAACAATTGAGTGAAGCCGAAGTGGCGAAAAAACCTGGAGCAGTGACGGAAGGCGGCAACCACCGGTTATTCACGATGCGCGCAGCCGGATTTGAGCATGGACGCACGGATGAGCTGGCATTCGAGTTAGCCGTCTCCTCCCGTCCGAATACGGGGATCATGGGCGCGGCATTCTTCCTTGAGGATCCGCTGGAACCGGAGTGCCGGCTGTCGCTGGCGCGAAAGGAAGGCCGGCGCGGGAGCGGCTATTTCATGGAATCTTCCCGGTACGACTGGACCCTGCACAAGAGCACGATCCATCAGCCGGTGGCCGCAGGACGGATGCGCCGGGCCGCCGAGAGAGGAGCACTATCGGCATGGAGGCTGATGGCAGCACGTTATGAACCCGTGGGATTCACCGAGGTCCAGGTGAAACTCAACCACCTGTTCATTCCGCAACTCTCTCTGGAAGGACGAAAGCCTGAGGAGATTCTTTCCGGGCTGCGCCTCAGACCGGGGATGCCCTCTGCGAAAGTGGAGCGACTCGTCCGGTTTGCACTGAAACTGCCGTCTCTCACCGCGACGAAACCCCAAGGTACGGTCGTAATCCCCCGCCCTTCGCAAGACCACCCCTTTATCGGTGCCCTAACCCGGTTCCTTGAGAGCATTCCGCCTTCTCATCTGCCTGCGCTGTTGGAAATCGCGGAGCGGGATCAGCCCTCCGACAGTTCCATGGAGCCTCCATGGGGCCACGTTTTCCGGCGTCATCTTGCCACGATGCTCGCTGAGGGAACCGCGCAGGCATTGGAACAATCTCACCCCCAAGCGTTCGAGTATTTGGCTTATGACCTCGCGCAGATCGGCTTGATCCCGATGGAACGATCACGCCAGACCAGCACGCAGCGGCTGTCGGATGCGGAATTGCTCCGCGAGTGGAAAAGCCCGCGCGGCAAATACGCCACTGCCTACTTCCTGCGTCCAGAGCCGCTGGTGGAAGCGTTCCGCCGCGGCCTGTCATGGGCTGCTGCCGAACTCTCCGAGCTTGCCCAACTGGCGCCCAACGAAATGAGCCCCTCGGATTTGCTCCCCGCCATTTCAAAACTCAGCGACTGCCCCGGCGACCCGCATGCCGCCATTCCCTGGCTCCAGCAAAACGCCGCCCGCCTCACCTGGGACGCCGACGCCAAACGCTGGGTGCTGCCGCCAAACCCGTAGCAAGGCCGTCCCGGCCTTGTCGCTGCACACCATTCGCCACCGTAATTCCCATATAACATCAACTCTCAAGGCCGGGACGGCCTTGCTACGGCTTCATTACCCATGAACTTCACTCTCCACTGGCTCCGCCGCGATCTCCGCCGTCATGCTCCTGCGCTCGCACTCTGGGCGCTGCTCTTCGCCCTGTTCACCTGGGCGCGCATTTGGCTGCGCACGCATCCTCAGTTTCGCATCGGCGACCGCGATCTCTGGCTCAGTGTGCCGGCGGCGGCACTCGGGTTTGCGGAGGTTTGCCTGCTGCTGCGCGTCCTGCTCGATGATCCAGCGCGCGGGCCGCACGCTTTTTGGAAAACGCGCCCGCCATCCGGCGGAGCGGTTTTTGCGGCGAAGGGCATCATCTGCGGGCTGGCGGCGCTGGTGATTCCATTCGCGGCCGAGGCGGTGTTCCTCACCGCAGTGGGGCCGTCGGGCGGCACGCCGGAGCGCGTTTCGCTTTATCTGCTGCCGGCAGTGCTGGCGCTCATGGCGGGCACGGTCACTGTGGGCTGGAAGGGCGTGCTCCTGTGGCTGCCGGTGAGTATCGGAATTCTGACCGCCGGCGCCACCACGCTGTTGTGGCTAATCTTTTCCTGGCGCTTGGAATTCCCCGCCGATCACCGGCTCATCGCCACCGCCGTTCTATTCGCGACAGTGAGTGGAGCAGTATTTTCTTATTGCCGCCGATGCGCCGGAAAGCTCCACTTCGCCGCGGTTCTGGCAATGCCCGTCGCCGCCGGCATCGCAGTGGCCGCCACCGGCTGGCCGCGCGATTCCCGGCTGCTTACGCCGCCACCCAACATCCAGGCCGAAGACATTCGAATCGTCTGGCATCAGGCGCCGCGAGTGAGCCGGGACTACCAAAATCAGCAATGGGGCATGTCGCTCCTGCTGCGCGTGGAGGGATTGCCGTCCGGCACTACCGCCGACGCCATTGTTCAGGAGATGACCCTGACCTGCGACGGCGTCCACATCGCACCCCGGCCGCCTATGGAACGCTACCGGCTGGTGCATAACTATCTCGGCAAGCCGGGCGCTTATTTCAATGTCCTGCTCACAGGAGAGGAAGCCGCTGTGCTCAGGGAAAGGCCCTGGACGGCCACCGGCACACTCTCACTGCGCATCTTCGACCGCACGCCTCACAGCCTTGCGCTGGACCGCATTCATACGGTGGAAACCGCTGACTGCCGCTGGGTCATCACGCCTGCAGTGCCTGGGGGTGATCGCCGCCGGGGTTATTCCTGGGATGGTGAGGCCAGTGGCATTTGGTGCGAGTTTGACTTCATGAATCTGCGCCCGCTGCCTGACTGGGATTTGTCTTATCACGCGTTCAACTCCACTTTTCTGCGCCACACCGCGGACAACCGGAGCCGCCCTCAAATGAACGCCCGTTTTGGTAAATGGATGAACTTGTGGGAAGGCACCGGACGCGGCGGCTTTCGCCTGGAGATGAGCCGCGAGGAGGCAGCGGAACTTCGCGACCCCGCCACCTGGAAAAACTGGACGCTGGACTTCAACACTCTCACTCTGGCCGGCACGCTGGAAGTGCCCTTCATGCTGCACTGGCCAGAGACAAAGTAGCGCGCGAAGAGACATGCCACCGCCGCAGCGAATTTGTGACGATCAGGGAAGTCGCACAACTCAGCCTCACTCCACCGTCACGCTCTTGGCGAGGTTGCGCGGCTTGTCCACGTCGCGGCCGAGGGCGACGGCGGCGTGATAGGCGAGCAACTGCAGCGGGATGATATTCAGGATGGGCTGGAGCATTTCCACCGTGCGCGGGACGAAGATGACGTCGTCGGCGTGGTGTTTGATTTCGTCGTCGCCTTCGGTAGCCACGGCGATCACCGAACCCTTGCGGGCTTTCACCTCTTGGATGGTACTGATGTTTTTCTCGTGCAGACTGTCCTGCGGGCAGATGCAGACCGACGGAGTCTGCGCATCGATCAACGCGATGACGCCGTGTTTGAGTTCTGCGGAGGGAAATCCGGCGGCATGGATGTAACTGATCTCCTTGAGCTTCAGTGCGGCTTCCAGCGCGACGGGGTAATTGTACTGCCGTCCGAGGAACAGCATGCTTTTCGCACTGCAGTATTTCTGGGCGATGGCGGCGACGTGTGCGTCCTGCTCAAGGATGCGGCTGATTTGTCCGGGCAGCTTTTCGTAGGCCTGAATGATTTCACGTCCCGTGCTGGCGCTCATGTGCCTCATTCGTCCGAGGCAAAGCGTGAGCAGTCCGAAAATGGCGACCTGACTGACAAACGACTTCGTCGCCGCCACGCCGATCTCCGGTCCGGCGTGCATATAGACGCCGCCGTCGCTTTCGCGGGCGATGGTGCTGCCGACGTTGTTGCAGATGCCAAGTGAGAGGAAGCCTTTGCGCCGGGCTTCGCGCATCGCGCCGAGGGTATCCGCTGTTTCACCGCTCTGGCTGACAGCAAAGAAGACTGTGTTGCGCTGGAGCGGGCGGTTCTTGAAGCGGAACTCACTGGCAAAATCCGCCTCCGCCGCGACGTGCGCCTCATTCTCAAGCATGTGGACTCCGATCATGCCGGCATGCAGCGCGGTGCCGCAGCCGAGCACGATGACACGATCCACGTCACGGAGCTGCGTGGGCGACATATTCAATCCGCCGAGCTGCGCGCTGGCCTCCTCGTGATTGAGTCGTCCGCGCACGGCGTTCTCGATCGTGTGCGGCTGCTCGTGGATTTCCTTGAGCATGAAGTGAGGAAACTCTCCGCGTTCCGCGGCCTCCGGCGCGAAATCCAGCTCTTTGATTTCGTAGTCCGCGTCGCCGCTCGTCATCGTCTCCACGGCGAATTGTCCGGCTTTGATTTCCGCGACATCGAAGTCTTTCAGATAAACCACCTTCTGCGTGTAGGGCAGCAGCGCCGTGGCGTCGGAGGAGAGAAACATCTCCCCTTCCCCGATGCCGAGCACCAGCGGACTGCCGCGCCGCGCGCCGATGATGACGCCGGGATGCGCCTCGTGCATCACCGCAATGCCATAGGTGCCTTTCACTTCGGAAAGTGCGCCGCGCACGGCATCCACCAGCCGCCGGCCATTCGCTCCCGGCGAGGCTTCGTAGTGTTTGCCTATCAGATGAGCCAGAACTTCGGTGTCGGTGGCGGACTGGAACTCGTGCCCCTCTCCGGCAAGGGCTCGCTTGAGCGACTGATAGTTCTCGATGACGCCGTTGTGAACGATGGCGAGCTTCCCGGTGCGGTCGAGATGCGGATGTGCATTGACGTCGCTCGGCTCGCCGTGCGTCGCCCAGCGCGTGTGGCTTATGCCCTGATGCGATGGCGTCTTCGGCTTGCCGACGTGGCGCGAGAGTTCGGCGATGCGTCCGGCCTTTTTCTGTACTTCAAGGCCGCCATCCGTCAGGGCGGCGATGCCCGCCGAATCGTAGCCGCGGTACTCGAGCCGCCCGAGTCCGTCGAGAAGAATGGGGCGCACTTCGCGCCGCCCAACGTAAGCAATGATGCCGCACATGATTTTGGAAAAGTATCAAAGAGGGCCGGCAAGATAGGACTGCAATGTGGGAAATCACTTGGTTTTTTTGATTATTCTCAAAATTAAGATCACCGCGTCTTCAAAATGCCGGCAACAGTTCGAAGGTATAACCCCGGAGATACTCCGACTCCGGCACGCCCGGCAGAATCGGATGATCCGGCGGCTGCAGGTGACTGGCGAGCAGGCAAAGTGTTTTCTTCGCATCCACCGCGGCATCGAGCACCACCGCGCGGAACTCGCCGGTGCTGACGTGATGGCTGCAGCAGTAGGTGCTGAGCAGGCCGCCGTTAGGGAGCATCTTGAGCGCGCGAAGATGGATTTCCTTGTAGCCCCGCATGGCGTCGCCGACGGTCTTTTTGCTGCGCGTGAAACTGGGCGGATCGAGGATGACGAAATCCCATGTCGCGCCCGCGGATTCCTGTTCCTTGAGGAAGTCGAAGACGTTGGCGCAAACGAAGGTGATTTTGTCAGTAAGGCCCATCGCGGCGGCATTCTCTTTGGCGGCGGCGATGGCACTCTCACTGACATCCACCGCGGTGACATGAGTCGCGCCGGCTTTGGCACAGGCGAGGGCGAAACCACCCTGATTGCAGAAGCAGTCGAGCACACGGCGGCCGGCGGCGCGGACGGCGGCGGTGCGGTAATTATCCAGCTGATCAAGGTAGATGCCCGTTTTCTGACCACCCTGAAGATCGATCAGAAAACTGCCGCCGGCGGTCTCGATGCGGAAGGGAGCCGGCAGTGAGCCGTGCAGCACGCCGGTGCTCAATTCCAGTCCTTCCGCCAAACGCACCGGACTGTCGTTTCGTTCGATCAGGCTCTCCGGCTGAAAAACATCCACAACGGCGCGCGTCAGCAGGTCTTTCCTCTGATCCATCGCCAGGGTCAATGTCTGCAGAACGAAGTGCGGCCCGTAACGATCGAGCACCACTCCAGGAAGTCCATCGCTTTCGCTCCAGACGACACGGCACAGGCCGTGATCGATTTCTGTCAGGCGTTCGCGGCGCGACCACGCCCGTTGCAGGCGGCGGATGAAGAGCGGCAGGTCGAGGTCTTCGCGGTGCCGGGAGAACCGCCGGGCGACGATCTGACTGCGGGGATTGTAGATGGCGCTGCCCAGCGGCCGGTCTTTGAAGTCCTTCAGAGAGATCACCTCCCCGGGTGCGGGACTTCCAAATACCTTCTGCACATCTGCGGCATAGACCCACTCGTGGCCGTGGAAGATGCGGGAGCGGGGTTTGACGACGATGCCGGACATGCGGGGAGAAGTGAACTGATCCGGCGCGGCTTTCCCGCTGGCGGCCTGGCACGCAACGGAAAAGGCGCTGTGAAGCGCCTCTGTTTTTAGTTGTCACCCCGGCAAACGACACTACGGGTAAACTCAATCCCAACCCCCTATCAAAAATCGATCATGGCCAGTGAAGCAGTCTCTCAGGTAACCGGAGCCACATTTGAAGCGGAAGTTCTCAAAGCCACCGTCCCGGTTGTGGTGGACTTCTGGGCGGAATGGTGCGGCCCGTGCAAGATGCTCGGACCGGTGCTGGACGAGGTGGCCAGCGAAAAGGGCGCCGCCGCGAAAGTGGTGAAAGTGAACGTGGACGAGGAGGGCGATCTCGCCGTGCAGTACGGCATCCGGAGCATTCCCGCGCTCTTCTTTTTCAAGGACGGGGAACTGAAGCACAAGGCGGTCGGCGTGCAGCCCAAGTCCGAGATCTTGAAGCGACTGGAGTCGCTGGCGTGATCCGGCCTACTGGCCGCGCATCATCACATCCACCCACCAGCCGCAGAGTGCGGTGAGCATTTCGTAGAGCACGAGGGACTCGATTTCCCCCTGCTCGATCATGCCGGTGATATATTCCTGATCATGCCGGTGCGTTTCTTTGGTGGCGGAGAGAACGAGACGGGCCTGATTCATGGCGCGGAACCAGTCCTCGACATGGCCGGCGGGGATGTTGATGGCCCACTCGGGCTCCGGGTCGTCCGGCGGCGGCTCCGCCTTTTCGGACCGGGCCTGCGGCTCCGCGAGGTGGGCGGTTTTGAGATCGGCACTGACGCGGGAGAGACTGCCCTCAAACAGGGCCTCCAGTTCCGGCTGCACGTATTCCGCCCAGTCCTCCTGCTGCTCCACGCTGGCATCACCGGCCGCGTAAGGTGCCGGAAAGACGCGGCGCAGCGCCCGCTCGTCCTCCCCCGGATGGGCCAGCCGCGGAATACTTCGCAGCGCCTCAAGGTGCCACTCATCAAGGCCGGCGATGCGCACGGCACCGTCAAGTTGTCGCTGAACTGTCATCTGCTCATCCTGCCTTCTTCATGGCGGCAAGCAACTGATACGACTGCAATTGCTGCACATAAAGTTCGGCCTTCTCCCGGTCACCGGTCCAGACGATGGATTTTCCCCTCGTGTGAACCTCCATCATCATGCGCTCCGCGGTTCCCTCCGGATAGCCGAAGACCCTGCGGATCACCATGGTGACGTAACTCATGAGATTGACGGGGTCGTCATAGATCAGGACATGCCACGGCTGGTCGAGCGACTCATCGATTTCCTCCGCGGGGATGACGACGGTTTCGGTTTCCGTATCCGGAGGCACGGCGGCCGCCGCGACGCGGTTACTAGCGGATTGCGGCAAGGACTGGTCCGGATTCATTGACGCAAGGTTTGGTGAGGGCGGGCAGGGCCGCAAGGCTTGAACTGGCTGAGCGGAAAAAGTCCACCAGCGTCCGCGACGTCCGGGGCAACTGCGCGGCATGCCATTCGCAGTACAGCAGGCACTGCAGCATGGGCAGCACCGCCACGCTGAACTCCGCGGCCTGGAGTGCAAACACAGTGGCGAAGTGCCCCGGGGCCTGCCCTGCAGCCACGGAAGCGGTGAACCGACGGGTTGCCGTGAGGTGCCTCGCACCCTCCCGCTGGGAGAGCAAGTCGCGCCCGGCCCGGCCGGAGGCGGGAGGAAGATCGAGGGCCGCATCCAGTTTGACGATCAGTGCCGTTTCCCGCCGCGCGGCCAGCTCACGCACCTGCATGGCATGGGCCGCATGCACCGCGAGAAATCCCTTCAATCCGGCGAAGGCGAATTCCCCCGCGCGGAATGATAGCGCTGCGGGAAGAGGCATACCGCCGAGACAAATTCGCAGCACGCGCTCCACTTCCGTGAAGTCGCCCGCAGAGATGGTGTGCAGAAAGGACCGCCTGCTCATGTTGGCGCGAAGATAGCGCAAACGCTTTGCCGGCTGCAACCCGCAGCACGAAACAAAAAGCGCCGCCCCCTGTGGCGGAGGCGGCGCTGTCCAGCGTTTTTCCCGGCCGGTTTCAGACCGGCTTTTTGGGTTCTTCCGGCGCGGGCGCGTCCGGCTTTTTCGTTTCCGGCGCTTCAGTCTTGCCCTTTGCCGGCTTTTTTGGCGCGGAGGCCTTGAACTCCTCCAGGGTCAGTTTCGTGTCACTGTCCTTGTCGAGTTTGGAGAAGGCCTTCTCCGCCTTGTCGGGACTCTTCTGGCCGCGAGGGCTGGCTTTGAACTCCTCAAGAGTGACGACCCCGTCCGAGTTGGAGTCCATTTTCTTGAAAGCAGCGGCTGGATTGGCCTTCGGCTTTTCGGTCCCTTTGGCGGGCTTCTTTGGCTTGGCATCGTCCGCAGCAAAGGCCAGGGACGGGGCGATCAGGAGAGTGAGCAGGATGGATTTCATAGTGATAGTGAGTTGGGATTGCAGACGAACCTGGCGGAAGCCAGGTTCCACACGAATTGCAGTTCCGGGCGGTGCTTCCTGTATTACGTGAACACGGGGAAATGCAGATTCTTAGCTGAAACGGCCAACCCCGGGGCCTGAAGTCCCATCCTGAGCCTGTCGCAGGCGGTCACGGTTCGCGGTGCGGAATTTCATGCGGGGAAATTCACCTCGCCCCACCGATCCCTAAGTTTGGTTCACCTCCAAGCACACTTTGGTTTTTTAATAATTTCCATAAAAAGAGATTGCTTTGTTTCGGGCTTCTCCCTATTTATTTCTCATAATTATAGTCCTGTGGCTGCATGAGTTCCCCTGTCGCCACCTTAACCGCCAATATCCGACTCATGAAGCCCACCCGTCTTGCCGGCAGACGTGCCGCCCTCCTGCGCGCAGCGAACATTCTTTCCCTCCTGTTTTGCGGCCTTGCCCATGCTCACGACGGCGAGGCTCCGCACCTTGGCCTCGACGGCAACGACAACCATTTGAGTGACATCTACGAAGCGCTCTATCCACAAGCCGCCGACCCCGCCGGGGATGCCGACGGCGACGGATTCAGCAATGAGAGCGAAGCCGCGGCCGGCACAAATCCGCTCAGCAAAGCCAGTTTCTTTCAAATCGCGTCTGTCTCGCACACTGCCGGAATCGTAAATCTGTCGTGGCAGTCGGTGGCGGGCAAGGTCTATCAGGTTCAGGTCGCTTCCAAGAGCGGACAAACGTGGAATCCGTCAGGCCCGCCCTTGAAGGGAACCGGCGGCAGCCTCACGGCTGCGGTCACTCCGGAAAACTCGCGCATGCTGGCCCGCCTGCAGGTTTATGACACCGACACCGACGCGGACGGCATGACCGACTGGGAAGAGGCCCAGGCCGGCACCGACCCCATTCTGTACGACACGGATGCAGACGGCCGTTCCGACCGCGGATTTGTGGAATCCATGCTGGGGGAAATGAGCACCCTGAGTGTCTATCCGGTCACCACATGGGTCCGAGAATCGGGGCCGCAACCCGCGCAGTTTCGGGTGACTCGCCACGGAGGGTTTCTGCCCATGATCGCTCATTTCACGGTCAGCGGCACCGCGGTGCGCGGCACGGACTACAATCTGTCACATGAGGGCATCTACTTTCCGGCCGGGGCGCGGGAGATATTCATCACGGTAACTCCCATCGCCGACAGCCTCCCCGAGGACTCCGAATCGATCATCCTCACACTGACACCTTCCAGCGCGTGGATTCCCGGAGCATCCACTTCCGCGTCCATCACCATCATCAGCCAGGGCCTCACCGGGGAGTATTTCAACACTTCCAACACCACTTACTCAAACTCCGCCAACTTCGATCCCGCCCAACTGGCGTTCACGCGGGTGGATGCGGCGGTGGATTTCGACTGGAGCAAGCCGGAAGGCACGCCGCCCGGCATTGGAACGGGCACTCCGGACCCGCTGATCATCGACGACGACCAGTGGACCGTGCGCTGGACCGGTTTTCTCTATCCGAAGACCAGCGAAGCCTACCAGATCCATGCCATTGCCGACCGCGGCGTGGTCGTCTGGGTGAGCCGCACGCCGATCACGGCCGCTCCCGGGGCCACCACCGGTGCGAGAATCAACCAGTGGACCACCACGAATCCCACGACCAAATACACCGCGGGCATGCTCTCCGGAGGGGCTTCAGTCACCGCCGGAGAACCGCTCTACTTCCGGGTGGATTATCGCGACACCGGCGGATTCACCAACAACGCCGGCATTCAAATCCGCTGGTCGGCGCCAGGCGTGCCGGAGGAGGCGATTCCCTCCAGTGCCTTCAGCCGCGACGGCTTCCCCGGCGGCGCGCCGGTGATCACCTCTCCGGCATCCGCAGCGGGCATCAGCGGCGCCCCGTTTTCCTTCCAAATCACCGCCACCAACTCCCCCTCCGCATTCACTGTGAGCGGACTGCCATCCGGCCTCAGTGTCGATAATGCAGGTGTAATTTCGGGAGTGACTTCGGTCGCGGAGGGATATTACCCCCTCACGGTGACTGCGCTGAACGCCGCCGGGAGCGATTCCCGGCCGCTCGTGCTCTACATCACCACGACCGGAGGCTCGACGATGCGTGAGATGTGGACGAATGTCAGCGGAACCGGGCTGGCCGCTGTGCCCTATCACACGATACCGTCCACCACCACCACCGTCTCCAGTCTCGAAGCCCCTGACAATTCCGGGGAAAATTTCGGTGAGCGCATCCGCGGATTCCTTACCGCCCCCTCCACCGGACTCTACACTTTCTTCCTGACGAGTGACGAAACCGCCGAATTCTGGGTCAGCGCCGGAGAAGAGCCCGCGCACCGTCTCAAGCGGGCATGGGTCAATGGAAGCGTGGCGGACGGCGCATGGGACACGCTGCCGGGCCAGAAATCCATCACCATGCGCATGACCGCCGGCCGGCGTTATTATTTTGAAGTCCTGCGCCGCGAGACCAACGGCACCGACCACCTCGCGGTGGCGTGGCTCAAGCCCGGGCAAACCGACCCTGACCAGAAGGAAATCATCCCCGGCTGGGCGCTCACGGCGTGGACTCAGGGCACTTCCACCGGTGCGGAGGGCACACTCTATGCCGCCACCCTGACGCCTCAGGCCGGAGCCACCACACTGGGCAGCGGCTCCGCACTGCTGCTCGTCAATGAAGCGCGTACGGAGGCGAAGCTTTCCTACACGTTCAGCAATCTCACCGGGCCCGTGAATTCCGGTGCCCACATTCATGACTCGCGCACCATCCAGGGGCAGGCGGGACGGATCATTTACGACATCGACGACTTCGAGCCTGACATTTTCGGCAATTATCCCTGGGTCTTCGAACCCGGCACCAGCCACACGGTTACCGATCTCGTGGACGCCATCGAAGGAGGCTTTGCCTATATCAATCTCCACACCGCCGCCTATCCGTCAGGCGAAATCAAAGGCACGTTTTACCCGGTCGGCGGCTCGCAGTTTTTCGTGCCGCCGGCAGCACCGCCGCCGGCGGAACTGACCATTCCCGCCGACCCTGCTCTGGCGAAGGAGGAAATCGTCCGGTTTCTCCAGCAGGCCACATTCGGCGCACGGCCAGACTCCGACGGTGCCGCTCCGTGGGACGCGGACAGCATCGAAGCCGTCCGCCAGCTTGGATACGCCGGCTGGATCGATGCCCAGCTCGCCATGCCGGCCGGACCCGATCCGGAATCGCTCAATGCCGTGCAAATGCCTCCCGCCATGATTTACGAGGTCCCGACCGGCAGCCGGCCCACTCCGAATACCCTCACAACTCTCTATTACGGATCGGGGCCGTTCAGTTCGTTCATCACTGAATATTACCAGCGCTACCCGCAATCCTCGGTCAAAGATGATGTCACGCAGGACGACGACGAAATCTGGCGCGCGTGGTGGTATCACAGCGTCAACTCCCCGGATCAACTGCGCCACCGAGTGGCATTCGCCCTCAGCCAGATTCTGGTCGTCTCAGAGGAGGGGGAACTCGACGAAAACGCGCGCGCCGTCTGCCATTACTATGATTTGCTCTACTATCACGGACTCGGCAACTTCCGCACGCTGCTGGAACGCGTCACCCTCAACCCGGCGATGGGAATTTATCTCGACATGCTCGGGAACAAGAAGCCGAATCCTTCCACCGGTTACATCCCCAACGAGAATTACGCCCGCGAAATCCTTCAGCTGTTCTCCATCGGTCTGCTGCGGCTCCATCCCGATGGCTCCGCCGTCTTGAGCAACGCCGGGCTGCCTGTCAACACTTACGAACAGGACAATGTCGTGGGATTCGCGCACACCTTCACCGGGTGGAACTACCCCGGCACATCGTCGAACAAAATCACCGCCATGACTCCCCGCCCGGGAGATCACGATACCGGGGCCAAGCTCCTCCTGGAGGAGGCGGTGCTGCCTGCGGTGACTCCGGCTACCACGGAATCCTGCAATGCTGATCTCACCGCCGCACTCGACCTGATCTTCCATCATCCCAACACCGGCCCTTTCATCTGCCGCCAGCTCATTCAGCGTCTGGTCACCGCCAACCCCAGTCCCGCGTACATCTACAGGGTGTCATCGGTATTCGAGAACGACGGCACCGGAACGCGGGGCAATCTCGCCGCCGTCGTCAGGACGCTCCTGCTGGATCCGGAAGCCCGCAATCAGCAGCACCGCTCCCAAACCGGCTACGGTCACCTGAAGGAGCCGGTCATCCGGGCCACGCAACTGCTCCGGGCTTTCCACGGCTTCAGCCACGCCGAGAGGAACTTTGGCAACAGCACCGACCTTGGAGTCGCGATCAGTGCCACGCAGTCGAACGTGAATCTGACTCAACCGCTTCCCACCACTGACTTCACGATCAACCTCGTGGTCACGCCCTACACCGTAGTGGACGGCTACGTGCTCGCCGCCGGCAACAACATTCTGGTGAAAGCCCAGGCCAATCCCGCGGAGAACGGTCTCTACACCTTCAACGGCAACGGCACTCTGCTCACCCGCGCCGTGAATGCCGACAGCGCCGCCGAACTCAATCTGGCATGGGTCCGGGTGGCGGGGGGAACCGATGAGGAGGCGTGGTTTCAGCAAACTGCCGCCATTGGCTCCGTCGGCACCGATCCCCAGACATGGACCGAACAGGAGGGCGGAAACCGCCGCCGCCGCCTCTGGGGCATGGGCAACACCAACACCGCCCTGACACAGACACCCCTGAAGTCGCCCACCGTCTTCAACTTCTACGAACCGAACTATGTCTATCTCGGCCACACCGGCGTCAGCGGACTCTATGCACCTGAGTTTCAAATCACCACGGAGACCACCGTGGTCAATGCCGGCAACTGGTTCTACGACCTCGCGCGCTACAACAACGCCAACGCCACCACTTCCGCCGAGCCCTTCTCCTACGGCCAGGGTTACGACCATGGCAGCCCGGTGCGGAGGGATATCAAACTCGACCTCACCGTTGAACGCGCGCTCGCCGCGGACTCCGGCGCCCTCGTGGATCACATGGCCGCCCTCATCATGCCCGGCATGATGGAGCCGCGCCTGCGCGCTCTGCTGGTCGATTATCTCGAAACCCTGCCCGAAGCGACCGACGCCAACAAGATGCGGCGCATCGGCGAAGCACTCTATCTCATCTCTCTGACGCCGGAATTTACCTGGCAGAAATAAACCCTGACCACCATCGCCGCCATGACCTCCGTGAACCTCTACGACCGCCGCTCTTTTCTGCGCCATACCACCGGCCTTGCCCTCGGCACGGCGGCCGCCAACGCCATTCTGGACCTTCGCATGATGGGCACGGCCCTCGCCCAAAGCGGGGGGCTGTATTCCGACTACAAGGCGCTCGTCTGTGTGTTTCTCAACGGAGGCAATGACGGCAACAACATGGTCATCCCATGGGACACCGACCGCTACGCGTCCTACGCCGGAATCCGGGGGCCAGGCCTGGCCCTTTTCCGCGACGCCGCCTCCACAGCCGGCGGCACCAACGGCAACACTTATTACGGACTCCCGCTCAGCACCGCCCGCACCGAAGGCGAAGAGGCTGCCGTACACTCTTCCATGCCGGAGATGCAGTCACTGTTCGATGCAGGGAAACTTGCCTTCGTCCGCAACGTGGGCGTGCTCAGTGAACCCATGACGCGCAGTGAGTACCGCGCCGGCAGTAAAAAGCGCCCGCCTCAGCTCTTCTCTCACAATGATCAGGTGACTCATTGGCAAACCTCGCTGCCGGATCAAATCAGCCGCACCGGCTGGGGAGGCCGGATGATGGACCGCGTGCGCCGCGACTTCGCCCTGCAGAACATCAATCCGGGACAGATTTCCATGTCCGTATCCGTGTCCGGCAGCAACACATGGGAAGTCGGCGAAATTGTGAATCAATTCAAAGTCGGCTCCAGCGGCGCCGCCACTTTCCGGGACTACTCCGGCGCACGAAAGGTCCTGATGGATCAATTACTCCGTGCTCCTGGCGTGGGGGGCGATGCCGAACTGAATGCCTCGCGCACCAATCTTGGCGTGCTCGATTTTCGCGACGTCAACGAGCGCTCTCTGCTGAACGGCGCTGCTCTGACGCAGGGGCTGGCCAGCCTGCCGGCCAGCGTCAACACGGCCATCAACAACGCCTTCACTCAAACCAACAACAGCGGTCTCGGGCAGCAGTTGAAACTCGTGGCCCGCATCATTGCCGCCCGCAATGCGCTGGGCATGCGGCGGCAGATCTTCTTTGTCAGCATCGGGGGATTCGACACACATGGTCTGCAGCCCGCCTCGCATGCCGGTCTCATGGCACAGGTCAGCCGCGGCATCAAAGCTCTCTATGATGCCACGGCATCGCCGGAGATGAACATCGCCGACAAGGTCACCAGTTTCACGGCGGCGGATTTCGGCCGCACCTTCAAGAGTAACGGCCTCGGCACCGATCACGCATGGGGCAACAATCACATCGTCGCCGGCGGTGCCGTGAACGGTGGAAAGCTCTACGGCAGCTTTCCCGTCTTTCAGCTCGGAGGACCGAGTGACACCGATGGAGGCAATCCCACCGGCCGCTGGATTCCGACCACGAGCGTCGATGAATACAGCGCCACCCTCGCCAGATGGTTTGGTGTGGACGACAGCGCGCTGGATGTCATCCTTCCGAACCTGAGCCGGTTCCCGTCGCGCAGTCTCGGGTTCATGCTCTGACCTGATCAAGAGAGGGAGAACGCGACAGCTCCTACAGCGGCAGCACGAGAATCCTGACAAACTGCCGGTCACCGCTGCGCGGAATGCTGCTGAGGATATTCTGCGCCTGCCCATCGTCACTGAGAATCGTGTTCGCCGGAGTGACCGTGGTCCAGTTCACCTGATCGGGAGAGGTTTGCACTGATATGCTCACGTCGGTGGCGAGGACATTCCTTCGCCAGGTCAGTTCGATGGTGGATTCATTCATGACTGCGGAGGGCAGCAGCCCGTGGGAGGAGGCATGGGGGTTGAGGACCAATGCATACTCGACCAGATTGGTGATGCCGTCGAATTCCGGATCCGCGAGATTGCCGGCAATGGCGGGATTGCCTGCGTTGGCGCCGAACTCCGCCTGGCGCCATTGTTCGATGGGAGAGACCGCAATCCAGTTCACCGTGGTATCGTCGTAGGTGGTGACTTCGCCGTCGTTGGCGGTGAGGCGCAAACCATACAGCCCGGTAGCGGAAAAGGTGACGCCGGTATCCACCAGCGAACCGTCACCGAAGCTGGCGGTACCGGGACCACTGTTCTGAAGCCACTGACTTGTCAGAGTCGCCGGCAGCGGCAGCCCGTCGTCGGTTACGGCGGCATCCAGTGCGAAAGGCCCTGCTCCGGAAAGCGCAGCGCCCGCATCCACAAACGGCCCCATGTTGCCGGCGATGGTGAAGTTCAGTGAATCGAACACCGCCGTGCTGGCGGTCTCCGGCACCGCACTGGTGATGGCCAGCCCCACCAGCGGCGCCGCTCCCATGTCAGGAATGCTTTTGGTGCTGCCGCGCTGCGCCCAGGAAGAACCGTCCGCACTGTAGTAAGCGGTGAAATCGTTCCCCGACCGCACCAGCCTCACCCATCGCGGGAAAGTGTAGGAAGTGCCGCCCTGACTCGCTTCCGTCGCGGAATCCTGAGTGTTCCGGTTGTTCCTCGCGTGACTCCCGTTGGCCTTGTGCAGACTCATGATGTAAGGCGAGCCGGGAGTGTCATTGGCCCGGACCATCAGCCCGAACCGGCAGGAACCGTCGTTGCCTCCAGGATTCGTCATGCTCAAGATGCGGCAGCGCAGATCGAAATTCCCCGCACGCGGGGCGGCGGTGAAGAAGAATCCGTCAGCGGTGCCCGTGCTGCTGAGCCCGCTTCCTGCGCCGCTCAGCGTGAAAACTCCTGCGCCGGCGTTGACACTCCCCGGCGCGACGGTGTCCCCGATTTGCTGTCCCGGCGTGCCGGCGGTGCCAACACTCACCGCGATATCCAGTTGCACCGGTTCACTGTGCGCCGCGGTGACACGGATCACATACGCTCCCGGAGCCGAAAAGGTCGCGCCCGTCGCGCTGGAGGCGTCGTCCTCGAATACCACCGATCCCGGGCCGCTTACTTTGCCCCATGAAACGGGCGGATTCACGGTGCCACCGGGCGTTACTCTGGTGGCCTCAACCTGGAGCAGCAGCCCAACGCCGGCCGGAATCGACACAGAAGGCAGCGCAGGTGTGATGAGTGTGATCACCGGAAAGGCATCGTCATCGCGGATGGTTACGGAGGCTTCACTGGCGACACCGACGTCATAAGCGGGATCGGACGTGACTGTCACCGTCACCGTTTCGTCAGGCTCAGTCAGAGCATCCGCGAGGGGGTTGAGGGGAATGGTGACGCTTTCTTCATCGGCCGGCAGCAGCACTGAACCTGTCAGGTTCTGAAAGTCGATGCCGTTGAGAGCCGTGCCGCTGAGCGCATAGTTCACCGTGATGGCCAGCCCGGCGGCGCCTCCCGCCCGGATCACAGTGAATTCACCCGACGAACTGTCCTCCACACACTCCGGCACGGACGCGGTGATGTTCAGGACGGGCCGGTTGGACTCCGTCAGGGTGATCGTGTGGGTGCTGATGGATCCAAGCGTCGCTCCGGAAGGAGCGGAGAGAGTCACGGCAATCGTCTCGGGACTTTCCGCGATTCCGTCGGGAAGAATCACGAGCGGAAGCTTCAGGAACATCGTCCCCGGGCTGAAATTCAGCGTGCCCGCGGGGAGGGTATAGTCGCTGCCGGCAGTTGCGGTGCCGCCAACGGTGTAGGTGGCGGAAACGGGCACTCCGGACGGCGAGTCCAGTGCCGCGATCAGCAATGGTTCCGTTCCTTCGTTTTCCGACCGCGTGGTGGCGGCGACCAGAAAGCTGATACGGGGCACCGGGTTCGCCGCAGAATTGTCATTCACGGTCATGGTGTGACGGTAGCGACTGCCGCTCAGCCGCGCGCTGCCGCCGCCGGTATTCAAATTGATCAGGTCCAGGATGATCGTCTCCGTTCCCTCGACAACGCTGTCGTTAATGATGCGCACGCGCACATTTTTCGAGGTCTCCCCCGGGGCAAAAGTCAGCAGTCCGCGGGTGACGGGAGCGTTTCCGCCGGCCGCATCCACGAGTTGCCAGTCCACGCCGTCGGCAATGGCACTGCCTCCGCCGATGATGTATTCCACGGTCACCGTGGTACTGAGCGCTCCTGGCAACGACACCGGAATGTCGCGGTATTCACCCGTTACTGGATCGGGCGCCTCACTGGTCGTGCTCGACGTATTGGTGAAACCCATGCTGGTGATGGAGGAGGGCAGGTCGTTGTCCTCCAGATACAGCGTGCCGGCGGCGACCTCGATGCCGTACCCGGCTCCGGGTATGATTGTGAGGGTAACCGTCTCCACGCCTTCGCGCAGGGCATCGTCGATCGGTTCCAAAGGAATATCCACTCCGGTCGCTCCGTCGGGAATCACCACGCTGCCCGGCAGAAGGGTGTAGTCCGTCCCGTTGGCGGCCGTCCCGCTCATCGCGTAATTGACCGTGAGGCTGCCGGCAGAGTCGTCCCTGGAGAGGTAAAAGCTGCTGCCGTCATTCGGCTCGGCGAGATCGTCGCTGTGCGTGCTCACCGCCACGGGCTGTGAGTCGTCGTCCTTAAGCCGCATCACGGCGCTGCCTTCGTTGTAAATGCGGTAGGCGGGACCCGGCGTAATCGTCAGGACGACGGTCTCCGTGTTCTCCGGCGTTGTGTCGTTCAGCACCGGAATCGTGACCGTGGCAGTGTTTTGATAGCCGCCGCTGGCGGGAATGATGACGCTGCCGGAGGGCGTCGTGTAGTCACTGCCGCCGCCGGCGGTGCCGCTGAGGGTGTAGTTGACGGTGATGTTTCCGGCAGCGCTGCCGAAGGCGGTGAACGTGAAGGTTCCGTTCCCGGAAGGCTCACCGGCGCTGTCTGCGGTCACCGTAACCAGCGGCGGATCCGCATTGTCCATGATATTAAGCGTTCCGCTGTAAACCGGTCCCAGCGTGTAGGCATTGTCAAAAACTGTCAGGCTGAAAGTGATGCTTTCATCGCCTTCGCCGAAATCATCGTCGTAGGGCGTCAGGATGACCGGCACGCTGGCCGCTCCGGCCGGAAAGGTCACCTGCCCCGGCAATTCCACGAAGTCCGAGCCGTGCAGAGCCCTGCCCTGCAGGCCGTAATAGACCGTGAGCGGAGCACTCAGGCTGCCGGTGCGCGAGAGGATCACCGTGCCGGTGCCGCGGCCGGCTTCATGCAGCGTGTCGTCCAGCACGCTGAGACTGACCACCGGAAGGTCGTTGTCCGTGATGGTTACGGTCGCTTCATTCGCTGCGGCGTCCACAAGGTAAGCCGCACCGCCGGAGAGGGTTACGGTGATGTCCTCGGGAATTTCCATGGCCGAATCATCGATCGGATCGAGCATCAGCGGTGCGGAGGATTGACCTGCCGGAATGGTGAACGTTGTGCTGAGGGCAGGATAATCCGCGCCGCGCAGGGCGGTGCCGCTGAAGGCCAGTGTCACATTCAGTGCCGCAGCCGTGCTGCCGGTGCGGCTGATGACGCAGCTCCCGGTGTCGCCCGGCGTTTCGGTCGCGTAGGGATCGGTCGTTTCAATCTTCACCGCGGGCAGCGCCGTGTCGTTGTCGGCGATTGTCAGGACAGCCGAACTCGCTTTTCGAACCTGGTAGGCTCCGGGCGCCAGCTGCACTTGGATGGTTTCCGGTCCCTCGGCTGCGGTATCGTTCGTCACCGCAACGTTCACGTTCAATGACGGCTGTCCCGCCGGGATGGTGAAGGATTGCAGCGAACCGCTGGCGGTATAATCCGGCGAGAACGTGTAGTCCACTCCCTTCGCGGCCGAACCGGTCACCGGCGTCACTGTTACGTCCAGCGCTGAGCCCGTGCTTCCCGTGCGGGTGAGAATGAATGAACCGGCGGCTCCGCCTTCAGCTCCATCCACTGCGGTGAGTGAAACCTCCGGCACACTTGCCGCCGTCCAGTTCGCATTGTTGACCGTGCCATTGGAGGTCGTGGTCACCGGGTTGGGGAATCCCGCAGTAAAGGTGTAGCCGGTGAGCGTGGCCGTGAGGGTGCGGGAGCCGGATGTCAGGTCTGCGAGGGCGTAGGTGCCGTCGGTGCCGCTGTAGCAGTATTTGTCCGTATCGCTTTGAATAAGCACGCCCGCGAGCGGCTGACCGTCGTGTGTCACCGTGCCGCGCACCACGGCGCGGCCGGGATTGCCTATCGTGATCACCGTGCTGCGGCGCGCCGTGCCGCCTTTCATGTCACTCACCGTTACATGCACCGTTTGTTGATCCGTGGCGGTGAATGTTCTTGTTATGACCGGTGTATTGGTCGTCACGTAGCGGTCCGTAAAATCCCAGTGCCACGCGAGCGCATCCCCGTCGGGATCGGTCGCGGTGACGGTGAAAGTCGCACTCCCGTTCACCGCGACGCTGGAGGCACTGGCCGTGAAATCTGAAATCACCGGCGCCTGATTGCCAGGAAAAGGTCCGCGCATCATGGCCACGTCCATGCTTGGCGGCGTGGTCGCGTTTTTGCCCAGCACGGTAAAGTGGAGGTCACTCTCGAAGTCACTGAAAGTGCGCCCCACCCGAATGCCGCCGTCGCGTTTTCCGTCTTCGGATCCGGGGGTCGTATCCACCAGGTGGCCGCAGTTGCTGCCCAGACCGTCGAGAATCATCAGCACACTGTCCGTCCACTCGCCGCCGATGGCCGGATGGTATTCAAGGTAGATCCGGCGCTGCGGGTCTTTGGCGACACGGAAACTGTAGCGCTTTCCCTCCTCGAGCTGTGGCTGGTCGTAGGCATAAAGGCGATAGACACCGCTGGCCGCAGGCGAGGTGGACGGGCGGTGCACGTAGGCATCGGAGAGCCAGCCGAGGTCGCGCTTGCTCTTGGAATTGTAGTGCGCCCCGAATCCGCCGCCGCCGCCCATGACATCGAAGCTGTTCCCGTATTCCTGATTTGAGCCCAGTCCGATCGCCGAGCCGTCGCTGGTATTCCAGAAGTTGGCGTGATTGCGGCCCAGCGAGTGACCGCACTCGTGATTGAGCACATCCATGCCATTCCACGAGACCCACACACTGTCCCCGCCGCCCCACGAGATGCCGCTGAGGCGAGGCCCTTCGTTGACGCGCACGATGGTGCAGTTGTACTGCCGGGAATCGTAACCCAGCGCGCGCGCCGCAGCCCGGGCATCGCTGTGGACCAGGCCCAGTCCGTCCACTTCATCGTCTTTGGCGATATACCAGTCTTTGGTGTGAGGCATCACGATGAGCGGCGTCACCGTCGTCGTGGCCGTGAGTCTGCCGAAGGATGACTCCAGATAGTAGCGGTTCACATTGCGCATGTCCTCCCAGGCGCGGCCTTCCGAATTCGGCGCGCGCATCTGATCCGGATAGGTGATGCGAATGTAGAGGCAGCGGAAATTGCCGATCGCTTCGGAGGACGTGCCCGGATAAGTGTCGCGGAAGAATCCTGACGCCCCCGGCCCTCCCAGCGCCATGCGCTGCTCCTCGTCGAAGATGCGGACGTGCGAGCCGTTGCAGAGCAGAATGAGCCTGCCGCCCAGTTCCACGACCGGCGTTTCGTCCTCCACCACCAGCGGCTCCTCCGCGGTCACATCCGTCGTATTGCCGGAAACCGGACACGTCTGCTCCAGCGCCGTCCCCGCGGGGATGAATTCTCCCCGGTCCAGTTGCCTGACAGGACTGGGCGCCACCGCCATGTCGCGGCCGATGGCGTATCCCCGCAGCGGCACGTCCGCGCGCGAGGTGAGTTCCAGCAGTTCGCCGAAGACGTGCGCCTTGTAACTCGCGCCCTCCGGCGTTTCGAAATAACGCAGCGTCAGCTCGGTGTCCGGCGGCAGATCCACGCCCTCCTGCGGACGGCCAAAGTACGCCTTGTAGTCGCCGCGCGCACTCACCGGGTTCTCAAGATGCTCGACAATCTCCGCCGGCAGGTCCTGACGAACAACCGGCCGGACCGCCATCTCGAGCGCGAGGGCCGGGTTCTCCCGGATCAGCCGCAGCATGCCCGGCCGGCGCTCCCGGGCCAGTTGCACACCTTGCGGCAGGAGCCGGGCACGCTCGTCGGCACTCGCGTGCTGCCACTCCTTGAGCCAGCCCTGAAACTCCCGCAGCGGTGCCTTTTCACCACCCGGTGCCGCTCCTGCATGCGATTCGTCAGATCCGGAAGCCGCTGCCGTCTGCGGCGTGGAACGTTGATGCACTGGCCCCTCGGCGATCGCCGGACTGCGGCGTGCCGACGGCTCACGATCCGGGGATTGCGGTCCCTGACGAAGTGTAAAAACAACGGCGGCGGCCAGGATGGCGGCGCCGGCCAAAGTGCGGGAGCGATTCATGCAGGAAACGATAGTGGGTTGACGGGTGCCGGGGGAGTCCGGCGGCGGACGGCGCCTGTATATACCAAATTCAGCCAGGGAAGCAACGTGGCGCTTCGGGCAATTCCGTTAATTTCAGCGCCGGTTCCGCGGCCGGCCGGCCCCGGAATGCATCTGAACAGGGCTCCAGTGCCCCGGATCGCCCGGCTCTTGCCCCTGCAGCCTTCTCTATTATGTCGCCGGCACATCCCATCCAAGCCATGCCAGACCTCGAACGCGCCCTCCAAATCGCCGTGCAGGCCCACGCCGGTCAAAAAGACAAGAACGGCGCCGCCTACATCTTCCACCCGCTGCGCGTCATGGCCCGCTGCTCCGCACCGGAGGCGAAAATCGTCGCGCTGCTGCACGATGTGGTGGAGGATACCGCCTGGACCTTCGAGCAACTGGAAGCCGAGGGCTTCGCTCCCTCCATCATGGCCGCGCTGCGTCTTGTGACCCACAACGACGGCTCGTCCTACGACGAATACGTGGACCGCACCATGACCAATCCCATCGCCATGGAAGTAAAAATCGCCGACCTTGAAGACAACTGCGACATCCGCCGGCTCAAGGAAGTGGACGACCGCACGGTGGAGCGCCTCCGCCGCTACCTCGCGGCGTGGCAAAGGCTCACGGCAGCGCAAGTGCCTGCAAAGTAACCGTTCATGCGCCGTGCCCGCCGTGCATCCCGACGCCCATTTCGATCCCCGCTTTCTCAAGGCGCTCCAAACCAGCGTGCGCCGGGCGCTGCCGCCCACCGCCTGGCGACAGTGGTGCAAACCGGCGCTCACCATTGTGGCGGTGCTCCTGTTCCTCGCCGGGATGATGGTGATAGTCACCCTGCTGGGCTTTGCCGCGGGGAACTCGCTGCCTATCGCCGCGGCCCTCGGGCTTTTCTTCGCGGCGATGCTGGCCGCCCCGCCGGGCGAGCAGTCCAACCTCGCGGTGTTTGTCCGCGCCCTCGCACAGTATCCCGCGGAGCCGCGCCACGCACTCCACTGGGTGCGGCGCATGGAAACGGTAACCCTCTGCGTCTTCCCCGGTCTCGCCCTCACCTGTGCCATCCTCTATCTCATCGGCAGCCGCAGCAGTGCGGAGAGATGGCAGCCCGTGCTGTCGGCGGCGGCGGGCGCGGGCTTCCTCACTTCCGGCGTGTACGCCCTGCTGCATTTCTTTCCGGCCATGAAGCCGCTGCGGTGGCTGGCCTTGCTGATTTGCCTGGGGACCCTTTTCGCTCCGAAAGAAAAGAACGAGGCAGACTCCGTCCTGGGGCAGATATTCACCGCGCTCAATCCCGTGATCTGGCCGCTCCCCGCGCTGCACCGCCCACTGGAAACACCGGAAATGCTGCGCCTGTCCGCAGGAATCGCTGGCAGCATCGCCGTGCTGTTCTTCGCATGGCGGAATCTGCCGCGCTTCGCAGCGGCGAACGTGGAGAAATTCGGCATCTCTGAGAACGTGACTGCCACGCAAGCAGGGCGCCCGCTGTTCACTCTGCGTCTGCCTGCAATCTGTGCCGCCGGTTCGTTACATCGCGCAGGAGGATTCTGGGAGCGACTCATTGAACACTCGCGCACGCCGCAGGAGCGCGCGCTCGCGGCGTTTAATCCGAGCCCTGATGCGACGACGCTGAACTGGCGTTTCGTTCAGGCGGCCCTTTGCTGTGCCTCGCTGGTGGGTTGTCTCCAGATATTCACAACGTACTCAACCCATTCACCAGGATTGGATGGGGACACCGCAGCCTTTGTGATCGGTGTCGGTCTGTTCGGGCCGGTGTTCATTGCAGGCCATTTCCTTTTTGGTAAACCCGGACGCGATGGATACCCCTTCCAGGCTCTCTTCGCGTGGCGGCAAATGCCCAATGGACAATCGGCACTTCCCTACGGCTTCTTTCCCATTAGCGGAGGCACGCTGACGATGCTTTGGCTGAAGAGTTCCTGGCCGCGAGTGCTGCTTTTCACTGCGACGCTGGCGGCGACCTGGGCCTCGGCTGCGGCCATCGTAAATCCACATCTCCATTGGCACCTCATGGCGGGCGTCCTGATGGTGTCACCATACATACTGGCTTTGCATTTGGCGTTGGGTGGAGGACTCGGCTCTTTGCCTTCGGGCGCTCTTTTCTCAAGCCGGTGGATGCTGCGTTTGCTCATCCAGGCAATTTTCTTCACAGCCGTGGTGCATGTGCTGATGACTTTTGCTTGGTTTCTCGTGTCGATTTACATGGGATTGGATCACCTCGCGGTGGCTGTCTTGGTGTGTACGCTGCCATGGGGGTTCATCCACTTCCTCCATCTGCGCATGCTCAGTTCAGGGACCGCTGACCTTTGGAGAAACCAGCCGCCTTCCCGCCGCCCATGAACCTCACCCTCCAGCACGTCACCAAACACTACGGCCGCCAGACGGCACTCGACGATGTGAGCCTCGACATTTGCGCCGGAAGCATCGTCGCCATCCTCGGACGCAACGGCGCCGGAAAGTCCACGCTGCTCCGCGCCATCGCCACCGTCAGCACGCCCGACAAGGGAAGCATTCTTCTCAACGCACGTGCGCTCACGCGCGGTTCCCTCGAATTGCGGCGGCAACTGATGTTCCTCCCAGACTTCCCTGTCCTTTTCGCACGCGACACCGTGCTGAAAAACCTCAGCATCATCCTTCGCCTCTACGAGTGCGACACGGAGGCCAACGTGGCGCGCCTCACCGAACTGCTTGCGGAGTTCGACATGCTGGAGTGCGCGGAGAAAAACGTCAGCGAACTCTCCCGCGGCCAGGCTTACAAAGCCGCCCTCATCGCGCTGCTGGCTGTGCAGCCGCGGCTCTGGCTGCTGGATGAACCCTTTGCCTCCGGCATGGACCCGAATGGCCTCGCCGCCCTCAAGCGGCACATGAAAGCCGCCGCCGCCGCCGGCTGCACTATTCTCTTCTCCACGCAAATCATGGAAGTCGCCGAGCCGCTCGCCGATGTAGCCTGCATCCTGGAGCAGGGACGCGTCGCCGCTTTCGGGACCATGCAGCAACTGCTCGCCGAACGCGGTGGTCTGGAGGAGATCTTCGCCGCGCTGCGGGAGGAGTAAGGCCGTAGTGTGGGCATCCTGCCCACATGATTTTTCGGAAAGCTGTGGGCAGGATGCCCACGCTACGGTTTCGCCGGCCAGTCGGGCGCATCCGTGCGCGCGGTGTCGAGGTAAGCGTTCAGCTTCGCCGCCACTTCCGGGTATTTTGCCGCGACGTTCATCTTTTCGCCGATGTCGCTCTCCAAATCATAGACCACCAGCGGCCCGCCGGTCTTCTTGCCTCGGATGCCTTTCCAGCGGCCATTCATCAGCGCGGCCTGACTGAATCCATTTTCGTGAAATTCCCAGTAGAGGAACTCGTGCTGCTTCTGCTCCGGCTGGCCCAGCATCGCCGGGACGAAGCTGAGGCTGTCGCATTTCGGCGGCAGGGCCGCACCGCTGAGTTCGCAGGCGGTGGCCATGAAGTCGGCGAAGGAGGCAACGTGTTTGGACTCGGTGCCGGCGGCGACTTTGCCCGGCCACCATGCGAGGAATGGCACGCGGATGCCGCCATCCGTCAGGGCGCGCTTGATGCCGTTGAGCGGGCCGGAGGGCGTGAAGCGTGTGAGGTTGTGACTGGCTTCGTTGTGCGGGCCGTTGTCGCTGGTGAAGATGACGAGCGTCTTCTCCGCGATCCCGAGACGCTGCAATTCCTCCAGCATCCGGCCCACGTAGCTGTCCATGCGCGTGATCATCGCCGCCTGACCTTTGTCCTGCTCCGGCCAGTCTTTGTCCTTGTAAGGGCCGAAGTCCGGCACCTCCGCTCCATTCTTCAAGGCACGGTTCCGTTCGTTGTTGGCGTGGGGAATCACCATGCTCCAATAGAGGAAGAACGGACGTTCTTTGTTGGCCGCGACAAACTTCAGCGACTCGCCGGCAAAGAGATCGTCGGCGAACACCTTCGTCTCCGTCGCGTAGCCCGCGCCTTCGTCTCCCATGGGCGTCACGGTGTTGGGCAGGGATTCGCGTTTCTCGTCCCTCCACAGGAAATCAGGGAAGTGGTTGTGGGCGTGCGCCTGATTCAGGTAACCGAAAAACTCATCGAATCCGTGACGCCGTGGCAGGCCGCTTTCCGCGCCGTTCACATCACCGAGACCCCACTTCCCTATCAACGCCGTGCGATACCCCGCTTTCTGCAACACGGCCGCCACGGTGACGTCGTCCGCCTTCAATGCCTGGGCCGCGCGATTCCCCTTCCCTGCATTGCCGCGCACGCGCGTGTGGCCCTGATGCTGACCGGTCATCAGCACCGAACGCGAGGGCGCGCAGACCGTGGCCCCGGCGTAGAACTGCGTGAAGCGCATGCCTTCTTTGGCCATGCGATTGAGATGCGGCGTTTGGATGACCTTCTGGCCGTAGCAGCCGAGTTCCGCATAGCCAAGATCATCGGCCATGATCCAGACGAGATTGGGCCGCAGCGGGGCTGAAAAGACCTGTGCGATGAGGCACAGAAGGAGGAGGAGTTTGAACATAAGGAAACGAAGGGAACGAAGGCTCGGAAGATGAGTTCTATTTTTTGAACAGGAGGAAACAGAGGGAACAGAGGCTTGGCGGATGAGTTCTATTATTTGAACAGGAGGGCGCAGAGGGAACAGAGGCGTGGCGGAGGAGTTCTGTTTTTTGAACAGGAGGGCGCAGAGGGAACAGAGGCGTGGCGGAGGAGTTCTGTTTTTTGAACAGGAGGGCGCAGCGAAAGCAGAGGCTTGAACGGAAGGATTCAAGGACGCCCTGCCTCCGCAACTCTGTTTCCTCCGTTACCTCCTGTCAAAAAATCTCATCCCGCCAACCCAAGGCTCTGCTCCCTCTGCTGCCTCCTGTTCAATCCTCATCCCGCCTGCCCTTCGTTTCCTTCGTTACCTTATGTTCAAAGAAACTTCCCGCGCAGATAAGCCAGGTGGCATTCCATGCCCGTCGCCTCACCGGTCGCGGCGCGCATCAGTTCCGGCGCCGTTAGGCTTCTTCCCTTGCTGTGAACGTTCGTCCGCAGCCAGCCCAGCAGCGTCTGGTATTCGCCGCGCGCCAGCTCCGCATCCAGAGACGGATGCGCCGTGCGGGCGGCGCGCATCAGTTGCGAAGCGTTTAGATTCCCCAGCGTGTAAGTCGCGAAGTATCCAAAGCCCCCGAAGCTCCAGTGAATGTCCTGCAAACACCCGCGCGCGTCGTCCGGCACGTCGAGACCGAGCAGTTCCTTGAACTTCGCGTTCCACGCCGCGGGGATATCGGAGACTTCCAGCTCGCCGTTGATGACACGCTGCTCGATGTCGAAGCGCAGAATGATGTGTAAATCATAAGTCACTTCGTCCGCCTCCACCCGGATGAAACTTGGTGCCACACGGCGGGCCGCCGCGGCCACTTGCGCGGGAGTGAAGGCCTTCAGATTCGGAAAGTGATGACACGCGCGCGGCATCCAGTGTTCCCAGAACGCTTCGCTGCCGCCTATCTGATTTTCCCACAGCCGGCTCTGACTCTCGTGAATGCCCAGCGAGCAGGCTTCGCCCGCGGGCAGGCCCCATTCGTCTTTGCTCAGACCTTGATCGTAAAGCCCGTGACCCGTTTCATGCAGCACGCCGTAGAAGGAAGACAGGAAATCGCGCTCGTCGTAGCGCGTCGTCAGTCGGGTATCGCCCGGCCCCAGCTCTGTGCAAAACGGATGGGCCGTGGTGTCAATGCGCCCGCCTTCAAAATCGAAACCGAACGCCTCCGCGACCTCGCGATTGAACGCCTGCTGCGCTGGCACGGGATAATCCGCCGCCAGCAAATCCGCCGGCTGCCGCGCGGAAATCTCCGCCGCCGGCCCGACGAGCGCCGACTGCGCCGGCCCCAGTTTCGCAAACACCGCCGCGATATCCGCCGTGCGCGCTCCGGGTTCGTATTCATCCAGGAGCGCATCGTAGCGGCAGTCTTTCCAGCCCAGGCGGTCCGCCTTTTCGCGCACCAGTTTCACGATCTTCTCCAGCATGGGCTGGTAGTGCGCGAAGTCAGACTTCTTCCGCGCCTCCGCCCACACATGCGTCGCCTGCGCCGTGGTGCGCGTCAGTTCCTCCACGAACTCCGCCGGCAGTTTCGTCGCCAGATTGTAATCACGCCGCCAGCCGCGCACATTGACGCCCTCGGTGGAATCCGGCGCGATGTCGGAATCCTCACACTCCGCGAGCCACACGCCCACCTCAGGGGACGTCGCCAGCCGGTGCTGCTGTCCGCTGAGCCATGCGAGCTGCTCCGCGCGCCAGTCGGCGGCTTTCGGAGGAAGATACGTCTCCTGATCCCATCCCAGAACGGCATTGGTGCTGCGGACCAGCGCCGCCTCACGGAAGCGCGCGCGGAGTCTTTGATATGGCGAATCGTTGCTCATGCCGGCCCCTGGCCTGTGCACACCCCGGTGGCAAGCGGACGGTGGATGGCAGAACTGACGCACCGCGCTTCACAGGCTGGAACGTCTCCCGCACTCTGGAGACCACGCGAATTCCGCTGGCCTGACAGCCGGGGATGCTGCATTCCAAACACATGAAGCTCCTCAATCTCGCCGCCGCCGTGCTCAATCAGACGCCGCTGGACTGGCGCGGCAACAAAGCGCGCATCGTCAGCGCGATCGGCGCCGCCCGCGAAGCCGGCGCTTCCGTGCTGTGTCTGCCGGAACTCTGCATCTCCGGCTACGGCTGCGAGGATGCGTTTCACTCGCCCGCCGTGCACCGCATGGCATGGCGCATCCTGGAGGAAATCGTCCCGCTCACGGCGGGCATGGTCGTGAGCGCAGGACTGCCGGTCCTGTTCCAGAAAGGCATCTTCAATTTCGCCTGCATCATGGTGGACGGGCGCATCGCGGGCTTCACCGGCAAGCGCTTCCTCGCCGGAGACGGCATTCACTATGAGCCGCGCTGGTTCAAGCCGTGGCCGGAAGGCGTGCGCTCCGTGCTCGAAAGCCCCGATGGCGGCACCTTCCCCTGCGGCGATCTGCATTACGAAATCGGCGGCGTGAAGTTCGGATTCGAAATCTGTGAGGATGCGTGGGTCGCCAACCGCCCGGGCATCGCGCTCGCGCTCAAGGGCGTCGATGTGATTTTGAATCCGAGCGCGAGCCACTTCGCCTTCGGCAAGCATGAAATCCGCAAACGCTTCGTGCTGGAGGGCAGCCGGGCCTTCGGTGCGAGTTATGTTTATGCCAATCTGCTGGGCAATGAGAGCGGCCGCGCCATCTTCGACGGCGAAGCCATGATCGCCTCTCAGGGCCGGCTCTGCGCGGCCAGCGGACGGTTCTCCTTCCGGGAATGGCAGGTCATCACCGCTCAGGTGGACATCGACGCCACGCGAATGAATCAGGCACGCACCGCCAGTTATCGTCCCGATCTCGGCGGCCGCGATGAGGGACTCGTCAGCGTGCCCTTCGCATGGCCGGCCACGACGCCCGGACTTCAAAAAGCCGAGGAGCCCGCATGGGAGCGGTCGGAAAATCTCAAAGCGGAGGAATTCTCGCGCGCCGTGCCGCTCGCGCTGCTGGATTATGCCCGGAAGAGCCGCTCGCGCGGATTTGTGGTCAGTCTCAGCGGCGGCGCGGACAGCGCCGCCTGCGCTGTGCTGGTGCGGCTCATGACGGAACTCGCACTTCAGGAAATCGGGGCGGACGGCCTGCGGAAGAAGCTACATTTCATGAACGATCTCGCCGGTGCGCAGACCGCGGATGACTTTTGCGCCCGGCTGCTCACCACCGCCTATCAGGCGAGCGACAACAGCGGCGAAGTCACTCGCGCCGCCGCCGAAGCCGTGGCCGTCGCCACCGCAGCCCGCCATTTCGAGTTCAACATCTCCGAACTGGTGCAGCGCTACACCCGGATGGTGGAAGGCGGTCTCGGGCGTGAACTCACCTGGCAGGACGACGACATCGCGCTGCAAAACATCCAGGCCCGCGTGCGCAGTCCCGGCATCTGGATGCTGGCCAACCTCAGCGGCGCGCTGCTTCTCTCCACCAGCAACCGCAGTGAAGCCGCGGTCGGCTACGCCACCATGGACGGCGACACCAGCGGAGGTCTTGCCCCCATCGCCGGCATCGACAAAGCATGGCTGCGCGAATGGCTCGCGTGGATGGAAGCCAAAGGCCCGCACGGCCTGCACGCCTTCCCCGCACTCAAAGCCGTGAATGTGCAGGCCCCCACCGCCGAACTCCGCCCTCCCGGCAGCAAACAAACCGACGAGGACGACCTCATGCCCTATCCGCTGCTCGACGCCATCGAACGCGCCGCCATCCGCGACAAGCAGGCGCCCCTCGAAGTCTGGCAGCACATGCACCTCATGTTCCCCCAGTACGAGAAGAAACAACTCGCCGCATGGGTCGAGCGCTTCTTCCGCCTCTGGTGCCGCAATCAGTGGAAGCGCGAACGCTTCGCCCCCGCATTCCATCTCGATGACGAAAACCTTGATCCGAAAACCTGGTGCCGCTTCCCCATTCTCAGCGGCGGATTTGAAGTGGAACTGGAGGAACTCCGCGCGGCGGTGGAGCAAAAATAAGCCACAGATGGACACAGATTCACACAGATGCCCGACAGACAGGATCAGACCTACTGCCCCCATCATCCATCTGTGTCTGTCTGCGTCCATCTGTGGCTCCCTGTTGGTCCCCGCAACTCACGCCGCGCCTCCGGCGGGTTACTATGACAGCACCAGCGGCCTCAGCGGCGCGGCTCTGCGGGCGGAACTGCATCGTCTCGTGAAGACGCCGCATGTGCCGCTCACCTATACCGCCACGCGGCCGGCGCTGGAAGTCTGCGATCAGGATCCGGCCAATGCCGGCAACGTGCTGTTGGTCTATTCGCGCCGCAGCGAGCCGAAACCGAATCTCGTGCGCAGTCCGCCGCAGAATACGACGGAGTGGAACCGCGAGCATCTTTGGCCCAACAGCCGCGGCATCAATTCCGACGGCGCGGACTATGCGGACCTCTTCAATCTCCGGGCCGCCGACGTCGAGGTGAATGCCGCCCGCGAGAACCTGGCCTTTGAAGAAAGCGATACCGCCGGCCTGCTGGTGCCGGGCAGCGCGGAGGCGCCGCAGACTTCGCGCGACAGCAATTCCTGGGAGCCGCCGCCGGTGGTGAAGGGCGACATCGCCCGCGCGATGTTTTACATGGCCCTGCGCTACGACGCCGACGGGCCGCAGGAGCCGGACTTGAATCTCACTGACAACATGGCGCTGGTCACGGGCAACGCCGCCTGGATGGGCCGCCTGACGACGCTGCTGCTCTGGCATCTCGACGATCCGGTCAGCCCGGAGGAAATGCTGCGCAACGACTGCGTCCACGTGCGTCAGGGGAACCGCAATCCGTTCATTGACTGCCCCGCATGGGTGCAGGCCGTGTACGGCGATCCGCTGCTGGTCACGGGCACGGCCGCGCCAGGGCAGGTGACCCTGACATGGTGGGCCGGTCTGGAGAACGGCGTGCCGGAAACGAGCACCAGCCTGACTGCCGGCACATGGGCAACAGTGACCGGCACGCCGGCGGTGCAGGGCAATTTCAAAGTACTGACCGCGCCGGCCAGCGGGCCGCGGCGGTTTTACCGGGTGCGCTATCGCGGCATCGTCGCCCCTTGATTCAGCAATCAGTCAGCAAAGACCTGACGATGATCCGTGAGGTGAAACACTGCGTCGGTCCAGAGCACGTTGGACGGCCATTCCGGCGCCGGACCGTCGTTGAGCCGCGGAATGTTCTTTCCGATGGTCGCGTCCTCCGGCTGACTGGTGGCGATGCTGATGGGCGTGCCCACCGGCACGAGCGCCCAGAACTTGGGAGCGACATTCCACGGCAAACGCACACAGCCGTGGGTGGAATTGTAAGGATGCACCCAGCCGCCGTGGAAGCCGTAGGCCGGTTTGAACTCGACCCAGAAGGGCATGGGATATTTGCCGTAGCTGTAACTGCGCTTGTTGCGGATTTTGGTGTAGGCGCGGAAATTGCCCAGCGGCGTGCCCGTGCCCTGTTTGCCGAAGGACGCCGGCGTCACCAGCAGCGGCCGGTCCCCTTCCATGACGTAAACCGCGCGGTTTCCGGTGCTTGCCTTGACCCGGACGTTGGAGGGATTCTTCGGACGATAGGCGGGGACGTCGAAGGTGCGGCCGTCCGGTCCGGTCTTGACCGACGTGGTGGTTGAGGTGGACTTGCAACTGGTGAAACCGCCGGCGAGTGCGGCAGACAGCAAAGCGGTGGCGAGGGATTTGAGGAATCGAGGGGTAATCATGGCGCGCGCGTTTATATCATGCCAGGCCCTGCGGAAAGCGGGAAATCGCACTTCGGCAGGGCCGCCCCGGAGCACCAATCAGGTTGCAATTGAGCCGTCGCGCATGAACACACACGCGAGATGTCCGCCCCGCCCGCCGCTCCGCTCCCCGCATCCTTCATGGCTGCGCTGCGCGCGATTTTTCCACCGGACCGCCTGCTCGCCGATGCGGCGCACCTGACAGCTTATGAGTCCGACGGACTGACGGCCTTCGCCGTCGCCCCGCGGGTGGTGGTGGTGGCGGAGTCGCAGGAAGAAGTGATAGCCGCGGTGCGCGCCTGCGCGGAACACCGGGTGCCGTTCGTGGCCCGCGGCAGCGGCACCAGCCTCAGCGGCGGCAGCGTGCCCGTGGCCAACGGCATCGTCATTGCCCTCAACCGGCTCGACCGCATTCTGCGGCTCGATCCCGCGCAACGGCTCGCCGTGGTGGAACCGGGCGTCATCAATCTCCAGGTCACGCGCGCCGCGGCACCGTTCGGACTCATTTACGCTCCCGATCCCAGCAGCCAGCAGATTTGCACGATCGGCGGCAATGTCGCCTTCAATGCCGGCGGCGCGCACTGCCTCAAGTACGGCATGACGAGCAATCACGTCATCGGAATGAAGTGCGTCCTCGCCACCGGTGAGGTGGTCAACCTGGGCGGCGACAGCCTTGAGGGCAGCGGGCCTGACGTAACGGGCCTGTTCACCGGCAGTGAGGGATTATTCGGCATCGCGCTGGAGATCACGCTGCGATTGCTGCCGAAAGTGGAGTGTTATCACACCGTGCTCGCCAGCTATGCCAGCACGGAGGCCGCCGGCGATGCCGTCGCCGCCGTCGTCGCCAGCGGACTGCTGCCCGGCGCGATGGAAATCATGGACCGGCTCGCGATGGATGCCGCGGATGCGGCCGTGGGCGCGGGCTATCCGAAAGCAGCCGCAGCCATGCTGATTGTGGAGCTGGAAGGCCCGCGCGAACAGGTCGCCGCGGAGCGCGAGCGGCTCTCGCAAATCATCGCCGGGAGCGGCGCGCAGACCGTGCATGTGGCGCGCAATGACGACGAGCGACTGAAAATCTGGAAGGGCCGCAAAAGTGCCTTCAGTGCCGTGGGCCGGCTCAGTCCTGACTTCATCGTGCAGGACGGCGTGGTGCCGCGCCGCCGGCTCGGCGAAGCTCTCCGCAGCATCGCCGAAACTGCCGCGCGCCACTCGCTGCGCATCGCGAATGTCTTTCACGCCGGCGACGGCAATCTCCATCCACTCATCATGTACGATGGGCGCGAGCCCGGGGCCTACGAGCGCGCCGAGGATGCTGCGGCGGAGATCCTCCGCATGTGCACCGCCATGGGCGGCAGCATCACCGGCGAGCACGGCGTCGGCATGGAAAAGCGTGCCTTTTTGCCTGACATGTTCAGCGCCGCGGATATCGCAGTGATGCACCGCGTGCGCCATGCCTTCGATCCGCACGAAATCGCGAACCCCGGCAAGATGTTCCCCGATGCCGAAGCTCCCGCACTTCGTCAGCACGGACTGCATCCGCTGGAAAAGGCCGGCGTCGCGAGCAGGGAATGACGATGATTACTACTCCGGCTCATCGCGTGCTCCGTGGCGCACATGGAGAATCTCCACGCTGCGTGCTGACTCGTTGACGTCCTAGAAGATTCGCCACGCACGAAACACAATTTCCCGAAGCGGGCTACGCGCACCTCTGGGATAGCAAGGGCCAATGAAGGGAAACGACTCCAGCAGACGGACGTGCTCAAGAATGCCCTGACCGACTTTCTTCGCGGCAGCAGCATCACGCGCCGCGATGTAGTTACAGATCTCCTTGAGGTCGGTGATAGCGGCTTCCGACCAAATTACTTTCCAGTCCATGCTGAGGCCCAGGATGCAAAGAGTTGTTCGGTTTGAGCGTGGTCCTTGGTTCTCCCTTCTGCAATATGCTCCCGCCCTCGGCGCACCGCGGCCATAATGTGAAGTTCCTCGGTGATCTCCTCAAGGGTGGCCTTCTCAGGAAGGCGGTCGAGGGCATCAAGGACTGCCTGTTTGTCTGTCATGGGCGCAGGGTATGGGAAAGAGATGACTTTTGAAGATACCGTTTAGCTTACTGCGCAAACTCCAGCCAGCCGAAGCGTGCCGGCGTGTGGAAAGTGCCCGTCAGCACCGGGCTGAAAGCGAGACCGGCTTTGCCTGCGGCATCGTGACGATAGAGATTGAGGCGCCAGCGGGTGCCGGCTGAGGGCGCGGCGGCGGCGAGGGATTTCAGCGGAATGCGCACTTCCACGCGCCAGACTTTGGCGGCTTCGTCGATGCTCACGGCACTCTCCATGCCGCTGCTCCAGGCAAAGTCCTTTTTGTCAGGCGTGATGTTCAGATCGAGCCGCTCGCCGTTCGGCGCCCATTCGTATTCGGTGTATTTTCCGGCCGCATTCGGATCAGTGCCGATGAACGCCTCCACCACGTCTTTGTCCCACAGGCCGAAACGCTCGTCCTTCTGCGGCTCGCCGAACGTCGTGAGTTTCGTGTAGGGCGCTTCGTAGCCAAGATAGAGAAATTGATCGCTCCAGAGCGCCCGGACGGTGGTGCTGAGTTCCGGACGCGCGACCGCGTCGTGCGATTGCTGATCCACCTGCACGGGCACCGCAGCGGACCACGCGGCATCAGTGAGCTTGCCGTCGGGCACGAAATCCTGCGCGACGCGCGCGGCTTTCATCACCGGCAGCGGCAGGGAATGCGCCAGCAGTTTGCGCGCGTTGTCGAAATAAATCTTGCGGCACACTTCCGGCGGCAGGGCGATGGCGCTGATGGGCCAGTTGCCCTGGATGGGCGTCATGTGTTTGAAATCGCGGTCATCCGACTCCATCCAGCGCCAGCATTTCTCGTAGAAGATCACGGCATCATCGTCGGTGGGCCGCTCGTCATCGCCGGAACTGCCGAGGATCAGCTTCCCATAAACCATGAAGTCAGTGGCGAAGAGAATGCGGTCCTGATGTTTGGTAAAGATGCGCCGCACCTCCTCCGGCTTGTGGCGTCCGATTTCCGGAATGCGCGCCGCGAGGTCGGCCATCATGTTGGGGTTTTCGTCCAGCGCGCGTTCCACCCACTGAATGTCCTCGGAGTTGTTGGCGAAGTGCACGCAGACGAACGTCGTCTTCCGGTGCTTTTTGATGACGCGGTCCAGCGCGGCCAGCAATTCCTCGCGCGCCGGATATTTCGCAGGGTCGCCGAACCACCAGCTCTTATGATCCTTCAATTCCTCCCAGCGCTCGTTCTTGTCATCGAAAGGCAGCCAAAAGGCGCGCGGATCCGCGACGTGAATGCTCACCGGCAGACCGAGTTCGCCGCATTTGGCCCACACGGCATCAAGTTTTGGATCGTCGATGTGAATCAGCGAGCCGCTCCCGTCTTTCAGGTAGAGACCGAGCCGTTTGTACTCCTTCAGGCCCGCTGCTCCGAGCGCTTTGCCCCTGACAATCTGCTCCGCCGCTTTCCCGCTCCAGCCCGGCTGATCCCAGCCGGCGTAGTCGAGATTCATGTAATGCACGAACCGCCCCGGATGCCGCTCGTCGGCGAGGCCCTTCGTTTTTTCAAATTCCGACGGCTGTCCGTCCTTCTGTGTCACCGTGCCCCCGCTGAGATTCACGCCCACCCCGATTCCCGCACGATCCATGATCCGCACGGCCCGCTCGAATCGTTCCGGCATGGCCTCGATGTGCATGTGCAGATCGATCAGCCGCTTCTCCGCGCGCCACTGCTCCGCGACGGAATGGCGATGCCCGGGTTCCAGTCGCGCGGCCCACAGCATCCATGTGGTGAGACCGGCGGCGCAGGTGGCAGAGAGGACGGGAAGCAGGCGGCGGGAGTTCATGGACCGGAAATACCTGAGCCTGGACCGGGCGGACAAGCCTGAAAATGCGGGGCACGGCGTGGCACACCGTGGCGGGGACCTCCGGTCCCCGAGATTAAAACAACTCAGGTGGACCGGAGGTCCACGCCACGGGGCCAGCCGGTTTTTCTAATTGCCCCGCTGCATGTTGCACGCAGGAGAACGGCGATGTCACTGGCTTCGCGATACCTGCCGCGCTTTGCATTGCTTACCGTCGTGCTGCTTTATCTGGTGGTACTTGCCGGTTCCATCGTGCGTGCCACGGGCTCGGGCATGGGCTGTCCCGACTGGCCGAAGTGCTACGGACGGCTCATTCCGCCCACGGATGTGAGTCAGATAGACTTCTCCAAACTCGACATCGAAAAGTACCGCGCTGCCTGGCAGCGCACAGGACACGATCCCATCGAAGTGACGGAGGAAACCCTGCGCCGCGACTTCAGCGCGCAGGCGACATGGATCGAGTTTCTCAACCGCTGCGTCGGCGCGCTCAGCGGACTGGCCGCGCTGGCCACGCTGCTCTGCGCATTAATGACAAGACCGCGCCGGAAACGCCTCATTGCATTGCTCCTGGGACAACTCGTGCTCTTTGGCGTCGTCGCATGGCTCGGCAAGGTGGTGGTGGATACGAATCTCGCGCCGTGGAAAATCACCCTGCACATGATGCTGGCCGTGGCCGTGATTAGCACGGCGCTCGTGGCGCGTCACTGGATCAAACCCGGCGAACCGGTTCCGGTATCGCTCTCGCAGCGCTGGCATCTCATCACAGCGTTTGTGTTTCTCATCGCTCAAATCGTCGTCGGCACCCAGGTGCGGGAAATTGTCGATCACCTGCCGGAAGGCGGCTGCTGCGACGGACGCCTGGAGGAATCGCTCGGCCTGCCCATGGCATGGCACCGCGTGGGCGCGATCTCGGTGCTCACCCTCGCGGCCCTGCTGTTCTTCCGACTGAAACTCTCGCGCGGCGCGGAAGCGTCGGCCCCGTGGCTCCTCACATTCATGGGCCTCATCGTCTGCGCGGAATATGCCGCCGGCGTCCTGCTCATCCGCCTGCAACTGCCCGCCCTGCTCCAGCCCGTGCATTTGTTCCTCGCGGTCGTGCTCCACGGCATTCTTCTCCTGCTGTTGCTGCGCAGCCGGCTGCATACACAACCACCGGCAGCTGATCTGGCGCTGGCTTGATTGTGATTCTCCGCGGAGGGAAACTGTCTCCGGATCGAAAAGGGCGTGCAAAATCAGAAAACTGCCGATCTCCGATGGTCATTGATCAACTGAGAAGACTACATGCCTCCCGGCCTTCTCCACCCGGTCGAAGAATGCCGGCAAATCAGAAAACCAGTCCCACGTGTACTGGCAATCCTCATCACTCTTTGGCTGCGCGTAATCATCTGGAAGCTGTGCATAGCGCTCGCTGATAAACTGGGGCGTAACCGAAGATAACGCGTCTGCCAAAGAACGCAGTTTGTCGTGTGTAACGAGGGAAACGATGTAGTCGTCTCCCTCGTAAAGTTGTTCTCCGCCAAGGATGCAAAGTCTGAGGGGTTCAGCGCCTCCATCGACATCCAAGCTTCCGTCCGTAAGACAACGGTGGATCGCGTCCCATGCCTTGTCAGTTTCACAAACGAACCCATCCTCCTTCTCCCAGCGCTCCTCAATGGCTGCGATCACTTCCATAACAGCTTCGTCTGAAACTGCGCTGCGAAGCTGCGAAAGGTCGTTTTCCGTGATGCCGAAGTGAACTCCTCTACAGGCCATATTGACTGGGAAGTGGGTTGATTGAGATGACCTACGAGTTGCCCGGCAGAATCTGCAACCGGGGCGCTAAAAGTCTGCTGGAAGCCGTCCGGCCGTAATCCGGCCTTTTCTCAACCGGACTTGGGCACAGGGCTGCGCGCGGCGGTTGCATCCGCAAAAGGACGCCGCAATCCTGGGGCGGAAATGAACGAATCCCCCGAACCCGCCGCTGCGCAGGCTGCCGCTCCCGCGGCGGCTGCCGGATTTTCGCGGCACGATCTCATGACGCTCACCAAGGCGCGGCTCAGCGCGCTGGTAGTGGTCACCACGTTTGCCGGCTACTGGCTGCATCACATTGTCAGTCCGCAGCCGGGAGACCTGTGGTGGCGGCTCATTCACACCATCATCGGGACCACGCTGACCGCGTTTGGCGCGGCGGTGTTCAATCAGCTCATGGAAATGGATGCGGACGCACGCATGAAGCGCACGGCTTCGCGACCGCTGCCGACGCACCGGTTGCCACCCGCGGCGGCGTTTGGCATCGGCTGGCTGCTGTGCGGGCTGGGCATCATTCACCTCGGTGTGAAAGTGAATGTCGAGTCCTCGCTGCTCGCCGGTCTGACGCTGCTGGTTTATCTTTTCATCTACACGCCGATGAAGCGCACCTCGCCGCTCAATACGCTCGTGGGCGCGGTGAGCGGCGCCATTCCGCCGGTGATCGGCTGGGCGGCCACGCCGGGCGGCAAAGAGCTGACCAACTTCAATCGCGACCTACTCCGTCCGGAACTGCTCGTCTCCACCGAGGCGTTGTTTCTCTTCAGCCTGCTCTTTCTTTGGCAACTGCCGCACTTTCTCGCCATCAACTGGATGTACCGCGACGAATACATCCGCGGCGGATTCAAGATGTGGTGCAACACCGATGAAACCGGCAGCGCCACCGCGCGACGCACGCTCGGCTGGTGCCTGCTCATGCTGCCGCTCGCCGTCTGGCCGCCGCTGGCGGGATTCACGTCGTGGACCTTTGCCGCGCCCGCGCTGCTGCTCGGGGCCTGGCTCGTTTGGTTGAGCGTGCAGTTTTTGAATAACCCCGAGCGCTCCCGCGCGCGGAAGGTGTTTTTCGCCACGCTGCTTTATTTGCCGGCCATGCTCGCGGCCCTGTTGCTTTGTGCCCGGGCGCGGTCGTAGAGGGAGTGCTCAGTTCACAGTGCTCAGTGCTCAGTTCTGTGATTCACTGTGCACTGAGCACTGTGCACTGACCACTGAGCACTTTCCCCAATGACAGCCCCCGCCCCGCCCCGTCCCCGCATGCTTCCCACCATGATGATCCTCGTGGTCATCGCCTCGCTTGGTGCCGTGGTCTGGTGGAACTATTACCTCAAGATCAAACGCGACGCCGAAAAAGGCCGGCTTCCTCTCAAATCCCGCGTGGAGACCGATCCTGGTTTCTGGGTGGATCAAAACGGCCAGCCGCGGAAACTGAAGGAGCTGGACGGAAAAGTCGTCGTCTGGAGCTATCTCTACACCACCTGCCCCGCCGGCTGCGCGTTCATGGCGGATGAGATGAAGAAGCTCCAGGACGAGTTCGGATCGAACCCGAAGTTCCATCTCGTCTCAGTGGGGCTGTATCCCGAAAAGGACCGGCCGGAAGTTCTCAAAGGCTGGGTCGAGGGAAAGAAATTCGGCGGCTCCAACTGGTGGTTCCTCACCACTGCGGGCGGCACCGAGGCGGACGGCAATGCGGCGCGCCAGTGGATGCAGAAGACCTTCAACATGTGGGCCACCAAAAACAACGAGGCCCACTTGAAGAAGAACCCGCTCGACGTCTGGACGCATCCTCAGGTCATGACGGTCACTGACACCAAGGGCAACATCAGAACGCCGACCTACAATGACAACTTCTGGTTTCCCTACAGCGAAGCCTTCAAAGGCCCGGCGCCGCGTCCCATCAGTGAGGATATCAAAAAGCTGCTCGAAGAGGCCGAAATGGAATAGCCGATGACCGCGCACGATCTCCCGTTCATCAACGCCTGTCTCAATGGCGTCTCCACCGTGCTCCTCTGCACGGGGCTGTATTTCATCAAAGCGAAGCGCCTCACCGCGCACCGCAACTGTATGATCAGCGCCTTCGTCGTCTCCTGCATTTTTCTCATCGGCTACCTCTACCACAAGTACGTCGTCGTGCGCGGGGTCCACACGCCGTTTCCCGGCCCGGACATGTGGAAGGTGCCGTATCTCCTCATGCTCTTCAGCCACATCGTGCTCGCCGCCGCGGTGCCGGTGCTGGCACTGATGACCATCAGCCGCGGGCTCAAGCAAAAGGTGGAGCTGCACAAAAAGATCGCCCGCTGGACCTTCCCCATCTGGCTCTACGTCTCCGTCACCGGCGTGCTGATTTACGTGCTGCTCTACGTCGTGTGGGCCCCGGCCAGGGCGTAGCGCGGGCGCGGACGGCAGGCTCCGGTAAAACCACTCGCCGCGTGCCTCCTCAAGGCGCGGCCTCCGGTCCGCGGGCGAGATTGAAGTACCAGTCCAGCAGCGCGGGGCCGTAAAACATCCAGAGCACCGCACCGCCGGCAAGATAGGGACCGAACGGAATCCGCGCGGCCCACTCGCGGCGGCGCAGCAGGATCATGGTCAGGGAAATCACCGCCCCGATGCAGGAGCCGGCGAGAATGGTGAAGAGCACCGCTTTCCAGCCAAAGAACGCGCCGACGCACGCCATCCAGTTGGCGTCGCCCATGCCCATGGCCTCACGCGGCTGCTCCACATGGGTGCAGACGCCGCTCATGGAGGGGATTTGCTCCAGCGGAATGGTTTCCCCTTCCCCGCCGGCCTGCGGCGTCACCGTTACAGCGTCATTGGTCATGGTGAGGACCACATCCTCCACGCGGCGCGGGCCCAGCAGCGCCCACTGCGCCTGCAGGACGAGTTTATCCGTGGGCCGGCTGAAAATGTTCGCCCAGGTCTCCTCGTGGACTTTGTCAGGCCCCTCGACTTTCAGCACCACGTCCTCCGCGCCCTCCTGCTGAGTTACCGACCACGGAACCGGTTCCTTGAATTGCATCCGGATGCGGCCGAATGCCAGTTTGCCGAGATGCACGATCACCCAGATCACCGCGTAGCCGAGCGCCGCGCCGCCCAGTGAATGCAGCACATTCATCCACCATGAGTCCGCCACGATCAGTTCCGGAATCAGCGCGGCGCAAACGAGCCCCGCCGCGGCGCCCCCCCACGTGATGCTGTGCGGCAGGATTTGGTGTTCGATATCGATGAACGAACCCGCCACGGCCAGCGCCAGAAAAATCCACGCCGCCACGACACTGTAGTCCCAGCCGGTCGCGCGCCCTTCCTGTCCGAATACCGCGAAGACCGCGTAGAACAGCATGCCGGTGAGCAGTTCCACCCACAGATAGCGCGAGGAGATCGGCGTTTTGCAGTTGGCGCATTTGCCGCGCAGCAAAACCCATGACACGACGGGAATGTTCAGCCAAATGGGAATCTGATACTTGCACGACGGGCAGAAGGAACGGCGCGGCTGGCTCACCTTCATGTCGCGCGGCAGCCGGTAGATCACCACGTTCAAAAAGGACCCCACACAGCAGCCGAACGCGAAGGCGAAAACGGCCAGTATCCAGAATGTCCTGGGCGGCAGGGAAAAGTCGATCAGATGCGGCATGGTCGGGCACTCCCCATGCGTTCAGGCCCGGGAGAAGCAAGCGCGCGATGCCCCCGGCCCGGCAAAACCCCGCGTGCATCCCGCCCCGCTCATGCTATGAGCGCCGGCATCATGAAACCTGCACTCCTCGCCACGCTGCTCCTCGCCCTCACGACTCCGGTCTTTGCGCAGAAAAAAGCCGCCAAATCATGGACCCTCGACGACCTGCTCCGCTGGCCCGGCGACTACAGCCAGATTTGCGACGCCATGCAGAAGCCGTTCCCGGCCACCATCCCCGGATTCCGCAGCATCATGCACGGCGAGGCCGGCTTCTCCAAAGCAAAACTGGAATACATCAAAGCCAACCGCGCCTCCATCCTCACCGCGGTCGCGGCAAGACTGGAGAAAGTGGACCTGCTGCGCCAACCGGTGCCGCAAAAGCCGGATCCCGCAGCCGGCAAGGGCGAGATGGACGTGGACCCCATCGGCGTGGACCCGGAGAGCTTCAACACCCTGCTGCTGGCCATCATCGAGGAAACCGGCGGCGTGGAAGTGCTGCCGCAACTGCTGGCGCTGGAGGAGAAATTCCACGCGCTGCTCGCCGTCGCGGAAAAAGATCCGAACGCTCCCCTGCCGCAGACCGACGGCGACGGCGCGGGTGTTTTTCCCCACGACCTTTGGAAAGAGGGCGAAGACCCGGAGAAGGCGACACCGGAACGCCAGGCGGAAGTGGACCGCCTGCACGAACTCTTCAGCGCGCAGTCGGTGCACCGCGACATCCTTGCCGTGTGTGTGCGCCTCATGCGCCGGGCCGGCTACGAGCCGATGATGAAGAGTGACCTCGAGAAGACTTACGGTAAGCTTCTCAAAGCGAAATGGGGAGAGGACGAGCAGCTCTCCAAATACAAAAGCGCCGCCGACATCCCGCAGGAGGAGCGCAACGACGTGAAGTTCGACCCCATTCACAAGGTCGCTTACATGACGTGGGACACCGTCGAAATTCCCTACAGCGAAGCCGTGCGCTCCGAAATCCGCACCCTCACCAATTCATTCGTCGAGTCGCGCAAAAAGCCATGAACGCGCGCGCCGCCGCTTCCCTGCTGCTGGCACTGCCTGCCGCGTCCGCGCAGGAAGTGAAATCCGTCGCCGGCAGGAACGGACACCGCCTCATCGCCGTGGCCGCCGGTGATTACTCCATCGGCGCGAGAGGTCACGGATCGAACCCGCTGCGCACGGTGACCCTGGCTGCTTTTCAAATTGCCGACGCGGAAACGACGAACGCACAGTTTGCCAGATTCATTGCCGCCACCGGCTACCGGACTGATGCGGAGCGCCGCGGGAAAGCGCACGTCTTTCACTACGGCGAAAAGGAATGGCGCTGGATCGAAACCGCCGGCGCGTGCTGGCGGCGTCCCCGCGGACCGGATGGCCCCGACGCAGTGAAACAACTGCCGGAACATCCGGTCACCTGCATCAGCGCCGCCGATGCGGCCGCCTACTGCCAGTGGGCGGGGGGCCGGCTGCCCACGCAGGCCGAATGGGAAGTGGCCGCCCGCGCCGGAAGCACGGCGCTTTATCCCTGGGGACGAAAGTTCGATCCCGCGAAAGCGAACACCTGGAACGGCGTGACCCATGCGAGGAACACCATGGAAGACGGCTGGGAATTCACCGCGCCGGTGCGCAGCTATCCGCCGAATGCATGGGGCCTTCACGACGTGATCGGCAACGTCTTCGAGTACGTCTCCGATCTTCCGCCGCGGGTGAAACAGAACCCGGCACAGCCGCTCACCAGCGCCCGCGGCGGTTCGTGGTGGTGCTCCGCACGAACCTGCAAAGCCTACAACCTCGTGGACAACGGCACCATGGCGCGTCACGGCTCCCTGCCCAATCAGGGATTCCGCCTCGCGATGAATGCGGCGAAATAGCCCGCGGACCGCGAAGTTGCACTTCGCTCCAAACTCCAAGTCCTATGCATAGAGCGAAGTGCAACTTCGCGCTCCGTCACTCACAGTAAATCACCCTCACTTCCGGATACTCCCGGCAGAAGGCGGCGATTTCCTTCTTCGTCATCACCATGAAGGCGGTGCTCAGGGCATCGGCGAGCGTGGCATTCGGCGCGACCGACCAGCGGATGGTGCGGCGCAGATCGACGAGCCTGGACGTGCGCGGATCGACGATGTGGGCGCCCTGAATTTCGAATCCGGTGCCGCTCACCGCTTCGTTGCAGAGCGCGAACGGCTCCGGCGCTCCCGCCCGGACCAGCCAGCCTTCCCGCCCCGGCATGGAACCGGTGGCGAGCACGGTGCTGGTTCCCGCATTGAGCAGCGCATCGCCGATGCCGTGATTCTGCTGCAGCCGCTGCGCGGCCTGATCAAGGGCGTAGCCTTTGCCTATCGCGCCGAGGTCGATGAACATCCGGTCCGCATGCGGAATGACCGTGAATTCCTCCGGATGCAGTTCCAGCAAGTGATAGCCGCAGCGGGCCCTCGCCTCGTCGATCTCCTGTTTGGAAGCCCGGCGCGGCGAGCCGTCGCGGTTCCTCAGCACCGCCGCCAGCGGACCGATGGTGACATCGAAGGCCCCGCCTGTCTGCTCCCAGATCTCCCTGCCGTATGTCAGGCAATCCATCGCGGCTTCATGCACATCCACCACGCGGCCGGCCTCGCTGCCGTTGAGCCGTCCGATGTCGCTGTGCGGAATGAAGCGGCTGAGTTCCTGCTCGAGCCGGTCGATGTCGTCCCACACCTCCTGCGCTGCGGACGCGGCATAAGGGGCATCTTCATGGACAAGGGTCAGCTCGAAGCGCGTGGCCATCGCTTCGTGGCTGAACCGGTGGAGCGGCGGCGCGGTCATTGCTGCACGGCCAGCGGTGCCCACGGCTGACGGTCGAGATACTGCTGCCAGAGGTCCTTGCGCACATAGACGCGAAGCGAACCCGAGGGATGCAGCGTGATGCTCTGAGCGGTGAACTGCTCCTCGAAGACCTCCGCCTGGCCGGCTTCGTGCAGTTGCAGCCGCAGGGCTTCGTCCGCGGCGTGGCTGAGCAGCAGCACCGCCGCGCTCGCCGGATCCATCACTTCCCCGCCCTGCCAGCGGTAGTTGGGGAACTGCCTCGTCAGATACCACGGCAGCGGCCAGCCGCCGTTGAGATCGTTCTGATCGATGCGCAGGCTGTATCCGGGCGGATGAATCTCCGCGAAGCGGTGAAACTTCTCCACCCATGCCAGCACATCCGGCGAGGTCATGCTGTAGTTGTAGGGATTGCGCGACTCGCGGGCGAAATCGCGTGTCATCCGCCACGACTGGAGCGCGAGGTGCAGTGACGCGACGCCCAGCAGCGCGAGGACGATGCGCTGCGCCCACTGATTCCAAAACAGGCGCACCAGTTGCTCGGCGCCAAGCCCGGCCATCAGCAGCAGTCCGTGCCATGCCCCCATGATGCACCACGGTGTTTTATAGCCGATGAGTGAATAGATCACGAACGTCGCCACCGAATACACGGCGAGGAACCGCACGAGATGGTTGGTCTGATTGCGATCCGGCTTCACCGTGAAGGCGGTTAGGCATCCGATGAACGCGAGAACGATAAGCACCCCCTCCGTGAGCACCATGCGGCGCGCGTCGGGATCGAGGCCCAGCGCCCACATCCAGTTCTGCGGGCTGAATCCCAGCTCGGCGGGACGCCCTGACATGGTGCCGCCCCACAGCAGTCCGAAGTAATAGCCGAACGGTTTCTCATGGCCCTGCCCGCCGGCGCGGCTCAGCATGTTCCAGTAGGTGGCGACACTGTCCCACACGCCGCGCCATTCAGTGAAGAACTGCGAAAACACCGTCACACTCGCCACCAGGGCGCCGGCGCAGAAAATCAGCAGATGCCGGCGCTTCACCGGCGACTTGCGCGTGCGGTTCACCACACCGAGCCCGGCCCCGGCCGACCAGAAATTCGCGCCGTAGGTCACGAACAGCGCCGCGCCCATGGCCATGAAATGCAGCACGCAGGTTTCCTTGGTGGCGTGCATCAAGCCGGCGGAAAGGCCGGACCACGCGAGCCAGCCCGGCTTCCGCGTCATGAAAAACCGCCAGCCGCACCCGATGCAGGCAAACGTGAAGAACACCAGCAGCACCTCCATGATGAAGTAGCGGCTGTAGAAAACCATCAGCGGCGACACGGCGATGAACACCGCCGACCACGCGAGCGCCATCTTCCCCATGCCGTCGAACGCCAGCACCAGCAGCAGCAGCAGCGCCACACCATAGAGCGCAGGAGTCAGGCGCAGTTTGCTCTCGGTCATTTCCTCCCACGTGGTGCCGGAGAGCAGGTTGAGCGCATTGCGGCTGTAAAGCAGCGTCGGGCCGTGGTGGTCCACCGGATCATACTGATACCGGCCCTCCATCAGCTCGTGCAGCTTCACCGCCTGCGTCGCCTCGTCGGTGTGCATCGTCTTGATTTCCCGGTCGGGAAACCGCAGCACGCAAGCCGCCACGAACGCCGCCAGCAATAGCAGCAGCGCCCGCGACAATTGCGTGGCATCGGCACGCGCTTCCGGAGAGGATAACTTCACGCGCCACGCCTGGCCGCCGCGGTGAGGGTTTGCAAGGTGGAAGTGCCCAGGGGCGGCAGGTCGTGCCGCCGCAGGCCGGGCCAGCAGAGCGAGTGCGGCGGCTTTGTGATTCGCGGCAAAGCGGGATCGACCAGGCCGGGACGGCCTTGCTGCGGCGGCTCGCAGAATCAGTGCGGTCCGCGACGCGGGCTGGACTCAGGCCATCAGTCCCTGAATGACGCGGCTGCCGGGTTTGGCGACATTGCTCAGGCGCATCGGGACGCCGTTCACGGGGAAGGTGAACTTCAGGTGGTCGAATCCCAGCAGCGCGAGCACGGTGGCGTGGAAGTCATGGGGACTGACTTTGTCATGCACCGCCTGATAGCCGAGATCGTCCGTCGCGCCCCATGCAGAGCCGGATTTCACGCCGCCGCCGGCCATCCAGAGGGTGAAGGCCCCGGGATTGTGATCGCGTCCGACGAACGCCATTTCCCGGCCGTTGCGGTTCTCGCGCATGGGAGTGCGGCCGAACTCGCCGCCCCAAATCACCAGCGTGTCATCGAGCAGCCCGCGACGCCGGAGATCGGTCAGGAGCGCGAAGCAGGCCCGGTCGATGCTCTGACACTTGTTGATGAAGCCGTGATTGAGCGCCTCCTCCCTGCTCGCGCCGTGGCTGTCCCAGCCCCAGTCGAAGAGCTGAATGAAGCGCACGCCGCGCTCGGCGAGGCGGCGTGCCAGCAGGCAGTTGTTGGCGAACGACTCGCGCCCGGGCTGCGTGCCGTAGAGTTCATGAATCTCCCGGGGCTCTTTGGTCAGGTCGAAGGCATCGGTGGCCGCCACCTGCATGCGGAAAGCCATCTCGTACTGCGCCATGCGGGTCATCGTTTCGGCATCGCCGTACGCCGCAAAGGTCTGCGCATTGATTTCCGTCAGGGCATCGAGGCTGCGGCGCCGGAGAGTCCGGTCGATCCCCGGCGGATTCTGCAGGAAGAGCACCGGCTCGCCGGAGGAGCGGCACTGCACTCCCTGATAGACCCCTGGCAGATAGCCGGAGCCCCAGACGCTCTTGCCCGCATCCGGATTCTTGCCGCCACTCGTCAGGACGATGAAGCCGGGCAGGTTTTCGTTTTCCGAACCCAGTCCGTAGGTGGACCACGCCCCGAAGCTGGCGGCTCCCGGCGTCGCCGTGCCGGTGTGCATCACGAGTTGCGCCGGGCCGTGATTGAACTGGTCGGTGAACATGGATTTCACCACGCAGAGTTCGTCTGCGACTTTGGCGAGGTGCGGCAGGCGGTCGCTGATCCAGTGGCCGCTGTGCCCGTGCTGCTGAAACGGAAACTGACTTCCGAGCATTTTCGGCACGCCCTGGATGAAGGCGAACTGCTTGCCGGCGAGAAACGACTGCGGGCAGTCGCGCCCGTCGAGCCGGTTCAATTCCGGTTTGTAGTCGAAAAGCTCCAGCTGGCTTGGACTGCCGGCCATGTGCAGGTAAATGACGCGCCGGGCGCGCGCGGGGAATGGAGGCACGGCGGGCCGCAGCGGCTGCGCCGGATCTTTTGTGAGCACGGCGGCCGCCGGGGCGCGGGAACCGAGCCACATGCCGGCGAGGCCAAGCGAACAGCCGCGCAGGAAATGCCGGCGCGTGGGAGTGAAGAGCAGATCGCGGTGGTTCATCGGTTCATCGCCAGGTCGGTGTTCAACAGAGTGTTCGCCACCAGCGTCATGGCGGCCGCCTCCAGGGTGGAGGCGAGTTTTTTGGATTCGTCAGGGCGGCGGCGGAAATCCTCCAGCGCGGCGTCGTGGAGTCTGACCAGCGCATCCACCACGCCGGCAGGCGGTTCGTCGAGCGTGATGAACTGCACCGCGCGCACGATGCACTCGCGCGGTGATCCGCCCGCCGTGGAAGCACGCTGCGCGAGAGCGGCGGCCATTTCGATGAACGCCGGGTCGTTGAGAGTGACCAGCGCCTGCAGCGGCGTGTTGGTGGGCAGGCGGCGCGCGGTGCAGAGGTCGCGGGACGGAGCGTCGAAAGTGAGGAAGCCGGGGTAGCCGCTGGTGCGTTTGGAATAAGTGTAAAGGGCGCGCCGGTAGCGGTCTTCGCCCTGCGAGGTTTTCCACGCGGCGCCGCTGTAAACGCTGTTCCACACGCCTTCCGGCTGCGGCGGATACACCGGCGGGCCGAACATTTTCCGCGAGAGCAGTCCCGAAACGGAGAGCGCGTGATCGCGCACCATCTCGGCGGTGAGCCGCTGCCGCGGGCCGCGGGCGAGCAGCACATTGTGAGGGTCGCGCGCCGCGAGTTCCGGCGCGGCGCGGCTGCTCTGTGCGTAAGTGCTGCTCAGGGCGATCTCACGCAGCAGCATCTTCAATGACCACCCGTGATGTTTGGAGAGTCGAAGCGCGAGGTGGTCGAGCAGCGCCTGATTGGAAGGCAGTGCGCCGCTGGAACCGAAGTCTTCGATCGTTTCCACAATGCCGCGTCCGAACATTGCGGCCCAGAGCCGGTTGGCGGTGACGCGGGCGGTGAGCGGATTGGCGTCGCTCACGAGCCAGCGCGCCATGTCGAGCCGGTTTTGCGCCGCGGGCGCTGCGAAAACACCGGGCAACGCCGGCGGTGCGGCCGCTTCTTTGGTCAGGCGGTTGCCGCGGACATAAACCCGGGTGTCGCGCGGCGCCTGCAGGCGTTCCGCCATCACCGGAACCGCGGGACCCTTGAACTTGTCGTACTCCGCTTTGGCCTCGCGCCAGTTGGCCAGCAGTTCGGTGCGTTCCGGGCTGGAGAACGTGGAGTGGGTCAGTTCAAAAGAGCACTGCCGCACCGGAGTTCCCTGCACTCCCGAATTCACCGGCGCCCCGTGCTTCATGACAACTTCCAGCGTGCCGGCGCCGGTGGGCCGGTCGAATACGAACACGCACCAGCGCGGCCCCTCGAGCACCGGATAACCGCCAAAGCCGGCACGATCGCCCCCGCCGGCGAGGGCCAGCGGATTGAACGGCCCTGACAACCGGTCGGCAATGACCTCGCGGAGTTTCACGGGCTGCCTTGCCCCGTCCGGCTGCACCAGCGCGACCGAAAACTCCGTGATCATCACACCGCGTTCGGGCCACTGCTTCGGATCCTCACTGTCAGGATGAAGGTTCAGACGCAGCGCCGCCGTTCCCTCCGCTCCGGGCAGTGCAATCGTATAAACCACGCCCACGGGCATGGTGCCGGAGGCGGTGATGCGGCCATTCTCCGCGACGGCGAGACTGCCGCCGCCGGCTTTGGCCGCGACCGGCTTGACCGGCTGCCAGTCCTTGACCTGCGCCGCAGCAGCCAGTCCGGAGCGGTGAATCTCTTCGCGCAGTTCCCGGGCGCGTCGCCATGCAGCGGCGGCTTTCGGGTCCCCGGTCACGGTGAAGCGCGGCCAGTCGTCATTTTGATCGCAGTCCTCGGTGGAGTTGAAGAATGCCTTGAAGTGATAGTAGTCGGCGTGGGGCCACGGATCGTAGGGATGCGCGTGACACTGCACGCAGTTGAACGTGGTGGCCTGCCATGTGGTCCACGTGGTGTTGACGCGGTCGTGCACGGCGGCGTCGCGCCACTCCTCGTCGTCGGTCCCACCCTCCGTGTTGTTCTGCGTATTGCGGTGGAAAGCAGTGGCGAGAATGTCATCACCGGTCGCGCCGGGCAGCAGGTCTCCCGCGAGTTGTTTCACGGTGAACTGATCGAACGGCATGCCGGCGTTGAAGGCGCGGATGACCCAGTCGCGCCACGGCCAGATGTCGCGGTGCGGGTCCTTCTCGAATCCGAACGTGTCAGAGTATCGCGCGAGGTCGAGCCACATGGCGGCCCAGTGTTCGCCGAACGCCGGGGAGGCGAGCAGCGCATCCACCGCTGCCGTCCGCGCGGCTGTCAGGTCCTTTGCGGCACCGTCTCTGAAATTCGCCCACAACTCAGCCGATGGCGGCAGGCCGGTCAGGTCGAGCGAAACCCGCCGCAGCCACTCCGCGGGTGTGGCCGGCGGCGCCGGCTGCAGGTTTTCCGCCTCCAGTTTGGCAAGCACGAAGGCGTCGAGCGGCAGGCGCACCCAGTCCGGTTGCTCGACGGGAGGCACAGGCGGTTCCACCGGCGGCACCAGCGACCAGTGCTCGCTCCATGCGGCGCCTTCGGTGATCCACTGGCGGAGTATCTCTACCTCATCGCTGCTCAAACGCCGCCCGTGCTCCGGACGCGGCATCAAGTCGTCAGGATCGAGCGTCGTGACGCGGCGGATCATCTCCGATTCCTCCGGCCGCCCCGGCACGATGGTCCGCGCCCCCGACTTTCCCTCTGCGAGGGCTTTCCCGCGATAGACGAAGGAAACCCCGCCCGCCGACTTCACGCCGCCGTGACAGGCGGTGCAGTGGCTGGTGAGGATGGGGCGGATGTCGCGGTTGAATTGAATCTCTGCGCGCACGGCGGAAAGATGGAATCCTGCCAAAACGAGCGGGCACAGAAATTTGACTGACACGGAAGGGATGGCGGTTGGGGCTTCAGTCCATACGCAGAGAACCGGGCGATTTCATCCGCCAAAGCACGCGGCACCGCGACACGGGAGCCAACGGGATCAAACACTCGAATTCCTCAACGAAAAACCCCCGCCGGGAAACCGGCGGGGGTTGGCGTTCGAATCCGGAAGCAGCGGGGTTTATCGAATATTGGAGAAGAGGCAGCGCCAGCCCGGGGGGCCGGCAATTGGCCGCTATTTCTTTTTCTCCGGTGCGAAGGTCACGACCACGTACTTCTCGGCTTCTTTACCGAGCGACTTGACGGCGTCTTCCTTCTTAAGTTTGGCTGAAGTGGATTTGAAAGTGACCTTTTGGGTGCCTTCCTTTTCTCCGGCTTCAATGGTGATACTGGTTTTGTCAGCACCTTCGAGTTTTGCGAACGCCTCACGGACGTGCGTCTTACAACCTGCTCAGGTAACTCCGGTCATACCCACCACGTAGGTGGTCGTGCTCTTGTCCCCGGCAAGACCGAGGCTGCAGAGCAGCAGCGAAAGCATCGCTGTTAGTATATGGGCGATTTTCATTTGTTTGATGGCTGTTTGGTTTGGGTTTGCTTCCGGTCAAACTGCCGCCGTCAAGATAGCGCGATTCCGCCGTTCGCCAGGCAATTTTGCGGATCACTCGCGCCCCTGCCGCGGTCCGCGTTTGCGTCGGCATCCGGAATCGCTTCAGGCCCTGCCGAGCGTCCGCAGCAGGCGCACGCGCAGACTTTCCACTCCGAGCAGGAGGGCGAACGCGGCCCCTGTGAGCGCGCCGGCTCCTGGCAGGGTGCCGTATTGAAAAGCGGTCGCCGCCATGCGGGAGGGCCGGAGCCCGCGCTCGTGTGACTCGCGCCGGGCTTCCCGCAGTGCGCCGGCGGGATCGTCTGCCCCGTCGAGAACGAGCCGGGCCAGACAGGCCGCGTCGCCGATGGCCATGTTCGCTCCCTGCCCGCCCGCGGGACTGACCGGGTGAATCGCATCGCCGATGAGTACACAGCCGGGCACGCCATAGGACGGCGCCAGTCCGAAGGAACGGCCGATCTTTTTGAATCCGGCGGGAAATCCGCAGTTCACGATGGGCGCAGGGACCTCCGGATTCTCCTCCGCCAGCAGGGCGAAGGCCTCCGCGAGGCGCGTCTCATCGCCGCCGGCGCGCACCAGACCGAGACAGGCGCCGACCCCGCCGGGCAACGGCATCATGCCGAATCCCAGCAGGCCTCCTAGCATTTCGCGGCGCGAAAGAAAAACGCTCACCTCGTCGTCCGGCAGATTGTCAGGCCAGGGCTGTGCCGCAGTGAAGAACTCCACTGGAAAGGGATGCAGTTCGCACGGCACACCGATCTCGCGGCGCACCGCGGAATGCGCACCGTCATCGCCAACTGTCAGGCCGGCGGAAATCTCCTCCGCGCGCCCGGTGGCCAGGTCCTTCGCGGTCACGCCACCGATGCGCCCGCCGTCCCGTAGCAGGCCGGTGACTTCCATGCCGCGGCGCACTTCCGCGCCGCAGACGGCGAGGAGCGTTTCCCGCAGATTGTTGGGATGCTCGAAATACGGCTGCACGCCGGCCCGGTCGAACAGTTCCCGGGTGGCGAAGGCCCGCCGTTTTCCGCCGCGCACGAGGCTGATGCCGCCCGCCCGGCGCAGGCATTCGCGCTCCCAGAACTCCAGGGGACGGATGCGTTCGAGGACTTGCACAGCCGGCGGCCACAGCAGTTCCGGGCGAAGAAAAGGCGGCGGCCCGGTGGCGCGCTCCACCACGGTCACCCGCTGGCCGCCCTGCACCAGCAGCGCAGCCAGCACCGCGCCTCCAATGCCGCCGCCGGCGATGACAACGTCAGTTCGATTCATGGCAGGCAACTCTTTACTCTAACGGGGCGTGAAGGGCAACATCCATGCGAGGAGAAGCGTGGCCAGAAATCCAATGAGGCTGATCGCGGTGAGCAGCACCGTCCATGTGCGCAGCGTTTCTTTGGCGGTGAATCCGCTGAGCCGGCTCACGACCCAGAATCCGCTGTCATTCATCCACGAGCAGCAGATGGCGCCGAATCCGACGACGAGAAACATGTACACCGGGTGGCACGTGAGGGCACCCAGCAGCGGCGCGAAGAGCGCGGCGGCCGTCTGCATGGCCACGGTGGCGCTGCCCTGAGCGATGCGAATGACCACGGCCACGAGATAGGCGGCGACAAGAATGGGCACGCCGCTGCTGGCGGCCCACTCACCGATGGATGCGCTCAGCCCGCTGTGTTTCAGAATGAAGCCGTAGGCGCCGCCCGCGGCGGTGATGAGAATGATCACGCCGCCCGTCTCCAGCGGCGGGCCGAGCAGGTCGGAGATTTTGGAAAAGGCCAGGCCCTTCTGTTTCTTGAGCAGCCGCAGCGAGAGCGCCGCGCCGATGATGAGCGCCACGTTTTTGTTGCCGATGAATTTGACGACCTCAGCCCATCCGGCGTGGGCGGCCCTCTGCTCCGCCGTCATGCCGTGGAGCAGAAACTCCACCACCGACGCCGCACTGATGAGCAGAATGGGCACGATCACCGGCATGATGGAGGCCATGAGCGACGGCAGATCGCTTTCCGGCCGGTCCATGCTGGCGCGCACCCCCTCGAGCGGTGCGTTGGGATTGTCCCGCAGCGGGATGGGCGTGGTGCGGTTGAGCCACTTGATGACCGGCCATACCGCCGCGGCGGGAATGAGACCGACGGCCACCCCGATCCAAATGGAGAGCCCGGCGTCGATTTTCAGAATGTCCACCATCGCCAGCGGCCCCGGATGCGGCACGGTGAGCGAATGCGTGATGACGCCGCCGGCGCAGATGGCCATGCAGTAAAGCGTGAAATCGCGCCCCGTGCGCAGGGCCAGACTCATGGCGATGGGAATCATGAGCATGTACATCGAATCGAAGAAGATCGGGATGCTCATGAAGTAGGTGCTCACCAGCAGCGCGAGTCCGGCGCGCTTTTCGCCGAAGAGGGCGAGAAAGCGCCGCACTACCTTGTCCGCGGCACCGCTCTGCATGAGACACATGCCGATGATCACCGCCATGCCGATGACGATGGCGATGTTGCCGGCGGTTTCGCCGAATCCCTGCGCCGTGAGTTTCACGGCATGATTGAGCTTGCCTTCGGCGATGGTGGAAATCACGCCGTTGCCCTTCACCGCCGGATCTTTGGGCAGCGATTCCGAAAGTACGCCCGCCAGAATCCCGGCGAAGATGAGCGACAGAAACGGATGCAGTTTCCACCATGAAATGGCCGCGATGACAAAGACGACGGAGATGAGCAGGACGGCGAAGGGCCAGTTGGAAACAGCGGCGGCGGTGAGCATGCACCGGTGATAGAGATTCACCCCGGCCGCGACAATTCAAAAAGTGCGGCCCGGCCTTTCCGGACCTGCGGACGGGACCGCCGCTACGTGATCGCCTCGCGGCTGATTTTCGGATAGAGCCGGCACAGCAGTTCCACGGCGGCGCTGGAAAGAATGGCTTCGGCGGTGCCGGCGAGGACTTCGGGCCGGGCCTCTTTTTCTCCGGCCCGCTTCCAGAGGGCGTCGAGTTCGCTGCGGTGCGTGGCGATCACGGATTTGGCGGCGGCGGGCCAGTGGGCGGGATGCTCGCCGTCTTTCCACTCTCCGCGGCCGCGTCCGATGTGAGCCACGACATTTCGGCAACGCACCGCCAACTCCCGATTCGCCGCCGCAAACCCCGCGGGGCTGAGCTTGCCGGTATGGCAGCGGGGAGGGTCCGGGGTGCTTGTCGGGAGTCGTCTGGCCGCTGCCATACCTGGGAACTGGCAGGGGGCTTGACAGACACGCCATGTGCTCCAACAATGGAGCATCATGAGAACAGCAACCGTTCGTGACCTAAGGAACCGTTACACCATCCTTTTGAGTTGGATCGGAGCGGGAGAAGAAATTGTCATCACACAGAGAGGGAAAGCCATAGCCCGGCTCATTCCGGAGCAGGATAAGCAAACTCAGACAGTGGACTGGACCCAAAGCCCCGCTGTAAAACGAGACAGATCAGGGGCGCGAGTGATGTCGGCGGCAGAATCACTGGAAATCCTCCATGAGGCCTCCGGAAAATGGTAATCTGCGCAGACACCAGTTTTCTATTTTCCCTATACGGGAACGATGCTCACACGGCCCGGGCGGTAGCTTGGGTGAAATCCCAACGAAGCGCTCTGACCCTCACTGCCCTGGGTGAGTATGAGCTGGCCAATGCCCTCCGCTTCTCTGAGTTTCGGAAAGGGATCGCGCCGGGCGAGGCGGCTTTGTTCTGGGCGCAGTTTGAGGCCGACCGGGCTAGTGGCAGACTCCATATCCAGGTCTGCAACCTCGCGGACGTGGTCGATGAGGCCAAAAGACTTTCCGCCACGTACACTCTCACCGGAGGACACCGCGGTTTTGATATACTGCATGTCGCAACGGCACTGATTGTGAAGGCTGAGCAGTTTCTGACATTCGATGGGAACCAGAAGAAACTCGCCGTGGCGGAAGGGCTCGTGGTGCCAGTATGATGGGGGCATGGGGTCGGGGAATGGGGAATGGTACTGGTGTGCAAAATCTGCCAGACGGCAGTGCCGCTCTTATCCAAATCCGGTGAGCAGTTTCCAGCGGGCTTCCGGGACAGTAAACCTTAAGAGGAAAATGGAACCACGAATGGACCCGGATAAATACAGATGCTCAGCAAGTTGTGATGACGTGAATCTTCCTCCGCAAAGTGAATCCGAAATCATGCGTAAATCCGTGTTAATCAGCGTCCATTTGGCTCATCAGTTAAGATGAAATGTTCGCCTGTCTTCCTTCGGTCGGCTGTGGTTTTCTTCTTCTCCATTTTCCCTTCCAGGGTAAAAGCTCAGCGCCGCAACCCGGGACCTCGCCCGGCATCCGAAACGCGCCCTCGCCTGCCTCAGCAACCAGCGGAATGCTTAACCTTAAAAGGGAAATGGAACCACGGATGGACTTGGATGATCACGGATACTCAGCAAGTTGTGTTCACGGGAATCCTCCTCCGGGGAGTGAATCCGAACTCATGCGTCAATCCGAGTCAATCAGTGTCCAGCTGCGGTTTTCTTCCTCTCCATTTTCCATTTCAGGCTTAGCCCCAACCAAACGCCCGGCCTTTCCGGACCTGCGGACGGGACCGCCGCTACGTGATCGCCTCGCGGCTGATTTTCGGATAGAGCCGGCACAGCAGTTCCACGGCGGCGCTGGAAAGAATGGCTTCGGCGGTGCCGGCGAGGACTTCGGGCCGGGCCTCTTTTTCTCCGGCCCGCTTCCAGAGGGCGTCGAGTTCGCTGCGGTGCGTGGCGATCACGGATTTGGCGGCGGCGGGCCAGTGGGCGGGATGCTCGCCGTCTTTCCACTCGCCGCGGCCGCGTCCGAAATGAGCCACGGCGAGATAGGTCACGAGAATGAGTTCCGCCTGGGCGGCGAAGTGTTCCTGCGTCCAGCGCACTGCGTTGTCCTCGCCGCGTGTCAGATTGTAGCCCCGGGCCAGCAGCCATGAACCCGCTCCGCCCAGGAAAAAGCCGGCGACCGTGCCGCCGCCGAAGGTCATGCCGCCGGTTTTCAAGTCGGCGAGAAGTCCGCCCGCGGCCCCTGACAAAGCGGCCCCGACGGCGCCCCAGAGCGATTCGTTGACCTTCTGCGGCACGCCGATGGCGTTCGTTCCGCCGGGCTTGATGCTTTCGCTGGTGTGGCCTTCGAGTCCGTGCAGGCGAATCAGTTCATCCGTGGCCGCGATGCTGCGCGCGGCGAGGCGTTCGGTGAGCTGCTTCCTCGCTTCGTCCATCTCGTCGTCGATCTGGCCGCGGCCGACTCCGATCTTCTGCAGGAGCGATTCCTTGCTGACGGTGACGCGGTCCACGGCGCTTTCCGCGAGCTGCCGGCCCAGTGTTTTCATGCTGCGGCGGAAGACGTCCAAGTTCTTTTCCCGCCACGCAAGCCGCAGCCGGTTGAATTCGTCACGCCGCCATTCGTGCAGCACGTGAAAGATGACTTCCATCAGCGCCTCCTCCTGGACCCAGCAGCGCGCAAAGGCATCCAGCCCGAGCACGGCTTTGACGACGCTGAATTTCTCAAGGTGGAAGCGCCAGTCCGCTTCATCCATGTCCTCCTCGGCCGCGGGCCGCGGCGGGCCTGTCTGATTGAGCAGAAGGATGACCGGCTTGCCGATCCATGTGAGGATTTCCATCTCCATGTCCACATAGCCGCCGGCCACCGGCTTCTCTGAGGCATTGACCAGATAGAGCACGACATCGGCTTCGCTCTGCACGTTTTTGATCGCCTGCTGACTGCACCAAAGCGGGCGGTCGCGAAAGCGGTCCCACAGCTGCTTGAGCATCCAGCGGACCGGGCTGCCGGAAAGCTTGAGCCGCTTGAGCAGCTTGGGAGTGCTGCCAAATCCGGGCGTATCCCACAGCAGGAGCTGGCGGCCGCCGGACTCGATCAAGGTGTAGGAGGTGGCGACATCGGTCACATGCTCCTGGTCGAGCGTGTCCCCCACATCGCGCCGCAGCAGTGTGCGGGCGAGCGTCGTCTTGCCCACATTGGTGTGGGAAATGAGACTGAGGGTGATGGCGTCGGCGGGCACGGCGAATGGTCAGGAAGAAATGGAGCGGACGGCGGCGGCGGGATCGCGTCGCGCGGCTTCATCGAGCAGCAAAACGGGAAATGAACCGGCGGCGGCCTTCTCCCATGCCGCGCGGCGCGCGCTGAGCCGCTGCGCGTATTCCGGCAGCGCGCGGAAGCGGCTCTCAAACGACCCGGCATCGAGCACGAGCAGCCGGCGCGCCCGGTCCGGCACCGCGGCGGCGGCCTCCTGGAGCAGCGCGCCGTGGATTTCGGATTCCGGTGTCACAGTCAGGGGGAGGATGATCGCGAGCCGTTCCGGCGCCGGCGGCGGGACGGCATTGTCCTCGCTGCCGTAGGCCAGCGGCTTGAGAAAGTCGGCCCCGATGTGCGTGCCCCAGTGATGCTGCAGCACGAGCCGCAGGACGTCGCGGGTGCGGGTCTCCGGCTCGTAATGCACCGGCAGCACGTCGGCCTTCTGCGTTCCCCCGGCGGCCATGCCGCGGCAAACCTGGAGCCAGGCACCGAATTCCGCGCGGTAGTCCGGCTGCGATTTCTCCGCCTGGAGCCGCGCCATGTTCATCAGGATGAGACGCGGGATGCCGATGAAGATCAGTGCACTCGCCGCCCAGAGATGAATCCACGGCGCGGCGGGCTGCCTGTCACCTTTTTTGCCGGGATCGGGAACTGCAATGCCGGTGAGCAGTGAGGCCGGCCCGAGCACCGCGGCGGTGAGACTCCGCACCGCCGGACGTTCCAGAAAAGTGCTCTCCCAGGACGCCTTGTACTCTTTGGTCAGGCCGCGGACATACATGCCGCTGACAAGTCCCAGCGCGAGCGCGAGCGCGGCGAGGTGGAGAATGAACTTCGCTTTCGCAGCGGCACGCGGCTTTTCCCACGCCTGCACGCGCACCGTGTATTCGGCCTGCGCGACAGCCAGCGCGTCCGCCCCCGGGACGCGGCGCGGCGCCGCGGGAACCTCCGCCGGCCGGCGCCTCGACTTCCAGTCGAACCACAGGCTCAGCACACACACGCTGAGATTCCACAGAATCAGACCGAGCAGCGGAAAGGCGAGCAGATTGAGCGTGCCCGCGGTGCCGAGTTCGTTGGTCATCCATCCCAGCGCCAGGGCGGCGGCCAGCGTGGCCACCGGCGTCCACGGCGGCAGTTTCTCCAGCCAGCCCGCGGGCGCGACCGGCGGAGCTTCGGGAACCCCGGGCGCATCGGCCAGCAGGGCGGCGCGGCGGCTCAAAAACGCGGCATCGTCCGCGTCCTTCACCGCGCGGCTGGCACTGACCCGGGCTTCGGCGGGAACCACCGCTCCCGAGGCATCCGCCTCTTCAAGACAGCGCATCCAGAGCACCTGACGGGCTTCGTCCGGGCGGAGGGGGAGGCGGCTGAGGGACATAGCACTCGGGCGCATGTCTCGCACGCCCGGAATAAAAACGAATCAGTTCTTCCCCTTCACCAGATAAGCGAAGGCAATGCCGCCAAGGGCGAAGAAGATCGCGACGTAGATGAGAGCAAGTGTGATATCGGAAACCATGAGCCAAGGTTTATGCGCTGCCGCCGGGGATGCCAGTGGATTTTTCGGAATCGCAGCGGTGCTCAGCGGCCAATTACCACGGAGACTTCCGCTTTGCGCAGCAGGGTCTGGACGCCGACGCCGCCGTTGCTGCAGAGGTAGCCGGGACGCCAGGTTTTTTCGATGCGGGTGCCTTCGCCGCCGTCGTTGCGGTTTTCCACGATCTGGATCCTCTTGCGCGCGGAAACGTCCACCACGAATCCCGGCTCGAAGGTGAAGGGCGAGACGCAGTATTCGCCGAGCAGGTCCATGAGCCCCGCGCGGAAGATGCTCCACTGCTCGATGAGCTCGCGCGAGCCGTTGTGAGTTTGTTGATAGTGGATGAGATCATCGAGGAGGTCCACCTGCTTGATGATGGCCTTGGCCATGTCGTGGGCGGTGCCCCAGTTGGCATCGGGGGCATCGGCGAAGGTGCGGCGCCGTTCCTCCAGCGAGCGGACGCGTTCCTCGAGTTCGGTCGCGCGGGTCTGCAGGGCGGCGCAGTCGGCGCGCAGCTGCTCGGCTGCGGCGGCCTCCGCGCGGGCGGCGGCCACCTGTTTATCCAGCGCCTCGTGACTGGCCTTGGCGGCAGCGAGGGCACGGCTCGCGGAGGTGCGCTGTTCTGTCAGGGCCGTGATTTCGGAAGCCAGGGTGGCCAGGAGGATTCTGCTGGACTCGACCTCTTTGCCGGCCTGCAGAGCCGCTTCCCGGGCTTCGCGGGCCCGGGCGGCGTCCGTGGCCGCGGCGGCGGCTTCGGCTTCCAACTCTGCGAGTTCGGCGCGGCGCGTCGCGAGGGCGGCGGTCGCGGCGGTGATGTCCGACTGCAGCCGGTTCAGTTCCTGCTGCCCCGCGGCGAGGTTCTCCTGCTGACTCGCGAGAGCGGTGACTTCATCGCCGAGGGCGGCCTTGGATTTTGTGAGGCGGGAAATGGCGTCGTCCAGCGCGGCGAGTTCCTGACGCGCGGCATCGAGGCGTGCGGTGACGCCCGCCGCCTCAGACTCTGCGGCCGCGACTTTATCCTGACGTTCTTTGACTGCAGACTCCAGCGCCTCCGCTTCGCCCCGGGCTTTGTCCAAACGGCCGGTGGCGGCGGTGAACGATGCTTCGACTGCGGCAAGACGGTCGTTCGCGGCGGCAATGGCGGACTCCTTTTCCGTCAGGGTTTGCTGCACCGCGGCGAGTTCCTGATCCGCCTCTGCGCGCCGGGAAGCCAGTTCACTTTCGCACGCGCTGCGAAGCGATTCGATCTCAGCGGTCGCGGTGGATTTTGCTTTCGCGAGGTCTTCGAGTTCCGCCGTCAGCCGGGTAATGCGGTCGGCGCACTGCTGCGATTCCTTTTGAACTTCGGCCAGCTCGGCGGTGACCGACTCCCGCTGCCTGGCTGCTGCGGCGGCCTCTTCCTCTGCGACACGCCTATTATCCATCGCGGCAGTCGTGGCGGCTTCGATTTCCAACAGTTTGGCCCGGGCTTCGTCCACGCGTTGCAGCTGATCCGCGGAGGACTTCAATTTGGCCTCCGCGAGCTTAATGTCGGCCATGAGCGTATCGCGCCGCGCAGCTGCTTCGGCGGCTTCCGATGCCGTCTTGTCCAGGCCGGCAGCGGCAACAGCGGCGGCGCTTTCGTGCTCCGCGCGGCGGCTGGCGGCGGCATCGGCTTCGGTCCTTGCCGCTTCCAGCTTTTGGGTCAGGTCCGCCAGTTCGGCTTCGCGCGAAGTGAGGGATGCCGTCCCGGCGGCGATCTGCGATTCGATCTGCTGGAGTTTCTGTTCGGCGGCGGCGGCCGCGGCGAGGGCATTTGTCTGACCGGCGCGGGCGGCGGCGGCGGCCTCCTGAAGCTGCGCGAGTTCCGCGGCGGCCGCACCGGCATTTTTTTCCGTCTCCTGGAGCGAAGCAAGCGCGGCAGCATTGCGCGCCGCGAGGTCATCGGCTTCGCGGAGCGCGGCTTTCATCCGTTCGGACACTGCCGCCAGCCCCGACTCTTCATTGCGCAGCGCGAGCAGGTGCTCTTCCCCGCTCTTCAAATCGATGGCCGCTTTGGCGGCGGCGGCTTTCAGCCCGGCGATGCGGTCCTCGATCTCTTTTTCCCCGGAACGGAGCTGTTCCAGGCGGGCCTTCGCCACACCGGCGGCGGCGGATTCCTCCTTCTCGAGATCCAGTTGCAGCCTCTCGATGCGGCTGCGCAATTCCCCGGCCTCGCGCTCGCCCTGGAGCCGGAGCCGGGCCTGCATTTGTTCCTCCGACTCGCGTTCCTGCCGCAGGGTCTTGATCTGCCCGGTCAGTTCCTTCGCCTCATCGCGCAGTGCGGCGAGTTCCGTCCTCACCTGGAGCAGTTCGTGCCGCAGGGCCGCGTCGTCGCGGGACGGGACCGGTGCGGTCGCAGTGGACGCGCGGTTGGAGACCGGCGGCAGCGGCACCGGTGTGGTGGCCTCGGGCGGCCGCGCCGGACTGCCGAGTGCCGGGGGCGGGACCGGTTTTGCCAGCCGCGGACCTTTCAGGGTCGGCGCGGGCAGTTCCTTCCGGGGCGGCAGGGTTTCGGGAACGGGGTCGTAAATCGCCTCCAGCTGCCCGAAAACGATCACATCCCCCGGCCGCAGCGGAGCATTCTTGATGCGCTGCCCGTTGACCATGGTGCCATTGCTGGAATTCAGGTCGCGAACCTCGGCCGTCCCATCGGGCATCATCAGAAACTCGGCGTGGAAGGAACTGATCCAGGAGTTGTCGATGACGATGTCATTGGAAGCATTGCGCCCCAGCCGCACCCGTTCCCCGGCGAGCGGGAAATCCAGCGATTGGGAGTCGCTCAACTTGAAAACTAACTTCGGCATGGGTCGGTAGTGGGTCCGGGTCGCTTGCCAGGCGGCCAGGTGCTGCCGGGGTCGGCTGACGATGGTCAATCCTTCGAGGGTATTTTGCAAAGCCGGGCGCGGTTTAAGGTTTTCGGAGCACTTTGGGAAGTCCAAAGTCATTTGGCCGTCAAAATATCACGGAGAATTTAACTTTCCATAATTATTCTGATCGCCACTGATTGGGTAGGACCGGCGAGGTTCCCGGCACTGCAGCCGCGGAACTCCTCACTCCGGGATCCGCTCGATCAACGCCGCGTAGCCTCCGTCCACTCCATCGCGGTGGGGGAGAAGCAGCCGGTCTTCCAGCAGTTGCCAGCCCGGCGTCTCTTTGAGCACGGAGCGCACCAGTTGGCCGTTCTCCTGCGATTCGATGCTGCAGGTGGAGTAAACCAGCCGCCCGCCGGTTTTGAGCAGGCCGAGCATGCGCAGAAGGAGCGCGCGCTGGGTGTCGGTGATGGCGCTGAAAAACCCGGGCTGGAGCCGCCAGCGGGCATCGACCCGGCGGCGGAACACCCCTGTGTTGCTGCAGGGCACATCGAGCAGGATGCGGTCGAAGCCGTGGGGAAACCGGGTGCGCCATGCGGGTGGCTCAGGCATGTGGACCCAGTCGTGAACATGACTCTCGACACAGGACGCGCCGAGTCGCTGGAGATTGTCGCGCAGGCGATCAAGCCGTTTGGCGGAGGAATCGGTGGCGATGATGAGCCCGTCGTTCTGCATTTCCTGCGCCAGGATCGCCGTTTTGCCGCCGGGCGCGGCGCAGGCATCCAGCACGGTCATGCCCGGCTTCACTCTGAGCAGGAACGGCGCGACGCCGGTTCCCGGGTCCTGGGCGTAACAGAGCCCGGCCGTGAGTTCGCGCCGGGGCACCTCCGGCACGCGGTACCATCCGGAAACGATTGCGGTGAAGGCCTCGGCCCCTGGCAGCGCCGCCACCGCCGCGGCGGCGCGGGGCTTGAGTTCGTTCACCCTCACATAAACCGGGGCAGGTGTGTTGCACCATTCGCCTAGCGCCTCCACCGCTTCCGCGCCGAACTGCTTCGTCCAGCCCGCCACGAGCCATTCCGGCAGCGAATGCCTGACATGCGGCGGCGCGTCGCGGCGCAGGCGCTCCAGGGACTCGCGCTCACGCAGAGAGCGGCGCAGCACGGCGTTCACCAGTCCGCGCGCCCGTCCGGCGAGGGCCACGGTTTCATTGACCGCCGCGTGCTCCGGCATGCCGAGCAGAAACAACTGCGCGAGTCCCAGCCGCAGCCATTCCCGCACATCGTCTTCCAGACTGGCGCCGTCACGCAGGTGCAGAATCCACGCATCGAGCAGCGTGCGGTGCCGCAGCACGGCGAGCACGAGGGCGTGGAGCAGCGCGCGGTTGGGACCGGAGAGCGCGTGCCGCTCCGCCGCCCGGTCCACGAGTTCCTCCGCATACAATCCCTCCGGCGACCAGTGCCGGAGAATCTGCCATGCGCACAGCCGCGAATTGCCGGAAGGACCTGCCATCAGCGCGGCGCAGGCGTGGAGCCCGACGGAATTTCCGACTCACCGGGAACGAACACCGGCACCGCCGGCTCTACCGGCGCTGCGGGCCTCTGCGGATCGTCCTCGGGCAGAATCCGGTCGGCCAGACGCTCGATGCCGGCCTTCGCGTGAATGCTGAGCGGATAGATCCGCTCCGCTTTCAGATAGAGTGCCAGACCGACGCCGTTGCGTCCCTTGTCCTCGTGTTCTTTGGCGTCCTTGAGTATGCGAATGTATTCCGCGCAGTGCTCGCTGAGCCGGGCGAGGCGCACGTTCACCTCGTTGTCGTCCTTCGCCGACTCTGCAATTTCCTTGAGCCGGTCCCACGCGCCATAGCGGTCGCCGGCACGCTCCATTTCGTCAGCCGTCAGGACCACGCGCTCCACATCGCGCACTTTCTCCAGCGCGGCCTTGAGCTTGGCCTCGTACTCCGGCTTGCCGAGCACCGCTCCGGAATACTTCACCTGCTCGCGCCAGATTTCCCGCAGATTGTTCTGCGCGATGAGCGTGTCGAGGTCGTTGAGAATCCGGCTGTGCATGTCGCCGTAGGTCGCCACCTGATTGGAGAACGCTTTAAGGTCCGGATTCGTCGGCCAGATCAGCGCGGCTTTCTCGATTTCCTCCGCGACTTTCTTGTCGTCCTTTTTAATGGCCGCGCTGCGGGCATTCTGAATGTGCAGTCCGCTGGCGGCGCGCGCCGTTTCGATGGCGGCGCGCGGTTTGGAAAAGTCGAAGTCCTTCGCATCCTTGCGCAGGCGCTCCACGATTTCCTCCGCCAGGGTGTAGTCTTTCATCTCGATGGCGGAGAGCAGCTGATTCGTATCGCGCACGAACGAGAGCACCTTCTCCTTCTGCGTGCGCGGCAGCGTGCGCATTTTGGGGAGATATTCGCCGATGGTGAACGCCTCCATGAGCCGCTTGCTGGCACTTTCGAGATCGTGCTTGTCGGCGAGGTAGATGAACGACTCCACGCCTTCATCCACGTCGCGAATGAACTCACTGCTCATGGCATCGAGCGCGCCGACCGTCGGCGTGGTGCCCAGCGATTTGCTGAACATCTTGTCCACGTCGGAGCCCTCTTTGAGGTTCAACTGGCTGTCGCCGTCCTCGTAGAGATTCCGATAGAGCCGGGATGAAATGATGACATGCTCGAAGCGCCGCTGGAGGAAGAGCTGAATGATGAGCGCCTGGAATTCGATCTTCGATTTCAACTCGCTGGCGGTCATCTTCGCGGCATTGGCCACGCGGGTGGCGTCGATTTCCACGATCTTCTTAATGTAACTGCCGGCGCGGCTGAATTCACTGGCGGTCTGCTCCACGGTTTTGGGCTGCTGCTGCGGCGGCTGATGGGCTCCGCCGCGGCCGCCGGTCGCCGTGGGCTGATTCATCTTCTCGCGCGTCTGCTGCGCCTCGGCCTGCACTTCAAAATTCCACGCGGCGTTGTGCCGTTCCTTTTCCAGCTCCTTGTTGATCTTCGCGAGGAGCCGTTCGTTTTTCCGGTGCAGCACCACGCCATAGACCGCCTGCGCGATGGAGTCGCAGAGGCGGGCATCGATCGGATAGTCCGCGGCTTTCACCAGATTGCGCATCGCCGAGGCCACGTCCGGGCCGCCGGGATTGGCAGGCGAGAGGAATTTGTTGGCGCCGGCGAGCAGTTCGCGGTATTCCGCGTCTTTGCCGGTCCGGTCCTCCGGCGTGGCGAGGTATTTTTCAAACCGCGCCCGGAAGAGGCGGTTGTTGGTGACGTTCCAGATGTGCCCGTCCCACTGCGCCGTCTCCGAACCCGGATCGAGAAACGGCAGGTCCTGCCCAAGAAACGGCTTCGGCTGCGCCTGTCCCCCGGAGGCGGCGGAGGGCGTGGCACCGGAAGTGGCCGGCGCCGAAACGCCCCCGGCTGCGGTGGGATCGAACACCTGCGCGCGGGACGCGAGCGTGAGGGCGAGCAGAAAGAGGCTGGGTTTCATAGGGAGGGACTGGTTCTGAGCGTTTAACGATAAGCACGGACGGCGGCGCGCCCTTAGGCTTTCTTGATTTCTCTGGCGCGCAGAGACGTATCCTTTTCCACGATCACCGTCATCTGGAACTTTTGCCCGACCTGCAGATTCATGCCGCTGAACTCGGCGGGAATGAGGACGGAAACCGGTTCGGCGGTGCGGGAGTCGTCGTCCGTCACCTCGATGCTGAAAAGCCGTTCGCTGGAGTTTCCGAAGCGCAACTGCCGCAGCACCGTGCCGGTGAGCACGTAGGTATTGCCGCGCACGAGCTTGTTCATGCTGTATTGCTCCACGGAGAAAGTATTGCGCTCCAGGGTGTCGCCCTGGTCACGCGAGACAAACCACCATCCTCCGGCGACGGCGGCGAGAAAGGCGGCGGCACCGGCAATGTGAAGCGGCTGAAGTCCGGAACGGCGGCGGGGCATAGGGAATCGATTCGAGGGGTGGGCTAATTGCCGCAAACTACGCACGGCCCCGGCCGCGTCCAGGAGGCAATTTCCGCCTCCACGCCCGGCGTTTCCATTCCGCCCCCGCCGCCGGGAAGAAAAACTTCGGAAATCTTGTCACGTTCGCCCGCCGAAAGTGTAAATGCCTATGCAGCCACTACATGGTTGCTCTTAACCCCTGTCGCCAGCGGCTCATGGACCGGTCCCGGTCCGCGATGCCGCCGGCGGAGAAATAAGCACCCTCCCGGTGGAATCCTGGTTCCTTCCACCGGGAGGGCCGCCCCTCCCTCCTCACAAGAAAGGGACGGGCGCTCCGGCGACTGCGCGTGCAGGTGCGGGCAAACTTCTCTTGCATTCCGGGACACGGCCCTTAAATGCGCGCCCTCTATGGAAATCCAGGTAGCAACTCTTTGTGACTCGGCTCAGGACTACAACAGCAAGCTGTGTATCCTCGGCACCTTCGATACGATCGGCTCGCGCGGCACACCGGTCGTTCACCCCCAGTGCGCGCTCGCCCTGCGCGTCTGCTTCCGCGCCGCCGATGAAGGCGCGCACAAAATGCAGATTCGCATGATCAATGCCGACGGCAAAGACATGATGCAGCCGCTGGAGGCCAATGTGGACATCCGCATGCCGGAAGGCGCCGACTTCATCACGCGCAACATGATTCTCAATTTCCAGCCCCTGCGCATCGAATCCGGCGGCACGTTTTCCTTCGATGTTTTCTTCGACGGAAAACAATACGCCTCCGTGCCGCTCCGCGTCCTCGTGGTGGAAGGCGGCGCGCAGGAGGAGGAGCAGGCCGCCGTCTAACCTCCCCGCGGGGTCATTCCTCATTTCAAGCCGGGGCGGCGTCTGCGGATGCCGCCCCGCTTTCTTTTAGCCCGCCGCCTCCGGTGTTGCAGTCCCGCTCCAAACCGCGCACATCCGGCCTGCCCGTTTCTGCATGACCGAATCCCGCGATGCCTCAGACAACCGCCGGCCGTGGTGGGCGGGCGGGCATTTGCTCGGGCTGGAGGCGGTGCTCACGGCCCTGATCTGGATGCCGCTGTTCGCGAACGCATCCGGGGTGAGGCTCCGGTCCGGCCCCCTGCCCTTTCCCGCGGAATTTCTCCTCCTGGGATGCGCCGTGTGGTTCGTCTATGCGGCGGACCGGCTGCTGGACGGCCTGATGCGCAGCGGCCCGAGAGAGGCGCGCCATGCCTTCGCAGTGCGGCAATGGCCGCTGCTCACGGCCATCATGACCGCCGCCGCGGGAGTCTGCACATGGCTCCTGGGCTGGCACGTGCGCGAGATCGTGCTCGACTGGGGCCTGCGCTTCAGTGTGGTGGTGGCGGCTTACTTTGTCATGACATGGGCGTCGCGCCAGGCATGGTGCGGCCTGACATTTGCCGGCGGCCTTGCCGGCCTGCTGGTGCTGGGATTGATGCAAAACGCCGGCGAGATGGTGTGGCCCCAGATGTGGCGCGGTGTCATGGCCGGTTTCCTGCTCACGATCCTCTGCCTCGCGGTCCGCCATCCGTCCATGCCGGCACCGTGGACGCTGCCGCGGAAACTCTTCGGGGGGCTGCTCTTTGCCACCGGCACCGCCCTGATTCCGTTCGCCCACTCGGAACGCTGGCCACAGTTGATCACCGACGGCAGCGTGCTGCTCTTCGGGGCCGTGTGCGCCCTCAATTCCCTCGGCATCCGCCTCCGGGAAAGCACCGGCGCGGACATGGAGCAAATCCTCCTCACCAAACTCCAGCCCTGGATGCTGCTCAGCATCGCCGCCGGCGCGGGCATGGAATTTTACGCGTCGGATCCGTGGTCGCGTGCCCTCTTCGCCGCCGAAGGCACCGCCGCCCTGCTGCTTCTGGCTCTGCACCGGGTCCGCGACAAAGTTTCGCCCGACCGGTTCCGCCTCCTCGCCGACGCCGCCGTCATTCTGCCGGGACTGGCGGCACTTCTGTGGAAAGCGTGAGCCTCCGCGCCCACGCGGAATCTCCATTCACTTCTCCAACAATCCGTTGGTCCCGATATCCAGCACCCTTGTCAGCCCCGGCGCGGCATTGCGAAAGAGCATGAACTGGCGCCGTTCCCCCTCGCGCCCCCAGTTTTCCATCACGGTGACTCGCAGCGCCCGCGGGCCTGAGGCATGGAGGCGCACGCGCAGTTGCAATGGTTCCTTTGGCAGCGCCGGGAGCACGAAATCCTCCGGAGTCATGCCCGTGCCGTCGAACGAGAGCGTGCCGCCGAAGGCCGGCAGCGGATTGCGCCAGTGGCAGAGTTCGTAGTCGGGCCCGAGCACTTCGAGGTCGGCGTCGGCGTCGGCACTGACGCATTCGACAACGATGCGGAGCGCCGCGGACATGCGGCCTTCCAGCGCCGCGGCATCGCGCAAGGCGACGTGATGAACGGTCTTACGGAACACCGTGAGCGCTTCGTCTTTGCGGCCCATGACGTGGAACAGCAGCGCACGGTCGCGCATGGTGGTATCGCTGACACCGAATCGTTCCTCCGCGTGCTCCATCACCTCCAGCGCCAGCGCGTGCTCGCCCCATTCCTGAAGCACCCACGCCAGCAGGCGCAGGCGCGCGTGATCGTCCTGACCTGGAATGGCTAGCAAAGAGAGCGCGCGGAGGGCGGCGGCTTTTTGGCTGGCGCGTTGCAGCGGCGTGGCGCGGGCGAGGATGTTCTCAGTGCGCAGGGAGGCGGGCGGTTCGGGGGCGGGCTTATGATAGGAGGGCAAGCCGCCGCGATTGTCGGACGAAAACTCATTCCCTCCAAACAGGCCAATGCCGCCACCGCCAAAAGTCTGCGGCATTTGCGGAGGGCCTGGCGCAGGCGTAGCGGCGGGTGGCGGGGCAGGTGCAGGATCAGCAGCGGGTGCCAGCGCGGTCGGCACGGGATTGGGATTTCCAAATGGCTCGGCGCTGGCGGTCGGCGGACTGGCACCACCGCCTGCGCCTCGGCCCGAGCCCCAGCCGGAACCTGCGCCGGCACCGGAGGAAGCATCAGCAGGGCCGGCAAATGGGTCACTGCTCGTAGAGGACCGGTCGCCATCGCCATAAAGCGCGGAGATCAGTTCCACTACTTCAGCTGCCTTCACCTGGAGTTCCTTCGCCAGTTGGATGGCCTCCGGTCCGGGCTTTGGCAACGCGCGATAGCTTTCTGCTGCCTTCTCCATTTCAGCGATGGACGCACTCCGGTCATTCCGCTGCAGCGGGTAGCCCCAGTGCTTTTCCCACCAGCTATGAAGTCGTGGAGGATCAGGGCTGTGTTCACGCACAAACTCGAAATTGGCGGCGTTGCTCCTCTCCACTCCCAGCATCACCCACTTGTCGCCATACGTCCTCGCAAACCACTTCGCAGGATCGCCCTTCGTCCCTGCCGGACGCCGCAGGGCGCGGTCGTATTCCTGCAAGTCGGCGCTGTCGTCGTGGCGGCGTTTTTCAGCCACCGGCGCGGAATCCTTTTTCAGATCCGGCGGCAGGGCGATGCCGAAGCTTTGATAGTCCCACTTCTGCTCCAGCACGATGAACGACGTGCCCGGTGTAAGCAGCGGCGCGGGATGGCGGCCATCGCGCAGGCGGGCGGGCAGTGCGCCGGAGTTGAGGAGCTGGAGAAATTCCGCGCGTCCGCGCTGGCGGGCGATGAGCGCGCCGGCGACGGCATCGGGACCCTGACGCATGGTGCGGGTCATTCCGCCCGCGGTGAAGACGCCGGAGGACGCGGTGAGTTCGCCGGAAACCATCCACCCGCCGTCTGCGAGCGGATGATAGCGCAGCGTGCTGATCCCCTGCGTGGTCGCGGCGCGCCAGAGTCGGAAGAACAGGTCCGACTCGCGCCGCGGATCGAATGCCTGACCGCCGGAGGACTCCGCCACTTGTCGCGCGTCGGACGAGGGCGATGACGAAACACTGTCGAGCACCCACACGGGCGCGCTGGCCGGCAGTCGCGGTGCCGCGCCGCCGCCCATCGGCGCGGCGAGTGTGCTCATGATGAGAGTGAAGTCCGCGGGCGCGGCGGAGACATCCACCGCGCCCGGACGCGGCGCGCCGTCGAATGTCAGGGCCGCGAGTGCCGCGAGCAGCGCATCACATTTTCCCTCCTGCACGGCAAACTCGTCCTGGCTGTGCAGTTCTGTGCTGAACGTGGCCAGCGTCACGCGGCCCGTCTGCATTTGCTGCAGGAGTCGCTCCAAAAACGCCCGCTCGGCGGCCGCATCGCGCGGAGCCTGGAGCAGCGAGACATCCGCCAGCAGCAAGAGATGCCGCGGCGGCGGCGCCGGCTCACCCGGCGGGAGCAGCGTTTGAAAAACGAAACGCCCGGTGCCGTCAGGATGCGCCGCGAGTTCGTCCGGCGCGGGCGGCGCGGGGAGCGACCAGTCGCCGGTGAAGTCTTCACGTTCCTCCGCATTGAGCACGGCCACCGGCACGGGAGTGGCGAACTTCATGGGAAAGCGCCACGTCTGTCCTGGCAGCACGGTCTGCGCGAATTCCAGCCGCAGCTTGCGCGGCTTGCCTTCAAGGAACGGAAACACTTTCACACTGACGCGACCGTCCGGCAGCAACTGGATGATCACGGGATCGAGCATCCGGCTGACCACGGAATTGTAAGCCGCCTGCGCCGTGGCAGTCAGCGTCACCGAGGCCGGGCGCATGATGTCGCCAATGTCCAGCGCCGCACCGGTGATCACGCAGTCCGGTGGCAGCGGGAAGACGAGGCGGCCCTCCATTTTGAGTTTGGGATCGGCGTCCATCGCCAGCGTCAGCGTGGCCGAGGTCTCTGCCAGCATGCCGCGCATGGTCACTTCTGTTTCCACGCGCGCGATGCGCAGGGTGCCGGTCTTTTCCGGATCGCGAGGGAAGGCGGCGGAGATTTCCACCGTGTCCGAGGCGCGCGTGAGGCCGGCGGCCAGGAGGAGACAGAGCAGGCGCATCATGGCGGGAAGGGAACGATCCACCTGCATCCATGCCTGGAATGAAATGCCCTGCGACCAGGAATTGGCGGAAAACTCCGTTCCCGCAGCGCAGCTTATAACGAGGTGGGGCGAGGCTGCGCCCGAGCCGATTCATTGAACTGGGTTCCGCCCCGCCTTCGCCCGATGATCACGGCTCGGGCGCAGCCTCGCCCCACCTGGCTTTGCCGAAAGACAACGCGAGAATCCCCAGGACAACAGGCCCTGCGTGCGTTCAGTCGCGCCCTCGCATGAAAACTCTGCTGCTTCTCCTGCTCCTCGCGCACGCGGCCCGTGCGGCGGAACTTGTCTTCGGATTTTACGCCGCGCCGGTAACGGTCTTCACCAAAGAGGAGGCCGCGAAAATGCCGGAGAGCGGCAAGGCGGACATCGCGGCGGTGTTCAAGGCGCGCGGGTTCGATATGCCTGACGGCAGCAGCGCCTTCTTCGATGCGACGGCGGCGCAGATTTTTCTCCGCTCCACGCAGCGCGATCTCAATCACCTGGAGCGGCTCATTGAAGAAGTGGCAATGGCGGAGGGGACGAACGCATGGGTGAAGCAGGTGAAAGTCACCGCAGTGTGCCATGCCATTCCGCTCTCGGCGCTGCCGGCGGATTTTGTTCCGGCGTCACCGCTGGCGTCGCTGCCGCAGGACAAGCTGACCGTGGTGGACCGCGCCACGCTGCTCTGCCGCGGTGGACAGCGGGCGAAGATGGAAAACCGGCGCGCGAAGTCAGACCCGTCCGACAAGTCCGACAGGTCCGACCCGTCAGGCGAAACACCGCCGCCCCTCGCCGGGCGCGTTTTCGAAATCGAAGTCACTGTCGGCGAGGACGGCAGTACCATTGACCTGAATATAGCCTGGGAATTGCGCACGCCGAAACTCGCGCCGCCGGGCGAGACGGGTGAGTTCACGCTCACCACGCAGGTGCTCAGCACGCACCAGGGCAGCGTGATGCAGGAACTCGGCGTCACCGGCGAGGCCGAGCCGCGGCTCGTTTTCCTGACACTGCAGTTTTACATCCTGCCGCCGCCGGTGCCGGTGAAAGCCGCGGAGCCCGGGAAATGAGTCAGGCGGAAAATTCAAGAGCCACAGATGGACACGGATAAACACAGATTTTGTGATGGAATGAGTGTCTCGGCTGTAATGCCACGCTTACCGTTCCATCTCTCAGAACATCTGTGCCCACCGGCGTTCATCTGTGGCTCCACCTCTTTCCCACAATGAAACGTACCCTGTTGATAGCGGCGGCACTCGTCACGGCGTTGCCGCTGCGCGCGGAGGCACCGCGGGAGGTATTCGCTGTGCCGCCGGTGGTGGCCGCGGCGTTTCACAGCGGCGGGCTGGCGGCGTTCGATCCGTTCGATCCGTGGCAAAGCGAGCAAGCAAAGCCGGCACTGCTTCTCACACCCGCCGTCACCGGCGCTGAGGCCGCACAGCTTCCGCCCGGCGTGTGCTATGAAGTGATGCCGGCGTGGACGGCGCGCGGATTCAAGCCTAACCCAGGCACACGTGTGCTTTACCATCCCGACACGCGATTGCTCTTCGCCCGCATCGCGCCGGAGGATGACGCCCAGGTTCGCGCGTTCTGCGAATGGCCGCCGGCCATGTGGATGAGCGGTGCGTATGGTGACAGCAGCAGTGTGAAGCAGGTGCAGCTCCGCGTCACGACGTACAGCGTGCCCGCCAGCGGCCCCGGCGACTGGAATTTCCGCCCTGTGACGGTGACGGAGTTCCTCAGCCTGCCCGCGGATGCGCGCCGCATTCTCCAGCGGCAATCGTTTATCATTCGCGGTGGCCAGCGGAGCAAAGTGACGAACATCACTACCGCACCGCGGAGACGCGACGCGACACTCACCGGTCAGGTGGTGGAGGCGGAAGTCACGGTCGCCGAAGACGGTTCCACCGTGGACATCAACCTCGCGCCGGAAACGCAGGTGCGACTCGCCAATGGCTCATCACTGATACTGCGTTCATATTATCAGCACCTGATCGAATGGGGAAACACCTGGATCATTGAGGCGGGCACGCTGCCGGGGAATCCGCCGCAGCGCATCTTCCAGGTGTGGGAAGTGCTGCGCGCGCACGCCGGTGTGCATGATGATTCGGCGTTCGTCGCCAGGTGGCTCGAGCGAAGCGATCAGCCCGGGGCCATCAGTCGCGTCTTGTCGTTCGTTGATGATCCCGTTGATTACTCTGCGGCCCCGGCGGATCCATTCGCCACTCCTACCCAATCATTGCCGCGGGAACGGCTCGTCAAAGAAGACGAGCAGGACAGCATCCTGCTGCCTCCACCGGTCCTGCCCGTCCCGGGGCTATTCGGGGACGTGCCCATGCAGGACGTGAGCAGCTTGCTCGAATCCGTCACCAAAGCACCACCGGGATCACTGCATGCGTGGCGGCGACCTGAAATCACACTGCTTTACACTTATGGCACGCCAGAAGGGATGGCGGCGGTCTCGCGCTGGCTGGAAACGAAGAAATACGATGGCGTTTCCACCGCCCTGGCCGAAGCCACGTTCACCGCCCTTCCCTCACGCCGCGTGCTGTGGCGCGGTTCAGTGCCTGTGCGCGGCGGACAGCGGTCCAAAATCAGCGTCCACGCCACGCCGCCCGCGGAGAATTCCTCCGACGAACCGCCGCCGCCGGTGGCGGAGGTGGAACTGGAAGCCAGTCGCCTGGAGCACGTCAGCGACGATCCTTTTGCGGCACCCCTGCGTTATTGGCAACTCCTCGCCGCCGCCTCGCTGGGAGCTCCCTTTGTGGACACGCCGCTGAAGATGGACGCGCAGGAGGAATCCGGCACCGCCCATGGCGTCACCCTGAGCCGCGCCATTGGACGCAGCGGCGGCGAGGCCGTAGTGCTGACCATCCAACTGCGCGAAGTCAAAGTCCACAGCCCCTGGTGGCACGCCGATCCGCGCCGGCAGTGGTGGTGGCGGCGGCAGGTGGAAATGAGGACAAAATGACCCGACTGCCTCCATTCGAGTGCCTTCGGGTCCCTTCGTGGTTCCTCTCGGCGAATTCCCTTCATTTGCCGGTAAAAATCCCCTTGCGCCCTCCGGTTCCGGTCCTAAAAGTCGCGCCCCCATTTCCCTCCCTAAATCATCTATGGCAAAAACCTGCTGGCTCGAACGCGAGAAACGCAAAGCAAAAACCGTCAAGAAATACGCCGCCCTGCGCGCCGAACTCAAGAAGAACGGCGATTATGTCGGCCTGACCATGCTGCCGCGCAATGCCAGTCCCACCCGGATGACCAACCGCTGCCAGCTGACCGGCCGCCGCCACGCTTTCATCCGCCGTTTCAAGCTCAGCCGGATCGCCTTTCGCGAACTGGCCAACGCCGGCATGATCCCCGGGGTCACCAAGTCGAGCTGGTAAGCCGGCTGCAGCAGAATTTGACGGAACGGGCCGGAGTACCTATGTATTCCGGCCCGTCCCCGTTTTCCGGCCTCCATGCCCATCTACGAATACATCGCTGAGGATCCTGAGAAATCCTGCCGCATCTGCGCGAAGGGATTCGAGCTCATGCGCCCTCACGACCGCGAGCCGCTGGAGCACTGCTTCTACTGCAGGAACCGCCTTCGTAAACTCATCTCCCGCGTCAGCACCCCGCGTCTCACCAAACCCCTCTCCGTGTCCGACGCCAAGTCCGCGGGATTCACCGTCCTGCAACGGCGTGACAAAGGCGTCTATGAGAAGCTCTGACGGCGCCCCGTGTCCGCTGTCTCCCCGCTGATGAATGCACTGCATACCGCTCACCTGCTCCTGGCAAATACCGCCGAAGCCGTCGCTGAGCCGTCCACCGGAGCCATCAGTCTGCAGTTTCTCGCCATCATGCTGCTGGTGGCGCTCAAGGGGGTCTTCGTCGCCGCGGAATTCGCCCTGGTCAAAGTCCGCGCCAGTCAACTCGACGAATTGATCGAAGAGGGTGTCAGTGAAAAGCCCGCGGTGCTCACCAAAAAGATGGTCGCGCGGCTCGACGAATACGTGGGTGCCACCCAGTTTGGCATCACCCTCACCAGCATTGCGCTTTCCATGCTTGGCGAGAAATACTTCGTCACCTGGCTGCAGCCGCGGCTGGAATGGACGGGGCTCGCCCCCGGCTGGCTTCATCTCATCGCCTTCCTCGCGGTGCTCACCGCCCTGACATTCATCGACGTGGTCTTCGGCGAACTCATGCCCAAGAGCATCGCCATTCGCAAATCCCTCGGCACGGCGCTGAAAATCTCGCGGCCGCTCTCCGGCTTCGAATTCGCCTTCCGCTGGGCCATCAAGCTGCTCAACTGCAGCGCCCGCTGGATCATGCGTGTGATCTTCCGCATCAATCCCGCCAGCGGGGAACACGAGAACATTCACAGCGCCGAGGAGCTGCAAATCCTCGTCGCCGAGAGCCAGCGCTCCAAACAGGTGACTCCCATGGAGCGCGACATCTCCATCAACGCCCTGGAGCTGAACGACCGCGTCGCCCGCGACGTCATGACGCCGCGCACCGAAATCATCGCCCTCGATCCGCGCGAGGACTTTCAGCACAATCTGAAGATCGCGCTCGATTCCAAGCACACCCGTTTTCCCCTGCGCGAAAAGAACCTCGACGTCGCGCTCGGCGTCGTGCACATCAAGGATTTCTTCCGCATCATCGACGATGCGAAGCCCGATCTGGTGAAGATCAAACGGGACATCATCATCGTCCCGGAAACACAGCCGCTCGATGAACTGCTCAAGACGTTCCTCGCCAAACGCGCCCACATGGCGCTCGTGGTGGACGAATTCGGCGCCACCGTCGGCATGGTGACGCTGGAGGACGTGATGGAGGAACTGGTCGGCGAAATCGAGGACGAATTCGATCTCCCCGGCTCGGGGCAGAATGCCAAAATGTTCGAGCGCATCAGTGAGGACGAATTCACGGTGGACGGAAAATTCCCGCTCTACCTGCTGGCCGAGGAAAGTGACGTGGATCTTGAGAGCGATGAAGTCTCGACCATCGGCGGCTACATCACCAGTCACCTCGGGCATTTGCCCTCGTCCGGTGAAAAGACGGAACTCGAAGACTACGCAGTGACCATCGCTGCGGTGGACTCGCGCAAGATTCTGCGCCTGCACTTCAAGCGTCAGCCCGCCGCGGCATCCGCCCGCTCCGCCGCCGCCGAGGCGATCGATTGAATTCCCCGCAAGCGCAGGGGATGGCTGTAAACATTGCACCGGTCCGCGCGGAGAAATCCGCAGAGGGTGATCCCGGCGTCCTGCGCCAGATGCACCGCCAGACTGCTCGGAGCTCCCACCGCGGCGACGACCGGAAGGCGCGCCGCGAGCGCCTTCTGCACCAGTTCGAACGAGGTGCGCCCGCTCAGCAGCAACACGCACTCTGACAAAGGCAGCCGGCGCTCCAGCAGCGCCGCGCCGATGAGCTTGTCCAGCGCATTGTGACGTCCGGCGTCTTCGCGCGTCATCAGCAGACGGCCCTCGAAATCGAACAGTGAACTCGCATGAATGCCGCCCGTTTCCGCGAACGCCGGCTGCGCCGCGCGCTGCCGCTCCGGCAGCGAAAACAGCAGCGCCCCCTCCAGCACCGCCCCGGACGGCGGCTCCAGCGGCGGGTGCGTATGCACCGCGGCGGCAATGCTCGCCTTGCCGCAGACACCGCAGCTAGATGACGTGAACACATGGCGCGTCAGCGCTTCCAGGTTCATCCCCTCCGGCCGGCGCAGCAGCACTTCCACGGCGCTGTGACCAGGCTCCGCCGACGGGCAGGCGGAAATCTCGAACAAATCATCCGCCGACGCGATCACTCCCTCGCTGAGCAGAAACCCGGCGGCCAGTTCGCGGTCGTGCCCCGGGGTGCGCATCACCACCGCGATGCTGCGACCCTCCACGCGAATCTCGAGCGGCTCCTCCGCCGCCACCGCGTCGCGCGCCGGCGCCTGCCATGCGGCACCCTCCGCGCTGCGCGCGAGCCTTTGCATGGGAACGTGAACGACCGGTGACATTGGCCGGAGCATAACGTCAATCGCCGGCTTGTCGCGCTTCAAACCATGCCCGTCGGCACGAACACCGTACGCATGCCCGCCGACTCCGCCGCCTGGATGCCGAGGTGCCCGTCTTCAAACACGAGGCAGTCCTCCGGCTTTACGCCCATCCGTTCCGCCGCCAGCAAAAACATGTCAGGCGCCGGCTTGCCGCGGGCGACGTCCGCCGGCGTGATGATCACCGGAAACAGTTCCAGGATTCCCACGATTCGCAGCGACTCCTCCACGATCCCCCGGTCGCTCCCCGAAGCCACCGCCAGCGGCATGGCACCGTGCATGCGCCGCGCAAAATCCACCACCGGCTCGATCCCGCGCACCTCCGTGTGATGCTCCATGTACCAGCGCACCCGCTCCTCCTCCACCGCCTCCAACGGCATGGCACAGCCAAATTCCCCGTTCAGTTGCTCCACAATCGCCACCCCCGGCATGCCGGCCACCTGATGGTGCATCTCCAGCGTGAACCTTCCCTCCGGAAAGCCGTATTTGGTCAGGGCCGCGAGCCAGGCATGGTAATGCAGCGGCATGGAATCCACCAGCGTGCCGTCGCAGTCGAAAATGCAGGCGGCGAAGGGTTCGTCAGGAATTTGCAGGACCATGTATTTTGGGGGAAAGCCACAGATGGACACGGATGGAATCAACTGACCTGATGGCAGCATCCTGCGGGCCATCTGAGTCAATCTGTGTGCATCTGTGGCTTCCCTCGGTGCTTCGCGGGCTGCATCAAGCCGGCAATTTCGCGAGCGCTGCTTCGTAATCCTTCACGAACCACCGCTTCCCCTTCTGGAATACCGTATGCCCTTCGTCGCGCAATCGCTCGGCCGCCGCCTCGATGCCGCCGGGATACTTCGGATTCAACTCGCCGCCGGTTTTCAGCGTCCGCCACCAAGGCGTCGTTTTCGCTTCGCCGGCCAGCGCGCCTTCTTCCGCCGCGTGTGCCGCGATCCATGCGAAAATGCCCGTGGTGATGGGACAGGCCAGGTCAGCCCCGTGCTTCGTTGCGAGGGCACCGCGCAGGTGGGCGATTGTGGTCAGTTTCCCCGGCTTCACCTTGCGCATCAGCGCATCAACTTCCCGGGGAGCCGGGACGAGGCAACTGCCAGTGCCCCACTTGGTGGATTCCAGAGTGATCACTTTCGGCAGGTCGTTGTCGTGGGCGAGTTTCTCCCGCCATGATTTCGTTTTCGATTTCGCGCTCATGGCCTGCTAGAGGTTGAGAAAATTTTGCAGGATGCGTTTGCCCTCGGCGGTGAGGATGGACTCCGGATGGAACTGCACGCCGTGGACATTCAGCTTCTTGTGCCGCAGGCCCATGATCTCCTTTTCCGCCGTCTCCGCGCAGATCTCCAGACAGTCCGGCAGCGTCTCGCGCTTCACGATGAGCGAATGATAGCGCGTGGCCTCGAAGGGATTCGACAGCCCGGCGAATACCCCTTTGCCGTCGTGATGAATCATGGACGTCTTGCCGTGCATCAGCCGCGGCGCGCGAATCACTTCGCCGCCGAAGACATCGCCCATGCACTGATGCCCCAGACACACACCGAAAATCGGCTTCCGCTCCGCAAACCGCCGCAGCACTTCATTGGATATCCCCGCCTCGCGAGGCGTGCACGGCCCCGGCGAAATGCAGATGCGCTCCGGATTCAGCCGCTCGATTTCGTCGGGCGTGATCTCGTCGTTGCGCTTCACCAGCAGCGTCGCGCCCAGCTCGCCGAAATACTGGACGAGGTTGTAGGTAAAGGAATCGTAGTTGTCGATGACAAGCAGCATGCCGCCGGAATACGGCAGTCCCGCGTGGATTCCACCGGAATCATGCCGCGAACCAGGTTGCCGGCCCCGGACTCCTCCGGTAAATGTGCCGCATGATGGAAGCGCGCGGGGAGACATCGTGGCGGGAGAACCTCATGCACCACGCGGCGGCGTGGGGCGGGGCGCTGTGTGCCCTGGCGGCGTGGTGGCACAACTGGCGGTTCTCCTTCTTCGGCACGGAGCACGCGCTGCGCATCTGGCCGGGGCATTTGCTCATCGAGTCCATTCAGGTGGTGGTCTTTTCCCTGACAGGACTGGTGCTGGGCGGCTGGTGGTGGTGGAAGGCGGCGTGGCGCCGGGGAATGGCGGGCGTCGCCGGCGCGGCGGCGCTCTTCGCGCTGGGAGCGGGCGCGCTCGCGGGCTGGTGGCCCCGCACGGCGGTGGCGGCGGCGGCGGGGGCCTTCTTGCTCTGGGGACTGGCGGCGGCATTCCTGCATCCGGCACAAAGAACTCTCACGCTGCGGCAGCACTTTGCGGCACGGAAGGACTGGAATGTCTTCTTCTTCGCCAGTTTCGTCCTGCTGAATACGGCCAGCGATCTGCTCATGGCGGGCAGTGCGCCGCCGGGCTGGCTCGCGGCGGCGGGATTCGTGGCGGCGCGGTTCCTGACACAATTGATTCTGGGCTGTCTCGTGTGGAGCGTGCTGCTGCTGGGAGCCCGCTGGTGGCCGCGGGGCGCGGGCTGGCTGGGCTGGGGCGCAGTCATCGGCGCGGCCCTTGCGGTCATCGCCGACATGCGGCTGCGCCTCATGTGGACCAAGGATCTCTATCACCTCTCCGCGGAGCTGGAGTCCGGCGGGCGCCTCGACCTGCTCAAAGTGCGTGAGGGGGCCGGCATCGAAATCCCGCCGCTGCAGCTCGCGGCGCACGCTGCGGTCATCCTCGCGGTGCCGGCGTGGTTTTTCATCAGTGACGGGCTGGCACGCCGCCGCCGCTGGCGCATCAGCGGGACGGGCCTGCTCGCCGGTGCTCTGACGGCATGGGTGCTGCTCATGGGGCTCAATGTCACCTCCGCGCTGACAAAAAGTCCGGCATGGCGCAGCTGGGAGGGCCGCGTCACTGCGCTGCACCTGACACCCTTCGCGCCGGACCGCGGCGTGGCCGGCTTCGCGGTCGCCGCGCGCGATCCCCTGCCCCGGGCCGGGTTCACCGCCGCGCGCAGGCCTGACATTTTTCTGTTCATCGTCGAAACCCTGCGCGCCGATGCGATCGAAAACTCCCGCACCCCGAACCTGACCGCTTTCCGCGCGGACTGCCAGCCGGTGAAGGAATCGCTGGCGGCCACCAACTCCACGCATCTTTCATGGTTCAGCATCCTGCATGGACGCGTGCCGTGGTTCTTCGAATCTGTCAGAAACACCAGCGCACGGGCGCCGCTCCTGACACTGCTGCAGCAGGCCGGCTACGAACTGGAGGTGCGCAGCGCGGGGAATTTCGACTACGAAGCCATGCTCACGTCCAATTTCGGCGACGGCTCCGGACTGCGGGTGCTCGAGCATGTGCCCGAAGGCCATCCGGAGCGCGCCCTGCCCACGCCGGAGCGCGAGCGGCTGCTTTTCGCCCGTCTGCGCGAAGCCGTAGCCGCCTCGCCGCCGGGCGGCGTCTTCCGGCTCACCACCATCGATTCCGCGCACTATCCATACAAATGGCCGGCCGGCTGGACGCCGCCCTGCGCCGACTACGAGCGCGAGCCGGTATTTCCCGTCGTTCCCTCGCCGGAGGAAATCGAACGCGTGCGCCGGCGTTACTGGAACTCCGTGGCATGGAATGACTTCATCTTCGGCGAATTCATCGCGTGGTTGAAATCACAGGGGCGCTACGACGACGCGCTCATCATTCTAACCGGCGATCACGGCGAGGAATTCAAGGAGCACGGCAGCTGGTTTCACTGCTCGGCCCTCAATCCTCCGCAGACCCGCGTGCCGCTGCTGGTCAAGTGGCCTGCGGGAACGGTCAGCGTTCCGGAGTGTCAGGACGCGGGCCATCTCGACATCCTGCCGACCGTGCTGGACGTGGTGGGCGCGCCGGAATCGTCGTGGCGCGATCTGCCGGGACGTTCCCTGCTCCGGACTGCGGACGCCACTTCCATTGCCGTCACGTGTTATGCCAGTCAGAACGGCGAAACGATGATCTGGCGCCGCGACGGCTGGGAAGCGGCCTTCTCATGGGCTTCCCCCTGGCAACTCGCGCCGCCGGAGCGCATCCGGCTGGAGCGCCTCACCGATCCCGGCGGCCGCGCGCTCGAGTGCAGCGGCCCCGCGGAGTATGCGGAACAGCTGGAGCGCCGCTTCCCCGATGCCGCCGCCCGCATCTTCAGCCGCTGGGAGCGCACGGACTGACCTGGCAAAGAGCGGCACCATGACCATGCCCGGCAGGGCGGGCCCCTGACCTGTCCGTCATCGTCCGCCTGGCGCTCCATCAGTCCGTGGGGAATCCCCTGGAGATGGCCATGTAGCTCGGCAGTCGCATGAGAGTCGCCGGGCCGTCGATCACCCGGTCCGGTGCCAGGCTCGCCGTATTTCCGTCAGGAATGGGCGACAGCGCGAGGATCGACGCGTTGTTCTCGTCCAGAAAGTAAAGTTCGTGGTCGAAGCGGATCACGGACCGCAAATGCACTCCGGCTCCCTCGATCGTCACCTGTTTGGGCGTGACGGCGCCGGAGGCGGTGCCGATGTTGTCGATCACGAAAAGCACATTGGTATCGTCCACGGCGAACATGCGGCCGTTGGCGATTTCGATGCTTCTGACCTTCGACCACGGACCGGTAATGGTGCGGGCGGGATTGGTGGCGCCGTTCGCCCCTGACGGACTGTTGAAGACCATGATCCGGCTCGAATTGAGCGCCGCCCCGCTGGTATCCACGACGTAGAGTTTGCCGCCATCCAGCTTGAGCGCATCGATCGTCATTTTGACTGTGCCCGCCGTGGCAAATGGGACGCGGTCATCCGGGCCGAAAGTTCTATCCGGCGGAATGTCTCCGTCGAAAGCGGCGGAGGATACGCCATCGAAAACGAGGATGCCGCTGTCGGCCTGAGTGGAGCCAGTGAAGAGGCGGTCGGCGTCGCGGTCGTAGGCGAACGCGATGGCGCTTGCGAGCCCGGTGCTGGTGCCGTTGACCTCGATGTCAGGAAGCCGCGAGCCGACCGCGGTGGTGGCATCATTCCAACCCAGAATGCCCCCGTTTCCACGGCTGATCAGCAACCGGCCGCTGGCGGTGACCACGGTGGCCCTCGGCTGCGTCAGTCCGGTGGCGGCGCTTCTGCTGAGCCGGGTCGAGGGCGCCACGTTTCCCCGCGCGGTGTCGAAATTGACGAAGCTGATAAAGTCTTCCTGCTGATTGACCACGTAGAGCGCGGCATTGCCTCTGAGGCGGAAAAAACCATGCTGCGGGATGACGGGCGCCACAACCCTCCGCCGGCCATCGAGCAGCGCGGGCGGCGAGGGCACCGGCAGCCACTGTTGGAGATTGAGGCTGGTTTCCAACTGCACGATCCCTTCTGTCTCCGGCCATGAAACCGAAACCGAGCCCTGGGAGATGAGATCGATTTCCAGCTCAGGCAGCGCCCGCAGTTCCCCCGCACAGAGGATCCCGGCCAGGGAGATCAGAAAGCCGGTGCTCGGAGTCGCTTTCATAGACGCGCAGGTTGACGGATTCCGCCGGCAGGGGAAGCAAAATCGCCCCCGCACCCGCGGCCCGGAAGGCCGGGGCCCCGGGGGTGACGCGCCGGCCGGCCCGGGCGGGAGATAGCGCGGGGCCGGCGGCTGCTGGCAGAAGGCGTTTGACCTTGCTGCGCGGCGCGCCTCCGGTGCAGTCAGTTATGGCCGTCCCCAATTCGCAGGCACGTCTCAATCGCTGGGTCGCTCTTCTGGGCGTCACCGCCATCACGGTTTATCTGTCATGGAAAGTGCTGGAGCCGTTCATCGAAGTGCTGATTCTGGGAGTCGCGCTCGCGGTTATTTTTCAGCCGGTGCACCGCCGGTTTGTGGGCTGGACCAACGGACACCGGCTCGCTTCGGTATTCTCCACGCTGGCGGTGCTGCTGGTGCTCATCGTGCCGTTCACTTTCGTCTCCATCACCATGATCAGCGAGCTGCCGCACGCCATCGATGCCGTGAAAGGCGGCATCCGCACGTGGCAGAAGGCATGGGAGGACTCCGCCGCCGGCAGCGGCTGGCTGGCCTCGCTGCGGGAGCAGTGGCAGGTGGATCAGTTCCTCACACCTGAAAAACTGGATGCGTGGTCCAACGACGTGAAGAATTTCGTCCTGGCCAAAGCCTTTCCGGTCGTGAGCGGCGTCGTCGGATTTCTGGTTAGTTTTGTCTTCCTCATCTTTGTGCTCTTCTTCCTGTTTCGCGACGGGGAGAAACTGGGGGCGCGGCTGGTCAATTCCCTGCCCATGCCGCGGGACCAGGCGATGGGGCTGGTGAAGCGCACGGAGGAGGTGCTGGAGGGCTGTGTTTTCGGAGTCATCATGGTCGCCGCGATCCAGGGAACGCTCGGCGGCATCACTTTCTGGGCGCTGGGCCTCGGCTCGCCGGTGACATGGGGGCTGGTGATGACGCTGCTGTGCACGCTGCCGATTGTGGGAGCGTGGGTCGTGTGGGTTCCGGCGGCGATCGGACTCGCCATCAGCGGAGACTATACCAAAGCGATCATCCTCACACTCGTCGGGCAGTTCGTGATCAGCAGCATCGACGGCTTCCTGCGCCCCATTCTCGTCGGGCAGCGCGCCAAGATGCATGAACTCGTCATCTTCTTCAGTGTGCTCGGCGGCCTGAAATACTTCGGGCTGCTCGGCATCCTGCTCGGTCCGATCGTCATGTCGCTCGCGTGGAGCCTGCTGAGCGCTCTGTGGCAGGCTCAGGGCGGCAATGCTGCTGCGAAATGACGCGCGCCGCGCGGCCTTGTCAGGCCCAGAGGTGCGCCGCGATGGAGTCGGCGAGGGGTTTGCCGCAGGCCGTCAGGCGCAGTCTCTCCCCGGCGGTTTCCACCATGCCGGCGGCGACGAGATCGGGAATACGCTCCGGGTGCGGCAAATGTGTGAGGGCGACGCCGCGGGAGGTGCGGAGTTCGAGGGCGATGCGTTCGCAGGCCCACTGGGAATCGGTGAGGTGTTCCTCCGTGCGGCCCGCGGCGGGATCGAGCAGATAGCGGGCGGTGCTTTCCACATTCCTCCACCGCACGCGCCGGACCGTGCTCACGGCGCCGGGGCCGAGACCGAGATAATCGGCGCCGGCCCAATAGCTTTGGTTGTGCAGCGAGGCGAAACCGGGGCGGGCGTAGTTCGAGATTTCGTAGTGCTCGAAGCCTGCGCCGGTCAGCAACTCAATCGCCGCAGCGAAGCAGTCGGCGTCGCGCTCTTCATCGCGGGCGAAATCCCCCGCCCCGAGTTTGTCGAAGAACGGCGTGTCCTCTTCATATGTCAGGTTGTAGGCGGAAATGTGGTCGGGGTGGAGTGCGAGGGTGCGCTGCAGCGACTGACGCCACGTTTCCACGGACTGACCGGGCACGGAGAACATGAGATCGACACTGACGACGGGAAAGCGGGCGCTGCGCAGCAGTTGCCAGGTTTCCTCCGCCTCGTCCGGGGAATGATCGCGGCCGAGCACCGCGAGGGAGGGTTCATCCCATGCCTGCACACCGAGGCTGGCGCGGGTGACGCCGTGGGCGGTGAGCAGCGCGGCTTTGTTCTCGATCATGGTGCGCGGATTGATCTCGAAGGTCCACTCGCGCAGCGCGCTGAGGTCGAAGACGGCGCGAAACTCCGGCAGCCAGCGTTCCAGCAGCGCGGTGCTGAGCATGGAGGGCGTGCCGCCGCCGAAGTAAATGGTTTCCGGCTGCACCTGCCAGCGCGCCGCGGCGGCGCGGGCTTCTGTGAGGATGGCGGCGAGGAACGCGGGAATGTCAGTGCTCCCTGGCTCGTGTTTGTAAAAAGAGCAGTAGGGACAAATGCGGTGGCAAAACGGAATGTGGACGTAGAGGTGCCGGATCATGCCGTGGCGCTGATGGGCTTTTTCCACTGCTTCCACACCCACCGCGTCATCAGGCCCAGCATCAGAGCGCCGAAGGCGAAAAACGACCAGTAGCGCTTCCAGACCGGAGGATCGGGAGGAAACGGCCGGTAGCTGATTTGCTTGCCGGGAAAGGAGCGGCGACCGTCCGGCGCGATGGTCTGGATGCGGAAATTGAAGGGCATGTGAGGCTTGAGATCGGGCACCGTGGCCGTGGCCCGCCGGCCCTCCACGGTGTAAGCGATTTCATCGCCGCAAGGCTCGAAGACTTTGCCCAGCGGGCCGGTTTTGAGCCGCTGCAGGGTGGCGCGGTAGAGCTGGAATTTCCAGCCGTCTCCGGGCGGAAGGTCCCATGCGAAAGTGACTTCCGTGCCGGTATCCTTCACAATGGTGACTTCGTGAATGCGCGGCACGTTTATATCCTCCGTACCATCCACAACCAAACCGCCATCATTGGTGAGTGCCAGCTGCCGTATCTGATCCTCGGGAGTGCGGACACGAATATTGGCTTTGCGTCCCTGGATCAGTCGCAGGCCCGCCATTTTCCCCGGCATGGGCGGCAGCGCGGAAGGATCGATGCCCGCGCTGCACTCGACCGTGACAAGGTCGTCGCCGCCCTCGATGAGCAGTTCCGACTTGAACGTGCCGGCGGTATTCTTCGGCGGGAGCAGAGTGAATGCCGCCTCCGCCCCGGGCTCCAGCAGCATTCCGCTGTCAGGCACCGGCTTTTCGAGGCTGAAGTGCTCCGGCACTTTCATCTTCAGCGTGGCGGCGGCCCCGCCCTCGTTGAGCACGGTGAACGGAAGCTTCGCGTTCTGCAGGCTGAGGGCGGTGAGCCGTCCGAAGTGCAGCCCGAGACGCTTGTCGAGACCGTCGATAACTGTCAGGACCGCCGGCGAAGGCGCGGCCTTCAAGTCGCAGGTCTCGCTGTGCGCGCCGGCGGTCAGTTTCACCCGGCCGGAGCGGTCTTTGCCAGGGTCGGCCTCCACCGCGAGTGGCACGAGAGTCTGACCGCCAGGCGGAAGCGTGATTTCCTTTTCCACCTTGAGCCACTCCGGCGCCTCCAGCTTCAGCGTGACAGCATGGTCCTGATCCTGATTGGAAATCTCAATGCCGCCGGTGCGGGTGCGCGTTTCCTTTTGCCAGACCAGATCCGCGCGACCGGCCTTGAGGGCGAAGGGAGCGAGCACGGTGGCATCGAAGGTGATGCGGCGACCTTTTTCCAGTTCGAGCACTTCTTTGTGAGTGCCGACGGTGTCGGCGAGGCAGGAAATGCGGACATCGATTTCCGCTTCCGGGGCGAGGCGGAAAGATCCGTCCGCCGGATGCACCCACTTCCAGCCTTTCGGTGCGGGAAGCCTGGCCTCCCATGGGGCGGTGCCTCCGTTGCGGATCAGAAATGTGCGCTCCACCGGCTGGCCGAGGATGGTGCGCTTCACCTCCACGTTCTCGATGGTGTCGAGTTTGACCGAGGGATCGGTGATGAGAATGGTGACGGTTTCAGGCTCGCCGACCGAGGAGCCAGGCACCTGCCCTGCGAAGGTGAAGCTGTCGCGGTTTCCTTTGCCGTCCGGCGAGGCGGTGTAAGTCACGGTGGCGTGGCTCGCGTCCTTTCGCTTCGGTTTGTCCTCGGCGAGACTTCCCAGCTTTGGCTTGTCGCGGATGATGAAGGTGATGTCGGAGCCGGTGCGGGTGCTGCCGCGCAGGGTAATGACCCTACTCTGTCCGCGCACGACACTGACTTCCTGCGCATAGACGCCGGGCGCGCCGCCATCGGCTTTGCTGTCTTTGACAGGCTTTTCGGCGCGGCGCTGCGCGTGCGCGGGCAGGCAGAGGAACAACAGGAGCAGGAACCGGGACATCATGGACGGAAAGTGGAGGCGGACCCTCCGCGGTGCAATGCGGGAGAACACGGGCGGGCACTCAGTGTTCCAGCCGGTAACCGACACCGTGCACCGTGATGAGCCAGCGGGGACTGGCGGCGGAATCCCCCAGCTTCTTGCGCAACTGGGCCACGGTCTGGTCCAGCGTGCGCGTGGTCACGGCGGCGGCATTCATGCCCCACACGCTCTCCAGCAACTGGTCGCGCGTGAGCACACGCCCGCGGTGGCGGTAGAGATGCACCAGCAGCGAGCACTCGCGCGGCGAAAGCGAAACCTCCGCGCCCTCTCGGGAAATTGCGTGATTGGCGGGATCCACAAGCGAATCGCCGATGCGAAAACTGGCCGCCGCGCCGTCCGGGGAAGTGCTGAATTCGGTGGCCCGCCGCAGCAGCGCATGAATGCGCGCCGTGAGTTCAGGGAGGCTGAACGGCTTGGTCACGTAGTCATCCGCGCCGCATTCCAGGCCGATGATCTTGTCCTGCTCCTGGCCTTTGGCGGTGAGCATGAGGATGGGCACCCGCACCCCGGCCGCGCGCAAATCCCGGCAGCATTCATAACCGTTACGACCCGGCATCATCACGTCCATCACGATGAGGTCGGGCTGAAACGCGGCGAGGGTCCGCTCCACGAGCGCATCGCCCCGCTCGCAGGCGGCCGTCTCGTATCCCCCGGCGGACAGCACCTCCTCCAGCCCGAAACGGATCGAGGCGTCGTCTTCCACAATGAGGATTTTCATGGCGGAACGCTGTGCGGAGCCGCGCCGCCGGTGCAAGGGCACGCGGCAAATTCCCCGCGCAAAATCTTGCCAGCAGCGGGCAGCCCGTTACACTCGGCGCCAAATTCGCCCTCACTCATGCTTCGGATTCTTCTCTGCCTGCTCGCCGCCTCCACCGCCGGAGCGGTCACCTATTCAGTGGACGCAGTCGTGACGGCGCCCGCCCCGACGCAGTTCTACGTCTATCGCGAGAATGCCCCGGGGCAGCTGGTGCTGGACAACACGCACCCGGTGACCACCGCCCTTCAGGGAACCGCCGGCGCCGCAGGCGGCAATGTCGAGCTTTTCGCGACCGGAGACCTCGACCCCAACTACCAGGATCCGGCCAATGGTCAGCCGTTTTCCAGCGTGCCGCTGGTTTCCCTGACCGGCACGGCCAACAACGCGGCCTTTACGATCACGAGCCTCAACGGCAGCAGCTGGTTCACAACCACCGGCGGGGCCTATGATACGAGCTTTGGAGCCGCCAACCTCGCCAACGTCTGGTACAACCAGTTCATCGACGCCGTCGTGTCGAAGATGACCAACGCGCTTCTCATCGGCGCGGTCAATGCCAGCCGCGGCACCATCTACGACCTGTTCCGCGACCAGGGGGGCTTCACTGAATTCTCCGACCCCAACATCTCCCATCTCTTTGAAGACGCCGGGCAGTTCAATATCGGCCTCGCTGGATTCATCGACCAGTCGCCCCGGCTGCGGTCGCTGCTGCCGGATTTCGCCGCTTTCATTCCCGACGGCGTCCAAGCCAGCGAAGTGGTGATGGTCAACGGCGTGCCGCGCTACAGCTTTAGCGCCGTGCCCAGCGGGGTGACGCTGAACGATACTTTCGGGTCCTTTACCGGGACCTACGTGATTCTGGCGCCGGCACCCCAAATTCCGGAACCGGCAGTGACCGGGCTCTCCCTGCTGGCCGGGTTGGCCCTGCTGCACCGGCGGGAACGCTGACGCAGCCCGGTGCGGGGTGATGCCGCCACAGTCAGGCCACCGACATCCTTCCCGGGCTGCCGTAGTCGTGACGCCGGAACGGTTTCCACTTCCCGCTGCGATCCTCATCCTGATGGACCGCCTGTGAACTCTCGCAGAGCTGCGGAAGCGCTGCGGGAGAGGGGGCAACGAGGACGAACGGACTCACGGGAGCCATCCGGGGGGCGAATATCAGCATGCGGCAGTGCGGGCAGGGTGCCGCCTGCCCGTCGTAGTCGGACGGGTTCCGGATGAACAGCACCGCGAAACACGACGGACAATTGAACCCCAGCTGCGGAGCCGTCACGGCCGCAGACAACTCACAAACCTGCGGCCGCGGTTCCGGCGCCAAACCAGCGCCACCCGAACTGAGCGCAGGGCCGGGTTCAGTGAAGGCTGCCGCCGCACAGAGCGGGCAGGATTGCAGGGTCCGGCCGCCCGGTCCGATTGACCAGTAGGATTCGCCGCAAATACTGCAGGCTCGTATGGGGCTGCTCATGGTCCGCCACATAACCCGCACTCGTTCCCTGCGGCAAATGAATAGTTCGGATTTCTGTAATAAATGAAACAACCCATATCATGGCAGTAGTGCTGTCAGCTTTGGACCAGATAGAATTACCAGACTGGCCTTTCGACCTCGAGGCCACGCTGAATTCAGGTCAGGTTTTCCACTGGTCGCCGCACGAGGGAGGTTTTGTGGGCACCATCGGAGAGGAAGTCATCTTCCTCGCCCAGCCTGCGAGAGACAAAATCCTCTGCACCGCGGGAGCAGCCGAATTGGCAAAAGAATACCTCGGATTGCGTCATGATTTTCTAGAAATTAGCGCAACGTTTCCTTCTACTGATAATGTGCTAAAGTCAGCAATTGCATATAATCCTGGACTTCGGATCATCAGCCAGCCCAAATGGGAATGTCTGGCCACTTTCATCACCTCTTCTCTAAAACAGGTCCAGCACATCCGGCAAATTTCCCAAAAACTTCGACAACGATTCGGGCGAAGCGTTTGTGCGCCGGGCCTGCCGGTGCAATTTGCCTACCCGACGCCCGAAGCCCTGGCCCAAGCCGGCGAATCGGCCCTTCGCGAGTGCGGTCTGGGTTATCGCGCCGCCTTTCTGCATCAGGCCGCCGTGGCCCTCAGCGGGGGAAAGTTTAAGATAAACGAAATATCTGGACTCTCTGACAAAGAAGCGATTGCGGAACTTTGCACGCTTCACGGTGTCGGCGAAAAGATCGCCTCGTGCGCCCTGCTGTTTGGCTGGGGAAGACATGGAGTGTTTCCGATCGATGTGTGGATCGAGCGGACGCTGCGGCAGTTGTATTTTCCAGAGCGCCGGGCAGTCACAGCCCGCGAAGTGCGGGAGTTCGCGCTGCGGCATTTCGGGCCCTGCCGCGGCTATGCCCAGCAGTTCCTGTTTCACTGGGCGAGGCTGACCAAATGCGGCACGGTGCATGGACCGCGGCGTGTTGACGCCGGGGCGTGAGTCCTGCTATTTCCGGGCGCTGTCGCCCCGTCGTTTTTGGAAGGGCACGCTCTCGACGATGCCAAGGATCATGCTCTGAAACGAATTCTCCTCCTTCGCCATCCGGGCCAGAATGCCATCGATGGCAGGTCGATCGAACGGCTCCACTCCCCTGCCCAGGGCATACGTCAGCATTTTTTTAACGACATTGCGCAGGAAGGCGTCCCGGCGGTCGGTCAGAAAGATCTGCGTCAAGTCGGCGGCATTGTTGAACTTCTGTCCTGTCGTGAGCACGCCGCTGGCATCCACGGGAGCGGGACCGTCCATGTCGCGCCACTTTCCGACGGCATCGAAGTGCTCCAGGGCGAAGCCCGGCGGGTCCACGAGGCTGTGGCAATTGGCGCATCCTGGCTTGCTGCGGTGCGCCTCGAGTCGCTGCCGCACACTGGCTCCGGCCTCAACTTTGGCCCCCTCCTCCAGGGCCGGGACATTGGGCGGCGGGGGCGGGGCGGTGATGCCGAGGATGTTTTCCAGCAGCCATTTCCCGCGCTTTACCGGGCTGGTACGGGTGCTGTCGCTGGTCACCGTGAGGACGCTGGCGTGCGTGAGCACCCCGCGGCGGTTGGAGCCGGGCGGCAGTTTTACCAGCCGGAAATCGCCCCCGCTGACCCCGCCGATGCCATAATGTTTCGCGAGGGACTCGTTCAGAAATGTGTAGTCAGCGGCGAGGAACTCGGTCACGGGCCGGTTTTGCTGCATGATATGCCGGAAGAACTCTTCGGTTTCGCGCCGCATGGCATCGCGGAGGGCGGGAGAAAATTCGGGGAACCGCCCTTTGTCGGGCGCAGCGGACTTCAGGCTGCGGATTTCCAGCCACTGTCCGCCGAAGTTTTCGGGAAGGGCGCGCGCCTTCGGGTCTTTGAGCATGCGCAGGACCTGGGCCTCGAGATTCCCGCGCAACTGGTTGCGGAACGCCAGCGAGAGCAACTCATCATCCGGCATGCTGCTCCAGAGCCAGTAACTGAGCCGTGAGGCGAGGGCGAATTCACTCAATTCCACCACCTTGGCGGGATTGTTGGCCTCCGGCTGCCACTCGATGCGATAAATGAAGTACGGAGACACCATCACCGCCTTCATCGCGATCCGCAGACTGTCCCGCCATGGTTCGCCTTCTTTGCGGGCGGCCTGGTAGATGGTCATGAGCCGGTCCACCTCGGCCGGCAGTGCCGCGCGGCGGAACGCCCGGTTGGTGAATTCCTGGAGGATGGTCCGCGCGGCGGCATCCGTCTCGCCCTGTTTGAGGCCGGCGGCGAAAATGCGTTCTGCGGCCGCGCTGAGCGGGCGGGCCGCGGTCTTGAACGGCCCCTCGATCTGCACGCCGGCAATGCACAGATTGCGGTCCCGTCGTTTGGCGTCGGGAAACTTCTCGTCGTAGTAGTCGTTGAGGAACGAAACACTGATGCGATGACTGCCGCGGCGGAACTGCACCCGCTGCTCGACAATCTGCGCCTTGTCGGCCGTATCGGCGGTAATGTCGGACTGTTTCGCCGGCTGCTGGTCCGCCCGGAGACTGACCTTCACCGGCTCATCGCCGGCCTGGTCTCCCCACGCCCGCAGCCGCAGGGCATATTCCCCGTCCGCCGGGGCGTCGAAATTGAAGAACGCCTCGCCGGCGGTGGTCAGGTGCCGCACCGCCTTGTCCGCATGGTGAGCCCCGCCCTGTCCTTTGAAATTCGCATGGGAGAAATTCGACTTCACCGGGGCCGGCGGCGCGGCGGGAATGGCCTCCGCGAGCACGCGATCCGCTGCGATCAGATAGCGCTCCATCAAAATCGGCGGCAGTGCCAGCACGTCCCCGATGTTGTCGAAACCATAGCCGGTATCGTCGTCCGGAAATTCATCCGCCGGGCGCGACGTCGCGCCGAGCAAATCCCGCACCGTGTTGTTATACTCCACCTTGTTAAGCCGCCGGATGGTGACTCGCCCGGGATCGGGCGCACCGGGATCGACGGGATGGAGCACGCTGTCGAGCCATTGCACCAGCATTTCCCGCTCCTCTTTGGACGGCTGCGTCTTCTTGTCCGTCGGGGGCATGGTCCACTGTTCGATGTGAAACATGGCGCCGGTCCAGAGCTTCCGGTTCCGCGCGATGGCGGCTTCGTCCTTGTCGTTGTCGAGGACGACATCACCCTTGCTCGCGCCGTCGCCGTGGCAGTCCCAGCAGTACTTTTCCAGCACCGGACGGACGTCTTTGACGTAGGACAGCGGAGCCGCCAGGCTGAGGACGGGCGCGAGCAGGAAAAGGGCGGGAGCGTAACGGACCAATACGGGCATGAGGCTGAACGATACGGCGGCGCTGCGGGGGTGTTTCACCCGCAGGCGTCACACGATCTCCAGCACTTTGGCAATCACCTGCTCCGGATAGGGCAGCTGCAGTTTCTCCAGCGGCGGACTGTAAATCGCCGGGGCGTCCACGGCGCTGATGCGCTGCACCGGGGCATCGAGATCATCGAAGGCCTTGTCGCTGATGAGGCTGGCAATTTGCGCGCCGACGCCGCAGAACGGCTTGTTCTCCTCCACATAAATCGCGCGGTGTGTTTTGCGGACGGATTCCAGAATCGTGTCCTCGTCCAGCGGCCGGATGCTGCGCAAGTCCACGACTTCGCAGTCGATGTTATGTTCAGCGGCGAGGACTTCCGCAGCCTTGAGGCAGGTCATGACCGCACGCCCGTGGCAGATCAGGGAAATATCGCTGCCCTGACGCTTCATATCGGCGACCCCGATGGGAATCGTGTATTCGCCCTCGGGCACTTCGCCGCTCTCGCCATAAAGCATGATGTTCTCCATGACATACACGGGATCGTTGTCGCGGATGGCGGACTTCATGAGGCCCTTGGCGTCGTAGGGCGTGGCCGGGCAGACGACTTTAAGGCCGGGCGTATTGGCGATGAAATTTTCCGGTGTGTGGCTGTGGGTGGCCCCCACGTTGTTGCCTCCGTTCGCCGGACCGCGGATCACGATGGGGCAATTGATTTTGCCGCCGCTCATGTAGCGGATGCTGGAGGCGTTGTTGATGATCTGATCCCATGCGACGTAGGCGAAGCTCCAGAACATCAGTTCCATCACCGGCCGAATGCCGAACATGGAGGCCCCGATGCCCATGCCGATGAATCCGGCCTCGCTGATCGGTGTGTCCACCACACGCTTGTCGCCCCATTTCTTCCAGAGGCCCTCCGTGACTTTGTAGGCTCCGTCGTACTGGGCGACCTCCTCGCCCATGATCACGACATTCTCGTCGCGGGCGAGTTCTTCATCGAGGGCGTGGCGGAGGGCTTCGCGGTAGGTGATGACGGGCATGGAGGGAGATGGGAGGAGGATTCGGCAGCGGGAAAAACACCGGGAGGGATCATTTCGCAAGGAGACAGCTTCAGGAACCGGACACCCGATCATGCCAGTAATCCGGCCTGCGCCGTGCATGGGCAACCACAAGGATGACGACCTGCTCAGGCTCGACCGCAAAGATGATGGAGTAAGGGTAGCGCTTCATGCGAGCCTTGCGGGTGCCGCCGCGGGCCGGCGGGAACCGTTCCGGCATGTGCATGATGTCTGTAACGAGGGAACGGAAGGCGGAGAGAAACCGCTGCCCGTTGCGAATGGAGTCTTTGGCGTACCAGTCGGCCGCATCCGACAGTTCCATCTGCGCCCGGCGATCTATGCGGTAGTTCACAAGCCAACACGTTGCTCCAGGCTGCGCAGTGTTTGCTCCAGCGGCAGCAGTGTGGCCCGGCCCGCACGAACATCCTCCAGACGAAGCGCGGCTTCGTTTTCCCATGAAGTTTCAATTTCCGCGAGTTCCTCGGCGGAAAGGTCATTCGCCAGCAACTCCTCTCCCAGCAAAACCCTTTCCTGCGGTGGCAACGCCATCGCCTCTGCACGGATTTGTTCGAGAGTCATCATGGCTCAATCATTGAAGAAGTGTTTCCCCGTTCGCCCGGCCTCGGTGAACTCATCCACTTCGTAATAGACGTCCTTCGTAATGTCCTCGAATTCCGGGTAGGCGCTGGCCTGGGAGAATTCCACGCTGGCCTGGGCTTCGGCCTTCGCCGCCTTATCGATGGCACCGTAGTCGGCTTCGGTGATGACGCCTTCCTCGATCAGCCGGTCGCGCCAGAGATTGATGGGGTCATAGTGCTGCTTGTAGCGCTCGATTTCGGCTTCAGTACGATAGACCTTGGCCTTGGCGTCAGCGACCGAATGTCCGTAATAACGGTAGGTGTTGATCTCCACGACCGTGGGCCGGCTGTCGTTGTGGGCACGTTCGATGGCGCTCTGCATCCGGGCGCGGACTTCGTACAAATCCCACCCGTTGATGAGGTCCCACACGATATCGTAGCCGTCGGCGCGGTAGGCGAGGCAGTTCTTATAGACACTGCTGCGGCACTGGCTGGTGCCCATGCTGTAGCCGTTGTTCTCAATGACGTAAATGACCGGCAGATCGAACAGGCCGGCAAGATTGAGCGATTCGTGATACGCCCCCTGATTCACCGCGCCGTCGCCCATGAAGCACATGCAGCTGCCTTTGAGACCTTTGTATTTCAAATAATAGGCAATGCCTGCGCCGAGCGGCGTTTGCCCGCCCACGATGCCGTGGCCGCCCCAGTAGTTTTTCTCCGGAGCGAAGAAGTGCATCGAGCCGCCCTTGCCCTTCGAGCAGCCCGTGACGCGGCCAAAGAGTTCCGCCATGCATTCATCCATCGTCATCCCCACCGCCAGGCCATGTCCGTGATTCCGGTAAGCGGTGATCATGTGATCGTGCGGGCCCATCAGCGAGGCGCAGCCGACGGCGATGCTTTCCTGACCATCATAGCGGTGGAGGAACCCGCCCATGAAGGTCTGGCCGCCTTTGCCTTTATAATACTCGCCCGCCTTTTCCTCGAATCTCCGGATGCGCACCATGTCGCGCAGCATCTGCACTTTCTGATCTTTCGTCAGCCCCGCGTTCACCGCGGCGGCGGCGAAATCTGTCGGGTCAACGTGAGGCGTTTCGATCTCGGCTACAGCGGCGTTCATGGTCGGCAGTCGGGGGTGCGGGGGTTGAGTTTTTGAGAATCAGGCAGCAGCAGGCGTGCCGGCGGGAAGGCTTGCCGTTTGCGGCAGTGACTGCCGGAAGATGGCGTAGAACAGAGCGGTGAAAATCAGGTCGCCCGCGAGTTGCCGGATGAGAAACATCCACGTCTGCGGCGAGAACTCCGGCCGCCCGGTGGTGATGGCCTGCCACCAGCCGGCGGCGGACTTCGCATATCCCGGGTCCATAAAGAAAGACACCGTGTTGCTCATCAGGTAGAACAACACGGTGCTGGCGAAACAGGTTCCGAAGAGAACAGCGGCGGAGGCCTTCTTTTTGATGACCACGCCTGCCGCAGAGACGAGGACGACCGCTGCGACGACGAACAGACCGGACACGTGGAGGAATGGCTGGCCGTCCACGGCGTTGATCGCGCCGTGCGTCAGCACGACCGCGACCGCGGGAAACCACAGCGCGAGGCGCTTCGGCAGAAACGCTCCACCGCACAGTGCGTAGGCCATCAGCGGCGTGAACCCGGCCACCGCCTGCACGGCCTCTTTGCCGGCCAGCCATGGGGCGAGTCGGAAAAGGATGACGGCAACGAGCAGAAAAACGGCGGGGATCATGGTAAAAGGATGCGCAAAACTAGGTGCGCCCGCCGGTTTGGCAACCTGGTTTCTCCCGTGCCGGCAACTTACGTCTGCCGTCTGATTCGCGGGAACCCTGGCGCAGCGGAGCACTCGTATAGAATGCACCTCCCTTCACCGCAGCCGGGAACTCTTTTTGAAGAGCCGGAAGGGCGTGCCGCAATACATGCAGCGGAAGCTCAGGGTCGTGAGCATGCACAGCACGGTGGTGGCCCGGTAGGTTAGGAGCGGCCAGCGGTTGGCGAGGCGGTGCTTCGGACATGGCCGGCTGTGCAGCGGGGTGCCGTGGCACAGCGGGCATTTCTTTGTGAGCGACAAACCGAGGCTGACTGCGAGACTGAGCACCAGAATGATGAGGGAGGCGACTGCACCCTCTCCCCACGGCCCGGGGTGCCCCAGCAGTTTCAGCGTAAGGCAGACGATCAGCGCGGGAATGCTGAGCCAGAGAACGGCGGTGCTGAGAGCCCCAAACAGCAGGGCGCCGCTGTGTGGAATGCTCCGGCTGCGCTGCTGGTCCTCCCAGTTCCCGCGGCTGCTGCGCTCGACGTAAACAACGCCGCGGGCATTGGCCGAGCCTGCGAATGGCGGCGGTGGTGCGTCCTGGCAGGGGGGTTTCATGGCGAATGAGAGGGAAGGTTACAGGCCGGGGTGGCGGCGGCCGGTTCCGCTGCCCCGGGCAGGGACGGTTTACTGGCAGGCTTCGCAGACGCCGCCGTTGCGCATGGCTTCGATACTGCAGGCCAGCTTTTCCTCCGCGGTGTATTCCCGGGGCATCGCTTCCGCGGCGATCCGGACCTCCTTTTGCACACTGACCGTGGCCTTTTCGATATTGGAGGCGCTGGTGCTGCGGAGGTAATAGGTGGTCTTGAGCCCGCTGCGCCAGGCGGCGCGATACATGTGACTGAGCGTCTTGAGATCCGGCGTGGCAATCCAGAGGTTCACGCTCTGACTTTGGTCGATCCACTTTTGGCGGCGCGCCGCGGCGGAGACGACCCACTGGTGTTCGATGCCGAAGGCGGTGAGGTACTTGCTCTTCAGGTCGGCGGGTATCTCCTCGATTTCGGAGAGTTCGCCGTCGTAGTATTTCACGCGGTCGAGCATGTCCTGATTCCACAGGCCGCGCTGCTTGAGATCGCGGACGAGGAAGGGATTGAGCATGGTGAAGTCACCGCTGAGGTTGCTCTTGGCGAAGAGGTTTTTGAACATGGGTTCGATGCACGGCGTGCTGCCCATGATATTTGAAATGGTGGCCGTGGGAGCGATGGCGAGCACGTTGCTGTTTCGCATGCCTTGAAGTCTGATTTTCTCGCGCAGCGGGGTCCAGTCCATGCGTCCGCCGCGGGGGACTTCGACGGGCACGCCGCGTTCGCGTTCGAGCAGGTCCACGGTGTCCGGCGGGAGCAGTCCGCGGTCCCACTTGGAGCCCTTGTAGGTGGAATAAGTGCCGCGCTCGGCCGCGAGGTCGCTGCTGGCCTCGTAGGCGTAGTAGGCGACGGCTTCCATGATCTCGTCGTTGAACTCGACGGCGGCTTCGCTGGCGAACGGAATGTTCTTCTGATAGAGACAATTGGCCAGACCCATGACGCCGAGCCCGATGGGGCGGTGGCGGGAGTTGGCGGTTTTGGCCGATGGAGTCGGGTAGAAATTGATGTCGATGACGTTGTCGAGCGCACGGACGGCCGTGCGAATAGTGGCGCGAAGCTTGTCGTGGTCGATGGTGCCGTCGGGCTTGAGATGGTTCTCCAAAATGACCGAGCCGAGATTGCAGACGGCGGTTTCGTCTTTGCTGGTGTTCAGGGTGATCTCGGTGCAAAGATTGCTGCTGTGAATGACGCCGCAGTGATCCTGCGGGCTGCGGACGTTGCACGGATCCTTGAAAGTGATCCACGGATGACCGGTCTCGAAGAGCATCTTGAGCATCTGCTTCCAGAGTTCGATGGCGGGAACCTCTCTGCCGAACAGCTCGCCGCGCTTCGCTTTCTCCTCATACTCCTCGTAGCGCACCTCGAAGGCGCGGCCGTAGAGTTCGTGGAGGTCGGGGCATTCGTTGGCGCGGAAAAGCGTCCAGTTCTGGCGGGCCTCCATGCGCTTCATGAAGAGATCGGGAATCCAGTTCGCCGTATTCATGTCGTGCGTGCGGCGGCGCTCGTCGCCGGTGTTCACGCGGAGCTGGAGGAAGTCCTCGATGTCGTTGTGCCAGGTTTCCAGATAGGCGCAGCCGGAGCCGCGGCGCTTGCCGCCCTGGTTGACGGCGATGAGCTGGTCGTTGTGGAGTTTGAGAAACGGGATGACGCCCTGACTTTCGCCGTTGGTGCCTTTGATGTAGCTGCCGGTGCCGCGCACGGCCGTCCAGCTTCCGCCGAGGCCGCCGGCCCACTTGGAAAGAAAGGCGTTTTCCGCGATGCCGCGGAGCATGATCGACTCGATGTTGTCGTCCACCTTGTAGAGGTAGCAGGAGGAGAGCTGGCTGTGATTGGTGCCGCTGTTGAAAAGGGTGGGCGTGGACGAGCAGAAGCGCCGGCTCTTGTAGAGCTGATAGAGCGCAATGACGTGTTCGCGCCGCGCCTCTTTTTTCTCACCGACGAAGAGGCCCATGGCCACACGCATCCAGAAGAGCTGGGGTGTTTCGATGCGGCGGTGTTTCTTGCCGGTCTTGTCCACGAGCAGGTAGCGGTCGTAGAGCGTTTGGATGCCGAGAAAGTCGAACTCCAGGTCGGCCGTAGGGTCGAGGGCGGCGGCGAGTTTATCCAGTTTGAAGTCGAGCAGCTTGGGGCTGATGCGGTCAATCTCCACGCCGCGCTGGAGATTCACTTTGAAGGCGCGGCGGTGGAAGGCGCCCAGCGCGGGCACGCCGTCGGTGACGATGTTCCAGCCGAGCACTTCCTCGTAGATAAAAGTCAGGAGAATGCGCGCGGCGAATTTGGAGAAGTCAGCGTCGCGTTCGATGAGGGTCTTCGCATTGAGGACGATGGTGTTGTTCAGGTCCTTCTGCGTCATTTCCGGGAAGAGCGAGCGGCGGAGTTCGGTTTCGATCTGTTCGCGGGAGAGGCAGAGATCGAGCCCCATGCCGGCAAAGTCGATGCGTTTGCGCAGGTCGAGACCGTCCCAGAGGAAGGTTTCGCCGTCCTCGTGTTTCACGAGGATCATGCTGTCCTGACGGTCGATGGCCTGCTGGCGCTGATCCTCCTCGACTTTGGCGCGGACTTCCTTCCGGTGGGCGCGGTAGATGACGTAGGCGGCGGCAACTTTGTACCAGCCGCTTTTCATCAGTTCCTCCTGCACGAGATCCTGGAGTTCCTCGATGCCGATCATCTGGAGGCCCTCGGCCTGGACGCGCGCGGTGATGCCGGCGGCGATCTCCACGGCGGGTGCGCTGTCCATTTCCTGGGAGAGGAAGGCCTTGCGGATGGCGATTTCAACTTTGTCCTGATTCCACGCAACCACCTGGCCGTTGCGGCGGATGACGCGGCACGTCATGGGAGTGGCGGAGGTCAGGTGAAAAATACCGTCGTCGCCTCCGGTCGATCCGTCGGGCTGGTAGCGGGTGACGATGCTGCGCGCCAGATCGTAGGCGTTGTGACGGATGAGCGCGCGCTCGATGATGCGCGTGACGTCACCTGACGAAACCGGCGCCCGGTCGTCTTCGCCGCTGCCGCGGGATTTCGCGGCCAGTTCGCCGGACACGGCCTGGGCGATTTGACTGACCAGCCGGCGGTTCTTGTCGGTAAAAATATCATTCTCCTGACGCGACAGCATGAGGTCGGTGAGGGCCTCGCCGATGATGGTGGCGATGTCGCCGGCGGTGAAGTTCTTTTGCTCTCCGCCCTCCACGATGGGAATGCGCGGGGCCTGGGCGGCGGGCAGGACGGATTCATCCGCCCAGTTGTAGCGCGGTTTGGATTCCGGGCGGACGGTGCGGGCGAGAACCTTCAGCTGGAGGTCCTCCTCAACGTGGTTTTTTCCAATCATGGTGGTCGTGGAACAGGGTGAGGTGTTGGTGTGAGAACGGGGAGGAAATGGAGGTGCGGGCCTAGAGATCGTCGTCGCTGACCTGCTCCAGCGCACTGGCTTTCTGGTAGTCGGTGACTTTGCCTTCGAAGAAATTCTGCTCGATGCGGCTGTCCATGATTTCCGCCAGCCAGGGGAGCGGGTTGTTGATGGGCGGATTGAGCGGGGCGAGCCCCACCCCTTCGAGCCGGCGGTCGGCGATGTAATCGATGTAGGTGGTGAACTCATCGAGGCTCAAGCCCACGCTGTTCACCGGCAGGCAGTCGCGAATGAAATCCTTTTCCAGGGCCACCCCCTCGCGCATGACGCTGCGCAGTTCCTCCCGGAAATCAGCGGACCAGATTTCCTTGTTCTCCTCCACCAGGTCCATGAAGAGGTTGCGGAAGACTTCGATGTGGTTCGACTCATCACGCAGCGTGTAGCGGAACATCTGGCCGATGCCGGGAAACTTCTTCTGCCGGTAAAGGCTGAGAATCATGCCGAAGAGGCCGTAAAACTGGGTGCCCTCCATGACCTGGCCGAAAAGAAAGATGTTCCTGGCAAGCAGCCGCTTGTTTTCCAGTTTGGTGAGGTCGAGCTCGCGGCGGAGGCTGCGGCTGTTTTTGGAAACGAACTCATTCTTGCGCAGAATGGTGGGGATTTGCTCGAACATGGCCTCGCAGTCGTGCGGATTGATACCGAGGCTGGAAATCATGTAGAGCAGGCTGTCCGCATGGATGTTCTCTTCGTGGGCGTGACGGCCGAGCACCAGCTTCAACTCCGGGGCGGTGACCAGTTCGCGCACGACATGCTGGATGTTATCACCCACGATGCCTTCCGCCGCGGAGAAGTACCCGATGCCCATGCGAATGATCCACCGCTCGTTGTCCGCAATCTCCGAACCGCGCCACTGCTGGATATCCGTCTGCATTTGGATGTCCTCGGGCTCCCAGTGATTGGCCTTCATCTTCCGATAGAGGTCGTAAGCCCACTGATATTTCAGCGGCAGAAGATTGAAAGCCATGCTGTCGCGCCCGTTGATGACGCGTTTCGCTTCAAAGGCCGCCTCCGCCTTGTCGCGATCGAGGACAAATGATTTATTTCCGACAGTGAACGTGGTTTCCATGCTGGTCTGGTCGAGAATTCAGGGTTGAGGTTGAGCGTCCGGTAACGCAGAGCTGAATCTTAAAATCTATAATGACTCAAATTTCCTTGGTTTTGGGGCTTCGAAATCTGGAAATTTTGGCGGACTTCGGGAGGTTTTTGGAAATTATGAACTTTCCTTGTGGTTTTGATTTTAACCCCCACATATTGCGAGGCGGGCGCGACGATACACAAGATTGTGTGGTTCGGGCAAGGAGATTCTCCACCTTTCCGAAACTTTTCCGCTTAGATTTTGCTTGCTCCCGCCGTTTGAAACCACGGCAAACTACTTAAAAATTCTAGTTGATTTAGGATGTCATGTTCCCGGGACTTGAATTCTTAAGGTCTGGCTAATAACCGGTGCCGGCATCGCCCTGAAATGGCGGCTCGCGGGCTGTCAGGGCGCTGGAAGCCGCCTGCGGGGCTGTTTGAGAGCGGCCGGGTGGCGCCGGCCTGACAACTCGTTCCCGGCGGCCGGGTTGTTGTCCTATCGCTTATCCGGCTTGAGCTGCAGATTGATAATTTGCTCCCTGACCTGAAAGCGGTACATCCTAATGTCGTTAGCAGGGTCGAACGCCGGGAACTCCCTAACCGGCACGAACCGTCCGTCGGAGTCCAGTGCCTCCCGCAGACGGCGGCTCCCGGGCTCCGCGGCTCCGGCGGGGCAGAGCACGAGGAGAGGTCGGTCACTTTCAAAGGCCGCGTCGGCGAGCGCGTCGAGTTGCCCGGGGTTCTCCGCCGCCATTATGCCGGCGCGGCGTGCCGCGGGAGCATCCGCCAGCCGGCCCGCCGCCGCCACGGTGCCGCCCGGTGCGACGGCCGCCGCCAGGGCCTCGCGCAACGGCTGTTGCGGCAAGTGCAGCATCCGCTGCAACGCAGGCGCGGTGGCGAGGACGTAAGCCACGGCAATGAAGAGCGGCGCGTGCGCCATCCGGGCGCGGCCCGGGAACAGCCGCATCAGTCCCGCGCCGCCCCAGACCAGAACGACCGGAAACAGCAGCAGCAGCGGGACGGCACTCCCGCCAAAGGTAGCGGTGAGGCCGCCCAGCAAAAATGCGATGCCCGCGAGGCGGGTGCGCCAGTCATGGCGCAACAGAAACCAGCATCCGGCGGCGGCACAAAGCGGCAATACTCCGTAGAGCAGCGCCGCGCGCCAGACGGATTGCGCCGCCATTCCGGCGAGGGTGGCGCCGCGCGCCATGTCGCCCGCTTCACTTTGCCAGGGTACGCCTGCGAGCAGCTGAGTCCAAAGGATTCCGGAAGAGTCCGAGGACGGCACCGCGGTATTGAACGGCACGGAATGCACCGCTCCGGCGAGAGCGGCGGCGGCGAGCAGGCGCAGCAGATGTGAGGAACGGACATTCCGCGGCACCGGAGCCCGGACGAGCACCGCCGCTGCCGCGAGGTTCAGCATCAGCAGATCGAGCGCCCCCTGCGGGTGTCCGAGCATATAGAGGCCCTGTGCCGATCCCAGACCGGCCCACCAGCGCCAGCGGTTGTTTTGAAATGCCTGCAGCACACACCAAACCGCGAGGCCCAGCGCGAGCATTTGCAGCGGCACATCATTCACCTCCGACCCCAGCCGGACCCACAGCGGGTGCATGGCGGCGGTCATTCCGGCGGCCACGCCGGCACGGGGACTGCCCAGCGCCGCCGCCAGCAGAACGATCAGTCCGGCACTGACAATTCCCGCCGCCCACGGCAGCACGCGCGCGTCGCGCGGCACCGCGTCGCCGGGCGGTTCATCCATTACTTCCACGGCAAACTGCGCCGCGACACGGTCCATGACCAGCCGCCATTGCCCTGACATGTCAGGACGGAAGCCCTCCGCGGTCTCACCGGCATCGGCGTATTGTGCCGCCTGACTCAACTGCATCTCCTCCGCGTCGCTGAATCCGTGCGCCATGCGCTGGCTGCGCGACCAGAGCGCGAGCAGGGCAATCGCCGCCGTCATCAGCCACAGCCACCGTTGCGCCGACGGCGGGATTTCCCACTTCGGATCCGGAAATGCCGGCGCGCAGGGCAGCGACCAGCGGCGGCAGGTGAAGATCGCCGCCAGCGTTATGATCGGCGGCACCGCCACCGCCGGCAGCAGGCGCTCGACGTCACTCACCGGTCCGAAAAACAGCAGCCCGGTCTGCACGAGCCACAGAGTCACCAGCACCAGCAGCATCCCGCGCGCTCCAGGCTCCCTGCGATTGAGAAAATCACGCCAGGGCGGGGACACACTCATTCCGCCACCTCCCCTGCCCTGTGCACTACCATTTGCGGGAACGGAATCGTCCAGCCGTGTTCCACCGCTGTTTCGACACAGATTTTCTGCGTCAGTCGGTGCAGTGCTTTATATTGGTGCGCCGCATCGCCCGTGAAGTCGGCGAGCACCACCAGTTTGAGCGAGGAGTCGCCCGCCTCGGACAATTCCACATTCACCCGGATGATGTGATCCTCCGGCAGCACTTTGCGAAATCCCAGCTGCAGCGCCACACTGAGAATCTCCGGAATGCTGCCGTTGATCTCCCGCAGGTGACGGTAGTCGAGTCCGAACTCTGAACTGACACGGAAGTTGTGAGAAAGATTCCGCGGAGTTTTGGCGAGGAAGTCGGTGGTGGTGTAATTCTTGAAACTGCCGCCCACGAGCACGAGTTGCACCGTTTCCGGAGTTTGGAGCACCACCCGGCCGACCGTGTCGTCACTCAGTTCCACCCAGTCGCCTTCATCGGTGGGAAACCAGCGTTCTTTGGCACCGTAGGGACGTGACAGCAGGTCCACGACCGCACGGATGGGCAGGTGAACGGTGCCGCCGGTGAGCGCCGGGTTTTGCAGAACCGAGGAAAAGTGCAGTCGCTTCACCAGCCAGGGCAGTCCCTTCCAAACCACGCGCTCGCCTTCGCGCAGGCCGCCGAGATTCAGAATGATGCGGGCCTGGTCCATCATTTTCGGCAGCGTGTAGCGCCCGAGCACGAAGAGCCCCGCCACCAGCAGCATGCCGAGCGTGAGCAACAGCCAGTCACCGACAATCCACAGCACCACGAATCCCGAGGCCATGGCCGCCACCACCGAAAAGACATGATAGAGCAGGTCCAAGGCCCGGGCCACGAACGGCGAAGCGCGCAGCCGCCGGCGCAGTCCCAGGCGGGTCAGCCAGCGCCTCAGCCACCGCAGCAGAAGCACCACGCCGGTAAAAGCCGCCAGCGCCAGCAGCAGATGCAGCATCGTCTGCAGCACGAACCCGCTCCAAAGCTTCGCGGCATACTGTCCAAATCCCTGACGTTCCGCGAGGAGCTGGTCGAGCCGGTTTTGAAAGACCACCATCTGGCTCTGCTTGAGGCTGCGGGTTTCCAGCCACGCCGCCTCCTGACGTTTCAGCTCCGCTTCCAGCGCCTCGTTCGCTGCAGTATCGCGGTCCGCCTGCACTTCGGCGGCGGTTTTTGCGAGGCCGGCCAGCGCCTTGTCGAGAATGGCTATCTCCTTCTGCAGCTGTTCGATGCCCCGCTTCAGGTCCGCGATTTCCCTCGGCTGTTTCAACATGTCGTTGAGCACCTCCAGCGCCGGCTTCACCACTTCCTCGAACTGCGCCTGAATCCCGCCGTTGCCCTTCTCCGGCACGTTCACCGGATCGGCCACGCCGGAAAGCTCACGATTCAATTCCTGACTGAGCGCTTCAAAGCGCTCCTGCTTCTCCTCCAGCGCCTTTTTTTCCTCCGGGGTGGGCGCCACGCTGTTTTTCAGACCGGCGCGCGCGGCCTCCAGTTCCGCCCGCGCTGCTTCCAGCCGTTTCAGGGCATCACGCAACAACAGCACGCGCGCCGATTCCGGCGACGGCAGCGATTCCGCCGGCGCCGGTTTGACAGGCTCCTGCGCACCCAGCGGCAGCGCCAGGAGCAGGGCCGCGAGGAATATCAGGCACCGGTGAATCATCATCCGGCCGATGATGAACACCACGCCGGCCCGGGCAACGCCTTATTCACCGCGGCGGCCCGGCTGCTCAGCATTCGGAGAAGATGGCCGGAAAGCCGACTTCACGGCAGCGCGGTGATGCGGTAGAAGAGGCGCGGAGCGGTCAGGCTGGCGGGATCGGTAAAGGATCCGCCGGTGACCGTTGCAGCGACCTGCCAGGAAATCATGTTCTCACTCCGGTCGACGCGATAGCTGCGTCCGGCGGCAAATGGCCACGATACCGTGACCTGACCGCCGGTGATGCTGGAAGTGGCCATGGGACTCGTGCCGGGCGAGTCCGCCGGAAGTCCGAACGCCTGCTCGACCCAGTCGGGCACGCCGTCTCCGTCGGTGTCTGTATCCTCCAGTCTTGTCAGGCCGCCGGGGGTGCCGTCGGGACTGTCGGAAGCCCGCCAGTTGAGCGGATTGTTGTAGTCGCCATTGACGTCGATCACCTCCAGCGACGGACCGGTGCCGTCCGCCGCGGCCGGCCAGGGCGCGACATCGTCGTAGGTGAAGTCGTGGATCGGATTGGATGACGGATCATTGACCACCACATGCTCTCCCGCATTGTCGAGCGAGCCGGAGGCCCACGGAGTGAGGGCGAGACGCGGCAGACTGCCGTACTGGGCGCGGAAGGCGGCGGGATCGTTTGTCAGGACGATGAATTCCCCGGGATTGAGCGGTTCGTCTCCGAACGTGTAGGCGGCGAACGGCTGTGTGGCGGGAAGGCTGACTCCCTGGAGGTTGATCGCACTGGAGCCGGTATTCCGGAATTCCAGGTACTCCAGACCGCCGCTGGCGGAATGATACATCATCTCGGTGAGGCGCAGACTGGCGAGCACCGTCGCCTGACTGGCGGGATCGGAGACGAGCAGATAGTCGAACGATGCGAGCAGGTTCTGCGGCGTTTCCGTGGAGGCGAAGATGCCGCCTTTGACGGCGGTGGTCGCGGCCGGAATGGACTGGGTTTGATCCGTGATCCACACGCCGTTGACCTTGCGGGAAAAGATCAGGGAATTGCCGGCCCGCTGCACGCGGAGGGAATCGGCCTGCACTGGAGCGGGCGGCAGCGGCGGGAGCGAACCGCCGGTGAAAGGCATGGGCAGGATTTCGATGCCGGACAGTCCCGCTTCCAGGCCGGCGGCAGTACTGGCATTGCGGATAACATTGATTTTGATCTTGCCGCCAGGATTACGGGGCACATTCGCCAACTGAAGTACCCGCATGATGGAACCGCTGGTGTTAGCGGTCCATGTAGTACTGCCGGCGGCATCGTTGATGCTGATGTTCATCACGATGGCCCCGCCAGAGACCACACTGCTGTAGAGATTCAGATTGTAGTTGCTGGGCCAAACCGGCACCGGCACTTCATAAACGACATTTCCTCCGGAAACACCATTGCGGCGGGAGTCTCCGATGTTGTCGAAACGATGGTTGGGGCCACCGGCCGTGGGATTGAACGACTGCGTCGCAACGGCGGTCGACGGGTTGAGCAGAAAGTGCGCATCCGCCCCCCAGACGAGAGCGTCTGATTCCGTGACCTCTGCGCCGCCGCAATTGATGCGGATCGGATCCGGTGTAGGCAGTGAGCCGCCGCCGGGGGTGTAGAAGACCGTATTGGGATCGTCGCGGCGCACCATGACCTGGTCACCGGTTTCGAGACTGTACACATAGCGCACCGGCACGCCGTTCTCGACCATGTCCAGCATGAGACCGGCATTGAAGTATTCGCCAAGGTGGCGCGTTTCGAGACGGCAGTCGGTCTGCATCACCCAGTTGGAGGAAGGCGGCAGCGGGCGGGTGATGGAGGGAAACGTGTTGGAATCGAGAGGACGCGCTGCGGCTTCCGTGATTTGCAGCCGCAGGCGGCCGGAATCGTCCTCAAGGGAATACCAGCTCACGGGCGAGGTGTTGTCGCGCGGAACGACATTCGCCGCCGTGAGTCCGCCGCCGAGTGCGAGACTGGTGAAGGAGTAGAAGTCCGTGGTGGAGAAGACGGAGATTTCGCGCGTGATGCTGGCGGGCAGTCCGGCGCCGTCGGTGCCGCTGAGCGTGACGGAGTAAATCCCGGGAATGGTGAAGACAAGACGCCGGCCCGTGGCGCCGGAGGCGGTGTTGGCAACGCCTGTGAGCGGGGCCACGGTCCAGTTAAGCGCCAGGGCGGTGCCTTCCGGATCGTAGCTGCCGGTGGAATCGACAATGACCGCCTCGCCGATGGCGGCGTTCATGGAGGGCGGATCGCTCACCATTGTGAGGACGGGAGGCGCATTGGACGTCTTGTTGACATTGGCGACCACGGTTCCCACCGCGTTGCCGAGCCGGTCCCATGCGCGGAGCGTCAGGGCATTGGCACCCAGTTTGAGCGCCACGCCGCTGATTTGATAGTTGGAGGCGGTGAGCCAGCGCAGTACGGCATCGGGCTGACCGTCCACGGTAATGGAGGACGCCAGTGAGGGCACGGTCCCGCTGATGGAGGTGAAATCCTGCGTGGTGCTGGCCCCGACCGATGGCGTGGCGGTGAAAGCGATCGTCTGATTGCCGCTGCCGATGAATCCGTCGATCGAACCGCGGCGGTTTTGGAACCAGCTCTTATAGAAGTCCTGGTTGATGTTGTAGCTGGGCGACTGGTCCTCCATCGCCTGGAGCCATGCATAGACGCGGGGCGAGTTGAGCGACCACCGGTCGCGGATCTCCTGGAGATAATAATTCATCTGGCGGCGGAACCACGGCCGGCCGAAAAAGGCGCCGGTGCCGCCGATGCCGCCGAGCACGGCCTCCCCGGTGTTCTGAAAGTCGAGGTCGCCGTCCCAGAAATGGAATTCCCAGCGGCCGTCGGTCGGGCGGCGATAGACATAACCGTTCTTGCCGCGGTTGATGGTGAAGTTGTCCCAGCTGCCGGCCCAGGCGCGGACGGCGGCGTAGCGGGCGAACTTGTCCACGTCGAAAATGTTCTCCACCGACGCGCGATAGGTGTCGTCGGCGCTGCCGTTCGCAGGCGTGATGCCGTTGTTGTACATCGTCCGGATCCACGTGGTGAGCGGGGAGAAGTCGTATTTGTCAGGGGTGGTCCGGATGGGCCACGATCCCATCCAGTAAACGGCGCTGTCCATGAAGCGCGCATCCACGATCCAGTTGCCGTCGGTCTGCGAGCGGTTCTCGGACGTCAGGCTGTCGCCGAAATACCACGCGTCGTCGATCTCGTGGTATTCGCTGGAGCCGGAGTCGCCGTAGGTCCGGTCGAGCATGTCCGTGTCGGTCGGCTCCGTGTCGTCCTTGAGGGAAAGCCCCAGGTTGTTGAACTGCACATGCACGAACTCGGCATCGGCACTCTCGTAGCCGAGCAGGTAGAGCCAGTAGCGGTTCACGCGGTTGTTCCAGCGGCGGTTGACGTCCACACTGGCGTCATTGTCGTCGCCTGACTTTTCCCGTCCGCGGAACATGCGGTCCTTGGGGTACTTGATGCGGATGCGGTCCATGTCGTTCCCGCCGCTGCGCGTCCACGGGGAGCCGCTTTTCCGGGCCTCCACGTTGTAGATGATTTCCTTTTCGTTGTAGATCAGCGTCGCGTTGTAATAGTGATTCGACATCCGCGGGTGGCGGAAGTTGTAGGTGGCCGTGGCCCCCGCGCTGCCGATGCTGTTGCGGTCGTATTCCGACATCACAAACCGCTGGGTCAGCAGGTCGCTGGTGACAGGCGTGCTGTCCACGATCCACAGGCCGGGCAATGACGCGCCGCCGGCGGGATAAGCGGCGGTGCCGCCTCCTGCCGCCGCGGCCTGGATATAAAACTGCACGATGGCGCCCTCCGTGCGATAGTTGCCGATGGTGGCCGAGTAGATGCCGTCGCCTGCGGTCTCGTCGCCGCCGGTGCCCGCGTCATTCATCGCGGTGGTGTTCCACACATTGGCGCCGCTGACGGAATCGAGCCGGTGCACGACGGAAACGGAAGCCGCGGAAGTAACGCGGGCGGTGACGAGGACGTTGTCGCTGGAGCGCGGCACCGGCGGGCTGTGCAGCATGGACCAGATTTCCGGCGCGGGCGCGGCCTCAGCGCGGGAATTGGCGGCACCGGGCGTGCCGCAGTTGTTCGGCACGGGAACGGCAAAGGTGCGGCCCCACGTGCGGTCCCACGTATTCATCACCAGCCGGCTCAGTCCCGAAACCCAGCGGGCCTGAAAATTGATCGTGAACACCTGGTTCGCAGTCAGGGCGGGAATGTCGAGTTCGATGGCATTGCCTTTCATGTCACCGCCGCCATCCGCCACGATGTTGAGTCCCTCGGCATTGACGAAGGTGGCCCAGTGCGTGCCCGTCACCCGCCAGCCGTCCACCCCGCTGTTGGAGGGCGAGAGGGCCGTAGTGAGCGCGGACGGCGGAGAGCCCTGGAGCCCGAAGGTCAGGTTGCGCACGATGAGATGACTGTCGCCCACAAGATTGAAGTGAAGTTCCTTGCGCTCAAGGTCGGTGCCGCCGCTGCCCAGATTGTACCATGTCCCGGTGTAGGTGAAATCAGTCCACTGGCCTTTCTGGGTTTCATCCGAGGCGGCCCACGCGGAGCCGCAGTCGTTGTCCATTTGAGGATGGATGAGTTCCAGCGAAGAGCCGAGCCCGTCGGCGAGCCGCGGCCAGTCGCCGCCGGAATGATAGTCCACTTCGTCGGCGAGGTTGCCGGAGGCGTCTTCCAGCCGGACCAGTTCACCGGCATTGCTCAGAGTGCCGCCGAAGTTGCCAATGACGCCACTGACGCCCGGATAATTCGCCGTGATGAAAGCAGCGTCCTGGGCGATCACGAGGCGCTGGCCGGGATTGATTACGGTGCCGGCCGGAATGATGAAACTGACGCCCTCGGTGAACTCCCAGCCGCCCAGATCCACGGCGGAGGCGCCGCGGTTGTAAAGTTCGATGTACTCGCCCTGACGGTGATCCGAGACCGGCGCGTACATCATTTCCGTAATGACCACCGACGTGGTGCGGTCGGGAGCGTTGGCCGCATTGCGCGTCGAGCCGGCGGAGGCGTACCATTCGCCGGAGCCGCGCGGCCATGCCTGGGATGAAGTCTTGCCGGGACGACGCTCGACGATGGCCTCTGCGAGGACCGTGTCCGCCGCGTCGATGAGATAGAGAATGAGATCACCGCCGGCGTCGGTTGGGAAATCGACATCGACACTGACAAATCCTCCCGCGGGGATGGGACCGCTCAGCGCGACCTTGTCGGTGAAGGTTTTGGTGGAGGCCACGAACAGTCCGCTCACCGGCAGCGACGTCGTCCCGGTGTTGGTGAACTCCACCCAGTCGGCGTTGCCCGTCGTGGTATTATAATGCACTTCATTGAACGCCGGCACGGCGGTGGAGCCGCCACCGGTGCTGGTGCTCGCGTTGGGCTGGCCCGGCGTGGGCTGGGAAAAACGGAACCATGTGGAGGCCCCGGCGGGTTTCCGCCCCACGGACCGCCCGTCCTGCGGCAGGATCATGCTCAGCCCGGTGAACGGCGTCTGGTCGGGACGCGCCAGATAAATCGTGGTCGTCAGTGCGGTGGCGGAGAATCCGGACTCAGTGAAGCCCAGCGTCGCCAGTCCGCCGGCGGGCACGACGACGGATTGCGTGATGGGAAACTTGTTCCAAACGCCGGCGGTGTCGGTGAGGAAATAACCGTTGAGATTGATGCCCGCGGCGCCGGGATTGTAGAACTCGATGAATCCGGTACCCGGCCCCGCCTGCCGCACTTCATTGATGAGCAGTTCCGCCGGAGGGCTGTTGGCGAGGCGCAGATTCGATCCGAAGATCATGTCCGAACTGGTGGTGTTCACCTGCTGGGACACGGCGGCCAGCACGTTGACACCCTCCACAAGAACGCCGGGCGGAATCAATCCGGTCACGCCATTGGTGATCAGCGCCGCGTCACCGACGGTCACGGTGGCGACACTGGAGTTGTGCACCGGCGAGGTCACGCCGTCGCGGTTCCCGATGTAGGTGCCGTTGATGTAATAAGTCGCGCCGTCATCGAGAATGGTATCGATCTGAAACTGCGCACCGCCCGTTCCCCCGGACCAGTTGAAGGTCTTGCGGAAGTAATAGGTAAGCAGTCCGGGACTGCCGAATCCGGTGACAAGACCGGGCGCCGGAAGCACGTTGGGCGTCGATTCATAGCCAAGCAGCGCCGGCCCCGACTCCCACGGCGCGGATGGCACGAACGTCCGGGAATTCCAGTTCGCCGCCGGAGCCGCCAGTTCCTTGTAATAATCCCACGTACTCGCCATGGGGAATACCTCTGTGAACGGAGACGGCAGCGTCGCGGTGGGATCGCTGATCGGATCCTCCGAGGGAATGACATCCGGCGTGCCCGGCGTACCGCCGCTGGCGGGGCTGGTCTTCCAGTTGTGCCAGTCGTCCGCCTCGCGGTTCTCGTTCACGATGACAAGCGAATGGCCGGTGCCGTCGGGGGCCGCGGGCCATTTGCGGCCGCCGTCGCCGTAGTCCAGCTGGCTCAGCTTCGCCCCGTTCTTGTCGCGAATCACAATGGTCTCTCCGGCATTGTCGAGACTCCCGGTCCACGGGCCGAAAATCCGGGTGCCGCCGGGAATGGAGGGATAGTCCGCCCGGGTTTCCGCCGGTGTTTTGGAACTGAGCAGGATGCGCTCGCGTTCCAGCAGCAGGTGAGCGGACGGCGCTCCGGCATTGAAGTCCGGCAGCGTCAGATTCGACCCCGAAGAGAGCTGCCACGCGGCCATGTCGAGCCGGTTCGTGGTCTGATTGGTCAGTTCGATCCACTCGGCCTTCGTGCCGGCGGGATTGTACATGACCTCGGAAATGACCACCTGACTGGAGTGAACCGCCGGGGCGAAGGATATGATCAGGGTGCAGAGAAGGGTCCGGGGGCTTGTTTTCACGGGGTTGCTAAGGGTGAGCGCGGATGGCGATGGGGCACCGCCGCCCGCAGGGGGTGGACTTGAAGGGGGAAAACAGTTTTCCAAAAACCGGAGGCGAAAGGGAATACAAATCTGCCGCCGGAAGCGATTTTTCTGCCGGGAGGAGCCCCGTCGCCGCCGCGACACGGTGGCATCGAGGCAACTTTGCAGCTCGATTCCTCACCCCGGGCGGGCCCGGATTTCCTCCCGCCAACAGCCGGTTTCGCCAGCCGTTCGCGGCCACCGGAAAATTCTTCTCCCACAACCGCCGGCAATCTGATAACCGGTGTCGCCTCTGCTCTCCCACTTCTGAATTACCCCATGAAACCCATTCTGCACCCCGCGGTTTCGATCCTGCTCGCGGTGACGATTCCCTCCGGCGCGGCTCCGGTTCCGGTCGCGACGCCGCTCGCCCCAACCTCCCCCGCCGGAGAAAAGCTGTTCGAAGAACTGCAGCCGGCGCGGACCGGATTGAATTTCACCAATCCCATCGACCTCAGCCACCCGTGGAAATTCCTTTACGCTTCGTCCATGTCCACGGGCGGGGTGGCGATCGGCGACTTCGATTCCGACGGCCGTCCGGACATTTATCTGGTGAGCGGTCCGGCGAAAAACCGCCTCTACCGCCAGAAAGCGGTCATGGAATTCGAGGACGTGACCGCAAAGGCCGGCGTGGACGGCGGCGAGGCGTGGGGCACCGGCTGTGCCATGACCGACGTCAACGGCGACGGCCGGCCCGATTTGTACGTCTGCAATTATCTCACGCCGAACCAGCTCTTCATCAACAACGGCGACGGCACCTTCACGGACCGTGCGAAGGAATTTCGCCTCGACCTCGCGGACGCCTCGCACACGCCGTCCTTCTGCGACTACGACGGTGACGGCGACCTAGATCTTTATGTCCTGACAAACCGCTGGTACCGTCCCGGCGGCATCGGATTCCCGGAGGAGAAAACCCTGACGGCCGGCCCCGGCGGCAAACCGGTCATCCTCCCGCAGTGGGAGAAATACTACGACGTCGTGCAGACCGGCGACTCCCAGTACGTCACCCGCGTGGTCGGCCGTCCTGACTTTCTGATGCGCAACAACGGCGACGGCACCTTCACCGACGTGACGAAGCAGTCCGGCATCGCGCACCGCGGCCACGGGCTCTCCGTGACTTGGTTCGACTGGAATGGCGACCACCGGCCGGATTTGTGGATCGGCAACGATTTCGATGACGCCGACCGCCTCTACCGCAACATGGGCGACGGCACGTTCGCCGACGTCACGCTCCAGACGGTGACCTCGACGACGTGGTTTTCCATGGGCGCCGATTTCGGCGACGTGGACGGCGACGCGTGGCCGGATTTTTTCATCGCCGACATGGCGGGCTCCAATCACTTCAAGCAGAAGACGGCCATGGGCAACATGGGGAGCAACACGTGGTTCATGGAAAATGCCAATCCCGCGCAGCTCATGCGGAACTGTCTCTTCATGAACGCGCGCAACGGCCGCTTCATGGAGGCGGGATTTCTCGCCGGCCTCGCGCGCACCAACTGGACATGGGCGGTGCGGCTCGCGGATCTGGACCTCGACGGACGCCCTGACGTTTATGTGCAGGCGGGCATGAGCCGGAATTTCAATGAGAAGGACGAGCCGCAGGCGCTGGTGCAGGACGCCTCCAAATCCCAGTGGGACCGCTACGAAAAATTGCCGCCCATGAAGGAGTCGTGTTATGCCTTCCGCAACGAGGGCGGGCTCAGGTTCACGAACGTTTCCAAAACATGGGGGCTGGACCACTTCGGCATGAGCTATGGCTGCGCCCTCGCCGACCTCGACGGCGACGGCGACACCGACATTGTCAGTGTGAGGCTCGACGAGCCCGCGGCCGTGCTGCGCAACAACTCTCAGGCCGCGAACCGCATCGCGCTGGAGCTGCGCGGCGCCGGCGGCAACACCCGGGGCCTCGGCGCCATGATCCGCCTCACCGCCGCCTCCGGCGTGCAGACGGCACAGTTGACCCCCGTGCGCGGCTACCTCGGCCACGATCATCCGGGGCTCGTGTTCGGTCTCGGCCCTGACAAAACCGCGGCGCAACTGGAGATCATCTGGCCGGACGGCAAAATGCAGCAGTTCGAGAACCTCGCGGCGGGCCGCAAATACACCATCACTGCAGCCGGGGACGCCCCCGCCGCTCCGCCGCCGCCCGCTCCTCCGGCCCCGCTTTTTGCCAGAACCGCCGGACTCGATGCCGCGCTGCACCGGCAGTTGAAATACGACGACTTTCAGCGCGAACCGCTGCTGCCCAACAGCATGTCGCAGTGGGGACCCGGCCAGGCGTGGGCCGATGTGGACGGCGACGGATTCGAGGACCTCTTCCTCGGCCAGGGCAAATCGGTGCCGCGCCGCATTTATCTCAACAAAGGCGGGAAACTGACGCCTGCACCCGCAGCGCTGCCGGACGGCGGAGCGGTGGATGACACCGGCGCGGTGTTCTTCGACGCGGACGGCGACGGCGATCCTGACCTTTTCGTCGTCAGCGGCGGCGTGGCCTGCGCGGCCGGTGATCCCGGGCTGCAGGACCGGCTCTATCTGAACGACGGCAAAGGAAACTTCACTCCCGCGCCGGCAGGGTCGCTGCCCGCGGAAACCGACAGCGGCGGCCCGGCGGCGGCCGCGGATTTCGACCGCGACGGCGATCTCGACCTCTTCGCCGGCGGCCGCTGCGTGCCCGGGGCCTATCCACTCCCGGCGCGCAGCCGCCTGCTGCGCAACGACGGCGGACGCTTCACGGACGCGACCGCAGAACTCGCGCCCGCGCTCGCTTCCCCCGGCATGGTCACCGGTGCGGTCTGGAGCGATCTCGACAACGACGGCTGGCTCGATCTCGCCCTCGGCATGGAGTGGGGCCCGGTGAGCGTCTTTCGCAACGACAAAGGCCGGCTTCTGCCGCACGAAGACAGTGAACTCGCCCTGCGCAGCGGCTGGTGGAACGGACTCGCCGCCGGCGACATCGACGGCGACGGCGCCATCGACCTCGTAGCCACCAACTTCGGACTCAATACCAAGTACCACGCCACGCCCTCGCATCCGGTGATGATTTATTACGGCGACATGGACGGCAGCGGAAACCGGCACATCGTCGAGGCCGAATGGGAGGGCGACACGCTCTTTCCCGTGCGCGGCCGGAGCTGCTCCTCCCAGGCCATGCCGTTCATCAAAGACAAGTTCGGCACCTTCAAAGCCTTCGCCACCGCTTCCCTGCCCGCCATCTATCCGCCGCAGAAACTCGAAGCCGCGGAGAAATTTTCCGTCACCACTCTTTCGTCAGGCATTTTCTGGAACGACGGACGCGGGAAGTTCACGTTCGAGGAACTGCCGTGGCAGGTGCAGACCGCTCCGGCTTTTGGCGCCGTCATCACCGACACCGACGGCGACGGCCGGCCCGACGTGGTCATCGGCCAGAACTTCTCCCACGCCCAGGTGGAAACCCAGCGCATGGCCGGCGGACTCGGCGTGCTGTTGAAAAACGAAGGCGGACGCCGGCTGCGTCCGCTCTATCCCCGCGAAAGCGGCCTCTCTCTCGCCGGAGACGTCCGCAGTCTGGCCGTGGTGGACCTCGACGCCGACCGCCGCGCCGACCTCTCCGTCGGCTTCAACAACGCGCCGGTGATGGGATTGCGCTCCGATCCGGCCTCGCCCGGCAGCGGGGGCGGTTCCGTCGCCGTCATGCTCAAAGGTAAACCCGGCAATCCGGCAGCCGTCGGAGCGCGGGTGACGATCACCGCGGAAGGACTGCCCGCCCAAACCGCCGAAGTCCAGGCCGGCGGAGGTTATCTCTCACAGGGGAGTCTCGCGCTGTATTTTGGCCTGGGCAAAAACCGGGAAGCCGCCAGCATCACCGTGCGCTGGCCGGACGGAAAGGTGTCCGAATTCAAGCGCCCCGGAGCCCACCCGGCAGTGTTGCTGTCGCAGCCATGAATCGGTGAGGCTCCCCAGGGGCGAAATAGGGGATTCGCCTAAATTTGTGAGAGCGGGGTTATAATCTTGATGTTCAGGGCGCCTTTATCGCATCCTCGCGTCGCTAATTGAAAAAATCCGCGCACGGGCGACCGGGAGCAGTTCCTTCGGCGGAACCGCTCCGGGAGCCGGTGCTGAAAGCAACCACCCCAACCCGCCCTATGAAATTCAACCCCGCCAAGTCCTCGCTGCGAACGCTCTCCGTTGCCGCGGCGCTGCTCTGCGGCGCCGGCCTCGCCAACGCCGCGCTCACGCTGAAATACAACTTCGAAAACGTCATCGGCACCGATGTTCCCAACCTTGCCCCCGGCGCCACGATCAACGGCACTCTCGTCAACGGCAACGGCGGGGGCACGGTGGCCATCCAGGACGGCCCCTCGGTTCTGGTCGGGGGCACCAACTATCCGCTGGGCAAAGTCTGCAACTTCGCCGCAGGCGCCTACAATGACGGATGGTCCACGGTGGATGCCCCCTATGTGAACACGAATGCCGCGCAAAGCGTCTGGGGGATCGCAGGCAATGGCCCTTACACAGTGATGTGCTGGGCGAAGTTCAACAATCAGACCGGGGATAACATGATCTTTGGAACCCAAACACCCGCGGGAGGCGGTGAGGCGCTGCACCTCGGGGCGCGGGACAGCCGCCACTGGAGCGGGCACTGGGGGGACGATGTCGAGGGCACCAATATCGCCACCGACACCGCCAACTGGCACCATCTCACCTGGACCAATGATGCCAGCAACAACCAGCAGATCTATCTCGACGGCGTCCTCATGACGGGCACCGCGGGCGCTGGCATTGCGGGCGGAGGCGCCGGCGGCATGAGCAGTGCCTCTCCTCTGGCGATCGGCACTTCCAACAACGGCGGCAGTTTCAACGGCCTGGTGGACGAAGTGAAGGTCTTCAATTCCCTGCTCACCCCCGCCGAGATCAACGCCGAGCGCATTCCCACGCTCGTCAATCCGGACATTTCCATCAGTTCCCTCACCGGCAACGCCGCCGGCGCCGGTTTTGTCGCCAGCCTCGTCCTGCGGGACGGCACCTCCCCCGGGCGTGAAGTGGTCACCGCCTCCATCACCAGTGTGACCTTCAACGGCGCCGCCGCGGCCTCGTTCAGCGCCGTCAAGACGGATAACCTGACCACCATCACGGCCACCCTCGACGGGCCTTACAATCCCGGCGCCTTCGTTTACAACGTCAGGGTGCAGGGCACCGACGCCGGAGCGGTCGCCTACGATCTCAATCAAAATCTCGCCGGCCCGATTCTGCCCCAGGTCGCGGTCATTGCCGCCAATTCACCGTTCAGCGCCACGCCCTCGCTGCCCTGGGCGGTGCGCGAATACGCCACCACCGCTGCCAACGGCACGGCCGCCATGGGCGTCATCCTGACCAATACACCGCCGTTTACCGACCACGAGACCCCGGTCATCAATTTCAATGACCCGGAAGCCCCCGGTACTCTCGGCGATTTCAACAATGACCTTCCCTTCCCCGGCGGCACCGCCGCAGACGACAACCACATCATCCTCGGCAAGGCGAAACTCGAGATTCCCGCCGCCGGGACTTATTCCTTCAACTTCCGCACGGACGATGGCTGCGGCCTGAAGATCGAAGGCGCCAACTGCACCGGCGCCTACGGAGTCGTCAAAGACCCGTCGGACTCCTCCTTCGTCTTCAACGAAAGTGCCACCAGCGCCCGCGCCGCGTTTTCCTTCCCGGCAGCGGGCACCTATGACGTCGCCTTCATCAGCTTCGACAGCGGCGGCGGCGGTTCCGCGGAGTTGAGCTGGGCGGCCGGGGCTGTCACCGCCAATGACGAACGTCAGCTGGCATGGAGCCTCATGGGCAACACCGCCCACCCCAGCGTCCTGCCGACCACTTCGGCCTTCCCGGCGAATCTCCCCGGGCCCATCGGCGCCGGCGGCAACTGGGGCATCCGCACTTATCAAACCGCGGGCTACGAGAATGTGGACAACCTCGCCCAAACCATGGACTTCCTCACCAAACCGTCCGTCGCGGCGTGGGCTCCCGGTTATCCCATGATCGATGTCAGCCGCACCTCGTGGAGGAGCGTGGGCGTGGACGGGCTCTCCATCGATTCCCTCACCACGCCGCAGTTCGCCATCCCGGCGGGCGCCGGCGCTGCCCAGTTGACGCTGGTGCACCGCCACGGCTTTGAAGGGGGACTGTGGGACGGCGGCATCATCGAATACTCCATCAACGGCGGGGCCTTCACCTATCTGGACCCCGGGGCCTTCACCCAAAACGGCTATACCGGGGCGATTGTAGGCACTTCGCTCCTTGGAACGACGGCCTTCACCGAGAACTCCGCCGGTTACAGTTCCGGTGCACTCATTACCTCGCTCGCGAACATTCCGGGGGTCAGCCCCGGCGATAACCTGCAACTGCGCCTCACGGCGGGCTACGACGAATGCTGCCTCGGCGGCGTCCCGGCATGGGAAGTCACGAGACTGCAGGTTCAGTGGGGCGGCACCAGCGTCTTTGACAGTGAACTCTCCCCCACCGATGACGGCGGACTCGTGGGTTCCGGCTCGTGGGTCTTCGACCCCGGCGGAACCGTCACTACTCGCACGGGAGTCGTGGACACCCTGTCCCCGGCGCTCGTTTACAGAGACCCCGAGACCAACGGAGAGGGTGGAGTCGTGACGAACGCCCAGCCGTTCCCCGGCAATACCGGCGGCGACGACGACCGGATCGTCACCATCGCCAAGTGCCGCATCGATGTCGCCGCCGCCGGGGACTACACCTTCAACGATCAGAGCGACGATGGCTTCTTCCTCCGCATCACGGGAGTCGGCCTTCCGAACCCCGTCTTCCGCACCGTCACGGGCGGCGGCACACGCACCATGTCCGCACCCAATGAAATCTACTTCCCCACCGGGACCGGCAATGCCGACACCCGCGGCGTCACCTATCTTGAAGCCGGCCAGTACGACGTGACCTACGTCAACTGGGAGGGCGGCGGCGGATTCTTCTATCAACTGACGATGGCCGCCGGCGTGCATCTCACCAACGCCAGCACCAACGACTGGGTGCCTGTCGGCCACACCGCGAGTAACGCCCTGCTGGTCCAGCCGTCCATGGAAAGCCCGTGGGACGTCCAGGCGTCCTTCGCCAACGTGCCGGGCATGGACAACCTCGCCACAGCGGAGGCGGCCCTCTTCGGGCTGGGTGCCACGCAATACAACACCATCAACTTCACCGATCCTGAAACCAATGGCGCCGGCCCTGGAAGCATTGGGGGAGACGATCCCTGGCCCAACAACGTCGCCGGGGTGGATGACAACAACTACGCCATCGGAGGCAACGGTTACCTCCACATCGAACAGGAGGGCTGGTACCTTCTCGGATTCCGGGGCGACGACGGCAGCCGCCTCGTCGTCCAGGGCGCCAGTTTCTCGCGCATCTTGCAAAACAGCACCGGAGCCGCCGTCATCTCCAGCTTCGCCCCCGGAAGCAATAACGCGCTCGTCGCCGACGTGGACACCGGAGACAGCTTCACCACCGGCCTCATCTACCTCGTGCCGGATGACTATCCGATCAGTGTGCTGTTCTATGAACAGGGCGGCGGTTCGTTCTTCGAGGTCACCGGATCCGCCTACTCGGCCGCTCCCATCAGCCCGAATAAAACGACCAGTCTCGTCCTCCTCCGCTACGATCCCAGCTATCCCGCAGGCATCCCGACATTCACTCCGGACAATGTCAGCGGATTCCCGCTCGTGGCCCAGCCGCCTTCCGCCGACCTCAGCGGCGGCTTCAGCAGCTACGGGTTCGTCACCGGCAACTCCTACTCCTTCACCTTCCCCACCACTGAGGGAAGAGCCTATGCGCTGGAGTACAGCTTCGATCTGGTCACATGGTATCGGGCCGCCGCCGGCTTCGCCGGTGCGGGCAGCCGCACCACCTTCAGCGGACTGCTCAGTGATCTGAACCCGCCGGTCAACTCCGGCACCTCCCGACTCCAGTGGCGCGCACGCAATGCGAATTGAAATCACCTGATTCGCCGCGCGGTCCGCAACCCTTCAGGATTCGCCGCTGAAACCCGAACGCCCCGCCGGCTCCACAACCGGCGGGGCGTTTTTCTGTCCGCGGACGACGGAAGTCCCGTAACGGAAGCCCGAAAGAAGGGGAACCGCCGAAGGACGTTTTCGTGAGGAGGAGCTCGAACACGGGAGCACCACAGATGAACACTGATAAACACGGATTTACGCATGAATTCGGATTCGCCCGGGGAAGGTTCAATCACGTAATCACAACCTGCTGAGCATCCGGGTTCATCCGAGTCCATCCGTGGTTCTGTTTCCTCTTTAGCCTAACTGCACTATGCCGCCGCAATGTTTCCCGCGAAACTTTTCTCCCATCCCGATGCATTCATGAAGACCCTGCTTCTGACTATCAAACGCGCCCTGCGGTGCCGGCTGTTTGCCCTCTGCCTCGCCGGCGGCGCGACGACGGCGACCGCAGAAACGGATGCCGCATGGCGTTCCTGGAAAAGCGCGGCCGGCACCGCCATCGAAGCCCGGCTCGTCTCCTCAAACGCCACTGAAGTGGTCCTCGAAAAGCGGGATGGCAGGAAGATCACCGTCAAGCTCGCGCAATTGTCGGCGGAGGACCGCGCCTTTGTCTCGAAAAACACCGCGCCGGCTCCGCAGGCGAAGACCGGTGAAAAGACGATCCCTGGACTCGACGCCGTGCCCGGCACGGTCTCCGGAGAAATCGCCTGTGCGACTTCCCCGCAGTGGACTTACCGGGTCTATCTTCCGAAGGAATTCCATACCGGAGCGTTGTGGCCCGTTTGTTTTGTTCTGGATCCCGGCGGCGGATCGGCCAAAACCCTCGAACGCTACCTCCCCGCGGCGGAGCACCTGGGCGTCATCCTGACGGTTTCGATCCAGGCGAGGAACGAGTTCCCGCAGGGGGAGGAAGCTGTGTTCGCCATGGTCAAAGATGTCAGTGGCAAGCTTCCGGTGCTGCCCGGTCTGGCCATTGCTTCGGGGATGTCCGGCGGCACCCGGAGGGCCTACCTGCTGGCAGAAACGGAAAAGAACATCGGCGGCATCCTCGCCTGTGGCGCCGGGAACGGAGTCTATCCCGGAGGATCCATAGCCGCCTTCCGCCAGGCTGAATTGCGGCGCGGCACCGTGGTCTGCGGCATTTTTGGCACGAACGATTACAACCGGCGCGAGGGCGTCCGCACGCACCGGGATTATAAGAAAGACTCCCGGCTCATTTGGTTTCCCGGGAACCATGACTGGGCTCCCGCGGACCTGATCACGGAAGGGATGGCTCATGTCCTGGGCGAAATGCTCAGCCGCAAAAAAGATCCGGCCCTCGACAGCCTGCGCACGGAGTTCGCCCGGCGACAACTGACCCTGGCCCAATCCGTCAGGGAAACCACCCCGTGGACCAGCCTGCGGTGGGCGAACTACCTGGCGAAATTTCCCGGCGGCGCGAAGTCACAGTCCGATGCCAAAGCCCTCGCGGCGGAACTGGCGAAGAATCCCGAAGCGATCCGCGCCCTGAAGGCGGAGGGCGAAATCGAGGAATTCGCGGACAAATACTTCTCCGACGGAAAAACCGACGCGGACAAAACGCCGGATGAACAGCGGGCCAAAGCGGCGGAGCGCCGCGCGGAATCGTTCCCGGGGCTCCCCCATGCCGAACTGCTCAAACGGCTGGGAGGACCGGCAAACTGAAGCTTCGGCAAAAAGTGAGGCCCACGAGGATGAGGTGGACAGGCTGACGCACTGGAGCCGCAAGGAGGGGCGACATTCCTGTCGCCCATTGTCCCACCGCGCCCCCGGCGCCACTCTGCTTCGCGAGCCGGGTCTCCTTTGGAACCGCGACGGCGACAGGAATGTCGCCGCTCCATAATTTCCGCGCGCGATGACCTAACCACATGGTCCGCCGGGGGCCTCGTTCTCCACAGCCGCATGGATCACCCCGACGGCAGTGCGCAGGTTGTCTTCCGCAGCACCGCACCGCCGCCAGAGCCGCGGAGGCCCGCAGGTTCCATCGCGTACGTGTGGACCGCGTGCCGTGAGGCGGGCGGAAACAGAATCCCGGAGCGGAGCGCGGAGTTGCACTCCGCCCCGGCTTCTTGAGCAAATGAAAGCCCCCCGCGGAGTGCAACTCCGCGCTCCGTTTACTTCCCACTCGTCCACTTCACGGCATTCAGCAGGAGCGTCTTGTATTGCTCCAACTCATGCGCGCGGCCGTCGTGGCCGAGGGTGAGACCAGCGATCTTTGTCTTCGGATGCTTCACCACGAAGACCTGCGGGTAATCGCCGGGCCGCTGCGTGCTGGTGGCGCTGGCCAGAACTTCGATGGGCGTGCCGGCGGGGTCGGGTTTGTAGTAGTAAAGTTCGTCGGTGATTTTGAAGTTCGCGGCTACGCCTTTGACGAGCGGGTGCTCCGGCTGGCTGACTTTCACTTCAAACTCGCCGAGGCGGTCGTGACCACGGCTGCCGCCCCCGGCGATGGTCTTGTTGTAGTCGGGCCAGTCGGCCCAGTTGTACCAAAGGCCGGGATGGAGAAGGACGATGCCCTTTTTCGCTTCGATGAATTTGTTGAGCGCCTCGCGGAAAGGCACACCTCCGAAGCTGCCGTGATTGGCGCTGAGGACGGCGACATCCGCGTTGGCGAGTTCTTTGGCGGCCACGGCGGCGTCTTCGGTGTAGTTCACAGAGTAGCCGGCGGCGGTGAGAATCTTCGAGTCGTACTCGTTGAACCACTTCTGGTAGTCATGCGACGCCCCGCCGCCGATGAGCAGGACTTTGGTGCCGGGTTTCCATTCCATGGAAGTCTTCTTCTCCGGAGCGGGCACAGGAGCGTCGGGCTTGGCGCCTTCCGCCAGCTCCAGCGTGATCGCCGCGATGGTCGGCGCGCCGCCAGTGGGGATGCTTTCCAGGGTGATGCGCTCGATCTCCACGGCGCCGAGGTTCAGCGTTTTGCTGAAGGTGCGGATTTGGTGATCGCGCACGAGGCCGGGCACGAATTTGGAGCCGGGCACGTCGAAGCGGAAGATGTAGTCGGAGAACTCGACGCCGCTTTTGAAGACGAGGTTCTCGCGCTGGCCCTGCGTGGTGTGGATGGTCACTTTGAGAATATCCGACTCCTCGCGGCCCGGCTGCCAGCCCCAGCCGCTGACGCCGCCGAGGAAGTGAATGCGGTTCGCTTTGAATCCGCCGGCTTTGACCTCCGTCTTCTGCGGCAGGGTGCTGCAATACGTGCCGCCGGGGCCGCCTTTGAGCACGATGATGTTGTTCGGCGACTTCTCGGGCGGCACGATGTTGAACGGCACGCCGTTCACCGGGACGGTGCCGGTCTTCACGAAATCCAGACTCTGGTCCTTCAGTTCCTGGCTTTGATACAGCCCGAGCGAAGTGGTGGTGGTGAAGGACTGGCGCAGATCCAGCGTGCGGAATTTCCCGCCGTCGGTGGCCTGCATGTAGCCGATGATGTCGCGCATGATCTCCGGGCCGAGCTGGCCGAGCACGTCGGGCATGAGGCTGCGTCCGGTGTTCACGCGACTCTTGATGTCGGCGGTTTTGATTTCCTTTTCGCCGCCCTGGAACTTCAGGAAGACGCTGGACGGATTCTCCCGCGCGATGACGCCGGCAAAACTCTGACCGTCCTTCGTTTCGATGTTCCATGCGGTGAACGACGGGTCCACTTCCGCGTTCGGGTCCACGATGGCGCTGAGCAGTTCGCCCGCACCGTGCGCGCCCATGCCGGTGAGATTGGGGCCGACCTCCGCGCCGGCATTGCCGAATTTGTGGCACGTCGCGCACTGGACGGTGAACATCATCTTGCCCATCTCGAGGTTCGGCTTTTTCTCCACCTCGGGCAGGAGCTTGGCGATCATCTCCGCCTTCTCCTTCATGCCGGGCATCAGCGTATCCAGCATCGCGTTGGCGCGCTGACTGACCTCTTTGTCCGGGTGCGAGCGCAGGCGGAAGACATTCGCCGGCCCCAGCACGGCGACATCCACGGTCTTCGCTTTGATGGCGTCGAGAAAGGCAATGGACCAGTCGGCGCGCTTGACCACGGCGTTGAAAGCCACGGTCTGCGCCTCGGCGGGAAGTTTGGCAAAACCCGCCGCCAGCGCCGGACCGACAGCAGCGTCCCCGGTCTCGCCGAGCGCATTGATGAGGCGCGTCTTGAGCGCGGGTGAGGAATCGCCGGCCACCACGCCGAGCACGGCGGGCAGAGCGTCGGCATTGGCGCTGCGCAGCCCGATGAGACTCTGCGCGGCGGCAAAGCGCTCTTCATCCGTCGCACCCTGAACTTGGAGTTTGGCAAACAGTTCCTGCACGAGTTTCGCCATCGCTCCTTTGAGCGTGCCGGCCTTGTCCCACTGCGCCGCGATGGGCAGCACGCTGGCGCTGGCGCCGCTGGCCAGCAGCTTGGTCAGCGCGGCGGAAACCTCCGCCGTCATCTCCGGCGCGGATTTCAGCGACTTGCCCAGCGTGTCGAGAATGCCGCGCTTGAGCGCGTCGGCGGACGCGGGCTTGTCGCTCAGCGCGATGACCAGCTTCGCCGCAGCGGCGCTGTCGTTCTTCTCGCCGATGCTCTGCGTGAGAATGGAGGCGAGTTGCGCGAGATCGGCGCTGCCGCTGTCGAGAATCGCGGCGATTGCGGCGGCGCTGTTCTGCGCCAGCGCGCCGACGGCGGCGGACTTTTGGAAGTCGTCGTCGAACTTCGGCCAGGATTTCACGATGACCACTTCACGATTTGCATTCGGGTCCGCAAAGTCGGTAAGGGCAAACAGCCCCGCGATTCTAGAGCGGGAGTCGTTACTTGAAACAAGTCGAATCAACGCCGCCTCGGCCTGTTGCCAGTAACCCTGCGGCCCAAAAAATTTCTGTTTCAGCTCTTTGGATTCAACAATTGCACGCACCATGTCCGCCGCATTGGCGGCAACAGACGGATTCGCGTCGCCCAGGGCCGCGACATGGTCGTCACCGCCCAATGCTCCAGCGCGCGCAGCGCTCCACAGTGCGGTGATCCGCACCTCGGGTGACTTTGATTGAGCAAGCCGAGCAAAGATCGAGACCAGTTTCCCCCCCATGTCGGCAGACCGCTCCTCCAGCAAACGGCTCGCATTCATCCTTACATGCCGGTTCGGGTGCTCGAGCGCCTTTACCAGCGACTCGCCATTCATCTTGCTCAAATCCGGCACCTCCAGCTTCTTCGCCTGCTTGTGATCCAGCCTCCAGATGCGGCCGAAGTAGTGGTCGCGGTCGGGGCGGACGGCGGCGTTGACGTTGTTGTGGTCGGGGCCGCGGGTGTCGTTGTGGATGACGGCCTGATTGTAGAAGTCGCCGATATAGACCGCGCCGTCGGGACCGACGCGGACTTCGATGGGCCGCCACCACATGTCTTTGCTGCGGATGAACTCCGTCTCTTCGCGGCCCGGGAGTTTGAAGCCCTCGTAACTGCTGCCCTTCGGCTTGAGGCGCGAGTGGTGAATGATGTTGATGGTCGGCTCCGTGGTGAAGTAGTCGCCGTTATATTCCTCCGGCCATGAACCGCCGTCGTAAATCACCGTGCCGGCGGTGGCGGTGAAGCTGCCGACGAAATCAATCTGGACGTAGGCGAGCTGCTCCCACGGGACGAGCGGCCATGTCTTGGGCGAGGCGATGACGTTGGCGAAGCTGGGCGTGTTGCCCCACTTGCCGCGGGCGAGGGCGTATTCCGGCAGCACGACATGATTGAGAATGGTGCCGCTGGTCGGCTGCGTCCACATCACGCGATTGTCGGCGGTGATTTGCAGGCCCCAGGTGTTGCCGCCTTTGCTGGAATACTGCTCGATCTTCGAGCCGTCGGGCCTGAAGCGCACCACGCCGCTGCCGATGTTGTCCTGCTTCTCGCCCTTCGCATTCACCACATTGCCCGAGGCGCTGTAGCCGTGCGTGGCATAGATCCATCCGTCCCAGCCCCAGCGCGGATTGTTGATAACCGCGTGCGTGTCGCCGGTGCCGAGATTGCTGTAGAGCTTCTCCACCTTGTCCGCCTTGCCGTCCTTGTCGGTGTCGCGCAGCCAGAGAATGTCCGGGGCCTGGGTGACGATGACGCCGTCCTTGTGAAACACGAGGCCGGTCACGAGGTCGAGACCTTCATAGAAGACCTCCTTTTTATCCATCACGCCATCGCCGTCGGAATCAATGAGCCGGCTGATCTTGTCGTGCGCTTTGCGTTCCTGGACGCCGGGTGTCGGATCGATGCCGCCGTGGTCTTTCCATTCTTTGCCGCGATAATCCGGGCGCATCCCGCGGCGGCCGTTGGGATATTCCGGCGTCTCGGCCACCCACAGGCTGCCGTCCGGCGCCCAGTCGAAGTTCATCGGCTTGTTGATGAGCGGCTCCGCGGCCACCAGCGTGAGATTGAAATCCGGGTGGATTTCCAGATTCTTGAGCGTGTCCGCCGGCTTCTGCGGCCCTCCCTCAGGATACGTCAGACTGGAAAGCTCCTCCGGCTTGCAGAATTCGTCCAGATTCTCGCGCTTCCCCGCCCACGCGAGACTGCGCATGACGATAGCGCGGTAGTGCGGCAGCGCGAACGTCTTATACAGGTGCCCCGGCAGGCTGACGACGGAACGATACGGCGCGGTGCCGCCCTCGATGGTCCGCTCGTAAGTCCACATCTGCGGCTGAATGTCGTAAATGTGCGCCTTGTTCCCCTCGGCGGGCCGGCGGCCCTGACGCACGTTCGGCGTGTAGCTCGTGGCCAGCACGCGCACCTCGGGCAGCAGGTCCATGTCGTAGTAGATTTCGTCGTCGAGGTGGAAATTGCTCGCGCCCTTCGTGATCGGATGCCCGCCGCCGATGTATTGATTCTCCGTGTAGTAGAGATCCATCGGGCCTTCCTTCCACTTCGTCTTCCCAGCCCGCCAGCAGCCCCCGGTGATGCTCTTCCAGTGGTCCTCCTGCAAACTCACCGCCGCTGTGTGCAGCACGACGAGACCGCCGCCGCGCTTGAGAAAACTTTCCAGCGCCATCCAGCGCCCCGGCGGCCATGTGCCGCCCTCCTGGGCATACATGAGGATGACGTCCGTCGCCGCGAGCTGTTCGTCGGTCGGCAACTCCGTGCCGCCCGTGGCCGTGATGCCGCGCTCGCTGAGCAGCGCCGGCCATTCTTTGGCAAAGCGGTGATGCGCATGGACTTCCTCGCCGCGATTGGCCGTGCCGCCGCGGACAAAAACGCGCAGCGGCGCGGCGGACGCCGACAGCGTAAGGACGAGCAGGAGACTGGAGAGGATGTATTTCATGGGAGCAGGAACTTGATCAGCACGGGTGGAGGGGAAAGCCACAGTTGGACACGGATGAAATCAGAGGCAGCGGCAGGCGATGTTATCTGTGATCATTTGTGTTCATCTGTGGCTTTATCAGCAAATTGGGGCCGGCATCGCTGCCATAGCGTTCACACGGCGGGCCTGCCATTACGCAGCAACGGGCGGCGTGCTTCAAGTTTTGAATTATGAAATGACGGCGGCCCGGTTGCGGGATTTGCCCGGAGTGCCGTCGCGGGAATCGCAGAAACCTTGTCACGGATCTCCGCTCATCGTGTAATGATAATTACCACCCGCGACACGGGCAGTCCCAAACTCATCCCATCCCAGACCATCATGAGTACGAAGAAAAAAACCACTGCCGGCAAGTCCCGGCGCTCCTCCACCGCGGCCAAACCGGCGAAACGGGCTGCGAAAGCCGTGAAATTCAAGCAGCCGACCGTCGCCGAGCGCCTGCGCTGGGCGAAGTGGGAAATCACCCACCTGATGGCCGCCCCGGAGAAAGTGCAGCGCGCCACGCGGGGCCTTTTCAAAAAGAAAACCGGCGCGGTGCTCGTGGCCGAGGGCGATTCATGGTTCGATTATCCGCCGGGATTCGACATTCTCGACCACTTGGAGGAATTCGGCTATCGCGTGAAGTCGGTCGCCAGCGCCGGCGCGACCGTGGAGCAGATGGTTTACGGTCCCGACAACGACCAGAAAATTGCCGACGCATTCAAACGCGATCCCTCGCAGCTCGCCGAGACGCTGCGCTACATCCGCGAAGAGCAGCCCGCCGCCGTGCTCTTCTCCGGCGGCGGCAACGACATCGCCGGCGACGAACTCCTGCCGCTGCTCAATCACAAAAACGCCGGCGGCGATCCGCTGCGCATGGAAATGGTGAACGGGCTCTTCAACGTGACGCTCAAGCAGGGCTACCGTACGTTTCTCAGCATGGTGAAGGAGGAGGCCAAAGTCCAGAAACGCACCATTCCCGTGATCGGGCACGGCTACGACTACGCCATCCCCGACGGCCGCGGCGTCATCAATGTGCTCGGCTTTCACTTCCTCGGACCGTGGCTCGCACCGTCATTGAACAAAAAGGGCTACAACGAAGCCGAGGGATGGCCCATCATTTGCCGGCTCATCGATGCCCAGAACAACATGGTGCAGTCGCTCCAGGCGGAATTCCCCTTCTTCCACGCCGTGGAACTGCGCGGCACCCTGACCAAACGCTCCGAGTGGGCCAACGAACTCCACCCGACGAACGCCGGCTTCAAAAAAGTGGCCCACAAGTTCTGGACGAAACTCGACTCGCTCGGGGTCAAAGCCCGCTGAGCCGCCTCACTTCACCGTCAGCGTGCCATCGAGCAGTTCGCGCAGCGGCGGGGCCTTGCCGGCGAGATCCTGCATTTCGCTGGCGTAGATCGCGTCTTCGTTTTTTGGATCGAGGTCCGCGGCGAGACGGATGAGCACGCGGCCGAGCACCTCGCGGGCGGATCCCGGCTCACCCTCCTGACGCTGCGCGGCCCTCAGCATGAATCCCGAAAAAACGCGCAGATTCTCCCCCGCTGCGGGCAGCCGGGGTGCCCTGCCCTCCGACCACGCATCGGCGCAGTGCACCGCCGCGGCATTCAGCGGTGCGAGGTGCAGCGACACCGTGAGCAGCAGCCGTCCCTCGCGCATCGCCGCGCGGTCTCCGCGCAGAATGCCTGGCGTAAAACGCTCCGCGGCATGTTTCGCGAGGAACGAAGCGATCCGCTCGCACTCCGGCGCCAGCAGCGCCGTCTTCTCGTGCGTGAACAGCGCCGCCGGGACTTTGGGTTTGGCAAAAGCAGGCTTTCCCGGCGCGAGGTCGGGCGACAGTCCCTCCTGGGCAGTGCTCCACGACAGCATGAACCATGACGCCACCAACAGCAGGCAGATGGAGGAGAAGCCACAGATGGACGCAGATGGACGCGGATTTTCCGAGGCAAAACAGAGCACGCCATTCAGACACTGCCGCCGCTTTCCAGCCTTCCCGCATCCGTGTTCATCTGGGTCCATCGGCGGCTCGCTTCGTTCCGGAATTCAAAACTTCTCCGGTTTGCCTTCTGTCAGGACAGTGACCGACTTCTCCAGCTTCTGTTCCGCGCTGGCAGCGCGCAGCCGGCGCAGCGGCTCGTCCATCGGCTCGCCGCCGAGCGGAAAAGTGCCGTAGTGCATGGGCACCATGTGTTTCGCGCGGAGGTCGCCGAACGCCGTGAGCGCCTCCTCGGGATTCAAATGCACGTCGCGCCCGCTCATGGCTTCGTAGGCCCCGATGGGCATCATGGCGAGATCGATGTCCGCCTCGCCGCCGATGCGCGTGAAGCCTTCAAAGTAGGCGCTGTCACCGCAATGATAGACGGTGCGTCCGCTTTCATTGCGAATGAGATAACCGCCGAAGCCGCGGTTCACATCATGCACCATGCGCGCGCCCCAGTGCTTCGAAGGCGTGAACGTGATCTCCAGCGGCCCGATCTGCACCTTTTGCCAGAGGTCGAGTTCGATGACCTCGCCAAACCCGCGTCCGCGCACCAGCTTGCCCACACCGCGCGGCACCACGATCGGCTGGCCCGAACCGATGCGGCTCAGCGCACGCAAATGCAGGTGATCGAAATGCGCGTGCGTGATGAGCACGGCGTGGATCGGCGGCAGGTCTTCGATTTCCAGCCCTGGATTGCGCACGCGCTTGAGAATGCCCAGCCAGCGCGACCACACGGGATCGACGAGAATGTTGAGCCCTTCGGTCTGAATGAGGAACGACGCGTGGCCGATCCACGTCACCTGAAACTCGCCCGTATCGTGGGTGAGCAAATCCGGGCGCAGCGGCGTGTTGGTGCGCAGCGAAAACATCTGCGGCAGCATGATGTGCCGCACAAAATTGAAATTCCGCCGGCTCCAGCCCTTCACGGGCAGCAAGCCGACTTTCTGACCGCGCGGGGCCGCCGCAGACTTGTCGTCCTGCGTGGGGGGCTGGTCGTTGCTGGATTTTTCGGCCACGATTTTTTTGGGGAACGCCCGCTATGTTGAGCGGGCGAGGCGCTTTGTGCAACGGAAGCGTTGCCCGTTGGTGTGCAGGCTTTAGCCCATCCCGCTGGTGTGCAGGCTTCAGCCGGATCCGCTGGTGTAGAGGCTTCAGCCGAACGGGCGAAGGCGGTTCGGAGCCACCAGAGTGCCGATGCTCCGGGCTCCGGGCTCCGCACCACCGGCTAAAGCCTGTACACCAACGGCTCCGCACCACCGGACCTTGCCTCACCCCCAAACCGCCTACTGTCACAGTATGATCCGTCTCCTTCTTACTCTGTTCCTCCCGCTCGCCGTCTTTGCCGAAGAAGCCCCCTCCTATCTGGAGCAACTCGTCCGCACCGCCGAGCAGTCGCTGGCCAAAGAAGTCCCGGACAAAGCCGCGTGGCTCGCCAACAAGGACCGCTACCGGCGCGAACTGAAGGAAATGCTGGGACTCGATCCCGAGCCGCCGCGCGGGGACTTGAAGCCGGTCGTCACCGGCACAGTGCAGGGCGACGGCTTCGTCGTTGAGAAACTTCACTTTCAGAGCCTGCCGGGGCTTTATGTGACGGCGAACTTTTACCGCCCCGCGGTCGTCAGCGGCAAGCTGCCCACCATTCTCTATGTCAGCGGCCACGGGCCGACGTATGCGCCGGACGGCACGAGTTGCGGCAATAAAGCGAGCTATCAGCATCACGGCATCTGGTTCGCGCGTCACGGCTACACCTGTCTCATTCTGGATACCGTGCAGTGGGGCGAAATTCTCGGCGAGCACCACGGCACTTATCGCCTCAACCGCTGGTGGTGGGTCAGCCGCGGCTACACGCCCGCGGGTGTGGAGACATGGGCCGGCATTCGTGCGCTCGACTACCTCGCCACGCGACCGGAGGTGGACATGGAAAAAATCGGCGTCACCGGGCGCAGCGGCGGCGGGGCGTATTCGTGGTTCATCACCGCCGTGGACGACCGTATAGCAGTCTCCGCGCCCACCGCCGGCATCACCACGCTGCGCGATCACGTCATCAACGGCGTCATCGAAGGCCACTGCGACTGCATGTATTTCGTGAACCTCTACGGCTGGGACTTCGACAAACTCGCCGCGCTCTCCGCCCCGCGCCCGCTGCTCATTTCCAATACCGACAAGGACAACATCTTCCCCCTCGGCGGCGTCATCCGCGTTCACGAAAGCACCCGGCGCATCTACGAAATGCTCGATGCCGGCAAGAACCTCGGCCTGCAAATCGCCGAAGGCCCGCACAAGGACACGCAGCCGCTCAACATCGGGGCGTTCCACTGGTTCGAGCGCTTCCTGAAAGGCAAAGACCTCATGGACACCATCGCCGAGCCGGCGGTGAAAGTCTTCAAGCCGGAGGAATTGCGAGTGTTCACAGAGATTCCGAAGGACGAGATCAACACGCGCATTGACGAGACCTTCGTGCCCGTGGCGAATCCGCCGGTGCCGCAGACGAAGGAGGAATGGGAGAAGATGCGCGACGGGTGGATGAAGGTGCTGCGGGAGAAGATGCTGACAGGAACTGGTGATATTTTCGGCCACAAATTTGGAGAAGAAGCGAAAACCAATCATCACGTTCGGCGGCGGTTTGATTTGGCCGGCCGTCCGATTGACGTCATTGATGCTCTCGATTCTGCCGCCAGAGGTGCTGACGAATCTCCAGATACTCATGGCGTGGATACTCGAGGACGAAGTGCAGCGCTTCTTATCTATTCAAGATTGCTTGTCCAAAACCCGCGCGACTTCTTCATCAGTCTGCATGATTTGCCTACCTCACATCGGCAAGAATTATGCTTCCCCGGCATACTCAAGTACTTCAACATGCCCCAAGCAGTCGCGATGACAGCGGAACACACAAGAGTTACCATCACGGGCCGCCGCGAGGACTGGACGTGGGCGCTCCAGACGGCGGAGAAGATGGGTTTTTCCCAGAATCTGGAGATCGTCCCGGCGCTGGAAGTATTGGAGGTGAAGAAGATTTGGGACGCCGCGCCGCACAATGCCTTCACCAGCCTGACGAAGTATACAGACGAGTGGTTCATCACCTTCCGCGAAAGCTCGAAGCACGTCCCCGGCACCGACGGCGCGGTGCGGGTGCTCGTTTCCAAAGACGGCAGCGCGTGGGAATCCGCCGCGCTGCTCACGGAGGCCGGCGTGGACCTGCGCGATCCGAAATTCTGCACCGCACCCGACGGCCGCCTCATGCTCACCATCGGCGGCTCGATCTACGACGGCACCAGCGCACCCGATGCGAAGCGCAAACGCACCGCCGCGCGCACGCGCTCCGCCTTCTCCAGTGACGGTCGCACCTGGACCGCACCGTTGCCGTGCTGCGATGACGGTCAGTGGCTCTGGCGCTCTACTTTGCACGATAAGGCACTCTACGGCGTCGCCTATACCGTGGCCGACAAAGAGAAGTTCAAACTTAGCCTGTGGTCCTCGCCCGACGGCGCGAAGTTCTCCCGAGTGACTGATCTCGCGCCCGGCCGCAACGCCCTGCCCAACGAAACGACGCTGCGTTTCACTGACGACGGCACGATGCTCGCCCTGACGCGCGACGAGAACAAAGGGAAGCGCGGCAACGCCATGTTCGGCGTCAGCGAGCCGCCTTACAAGCAATGGTCATGGACCGACACCGGCCACATCATTCAAGGCCCCGACTTCATCCGCCTCGCCGATGGCCGCATGATTTACGGCGGTCGCGATTACGCCGACGGCAAGCCGAACACCACCATCGGCCTCCTCACCGCCACCGGTCAGGCGATGCCCATGCTGGTGCTGCCGAGCGGCGGCGATTGCAGCTATCCCGGCCTCGCGGAAGGGTCGGGCGGGCAGATTTGGGTCAGCTACTACTCCAGCCACGAAGGGAAGTCGGCGATCTATTTCGCGAGGCTCAAGCTGGCTCACTAACGGTCCGATTCCACGAAACTTCCGGGGCAGCAAAAAACCGCTCCGCAGCTCCTGGAGAAAGTGGTCCCGGAGAACAGCCATATTGCCACCCGGAGGCCCGGGCTGAGTGGCGCCGCCTGCGCCCGGTTCACCTTCGCTGCCACGCGGGCCAGCCGCCGTGGAGGACGCGGATGTCGAGGTCGCCGAGGCCGGAGGTGAGGAGTTTTTCGCGGAGTTCGCGGCTCGCCTGACATTTTTTGGCGTCGCAGTAGATAACGAGAGTGCGGTCCATGTTTTCGGACAATGACATGACCACGGGAGTCACGAGATCCTCCCATTCAAAGAGATTGAGCAGCATGGCGCCGGGGATGTGGCCCTTGTCGAATTCGCTGCGGCGGCGCGCGTCGAGCCAGAGCACTTTGCCCTGCTTTTCCAGTGCCAGGGCGTCGGCGATACTGATTTCATCCGGTCCGGGGGGTTCCGAGATGAGGTGGAGTTCCGGGCGGTCGTCCTTCCAGTAAAAAGTCCCCAGCGCTCCGGCGGCGCCGAGCGCGAGGAGCAGGGCGCACTGCCAAACGATGCGAAGGATCATGGCTTCTGGACGGCAGGCACGGCCGCAGGCGCTCCCGCTTTGGGCCGCATGACGTTGAAGAAGAGCAGACGCTTTTGATAGCGGGGATACGGGGCATTCGTCTCCACCCGCAGCACTCCGAGCATGGGCTCGGCGGTGGTCCTAGGCGTCAGGGTGATTTCGTACTCCCGGCCCTTTTTGATCTCCTTGAACTCCGCGGCCATGTTCTCCCGGCTGCTCGCGAGGCCGGTGACGGCGATCTCCTTCTCATCGACGACGGTGAGCTTGAACGTCTTCGCCTTCGGCTCTTCGCCGACGGTCCATTTCAGATTGTCAGGCTCCACTTTGAAAATGGGCGGGATGGTCATCCTGACAGTGAGGGGGATTTCCGGCTGGGCGGGGTCATCGGTGATGACCACCACCTGTTTGGCCACCTCGCCCTCGAAAGTGCCGAGCAGGAAGGCCGTCTCGATCACGCCCGTCTCGCCGTCCTTGAACTCCGTCTTGTCGTCCTTCGACTTCGCTTTGAGGCAGGAACAATAGGTCTCGATGTCCTTGATGCGGACAGTCTTTCCCCCGGTGACTTTGAATTTGAAATCCTTCGAGACTTCGGCGTCCGAAAGCTTCGCCGTGTGAGCGATCTCGGTCTTCGCGAATTCCAGTCCGGCACGGACCGGCGGGGCAAAGAACAGGCAGGCGAGCAGCAGTGAGGGGAGAGTTTTCATGACGGCGGTATGACAGGGCGGGAGGCATTAAACCAAAGATCGGCGCAGATAAACACGGATTTCGGCCCGTGTCCCGGTGGCCGCCGCTTTCCCCTTCCGTCCCCTGACGGTGCCTCAGCGGATGCTGCGGATTCAAAGCATCTCCAATCGTGCCGGCGAAGGGACTCGAACCCATACTCCCTTGCGGGAAGCGGATTTTGAATCCGCTGTCTGAACCGGAACTGGTCTGCGTTTCGCTTATTTTTCGCTTATTTCTTGATGGTGCGCGATTTTGCTTCATGGTGCACGAGTGAACGCAAAACAACTCTCCCAAGCCTCTGTTTCACCACGGAAGAAGCCCCGCAAGTCACGGCATCGGCTGCCACTTCAACGGCGCAAGCTCGCGGGGGTGAGCATCACCATTCAGCGGTGCCGTTCGGCCCGCTATGCGGCGCGCGTGGTCATTCATCAGGCGGGAGGTGCGCGCATCACGCGGAGCTTCAAGACGATGGAGGAAGCCAGGCTCTTTGCGCAGCGGCAGGAGATCGAGGCGGGCAATGCGGGCGCGCGGGCGGTAACGGAAATCGGCGACGATGAGCGCCGCATCATGCTCCATGCGAAGGAATCGCTGGCAGCGTACGGCAAGACTCTCTCCGATGCCGTGGCGCACTACCTCGCCTGGCTGCGGCAGACGGCGCGCTCGGCATCCGTGGCGGACGTGATGACCATGTTCATGGACAGCAAGCGCACGGAGGGCAAATCAAGGCGCTACCTGCTCGACCTCAATTCCCGGTTGGGCAAATTCGCGGCGGCCTTTGGCGCGCAGCCCATCAGCGCGGTCACGGCGGAGGAAATCAGCCAGTGGCTGACAGGTCTGAAACTGGAGCCGGTGGGCAGCAACAACTTCCGCCGCGTCATCGCGGTGATGTTCAACTTCGCCGCCGCCCGCGGCTACTGTGCGGAGGGCGTGGCGAAGCGCACCTTGCGCATCAAGACCGTGGAGAAGGAGCCGGGCATCCTCACCGTGGCGGAGTGCAGTGCGCTCCTGCACGCGGCGCCGGAGCCGGTGCGCGCCGCCGTGGCCATCGGCCTTTTCTGCGGCGTGCGCACGGAGGAACTGGAGCGGCTGGACTGGCGGGCCGTGGACCTGGAGGGCGAAACCCTGAGCATCGGTGCCGGCGTGAGCAAGCTCTCCCAGCGCCGCACCATTCCCATCCGCGCCAATCTGCGGGCGTGGCTGGAGCCGCTGCGCCAGCTTGGCGGCCCGATATTGCCCCGCACCCGGGAAATGCGCACGCTCATGGAGCAGGCCCGGCGCGCCGCCGGCTTCGGCACGGCCGCCGCCTGCGCCGCCGATCCCGCGCTGCGCCCGTGGCCGCACAACGCTCTGCGGCACAGCTACGCCAGCTACCGCCTCGCCATGTGGCCCGACGCCGCTGCGCTGGCGCTGGAGATGGGCAACAGCCCCGGCGTCATCCTACGGCATTACCGCTCGCTGGTGAAGCCCGCCGCTGCGGCAGCCTTCTGGAACCTCTCGCCGGCAACCACACCTGCCGGAAAGGTACGGCCCATCAAGTCCACCACGCCGGCCAAGGCTGGCCCGCGGCGAAAGACCGCCTGAGATTCCGCGCGGGCATCGCGTTCCAAAGCCTGAGCCCGCCCGCCCGCAGACAGGCCACCGGGCACCCACACGCACAGGCATGTTGCAGCACGCTCACAACGACGGTAAAATCCCACTGATGAGCACCAAGTCCAAGGCATCTCCGCACCATCAAGCAGATCCGCCGAGTGGACAGATGACGCTGTATGATCTTCCCGATGAACAAGCGAAGGAAATAAGCCTGCGCTTCGATCCGCTGCGCGAACGTCTCGACGAAACCGATTCTACCGCCCCCTGCTGGTTACCGCTTTGTCATGAAGTGGCGCGCGGTTATAGGATACTCTACATGCCAAATGAGACCAAGTCGGCTTTGATTCGATGGGTCAAGAGTTACCACTGTCCCGTTGCGGCAGAACACCGGCGGAAAGTAAATGGCACCAACAAGGTTGAACTCTTGCTTAAGTCCGCTGCGGCCCCCCTGGGATTTACCATGCTGGCACCCACAGAGCTTCGTCTGACGCGCTCCAAATGCAATAAAGGTGCCGCCGATTGGCTGCGGAGTGTCATCATCGAGAGGGATACACAGCAACTGAAGGACCTGATCATGCTCATTGAACAGGTGCTCCCGGAGTCGGTGAAACTGCACGACAAGATGAAAGTGGCGGACATCCCGCTTCCCCCCAAAGAGTCACGATGCTACGCCGCCCAGACCGCGCATGATGCGTTTCTCGATTTCGTGCCGGCGCACCGCAGGCTTCCAGGCAAGAAGGAACTGAAAGAAGCCGTGGAGAAGCGTCGCGGAGGCCACTTGATCCAGGAGAGCCAATGGTCGGCCACCCTCAAGGAACTCGGCTTGGGCGGACTCCCCCGCGTCACCATTCGCAGGCGCGCGTAACTTCCACTTCTGATTTTTTGCCTGAGTGGAACGAACACCGCCCGCCGGTGTGCAGAAATCGGCACATGCCCTCCTCAGAGCGCACCAATCATCCGGCACCGTGCCGAGTGAGGCTCTGCACTCCTCAGCGGGGGGCATGTTCCAAACTATGACCAGCATCCAAACACTCCACACCAAGAGAGAAGCCGCGCGCCTCCTCCGCGTCAGCCTCCGCAGCATAGACAACCTCCTCAAAGCCCGCGCCCTGGAATTCATCCGCATCGGCCGCGCCGTCCGCATCTCCTCCGCTGCCATCGAGCAGTTCAAAGCAGCTCGCACCGTCAGAGCCAACGCCTGATCCCGCCGTCGGAACTGAAAGCAATCCGCCACGGACGAACCGCTGCCTCCCCGGCTGTCCATGCACTTCGCCGGGAGGCCGCGGGCCTGAGCGGAAACTTCCGGTGCTGCCATGAAACACTCAGACGACATTGTTGGCGGGCCAGTGAGCGGGCGTAAACCACGCGCCGCCGGAAGCCCGGACGGATGGACTCCCCCGTGTCTCGCAACCCTGCACCGGCTGCTGCACGAGCATCCCCCGGTATCTCTCTGTCACTTCAAAGGGCCAAAGCGAAAGCGGCAGGTTCTCGTGCATGAGGCGGAGGGATTCTATCCCGCCAGGCAATTCGAGCGCCGGAAGCCGACCCCTCTGGACCGCGGACCTCAGTGCCGCGCTGTCTTTGAGAAACTGGCCCGTTCCGTCAGGGACCATGCAGAGGCCACCGGTTATCGCGGCTTCTGGTGTCTCTACATCGAGGATAGCCGATGGGCGGGGTTTCATTTCCATCTTTGGTGTGCCGAGACCATGCCGGCGCAGATGGTGCAGTCCCTGCGAAAAACCTGGCTGCGGCTCATCGGAGAGCCCGACAACAAACATCAGTGCTTCAAATACGACGCCACCATCAGGGACTCGGAAAAAGCCATCAGCTACTGCGGTAAGATTTTCGACGGGGAGGAGGGTTGGACGGTGAAGGAGAGGTTCACGAGATGGGGAGATGCCGGGAAATTTCGCCCCTACAGGGTGGGGAACGCGCGGACTTCTTCACACCTGCGAAGGGGAAATTCTCACCTCCCAGCGTTCGCAGGTGAGAAAAAAGAAGAGGCTTTTTCCCGGCCTGTGACTCCCTCCGTTCTTGTACCAGTAACGAATGCAGCCATAGTGTGCCCCCTCTCTGAGCCAACCCGACCTGAGCATGATTATACTACCGGTGGTTTGTCCGGGGACGATGACGCCCCCCGGCGGGCTGTCAGTGTAAGCGTAAGGGTCGCCCCTCTTTATGGTCCGGGTGATCTTCCGATCCCTCCTACGGCGGCATGGGCTGTCGCCCACTTCCAGCGCCTCCGCACCCGCTGGCGCATGGAGCCGGACTCCATCCGGCATCCCGGCCCGGGATTTCACCCGGAGTCTGTCGAGGCCGGGTTCCTCATTCCTGCGGGCCGGACCCGTGATTTTGAGCAGGAGGCAGCCCGCGGATTCGCTCGTGTGTACCGACCGGATACCATACCGCGCCTTCTCACTCCCGCCTTGCAATCTTAACGCCCCGCGTTACTAAATGCCCGCGCCCCATGATCCGCTCCTTCGACTGCCCGGACACCGCCCAGCTTTTCCATGAACGCCGCAACCGCGCCATCCCCTCCGACATTCAGCGCACCGCTCTGCGGAAGCTGGCGCAGCTTCACGCCGTCACGGCCCTTTCCCAACTCGCCCTGCCTCCCGGCAACAACCTGGAAGCCCTCAAAGGCGGGCGCAAAGGCCAGCACTCCATCCGCATCAACGACCAGTGGCGCATCTGCTTCCGCTGGACGCCCGACGGCCCGCAAGATGTGGCCATCGTGGACGACCATTGAACCCGCCTCCTGGCCATGAAACCCCACGCCCCCATCCACCCCGGCGAAGTCCTGCGCGAGGACTTTCTCCTGCCACTCGGCCTTTCGGAATACCGGCTGGCCAAAGACATCGGCGTCCCCCCGCGCCGCATCAATGAGATCGTCAAAGGCCGGCGTGCGCTCACCGCCGACACCGCCGTGCGCCTCGCCCGCTACTTCGCATGGCCCGCCGAAGTCTGGCTCAACCTCCAGTCCCATCACGACCGCCAGCTTGCCGAAGCCGCCAACAGGACCATCCTCGCCCGCATCCGCCCCTGCCCCGCGCTGGCGGCGGGATAGGCTGTTCGTGCACGGATACGCAAATTCCTGCTTCCCGGTTTCCCGCGATCTGTCAGCATCGCGGCGCTATGAAGTCTCTGTTCCTTCTTGCTGCTTGCAGCCTCCTCGCCGGCCGCCTCTCCGTCTTCTCCGCCCCTGGCGACTTGGATGCGGGTTTCGGGGATGGGGGCAAAGTGACAGTGAATTTCAGCGGCAATGACGTTGCACGAAGTGTGGCGGTAATGTCTGACGGGCGAATCGTGGTTGGAGGCTATGTGGGGTACTCAGGCGACTCCGCGGACTTCGCTGCTGCAAGGTTGGACATTGCAGGCAATCTCGATCCCACATTTGGTGGAACAGGAAAAGTTATTACGAATATCGGCGGGAATGCGGTGCATCGTGACTTCGACTATGGGAATAGCATCGCATTAGCCAGCAATGGACGATTGGTGCTCGGAGGGTCCTGGGAGAGTGCAGCCACAAACGCCCCGCGGCAGTTTGCATTTTTCGGTTACAGCTCTGACGGCACTCCGGATTCAGAATTCAATTTTGGAAACCCAGTCAGAAGTGAGCTTGCATCGGGCGCGACTGCAATAGCAACGCGTGCCGGTGGCCAGATAGTGGCTGTTGGGTCAAATCCTGCTGCCGGAGGAACGAGTAGAATCGTTGTAGCTCAACTCCGACCAGATGGTGGCTTCGACAACTCGTTCGGATACCAGGGCAGAATGCTCATTGATTGGAATTACCCTTGCCATGCCACGAGCGTCTCGACGACGGATGGCGAAGTCACGGTCGCTGGCTACGCGGAGATTTCGGGGGCCGCCCGATTTATGCTTTTGAGGCCGGGGCCGGACCAGTTCAATCCACTGCTAAGGGTAACCACTGATGTGGGGGAAGGCCCTGATTATTGCCACGGACTAGCCATCCAAAGTGACGGGAGGTTTGTTTTAGTAGGCGAATCAGCCGGCACACTGGCTTTGGTTCGATACAATGCTGACGGGAGTTTGGATTCGAGTTTTGGAGGAACGGGCAAAGTAATCAGTAATCTGGCATCAGCTGGCTATGCCGTTGCTGTGCAGGACGATGATTATCTTCTTGTGGCAGGTAAGAGATTCAATGGAGCCGACGACGACTTCATCCTGCTTAGGTTGACGCCGACCGGAATTCTTGATACCCGATTTAATGGCTCCGGATACATCACTGCCGACTTCGGAGGCGGCGCAGACTCAGCTAATAGTATTTCTATCGCGCCAAACGGCAAAGCTGTACTAGCAGCCTGTCGGACTTAATTGCACCCGTCTGCTTCCTGCCTGCTACCCACG
>CAZFZN010000012.1:0-167562 GCA_964523105.1 uncultured Akkermansia sp.
CCGCCTCCTCAAACCATAGCTTAGCTCCTGGCCCGAATTTCGGGGTCCACTTCACTGACTCCGCCGCTGATCGCGGCTTGCATCGCCCTCGCCGGCTGGGCCGTATGGGAGCACCTTGAGCGCAGCAAACTCGCCGACCGCGTCGCGGAACTCGAATCGGCCGCAGCCCAAGCCTCCGCCCCCGGCAACACCGATACGAAGTCCCGGGCCGCTGCATCGAACAACAAACTCAAGTCAGCCCTCGCCGGCAGTTCCAGCAAGGAGACCCCGGAGGGTGCAGCGAAGCCCGCGGAGTCCGGCAATTCCATGGCCGACAGTTTTGCCAAAATGATGAAGGCCCCGGGTGCCAAAGACATGATCAAAGTTCAGGCCCGCATGGGAGTGGACATGATTTACCGCGACCTCTTCGATTTGCTGAATCTCCCCGAACCCAAACGCAGCGAACTGGAGAAACTCATCGGCGAGAAGACCACCGCCGGAATGGAAATCGGTTTCGCTGCTTTTGGAGAGAAGAAATCTGCGGAGGAAATGAAGGAGATCTCGGACAAACTCGCCGCGGCCACCAAAGAGGCGGACGACAAGATCAAGGACCTGCTCGGCGAGGAGGACTACAACAAGCTGAAACGCTTCGAGGACTCCACCACCGAGCGGATGCAGTTGAGGACATTCAGTTCCATGCTGGCATCAAAGGGCCTGGAATTGGACGAAGCCACGGAAACGAAGCTGATGGATGCCATGTACGAGGAGCGCCATAATTTCCCCTTCGCCAGCAGCTTCAGCAATCAGCAGAACACGGATGTGTCCCGCTTCACGCCGGAGAACCTGACACGATTTGGCGAGGAATACTCGCGCCTGAGCGAGAGCGTCGTCACCCGCGCCGGTGAGATCCTGACGCCGCCCCAGCTGGAAGTCTTCCGCCAGAGTCAGGAGCAGATGACGAACATGACGAAGATGCAGCTGGAGATGGCCGCCAAGATGTTCGGCGGCGGAGAGTAGCGGCGTTCTTCAAGAATGAAGAGAGAGGACCGGGAAAGACGGGGCAGACGCGCTGAATGACTGACCCCTTTCGTCCCGGAGCACCCTCAGGCCCGGGATTACTCCGCTGCGGGGGCGGCTTCCGGGGCCTTTTTGGCGGCGGGCTTCTTTGCAGCCGCCTTTTTCCCGGCGGCGGACTTGCCTTCGCCTTTGCGCGGGGCGCCCGGGGTGGCGCGTGCGGCGCGTTCCGCCTCCTTGCGGCGTTTGACGAGGAGTTTGCGGCGGCGGCGTTTGACTTCTTTGTTGTATTGTTTGCCCATGGAAAATGATGTTGGTGTGCCCGGGTGCGGGAGGGGCGAGACTAGGAGCCCGCTTCCCGCGTTCAACTGGAAAAGTCAATTCAACGACTCCAGTTCCGGCAGGACGAACTTGCCGTCCTTGCGGATGAGGCGCCCGTCGAAGCGGATTTCGCCGCCGCCGTAGTCGGGGCGCTGAATGCAGACGAGGTCCCAGTGGACCTGACTGCGGTTGCCGTTGTCGGTCTTGCCTTCGTAGGCCTGGCCGGGAGTGAAGTGGAAGCTGCCGGCGATTTTCTCGTCGAAGAGGATGTCGCGCATGGGGTGGAGGATCTCGCGGTTAAAGCCGATGGCGAATTCGCCGATGTAGCGGGCGCCTTCGTCGGAATCGAGCACCTTGTTGATAGCTTCGGTGTTGTTGGCGGTGGCTTTGATGATTTTTCCTTTGGAGAATTCGAGCCGCACGTTGTCGAAGGCGACGCCCTGGTAGATGGTGGGGGCGTTGTATTGCACCACGCCCTCCACACTGTCCTTGACCGGGGCGGTGAAGCACTCGCCGTCGGGGATGTTTTTGTCGCCGCCGCAGGCTTCGGCCTGAATCCCTGCAATGCTGAATTTCAAATCCGTGCCGGGGCCGGTGATATGCACGTCACTGGTTTCGTTCATCAGTTTTTCGAGCGCCATCATGCCGGGCTTGAGGGCGGCGTAGTCGAGCAGGCAGACGCGGTAATAGAAGTTCTCGAAGGCCTCGGTGCTCATGTTGCTGAGCTGGGCCATGGCGGAATTCGGCCAGCGGAGCACGCACCATTTGGTTTTCTGCACCCGGTGATTCATCACGGGGCGCATTTTGCCCATGACGAGACGCATGCGTTCATCCGGCACGTCGGAGCTTTCGGTGATGTTGTGGCTGCCGCGGATGGCGATGTAGGCCTGCATGCGCTGAATGAGATTCATCTGCACGCCGCTCCAGTCTTCGTACTGTTTTTCCGTGGCCCCCATTTGCATCTCCCGGATCAGTTTGGATTCGTGAATCTGAACAAACGGTACGCCGCCGGCCTCCCGGACGGCGCGGATCAGGGCGATGCCGATTTCCGGCGGAGTGTCATAGAGGTCGAGCAGGATGTTCTCGCCGGGCTGGAGCGAGACGGAATAGGAGATGAGCTGACGGGCGAGTTGATCGTGTCGGGGGTCGTGCATGGAATAAGGATTGGCAGTGGTTTGCCGCGCGGATGGTTGACGGCACGGTGCCACCCTGGGAAGCGGGAACGCCCCGTAAATCCGAAATCTCGCCTCCGGAACGCCGGCGGCGCAGGCTCTCGGCATGCAGCGGACGGAGTGCTCAATTCCGGTCCGGATCGTAATAACCGTCGAGCCAGCGCGCGGCCTGCGGAGGAATGGAATCGGCGGGTTTGGGGTCCGGGCACAGCAGGAAGGCGAAACCGATGGGCGACTTGCCGGGCCGGGAGCCGCGGGTGAAGGGGCCGTCGCCCCAGTGCTCGCCGGTGGCCGCGGCCTGGAGGGCGGTGAGGCGCCCGTCCTGGTATTCCAGCCAGCCGTCGAGCGTGCCGCTGCAGCCGCGTTTTCCGTCGCGGGTTTCGAGATGATAGGCCCCGCTGAGGCGGGCGCGGCCGGCGCGTTCCGGAGTCAGTGTGAATGTGAGGGATTTCACTTCCTCCTTTTGCCAGTGCGGCGGCTCGCCGCGGGTGTTGTCGGTGAGATGAAACCGGGCGATGCGCTGCGCCACGGCGCGGGGCAGGGGCACAGGCGCACCGGGTTCGGCATCTTTGTCAGGCAGGAGCTGCTGCAGGTCCCCGGCGGTGAGCCACAGATGGTCCACCGCGGCGCCAAGCCCGCGGTGCTCGAACTTTCCATCCTCCCGGGGCGGCGGAGTGCAGGCGGTGAGGTTGTCCCCGGAACGCTCCAGCACCCGGGTGAAAACTTTGACCACGGCCCCGTCTTTGGGCGGAGTGCGCTCGTACTGCGGCTGAAGCCTGACTTTTCCGTCCAGCGAGGCGGGCTTGCGGTCGGCTTCCGGCAACTGCTCCCATTTGGCGAGCGAGTCGCGCAGCATGGCGAGGATGCGATCCGGGCCGCGGTTGTTGTTGAAGCCGAGAAATTTGCCGGTGGCGGTGAAGACATAACGGCCCTGCCGCGTGTTGTCGCCTGCGCCGCCGCGCGGACTTTCGCGCGTCATTTCCCGGAAAAAGACGCCGTGCGCGTCCTGCTGGCGCCGCAGGTACCAGTCGTCCATCGCGAGCGGCACGAATTTTTCCCGGATGAGCTTTTGCACTTCGGGATTGGAAAAGACGAACTCACGGTCCGCCACACCGTTGTTTCACGTGCAGCCGAGCGGGTGCCCGTCCATTTCCCAGAGAAAGATGGGGCGGTTCTGCTCGACGGCCTTGCGCCGCGCGGCGGTGAGATCGGTTTCCCACGGAATGGAGAGCCATGCCTGCTCGTCCGGCGCCGGAGAGATGACGGCGATGAGTTCCGCGGTGGTTTGTTTGGCCGGGGCGGTGAGGCTGAATCCGGCGAGAAGTGTGAGGGCGAGGAGCGGGCGATACATGCGCCCAGTGTGATGCGTGCCCTGTGCGCCTGCAATTCCGCGGGTGCGGCGTCAGGCCGGCGGACGCGACAGCCCGAGCGCATGGTAGTGCGGAATGAGGCGCACGTAGCGGTCCGCCCATTCGCGCAGTCCCGACTGCTCGTCCGCGGTCAGTTCGCGCACGGCTTTGGCGGGGGAGCCGAGGATCATGCTGCCTGGAGGGAACTTCTTTCCCTGGGTGACGAGCGCACCGGCACCGACGATGCTGCGCGCGCCGATTTCCGCGCCATCGAGCACGATGGCACCCATGCCGATGAGGCATTCGTCGCCAATGGTGCAGGCATGCAGCATGGCCATGTGGCCGACCGTGACGTACTCGCCGACGAAACAGCCGAGTTCCGCCGTGAGGTGAAGGACGGAGCCGTCCTGAATGTTGGAGCCGCGGCCGACGACGATGCGGTTGATGTCGCCGCGCAGCACCGACTGGTACCAGACGCTGGCCTGTTCACCGATGTCCACATCCCCCAGCACCGTGGCATTCGGGGCGACGAAGGCGGAGGGATGGATCACCGGCTGGCGGAGGAGGAAGGGCGGAGGCTGCGGGGTCATGGAATTCTAAAAAGTTTCTGTGGTGCGGGAGAGATATTTTTATAGCAAATTTTGGGCAAAAACTTTGACATGAAAAGCAGAAGTCTTTAGGGATGCGCGCGCTGCGGGCGACGCCCGCGGGCGAACGTTACCCAACTCAAACCACCTACCACCATGAACAAAGCAGAACTCATTGATGCAGTCCAGAAGGCCCTCGGCAAGGAAGCGACCAAAAAATGCGCCGGCGACGCCGTGGCCGCCGTGCTCGACGCCATCGCGAAGGGCGTGAAGAAAGACAAGAATGTCCAGCTGATCGGCTTCGGCACCTTCAAAGTCTCCACCCGCAAGGCCCGCAAAGGCCGCAATCCCAAGACCGGCGAAGCGATGACCATCAAAGCCAGCAAGAATGTGCGCTTCGTGGCCAGCAGCCAGTTGAAGAAGAGCCTGTAATCCGTTTTTTTCATCAGTCAGGAGCCCGGTCAATCCCGCAGGGGTTGCCCGGGTTTTTTCTGGTCCCGGAAAGCGGCCCGGACACTGAGGAAATTCACCGTTGCGCCGTGCGGCATCGAAATCCAAACAGCGCGGAGAAATCTCACATGACCGCCGCCCAGTCCGCCCAAGCCCTTCAGGAGAAATTCCCCGCCGCCGTGCTCCAGACCGCGGAGTTTCGCGGGGAGACCACGGTGACGGTGGTTCCTGACAATCTCGAGCCGCTGATGCGCTGGCTGCGTGACGAACTGACGTTCGATCTGCTGCTCGATGTCAGCAGCGTGGATCACATGGGCAGTGAACCGCGCTTCGAAATGGTGTACGAACTCTATTCCCTGACGACCCGCACTCACCTGCGCGTCAAAGCCGCTGTCGCCGAAGGTCAGGAAGTGCCGACGGTTTCGCACCTGTGGCCGACTGCTGACTGGCACGAACGTGAAGTGTATGACATGATGGGACTGCGATTCCGCGGCCACCCCGACCTGCGCCGCATTCTCATGTGGGAGGGATATCCTCACTTTCCGCTGCGCAAGGATTTTCCCCTCGCCGGCAAACCCACCGAGGTGCCGGACGTGGCTTTCACGGGCATCGCGCCGCTCGCCGGCGGTCCGTTTGTCACCAGCGCGGGCGTTTGCGACAAAGTGAAGGCGGAGCCCCGCGCCAAAGGCGAGTCCGGAGTGGGAGATCGCGGCTGAAGCGGGCCCGTAAATTCCTTAAAATGCCGTGACCAGGCAGGCCCTGCCGGGGGGCAGTGGAAAATTCGGTGACGTTTAGGAAGGATGTAAACCGCTGTAAATCAGCGGGTTTTGACGCGGAGCCGATTCGTTCTCAAAGGTGGAACTTGACCTGCGACGCGGCAGCCTCTACAGCACGCGCCTTTCCCCACTTTTTTGCAGTAGAAATGCCTCCACAACGATTCGTAGCCGGGCAGCGCTGGTTGAGCCAGACGGAGCCGGAATTGGGCCTGGGTCTTGTTCTGAAGACCGAGGCGGACCGTGTCACGATTATGTTTCCCTCCACGGAGACGACCCGGGTTTATACGGTCGAAGGTCCGCCGCTGACACGGGTCAAGTTCAGCGTCGGGGATGTGCTCAAAACGCAGGAGGGCAAGAATTTCACGGTGGAGATGATCGAGGAAAAAGACGGCACGGTGATCTACTTCAGCAAAGGGAAGAAGATTGAAGAAAGCCGGCTCAGTGACTCCCTGACATTCAGCAAGCCCTACGACCGTCTGCTCAATGCGCAGGTGGAGGAGAAGCAGCTTTACAATTTGAGGCACCGTGCGCTCTACCGCCGCTTCAAAACCTACCGGGCACCGCTCCGGGGCCTGCTGCAGGGGCGCTACATGGCCCGCGCGCACCAGCTGCATGTCGTCAATCAGGCGACAAGATTTCAGCATCCCAGAGTGCTTTTGGCCGACGAGCCGGGCATGGGGAAAACCGTCGAAGCCGGCCTCATCCTGCAGCGCCTGCGCATATTCGGAAGTGCCGCCCGCGTCCTGCTGCTGGCTCCGCAGCAACTGCTCTGGCGCACGGAACTGGAACTGCAGCGGCGGTTTGAATTCAGTTTTCAGCGCCTCACGGAGGACGACTTCGCCGCCAAAACGAAGCGGAAGTCGGCGAAAAAAACCAAAGAGGAAACTCCGGATGCCTTTTTGTCAGGGGAGACCGAAGAGGGCGAAGAGCCGGAGGAACTTTGGGTCAGCATGTCGCTGGAGGATTTCAGTGCGCATCGCGCCAAACATGCCAAAGAGGCGGCCGCTGCAGGATGGGACGCGGTCCTTGTGGCCGGTGCGGAGGAACTGAAATGGGATGAGAGCGGCAACGCTGCATGGAACGGCGTCGAAGCCATCGCGGAATCCACCCGCAGCCTGATTCTTCTCAGCAGTGAGGGACCGGAGCACGATCCGAAGTCGCACTACGGGCGGCTCCGTTTGCTCGATCCCGAGGCTTTCGCCACCCCGCGGAAATACTCCGCGCACCGCAAGGAACTGGACGGTCTCGAGGCCGCCGTGACCAAACTCCTCAGCGTTTCGTCCTGCGACAAGGAGTGCGATGCACTGCTCAAGCCGCTGGAGAAGGATGCGAAGATCAAGGAACTGCACAAGCTCTGGAAGGAGGGCCGGGAAGAGGTGCGCGATACGATCATCGATTACCTGCTCGACGGCCAGGAATGCGGGCGCACCGTTTTTCGCAGCACCCGTCCCCGGGTCACCGGCCTGCCGGTTCGCACCGTGGAACTGGTGGCCGTGGAGGCGAAGCCGGAAGTGCGGGAGGGGCTCAAAGAGGAATTCAAGCATCCCCAGGAGAAGCCGGCGGAACCCGAGAAAGGCAAACCAAAGGCCCAGCCCTCCGCTGCGGACGCGGCCCTGGCAACATGGCTGGGACTCATCATCAGCCCGCCCCCGCCGCCCCCGCCGGCCCCGAACGAACCGCCACCCCCGCCCCCGCCGCCCCCGCCGCGGGCGCTGGTGATCACCGCCTCCCGGGCGCGTGCTGCCGCCGTGGAAAAGGCGCTGCGCAGCAAAGTGGACGGCACCGTGGAACTGGTGACGGATGCCCCGCGGGGCGATCAGGGAGTGCCGCCGGCGGCCACCGTCACCGGCGAAGAGGACCTGGTGGGGCGTGGATTCCCCGGCTACGATCTCGTGGTGCTGTGGGATACTCCGCTCACTGTGCAGGAAGCCCGGGAGCGCCTCTTTGCCTGCGAAAACTGCTTCAAGGACAAGCTCCACATCATCGTGCCGTTCATTCCTGACACTCCGCAGGACTTGACCGCACGCTGGCTGCACGAAGGTCTCAATGCCTTCGGTTCGGCATCCGAGGGGCAGGTCGAAGCCGCCGGGGAGTTTCACAAAACCGTGCATGACATCGCCAAACGCATCGGTGTGAAGCACAACCCGAAGCTCGACGACGAACTCAAAGCCGCCGGCAAAAAGACCGCCGCGGCACTGGATGCCGCCAACAAAAAGCTTGCCAAACATGCCGACGCTTTTCTGGAGAGTGTCTCCTTCCGGGCTCCGGCGGCCGACCAGGTATTCAACCGCATGAACTCCAGCGACGAGGACGACTCGCTGGATGTTTTCATGAACCGGATGTTCGAGACCCTCGGCATTCTGGTCGAGACCAAGGGACCGCGCATCATTTACGTGAAGCCGAATCCGGAGATGAGCTATCATTTCGAGGCTGTTCCAAAGGAGGGACTCACGTTTGCCTATCACCGCAGTGTGGCCGCCACCCGCGAGGATGCGATTCTGCTCACATGGGATCATCCCCTTGTCGCGCAGGCCACCGATGTGCTGCTGGGCACCCCGGCCGGCAATACTTCCTACGTCGTGTGGGAGGATGAGCGCAGCCAGATCGTTCTGCTGGAGGGCATCTATCTCGCGCATCCCAGAATCGGTGAGCACCCGAAACTCGTCTCGCGCTTCATGCCGCCCACGCCGGTGCGGGTGGTCCTGAGCCATGAGTTCGAGGACATGAGCAGCGAATACACCAGTGAGGTGGTCAATAAAATGGTCCGCAACGGCCGGCGGGAGTGGATTCGCAACAACGCCCGCCCGCTGCACAATATCATCCCGGGAATGATGCGGGCGCTCAATCAGCGCGCGGACATCCGGATGCGGGAACTCGCCTCCAAGGCGGCCTTCCAGATGGAAACGGTGTTCGCCGCGGATATCGCAAGGCTGCAGCGGCTTCCCGATACGAAGGCGCGGCGCGCCGAGATCAAGCACTGCGAAGCGCAGCTGGCGGCGACCAAGCCCAGCTTCGCCGAGCCGGTGCTGGTCAATGATCAGCTGCGGCTCATCCGCCGCGGCCCGTCGGGCAAGGGAATCTGAGTTCTCCGCTCGCCGCGGGGCTCCGCATCGCGGCAGAGCCCAGTCCTGCGGCAAGTGCATCGCGCGGCTGCGTTGTGCCGTGTGGAATGCGGCGGCAAAGCTTCTGCCGCGGGACGCCTCTCAACCTGAAAAGGAAAATGGAGAAGAAGAAAACCACAGCCGGCCGAAGGGAGACAGGCGAACATTTCATCTTAACTGATGAGCCAAATGGACGCTGATTAACACGGATTTACGCATGACTTCGGATTCACTTACCGGAGGAAGATTCACGTCATCGGAACCTGCTGAGCATCTGTGTTTATCCGGATCCATTCGTGGTTCCATTTTCCTCTCAAGGCTCAAAGCCTGTGAACTGATCCCGGCGCCCTCCCGCAGCGAAGGGATGCGCGCCGCGGTATCCTCGAAGGAAGGCACCCCGCGCTGACAGAGCGCCGGCTCCTGCCGGGTACGGTGCTGGAACCCCTGTTGATCCAGCCCCGTGGTCCTGACAAGAGCCGACGCACTGTCAACTCGGGTGCAAGCGGCAGTTACTGCGGCTTGTTTTCCGGGGTCTTCCCGTCTTCCTCCGCCTGCCTGCCGTCATCGTTACTGACGTCCTTTTGGTCTTTTGCAACGGATTCTTTGGGGTCTTCTTTCTCCTGCGGCACCGGTGCCGCACCTGAATCGGGCGTGCCGCTTTCCGGAGAGGCGGCTCCGGGAGTGGAGGGGGAGTCAGGGGGATCGACCGGTGCATTGTCCGGCGGCACCGGTGGAGTTGGCGCGATGGGGGCCGGCGGATCCAGCTTCGGGGGCGGGAGGAGTTCAGGCTCCACAAAGTCCACGAGGGCGGGCGCAACCGCTTTCAGCGCGCGATCCACGCGGTCTTTTGCCGCCACGCGCGCCGGATTGCCGCTCATCGCGGCATTGGTCAGGATTTTCTCATAAATTTCCCGGGCCTTCTCCTTGTCGCCCGCCGCCCATTTGGCATCGCCGAGCCGGAGCATGGCAAATCCGGAGAAGGGCGTCCCTGCTCCGGCGACGGTTTCGTATTCTTTTTCCGCGGCGGCGGCGTCCCCGGTGGCCGCCGTATATTCCGCGATGCGCCACGCCGCGAGATCGCGCAGCGGGTGTTCGGGATGTTGCGCGAGAAAGTCGCGCAGCAGGGCGATCGCCTCCGCCGGCTTGTCGGCACTGAGCCTGTCAGCGGCCAGCACCAGAGCATTGCCCGCAGCGGTCTGCCCCGAATGCCCGGCGGCCACGGCTTTCAGTTCCTCGACCGTGTTGGCGCGCGTGAAGGCGACCGCGGCTTTGGTGTGGGCGCTGTCCTTGTAGAGCTTCCAGCCCCAGTAGCCCAGCGTTCCGCCGACGGCGAGCACGGCCACGAGAATCAGTTTGCTCTTATGCTTGAGGAGTTGTTCCTCGAAGGCGGTCGGCTCGTATTCGAGGACGGCGACGGGGACTTGGTTCTTTTCTTCTGCCATTGGAAATGAGGGAAAAATCAGGCGCCGACTTTGGCGCGGGCTTCATCGGCGAGGGCCGTGGAAAGATATCGTTCGCCGGTGGAACAGCCGATGGTCACGATCAGCTTGCCGGCATTCTCGGGTTTGGCGGCCAACTGGAGCGCGGCGTGGACGTTGGCGCCGGTGCTGATGCCGACCAGCAGACCCTCCTCTTTCGCCAGCCGGCGCGCCATTGCGAAAGCGTCGTCGTTGGAGACTTTGATCACTTCGTCCACCAGCGGGAGTTCCAGGTTCTTCGGCACGAATCCGGCACCGGTGCCTTGAATTTTGTGAGGCGCGGGCACGACCGGTTCGCCGGCCATCGTCTGGGAAATCACCGGGCTCGCTTCCGGCTCGACGGCGACGCTCTTGAATCCCTGCTTCCGGCCTTTGATCACGCGCGTCACCCCGGTGATGGTGCCGCCGGTGCCGACGGCGGAGACGAGGATGTCCACCTTGCCGTCGGTATCGTCCCAGATTTCCTCCGCCGTGGTCTTCTCGTGAATCGCCGGATTCGCCGGATTGTTGAACTGCTGCGGCATCCACGCGTTCGGCGTTTCTTTGAGAATCTCCTCCGCCTTTTCGATGGCGCCCTTCATCCCTTTCGGCCCCGGCGTCAGCACCAGTTCCGCGCCCAGCATCGCCAGCAGCGTCCGGCGCTCCAGCGACATGGTTTCCGGCATCGTCAGAATCAGCTTGTAGCCCTTCGCCGCGGCCACAAAGGCCAGCGCGATGCCCGTGTTCCCGCTCGTCGGCTCCACGATGACGGTTTCCTTTTTCAAAATGCCGGCCTTCTCCGCCTCCTCGATCATACTCATGCCGATCCGGTCTTTCACGCTGCCGAGCGGATTGAAGAATTCGCACTTCAGCGCGACGGTAGCGTTCAGTCCTTTGGTGACGCTGTTGAGCCGCACGAGCGGCGTGCGGCCTACGGTTTCGACGACGTTGTTGTAGAGGCGGCCCATTGGGAAAGGGGAGGCAGGATTTTGGGGGCCGCAGCCATAATGCCCGCCGCGGGGAGCGCAAGTCTCATTTCCGGGCGCCGCGCGCCGGAACTCATTGCACCAGAAAGGCCAGCAGGTCCGCCAAATCCTTGTCCGACCACTCCGCTTCGATGCCCTCGGGCATGAGTGATCGGTTGGACCGCTCCAGCTTCGCGATGTCGGCCCGGGCGAGAACTTTCTCCACGCCGCCGGGCATCAGCAGCCGCACGGAATCCGGCGTCTCCTCCGCCACGATGCCGGCAAAGACCTCGTTTTTCGCGGTGGTCGCGATGGCCGTGAAATACCGCGGCGCCACCTCGCGGTTCGGATCGAGAATGTGCTGCAGCAGCATCGGCGCGCCCTGATTGCGAAAACTGGCGCGATCCGGCCCCACCGCCGCGCCCTCATTGCCGTCGCGGTGACAGGTGCCGCAGAGCTGCAGGAACAGCGTGCGCCCGTCCGCCGCGTTGCCTTTCAGTTTCAACGCCCCCAGCCGCGCCGCGATGACCGCCTGACGATTTGCCGGCGGCGGCGGGAGAATGGCGTCCGCACCCGGCAGCCGCCGCAGCTGCGCCGCCAAATGCGCGGGGATTTCCGTCGCGGAGACTTTCCCGGACTTGATCGCCTCCAGAAGAACCGAGGGCGAGGAAGCCGTCAGGATATCCAGCGCGGCCGTGCGCAACATCGACGGCTGAGTCTGCCAGAGATCGATAAGTCGCGCCGCAGCTCCGCGCGCATGGTGCAGCGCCGCCAGCCGCACATCCGGCAATTGCTTCGCATCCAGCGCCACGGCTTCCAACTGCCCGGCTTGGCCAACAGCCAAAGCCTTCACCGCCTGGACTTTGTTTTGCCAGCGGAGCCTCTCCATGTTGATCCACTTCCTTGCCGTTTCTGCGAGCGGTTCCGGCAGCGCCACTTCCAGATAGGGCGAGAGGAGGATCGGCACGAGCGGACGGCGCCCTTCGGTGAGCTTGGCAAAGATTTCGGCTGCTGCTTCGCGTGAACGAATGCCGCGCCGTGCCAGATGAGCCGTCAGCCCCGGCTCCCAGCTCGAGGCCATGACTTCGGGCGGAGGGATTCGGAACAGCAGCCGCGCCTTTTCTTCATCCGTCGTACCATTCGCGGCCGCGGCCCGCGCTGTGCGTATCAGGGCAATTTCCTGATCAACACCGGCATCCTCTTTCGCTGCGCCTGCGTTCGCGCCGGTCGCCGCCAAAGCATGCAACAGCCTGTTTTTGGTAGCTGCGTCCCATGTGGTGAACGGCTTCATTCCCCGAAGTTCAGGTTCGCTTCGGCCGGCAAGCTTCGGCCATGACTTCTGCACATGGCCATTTTGCACCACGCGCCAGATGCGGCCGCGGTCGTTGCCGCTGTTGAGGTCGAGGTGCTTCTTGATCGCCGGTGGGAGCGAGTTGGGATGTTCGATGAACTCGCGGTACATATCCGCAATGTAGAGGCCGGCGTCCGGTCCGGTGGCGAAGGCGACAGGCCGGAACCAGTTATCTGTGCTGGCAAGGAACTCCATGTGTTCCTCACCTTCCGCACGTTGGGCCACCGGGCCGTCGTTCGTCCAGGTGATGACTTTGCGATGCACCAGATTGCTCCCCACGTCGCCGATGAAGGCATCGCCGCGGCAGACCAGCCCGCCGCTGATGTGAATGCCGCTGGCGCTGGTGAAGTAACCGCTGCTGCGACCGCCGCCTTCGATAAGGCCAGGAACCAGTCCGCTGGCGCGCCAGCGGGTGCGCACCACGCGCCAGGGTTCCTCCGGGCTGAGGCGAAAGACTTCCGCCGCGGGGCCGTCCACGGGGATGTTCACCAGCGCCGGCGGCAGCGGGAAGATGCCCGGCGCCTCCGCCACGCTGCGCGGATAGGCGACCCATTGAATGTGCGCGCTGTTCGAGCAGACATACTTCTCGCCCCACTCATCAAACGTCATTCCAAACTGCGCCGTGCCCGTCTCCGCACGGAAGTCCATGGCCTTCGGATCGAAGGAAAAGTCCGCGCCGTCCACGTTGACTGCTTCGCCAACAGGTTTGCCGTCCACCACGCGGCGCACTTTGCCGCCATTGCCGGCGGTCGCGCCGTGGATGCGATTGTCAGGCCCCCACTGGAGACTGTTCACCAGCGCCTGCACGTTCAACTTCCTTCCTTCGCCGAAGCCGGTGAAGACCGTGAACCGCTTGTCCGCCACGCCGTCGCCGTTGGTGTCTTTCGCATAGAGAATGTCGGGCGAAGCGGCGACGAAGACTCCGCCATCCCAGCACGTCACCGATGTCGCCCACGGCAGTCCCTCGAGAAACAGCGTGCTGTGCTCAAAGCGCCCGTCGCCGTCGAGGTCTTCGAGTTTCCTGACGCGCGAGAGCTTCTCATCGCGCCGCTCTGAATAATCGCGCATCTCGACCACATAAAGCGCCGAGTTTTCATCGAACGCCATGGCCACAGGGTCCACCACCTCCGGCTCGCAGGCGGCGAGTTCGAGCTTGAATCCCGGCCGGATTTGAAACGAAGCCAGGGCCTTGTCCGGCGAGAGTGGCGGGACCCGGGGGAGTTCCTCACGCGTCACCTCCGGCTCCTGAGCGAGGGCGGTAACCGAAAAAAGTAACAGCAGCAAATGTTGCAGGGAGCATGATTGGGCGCGCAGCCGTAGCAAGGCCGTCCCGGCCTTGTCACTGAACTGACGACGAAAGGTTACCCTCAAGGCCGGCACGGCCTTGCTACGGGCGTCCGGCCATCGCCGGGAATTCCATCTGGATTGGTAAGAAGCGGGCAGGCGGAGGTTGAAGGGCATGGATGGAGTAATTCTGCGAGGCGGCGACACGGTGTTCGAGGACAGCCTTGCCGGCAATCCCGCCATCGCGGGCTGAAGCCCACGACTACTTTTTGCGTTTCTGCAGCGCCGCCAGCAATGCCCGCCGATCCAGTTTGAGCAATGCCTTCACGTCGAGCACAAGGCCCGGAAAGATGCGGCTCTCGATGCGGCCGCGGCGTTCCTTGAGGTCGAGGTATTCTCCATTCACCAGTTGGAACCAGCGCACGCGCTTCTCCAGCGTGAGCCACACGAGGTATTCCTGCACGCCGTGGCGCCGGTAGGCGTGAAGCTTTTTGTGAAGATCAATGGAGGCGCTGGTGGCGGAGACTTCACAGATCAGTTCCGGGCGGCCGCAAAGGTAGCCTTTGGCATTGAGCCAGACACGACCGCCGGGTTTCGGCGCGGAGCAGAGGACGATGTCCGGCTGTGGCGTGTTGTCTTCGTCCAGGAGGAGTGTGGTGTTGCTGAAGCACCCAAGCCCCGGGTGCTCCATGACATAGGCATTCAACCAGAATTGCAGCACGCTATCGGGTGCTCCGTGAGATTCGGCGCTAAGAGGAGGCGGCATATAGACAGTTCCTTCGATGAGTTCGACTTTCTTCACGTCCGGCATCGCCTCCGCGCGGCGCAGGAATTCGGCGGAAGTCAGGTGATCGCCGTTCATCAGCGGCGGCACGGCGCGGGAAGACCGCGAGGAGCGCAGGCCGGTGGACGAATGTGCGGGTGTGACCATGACACGCAGAGTGTGGCACTGACCCGGCTGGAAGCAAGCCGGCAGCCAGGTGGTCCGCACAGTCCTCTGTGCGGCCAGACGTTCCACATCTGCGGAGTAGCCCGCAGCATCCACTCCCGCTAAAGCAAACTCATGCACCTGCGATTTCTTCTCTTCCTGACTTTCTTCTCCATCGCGCACGCGGCTCCCCTGACACTGGCCACGTTTGATGTGGATGCCACGCCGCCGCGCGGATCGCGCATGACTTACGACCCGATGAAAGAGACGGGCGAACTCTCGCTGCGCTGCCGCGGGATCGTGCTGGCAGGAATGGACAAGCCCGTCGTGCTCTGCGCGATTGACTGGATCGGCATTGCCAATTCCGCGCACGATGCCTTTCGTGAGGCTCTGGCGGAGGCGGCGGGCACGGAGCGGGATCGTGTGGCCGTGCATGCCCTGCATCAGCACGACGCACCGCTGGCTGATTTCGCCGCCGCGGAAATTCTGCGGAGCAAAGGCCGCGACTTTCCTGTGTTCGACGAACTCTACACGCGCGAACTCATTGCGCGCGCGGCGGCGGCGGTGCGCGCCGGTTTGAAAAACGCGCAGCCTGTGACGCACGCCGGCTGCGGTGTTGCGGACGTGAAGGAGGTGGCCAGCAACCGGCGGATTTACGGGCCGGACGGAAAAGTCAGGGCGTTTCGCGCCACGGCGACGAAGGATCCGGCGATCCGCGCCGAGCCGGAGGGAGTGATCGATCCGCAGGTCAGCGTCATCGGCTTTTGGAACGGAGTGCAGCCGCTCGCAGTGCTGAGTTACTACGCCACGCATCCGCAGAGTTATTACCGCACGGGAATTGCCAACCCCGACTACCCGGGCATCGCGCGGTTTCTGCGTCAGCAGGCGGTGCCGGTGCCGCTGCACGTGCACTTCACCGGCGCCGGAGGCAACATTGGCGCCGGGAAGTACAACGACGGAGACCCCGCCAATCGCGCGGTGCTGGCCAACCGCCTCACCGACGGCATGAGCCGCGCGTGGTCGGCCATTGAAAAAGCACCCGTCACCGCTGCCGACATCACGTGGCGCGTGGAGCCCGTCGCGCTGCCTCCGGGTGCGCACCTTGTCGAAGCGGACCTGCTGGCGGCGCTCGACGGCAAAGACCCGAAAGCCGGCAACATCCTCGGGGCGGCGACGCAACTGGCCTTTCTCCGCCGCTGTCAGGCTGGCACGACAATTCCCCTCACTTGTCTGGGCATTGGAAACACTCGCGTGCTCCACATGCCGGGTGAACTCTTCGTGGAATACCAACTCGCCGCCAAGAAGCTGCGCCCGGATTTGAAGATCGCCATGGCCGCCTATGGCGACTACGGCCCCGGCTACATCGGCACGGCGGTTGCGTACGAGGAAGGCGGCTATGAGACACAAAAATCCTCCTCCTTCGTGTCTCCCGGGGTGGAGGAGGTGCTGACATCCGCCATTAAAAAACTTTTGAAGTGATGCGGGAGGCGGGAGGCCGGCCGGATTCTCTGCGGGATTGAAGCGCGCCTTGTGCTGTTCCGTTCTCTCCGGCATGATGGCGGCATGCCATTGAAGAAGCACGTTCCCCTCATTGCTCTCATCCTAGCCGGAGCATTCCATGTCAACCATACCAGCCGGCAGCCGCATTGTGGGCCATGCACATTGATCGCGCAGCAGATGCAGGCAGACAGTGCGCCTTATGAAGAGGACCGCGCGACCGTGGCGGAGAGAGGCGCGCCAGGTCAATTCGTGAAGGCAGCTCAGGCTGACCGGCCGCCGGCATTTGCTGCATTCGAGGCCTGGGCGGCACGGTGGCGTGAAGCGATGCCCGCGGAGCAATCGCACCTGATTCCGGAGGGTCTCGCGGTCGCGCAGGAACGCCGCCGCCGCATGGCGGACATGCTGTTGGCAAATCCAGAGCAGGCTTTGCAACTTGCGGTGCCTTACGGCCTGCGAAAGTCGCTGCCGGCCGAAGTCGCAGCGCTGCTGGAACAGCCGGTGAACAAGATGGGCAGTCTGCAGGTGGCGGCTGCGAAACCGCTGCCGGGCAGGGAAGGGGACACGCTGGCGGTGACCCGCTGGGCTGAGATTGACGGGCGTGTGTATCAGATCGGTACGTTTGGTGAAGGACTGACCTTTGTTTCCAAACAACGCGTGCCTTTGCACGGGATCGCACTGCCGGCAGACGCGGCGACGAACTTCCCGCACAACCCGGCGGTGCGCCCTGGCATGATCATGGCGCTGTCGCCGAATCCGGCACGTGAGCTGGATGCCGTGGAAATCGCTGACCGCCTTGCCGGAGACGAGACTTGCCCCACGAGCGGCGACGCTGTGCAGAAGAACGACACGCCCGGCATGGTGGAGATCGGCGGGAGCATTCACAGCTTTTGCGGCCCGGCGCACATGCGCGAGTGGAGCGCGGCCAAAGTGGAGGAGTTTGCGCTGACGACGCCAGATCCCGATCTGCCGGTGATGGCCGCGGGCGGCGAGGTTGCGGCGGGCGGCGGGAACATTCCCATCGCCGCCAGCGGCTACACCGAAGGCTACAAACGGATGCTGTTCCTCCGCCCGCGCTTCTCCGACAGCAGCAGCGCACTGGCCGATACCATTTCCGACTCCCGCGCCACCGCGCTGATGAATGAGTTCATCGCGCACATGTATAATATGTCGTGGGGGCGCATTCGCATCGCGCCGCTGGGGCCGGGCGGCTCGCAGTTCACCAGTGCGCTCGCGCTGAACCAGCCCGCTTCCCATTACAACAACGCCGGCCTTTCGCGACTTTATCCTGACGCCCGCGCTGCGGCGCAGGCGGCGGGTTTCAATCTCGGCGACTACGCCTTCGCTGCCGTCTTCACCGGCGGGCGTCCGTCCGCAGGCTACGCGGGCCTGGCGTATGTCGGCGGCGTGGGCATTCACATCGCCAACGGCTACTACGGGCTGAGCGTGTTCGTGCATGAGTTCGGCCACAATCTCGGCCTGCCGCACGCGCACACCTGGGACACGGGCGACAACAGTATCATCGGCGACGGCTCGAATGTGGAATACGGCAACAACAACGACCCGATGGGCAGCGGCGGCGATTCCATGCACTACGTGGCCAGTCACAAGGCGCGGCTCGACTGGATTCCCGGCGCTGAAGTGCCGCGCATCGGCACGGCGGGCATCTATCGCGTGCATGTTTGCGATGAGCCGCGGAACGGCAACGGTCTGCGCGCCATCCGCGTCGCCCGCAGCGGCAGCCTGGATTACTGGTTCGACTTCCGGCAGACCATCGGCGGGACCGAGTTTGAGAATGGACTCGTGATGCACTGGGCGAACACGGACGGTAACCAAAGCTACCGCACGGACGCGCTGCCCAAACAAAGCGGCATCACGCTGCCGGCCGGCAAGACCTTTACCGATCCAAACAACGGCGTTTCGGTCACGCCGCTGCGTGTGGTGAATGCTTTTCCCGGAGCGATGGATGTCGCCGTCGGATTCAACGCCACAGGCAATCGCGCGCCTGTCGCGCGCCTCATTCAGCACAGCCCGCATGTGGCGAACGGCGCGGTGGCGACGTGGACGGTGGAGGCCAGCGATCCTGACGGAGACGAACTGGCTTACTACTGGGACTTCGGCAACGACTCGCACTCGTGGGACAACCAGCCGGTGCAGTCGAAATCGTTCGGCAATGGCGAGTTTGCCATTCACTGCGTCGTGAGCGACACCCGCGGCGGTGTGTGGCGGAAGACCGTCGTGCAGAAATCGGGAACGCCCTCGACGAACCAGGTCCGCATCAGCGGGCGCGTGGTGAACGGCGAAAGCAAGCCCATGGCCGGCATCCGCGTTTCTACTGACGGTGGCCTCTACGCATGGACCGACAATGACGGAAGCTACCAGCTTTGCCGCGTGCCCAAAGGCGTGCATCGCATCGACGCAATGGATGTGGTGGAGAACAAGCTCGCGTTCTCGCGCACGTTCAGCAGCGGAAGAGACTGGCAGACCGACACCACCGGCGCGGACCTTTCATTCACCGAGGTCTCTCCGGAGATCACGACCCCGCTGGTGGCCAAGCTGGCGACGTGGAAATACGACGACACCGGAGTGGACCGCGGCACCGCCTGGCGTGCGCCGGCTTACAATGACGCCGCGTGGTCCAGCGGCCCGGGAATGCTCGGCTACGGCAACGGCGGTGAAGGCACCGTCATCAGCTACGGCGGTGATGAGGACAACAAGCGCACCACGGCCTATTTTCGCAGGAAGTTCACCGTGACCGATCCGAATGCCTTCACCGAAGTCCGCCTGCGCGTGAACCGTGACGATGCGGTAATGGTTTATCTGAACGGCACGAAGGTCTTTCAAGACAACTTCTCCAGCAGCGTCAACGAGACGAACATCACCTACGCCACTACAGCGAATGACGCGGTGGAACCGGGCACTTATCTCCAACAGAACGGCATCAGCAGATCGCTGCTCGTCGCCGGCGACAACTGGCTCTGCGCGGAGGTGCACCAGGTGGAGCCGACGAGCAGCGACCTCGCGTTCGACGCGGAGTTGCTGGGCATTGCGCAGGCCCCGGCACCCGGCGCGCAGGCGGCCTATCTTACTTCTCCGGAAGGCGGCGCGCTCATTCCGTCCGGCACGGCGAGCGTGACGCTCACCGCCGAAGCCCGCGCGCGCACGGCGACGGTGACGAAGGTGGAGTTCTACGCCGACGGCACGAAGATAGGGGAAGACACCGCCGCACCGTATTCCCTGGATTGGAACGCTCCGGCCAATGGCGCGCACGCGCTGCACATTGTCGCCAGTTTCAGTGCCGGCACGCCGCTCACTTCGGGCACGGTGCATGTCACCGTCGGTACTCCGCCCGCGACGCTCCTGGCCGCGGGAAGCGTCTGGAAATACCGCGCCAGCAGCACTGCGCCGCCCGCGAACTGGACGGCGAATGATTTCAATGACAGCGCGTGGGCCAGCGGTGCCGCACAGCTTGGCTATGGCGACGGAGATGAAGTCACCAACATCAGCCCCGGCGGCACGCGCTACGAACGCGCGCAGTTTCGCCGCACCTTCAATGTGGCCGATCCCGCCGCGGCCAGCGGTCTGCTCTGTCATCTCGTCCGCGATGACGCCGCCATCGTTTATGTGAATGGCACCGAGGCCTTCCGCCACAACTTCGACGGCGACACGCCACAGGCCGCGGGACCGGATGAAAACGGCTGGCAACAGGCTGCGGTGGACACGACACTGCTGCGTCCGGGTGTGAACGTCATCGCCGTGGAGATCGTTCAGGAGAATCCTAACAGCAGCGATGTGAGTTTCGATCTCGCGCTGGAGGCCACGCTCGCCTCACCACGCCCCCGCAGTCTGTATCTCTATCATTCTGCCCCCATCATTTTGCCAGGCCCCCCTGTGCTGGAGGCCGAAGCCCTCCCCGGCGCAACGCTCACTGTTACCAGAATAGAGTTCTTCTCCGGCGGCGTGAAAATCGGCGAAGACAACTCCTATCCCTTTGCCTTTACCTGGACGTCGGCCCTCGCCGGCACGCACAGCATCACCGCTGTGGCCACCGACAGCGCCGGCGGCACCTTTACCGGTGCTCCGGCAGTCCTCACGGTGCTCGCGCCGCCGCAGGCGACCACACTCGTGCAGTGGGGCGATACCTGGAAGTACTGGGACAACGGCACCGATCCCGGTCCGAACTGGGTGGGACGCACGAGCTTCGACGACACCGCCTGGCCGGAAGGTCCCGCACGCTTCGGTTATGGCGGCGACGGCGAAGTGACCGGGCTTTTTGTCAGCGATGCCGGCGCGAAACCTCCCGCGGTTTTCTTCCGGAAGAAGTTCACGGTGCCGGATCCCGCGGCTTACGACGCCCTGCGCCTGCGGGTCATCCGCGACGACGGGGTTTCCGTGCAGATCAACCGCACCGAACTGCTCCGGGACCATCTTCCGGCGGGAACGCTCACGTTCAGTACCCTGGCGACGGAAACCGTGGGCGGCAGCGACGAGCAGACACCGTTGGAGATTGTCGTGCCGGCGGCATCGCTGCGGGCAGGGGAGAACCAGTTGACCGTGGAAGTGCACCAGGCTTCCCCGGCGAGCAGTGATCTGAGTTTCGACCTGGAACTCGCCGGATTGAAATCCCCGGCCCCGGCAGCCCCGGCGGTTTGGCTCACGTCACCGTCCGCCGGTCAGATCATCCTTTCCAGCGGTGCTTTGAAGTGCGCCATCAGTTATGCCAGCCTCACCTCCGCCATTCAGCGCGTCGATTACTTCGCCGGCACTGCAAGAATCGGTCAGGCGCTGGCAGCGCCGTGGGACTTCACATGGCCGGAGGCGCTCAAGGGCGGCTATTCTGTCAGGGCGCGCGTACATCTGGCCAACAGCACAGCGCTCCACACCGCCCCCGTAGCGGTCACGGTCGTTTCCCCGGCGGTTATTGAGGACCTGATCTGGCCGGGAAGTGATTGGAGGTATTTGGATACCGGAGTGGTTCCGGGTGCTTCATGGCATTCGAGCAGTTTCAACGACAGCGCATGGAAAACCGGCCGCTCCAGATTTGGGTTCGGCGGAGACGGCGAGATCACGGGGATCACGCCCGGTCACATCACTTACTGGTTCCGGAAGTCGTTCACGGTTCCCGCAGGGATCGATCTGTCGGGAGCGAGTCTGCGTGTGATGCGCGACGACGGCATCCAGCTTTTTCTCAATGGCAGCCGCGTGTGGCTGAACAATCTGCCGGACCCGCCGGCGGCGGACGACCTCGCCACCAGGACGGTGTCGGGAGCGGACGAGCAGTTGTGGAACACCGTGCCGCTGTCTCCCTCCGCCCTGCAGCCTGGCAGCAATATTCTTGCCGCTGAAGTGCATCAGGCCAGCGCCATGAGCAGCGATGTCGCGTTCGACCTGCGACTCCGCATTCAGTGGCTGACACCCGGCGGCTTTGTGAATTCTCCGCCGGCGTCCGCTCCGCGGGCCGTGTTGATTCCAGGAAGTGACAGTGCCCTGACATTCTACCTCCCGGATCTGCCGGGCCGCATTTACACGGTCGAAAGTTCGCCGAATCTCATGAACTGGACGACGGAAGGCAGTTTCTTCACCGGCCCGACCGGTCTCAGCGTTCCTCTGGAATGGAACGGCCCGGCGCGGTTCTATCGCGCCAGGTGGCGCGCCAGTCCGTGACCAGTCTCTGAGAGGCGACGGCACCTGCGGCGGCTATGGTGCTCTATTGAGCCAGCGCTCGAAGAACTCCCATACCACGGCATTCGCTTTCTCATCCGGCGAATGCTGCGGGCGATTGGTCATCGCCACGCGGTCCTTTGCGCCCAGCAGCTCATTCACCGCGCGCGCATGATTCAGCGCCGTCCATCGCTCGGGCGGATCTTCGCTGCCGCCGCTGACGAGGAACGGCCGCGGACAGATGAGCGCGTGGAGGTCTGTGAGGTCGCGTCCGTCCTTCACCAGTTTCGCATAAGGTCCGGTGCGCGGGTTCTTGTCGGACGGCACGCCGGGCTTGCGCTGTTCCTTGAGCGTTAGGTCCTGGCCGAGATACCACGGCTCCCAGTAGTTTACATTGGGGCGCGACTCGTCCCAGACGATACCGGGATCGCTCACCATGACGGCGGCGAACTTATCCCACAAGGCCGCAGCGAAGAGCGCCCACTTCCCGCCATAACTGTGACCGGCGACGCCGATGCGCCTGGCATCGACCTGCGGCAGCGAGGCCAGTGCCGTCCATGCGTTCGCGGCGACGTAGGCGTGAAATGACAGCGGCTGGCACGCGGCTTTGCCGGTGTCCGGCTTCCATGCATTGCCGCCAGGGCTGCCGATGCTCAGTGTGACAAACCCGCGCCGGGTCAGTTGCAGCCCGTAGTCGCGAAAAGCGCCCTTTTCGCCAGGTGTCAGGCCCGCGCTCGTCTCCGGCTCGTAATAGACCACCAGCACCGCGGGAAACGGACCCTTGCCATCCGGCAGCAGCAGCCAGCACTCCTGCGACTGCCCCGGCGCGACCTCCAGCTGCACGCGGCGCTGGGTGAAATTTTCCCGCCGCTCCTCGCGCAGAGTTTCCATTTTCGGTTTCTCCAGCAGCGGCGGCCATTCGCCCATCACGCCGTGCCAGTATTGCAGAATCTCCGCGCGCCGACGCGGCCAGTCTTCAGCTTTGGTCACCTTTGAGCCATCATCAAAGAGCAGCGGAGAACGATACGTGCCCTGCTTGCCTTCAAACTCCGCAGGAGGCGCGGTCGGTACTCCCGCCCTGACAACTGCGGCAAACAGAACGGTGATGACTGCGGTTCTCATGGCATTTCCTGAAGGCGGATGCGCCGGTATTCCATCTGCCCGCGGTCGCCTTCAAGGCCGATGGGACCGGTGGGCGGAAGTTTGAAGGCGGCGTCGAGCACGTCGCCGTTGCAGGTGCAGTGGGCGACGTTGTCTTTCACAGTTACCACCACCTCGTTCCACTGCTGCGGCTGGTAGTTGGGCAGATTCTTCCACGGGCCGGCGATTGAATAATCGCGGCACTGGAGCTGCGGCTGGCGGAGGAAGATGCCGCTGTCGGCATTGGGCGTGGCGCGGAATTCCAGTTTGAGCGTGAAGTTTTTGGGGAACTCCCGCGCCGTCCAGAGCTGCGTGATCCTGCTGTACTCCGGCGGCGTCGTGACCACCAGCCGGCCATTGATGGCCATGTAGCGGCCGTCGCTGCTCATCACTTTCCCGTCGAAGGACTCCCTGCTGCCGTCCTTGCCTTTGTAGCCCCAGCCGGTGAGATCCCTGCCATTGAAGAGGCTCACGAATCCTTCCTCCGGCTTGAAGTTGTCAGGCCCGGGCTTGAGCAATCCGAGCGTCTCCAGCACCGGGCGCAGCGCCGTGGCCCACTTGTCATACCCGGCCTTATTCGGATGCAGCAGGTCCGGGAACTCCTCCTCTTTGGCATCGCCCTCCGCGTTGGCGAACAGCGGCCACGTTTCGATCATCGTCACCTGCCCCCGATCCTTCACCGCCGCCGCATAGAGCGCATTGATCTTTTTGATCTGGTCCGCCGGGCGCGACTTCGAGGCGGAGCTGGGAAACACCTGGCAGAGAATCACCGGCATCAGCGGACTGTGATGCTGCAGCGCCTCCAGAATCAGCTTCAAATTCCCGGCCACTTGCTCCGGAGACGCCTTCTCTTCCAAATCATTCGTTCCCATCAGCAGCACCACAGCTTTCGGATTCAGGGAAAGCACATCCTCTTTCAGCCGCAGCAGCATGCCGCGCGTGGTGTCTCCGCTGATGCCGCGGTTGGCCGTTTTCATCCCCGGGAAGCTCCCGCCGAAGTCATCGCCCCAGCCCTGCGTGATGCTGTCGCCGAGGAAAACGACCGCACCTTTGTCCTCCGCCTGACGCTTTGCCCAGGCCGTCCGTTTCTCCAGCCAGAGCTTCTGAAACCAGTCGTAGCGGCGAACGGGGCCGGTGCCTGGCAGGCCGTCATCGGTCGAGGGAATGGCGAGAGGTTCGGCGCCGGCAGAGCAGGAGAGAACGCCGAGGAGCAGTGCGGAGAGCAGGGATTTGATCATGCCCCGATGTAGTCGGGGAGTCCGGCGTCCTGCAATCCCGTTTGCCGCCCGTGGTTACTGCATCTGTATCAGCCGCAGGAAGCGCCGGTATTGGGTTTCGTCAGGCGGTGCGGTGATCGACGCATTGGTCAGCGAGGCCCCGGCAGAGGCGGTCGGCACGGTGGCTTTCCAGAAGGTCCAGTTCACGCCGTCGCTGGAGGACTCGAGGGCATAGAGCGCCCACGGCCGGGCCGGCCAGCGGAGCACGTGGCCGGCCTGGATGGTGGTATCAAACCGCGACTGACCGCGCACCGGACTGGTCGCGAGACGGTATTCCTCCAGATTGCTGAGGCCGTCCTTGTCGAAGTCATCACCGGCACTCCGGTTGGCTCCGGCAGAGGGGTCGGCACTGCCCCAGTGGGTGTTCATCCAGCTGTCCGGCATGCCGTCTCCATAGACGCCGTTTCCGTTGGGCAGGGTGTCGCGCCGCCATGCGATGACGCTGAGCGGCTGCCAGGGCGAACAATTGACCCCGTCGCTGAAGCGAAAGAGCTGTTTCGTGTAATAAGCGGAAGCGGGATTGCCGACGGCGGAGTCGGAGTAATTGCCGGCGGGAGTGAATTTCGCCTTCCGCGCATCGAAGGAGAACGTGCCGTTCCCGGTCCCGGCACTGCCGCCGGTGACCAGGGTGAGCGAATCGGGTTCGGACTGCAAATCGTGGGCTGTCAGGGTGAATTCGTTGACGCCCGGAGTGGTTTGCGGCTGGGCGCCGGTATGGGCGGTCATGTAGCGCGGATAAGACCACGGCGGCGTGTCCGTCGCCGGATGGGGCTTCTGCACCACGGGAGGATCATAGGCGCCGAGAGTCGCGCCGCGTTCATTGCCGTGCAGTCGATAATACATCAGGGCCTCGCTCAGGGTAGTATCGGGCTCCGACGGGTCCACGCTGGAGTGTGAGAGGCCAAACACGTGGCCCAGTTCATGACAGACAACCTCCTCGAGGTTTTTGAGATCGCTCAACTGCGAAGCCGTGTGGCGCAGGACGATGAAACCGCGCACCACTTTGTGATATTCCTGGCCGGCCACCTGACCGCCGCCGCCGCCGGTGGTGTCGAGCAGGGGATCGGTGGAGGACCAGTAGCGACCGCCGATGCCGATCGTGCTGGAACCGCTGATGCTGCCCCATGTGTCGTGAAGCTGAATGCGGATCTTCTCGTCATTGGTGGGAACATTGTCCGCCCCCATGCCGAAGTCCTGCGTGCCTTCGAACTGAAACTTCATGCCGGTGACGGCAGACCATGCCGCGAACGCGTTCTGCACGCACTCGAGCGCCTGCGGCAGCGTCACTCCGGCCGGTAAAAGCGTGGCATCGACCAAGTACGGAATGGCTTCACCGCGGTCGGGCGCCGTCCACCTTGCGGGGAGCCCGCTGACGGGATCGGTGGTCAGTCCCGTGGTGCTGGTGGAGCCGCCTTCGCCGTTGGCTCCGACATCGAGGCCGCCGGCGGGCGCCGCCACCCCGTGCGCCGTGAGATCGGGAGCCGCGGCGTCCGCCTCTTTCCACAGCCGATAGCGGCGTTGACGCATGAATTCATCGAATGTCAGGGTGCCGTCCCCTTTGCGCTGGAGGTGGCGGGCACTGTGGCCGCCCCGCTGCAGGCGCAGCAGCTTGCTGTCCGGCGATGTCGAGAGGAAGAAGATCCTTTCCTGGCCTTTTCGCAGGGAAGGGAAATCCCCGCTGTCCTCCCCTTCACCACCGAGACTGCCCCCGGCATACTCCACCGCTACCCGCTCCGGCATTTTTCCCCGGAGGCTCTCCTCAACGAGGATGACCGCGGTGGTCACGGGGCGACCGGTTCGCTTGTCCGGCTGGCAGGTGATGGCTTCAACCCGGCCCCGGCAGACCCCTGCGGCATCGCGCCACTCCTGTTCCTCCGTGACCGGCAGGCTGGTCGTGGCGGCGGCGTTGATAATGGTGAGCAGGAGGGTCGGAATGGAAAGGCGCATGACAATATCTATAATTTCCATATTAAACGGACTCCTTGAATTTGGCAACTCCCAACAGCCAGCAAATCTAAACCAACCGCGGGACGCGCACGGGTCCGGCATGGTGCGCCCGCGGTTTGCAGCGCGGGATGTCGCGGCATCGGGGCAGTGATCCCCGTTTCCGAATCCGCAATTCCTGCCCGGGAATCCTTCCGTTAGGTCCTCGAGATGACTTCAGGCTTCAGCACGCCGATGTAGGGCAAATTGCGGTATCTCCCGTCGTAATCAAGGCCGTAGCCGACCACGAATTCGTCCTCGATATCGAAGCCCACATACCCGGCCTCCACCACGCAGGCGCGCTGCTTTTTCTTTCGCAGCAGAACGCAGATGCGCACGCTGGCGGGCGAGCACTCCTCATTCAGTTTGGCGCGGATGGCGTGAAGCGTCCGGCCGCTGTCGAGAATGTCATCGAGCAGGAGCACGTGCCGGCCGTTCAAATCCGGCAGGCGGTTTTGCAGAAAGGTGACGGCCCCGGTGCTTTCCGTGCCGCCGTGATAGCTGGCGACGGAGATGGTTTCGATGCGCAGGGGCATCTGGACGCGGCGCAGCAGGTCGGCCATGAAAATGAGGCCGCCCTGGAGGATGCAAACGACGGTGAGTTCCCGGCCGTTGTAGTCCCGCATGATGTCGCGGGCCATGGCATCGAGCCGGCTCAGAATGGTGGTCTCGTGATGCAGGACGGTGGCGATGTCGTTGTGCATGAGAGAAAGCAGAAAGGCCAACTCAACCGCGTGCAATGCCGGAGGGAGCAGGGGGCCGGGCCGGAGCAGGAAAACGCGGCGGGAGGAGTGATCCGCCCGCCGCGGCGGTTTGGAGGGTTGCGGCTCCCCGTTACGGAATCGTCAGAGGGAAGTCCGCCGGAGAGATGCCGCTGACGACTTTCAGATAGGCGCGCCCCGCGGCATTGGGCAGTGTCCATGACTGGACGGCGCCGTTGCCAATGACGGCAGCCACGCTGTCATCGCGCGTCCAGAGGATAAGGTCTGTGGAGATGTAGCCGTGATAGCCGCGCCCGATCTCGGTCGGAAAGGAAACGATCTGCTCCCCGCCTGCGCCGGAGGTGATGGCGGCGATGGTGAAGAAGGAGTTGCTGTCGGCGGGATCGGTGCCGTCGGCGATTTCATTGAGGTCGGTGATGCCATCGCCGTCGCTGTCCGTGGCGGGAGACACAGTGGAGAAGATGATGCGATGGACAGTGAAAAACTCCGAGCCGCTGATGCCGGCGCCGTAGATGCGAAGCTGCACGGAGTTGGCGCTGGCGGGAATGACTGCGCTGAGGGGGATGTTGTTGTCTATGGAGATGTCGGCGACTTCGCCGGTGCGGTTGAACTCGTCGCGGTTGCGGTTGGCGTTATACTCCTCCTCGCCGGAGGCGTAGTCGATGTTCGTGATGAGATCGAGCCCGGCAGTGCCGCTGTAACCGTTGATGTAACCATCCGGCGGGCCGTTGGGGCCGCCGGTGGCGGCGGCGGTGGCGGAGGCACCGTCGCCGACATCGTAGGGAGTGATGAGGTTGATGAGTTGTTCGCCGGGCGTACCGCCATCGATGACGAGTTCGGCTTTGAACCGGTCAGGGGTATCAAAGTTGGAGCCGTTGCTGGTGTCGCGGGCGAGGAGAAAAGCCGAGAAGTAGAGCGTGCCGGTGGCGGAGAGATCGAGGATGTCTGAGGCGACGACCTTATCGCTGGTGCCGCCGGTGGTCATGTCGAGCGTGTGGAGCGCGGGGTCATTGATCCACGCGGGTGCAGGAACGGTGGCGGGATCGGAGTAGAGATCGCTGAGGGTCGTGCCGTCGAAACGGAATCCGATCGTATAGCGGACGGGAATGGCGATGTCGAAGCTGGCCGTGGCCGCCGGAAAACTCACATCAGTGACGGTGACCGGCGCGGGATTGGCGGTGACAGGCACCGTGAAGGTTACTGCTCCGTAGGCACCGCTGGCGGGCGTGGCGCCGGCAGCAGTCCATGACGCGCCGGCGTTGATGCTCGTGAGCGTCGTGGTGAAGCTCACCGTGTCATCAGCAAGCCCCGGGCCGTTTTCGTGCCGCGTAATGTTCGCAGGTGCCGTGGCGAGAATGGACGGTGGAGCGTTGTTGAGGCTGATGTTTTTCACCAAATAGGTCTCGCTGCCGGAGTTGCTGTTGCCGATGATCCGGATGACGAGGCTGGCCGCACTCGCCGGGACAAGGCCGGTGAAGGAGAACGGTTTGGTGAAGTTGAGCACTGTCGCATCAGGGAGTTCCGTTCCGCCGGAGGCAGCTCCGGTGAGGAAGCCATCGGCATTGGTGTCCGAGGCTCCGAGAATGCTCGTGAACGGCCCGCCGTCCACGCTCATTTGAACGGTGAACCTGTCGGCGGCTTCAAAGCCGGAGGAAGTTCCGGCGATGGCATCAAGTTCCACCACCACCTGCACGGCGGGGGCACCGCTGAGATCGATGACCGCGGAATTCACCACGAAGTCAGTTTGCGAGGGGGAGGACGATTGTGTGAGGGTGCGTGCCGCTTCATCCACCAGCCAGCCGGTGACGGCGGTGCCGTCGGTGATCACCATGCCGGCGGGTGCCACAAGGTTGCTGGTCCCCACGATGCGCGGCACCTCGACTGTGAGTGCGGCGGTAAAGGCGGCATTGCCGCTGTCCGCGAAGTTCACGGTCCTGGCGCCGCTGACGGGAAAGCCGGTCCAGACCACATCGGCGCCATAGGCGGCGCTGTTGCTGTTGGGCGGGCCGACGTCGGCGGTGGTCCAGCCGGCTGAGATTCCGGAGCCGGTGCCGAGGACGTTGACGGTGAATCCGAAGGTGTCATCGGACGGATCGGCCGGCGTGGAGAACGGATCCTGACGGGTGGCGGAGGAGAAGGAGGGAGTGAGAACGCCTTCGAGTTCCACAAAGCTGGCGGTGACGTCATCGAGACCCTGATAGCCGTCGGTTCCGGATTCATTGGCATCGGTCCACTTGAGCATGAGAAACTGGCCGGGCAGCAGAACGACTCCGGCGGGCGAAACCGCTATGGTCGTGCGATTGGCGGGGTTGTTTCCGTCGAGGGCTCCGACCGGGCCGGAAACTTCAGCGAGGGGCGTGTTGACGGGACTGACCCAGTCGGAGCCGGCTCCGAGGGCGGTGTAACCGGTGCCGGCGACCGCCGTGCCGCTGCTGCCGCCGGAGCGGAGTTCGGTAATGGCGGCGTTCGAGATTTGATAGAAAACAGTGTATTCCTCGTTCACCGGGACGAGTGGATCACCGGTGCCGGTATTGGTGCGCCACAGTTCGCCGGTGTATTGCAGCTGACTGAGAGCGACGGGCTTGGTGCCGTTGTTCTGAAAGAGGACGCCGTAAGCGATGTTTGCAAAATTGCCGGTGCCCGTGGCTTTCGACCCCAGCGCCCGGTCTGCGGCAGAGTCGGTGCCGAGATTGAGCAGTCCGCTGAGGACGACAGAGCCGTCCGCCGCTTGAGCGCTCCCCGACGCGGTGGTGCCGTTATTGATTTGGGCGTACCAGGCGGGAACGGTGCTGTCGTTTGCCCACGCGACGCTCGCGGTGCCGAGGCTGTCGAAGTTTTGATTATAGGAAAGATTCGCGGCGGTGATGGACACCGGTGCGGCAAATGCAACTGTGCTAAACGCGGTCAGGGCCGCGAGCGTGATGTGAGCCTTGTTCATAGGTTGAGGTGTAGGTGCGTTGAGGGACGCGGAGTCGGATTCAGGGATGCAGTCAGGAATGAATGCAAGCCCGGCCTAAGTGGTGAACGATGTACAGCACTGTCTGAATCCGTGATGAATCACGTGTTCCGATTTTTTGACAGGAATTATGATCCTTATCGTTTCGCTGTTTCTCGCGTTACGCGAGGATTTGCTTGATCACTTTCATCGGCTCCACTCCCGTCAGGCGCTGGTCCAGCCCCTGGAATTTGAACGTGAAGCGCTCGTGATCGATTCCGAGGCAATGCAGCACGGTGGCGTTGATTTCGTTGATATGCACAGGGTCGGCGACCGGGTTGTAGGAGTACTCGTCGGTCTCTCCGAGCGTGACGCCGCCTTTGATGCCGCCGCCGGCCAGCCACATGCAGAAGTTTCGCGGGTGGTGATCTCGTCCGTAGTTCTCTTTGGTCAGGGTGCCCTGAGAGTACACCGTGCGCCCGAATTCACCGCCCCAGATGACGAGCACGTCATTCAGCATGCCGCGCTGTTTCAAATCCATCACCAGCGCCGCGACGGCCTGGTCGGTGTCTTTGCACTGCCCGCCGAGTTGCGCCGGCAGGTCGCTGTGCGAGTCCCAGCCGCGGTGCATGATCTGCGCGAACCGCACGCCGCGCTCCACCAGCCGCCGCGCGAGCAGCGCGCTGCTGGCGTAGGAGCCGGGCTTGTTCACGTCAGGGCCGTACATGTCGAGCGTGGCCTTCGATTCTTTGGAGAGATCGGTCAATTCCGGCACACTCGCCTGGAGGCGATAGGCCATTTCATACTGTGAAATGCGCGTCTGGATGTCCGGGTCGCCGAATTTCTGGAATCCCATGTGGTTCAGTTTGCCGAGCGTGTCGAGCATCGCGCGGCGGTCGGTGCGGTCCACGCCCGGGGGATTCTCCAGATACAGGACAGGGTCTGCGCCAGCGCGGAGCACGACGCCCGTGTGCTTGCCTGGCAGGAAGCCGGAGCCCCACATGCGGCTGAAGAGCGCCTGACCGTTCGCGCCGTCGGGAAATCGCGGCATCAGCGCGACGAACGACGGCAGGTCGCTGGTCTCTGCGCCGAGGCCGTAGGAAATCCATGAACCCATGCTCGCCTTGCCGGGCACTTCGCTGCCCGTCATCACAAACGTGCAGGCCGGGTCGTGATTGATAGCGTTGGTATGAACCGTTTTCACCAGCGCGATGTCATCCACGATTTTCGCGACATGCGGCTGGAGTTCACTGACCCAGCGCCCGCACTGGCCGTGCTGCGCGAACTTGAACTTCGACGGCGCGACGGGGAACCTGCCCTGACCGCTCGTCATTGTGGTGATGCGCTCGCCGAGGAACGACTTGGGCAGGTCTTTGTTGAACTGCTCGTGCAGCTTCGGCTTGTAATCCCACAGGTCGAGTTGCGACGGCCCGCCGTTCATGTGCAGGTAGATGACCGCTTTCGCCTTCGGCTTGAAGTGCGGCATGCCCGGCAGCGAGGGATGCACCTGCGATGCCGCGCGCGCCGCCTGCTGGCCGAGCATCCATGTCATCGCCAGACCGCCGAGGCGCAGGCCGGTTTGACCAAAGAACTGACGCCGGGTTTGGAGGATTTGCTGTTCGAGGAGCGGGTTCATAGAATGTTTGGAAAAGGATTTGCGGTGATATGGAATGCGTGCCATACATGCGCTGGCAATACCGCCAGCCCATTATGAAAATGACCATGCACATTGACGATGATCTTCTCAGCAGCGTTGTCCGGTTCACCGGTGCCGCCAGCAAGACAGAGGCCGTGCATCTTTCTCTGAGGGAGATGGAACGGCGGGGCCGCCTCGCCGAGTTCGGCCGCACCGGCCTGGGCCTTACCCCCGCCGAACTCATGGACTCCGTCACCCCCGGCTATGACGTTCTGGCCGCGCGGGACGCGGAGGCGATGGCGGGCAGGGGAAGTTCCTCGCGTCGCAACGAAAACCCCGCTCCCGTTAGCACTCCCCTCAGCTATCGTGAGTTCGCGCGCCGCAGGAGAAACAGCCGGGGCTGATGCATGATCCTCGTTGATTCCTGCATGTATATTCCGCTCCTGCGCCGGGGGATTGACCCGGCGCAGGAGTTCAAATTTCTCGCTCAGGAGGAGGACATCGTCACTTGCGGCATCGTGCGCTGCGAAATCACGCGCGGTCTCAGGACGCTGAAAGCCAAAGAAAAGCTCTGCGCCTGGCTCGACACCCTCGTCTATGTGCCCACGCTGCCGCGCGTCTGGGCGCGGGCGGAGCAAATCGTCTGGGATACCGGAAAAATGGGCCACACCATTCCCCTCACCGATGCCATCATCGCGGCGTGCGCGCTCGAGTCCGGCTCGGCAGTGCTCACGCTGGACAAGCATTTCCAGTGCATCGCCGGCCTGACCATTCTCAAGGACTATCCCGGAATGGGTGGAGACTGAACGGCGTGAGCGGTGCGCAGACATGGGTCAGTTGCGGACGACGGCTTCGTCGAGGTTGAGGATGAGATTGCAGACCAGCGCCCATGCGGCGAGTTCGGGTTCGTTGAGCGCGGGATCGGGTTTGGATTCGCCGAAGGTGATCGCCTTCTTCGCCTCCCCGGGCGCGGCCTGGTATTTGGCGAGCTGCTTTTGCAAAAGGTCGCGCACGGCGGCGATTTCGTCAGGTAATGGCTGGCGTGAGAGCACGGTGCGATACGCGAGGACGATGCGCTCGTCCGGCGAGGCCGCGCCTTTCATGAGCCGCTCGGCGAAGGCGCGCGCCGCTTCGTAGTGCTGCACGTCATTCATGAGCTGCAGCGCCTGCAGCGGCGTGTTGTTGCGTTCGCGGCGGGTGCACGACTGCTCGCGGTTGGGCGCGTCGAAGTTCACCATGAACGGTGCGGGCGCGGTGCGTTTGAAGAAGACGTAGATGCTGCGGCGGTAAAGCGCGCCGCCTTTGTCCTGCGTGTAGTTCCGGGTGTTCGAGCCCGCGAATCCCACCGGTTCCCAAATGTTGGGGGGCTGGTAGGTGCGCACGCCCTTGCCGCCCATGTCCAGGTTGATCAATCCGCTGACAAAGAGCGACTGGTCGCGCAGCTGCTCGGCATCGAGTCGAAAACGCGGACCGCGACTGAGCAGGGCATTGCCGGGATCGCGCTGCCAATTGTCGGCGGGCGCGGCGCTTTGCTGGCGAAAGGCGGCGCTCGTGATCATGGCGCGCATCAGTTTCTTCACGTCCCAGTTGTTCTCCTGGAACCAAAGCGCCAGCCAGTCGAGCAGCTCCGGGTGACTGGGCAGCGTGCCCTGCGTGCCGAGGTCATGACTGCTCGTGACCAGACCCGCGCCAAAGACCTGCTGCCAGAAGCGGTTGACCGTGACGCGCGCGGTCAGCGGATTCTCCGGCGACACGAGCCACTGCGCCAGTTCCATGCGGGTGGCGCGCGGGCCGGATTTCTTCAGCGGCGGCAGAAAGGCGGGCGTATTCGGTTCCACTTTCTCGCCTGGCTTGTCATACTGGCCGCGCGTCATCACAAAACTCTCGCGGGGCTGAGGCAGATCCTTCCACACGAAAGTGGACGGGAAGGAGTTGTCGTAATCCTCGCGCTGCTTTTTCACGTCGCTCAGCTCTGACAATTCCGCGGCAAACTGCGGCTTTGTCGTCGCGCACACCTGCTGGAGATAATAGTCGCGCATCCGCTTCAGTTCCTCCGGCTGGCGCGCCTTGTCAGGCCCTTCCTTCAGCCACTGCTTCACATCGCCGGGCGCGCCGGGCGTGTCCTTGCCCTTCTGCGCATGGCGCCACGCGGTGAATGACAGCGCCGGATCCGTGGCCGGGTCCACGCGACCCTCCACACCCATCCTGTCGAAGAAGGCGGTGCCGCCATACACCGTGAAGGCATAGCCCGCGATCTTCGTGCCTTTGGCGAGACCCATCTTGTCGGCGTCCACTTCCAGCTTCGCCCACTTGCCGAGTGGCGGCAGCATCCCGGCTTTGAACCGCTCCGTCGTGTTCTTCCGTCCGAAATCGATGATGTCCTCGCCCCACACGGCGCGATGTTTCCACTGATCGCTGTGAAACTGAATCATGACCTCCTCCGGCGGATCGGCAGGGTCGAGATAGACATGCACGAAGAATTTCCCGTCCTGCGGCACTTCCAGCGGTGGCGCACCTGACTGATAAAAATCCTGCGCCATCTGCGCCCCGCTGCGCTTGAGAGCCTTCTTGCCGCTCGCCACCGGCGTGTCCACGAACGTCGTGGGATGTCCTGACGCCTGCGTCTGCGCGCCTTCCGGAAAGGCATCGTCGAACCACACCTCCTCCACCTTCGTCACCGGCGGCTTCGGATTCTGCTCGGCGGGATCGGCATAATTCACCGCGCTCATCTTTTCCGACATCTTCTTCTGCACGGCGGCGGTTTGATCATCGAACTCCTTCAGCTTCGCGTCGAATCCCTCCGGCTTCACCTTCATCACCGGCGCCGTGAGCAGAGCATTGCCGTCCATCGCCGGGTCGGCGCTGGAGTGGAAGAACGCATACAGCGAGTAAAACTCCTTCGACGAGATGGGATCGTACTTGTGGTCATGGCACACTGCGCAGCCCGCCGTCAGGCCCAGCCACGTCTGGGCCGTCGTGCTCGCGCGCTCCACGGCGTAGCGGTAGATGAACTCGGCATCAATACTCCCTCCTTCACTGGTCGTGACATTGCAGCGGTTGAATCCGGTGGCGATCAACTGGTCCTGCGTCGCATTGGGAATCAGATCGCCTGCGAGTTGTTCGATGGTGAACTGGTCGAACGGCAGGTTGCGGTTGAACGCGCCCACCACCCAGTCGCGATAGGCCCACATCTGGCGTTCGTTGTCGAGGTGCAGACCGTGCGTGTCGGCATAACGCGCCACGTCGAGCCAGTGCCGCGCCATTTCCTCTCCGTAGTGCGGCGAGGCCAGATAGCGGTCCACCATGCGCTCGTAGGCGCCGGGTTCCTTGTCGGCCACAAAGGCATCGACCTCCTCCACCTTCGGCGGCAGGCCCGTCAGCGTCATGCTCACGCGCCGGATCAGCGTCCCGCGGTCGGCCTCCGGCTGCGCGGGCAGGTTCTCGTTGGCCAGACGCGCGGCGAGGAAGCGGTCTATGGTGCTCAGTGCCCAGTGCTCAGTGCTCGGTGTGGCGGACTGACTACTGCGCACTGAGAACTGAGCACTCAGGGGCGGCGCTATCGGCCGCACCGGCGGCTCCCATGCCCAGTGTTTTTGGTAGGGCGCACCCTGCTCGATCCACTTTCTCAGCGTCTGCTTTTCCTCTTCGCTCAGCTTCTTGTGTGACTTCGGCGGCGGCATCACATCGTCCTCATCCGTCGTGACAATCCGCTGCCACAGCATGCTTTCGTCGGGCTTTCCCGGTACGATGGCCGCCTTGCCGTCCTCATTTTTCAAGGTCGCCCCCTCGAAAGTATCAAGGCGCAAATGCGCCTCGCGCGTCTTCTCATCGAACCCGTGACAGGCGAAGCACTTGTCCGCAAGAATGGGCCGGATGTCGCGGTTGAAGGCGGGATCCTGCGCCAGGACCGGGAGCGCGGTGAATATTACCAGGAGGGAGGGGGAGCGAAGCATGGCGGGAGACTACGCGGCACACAGGCCGCCGCTATTGTAGAAACGTGCCGAATTTGCATGTTTTTACGGGGCTGAAGGTTTCCTCTGGGCCTCGTACCCATGCCGAATCATCAGGCCATCGCATTCCAAGGTCACGGGAGCAGGAGATTGACGCCCCGGCGGTCAGAGTTCATGCTGCCGGCAGAAATCCATGGAGCCGGACACCCTGTACGATCTCTTTCTGAGCTATTCCGAAAAGGACCGGCTCATTGCGGAGGCGCTTGTGGAGCGGCTGAAGAAGGATGGCGTGCGCTACTGGTGGGCGCCGGAGACGCTCCAGGGCGGGACGAACTATCAGGAGGTCATCGCGCGCGACATTCCGCGCTGCCGGCTGCTGCTGCTGCTGCTGTCAGACAAGGCGGGCTATTCCAATCACGTGAAGCGCGAGGTGATGATCGCCATGGAGGAGGGCAAACCGATTTTGCCGGTGCGCATCGAAAACGTGGAGCCGCCGGTTCATTTGCGTTATGCGCTCACGGGCGAGCACCGGCTGGATGCATTTCCGAAATTCCGTGAGCACCTGAATAAAATCGCGGACGCCCTGCTCTCGCTGCTGGAATCGCTGCGCCGCGAAACGCCCGTGGTGCGCCTGCTGGAGCCGGCGGACGGCGACGTGAGTGCCAGGGGCGCGCCGCTGCGCGTGATCTTTGAGGTGGTGCCCGGCGCGGACCGCCGCGTGAAGCGCGTGCGCCTGGAACTGCGCCGCGACGGCACGCTGCTGCATCATCGCGCCCTCGCGGAAAGCGAGATCGACGACCGCGGCGGGCGTCACGAAGTCGAATGGCGGCTCCCGGAAGCGCTGGCGGACGGCGGGCGGTTTCAGCTCGCCGTGCTGGCTTCCGACAATAACGGTCAGGAAGGCAGCGCACAGATGCAGGGATCGTTCGCGCTCGGCGTCGCGGCGCCGTCCGCTGGTGTGGGCGAGATACCAAAGCCTGAGCCGGTGGAGGAGACCAGGCCGGAAACGATGACGGCGGTCGATGTGAAGCCGGAGCCTGTGCAAACAACGGCAACGCCACTGGAAACGGTGCAGCCGCCGTCAGAGCCCGTCATGGCTTCGGTCGCGCCGGAGCGCCGGAAATCGGCGGCAACATCCGCTGCCCCGCGCGCTGCGCAGGCGGAGGTTCCGCGCTCTCCGGTTCCTTCCGCCAGGCCTGCGCCATCCCTCGCTTCACGGGTCGCCGGCGGAGCATTCGCCGCTTTGTTCGGCGTGGGCGCGTGGTCGCTTCGGCTCGTGTGGGTGCTGGCACTAACGGGTGCCGCCGCCGGCCTCGGGCATCATTGGCTGGAACCGCTTTCGGCCGTGCAGAAGACGCACATGGTTCCCGTGCCGGACGTCTATCCGGTCACGCCGGGATCCGATGATCCGGACAGCCTCTTTTACCGCCCCCGGGAGCCGGGAAGTGCGGCGGCGCGAATGGTGAAGGAGTCAGCTGCAAAGCCGTCGTCGGAACTCCTGAAATCTCCCGGGCTGCAGACCGCGCCGGAACGGCCGGCCGTGTCGCCGGGCCTAAAGTTGACCCCGGATCAGTTGAAAACCCCGCTGCCCGCCCCCGCGCCGGGGCGGACTACGGACCCGTCCGGTGCGCCGGTATTGCCGGAACTGCTGATTCCGCCGGCGCCCGCCCCTTCTCCCGTCACACCGAAAACCTCACCCTTCATGACCGGAGACCTCCGCACCAAGATGCTGCAGGGTGCCGGCCTCACACAACCTGCGCCCGGCCTGGGCAGATTCAATCCTGACAACTGGCGCAACGTGAAAGGCCCGCGGGAGCCCGGGCGGCCGATCATGGCGCTGATCAACATCGTGCGCCGCACTGACAAGTACAGCATCGGCTGGCATGCACCGATTCCCCCCTATGAGAATGACAAGGTCACCGCATGGACCGCCATCGGCCGCGGCGCCGGGCTCGGCGCCATGCTTGGACTCGTGGCGGGCATCGTCGCCGGTCTGCTCGCTTTCCTGATCGCTGCGGTGCGGAGCATACCGCTGGCTATGCTGCCGCTGGTGGAGGAAAAGACGTTCTGGAGCGACTTCGGCATCGTCGTCATCGTCGCGGGCCTGACCATTCTGGACACCGGCGCGAAACAGCCCGACTCGGGGCGCTGGAGCACACCGCTGTTCTGGTGGGTTGCCGGGCTAACCATTTTCTGCCTGCTCGCAAGCCAGACAGTGCACAACGCGGCCAACTACCGCCGCCAGCGCGCGATGCTGGGTTGAACGAACGGACCACGGGCTGTCAGGATCCCTAACGCCGGCCCTTCCGCCCTGTGAACGGATAACCTCCCGGCATGCCGCCGCCGCGGGGCAGACCTTTCGGCATGCCTCCACCCATCCCTGGCATTCCTCCCATGCCGCCCATGCCTCCCATGCCCGGCATGCCGCCGCCGCCGCCCATCATGCTCATCATGCCGGCCATCTTGCCTTTGTCCTTCATCATGGAGCGCATCTGCTGGAACTGTTTGAGGAACTGGTTGAGTTCGTTCACCGTATTGCCGCTGCCGGAGGCGATGCGTTTGCGGCGGCCGCCGTTGATGATCTCCGGGCGCTTCCGCTCTTTCGGCGTCATGCTCAGAATCATGGCCTCGATGCGTTTGATCTTCTCGTCGCCGGCCGAGGCTTTCATCTGCTCCTTCATCTGCTTGATCTGCTTGCCCACGCCGGGGATGAGGCCCAGCAGGCCCATCATCCCGCCGCTGCCTTCGGTGAGCTTCTTCATCATCTTGAGCTGATCGAGGAAGTCGTTGAAGTTGAAATCCGACGACATCATGCGCTCCATCGTCTTCATGGCCGCCTCCTCGTCGATCACTTCGGCGGCGCGCTCCACCAGCCCGACGATGTCACCCATGCCGAGAATGCGCTGTGCCATGCGGTCGGGCACGAAGGCATCGAGCTGATCCATCTTCTCGCCGACGCCGGCGAACTTGATCGGCTTGCCGGTGACGGAACGCATGGAAAGCGCCGCGCCGCCCCGGGCGTCGCCGTCGAGTTTTGTCAGGATAATGCCCGTCACGCCCACGGCTTCGTTGAACGTGGTGGCCACATTCACCGCCTGCTGACCGGTGGCCGCGTCGGCCACCAGGAGCACTTCGCGCGGATCGAGCAACTGCCGCACGTCCTTCAACTCCTGCACCAGCTCCTCGTCCACTTCCTGACGTCCCGCGGTGTCGAAGATCACCACATTCCACGTCTGAGTGTCGAGCCACTTGAGCGCGGCTTTGGCGGACTTGACCACGTTTTTCTCGCCGGGCTCGGGTTTGAAAACCGGCACATCAATTTCCCGCGCCAGCGTCGACAGCTGCTCGATGGCGGCGGGACGGTAAAGGTCGCACGCGATGAGCACCGGACGGCGGCCCTCCTTCTTGAGCTTCAGCGCGAGCTTGGCGGAAGTGGTGGTCTTGCCGGCGCCGTTGAGGCCGACGATGAGGATGCGTGCCGGCGGGGTGAGGTCGAGTTCCGCCGCGTCGCCGCCGAGCAGTTCCGTGAGTTCATCGTGGAAGATTTTGACGATCTGCTCGCCGGGCTTCACGCCTTTGAGCACTTCTTCGCCGAGGGCCTTCTCTTTGACGTGGGCGATGAATTCCTTCGCCACGGTGAAATCGACATCCGCCTCCAGCAATGCCATGCGCACTTCGCGCAGAGCGTCGGTGATGTTGCTTTCGCTGATCTTGCCGAGGCCGCGGAGTTTGCGGAAGACGTTTTCGAGCTTGTCTGTGAGGGCGCCGAACATGGGAATGGAGGAATGAACGGGCTTCCTCTGCGCGATGCACCGGTTGTGCAAAGGGAAGCTCCGGCCGTTCCGTCACCGCGCCGGCGGCGTCACTTCCTGCACCAGCGCGCCGTGTTCCCCGCTCGCGACGAGGATGGAGAACTTCCGCGCGCCGTTGAGGTCGTCGGTGCTGAGGCTGGCGTAGTCGAACTTCCCGCGCAAGTCGGTGTAGCCGTCCTTGTAGAACGCCGTGTGACCGTTCACGTCGGCGAAGACTTTGACATAAGCCCCCGGCAGCGGCTTCCCGCCATGTTCCACGGCCAGCTGGCCGAAGCTTTCGCTCATCCTCACGTCGAGCGCGTGCGCATAGACGGGCACCGCCCTGGTGGTGCCGCCGCCGCTGACCTCCACCAGCACCGCGCTGCTGTGAAAGCGTGCGGGCAAGGCGACATTGAATCCGTTGCCGTTGGCCGGAAGCATGTGCTTCTCGCTGGCCGCCGGACGGATGTTGCCGAACCGCGCCGTGCTGCTGGTGAGGAAGGGATTGGCGCTGAAGAGAAACTCAAGGTCCACCGGATAGTAGCGCACGGTGATTTCGGTGAGGTGGCGGTGGTTCACCTTCACGACTTTCCCCTCCACGGTGAGCGCGAGGGACGGCTCGTTGTCGGCGGCGGCTTCCTGCGCGGCGTCGCGGTCGGCCATGTCCGGCGCGCCGAAGGGCTTGCCTTCCAGTTCGTCGAGCTGCGCGGTGAGAATGGCGAATTTGTCGCGCCAGTGCTTTACCGGATGGGCCAGCAAAGCGGCGGCGATGCGCCGCGCGGTGGCGGTGTCCTCCTGGCACATGGCCAGCCATGCGCGGAGGTATTCGTATTGCAGTTTCTCCGCCACCGCGGCGCGGTTCACTTTGGAAAACGACGCCAGCGCCTCCTCGATGCGGTCCTGCGCGGCCAGATAAGCTGTCACGCCCAGCCAGTCTTCGGCGGAAAGCTGCGGGCGGAAGGCGAGGACCGTCATCAGGGCGTTCCACTGCACAGCGAACTTGTCGTTCAGGATGCGCCGCTCGCCGCCCAGCGGATGCGCGCGCGCATTGATGAGCGGGCTGTATTCCAGGTGCTGATAACTCTGCTGCTCCACCGGATGCACCGTGAGCACCGGCGCCTCGAACACCGGGCCGCACTGGATGCTGAGCGGCGACTGTTGCAGGAACTCCTGCAAGTACGGCTGCACATTGTGCAGCGCCGCATAACTCCACACGCCGGCGTGGAAATGATGCCGCTCCTTCAGGTGCGCGATCACCCGCTTGAAGAAGTCAGCATTCTGGAGCCGCCACAGCATTTTATCCATGTCGAGGAAGTAAAGATTGTGCTGCGCGAGGAAGCTGAGCACTTCGTTGTCCGTGCCGTGCTGGCTCACGTAGTCCCACGACGCGGGATCATTGATCGTGGGCCGGGCGACGACGTTGAAGGTGAACGCGGCGGCGCTGGCGGCGGTCTTCGCATTCCGCGAGATGTGGACGGGGAAGTGGGAAAACTTGCCGGCGTCCGGGAAGTAGAAATGGAAGTCGAGCATCGCTGTGCGGTAGGGCTCGATGTTCACCGGCAGCGACTGCACGCGGCGCGTGGCCTTCACCGGCAGCGCGCCGGCGGGGATTTGGAAGAGGACGTCCACGCGCTTCGGCGATGATGAGGGATTCGTGACCACCACCTGACAGCCATAGACCGCGCCGGTGAGAAATTCCGCGGTGACGAACTTGTCCGTCTTCTCGCCGGCCTGCTCGATGTAGCGGTCGCCCTCGCGGTAAAAGTTCTGACTCACCAGCAGCTTCGCGCCGGCCGCGTCAGGCTCCGCGGGCAGGATGTCCTGATGGAACAGCAGCAGCCGCGATGCGGGCGTGAGCGTGAGCACGTTGTCCTTCGTGTCCACCTTGCCGGCCTTGAACTCGCCGGGGAACGGCAAATCCAGCACCGCCAGCGCCAGCACCATTTCGCTGAACGACCCCGCCGCATCCGCCACACTGGTGGAAAGGAACCCGCCCTTGCCGTCCCACACCGCATAGTCGCGCCAGAAGCGGTTCATCGGCACGAGGTCCGCCGTCTGCGCCTCCAGCGGCAGCCGGTAATACTGCTGCTCCGCCCACACCTTGGTCGGATCCTGCTGGCGGAAGAGGCGGACGGGGCGGTCGCCGGCGCGGGCTTTGAAGCGGACTAGATACTCCTGCTCGTTTGTGAAGGCGTCGCCATCGAAGTCTCCTGTTTCGAGCGGCTCATTCGGGCCGCGGTTTGGAATCTGTCCTTGAGTGGTATTCCAAGAATACGCTGCACTACGACTATTGTAGCCGTAAAAGTAGGGGGATTCAGCTTCTCGGTAATTCCATCCCCTAAGGTTGTTCGCTCCACCCAGGAATTTCCGCTGGAAGTCATCCGCCTTGCCATCGCCGTCCACATCGTACGCTAGCTCCGTGCCTTTGCCCGTGCGAGTAGCCCCCGGCTGAGATTCCCAGAGTGTGTCCACATCGCCCAGCATCTTCAGCCGCGTCTCGTCGCGCCCGCTGTTGAGGTAATCGCTCGCTTCGCGCTGCGTCCGCTCCAGGCCGCGCCGGGCGGCGGTGTTGTTGGGATCAATGGCGAGCATCTTGCTGAAGTGCGCCTGCGCTTCGTCGAATTGCCCGAGATCGTAGAAGCCGCGGCCTTGCTCGAAGAGACGCTTCAGTTCCTCACCCTGAGGCTGGCCTGGTCTGTTCAATTCCACATACAGATCCTGGTAATCATCCCATCGGGTTGGCACGTCAAACTGAACGATACCGGAGTCGGCTGATGCTCCGCTTCGCTTCTCACGATACCAAGCGTTCGGCCTCGCTCCCGCTATACCACCCCACGGAACTAATCCATTGAGACGACCATCGTTTGAGCCGAACCGCCAGTCAGCCTGGCCATTTGTGTTTCCGTATCCAAAACCTTCCGTGTTCGCAGTCGCAGTCGCAGTCGCGGTCGGATCGACCACCGGATAAAAGAGAGCTACTCTCCCCTCCGCGCCACCCTGATCCGTCACCAGCGCCCGCCCGAGCAGCGCGGTCTCGAACAGGAACATATCCCGCCCGCGGTTCACCGGCTGCATGTTGATCCAGTCGGCGGCCATGCGCCGGGTCGTGAGCTGCTCCTCTTTAAGCCGCTCGGCGAGGAGGATGCGCTCCAGCGCGTTGAGGCGGCCGTAGGGCCAGGGGGCGAGGTAGCGCGTGAGGTCGGAGCCGAGCAGGTAGTCGTCCATGAAGGTGCGCTCGCGTTTGGAGGCGAGGAAGGGCTGCACGACGGCATCGAAGAACGCGCGGTCCTTGCGCTGGAGAAAGAAGTTCAGTTCGTGGCAGGCATATTGCGAGTAGAGCGCGCGCTTCTTCGCGTCGTCGAAGGTCTTCCACTCCAGCAGCCATGAGAATTCGTTGAGCAGGGGATTTTGCGTCAGATTGAAGAACAACTGCTGCACCGCGCCAAGGTGCCCGATGGCCTGGAACTGCGCCGCCAGGGCATCGTCGAAGCGAAACGCCGCGTCCGCCTCCAAGACGCTGACGCGATTCTGCCGGCTGAAGTGCTGCGCGGGATCGAGCTGTCGCGCGAGCCGCAAATCCCGCGGCGGCAGCGCGGCGGCGGGCAGCGAGAAGTCGCGCACCGCGGAGGACTCGCGGTCAATGGCCAGCACGCGAAGGTATTGCCGGTCGCCCAGCGCCGCGCGCGGGATGACGACGTTGCCGGTTTTGTCAGGCCGGAGATTGAGCAGCGCCGGCGCCGGCGTGGCGAGGAAGGAGAGGTCGGGGCGGCCGGGCGGCGGGGTGGTGGGGGTCTGCGGGAAGGAGCCAGGTTCGGCGGGCTCATTCTCAGGGCTGGCGAAAGGATCGGCAGCAGCACCGATGTTCGTGGGTTGGGGCAGGAGTTTTTCATCGCGCACCTTCTCCAGAGCCTCCAACTGTTCTTTGTCTGTTTTGGTGACCGCGATCTCCCATGGATTGATGAGCAGCCCCGGCTTCGCGAGCATGTTGCCGGCGAAACGCGCTGCGGTGCGGCGTTCCAGCACGTAGCGGTATTCGTCGCCGATGCGCCGCGAGGAAAGATAGCGCGACGGCTGCCACGAGACGCCCTCCACCGATGGCGCGGCGAATGAGAACGCGCCGAGCGATTCCATTGCTGAGAACTCCGGCAGGAAGCGGCTGGCCAGAATGTGAACGCGCGTTTCCGGCGAGACGTTGCCGATGTGGAAGATGAGCGCGGGCTCCGGTTTCGCATTGGCATCGGGGAGTTTGATCTCTCCTTCCGCCATGCCCGTGACGGTGAGCGGGCGGTTCGCAGTGAGTTGAACAGTGGAAGTCGCTGCCACGGCGTGGCCTTCGATGGCGTCGCCGGGGGCGATGCGGACGATGGTTTCCTGTTCGTGTATGATGAGGCTGTAGGTGCCGGGCGGGAGGTCTTTCCAGATGAGATAGCCGGAAGTGACCGCAGCGGGGAGCGGGATGAGGCGTTTCGGGACTGCCCCGCCGGCCGGTAGCACAGGCTTCCAGCCTGTGGAGGGTGATCGCGGGCTTCCAGCCTGCGGCGCATCTTTGTGCAGGCTGGAAGCCCGCACTACGCTCCACAGGCTGGAAGCCTGTGCTACCGAGAGCGCAGCAAGCGATGCTTCACCGAAGACCGGCGGATTCGCTGCACTCCAGGGAATGACGAGTGGCTGGCCGGCTTTGAGATGGATGACTTCCGGCAGAATGTGGTGCGCGGGCTTTGGCAGGGAGAAGTCGCGCGAAATATACTCTCCGGCGGCACTGAATGAGGCGATTCCCTCCAGCGCACCGAGCGCGATGGAGCCGGTGGCATCGGTCTTCATCAGCAACTCGATGGTTTGGCCGAACTCGGCGCGCTGAAACTCGAGCGTCACCTCCCGCGATGCACGCGGCTCGCCATTCAGCCCGAGACATTGCAGTACCCACTGGCCGGAGTTTTGGCTCAGGTGCAGATCGCTGACCTGGCCGGCGGTGGTGACAGTGTTCACTTCCAGCGAATCACTCACATTCAACTGCACCGGTGCGCCGGTGAGCGTGCTTTTCACTTCGCCTGACAAGGTGAAGCCCAGCGACTTCAATCGGTCCGGCACGGCGAACTCGACGGTCGTTTCCTTGTCCCCGGCCAATTTCTCCAGCGGAATGACCACACTCGCGGGCGTGCCGTCGAGGGTCTCGGATGCGATAGTGACCTTCGCTTTCTCCAGCGACTCCAGCAGCACGGGGCGGCCATTGGATTGCAGGCGCGGGCGGATGAGGAGCGTGGCTTTGTTACCGGGGAGCAGGGATTCGCGCGGGACGTGGAAGCCGGCGGCAAGTTCGTATTTCTCGCCCTGGAGTTCGATGGTCTCCAGCGCCGTGAAGCCGGTGCCGTCTTCGATGACGATCTTCTGCGGGCCGGGCTGCGTGGAGAGCGGCAGGAGGATGAGGCCGCTGTCGTCGCCGGGGATTTGCTTCGGCCCGATCATGGCGAAGGCCTTGGGCACGGGCTGCAGCTTTTCGTCGAGCACGGTGACGGCGGTGCCGGCGGAGGTCTGGCGCACGATGGTGCGCAGGCCGCCTTTGCGAATGAGCGCGCGGCTGGCTTTGCCGTTGCCGATGAATTCGATGATCCACACGCCGCGTTTGCCGTTCAGTTCGGGGAAGGAAAACGTCTGCTTCGTTCGCAGGATGGGCGCGTCCTTGAACTCGCGCTTCTGCTCCAGGTTGGCGGTGAGGCCGTCGAGGTCGAGGCCGGTGTTCACTTCCTCGCCGGCGCGGTGGACGTTGGCGGTGTTGATCTCATAAACGCGCACCAGCAGCGACGGCGTGTTCTTGAGCCACACGTCGAGCGTGACCGCATCATCCGGCTGCCACACGGGGCGCGACGCGGGATCGAATTCGATATCCGTGCGGTCGCGCAGTGCCTGGAGCGATTCGGGTGAGAGCAGCGACATCCACCTCTGCGGCTCCGGCGCGCCGGTCGTGAGTTTGGCTTCGGCGAGGAGGCTGTTGAGGAACCCGGTGCTCACGAGCGGGGCGATGGCGTCCTCTTTTTCCGTGGTGAGGTAACGGATGAGCAGGCGGCGCACGAGCGCTTCGTCGTCGCCCACGGGCGCGGTGCCGGTGAAGGCGGAGGGATCGAAGTCGAGCGCGGCAGGGAACTTCCAGAGGTCGGGGTGATCCTTGCGATACTGCGCGCTGTGGTAGCGGACGGGGCGGGGGAGTTTCAGATAGGCGATGAGCCGTTGAGGGTCGAGATTCCCCTGCCGCTCGTCGTGCGCGAGCAGGTGATAGAGCAGGTTTGCTTTGAGCGCGTTGGCGTTGGGATTGAGCGTGGCGGCGTAGGCCCAGAGCCGCTCCAGCCATGCGCCGCGCACCGCGGGATCGCGGTCCGGATCCTCGAACTCCAGCGGACGCATGCGGGTCATCACCGCGGCGGTGAAGGTCTCGTTGTTGAGCAGCTCGGGCCGGAGCTTTTGCAGTTCCGCCAACTGATCGCTGGTGAGTTGCGTGTGGATGGGGAACTTGCCGAACGCCGCGTCCTTCTCCTTCAACTCGCGGTCAATGACGTCCACCAGCCCGGGAAAATCCGGACGTTTCAGCCGTGAGAGCAGCGCGCGAATTTCCGTTAGCTTCCATTCTTCCACCGGCTGCGGGAGGCGGTAAAGTCCAACGTCGGTGACATTCTCCAGCGCCTCGGTGCCGGCGATGGACTTTTGCTCAAATGCCGCGAACGAAATCAGTGCCGGATCGAGCGCGGAGACCAGTTCGGCGCGCGCCTCTTCGGTTTCGCGCTGGTGATTGAATTCGAGCGAGAGCTTTTCGCGGAGCCACGCCAGCGTGCCCGCCGGGTCTTTGTCGTAGGCGAGCAGGGCCGCGCGGTTTTTCAAAATGTCGCGGCGGCCATTGGGACCGCCGGAGGCTTGCTCCCAGTCCTTGAGCAGTTCGGCGGCCTTCTGCTGATCGCCCTGAGTCTGGTGGAAGAGGGCGCTGTAGAAATAGTAGTCGTCCGTGCCGGGGATGAGTTCTTTGAGAATGGCGGCGCGGTCAGGAGCGAGAGCGTAGCGTTCCGCGAAGGGCTGGGCTGCCTTGATGGAGGCGACCCACAGGACGCAGGGGACGAAGGTGAGGGACAGCGCGGGGAGCCGGATCATGGGATCGCAGTGTAAGAACCCGGGGCGCGCTGGCGAGTTTGAGGTTGTAAAGAAAGTGTCATGGCCTGGCCGGCCGCGGCGGAGTGGAACTCCACGGCGCCGCCGGGCTCATACCCGGAGGGGTTCGCGGCGGATTCCCGGGTTGAATGTTGCGGCTGTGAAGCCATGATCGCGGCCGTGCGCCTGCTGATCGTCCCCCTGTTGCTGCTGTCCGCGCCGGTGCTTCCGGCGCAGGAAAGCATCCCGCTGCCGGTGAAGAAAGCGCCCGCCATTCCGGCGCCGGAGCCTGCGCCGCAGACGCCGGGACTGCCCCGCGTCCAGATGGCGCCTACGGCACCGGCCTTTCCGGTGCGGCCCACGCCGGCGCCGCGGGTCAGGTTGTCTAACAGGGAGTCCCCGGGCGTCAGCAACATCCACGGCGGACAGTTTTTCGTGCATGGAAAAGTGAAGGAGCAGCGCGATGTGCTGCTGGAGGAGGCGGAACGCGTGCGGCGCATGGTGGCCACGGCGCTCGGCACGGGGAACTCGTTCACCATTCCGGTGGTGATTCAAATCCGTGAGGGACTGGCACTGCCGCCGGGGCGTCCGTCGGTCTGGACGGCCATCGCTCAGGCCGGCGAAGGATTTCGCATCGAGCTGAATCTGGTGCCGCGGTTCGGCGGCGTGGACGGTCCGCTGCTGCGCCAGGAACTGGTGCGCTGCATTCTCGCGGAGCGACTGCTGCGCCCGCATGCGGCGCAGAGTCTGGCCGGACGCGACATCCCGCCGCCCGACTGGCTGCTGCACGGGGCGCTGGAACTGCTCGACTACCAGGCACTGGGCCGGCCCAGCGATGCATTCAGCGCGGTCTTCCGGCTGGGGCACGTCATGAGCCTCGAGGACATCTTCGAGGCCGATCCTGCGGGCATGGATTCCGTGTCCCGCGCTGTGTACCGCGCCTCCTGCTGCGGTCTGGTGCTCATGCTGCTGGAGCGCAGCGGCATGGACCGGAGAAACTTCAATGCCCTCTGCGATACCCTCGCACTCATGCCGTCCAACGACACCGGCGCCATCGCGCGGGCCTATCCGGAACTCAATTCCAGCGGCCACAGCCTGGGCAAATGGTGGAGCCTGCAGCTCGCCGCCATGTCCTCGCCGGGCATGGACGAACTGCTCAGTCCCGCCATGACCGATGCGGAACTCACCCGCGCCCTGACACTTCACCTGCCGGCCCTTCCGGCCGAGGAGCGGAAGGAGAGGAAAGGACTGGCGAAGGTGTTCGGAAAGAAAAAGCCGGCGGATTCGCCCAAAGAGCCGGGCACTCCGGTGACCGCAGCAGCGGCGGAGGAGTTTCCCCTCACCGAATTCAGCCGCGCCACTTCGCGGAAGGACCGTGAGGAAATCTTCAACCGCGTGGAACTCGGCATCACCAAACTCTCGCTGCGCGCGCATCCGCTCTATCGCCCGGTGCTGGGCCGCTATCTCGCCCTGGTGAAGGACCTGGGGCAGGGCAAAAAGCAAAAGGAGGCCGCCGCTCACATCGCCTCGCTGGACGCCATGCGGCAGCAGCTTCTGAAGGAAATGCGCGCCGCGGAGGACTATCTCGACTGGCATGAAGCCACCCAGGCGGGCACGATCAGCGGCGATTTTTCCGATTATTTCCGGGCGGTCCGGGAGTCGGAAAATCCCGCATCCCGGGCGCGACCGGACCCGATTTCCCGCTATCTCGACCTGATTGAGACAGAATACCGGGAGTAATCGTTTTCGATTTTCCGGGAGTTTGGTAAACTGCGCGCGCCGACCATGCGCCTCGCTCTCTTTACGTTCCTCTTTCCGGCGGCAGCCCTTGCCGCGCCTCCCGCCAATGACAACTTCGCCGCCCGTCAGGTCCTGACCGGCGCCATCGCCAATTCTTCCGGAACCAACGTGGAAGCCACGGAGGAAGCCGGCGAGGACCTGCGCAACGGGCTCTTCGCCGCCACGGTGTGGTGGAAATGGACGGCACCGGCCAGCGAGTGGGTGCGCGTGACCACCGAAGGCAGCAGCTTCGACACGGTGGTGCAGATCTCCACCGGCACCGCGGTGGACGCACAAACGCTGGTGGCCTTCAACGACCAGGCGCCGGGGGGCACTGGCGCCGTGACCAGCAGCGTCACCTTTCAGGCCGTGGAGGGCACGGAGTACAACATTGCCGTCGGAGGCTGGGATTTCTTCGGTGCCGAAACGGGCGATATCACCCTGCGCGTCATTCAGAGTCTGTCGGTTCTGCCGCCGTATTTTCCCGCCACCCTGAGCTTCAATCCCTCGCCCGTGGACGTCACGGCCGCGGCGGTGCAGGTGACGGCGTCGTTCACCATTCATGCCACCAGCAACACTTTCAACGGCACGGCCGGCGCCGGCTTCGGCTGGGAGGAAAGCGGCGGCAACGGTGACTTCGCCGGCCCGCCCGCCGCGTGGGACGGCAGTCAGCCGAACGCCGTGCGGGAACAGATTTTCACAGCCCCGCGGTTTCTCGAACCCGGTGCGAAAACCGTGTGGTTCAAAGTGGTGCCCTCCGCCGGGACACCGCTGATTTTTTCCGGTCCCGAAGGCGGCAGCGGTTACGCTCTCCCCCCGGCGGCGGCGCAGACCCTGACCATTGTCAACAACGGCTCGAATGACATCGAGCCGCCGCTGCTCAGTTCCTTCACCATCACACCGCAGAATGTGGACGTGACGGCAGCTCCCGCTGATCTGCAGATTTCCGCCGTGCTCGCAGACGCGCCGGCGGGCGTGCAATCGGTGGAAATCGAACTCAATCCGAACAACGGCGTGCGGCTGCTCCGTGCGCTGCTGACGCTGAATTCCGGAACGCCGCAGTCCGGCACATGGACCGGCACGGTCGCGGTGCCGCAAAATTATCCGACGGCCAATTATGCCGTCCTCGTGCGGGCCACGGATGTGGCGCAGAACGATCACACGTGGGGAACTTTCGGCAGCACCGAGATGCCCGGCGGCGATGTGGATGTCGCCATTCTTGGCGGCGGCGCTTATGAGCGCTGGGCCTACTCCGGCTGGTTCGATCCCGGCGATCCGCTCGCCGGACCGAACGACGATGCCAACGGCGACGGTGTGCCCAATCTGCTCTGCTACGCTTTCGGCATCAGCCCGTTCGTCTCCGCGGCCGGCACGGGATCCCTGCCGCTGGTGGAACTCACCGGCAGTGGCGGAGCACGCAAACTGCGCATCACCTACCTGCGCCGCAAGGCCTCGACCAACAGCGGCCTGACTTATCTGCCGCAGTTCAGTTCCGGCACGGCGGGCGTTTGGGAAACCGTCGCCGGCGGCACCGATGAAAGCGTGGACACGACGTTCGAGCGCATCGTGGTGGAGGACACCGTCACGGTGGATGCAGAGATCAAACGGTTCGGCCGGGTCAAGGTCGGCTACGGCACCCAGTGACGGGCGCCCGCACTGCCCGGTCTCGGCCTTGGTACAAAAGTGGAGCGGGTGACGCGATTCGAACGCGCGACATCTTCCTTGGCAAGGAAGTGCTCTACCCCTGAGCTACACCCGCAGTGACACCTGCCCCTCGGGCAGCGCGCGGCGAGTATTGTAGAACTCCCCCTTTGCGCAAGCAGCAATTTCCACTTTGTCGGAGTTCACAGAATGGACACGAACAAGCTCGAAGAGATCATCGCCCACAAGCGGACCGAAGTGGAGAAACTGCTCCCCCGCGCCGCCAAACTGCGCGCCGCGGCCCTGGAGCGGAACGAATTCCGCTCCTTCTACGGGGCGCTGCATCAGGGACCGGGGCACCTCGCCGTCATCGCAGAGGTCAAAAAAGCCTCGCCCAGCGCCGGGATCATTGCCGCCGACTTCGACCCCGTGCAGATCGCGAAATCCTACGACCGCGGCGGTGCGAGCGCCATTTCCGTGCTCACCGATGAAAAGTTTTTCCAGGGCAGCCTCAGCTATCTTCCGCTCATCCGGGAGGCCACCAGCGCGCCGCTGCTGCGCAAGGACTTCATCGTGGACGAGGTCCAGATTTATGAAAGTGTCGTCGCCGGAGCCGACGCCATTCTGCTGATCGTGGCGGCCCTGGAGCAGGAGCAGCTGGTGCAGCTCTTGAAGGTTGCAGCATCCTGTCAGCTCGATGTGCTGGTCGAAGTCCACGAACGAAAGGAACTCGAGCGGGTGCTCGAAACCGATGCCTGCATCATCGGCATCAATAACCGGAATCTGAAAACCTTTGCCGTGGACCTGCATACGACCGAACAGCTGGCCGAAGACGTGCCTGAGGACATCATCCTCGTCAGCGAGAGCGGCATCAAAACTCCGGAGGAGGCGCGCCGGGTCTTCGAGTGGGGCGCGAATGCCATTCTCGTCGGGGAAGGACTGATGCGCAGCCCCGATCCGGCGGCGGCGATTCATCAGTTCATGCTGTGCGCGAAACAGAACGGCTGAAGCATAAAAGGGAAATTGAACCACGGATGGACCCGGATGAACACGGGTACTCAGCAAGTTGTGTTCACGGGAAGCCCCCTCCGGGGAGTGAATCCGAATCCATGCGTCAATCCGTGTGAATCAGTGTCCATCGGCGGTTTTCTTCCTCTCCATTTTTCTTTTCAGGCGGAAGCACTCAGATTCCCGCCCCTGCGGCCTGCCGGCGCGGCGCGGGAAGGGGCGTCGCCGCGAAGGTCACCGTGAACTCCGCGCCGCCGCCGTCCCGCGCCGCGTATTCCAGCGTGCCGCCGTGGGCTTCGACGAGGGTGCGCGCGATGGTGAGGCCCAGCCCGCTGCCGGCGGTGCCGCTGGCGAGTGAATTGTGCGCGCGCTGAAATTTCTCAAACACCCGGCGCTCCTGACCGCGCGGCACGCCCGGGCCGCGGTCGCCGACCCGCAGCCGCACCGGCGGCCCCGGATCGAGCGTGACCGTGATCTCGCGCGGGCCATCCGGACGGTGGCCGTACTTGCCGGCATTGCTCAGCAGGTTGAGCAGCACCTGGCTGAGCGAATCACGGTCGCCCTCCACCGGCACGGCGGACTCCGGCAGCACCAGCGCGATGGAGAATCCGTCGCGTTCCAGCGGCGGACGCATGTGCTCCACCGCCTCTTCAGTGAGCGCGCGCAGATCCAGCGGCGCGATTTGCAGTTCGCCGTTGCCGCCCTCCATGCGGGAGAAATTGAGCACGTTGTTGATGAGCCGCGTGAGGCGCGCGGCCTCGGTGGCGATGACTTCGGCGTAGCGTTTGGTTTTGTCAGGGGGAGCGGCGGGATTGCTGCCGAGCAGGTCGCTGAACATGCGGATGGAGGTCAGCGGCGTCTTCAGTTCATGACTGACATTCGAGACGAAGTCCGTTTTCATGCGGGCTTCCCGGGCGCTCCGCCGGGTGTCGCGCAGAATGAAAAGCGCACCGGTGATGGCCACGAGACTGGCCGCGGTGACGATGATGCCGAGCCTCCAGCGGGCGCCGGAGGCGGCATGGTAGAAGACCGCCGGATCGCGCAGGAATACCGCGGCCTCCCAGCGGGGAAGGGAGGCTCCGATTTCCCGCGCCGCGAACGGACTGGCCCATGATTCGGGGGTGAAGGCGCTGCCCTCCATCCACCGCGCCGCCGGCCGGGCGCGGTGATCCACCAGCGCGAGGCACGTGTCGGCATCCGGCGCCGCGAGCGTTGTTTGTGACCCGAGGGCGGACTGGAGCACCTCCGGCTCCAGCGCGACGGCGAAGGTAATGTCAGGCCTGGCGGGCGGGCGGTACCAGAGAAGGGTGAAAAGTCCCTCCTCCCGCGGTGCACTGACGATGCCGGTTTCGTCCCTGGCGATCACTGCGGCGAGGGTCGTCGGCACCGGCTTCACACGGCTGGAGGCTCCCGGGGCGGCGGCTTGCGGAAGTACGGCGCGCGCCACAGGTTCGGATTTGTCAGGCGGCGCATCGGTGGGTGCTGCGGGCGCATCGGGCAGGGCTGCCGCACGCGCAGCGGGTTCCGCCGCCGGAACTGCCGCCGTGGCGGGCGGCGCGGGCGCCCCGTCCTTTCCCAGTTCCTCGAGGGCATCCTCGATGGTGGCGCCCGCGGGCTTTTCCTGACGAACGATGGCGAGTTTGGCGCGTCGCGACAGCGAGGACGCGTCGGGTGCCGGCACTTCAAGAAAGAGCGGCTGCGGATTTGGATCGAAGAGCCACTCGTGCCGCGCCACGAAGGCGGTCACGAGCGGCTCCGACGGCTCCGTTTGCGGAAGCAAACGGCCGGTGACGGTGTCCAGCACTAGGCCGGCCTCCGCGGCGGGAAAGTCGCGGCGAATGGCCTGATGGAACCGCAGCCGCAGTCCCTCCGGCGTTTCCGCCGCGAGCAGTTTGTCCGCCGTTTCGCCAAACCGCCGCAACTGCGCCGTCATGAACTCCGCCGCCGTGCGCGCCGCGTGGTCCGCCGCCTGCTGATAGAACGCGGTGCGCTGCGCCTGAATTTGCCGCGTCTCGTCCTTCATGCTGCGCCACGCCATCCAGCACAGCGCCGCGCACGGCGTCAGGATGGCGAGGAAGAAGAGCGTGGCGGAGCGCATCGGAAAGGCGGAAGGATAACGGCGGAACGCGGAAAATCACGCGCGGAGAGTGCCCGCCGCTGTCGCTTCCAGAAAAGCTGCGTAAGTCGAGCGCAGCCCATCAGCCAGCGGAATGCGCGGCTGCCAGCCGAGACTGCGCAGGAGCGAGATGTCCAGACCCGGCCGCGGCGCGCCCTCGGGCTTCGAAGGATCCGGTTCGATTTCGCCCAGAAACCCGATAACATTTTTCAATGCCGCGGCCAGTTCGAGCATGGTGGTACTCAAGCCGGGACCGCAGTTGACGCGCGGGGGCAATTCCTCCGCGTCCAGCAGCAGGACGCAGGCTGCGGCGAGGTCGTCCACATGGAGAAACTCGCGCGTCTGTCTGCCGCTGCCCCAGACATTGAATGTGGAAAGGTGCGCGCGGGTGGCCTCATGCATGCGCCGCATCATGGACGGCACCACGGTGGCATCGTCGCGGTGATAATTGTCGCCCGGCCCGTAGAGGTTGCAGGGGATGATGCTGCAAAAGCAGGGGCGGTCTTCGTCATTGTATGCATCGCACAGTCTCATGCCGGCGATCTTCGCGAGGGCGTAGTTTGCGGTGAGGCCTTCCGGCATGTTGATGCCGGCCGACGCCTCCCCGGCCGGCGCAGCCGTCGCGGCGGTGTAAACGCAGGCGCTGGAGACATTGATCAGCGTGCCAATTCCCGCATCGTGCGCCCCGCGGATCACATTCACCGCCATCGCGAGATTATCCGCGAGCATGGCGGACGGTCCGCTCTCGTGCAGCCTGAGCCCGCCATTTCGCGCCGCGGCGTGAATCACGGCGCCCGGCCGGTGTTCGGCGAGAAACCGATGCACCGCTTCGCTGTTGGTCAGGTCCAGATTGCTGCGGGTCGCCGTCAGGATTTCACGCCCTGACAGCGCGCGCAGCAGCGCCTGTCCCAGCAGGCCGCGGTGCCCGGTGACAAAAACCGGCCCGCTCACTGCACCTCGCTGATCTTGATGGTGCGGCCGCGTCCTGACATCCATGCGGACTTCACACTGGTGTGAATCGCGTAGAGGTTGGCTTTGTTCTGCAGACGGAACTCCACCGTATGCGCATGCGTCGCGATGGGATAGTCCTTGTGAACCTGCTTCCAGACTTTGTCCGTGCCGGTGCGCTGCGCGGCGGTGTCCGCCACGTCATTGATCCGTTCCTTCACGACTTCACTGGCGCTGAACGCGCTGCCCGCCCGGATCGGCTCCATGAAGTAAAAGCGCGCACACACCGAGCCTTCGGTGTCCACATTCACCTCCGTGACGCGCCCGCCCGCGGTGTTGAATTCGTGGATCGACACCGAGGAGATTTTGCCGAGAGAGATGGTGAAATTCCCGCCGGGAACGATGCAGTCCCAGAAATTCAGCCGGTTCTCGGCGTCGGTCACGTTGTCACTGTTGACCGCGGGCGCGGCAGTGTTCGGCGAATTTTGCGCGGGCGGATTCTGCGCGAAGGCGGTGACGATGGCCGCAGCGGCGGCGAGCGGCAAGGCGAAGTGTCGGGGTTTCATGGCGCGGCCACTATGCCCGCGGCCGGCCCGGTGAAAAGGATCATTTCGCGGATCGCCGGACCCTTGTCCCTGCGGTGCGGCAGGAGTGCTTGCCGGGGGGCGGGCCTCGTCGGAACGCGCCCCACAGCCTCACAGTGAGTCCAACTGCTGTCCCGCATCGTCAAGTCCTCCGGCCTTGAGTTTCACGGCGCACCGCGAGCCGCGGGAACCTCCCTCAATCCGCCTTCTTGTTGTGTTCCTTCTGCAGCCGCAACTGTTCCTGGAGGAGTTCGTTGTTCCGCCGGATGGCGTACGCGTTTTTCTCGGAATAATATGCATTCCATGCCACATCCGGATCCCCGGCGGCCGGCGGCGCCGCCGTATGGTAGGCGTCGAACTGGTCTTCATAATACATCCGCCAGTGAATCTCGTTCGTGTCTGTCATCAAAGGCTTGGACACTCTCGGCTCCGGTGTCGGCAGGCTGATGCACGATGTGAATACGGCCATTGCTGTCAGGCTCAGGCTCAGGCGGAGGAGATTCATGATTTTTGTGGTCATAAGATTCCGGGATGGAGTTGGGGGCATGGTTGGAAAGGGATTGCGGCTGAAGTGTCACAGTGGGCCGCGCGGGGCAGGTCGGCGGAAGTGTGCGGGATTTGAACCACCCGAATGTCATTTTGCGTCCGGATGCTTTTGGAGCCATTCCTCCGCGTGGTCGAGTTTTGCTTTCAGCCCGGCGAGGGCCTGTTGTTCGGTGCGCAACTCATGGTAGGCGGCCATCATCCGCTGAAAATCCCGGCGGGCGCCCGCGGCGATGCTCTCCACAATTTCTTCAGTCTTCCCGAATTCCTTCCTGTCGAGCGGCACCGGGTTTACTGCCGGCGCGGCTGTCTCAAGCTGTAACTTCTGCTGGCGGCGGTACTCCTGGAGGGAGGCGATGCGGTCGCGTTCGGTATTGAGCCGCTTTCTTTCTTCGTCCGGCAAATTCGGCTGTTTGAGCTTTTCGATGAGACTGCGGTTCTCGACATCCAGACGCTGCATGGAGGCTTCCAGCGCCTTGGCGATCTCATCCTTCACTTTATCGGTGTGGGCGACCTGACGTTTGTTGTGGTCATATTCCGGATTGCGTTTTATCGACGGAACCAGAATGCCGGCCGGGCCCACCATGACGGACGAATCCTTGATATACCGTTCGTGCCCTTCGTCTGTATCCATGCTGAGTGCGAGCTGAACGGCGGCGTTGATCAGATTGTTGATGCGTTGATCGAACTGGCCGCGGGAAGTGAAGAGATCCTCACGGCGGTACGGATTGCTCTCCGTGCGCAGTTCCTCCGTGGCCAGTGCCCGCTTTTGCGCATAAGCCTCCGCCGAGCGCTTGAGACCGGCGAGGGCCTCCTCTTTCAGCCGGGCCACATTCGTATTGGTGGCGAGGCTGTCTTTGGACGCCGTGAGAATGGCGAGAATCCGGTTCATCGCGAGCTTGATGGCGCTGTCCTGGGCAGCGATCTGATTGACGAGCAGGGTGACGCTCTCCTCCCGCTTTGCGATCACCCCTTTCAAATCTTCAACATAACGCTCCACAGTCGCGCGGGGAGGATTCGCCGCAGCGACCGCGTCCGGTTGACTCGACAGAAAACAACCGGTGCCGAGAATGGCAGCAATTCTAAACAGGTGCACGTGCTTCATCGGGTGGGTGGTTGGAGTTCTCTGCGATGATGATGTCAGACGGTGGCCGGACAATAAGCGGCAGCCTTAGCTCTCCCCCTCAGGGCGCGCCCGGGAGGATAGGGAAGCTGCTTAGATCCGTCTGAAGATTCCGGCAGGGGTCGGTTGGAATCCGCTTTTGCATAAGGAACCAGATTCAAGGGATTCGCACATTTCCCGCCGAACAGAGCCGCCGGCAGCCAAGCCGACCGGGGTGTCAGTGGCTCACCGGGAACCTGAAGACTCACTGCGCCGGTCACGCTTCCTCCCGTGATGTTCCACCGGTGGCGGCACCGGCGAATGCGGGCGGCGTACCTGCCTGTTCCCACAAGAATCGGGAGACCTGCGATCCCCTGAGTCCTGGCGATAACCCTGCCGGCTTCCTGTTCGGAACGGGTGTGCCAAGTGTGGAGCGGATTGTGAGAGCTTAGGGAAAGCCGATGGAGGAGATCATGGCCGTGGAGCGCCCGAAACAGATTGACCGGCGGGGCGAGCCTGGCGAAGCGGAGGAATGACCGATGGTTCACCCTATCAGCCACCCGCCGCCCCGCTCGAAACGCAGCCTGAAAAAGAGAAACGGGGCAGCGAAGCCCGGAATCCAGGGCGGGGACTGCTCCTGCTGGTGGCGGTCCTGTTGGCGGTGCGGCTGGGGAATCAGTGGCGTCAGGATTATCTTGCCGTGGAAGCGGCGGCCCGGGAGGAGGGACAAACGCGGGAGGAATTTCTCCAGGCCAATCCGGACGCTTTGGAGTGGCAGGTGACGGGCCGGAAGTGGCTGGGCGCGGGAGCGATGTTTTGCGCGGCCTATGTGGCGTGCGGCCTGCTGACGGCGCGGTATCCCGTGGGAACGCGCGCGGCGGGCATCTTATTGCTGGGAGCGGAGGCGTTCTGCGCGCAGTACCTGCAGGCGCCCTATCTGACGCGGGCCTGGTGGCTGCAGTTTCTGTTCGCGGCGATGCTCTTCGGCGGCCTCCTCGCCGAGCGGAACCGGAGGAGCGTGGCGAGAATCCGGAAGCGGCTGGGCTATGACGCGGGGGACGGCTGAGGCGCGCGCGTTTGGCTGCGGCGGTTTGGTGAATCGCTGCTGAAAGTGAGGCGCGGAGGCGGATGGTAAGCCTGCGGGGCGGAGGAGGAGCATTTTCCCTGCGCGCGGGGAGCGGGAACGGGTCAATCCGACTTCGGTCCCGGGCCGGGGCCGCTAACGGATGTCGCGGCCTCTGACGGAAGTCGTATATCGTTTTTCCGGCGCGGAGGATATGGGGGAGTTGCCATGAAAAACAGAACCACTTTCCGCTCGCTCCATTGCCCCGCAGGCCTCCGTGCTGCGCTGGCGGCGTTCATGCTGATCTTCACGGGTGCCATGTTGCTCCCCTCCGCTGCGGGGGCGGAGCCGCTGAGCACCGCCTTCACCTACCAGGGCCGCCTGACAGATGGGGGGCAGCCGGCGAACGGCAGCCATGAGTTTGAATTCACGCTGTTCGATGCGCTGACCGGCGGAACGAATCTGGGCACGGTGACGAGAGAGGAAGTGCAGGTGACGGAGGGCATTTTCAGCGTGGAGCTGGACTTTGGCGCGGCGGCGTTTGACGGGAATGCGCGGTGGCTGGAGATCAGTGTGCGCAATGACAGCGACGGGCTGCCGGGGGCGGTGCTGACGCCGCGTCAGCCGGTGACGGCGGCTCCCTATGCGCTGATGGCCAAAGACGTGCCGGACGGCGCCATTACCGGAGCCAAACTGGCGAACGGCGCGGTGACCGGCAACAAGCTCGCGGCCGGAGCGGTGGGCGCGTCGAACATTGCCGCCGGGGCGGTGAGTTCCTCGCACATCGCCGCGGGCGGTGTGGAGGCGGCGAATCTGGCGACGGGTTCCGTGGGGAGTGCGCAGATCGCTGCCGGGGCCGTTTCCAATGACAAGCTGGGCGCGGGCGCGGCATTCCAGAATTTGCTGGCCAATGGTCAGAGCCCGGTGGGCAGCCACGGCGTCATCATGTCGCCGCTGGCAGACGCGCCGGCACTCACGGGCGCGGGGTACACGCCCATCGGCAGCGCCGATCTGGTGCAGGAGGCATGGACAGGGAAGGCCCCGGCCCCGGACGGACCGGCACCGCCGGTGATGGCGAATCACCTGCATTCCGTGGGAGTGTGGACGGGCACCGAGATGATCGTGTGGGGCGGCCCGACTAACAGCGGCGGACGCTACAATGTGCAGACCAACACCTGGACGCCGATGAGCACGGTGAACGCACCGGCGGCCCGCTCCAAACCCGTGGCGGTGTGGACCGGAACGGAAATGATCGTGTGGGGAGGATACACCGGGAGCAGTCCTGCAGTGCCGGTCGGGACGGGCGGACGCTACAACCCGACAACCAATACGTGGACCGCGCTGCCCACCACCGGTGCCCCCTCCGCCCGCTTTAACCATACGGCGGTGTGGACGGGTTCGCAGATGATCATCTGGGGAGGATCGACGACCGGTGCAGTCGAGACCACCGACGGGGCGCGCTACAATCCGTCGAACAATACGTGGACGTCCATTGCGACGTCAGGATCACTGACGCCGAGGGCCTTTCATCATGCCGTGTGGACAGGTTCGCGCATGCTCATCGCCGGGGGACGTGACTGGACCCATAATGTGGACATTTACGATCCGGCGGCCAACTCGTGGACGGTGGCCAGCGCTTATTCCGTCGGCACGGCCGTTCGCGGAAGCATCAGTGCCGTGTGGACCGGCACGCAGTTTATCATGATGGATGGCGGCGACGATACCAACGGGCGGCTGCTTCTCAACAATCTCAACGGCACGCCGGTGGAGGGGCTCTACGGTCAAGGCGACGTGTATTTTGAAGATACGATGACCTGGACCGGATCGCGCATCATTTACTGGGGAGTGCAGGAGAAAAAGATCTATAATCCGGCGACTGAAACTTGGCAGCCCATGTCCACCGCGGGCGCTCCGGGAGCGGGAGGCCACATCGCGCTATGGACGGGCAGCAAATTGATCATTTGGGGTGCGGGGGAAGCCACCGGAGCCCTCTACGATCCGGCCACGGACACGTGGAGTCCGATGGCCGGACAATCCGAGTTGGGCAGCCGGAGTTCCGGGTTCTCTCATGTGTGGACCGGCAACGAACTGATGATCTGGGGCGGCGTGGACGGCGGCAACAAGACCGTGCAGGGCGGGATGCGGTATAACCACACGACCAATACGTGGTCACTCATGTCCACGGTGAATGCGCCATCGGCACGGATCGGTCACACGGCGGTGTGGACGGGAACGGAGATGATCGTTTGGGGAGGGATGAGCGGCGACGCTGAGGATATATTTTACGATGGAGCCCGCTACAATCCGGTGACGGACGCGTGGACGGTTCTTCCGATGACCGGAGCCCCTGGCGTAACGGGGCACCGCGCCGTGTGGACGGGGTCGGAGATGATCGTCGTCGGCGTGGGAGCACCGGGCTCCACCCTGCAGGGCAGGCGATACAATCCGGTGACGAATATGTGGTCGGTTCTCACCATGACCAATGCGCCGGCGGCGCGGACAAATTTCGCGCTGCTGTGGACCGGCGCTGAAATGATCCTCTGGGGTGGCGGGAATCTCGGCGTGGGCAACGCCACGGGCGGTCGTTTCAATCCCGCGACCAATACCTGGACGCCGATGACCCTGGTCAACGCGCCTCCGGGCCGCTCACATCCAGGCGCCGTATGGTCAGGCTCCGAGATGATCATCTTCGGCGGCGGACCGGATTTCGGGATCTATCCGACCATCAACGGCCGCTATAATCCTGCGACCAACACCTGGACGACGCTGCCCGCGACCGGCGCCCCGTCAGCCCGCGCGGGCCACTCGGTGGTGTGGGATGGCACCCAGGTGATCGTTTTCGGCGGGCAGAACAGCTCGGGCAATTTCCTGTGGGATGGAAAGCTCTATTCTCCGCTCCAGGACAAGTGGCTTCCCATGCTCTACCCGAACAGTCAGGAGGCGCGGACGGACCACGCGGCCGTCTGGGCCGGCAATCAAATGCTCGTCTGGGGCGGCAGGGATGGAGACGGAGCCCTCCGGACCACCAATGCCTATACGCCAAAGCGCACCTTCTACTTCTTCCTGCGTCCCTAACTCCGCCACTCATAACATGAAATCGTTCCTGCTCTTACTGTTGATGGCCACGGTGGCCTCCGGCAATCCGCGTTTCGCAATCACCAAAAGCACGATCGACGCCGGCGGCACGCGCGCGCCCGGCGCGCGCTTCACTCTCACCGGCACGATCGGCCAGCCGGATGCCGCGCCGCGTTTCACGTCCCCGGACGGCCGGTTTTCTCTGGAGCCAGGGTTCTGGTCGCCGCACAGCGTCGTGCAGCTGCCGGATTTCCCCCTGCTGGTCATGCGCGCCGGTGCCAACGGCTCGATTGTCATCGCCTGGCCGGTGGGGGCTAACGGGTTCATCCTGCAGTCCAGTCCCGATCTCTCTCCTGAATCCTGGAGAGATGTCGGCATCCGGCCTGTGGACACTGCGCTGGAACACATGGTCACCGTCTCCAGTCTCGCGCCGCGCGCCTTTTTCCGGCTGCGGCGGCAATGATCCGCCTCATCGGGATCCGCTGCGGGCCGACTGCGCCGTGGCGCGCATGCGGGCCGCCGCATCCCTTCTTGACGCGAGGAAAGCGGGGCCGCAAGACACGGGGACAACCTCATTCCCTACACGACCATGAGCAAGCCCCTCGCCGGAAAGACCGCCCTCGTATTTGGAGTCGCCAACAAGCGCAGCATCGCCTGGGCCATCGCGCAGGCATGGGCGGAAGCCGGGGCGCGGCTGATTTTCAACTATCAGGGCGAGCGGCTGAAGGATAATGTGGAGGAGCTCGCGGGGACATTCGGCGCGGACACGCCGCTGTGGCCGTGCGATGTGACGAACGATGCGGAGGTGGATGCGTTTTTCGACAAAGTGGCGGGCGTGACGGACAAGGTGGACCTGCTGCTGCACAGCATCGCTTTTGCGCCGAAGGAGGCGCTGGAGGGAGACTTTCTCAACACGACGCGCGACGCCTATCTGACGGCGCATAACATCAGCGCGTATTCACTGGTGCATTTGTCGCGCAAGGCGGCGCCGCTGATGAAGGACGGTGGGAGCATCATCGCGATGAGTTATTACGGCGCGGAAAAGGTGGTGCCGCACTACAACGTGATGGGCGTGGCCAAGGCAAGCCTGGAAGCAAGCACGCGCTATCTGGCCTACGATCTCGGAAAGCAGAAGATCCGCGTGAACTGCATCAGCGCCGGTCCGGTGAACACGCTGGCCGCGCGCGGCATCAGCGGATTCAGCGCGATGCTGAAGCATTACGACGCGCACGCGCCGCTGGGCCGGAGTTGCGATCCCGCCGAACTCGGCGCGACAGGTGTCTTCCTCGCCAGCGACGGCGCCGCGGCGATCACCGGGCAGGTGCTCTATGTGGACGGCGGGTATCAGATCATGGGGATGTGAGGAGGGCGGAGGACGGAAGACGGAAGACGGAAGACGGAAGACGGAAGTCAGAAGTCAGAGGTCAGAGGTCAGAGGTCAGAGGTCAGAGGTCAGTGGCTAGAAGGCGGAAGGCGGAGGGCGGAAGACGGATGCTGCGGCGACGGGGGGCGACTGAGGACCAGGGCTCCTCTGCAGTCAGGACGTGGCTGCAGATTCGGGTGAGGCGAGGCTGCCGCCGAGCCGACTTCCTTTGCTCCGCCTGTGGGTACGGAGCTTCACCTTCGGCACATCATTTGCCGGCCTGGTCTCCGGAATACTCTTTCCACCACGCCTCGGCCGTATCCATTTCAGGTCTCCCGTCGGCGATGATGAGGCGGTATTTGGAAATGTAAGGGGTGCCGGGTTTGATTTCCATTTCACCGAGCTGCTGCGGGGCGAAGCAGACGAAGGGCTCGGTGGGGTTTAGCCTAACGGGCTGCGGAGAGCGGAAGTTTTCCGGATGGCAGAGCATCGTGAGGCCGACGACGCTGCCGTCCACGGGGCCGCCGGTCCACATCCATTTGGCGCGGGTTTCGTTGCCTTTGAGGCGGTCGGTGATGCCTTCGTTGGTGAGGAACTGGCAGGGCGTCGATTTGTTCTCGTCCCATGTGTGGTGGCCGCGGAAGCCGATGCCGCCGTAGTGATACTTCGGCAATTTAAGCGGAGCGTCGCCGGCGCAGGTTTGCGTGGAAACCAGATCAATGACGTAACGCGGCGATTTCTCATCGCCGGCGGTGCCGGCGCGGACGTCCCAGGTTTCCAGAAGCACGTCTTTGGGCGGCGAGGCGAGAAGGTCCACGAATTTGTGCCGCGCTTTGAATCCCGCGGCGCCGTCCTTTTGCCAGACATCATCCACGGCGACGAATTCCACGCGGCCTTTCTTTTGGCCCATGTTCCAGAAGTCAGGCTTGCGGCCCTCGAACTCGGTACTCGTCCACGCCCACCAGACGCCGTGGTGGTGAATGTGTTTGGCGGGAAAGTCATCGCTGACCAGTTTGCCCGACGGAGTGAACAGCGGATGGATATAACCGCCCCGGATGAAATCCTTTTTGATGTCAGGGCGGGGAAGCGGTCCCGGCTCGGCCTGGTAGCGGAACATTTCCCTGTCGCCGGCGCGGAAGACAAGTTGCGCGCCCTCGCGTTTGGCGGTGACAGCGGGACCGGCCAGAGCAGCGGACGTGAAGGCGAGAAGAAGAAGCGTGCGGATCATGCCGCAGCGGAACGGCAGGCCGCGGCGCGGCAAGCGTTCAGCTCTGCACGCAAGTGCGCAGGCGATGCGCTTCGGCGAGCGCGGACTCGACAGTATCGCCGAGCACGGTGAAATGGCCCATCTTGCGCTTCGATTTGGCCTCGCGCTTGCCGTAGAGGTGCAGGAAGGCGCGCGGGCACTCGAGCACGGGCGTCCAGTCAGGATGGCGGTCCGGCGCCGGCCAGAGGTCGCCGAGCAGATTGACCATGACGGCGGGCGTGTGCTGGCGGGAGTCGCCGGGCGGCTGGCCGCAGACGGTGCGAATCTGCTGCTGGAACTGGCTGGTGATGCAGGACTCGATGGTGTGATGTCCGGAATTGTGAGGGCGCGGTGCGATTTCGTTCACGAGCAGGCGTCCGTCGCGGGTGACGAACATTTCCACGGCCAGAGTGCCGACGTAGTCGAGCGCTGCGGCAATGGATTCGGCCAGTTGTGCGGCTTCCGCGGCGAGTCGCGGCTCGATGCGTGCCGGTGAAATCGTGATATCGAGAATATGGTCGGCGTGGATGTTTTCGCAGACGGGGAAGCTGACAAAAGTGCCGTCCCTGGCGCGCGCGCCGACGACGCTGATTTCGAGTTCATGGGAAATCCACTGCTCCACCACGCCGCGCGGCGCACCGAGGCTGTTCCAAACCGCAGCCCAGTCCCCGCCGCCCGGGATTTTCTGCTGACCTTTGCCATCGTAGCCGAAATCAGCGGTCTTGAGCACGCAGGGAACGCCGAGTTCGGCGATCGCGGCACCGAGTTCGGCGGCGCTGCTCACCACACGGAAATCCGCGCAGGGAAAGCCGCCGCGCTGCAGGAAGGACTTCTCCCGCTCGCGGTTCTGGCAGATTTCCAGAGCCTGCCCGCCAGGATAGACCGGCACCCGGCCTGCCAGGGCGCGGAGAAAGTGCCCGGGAATGTTTTCGAACTCCATGGTCACGATGTCCGCCTCTTTGATGAAACGTTCCCGCGCTTCAGCGTCGGCGTAGCCGGCATTGATCTCGAGGTCCGCCAGTTGTCCGGCGGGGGAACCCCGGGCTTCATCGGTGAATACGACGGTGCGATAACCCTGACGTCTCGCCTCGCGCAGCGCCATGCGCCCGAGCTGCCCGCCGCCCACCATGCCGAGCGATTGTCCTGGCTGGAGGATGCTCATGTTCAGAAAGGAATCTCCCCGTCCATGTCAGGGCTGTCCAATTGCGCCTGCGAAGCGAGGACTTCAGCCGTTTGACCGGCCCGGAATTTCTTCAGCCGGCGCGTCAGGGCAGGATTGCCGGCGGCCAGCAGCGAAACGGCGAAGAGTGCGGCGTTGATGGCACCGGCTTTGCCGATGGCAAATGTCGCGACCGGCACCCCGCCCGGCATTTGCACAATGCTCAGCAGACTGTCCATGCCCTTCAGGGTGCGCGACTCCACCGGCACGCCGAGGACAGGAAGTGTGGTCATGCTGGCGGTCATGCCTGGCAAATGGGCCGCGCCGCCGGCTCCCGCGATGATGCAGCGCAACCCGCGGCTTTCGGCGGTGGTGGCATATTCGCAGAGCAGGCCCGGAGTCCGGTGAGCACTGACAACGCGCCATTCGCTGACGATGCCGAACGTATCGAGCACGTCCACGGCGTGCTGCAGCGTGTCGCGGTCGGAGATGCTGCCCATGATGACGCCCACGACGGGGCGAATGGCAGGAGAGGATGGCTTCTTTCGTGCTGGCATGGGGAAAAGGGAGTTGCGCTTGTCGGGCGTGCGGTGTGGCGCGTCAAGCGTCACGCGATTTGCGTCTCGTATTGCACTTTGCAGCGGGCTCGCACATTGGGCCGTCATCAACCCGTGCGCATCATCCAGTCAGTCATCAATGGCCCTGAGCCCTGCTCGTATCTGAGCGGTCAGTTCTCCGCCATGGAGTATGCGCGAATCGGAGGCATGGAGGCGGGAGATTACACACGCCGGCTCGGCGACGGATGGTTCAAGTTCGGGAGCTTCCTGCAGCGGCCGCTTTGCCACTGGTGCCGCCGCTGCTATTCCATGCGAGTTCCCCTCGATGATTGGGAACCCTCCAAGACTCACCGTAAAATCCTGCGTCGGAATGCCGCCGCCGAGGTCACCATCACCACTCCGCCGGTTTTCACCCGTGAAAGGCTCACGCTTTACAATCGATACCGGACGATTCAGGCCGCGCTCCGCGGCTGGCAGCAGGCGAATCTCACGGAAACGAGTTACGTGGAGGAGTTCATCCGGGGCCCGGTCCCGATGACGGAGATCAGCGTCCACGAAAAGGGGCGGCTCCTTGCGGTTCTCATGGCCGATGAGGATACCGGCCTGCTGACTGCCGTGACTCATTACCACGACCCCGCGCTGTGGCGAAGGAGCATTGGAATGTTCACCGTCCTTCAGGCTTTTCTTCATGCGAAGCGGCTGGGCAAGAAATGGCTCTACCTGGGCTACTTCGTGCCCGGCAGTCCGAGCATGGATTATAAAAAGCAGTTCCATCCGTGTGAACTGCGGCAATGGAATGGCGACTGGCATCGGGTGGAGGAGCCGCGCGCGTTGAAGTAGCATGGAATTTCCCGCTGAAGTGGGACAATCCGTCAGGCTAAAGAGCACAGTTCACCGCGAAGGGACTGTGCTAATACTTTGGAAACCTAAAGTTTCAGCTCCACTGAACAATCGTGGCAGGAGCGGAGCCGGGTTTGAAGAAAGTGGAGAATGTTCTGTTTCAAATCGTCACACTTTGGACTCCAGTTTCTGGCTGCCCGCAGGGTTTTTACGCCTCTGCGAGCATGCTGCAGCGTGATCTGCCGGGTGCCAAAGTGGAGCAGTTCATCCAGCCGCTCGCCGAGGATTTGGAAGAAGCGCAGTTCGAATCCCTCCGCCTCCACCGCCAGGTCATGCAGGGAAACCCGCAGGCGGGGCGGGGTGAGCTGCACGCGCTCCCCTATGTCTCCGAAGCCGATCTTACCGAGCAGCGCCTGCACCCTTCGGTTCAAGTCCTCGATTGAGATCGTGGTTCCGGAGTATTTGTTCCGGAGAAACAGGATCAGGCTGCGCGCGACGTCGCAGGCGAACCACCAGTCCTCGTGACCGGCGGCTTTGGCGGCCTTGCGGATGGATTGCTCCACCCACTCAGGTTCGCAGGCGGAATACTCATGTTGGCCAACTTGGAGCAATGGCAGATCGGAAGGAAGGGCGATCATTGAAGTGTAATTGTGGGTTAATAAAAGAGTTCCGGATGATGGCTGCTTCGCGGAACCCTGCGGCTCATGGAGTTGATTTCGTCGATGAACTCACCGACATCCTGGAATTGCCGATAAACACTGGCGTAGCGCACATAGGCCACGGGATCGATGGTGTGCAGTCGGTCCATCACCTTGATGCCCAGCAACTTGCTTGGTATTTCACGGGATCCGTCATTTTCCAGTTCGGAAATGATGGAGTCTGTCGTGGCTTCCAGTTCATCCATTCCCACCGGCCGTTTCTCGCAGGCTTTGGCGAGCCCTCGCAGGAGTTTCTCGCGATCGAAAGGCTCACGGCTGCCATTGCGCTTGATCACCACCATGTCCGCCGGCTCGATCGTTTCGTAGGTGGTGAAGCGGTGGCCGCACGGCAGGCATTCCCGGCGGCGCCGAATCGCGAGGCCGTCACGGCTCATTCGGGAATCGATCACCTTGTCCTCATCTTTGTGGCACTTTGGGCAGCGCATGGCGGAGATTTCCCGCGCTCATATCCTACTGCATTTTGTGGCGCAACAGTTTTGAGTCGCAAGATGTAGAATCTATCTGAATGATAATAACTTCCGCCCTCCGTTGATTCGTGCGTTGGAATCTGACTCCCGCGACCGGATAAGGGAACTCCCAAACTGTTCTCAAGTGAGACGACTCTGGACAATGGCAACGCTGTTGTATATACAATGCCAATATGAAACTGCTTGCTCTCCTCCTCATAACGCTCCCTGCCTCCGGCATCAGTCTGGCTGCGGGTCAGGCATCTGGACAGGGAGAAGTCGCACCACAGGCCGCAAAAAAAGCGGACCGGGAGGCTGATGATCTCCGTCAGGTGAAGTTGCTCGCCGATGGCATCAAAATCGGCAGGGAATGGCAGGCGGCGGTCAAGTCCGGGAGATTGAGTCCGGCGATGACGCTTTGGGGATACACGGCGTTCGACGACATCAGTGAGGATGGCCTTCTGGAATCGCTGCAGCACCAGTACGGCCTGCTGGGGAAAGTCAAATATTGCGAACTGCTCACGGAGCGCTGCCTCGTGGACCTTGAAGGAACCGCCGCCGGGGAAGCGGGCGAAGCGCCCGGAGTATATGTGACGCTCAGCTGGCTCGCGGAGTATGAAAACGGCACGCACCGCGAGACCATGATTCTCCATGAGCCAAAGAAGCAGGGCGCCGGATTGAAAATCGTCGGGCTGCGCCGGGAATCGCTGCCGGAAGGCCGGCAGGCGGCCGCGGAACTGGCTGCCGGTCTCGGTCAACTGGCCTTGTTGAAACTGCGCGGGGCGCCCCGTGACCGCTGGGAGCCGTGGCAGCGCGAAGCGGCGATGCTCGCGGAAAAGCTGAAGCTTTCTCTGCCCGAAATCCCGGAAGCGGCGAACACCGGTGATGACGCGGCCGGGGAAAAACTGGCCGCATTGATCATGCAGGCGGCGCCATCACTGTTCGATGGACTCGGTCCCGGGGGAGGGCAGCATGAGGGCAAGGCCATACTCAATGCGTTCGCGCTGCTGTTGTTATATGAACCCGGGGAGGAAACCATCACGCGCCTGGCCGTTTTGGCAGGCGCGGAATCCGAAAAGGCCGGGATTCCGGATGAAGTGTGGAAGCCGCTGATCCGTGCCGTGGCCGGAAAGGAGGAATTCCCCGCCGTCAACGAAGCCGTGCAGCGCATGGCTGCGGGCATTTCCGCTCATGTTGCGCGGGAGGACCTGAAAGCCCGTCTCAAGGCGGCGCCGCGGCTTATTCTCGATCAGGCGCTCCTCACCATGGAGTCGCTGCCGACCTACAAAGTGCGCGCCGAGTTCACCGCCGCAGACTCCCGCAAGTGTCTCATGGAAGCCTCCCTCGCTCCCGGCGCGATGTATCTCCGGTTCACCGGTTTCGATGGGAGGAAGGAGAGCCGCATCGTCAATCACGACGGCTTCTTCCTCAGCAGCGACGAAAACAAAACCTGGCGCACCGATCCGGATCCCGAAAGTGCCAGGGGCCTGTGCCGGACGCTGCAGAAGCCGCTCGACCGCACCCAGAAGATTACCGCAAAACACGCCTTTACCCTCACGGGAGTGGAAAAAGTGGACGGGGAGGAACTCTATCGTTTTCACAGCCCCGGAGCCGGGAAGGAGGGAGCGGTTACTTACTGGGTGCTCATCACGAAAAACGGCCCCGTCATCCGCCGGGCGCAGATGCCGATGAAGTTCGGAGACATCTCCGCCGAGGGAGTGTTCGCCTTTACAAGGCTGGGCCGGGAGCCTGACATCCCCGCGCTGGAATCGATTCCGGCCCCGGAAAAATAGCGGCCGGCGGAGCGATCGGCCGCATCAGCCGCCGGCCCACTGCAGTGCCAGCTTCACGGCGAATGGAATTGTCAGGAGACTCACCAGCGTGGTGATCACGATGACGCGCATGGCCGTCGCTTCGTCGCCGCCGTAGCGGCGCGCGATGATCATGGGAAACACCGCCGCGGGCATGGCCGCCTGCACGGCGATGACGTGGCGGAATTCCGCGCTCGCAGCCGGGATGAGGGCCAGCGCACCCAGCATCGTCAGCGGCAGAACGGCCAGCCGCATGACCACTCCGCCCGCCGCCGTGCGCAGGTCGCCGGTCCAGCCCGGGCGGCTGACAAGATCGAAGAGCGTCGCTCCTACCAGGAGCAGGCCGATGGGCACGGCGCATTCCCCCAGCAGATGCACCGCGCCGCGCACACTGCTGAAGAACCAGGCGCCGCTGCCGCCGGTCCATTCGTGCCAGGGCAGCAGATTGAGGCCGAGACCGGCGACGATGCTGAGCACCACGGGATTGAGCACATTGCGCATGGCTCCGTGCGTTTTGGGATTCATGAACCAAACGCCCAGGGACCAAAGCACCAGCTCCACACCGAGGCTGTAGATGAACAGCACCCCCATCCAGTCGCCGTCCGGGAAAATGACGCGCATGATGGGGATGGGCAGATAGCCATAATTTTGAATGGAGCACGCCAGCGCGAAGGTGCGGCGCACTTTCCCCTCCCGCAGTCCAAACAGCGGCGCGGCGAGCCATGTCAGGGCGCCGCCGGCGATCATGAACGCCGCCCCGCAGAGCATCGGCAGCCACACGTTGGCCGGATCGCGCAGGGCCTGATTCCCCACGATGTTCTCCAGGATGAAGCAGGGATACGTTAGCGTGATCGCCAGCGTGAGCAGCACATGGTCGCCTTCCGGCGTGAGCATCCGGGTTCGCCGCAGCGCTGCGCCCGTTCCCATGATGAGAAAGACGGGAAGGACGGCGGAGAGCAGCAGCGGAAGCGTGATGTCAGGCATCGCCGAGAGGATGAAGCATGAAACCGGTCACTTTTCCTCCGCCAGCTTCTCGCGCATCCGCTGGATCTTGCGCTTCAGGGCCAGTTTCCCGGCGGGGCTGATGCGGTCGATGAAGAGGACACCGAAGAGGTGATCGGTTTCGTGCTGGATGGCGCGGGAGAGCAGGCCGTCGGTTTCGATTTCGACGCGGCTGCCGTCGAGCAGCATGACGCCGGCCTTGACCACGTCCGGGCGCGTCACATCGGCGCGCACGTCGGGAAAACTGAGGCAGCCCTCGTTCATCACGGCCTTGTCCTTCTGCGGAAACGACAGTTCCGGATTCATAAAAACGAGCGGCATGAAGTCGGCGAGAGGCACGTCTTTCCCGTCCACCCGGAGAAAGGTCATCGGCTCCTCGGAATCACTCACGTCAATGACCGCGAACTGAATATCGAGCCCGATCTGCGGCGCCGCGAGGCCCACGCCGTGCGCGGCCTCCATGGTTTCCAGCATGTCGGCGGCAAGGGCGTGAAGTTCAGGCGTGATTGCAGCGACCGGCTTGCACTTTTGGCGCAGCACCGGGTCGCCGTAGAGGACGATTTCGCGAACCATAGGAGGTGCCTCTAGGATAGCGGCACGCAGGGTGCAAGTTGGAGCTTGCCGGTGATGGGGCGGCTGCTCGCAACTGCGCACTGAGAATGAATCCCGGCGCCGTGCCGCCGCTCTCCTTCAAGGCAGGACAAACATCTCCTCCGACGGGCGCGGGCGGCGGGCGATGATGTCAGCGAGCAGATCGTTCTCGATCAGTAATTGGCGGTTGAACTCGAGGAAATCGAGATAAGCCGGCATGCTCAGTTGCGGCGGCGGGAAACCCGGCCCGTCATCGAAGGGCAGGTCGAGGTCAAGATTGGGAGGAAGTTCAGGGTTCATAGAAACTCCTTAAGGCGGGCGGTGAGTTCCGGGGTGCCGTATTCATTGCAAAGTTCCCGCAACTCCACCGGGGAAACAGCCCCGCGATTCACGCGGAGCACTTCCACAATGTCATTCAGATCCTTGCCGGCACGGTTTTCGTTGCGGGCGGCGTGAGGTTTCAGCGCAATCAGATGCGGGAGACTGGGGAAGTGAAATGTGCGTCCTTCAATCTCGAAGGGCTGTGCCGCTTGACGGACTTTTGCAAAGGTGGCGGCGCTGACACGCATGACATCCAGCACCATCGCCGGCTGCAACCGGTGCCGAAAGCGGCGAAAGTTTGGATTATCGTCGAAACACTCGAATCCGGCATGTGCCATCTCTTCGCCGATGACCGCATCGTCCGTGACCGCGCTCATGCAATCAACGTCATGAGTAATGCGCGAGTAGCCGTGAACCTGCAGTGCCCAGGCACCGATGATGAGCAGGTCTATTTTCCTCCGCTGCTGGATGCGAAAGAGCAGGTCGAGAATGTCACGCATGACGGGATTATGGGCGCGATGCGGGCGGAGGCAAGTTCACTCCCGTTTGCTCAACTGCTCCAGCAGCGCGGTGCGGACGTTCTCGGAGACGGGGGCGTTTTCGATGGCGGCGCGGGCGGCGGGGCGGTCCTGCCACATCCAGGCCTGGGCGGCGCTGCGGATGGCTTCCTCGCGTTTGGATTCGCTGGCGATGCTGGAGGCCCAGACGAAGGCGCTTTCGGGGTCGGAATACTGAATGCCCTGACTGAGTTGCTGTGCGGCGGTGTCGCGGCTGTCGCCGGGCGGGAGTTGTTGCACCCATTCGCTGGCGGCCACGGGGTCGAGACGCGTCCAGTTTTGAGTGATGGTGGAAACGGCGGCTTCCTGCGCGCTGCCGGCGGGGAGTTGCATGGCCCATGCCGTAGCCTGGCCGATGTCCTGACGAAACCATGATCCGGCGACCTGGGTGACGGCGTTGTTGAGCGCGGAGCCGGGTTTTTCGCCGGCTTTGGCGGCAAGCATGGCATTCACGGCTTCGGCGCTGGCAACGGGATCGTTGTCGGTTTTGGCCAGGGTGTCCTGAAGCAGGGCGGCTTCGCGTTCCGGTCCGGTGGCGGTCGCCGCCCATGCGAGCACGGCGTCGGCGTCTTTTTCGGCCCATGCGTCGAGCAGCGCGGAGATGACTTTGTTTTCATCGCCGCTGAGCGCGGGCTGTCAGAGCCAGTGCCCTGCGGCGACTCCGCCGGCCAGAGTGACGATGGGGAGGACGAAGCGCAGCGGGGATTTCATGCACAGCATCCTGGCATGTCCCGGGCGTGGCGGACAGCCAAATTCGCGCGCTCGACAGCGGCGGCGAGCGGAGGGAGAACCACCCCCAACGAACACACCGAATGACCACTCCCAAAGCCGCCATCTTCGATCTCGACGGAACGCTGCTCGACACCCTCGACGACCTAGCCGACTCTGCGAATGAGGCCCTCGCCGCAGCGGGACTTCCCACTCACCCGGTGGAGGCCTATCGCATTTTTGTGGGCGACGGAATTCAGACGCTGGTGCGGCGGATCGTGCCGGCGGACGGGGCGGAGGAGAAAGTGGCGGAGGTGCTGACGCTTTACCGTGCAGCTTACGGGCGGCGCTGGAATAACAAGACGCGGCCCTACGACGGGATACCGGAGATGCTGACGGCCCTGGCACAGCGCCCTGTCTGCATGGCGGTGCTTTCCAACAAACCGCAGCGCTTCACGGAACTGTGCATGGCGCACCATCTGCCCGCGTATTCGTTCACGCCGGTGCTGGGCCAGCGCGAGGAAGTGCCGCGCAAGCCGCACCCCGCGGGTGCACTGGAAATTGCGGAAATGCTGGGATTGGCCCCCGGCGAGATCGCTTTCGTGGGCGATACCCGCACGGACATGGACACGGCGACGGCGGCGGGCATGCTGCCCGTGGGAGTCACGTGGGGGTTTCGGGAAGCCGAGGAACTGCGGGCGCACGGGGCGCAGGTGATCGTGAATCACCCTTCGGAACTGCTGGCGATCTTTGACTGAATCACTCGCCGGCCGTGGCGTAGAGCTTGGCCAGACGCCGGGCGTGTTCGTCGTAGGCGCGTTCGAAGATTTCGGCGGCGCGTTCCCCGCCGATAACGTTGGCGGCAGTGAGAACAGGCGGAGGCGCTCCCGCGGCGGTGAGGCGTGCGGCGACCTCGGTTTTGATCGCATTCACGAGCAAACATCCTCCGATGGTGCTGCCGGGCGCGACGGGCGTTTCCAGCCCGGGGATGCGAACCATCGCATCGCCGACCGGCGCACCGGTATCGAGCACGATGGAGGCGAAGTCCTGGAGCCGCTTGCCGTCGGCGCGCCGGCTGGGGCTGGCTTCGCTGTGCGCACGGCTGATGATGGCCACTACCGGCACGCCGCGGCGCTGAAACTCTTCAGCAATTTCCACGGGAACGATGTTGCAGCCGCCGCTGGAAATGACCAGCGCGCTGTCCTGCGGCGAAAGCACATAATTTCGCAATATCCGGACAGCGAGACCGCTGACGTTTTCCAAAAACATAGCCTGACGCTGGCCGTTGGCGCCCACCACGAGGTTGTGAAAGGTGAGGCTCAACTCCACAATGGGGTTCCATCCGGGAAAGGAGCCGTAACGCGGCCACATTTCCTCCACCATGATGCGGCTGTGGCCGCTGCCAAATACATGCACCATGCGTCCGGCGAGGATGGTGGAGGCGAAGAGATCAGCGGTGCGCACGATGGCGTCGTTTTGGACGGCGGCCGCTTCCACGAGTTGACGGCACTGATGAAAATAGTTGGCGGAGGGCGACATGAAGATTGCGATGCCGCGGAATGACCGCGCCCTCCAGAGGAATTCATCGGAATGTCACAGGGCCTGAATCAGTGCGCGAAATTTCGATACATGACGGAATCTCGCAGTTCCTAATTTCCGCCAAAGCCTCACTCTTAGGGAACCAAGAATTCCGGTCCATGTGCGACAAGGTTGGTGAAATTTTTGAAATAATCCGCGATTCACTCTTGATAATTTGATAATCTGGACTATCTGGCCACCCGAATCCGAAGTCCTTTAGGACCGGGGATTATAAAAACCACAAGAATTTCGTGGACGGCTCCTTTGGCTGATCTATAATTACACCAACTCATATAATTTTTGGAAATGCAAACTGCCGAAGAGACTAAAACCTCCATACGCAAAGACGCGGGGAAACTGGCGGACTTCATCATGTTCACCCAGCGGAACTTCCTGCTCAATTTGTCGAAGGAGTTGAACAAGGGCAGCGTTTCCTACGCACAGTTTTTTCTGCTGGGCTATCTGGCCAACGAGAATTACCTGACCATGACCGACATCTCGAAGAAGATGGGTCACAGCACGGCGGCGGCGACCGGTCTGGTGGACCGGCTGGAAAAGCTCGGGTATGTGCAGCGTCTGCACGCGAGCGAGGACCGGCGCAAGGTGATGGTGCAGATCACCCGGAAGGGAATCGATTTGGTGGAGCGCATCCGGGAGGACATCACCTCCAGTCTGGTGGAGTTGATGGTGGACTTGGACCAAAATGAACAGGATGCCCTGCTGAAGACTTACGGAAAAATCTCCACCTACGTCCGCTCGAACTGAATGGACCGGCTCCTCCCCGGAGAGTGGAAGGCCGGACGGACTGCCGCCCGGCCTTTCTATTTGCCCGGGAGCCGTGCGGGAAACCTCAGGGAAGGTAATAGCGTCCGAGGTAACTGCGCAGCGCTTCCCTCCACGGCCGGGGGCGCAGGCCTGTGGTAGAGGTCAGTCTTGAGACGTCCAGACCCGTATGCACCGGCCGGGGTGCGAGGAAGCTACCCATTGAGGCGAGGTTTTGTCCGGTGAGGGCGGGACAGCGCAGCTTACATCCCAGCGCGGTGACACCGTCGAGGGCGGCCTGACCGAGTTCGCGCCACGAGCAGCTGCCTTCGTTGCTGAGGTTGTAGATTCCGGAGGCGTCAGGATGGAGCGCGAGCCGCTCGATTTGCTCCGCCATGTCGAGACTGTAGCTGGCGGAGGACCAGACGTCTTCGATGGCGCTGCAGTCATGCGACTTGAGCGCGCGTTCAATGATTTGATCCACGAAGCCCGGGCGATCGGGGCCGAAAATCCAGGCCGTGCGGGCCACGAGGTGGAGCGGGCTTGCGGCGAGTACCGCGAGTTCGCCGTCGAGTTTGGTGCGGGCATAGACGCTGAGCGGCCGGGCGGGATCGGTCTCGCTGCGCAGTCCGGGCCGGGTGCCGTCATACACGTAATTCGTGGACAGGTGAATCATGCGCGCGCCGCGCTGCCGGCAGATTTGCGCCATCTGCGCCGGTGCTGCGGCGTTCACTTCCTGTGCTTCACCGGGGTGGTGTTCGCAGTAATCGAGTGACGTGAGCGCCGCGCAGTTGATGAGGACGTCGAACGCCAGACCTTCAAGGTGGTCGGCGATGGCCCGGGGTTCGCGCAGGTCCATGGCCTTGCGGTCGTACGCCACGGCTCGGTGGTGCACCCGCAGGTGACGGGTCACGGCGGCTCCGAGGCGTCCGCCAGTTCCCGTGATCACCACCTTCATCTTCCGGAGAGCCGCCCGGCGCTGAAAAGGTGATCCAGGGAAAGCCGTCCCGGGCCGCACAGCACGAGCACGGTGTAGATGCCGGCATACAGCGCGAGCCGCTCAGCGGTTTCCGGCACCCGCCCGTAGAGAAAGAGCCCGCAGAGTGCCCCGGCCAGCAACACAGCGGCAGAGAGCCGGCACAACAGCCCTGTCAGGAGAAAGATGGAGCCCGCAATGGCGGCCACCACGGAGGCCACCGCCACTGCCGTGGGCAGCGGAAAACCCCGTTCTGCCACCTCTACCGACCAGTTCCACGGCTCCTTGTACCACAAGTGCCGCCATCCGAGCACCCCCTCGCGCCATGCGTGAAAGGCAAGGAGGGTGACTCCGGCGCACCATCGCAAAATGAACAGGCCGGCGTCGCGCAGGGCGGAGCCGAGAAGGGAGGGAGAGGCGGGGCGGGATAAATCCATGCGACTTCATTACCGGCCAGAACCGCCGGCTTCTCAAGCCAAAGCCTCGGCGGATTGAAAACCGGGCGACAGCAGGCAGCGGAGCGGCGGCGCGCCTACTTCACGCCCGCGATGACTTCGACGGTATTCAAGTCCGACAGGGTGCGGCGAAAGGCCGGCACTTCCGCGGCCAGCGACTCGCCAAGATCCGCCGCCGTCCGGGCCTGGCCGGTGCGCAGGGCGAATGCGTGCAGCAGTTCGCTGCGGCGATAGTAGTCGTCCGAATCCGTAACCATGGCGCGGAAGTCCGCCGCCAGTTCGAGGAGCAGGCCGGGCGGGGCCCTGGTCACCGGGAAGGTCGCGGGTGGCCCCTGCGCGAACTTTGCCGTGAGCGTCGCGCCGCTGGCGGAAATCAGGGCGCGCGCCGGCACGCCGGCCTGCTGCACTACTCCCTCGGACGGACGCGCGGCAAGGTCTTTCACCAGAAGTTCGAGGAACTGGTGCGCCTTGCGCCATGTTGCCGCGTGGACATCGCGCACCGGCGCGGCCTCCGGCGAGGCAATGCTCAACGCCTCCAGTTTTGCGGCCGTATCGGCAAACTGATAGTCCCCGCGCATCGCTGAGGCCAGTGCCGCGGCGTTGAGGTCGAGGATCTGTTTGAATTCCGCGTTGGCCTGCCGGGCCCGCTGGCTCGCGACAGCGGCGGCCAGTTCCCGTTTTCGCAGCCTGACGGCGGACTCGAGGGCGTTGACACGGGCGGAAGCCTGGTCCTTCACCGGTCCGCCGATTGTCAGGCGGGCGAAGGCGGCGCGCGCGGATGCCAGTGCGGCATCCGCCTGTTCGGCCGTGAACTGTGACACATCCGGCGTCGTCAGCGCCGCCGCCGCGAGGCAGTCCTGAATCCGCCCGCCGAGCAGCCGCTTGGTACTCTCCAGCCATGCCGGCACGGTGGCTCCGGCAAACGCCTGCAGGAACGGCAGCGCGGCGGCGGCATCCCCGTGATTCCAGTTCTTCAGGCCCGCGGCAAGCAGTCCCGCAGCCCGCGGGTCGCTGGTGGAGCATTCCGCCACCCGCTCCGGCGGCACCGCCTGGCCGGCGGCGAGCCAGCCGGCGGCCCTGACAAAAAACTGCGCCATGCCCGGGCCTTCGGATTTGTTGCCGCCTTCCTCGTAGGGCCCGTCCCGCAGGATGGATTCGTAGCTGTGCCGCGCCGCTTCATTGTCGCCGGCAAACAGCGCGCACAGTCCGGCATTGAAGACCGCCCAGTGGCGTGTGGGCTGCGGCGTGTCCGGGCTGTTCCCCAGTTGCCCGAACAGTTCGCGGCCTTTGGCAAAGTCGCCCCGCAGCAGCGCCTCGCGAGCCTGACCGTACTGCGCCGAGACCGCTCCGTCCACGCCGCTCTCCGGATCCGCTCCGCTGAGGAGCAGTCCGCCGCCGCGCGGAACCGCCGGCGCCTCCGCCGGACGCATTGCCCACCAGCTCGCCGCCGCCACCACGGCGGCCGCTCCGGCGGCCCACGCCCAGGGGGCGAAGCCACGCCGGTGCCGGCCCGGCCAGGGCTTTCCTTTGCTCCCGCGGCGCAACTGACGCTGCGCATATTTCAGGTGGTCGAGCAGTTCATCGTAGCTGCGGTGCCGGTTCTCCCGTTTTACGGCGAGGGTGCGCTCCAGGAGGGCACAGGTTTCCTCTGACAATTTCGTCGCCGCGGGTTTGACGTGCACCGGTTTCGATTTGAAGGCTCGCAGTTCCACCAGCGGCGCGTTGTCCATCTCGCAAGGCGGGCGTCCCAGCAGCGCGTGATAAAGCGTGGCGCCGAGGCTGTAAATGTCGCTGCGGAAATCCTCGGGCTCATGATAGAGCGTCTCCGGCGGCACATAGTAGGGAGTGGCCCAGATCTCGCCTTTGCCGTCGGCATCCCGCGCAAAGATCGCGAGCCCGAAGTCCACGATTTTTGCCGTGCCGTCGCCGGAGAAGAGGATATTGCCCGGCTTCATGTCGCGGTGAATCAGCCCGGCTTTGTGTGCGGCGCGCAGTCCCTGCACCGCCTGCAGAGCGATTTCGAGCACGCGGGCCTCCGGCAGTTTTCCCTGATGCCGCAGCAGCGATTCCAGGCTCCCGCCTTCGACGAGTTCCATGGCGATGTAGAAATAGCCCTGATCGCGGCCGGCGGTGAATACCCGCACGACATTGGGATGCGAGACCCGGGCGGTGATCTCCGCCTCCTTTTCGAACTGACGCACCCGCGCACTGTCGCGGCTGCAGGCTTTGTTGAGGATCTTGAGCGCGACACTGCGGTCCAGCGAAGTGTCCCTGGCCTTGAAGACCCGGCTCATGCCGCCCGTGCCGCACTGGGCTTCGAGAAGATAGTGATGGAATTCCCGGCGCGCATGGAATTGCGCGCCGCACACCGGGCAGGAGACTTTGGTGAACGGCTCGTGTGCCGTCACATCCGACTTCGCCCCGCAAACGGGGCATTCTGCGATCATTTGCGGCGGAGCGGATTCGTGTTCCATCGGTGCTGCTGTCTAAGCCAGGCGCAGCAACCGCGCAATGGCACTGCTGCTGAACTTCCGCCGCCGTCCGCTCAAACGGAAACCGTTAGACCGGAAGCCGCAGTGTGAAGGCGGCTCCCCGGGTCCATGTCCGGTCCAGTTCGAGAGTGCCGTGCAGTTCTGCGGCCAGCCGGCGGCAGAGCGCCAGCCCGAGACCGACTCCCGGAGCGCTGTGGGCGGCGTCCCGGGCGCTCTTGTGGAAGGGAAGGAAAATCGTGTTGTGATCCCCGCGCGGAATGCCCGGTCCGTGGTCGCGCACCGTCAGGCAGAGGCGGCGGCGCTCTTTTGTCACCACGAGATCGACTTTGCCTCCGCAGGGTTCCCTGCGCCCATATTTGCAGGCGTTGTCCACGAGATTGCAGAGAATCTGCTCTACGGCGCCTGCGTCCGTGCGCAGCGGAGTCTCGAGCGCGCCGGCCCCCGCCGTGAGGGCGAAGTCCATGCCCGCGAGCAGCGCGCGCTGATTGAGGCGCGGTTCGATGCGGCTCATCAATTCGCCCGCGGTGACAGACGCCGCGGCGCACGGTCCCCGGCCGCGTTCGATGCGGGAGTAGGCGAGCACGTTCTCGACCAGGTGCCCGAGCCGGTCGGCTTCTCCTGTCAGGGTTTCGAGATACTGCTGCCGCTTCGCCTCCTCCTTCACCATGCCGTCGGCCAGCATTTCGGAGTAAAGTTTGAACGTGGCGAGCGGCGTGCGGAGTTCGTGCGTGACGCTGCTGACAAAAGACGCGCGGCGCTCGCTGAGTGCCATCATGCCGCGCAGCACGAGCGCCACGGCGGCGACGGCGAGCAGCACGCAGACCCATGCGATGCCCAGGGAAACTTTGAGCGGGCTCCAAAACGGAGGCGCGGCGAAGGTCACGGCGCCGGGAACGAGCATCACGGGCAGCGAGGCCAGCAGGTGCGCTCCCGGCTCCGGATTGTCAGGGGCACGCACGACGGCGGCATTGGGAAAACGGTCCTGCACGGCGGCGAGCAGTTCACTGCGGAGTTTCTCCCAGTCCAGCCATGCGCCCTGAATCCACTGGCGCTCCGGAGAGGTGACGCGCCGGGTCAGGAGCAGCGAGTCGCCCAGCCAAAGCGGCCTGAAGTCGGAAATCCCGGCGATGGTGGAAGGGCGCGGCTCCAGTGCCGCTGCAGTTTCTGATGCGGCCGGCGAACGAACTTCCCGCAAGGGCGCGGACTCCGCGGCGTTCGCGGCTGCCGCCGGCGGCAACAGCGGAGAGGGCGGCGGTGCCGGTTCTGGCGCGAGCGCATTTTCCCTGCCAGGTGCGGCGATGTCGTCCGCCGGACCGGACGCCTGGCCGGCGGACTGCTGAGCCGCGGCCTTTTTCAGTGCGGATTCCTCGTAGCCGTTGAATCGCCGCGAGGTGGCCTTGGACAGCTCACTGTTCACGAAATCCTGACGGGCTTTGGCTTCGAGGTTATTCATCTCCTGCTGTTGAGCCTGAGCCTCTTCGGGTTTCATCGCCCGCTGCTGCAAAGCGTACGGGGGAGCCTGGGCCATGCGGGTGCGCGGGGCGGAATCCCCTGACTGAACTTCTGCAGGGGCCTGGTTTTCCGGCGGCGGTGCGGACGGCGCAGGAGTGGCATCGGGCGCAACCTCCGGCAGGGGAAGACTGCTGTTCACACTCCAGAGCAGTGCCCGGTTTCCGGTGAGCTGACGGGGTACGCGCAGCTTGTCGAGCATGGATTTGATATTCCCGGCGGTGTTGTCCTGACTCAGTGAGGCACAGAGCAGGGAGAAGTCCCCTGAATTCCGGGCCAGCACCGGCGCGGGCGGCGTCTGCATGTTCTGACAGACCGCGAGTTCGCTGCCCTGCGGCACCTGCGGCGAACGGATTTTGCCGTCGGCATCCATTTCAAAGTGCAGCCTGATTTTGTCAGGAGGCTCGCGCACGAGCGGGGACAGGGCGACGACTTCGCCGTTGGTCCAGGCATTGAAGGTTTTGTTGTCCAGCAGCACCTCGGGCGTGGTGAAGGTGCGGTAGTGCTCGGGCGGACGCGCGCTTTCCGCCACGACCAGCGCGCTGGCGATACCCTCCATGCGCCAGAGGGCGAGCCGGGCGTTCTCCTGCACCGCGGCCTCCGCGGCCATGCGGTCCTGCCGCTGCTCCATGCGCAGCATGGAATGCGTGGTCCATGCCATGGCGCCGCACAGGAGCGCGAGGCAGAGCGCGGTGATGATCCATGTGGAGCGGGGTTTCATTTGCGGAACATGTAGCCTTTGCCGCGAACTGTCAGGACGATCTTCGGGTCGGTGGGGTCGTCGCGCAGTTTGCCGCGGAGGTTGGCGACGTGCATGTCGATGGTGCGCGTGGCGCCGGCGCTGACGGTGAGCCGCCACACGCGTGTCAGGATTTCCTCGCGGCTGATGGCGCGCCCGGCGTTGGAGGCGAGATATTTCAGCACCGCCATTTCGCGCTGCGAGAGTTCCTCGCGGCTGCCGTCGGCATGACGGACTTCACAGCGCTCCAGATCGGCTTCGCCGCCGGGGAAGGGGATGAGGCTCAGTTCCTGCGGACGCTCCGGCGAGCGGCGGAGCACGGCATTGACGCGGGCGAGCAGTTCCCGGGCGCCGAAGGGCTTCACCATGTAGTCATCCGCGCCCAGATTGAGCCCCTTCACGCGGTCCGCTTCCTGACCCATGGCGCTGAGAATGATCACGGGGGTCACCGGCCGGTTTTCGCGCAGGGTTTTCAGAATGGTGAATCCGTCCACGTGCGGCAGCACCAGATCGAGAAGCAGCAAATCGAAAGTGGCGAGCCGGGCTTTGTCCATGCCCTCACGTCCGTTGGCGGCGTGCAGGGTTTCATAACCCGCCGCCTCCAGCGCATCGAGCACTCCGGTACGGATGGAGGCGTCGTCTTCGATTACGAGGATCGTGGGCATGTCGGCGGAGTCGGGATTCGGGGGATTGAAGGTAGCAGAAGGGCAGGGGGTGACACGGAAAATATTCCGTCACCCCGCCGGGGCACACTGTAAGACGGGTGTAAATTTTCCTTTCCCTTCGCGGACTGCATTTCCTACACTGCTGCCGCCGGCCAGACATCAGCCATCAACCCACTCCATTCCATGACACCCACCTCCCGTCGTCATTTCATCGGCGCCACTGCTGCCGCCGGTCTGTTTTCGTCCGCCGTTCCCGTAATTGGTCAGGCCCCCGGCCCCAAAAAAATGAAACTCGGCCTGATCGGCTGCGGGGGACGCGGCAGTCAGGCGGTGGAGAATCACCTGCAGGCCGCGAGCAAGGTCGGCGTCGAGGTCGAAGTCGCCGCCGTGTGTGATCCGCAGGAGGACCGCGCCAAAGGCCAGGCGCGCCGCTATGAGATTCCCGATGAGCGTGTTTTCACCGGTTTTGACGGATACCGCAAACTTATCGAGGCCGGCGTGGACCTCGTCGTTCTGGCGACGCCGCCAAACTTTCGTCCGGCGCATTTCGAGGCGGCGGTGAAGGCGGGGAAGCACGTGTTCTGCGAAAAACCCGTCGCGGTGGATCCGCCAGGCATTCGCCGTTTTATCGCCGCCGCGGCAGAGGCGGAGCAGAAGGGCCTGTCGGTGATCGCCGGCACGCAGCGCCGCCACGAAAGAAGCTACGTGCGCAACGCCCGCGCCATCCAGGAGGGCTTCATCGGCAAAATCCTCGGCGGCACCATTCACTGGTGTCAGAATCAGCTCTGGTTCAAGAAGCGCAATCCGGACGAGAGCGATGCCATGTATCTTGCCCGCAACTGGGTCAACTGGACCGAAATGTCAGGCGACCACATCGTGGAACAGCATGTGCATAACATCGACGTCGCCTGCTGGTTCATCGGGCGCCCGCCGCAGGCGGCGACCGGATTCGGCAGCCGGGAGCGCCGCGTCACCGGAAATCAGTACGATTTTTTCAGTGTGGACTTCGACTTTGGTGAGGACGTCCACATCCACAGCATGTGCCGGCAGATCAACGGCACGTGGACGCGCGTCGGTGAACTCTTCCGCGGCACCGAAGGCGTCTGCATGGGCGGCGGCCGGATCAGCGGAGGTCAGGGCAAAGAGCCGCCCGCCGCACCGGAAGGCTGGCACGACAACCCCTATGTCCAGGAACACGCCGCGCTGCTGGAAAGCATTAAACTCGGCAAGCCCGTCAACGAAGGCCGTCAGGTGGCCGAGAGCTGCATGGCGGCCATCATGGGCCGCATCTCCGCCTACACCGGCCAGATGGTGCGCTGGACGGAAGTGATGGAACGTCAGGACTCGCCTTATTACAATCTCACGCTCAGCCCCGCCGCGGAGGATTTTGAGAAAGGCGACGTGAAGTGTCCGGCGGAGGACACCGCGCCGGTCTGCGGCAAGTGAACCCGATGTGAGTCAGGGGCGGAACCATGATCGTGGCCCGGCCCTGACATTTTCCTGCTTATGAAACTGTTCCAAGCCGTCCTCACATGGCTGCTCATCGCGCTTCCCCTTGGCTGGGGGATCACGCGTTCCGTGCAGAAGTCGCTCCCCCTCTTTCAGTCAGCTCCGCCGGCCGCGGCGAAGGCGGGATAAGAGAGGGAGAGCGCCGCCGTCACCGTCCCTTCACGAGCCGGGCGAGTTCACCCGGCTCCGGGTGGCGTCCGGTTTTGAATTTCGAGTAAACGAGCCTTCCATCCGCCGTGACATCAAAGATTCCCTTGCTGCCTTCGATCAGTTTCGGGCTCACGCCCATAGCCGCTTCGATCTCGGCCGCCGCACGGGTGGCTTGAGGCAGATAGTTTCACATGCCGCAGTACTCGATGGTGATCTTCATGGCTCGCAGAGTCGGGGTGATTTGCGGAAAGTAGGCCGGCAGGGGACGGGTGCAAGGCAGCGATCCCGCATCGTGGAAAGAGCGAAGAAATCCCTGAAATTATAATAATTATTGCCATCAGGGAGGCGCGGTGTTTAATTTAGACTCCTTAAACACCAACCCCGTCTACTAAACCCGACCCATGGGCATCGCCGGCATCATCGAACGGACTTCCTCCACCACGCTTCCCTGGGTGCTGGAGCGAATTTTTGACCGCGAGCAGCCCGGCATGCTGCGCCTCAAACATCTCGCGAGCGGCAAAACGGCCCGGGTCAGGATCGTTGACGGGACGGTGCAGGAGACCACCTTTGGCGAATTGAAGGGAGAGGCGGCCATGAAGGAAATATCCGCGACCTTCCCGTGGGAATATGAGTTTATCAGCGGGGACCCGGGCGCGGCCTCAGGGAGCGCGCCGGTGCCGCGGCCCTTGAAGCGCCCGGCTTTGAAGCTGGCGGGAAACATGAAGCCCGCGATGCTCAATTCCGGCGAAATCAGTGCCGGCTATGCTGCGGTCAGCGCCGCGGCCGGTGAAGCAGGCGCCGCAACCAGGGCGGAGCGAAAAAGTGTTTTCATGGCGGCCAGGTCCACGGCACCCCGGCAGCCGGCGGAAGCGACAGGATCTCTGCCCGGCGCGGAACCAGCGGACGATCAGTCCGGCAACCCCATTCCGGCCGCACCTGGGTGCCGGACGAAACAATGGCCGGATGCGCGGCATCTCACCGGATGGGTGGAGCAAGGCGATGAATACGCCCTGCGCTTCGCCAGGTCCGGAGAGGTCGTGCTCGGCAAGGCGACGGAGAGCGAATGGGAATACTTCCGCGCCGACTGCGCCTCGCTCATGCTCTGGGCCGCGGGCATTGGCGAAACCCTCGGCTACTCCGCCCCGCAGCTGGCGGCCCTCGTCGAACCGCAGCGCGCCGCAGCCTATCGCCGGCTGCACGATGGATTCGCCGGCATCTACAGCGGTCCCGATACCGGCGTGGATGACCTCATGGACATTCCCTGACATTTACCCGCGCCGCCGCATGACTGAAGAATTGAATGCCATCGCCGCCATTCCGGGCATTACCGGACTCTGCCTGCACCGCGGGGAGGAAATGATGCACTGGCAATTTCCGCCCGCCCTCGGCCGGGCCACGGCGACGGACCTCTGCCATGCCGTTGCCGGCGCTTTCCTCGCCTACGCCGAAGCGTCGCGTCCCCTGTCGCAGGGCTACTTCGAGTTCCCCGAAGGCGGCGTGCTCGTGCTCCGCGCCGGCAGTTCCGAAGGCACCTCGGCACGCGAATTCTACCTGACTTTTCTGGTGCACGACCGGAGCGCCATCCCGCAGGTGATCGCTCCCGCCCGCGCGTTTCTGACACGACAGACGAGGATCGGATAGGAACGGCGGTTCCATCAGGTCCCTCCGGAGCGCGCCGCGTGCCGCCGGCGGCCGTTCAGTCGAAGTGCATCACGGCGATGTCCCGACGCCGCTGCATGCCGTCGAAGCGGATGTGCGCAGCGGCGGCGTTGGCCTTGTCGCGGGCTTCCTGACGCGTCGCGCCCTGCGCGACCACGGCGAGCACTCGGCCGCCGTTGGTTTCAAAGTCGCCGGCGGCATTCTGTCGCGTGCCGCAATGATAGACCCGCGCGCCGCTGACGGCGTCGAGCCCGTGGATGACATCGCCGCTGCGGCTGCCGGCGGGATAGCCGGCGCTGGCGAGAATGATGCAGACGCTCCAGCCGTCTTTGAATTCCAAAAGCTCCGGACGCAGGCGGCCCTGCGCGGCTTCGAAGATATACTGCACGAAGTCGCCGCCGAAGAGCGGCATCACCGCCTCGCACTCCGGATCCCCAAAGCGGCAGTTGTATTCGATGATCTTTGGTCCCTGCGGCGTGAGCATGAGACCGAAGTAGAGAAAGCCGCGATAGGGCAGGCCGTCTTTTTGCAGGCCGGCGACGGTAGGTTGAATGATCTCGCGCTCGATCTGCGCGAGCATGTCAGGCGAAACGATGTCGCGGCTGGCGACTGCACCCATGCCGCCGGTGTTGGGGCCTTCGTCGTTGTCGCGAATGCGTTTGTAGTCGCGCGCCGGTGTCAGGAGATGATAGCTTCCGTCCACGATGCTGCAAAACACGCTCAGTTCCGGACCTGTCAGGCATTCCTCCACCACCATGCGCCCGGGGCCGAATGCCTTCTTCACAAAGACCGTGTCGAGAAACTCCGTCACCATCTCCGGCGAGGTGCAGACGCTGACGCCTTTGCCTGCGGCGAGGCCATCGAATTTCAGAACAACGGGCACCTGCGTCGTCGCCGCGCGCGCTTCCTCCAGCGTTTCCACCGCGGTGAACTTCGCCGTCGGAATGCCGTGCCGCACGAGAAAGTGCTTGGCGAATTCCTTGCTCGCCTCCAGTTGCGCGCTCTCCTTCGGCGGCCCCCAGCAGGGAATGCCGGCAGCCTGACAAAGATTCGAGAGGCCCTCTCCGGTCACGAGCAAACTTTCATCGCCGGCCACGCAGAGATCGATCATCGCGTCCACCATCCACGGCACCAGCGCAGAAAATTCCTGCACCGGCGTCCGCTGCGCGATTCGAAAAATGGCATCGCTGCCCGGCCACGAATAGATTTCGTGAGCGCGGGGAGATTCGCTAAGAGCCGTGATGAGCGCGTGCTCGCGCCCGCCTTTGCCAGTGACGAGGATTTTCATGGGTGTCGGGCGTGACGTGTGGTTGGGGACAGGCGGCGCAAGGGGGAGTTGGGGAAGGCAGAATGAAGAGTGAAAATTGAAGAAACCGGCTCGATCAAACGATGCGGCGGTGCGGAGCACTTCCTCATTCTTCACTCTGCCTTCTTCATTCCCCCCGATATTACAAATCGGTGACAACTTTCCGTCCCCGGATATGGCATCCTCCGACACCATGAAAACACGCCCCTTCGCGATCCTTTCTCTTCTTCTGGCCTGTTTGCCGCTGCGGGCGGAGGATGAAATTGAGAAGGCCTTTCGCGATGCCCTCTATGCTGAGGAGGTGAAGGGCGACACGGAAGCCGCGCTCAAAGCCTATCAGGAAGTGGCGGCCAAATTCGAGCAGCAGCGCGACATGGCCGCCACCGCGCTCTTCCGTCAGGCCGAGTGCCTGCGCAAACTGGGCCGCAAGGACGAAGCCGCCGCGCTCTATAACAAGGTGCTCGCCCAATACGGCGACAAAGAGCGCGTGGCCAAACTCAGCCGCGAAAACCTCGCCGCGCTGGGCGTGTCACCGTCCAGCCCAGGGGATGTCGGCGGCGTATCCTCCGTCGCGACGGACGCTGCGGAAGTCGCCCGTCTGGAGAAGTTGCTCAGTGACAGCCCGGACCTCGTCAACGCTACCGACATCAGCAATCCCCTCGCCGTGGCGGCGGAGAAGGGACAGGTCGCTCTCGTGGATTACCTTTTGGGCAAAGGCGCTCGCGTGGACACTGTCGTGGACGGAAAATCCGCCCTGCACCGCGCCGCGGAGGCGGGCCATCTCACCGTTTGCCAGAAGCTGCTCGATAAGGGAGCGGACGTGAATCAGAAGAGCGGCAATGCCACGCCTCTGGTGCTGGCCCTGGATAAGGGTCGCTTTGCCGTGGCGGAACTGCTCCTCGATCGGAAAGCGGACGTTAACCTGGGATACCTTTCCCGTTCACAGCCAGCGGTGCCCGGCAGTAATCTCACAGAGCACCGCCGCAGCCAGGAGTACCCCGCGCTGTCCCTGGCGTTGCTGCGGGACGCACCGGCTTCGCTGGTGCTGCGGCTCTTGCAGGGCGGGGCTGACCCCGCACGCCCGGTGGTGGAGATTCACGGCTCGACCGTCACCAAAACTTGGCCGCTTGCCGAAGCCATTCGCCGCCGGGAACTGGAAGTAGTGGCAGCGATGTTGCAAAAAGGCGCACCCGTGAATCAGCCGGTCGCCGGGGACGAGTGGCCCATGGACCTCGCGATGAACAAGGCCCGCCCATCCGCTCCAGAGGCCACGGACGACGCAGTGGTGGAGGCGCTGCGCCAGCACGGCGCTGATTTGAAACGCGATGCCGTCATCCGCTCCGCGGTGCTGAATGGCCACGCCGGATACGTCCGCGCGGCGGTGAAAGACGGGGCCAGCCCGCAGCATTTCGATGCGGCCATCGCTCCTGGGAGAATGGAGATGCTCAAGCTGCTGCTGGAGTTGGGCGCTGATCCCGCAAAAGAACACGACGACTACGGACGCACCGTAGATGCCCTGAGCGTGGCCATTGATTACAGCAACCTGGAGGCCGTGGAGATGATTGTCGCCGCCGGTTACCCGCTGTCGGAACGCCTGGAGCGGGCGACCGTTCGCGCGTCATACCGGGTTTTTACCCTCAACGACAAGCCGAGCCGGGAAGCGCAGCAGGTGTTCGAGTTCTTCCGGGAAGAAGCAGAGAGATCCGGAGTGCTCGCTGCGGCCATGACCAAAGCCCTGGATGACTCTGTGCGGCCCGGAGGCACGAACCAGGACAATCTGGCGCTGCTGCGGCTTGGTGCCAATGCGTGGAAGGCGGCGAGCGTGTCCGCCTTGTTTGAGAATCAGAGCCATCAATTCGGCATCACCAGGAGGGACTACCTGCCGCTGTGGCAAGCCGCGCGCCTTCTCCAGAACCCGCAGTTGCGCACGGCAGTCTGGATGAGTCGCGGACCTTCGCTGAAAAAATATGACGAACAGGGCCGCCGCCATGTCTTTACTCAATCCGGTGCCCAGTACCGTCCGTTTTTCCGGACTGTCATTTCCGCGGAAGGGGTCGTCCCGCCGGGCAGCCTGGGAAGGTTTCTTTCCGTGGCTCGCTGGAATGTGAACGCAGATGACCTGTCGGCGATCACCGTCTTTCGCGTCGGTGAGGGCGGCAAAATCGCAGAGCACAAAGTGGACTTCTTTGCCATCATCCGCTCTGGTGACGTCACCAAAGATTTCGCCCTGCAATGGGGCGATGTGGTGGAAATCCCGCCCGCTGAAGATCTCTCCCCCGGAGCAGACCCCGCTACAGGCAAGGCTCGCATTGAAATCCAGGAAGCCGCCTTCGAGTTCCAGCAGAAACACTATGGAGAGATCGAGATCGCCCTCACCATCGGGGACGACCAGGTGGTGACCAATGCCATGAATGAAAAGGGCGCGGTGCTCCGGGCGGGTGGCTTCGCGAGCATGAGCGGCCCCGCGGGCCTGTTCTCCGCCGCCGGCATCCCGGTGGTGTGGAATCCTCCGCTCAGTCTGGAGGTCAGGCGCCCGGGCGAGGATAACTTCACTCCGCTGCCGGTTTTGAATGCCGTGGCCGGGGAGGTGAAACACGGCGATCGCGTGCGCATCGTGCCGCCGGTGAAAGAGCCGGCGCTAAGCGAAGCGGCGCTGCGGGAGGCCTGCACGCTGGCGGTTTCAGAGAGCGGACCGTTCCTCCGCATTTTATCATCAGAGATGCAGGAACTGGCCGCCGCGTTTCCAAATCGCCCGCGTGAGCGGGTGGAAACGATGGACCCGTTTGCCAAACGACCCGCGCGCCGCCTGCGAGAGCTTTTGCTTCTGCTCCGCGCGCCGAATCCCCTCGGTTTCAGCCCCGTTCACTGGCCAGCGGCCCGGCTCAAGCTGGCCGTGCAAGACGGCTGGGAGGAAATGCCGCTGGAGAAGGCGCCCCCCGAATGGCTGCTCGTGCCGGGCATGATGCTCATCCTGCCGGCGCTCGATCCCGAAGCGCCCATCCCCCCGGATACTTTCGACTACGCCGATTGCGCCTTCGACTACGAACTGTCTCTTGGCGATCAGCCTCCCCTCCAGCGCCGCTACCAGCCACCAGTGCCGCAGTTGAAACGGGAGGGTGACCGGTGGGTGTGGACATGGCAGAGGAAGGAAGGCGACAGCGGGTGTGCCTTCCCGGACCTCTACTCCGTGCTCTCCGAAGTGCCGGAAGTGAGGGCCTGGCCGGGCTACAACGGGGCGGCCATTGTGTCCGGGGAAGAGGCCTGGAAATTCAGCAAGGTTGATCTGCTGAACGAAGGCGGCGCGTGGCTCGGAAGGGACTGGAAGAACCTGCGCCTGATCAGAATAGAACCCCGGCCGGTGGCCGTGCCGCAGCCTTTCGTGCCGGGGCAGACCCAGGTTATTCCTCAACCGCTGAACCCGCAAACACTCCCGCGCCGGCGAGTCGCCACGCCTTAGCAAAAACTGCCCTATGAAGTGCGCGATGGTTGCGGACAACAGGCACCGGGAGTGGCCGCATGTTGCCGCCATTTATAACCCACCGCGCCAGTGCAATTCTCCTGGAGTGGCCTGCGGCATTGTTTTGCAATCGCGGCTGCAACCCGCCATTCCCCGTGGGCATGCCCCCATTCCATGAAACGCCGCCCGCCATCGCTGCGCCGTCTGGCGCTGTTGCTCACGCTGCCCGTGCTGCTGGTGGCTGGGATGGGCCTGTGGGTCATCATGGCGGAGCGGGGGCGAATCGAAAATGAATGGCGCGCCGAGGCGGAGCGCCTCCGTGACGGGTTGCTGACGGAACTACCGGTGGAAGTTGTACCCCGCATCCACCAGGAAACGGGAAGTGCGCTGGAGAGTCAGCTCGCCGAGGCTGGGTCTATGGTCCCGCGCTGGGTGTTGCGCGGCATGGATCCGCCGCCTGCAGGCAAGGGATGGTCGGAGTACGAGACGCTATTGCAGAGTATTCGCGAGGGACGGCGGGAGGATGCGCTGAAAGCCAGGGATGCCGCAGAGCTTTATGCCATGAATGAATTCAGCCCTGCCGGCACGCCGTTGATGCCGTTGGTTTGGAGGGCGGTTATGGAGTTGTATGCAGGTGAAGAGAGAGTGGCAGCCGCGCGGTCTGCCGCCCATGCCGCTGTGGAATATCCCTCCCTTCTCACCAGCCGCCTGTTGGAGGATGCACTAGCTCATTTGCCGGAGGAGGAACGTGGCGGTTGGCGGGCCAAAGCGGTGCAGGCTGCGGAAATGTACGCGGGGGCGGAGGCCATCGGACGACAGCACCGGTCTATCAGCGCCGTGCCTTCATGGCAGGACATTCAGGACGACCGCGGATTTCTTCCCGTCACGGGTGAATGGTCCGCCATCGGGCTGGTGCGTCATCACAGCAGCCGCCTGGCTCAGGTCATTCCGTATGAGGAAATAGAGACGATAATGCAGCCGTTGGTGCAGCGCTTTTCCCCGGCCGCCGCCGGGGGCCTGTCGCTTCTGCCGGAAATCGCGTGGCATGGGGGATGGGTTCATGTGGCCCGCAATTTGGAACCGCGTGCTCTCCCAACCCCTTCGCCTTTCGCCCGGCCGCGCCTGGAGCGAGGAGTGGAACTGGCCACAGGCGGCAAAGGCGCCTGGCGCGTCTGGATTTACGCGGTCTCTCCAAATGCGCTGGCGGCAGCGCTGGCGGAGCGCACACGTTCCCTGGTCTGGCTCCTCGCGTGCGTGCTGCTGGTGGTGAACGCGGCAATGGTGCTGACATGGCGCACCTTCAAGAAGCAGGCGGAACTCTCGCGGATGCAGACGGAGTTCGTGGCCAGTGTGTCGCATGAACTGCGCACACCGGTCGCGAGCATCGGTGCACTGGCGGAGCGGCTGGAGGGCGGGAAGGCAGATGCGGCGCAGACGAAGGAGTATCACCGGCTCATCGCGCGCGAAGGACGGCGGCTGGCGGCGCTGGTGGACAATGTGCTCGACTTCTCACGCATCGAACGCGGTGCAAAGGCTTACGACTTCGAGCACACCGACCTGCCGCGGCTGGTGCGCGAGACCTGCGCGCTGCTGCGCCCTCAAGCGGAGGAGAAGGGGTTGACGCTGGTGGAGGAGGTCGCGGAGATTCCGGAAGACCGCTGGCCGCTGGTGGATGCCGTGGCGTTGCGGCAGGCGCTGGTGAACCTCCTGGATAACGCCATCAAGTTCACTCCGGCCGGCGGCACGGTGACGGTGAAATTCAGCGCGCTGGACCGCGATGTCCTGATCCATGTGTGCGACACCGGCATCGGCATTCCGCCTGCGGAGCATGCGCGCATTTTTGAACGCTTTCACCGCGTGGACAACGGCCTGCGCCGCGAGACGACCGGCGCGGGCATTGGCCTGAGCATCGTAAAGCACATCGCGGAAGCGCACGGCGGGAGGGTGAGTGTGGAGTCGGAGGCGGGACAGGGGGCGGTGTTCGCTATCCACTTTTCCAAAAGTCTGAAGGATGAAGGATGAAGGCTAAAGGATGAAGTCCACTCCCCGCGCCGTCCCTTTCATACTTTAGCCTTCATCCTTCATCCTTCCAAATGCGCCTCCTCCTCATCGAAGACGAACTCCCGCTCCGCACCGCGGTGCGCGATGCCCTCACGGATGAAGGCTGGCGCGTCATCACGGCGGCGGACGGGCAGGAGGGTCTCGACCGCGCGCTCAGCGAAAAGCCCGACATTATCCTTCTCGACATCATGCTGCCGAAATTGGATGGCTACGCGCTGTGCCGTGAATTGCGCCGGCTCGGCCACCGCACTCCGGTGCTGATGCTTACGGCGCGAGGCCAGGTGGCGGATCGCGTGCATGGCCTCGATTGCGGCGCGGACGACTACCTGGTGAAGCCGTTCTCTTTGGCCGAACTCAAAGCCCGCCTGCGCGCTCTGCACCGCCGCAATCAGCAGGCCGCGGACACACCCGGTCGCGTCAGCTTCGATGGCGTGACCGTGGATCTTGTCCAGCGACGCGTGACGCGGCGCGGCCGCGCGGTGGCGCTCACGGCCAAGGAATACGGCGCACTGGCCCTGCTCGTCCAGAATACCGGTCGCGCCGTGAGCCGAGAACAGTTTCTCGATCTCGTGTGGGGCCACGGCGCGTTTCCCACCACCCGTACCGTTGACAATCACATCGCCCGCCTGCGCAGCAAACTGGCAACCGAGCGCATCGTTACCGTTCCGAAGGAAGGATACAGATTGGAAGTATGAAGGCTAAAGGCTAAAGGATGAAACTTGCCAGCCGGGGTGTTGCACTGGTGCGGAGCTTTCATCCTTTAGCCTTCATCCTTCATCCTTCATCCTTCATCCTTCATCCTTCCCGATATGCCCCGCCTCACGCACCTTTCCTGGTCACAGCCGCTGCTACACGCGGTGGTGGATCATCTTTGTGAGGGCTGGAGGGAGGGGGCGCTGGACTTGTCGCATTTGGTGGTGATGGTGCCGACGGCGGAGGCGGGGCGGCTATTGCGGGGCGCGCTGGCGGAGCGGGCGGCGGGGCGGGGGACGGCGGTGCTGTCGCCGCACCTCATCACGCCGGAGTTGATTACCTCATGGGCGGTGCAGGCCATGCCGGCGCCGGCGACGGCGGCGGAAGAGCTGTTTGTTTGGATGAAAGTGCTGCAGGAATTGCCGCTGGAGGAATTTGGCGCGTTGTTTCCCGTCGCTCCGCCGCAGCGCGATGCTGCGTGGGCGCGAAGTACTGCGGGGGAGTTTCTGCGGCTGCGTCACCGACTGGAAGAGGGCGGGCGCAATTTGGCAGAGGCGGCGCGCACGCTGGGGGGGGCGCATTTGGAAGCGGCGCGCTGGCGGGATCTGGCGCGCGTGGAGACGCTGGCGGTGACTGTGCTGCGGAAGTGCGGTCTGGTCGATCCGCTGGCGGCGCGCCTCCGTGCCGCGGCGCAGCCGGTGCTGCCCCCCGGGGTGCGTGGTGTGGTGGTTCTGGCGGTGCCGGACCCTGTGCATCTGGTGGTGCAGGCGCTGGAGAATCTGGAACGTCAGGGTGTGGAGGTGGAAGTGGTGGTGCATGGGGAGGCAGCTTGCGGCAAAGTTAGGGATGGCGCGGCGCCGTTGTCCCGTGAGTCCCATGAGTCCCCTGCAAGATGGGACACCTGGGGCCGGCCTTTGCCGGAATACTGGTCCGAGTGCGTCATCGACATTCCCGCGGAGGAAGAGCGCATCCGGCTGGTGGCCCGGCCGGAGGATGAAGCGGAGGAGCTGCTCGCTTCGCTTCACGGGGAGGCGGCGATCGGGTCGGCCGATCCCTCGGTGGCGGGGCCGCTGCTGGATGCGGGCGCGAGGACGGGATGCGCGGTTTTCGATCCCAATGGCCGTCCGCTGGCGACGCATGAAGTCTCGTGGTTCTTCACCTGCCTGACCAATCTGCTCCGCAGCGATGCCGCGGAGGAGGCGGCGCGGCTGCTGCGGCTGCCGGAGGTGCTGCGCGCCGCGAATCCCGGCGTTTCCGCCGCGGCGCTGCTGCGCGACTGGGATAATTTCCGGCAGCAGCACCTGCCGCGGACCCTGGCGGATGCCGCGGGTCTCTCGCAGCACTGGAAAGCGCGCCGCGCGGAAAATGTGTCCCCCCTGCACGGTGTGCTCGCGTGGCTGGTGGAACAGTGCCGCGCGCTGCGCCGGCGTGACGGCCTCACGGCGCTGCACGCTTTGCTCGAATTGCTCTACGACGGTAAATCCTTTGACGGGGAACAGGAGGCCGCGCTGTTCCATGACGCATTGGAATCCTGGCGCGATGCGCTCGATGCCGCCGGTGCGGCCGCGCAGCGCACCGGATTTCCGGCGGACCTCCTGACGATTCTGGAGACCGCGGCGCATTTGCTGGCGGAGGCGCGGCTCTATGCCGACAACGTCCACGGCGCTCCGGAACTGTGCGGCTGGCTGGAACTGCCCTGGCAGAAGGCGCCGCATCTCTGCGTGGCGGGATTGAATGAAGGGTTCGCGCCCGACGGAGTGACCGGTGATCCGTGGCTGCCGGACAGCGTGCGCGGTTTGCTCGACCTGAAGACCAATGCCTCGCGTCTCGCCCGGGACAGCTTCCTCCTCACCACGCTCATCGAGTCACGCCGTGGCCGGGGAAGTGTCAGGCTCGTCGCGGCGCGCGAATCCTCCTCCGGCGATCCGCTCAAGCCCAGCCGGCTGCTGTTGCGCTGTGCGGGAGATGAACTGGCGGCCCGTGTGCAGCGGCTCTTTCCTGACGATCCTGGCCAAGCGGCGCGCTCCTCGCCGCCGTCGTGGCACCGCGCATGGAAGCTGCGGCCGCCGGCGCCGGAGCGTGAGGAAGCCGGCCGGGCGGAGCCGCTCATCACGGCTCTCAGCGTGACCCAGTTTGCGGACTACCTCGCCTGCCCGTTCCGGTTCTATTTGAGGCACCTGCTGCACATGGAGCCGTTCGACCCCGTGCGCGACGAAATGGACCCGCGCGATTTTGGATCACTCATTCATGACACCATCGAAGCGCTCCACAAAGACGACAGGCTGCGGGATTCGGCTGACGCCGCGGAGATCGCGCAGTTTCTCGACGATAAAGTCCAGGAACTCGCGGCGAGGAAATACGGCCGCGACGTCACCCTGCCGCTCGTGATTCAACTCGAGTCTGCGCGCAACCGGCTGCGCAAGCTGGCGGAAGTCCACGCGGCAGAACGCGCCGAAGGATGGCGCGTGGAGCATACGGAGGTGAATTTTCCGGAACTCCCCGGCAATGACGAGCCGGTGATGCTGGAGGGGGTGCAGATTCGCGGGCGGATCGACTTGATCGAGCGCCGCGCGGACACCGCGCAGCGGCGCGTCATCGATTACAAGACCAGCGCGAAGGGCGCGAAGCCCTTTGAGGCGCATCTCAAAAAAATCACCGGCTCGCGCGAAGTTCCGGACTGGCAGGTGGTGGAGATCGAAAGCAAGCCGCACCGCTGGATCAATCTGCAGCTGCCGCTCTACTGCTGGATCGTGAGCCGGCTGCCCGGGGCGGCCGACGGAGCGGAGGCGGGCTACATCAACTTGCCGCCGGCGGTCAGTGAAACGGCAGTCAACATGTGGACCGGACTGACGGAGGAAATGATCAAGTCCGCCGTGCAGTGCGCCCGCGGCGTCATTCGCAGCATCAACGCCGGCATCTTCTGGCCGCCGGCGCCGAAGGTCGAGTACGATGACTTCGATCCGCTGTGTTTTTCCGGTGCGGAGGAAAGCTTCGATCCCTCGCTGCTCGAGAAGTTCCGCGAACTGCAGATACCGGCCCGATGAAACGGCGCGCTTTCCTGCTTCTCCTGCCGGGTTTGGCCGGCGCGGCAACTCGGCGCGCCGCCGCGCGACGGCCCGCGGCACCACGGACGATGTCGCATCCCGCACTGCGCGCACTGGCGGAGGAACGGACGCGCTTTCTGTGCAGCGGCGATCCCGCGGCGGTGTTTCCGGTCTTTTACTATCATGTCACGGAGGAGATTCTGCGGCAGTTCCGCGCCGGCTCGCTGCAGGAGGGCCCGGTGGTCCTCGAACTGCTGGAGGAATTTTACGCCGCATGGGAACAGAACCGGTCCGGCCCGGGTCGGGCGCCTCACTGGCAGCCGTATTTCCAGCGGGCGGAACGGCTGCGGCGCGGGCGGATGCGCTGGCGCGATGCGGCGCACCCGCTGGATCGACTCTCTCCCCGCAGCCTGCCGGCCCTGTCGGCGGCGGCGCACATCGACGGCGACCTGCCAGGATGCATCGCCCGCGTGCTGGCGCGGCATGCGGAAATTCGCGGGGCGCGGCTGGAGGCGTTCGAGGCTTCGTTCCGCAGCCTGGATCCGGTCTTTTATGAATGCACGCGCCGGGGATTTCAGGATCTGGCGACGCGCATCCCGGGCGCGCCGGGGCCCCGCGGACTGGCATTTCAGAGTCGCGCCGCCTGCCGGATCATTATCTCCAAACGCCGCCGCGCGTGGCAGACTGCGCTGCGGCTGTTGTCGAAGAACCGGCAAGCTTGCGCATGAAGCCGTAGCAAGGCCCGTCCCGGCCTTGTCGCAAGGCATGGATAACGCCAGGATGACCTGCTTTAGCTGTTCGCACCGAAGTCCTGAAGAATCGGCAAGTCTTCGCGGGCACGCTCCACGATAGAAAGCGACACTCCGGGGATTCTCCGACAAACATCGGGGAATCCCTGTCCGGTCCCGTAATCTCAGGGTGAGGATTTTTGCAGCCTCCGCGGATTGTTCGGTGCGGCTCCGGAATCATCGGACTGCTTTCAGTTTGACCTTCCGCAGCCGCACCGCATTCACGATACTCCCCCTTACCCTCGACACCCATGCATCCTCCCATCTCTCCGGTGCGGTTCGCCGCCTGTTTCGCCGCACTCGCATCCGCCGTCATGGCAGTGCCCACCGCCGTCGATGATTCATTCACCACTCCGGAGGATACGGCGGCGGGAAGTTCCGCGGTGGATTTGATCAATGCGAACTTCGAGCCGGCGACGTCCGGTTTCGAGCTGCCGGCCACGTGGAGTTACAATGATGCCCTCACGGTGGGCCCGAACACCTATCCGGTGGACGAAGCGAGCAACAACTGGAGGTCGGTGGCGTTCGATACCGCGACCTCGACCCGGGGACCGTGGAAGACGGCGCCGATGCCGATTCAGGGCGGGGGGATTGACGGTCTTGCCGGAGCCGCGAATCTGCTGACCGGCATCACCGGGGGCGGTGCTGACAATACGGTCAACGGATACCTCTTCCGCAACAAATTCACGATCACGGCGGCGCAGGCCGCCGCGGCCCCCCAGTGGGCCATTTCCGTTCTCGCTGACGACGGGTGCGTCGTTTACCTCAATGGCAACGAAATCGGGCGCTCGAACTGGCCCGGCAATGTGACGGTGGAGCCTGACGCGCTGATCGGCGGCAACGGCGGCAGCGAAACGGCTTATAACACCATCGTGTTTCCCTCCTCGGCCTTCCTCAACGGAGAGAATGTGTTTGCGGTGCAGTTGAATCAAAATTCCAGCAACAGTTCCGATGCCGGGCTTGATTTTCAACTCGCGCCCTCCGCCACGGGAGGATTTACGGGAGTGGACGATCCTTTTTTTGGCACGGCACGAGGTGACTTCTCGGCGCAGACCACGACCGCCAACTCCGGGTTCAACAATTCGGGCTCGCTGCGGGTGCAAATGGGGGCCGTGTTTGCCTTCGGCGGCGGCGGTTCCGCCGTCAGCGGGGCGTGGCGGAGAACCTTCACGCTCGCCTCCCCGGCGACCGTGACGCTCAGCTTCCGCTACCGCATGCAATCCGGTCAGGACTACGACGCCGGCGAATATCAGGAGGTGATCTGCGACATCGATGGCACGCAATACGGCACGGTCACCGCCCCGAGCACGCATCCTTCCGTGGCGTTTCTTGTGGGTGACGGTAATGGGGGCGGGGCCAAAGACACGGGCTGGCAGCAAGCGACCTTCAACGTGCCGCTCGCCGCTGGAGATCATACCCTCCAACTGGGCGGCTACGGCAATGCCGGCACTGCCGGTTTCGGCGGGGCGAACGAGAGTTTCAGTGTGGATTTCGACGACGTCCTGCTCAACGTCCCCGGCAGCGTCTCGCTGCTGGCCAACGACACCGGCGGGGTGGCGCCCGTGACGGCGGTGAAAGCCGGCGATCCCTCCAATGGCACCGTCACCGTGAATGCCGACGGCAGCTTCAATTACGTGCCGGCTCTCAACTGGAGCGGCACCGATACCTTCACTTACCGCGCGGTGGACGGAACGGGCCAGTCCGCCCCGGCCACGGTGACGATCACCGTGACCCCCGTGAACGACATTCCCGTCGCGGTCGATGACGGTCCGCATGTGACCCCGCAGGATCAAACCCTGACGGTGGGAGTGCCGCAAGGCGTGCTGGAAAACGACTCCGATGTCGAGACCGCCAATCTAACAGCCGTGATGGGCACGCCCTCCCCCAACGGCACCACCGTGCTGAACCCGGACGGGAGTTTCACCTTTACTCCGAATCCCGGCTTCGCCGGCACGACGACCTTCACTTACCGCGCCAGCGACGGCACGGCGCAGTCGGCTCCGGCCACCGTGACCGTCAGCGTCACCGACTTCCCCGACCCGCCCACGGCGACCAACGACACCTACACCGCTGTTAAGAACACCGCGCTCGTGGTCACCGCCACCGCGCCGGGCACGCAGACGGACGAAGTGCTGCCCTACGGCGCCGCCGACTGGCACTACTTTGATTCGCTCGTGCCCGCGAACCGCAATCTCGGCACGGCATGGCGCACCGACGCCTATACCGAGACCGCCGACTGGAAAGTGGGCGCTGCGGAACTGGGCTACGGCGACGACGATGAAGCCACGGAGATCAATGACAACCCGGATCCGGCCTTCGACCAGAATGCCGGCGACAAGTTCATCACCTACTACTTCCGCCGGGCGCTCGACATCAATGATCTTTGGAATGTCACGGGCGTCGCCGTGCAGTTGCGTTACGACGACGGTGGTGTGCTCTACATCAACGGCACGGAAGCCGGACGCACGGCCAACATGGGCAATCCCGGCACGGAGGTGCTGTTCGACCAACTGGCCACCGGCAATGTGAATGACAATTCCACGCAGGACTTCACCGTACCCGTTTCGGCTTTCTTCCAGGGAGGCAACCTGATCGCCGCGGAAATTCACCAAAACGCCCTGACGAGTTCCGACCTGACATTCGACCTGCGCATCCGCCTGCAGCGGTCCATCCAGGCCGGTGTCCTCGCGAACGACACGGATCCCGATCCCGGGCAGACGGCCACGCTCACGGCGGAAGTGGTGGCCCAGCCGGCGCACGGCACCCTGACACTGAATGCCAACGGCACTTTCACCTACACACCGGCCAACGGCTACACCGGTCCCGATTCGTTCACTTATCGTGCCAAAGACAGCACCGACCGCACATCGGGCGTGGCGACGGTGGAAATCACTGTGATCACCGGGCCGAACGTTCCGCCCATTGCCAATCCTGACACCTACGCTGCGACAGAGGACACGCCGCTCAATGTGACGGCTGCATCCGCGGGCGTGCTGCAAAATGACACGGACGCCGAAGACGATGCCTTCAACGCGGTCCTGGCAAGTCCTCCGGCCAACGGCACCCTGACGCTGAATGCCAACGGCACTTTCCTTTACACCCCGAACGCCAATTTCTTCGGCACCGACACGTTCACCTATCGCGCCGCCGATGCCCGGCCGTCCGTTCCGGCCACGGTCACCATCAATGTCGCGGCGGTGAATGACGCGCCGGTGGCCCTGGATGACACTTATTCCGGCGATCCCGGAGTGCCGTTCGTCGTTTCCGCTGCCCAGGGGGTTCTCAGCAACGACAGCGATGTGGACCCGGGCACCACGCTCGCGGCGATTCTCGTCGCTGCTCCGGCCACCGGCACCCTCACTCTCAATGCGGACGGATCCTTCACCTTCACCGCTCCTCTCGGCGGGAACTACACGTTCACCTATCGCGCCGGGGACGGCACCGCCACTTCCGCGGTCACCACTGTAACGGTCCGGCTCAACGCCGTGCCGGTTACCCAGCCCGACTCCTACACCACGGACGAGGACACGGCCATTCAGGGCACCCCGGGAGTGCTGGCCAATGACAGCGATCCGGAAGGCCAGCCGCTCACTGCCGCGCTCGGCACCAATGTGCAGCACGGCACCCTCAGTCTGCAGCCGGATGGAACCTTCCAGTACACCCCGGCGCAGGATTACTTCGGCAATGACAGTTTCACCTACACCGTCACCGACGGCGTTCGCACCTCCGCACCGGTGAGCGTCAGCATTACGGTCAATCCGGTGAACGATCCTCCCGTCGCGGTCAACGATGTCTATGGAGTGCGCGTGGACACGACCCTGGAAATCACCGCGGCGAACGGCGTGCTGCGCAACGACTCTGACGTGGACAACACGGCCCTCACTGTGTCGCTCATCACCCCGCCGCTGGACGGCACGCTGGTGCTGAATCCTGACGGTTCCTTCAGTTATGCGCCGGAAGCCGGCTTTTCGGGTGCGCGCAATTTCCAATACCGCGTGAGCGACGGCTCGCTGCTCTCCCAGGTGGCGACGGTGACCCTGAATGTCTCGGCGGCGCTGAACACGATCGCCATCAGCGAGATCATGTACAACCCGCCCGGCGCGGCCGGGGCGATGGAGGAGTTTCTGGAGATCTACAACTACGGCGATGCCGCGGTGGACCTCACCGGCTGGGAATTCACCAAAGGCGTGAACTACGCCTTTCCGCCCGGCACGCTGCTCCCGGGCCGCAGCTACCTCGCCATTCCCGCTAACGCCAGCACCTTCACCGCGAAGTATCCGGCGGTCACCAATGTGACGTCCAGCGACTGGTCGGGCGGCGGCACCCTGGGCAATGGCGGCGAGCTGGTGCGGCTCAAGAATGCCGAAGACGAAGTGGTGGATGAAGTCGAGTACTCCGACCAGGGCGACTGGGCGGTGCGCAAGATCGTCAATGTGTGGGATGCCACCAACACGCCCGGTGCCGCACCGCCGCCGGTGGGGAATCTGGACACCGATCCCGGGCTCGACTGGCAAACTCCGGCGGATCCGGACCTCGAACACGAAAACCCCGGCGGCGCGAGCATTCAGCTGATCAATCCCGCGCTCTCGAACAACGCCGGACAAAACTGGGCGGCTGCCGCGCCCACGCCCGGAGCGGCCAATACCGCTGTGACCCAGGCGAACAGCGCTCCGCTGATTCGTGACGTGGTTCACAGCCCGGCGGTGCCAAACCGCACGCAGCAGGTCTATGTCACCGCCCGCATCACCGATGAACTGCTGACGGGTTACAGCGCCTCCGTGTTTTACCGCACCTGGCAGCCGCAGGGGACGAATCCGAATGAAGCGAACTTCATCGAACTGCCCATGGCCGACAACGGGCAGCGCGGCGACGGCTCCGCCGGGGACAACGTCTTTGGCGCCGTCATTCCGGCGCAGGCGCTCGACACGGTGGTGGAGTTTTACGTCCGCGCCGTGGACGCCGGCGCCAATGCCCGCACATGGCCTGCGCCCACCCTCGATCTCGCCGGCGCCAATCCCGTGCAGAATGCCAACTGTCTCTACCAGGTCAATGAGGAGGTCTGGACCGATCCCCGCTCGCTCTATCAACTGGTCCTGACCGGCGCGGACAACGCCTCATTCAATGCCGGCCTCAATGACCGCCAGACCAATGTCGGGCGAAACTGCACCGTCATCTTCCGTCAGGGAGGGAGGGCCGACGTGCGTTATCGGGGCATCATCCGCCCCCGCGGCAACAGTTCCCGCAGCGACACTCCGATGAATCTGCGCATGGACATTCCCGGCGACTCTCCATGGAACGGCCGGACTGCCTTCACTCTCAACTACAAGTATTCCTACAGCCAGTTCCTCGGGGCCCGGTTCATGGAGTCGGCCGGCGTGCCCTGCGAAATCGCCGGGGTCGTCGGCATGAGACTCAACGGCCTCAACCGTCTGCTCGTCCAGGCCAACGGTCAGCCCGGCCCCAACGGCGTGCGCACCTTCGGCATGTATTGCGACCTCATCCCGCGCGGCGGTGATGTGGTGGACCGGTGGTTCCCCGACGACAACGACGGCAACGCCTACGGCAAGATCCGCGCCGGCTTCGGCGGGGCCCGCTGGCAGGTGTCCACTCTGCCAACCCTTCATCCCACCGCCGGTTATGCCGTCGGCGGCTATGTCAATGAAGGCTACTGGAAACAAACCAACGCGGCGCAGAACGACTGGACCGACGTCCACGCATGGATGCAGAGCCTGCAGATGGGGACGAGCGCCGACTTCCACACCCACATCGCCAATACCGTGGACATCGACCAGTGGTGCCGCCTGCTCGCGGTGGCCTCGATCATCAATCACGGGGAAACCAACATGACCAACGGCGACGATGACGACTACTCCATCTACTTCGGAGCCGACCGCCGCTGCCGCATCATCCCGCACGACCTCGACACCTGCTTCAATCTGAATGCCATCGGTCTGGGCGATGAAGTCGCGCCGCCCACGGTGACCATCTACCAGTGCACGGACCCGAACTTCATCGACAACGCCACCCTGACGCAGATGGACAAGTTCTACCGCAACCCGGTCACCGGTCGGAAATTCAAGGCGGCCCTGCGGCACTATCTCGACACCCTCTTCGCCAAGCCGGAGTTCGACGCGACCATCGACCGCCTGCTCGACAGTCAGTGGATGGGCAATCAGTTCAATCCCTCCGGCGATCAAATTCGCGCGCACATCAAGGCCTACATGGACACGCGGCGCGCCACCATCGAGTCCTTCCTGCCCACGGCCTTCACCGCCGGCACCACGCTGGCTGTGCAAAACGGCTATCCGACGACTTCGTCCGCCACCGATCACGGCTCGCTGGGAGGCAAGATTGATCCGGCGCGCACTGCGGACGTGAAAGTGAACGGCATCAGTGTCACCACCAATCCCTACGGCTCCACCGGCGCCAGTGACAATTCATGGAGCGCCGGCACGGCGGTCACGCTCGCTCCCGGATTGAACACCCTGCTGTGCACCGCTCACGACGAATCCGGCGCGGTCATTGCCAGTCAGACCGTCAGCATCTGGTATCAGGCGGCCGGCACGAACAAGTCCGGTGCGCTTGCCGCCAGTGAAACATGGACGCCGGCGGGTGGCCCCTACAACGTCACCGGCACCCTCACGGTTCCGAACAACATGGTGCTCACCATCGAACCCGGCACCACGGTGCTCGTCGCCTCCGGCGCCGGCATCAGCATCAGCGGCGGCGGACGGCTCGACGCCCGGGGCACGGCCGCGGCCGGCATTACCATCGCCCGCGCGCCCGGCGGCACCGGCACATGGAACGGCATCACCATCAGCGGTGCCACGGCGGAGCCCACGCGCCTCAGTTACGTCACCTTCGACAACAATGGCGACACCGCGGTGCACGCGCAGAACGGAGCGAACGTCGAACTCGATCACCTGACCTTCCGCGTCACCGGTGAACCTTACATCGAAGTGGACGCCAGCAGCTTCCTCATCAGCGACTGCGTCTTCCCCTCCAGCACCGCCGCCTTCGAGCCGGTCCACGGCAGCGGCGGCATCGCCGCGGGAGGGCGGGGCATCATCCGCAATTGCTGGTTCGGCAAGACGATGGGCTACAATGACAGCATCGACTTCACCGGCGGCAACCGCCCCGGCCCCGTCCTGCACATTTACAACTGCGTCTTCACCGGCAGCGACGACGACATCCTCGATCTCGACAGCACCGACACGTGGATCGAGAACTGCGTCTTCATGCACGCGCACAAGAACGGCTCGCCGGACAGCGCCAGTGCCATTTCCGGCGGCCAGGACAACAACGACCGGAGTCAGGTCACCGTCGTCAACTGTCTCTTCTATGACAATGACCACGCCATCACGATGAAGCAGGGCAATGCCACCGTGGATACGAACGATCCCGCCTCCGGCAACTCCGCCGTGCTGCTCTATAACACCATTGTCCGCACCACGAAAACCGGCGGCGAGGAAACCGTCTCCGCGGTGCTCAACTTCGACGATGTCAATGACCAGGGGCAGTCCGTCGCGGGCCAAGGGCGCGGCTTCCACCTCGAAGGCAATGTGATTTGGGACGCCGAGGGCCTCGTGCGCGACTACGTGGCCGCCAACAGTGCGCTGGTGATGGTGAACAACTGGCTGCCCGCAGCACCGCCCGCCACCGCCACAGCCAGCGGCAATACGGTCGGCGACCCCCTGTTGAATCTCGCGTTGATCACGACGCCCGGCGCCGCCACCGCGGAACAGGTCATCGCTGCACTGAAACTGCAGGACTGCTCGCCGGCGCTTGGCTTTGGCGCCGATCTCTCCCGCTCCGGTCTGCGTGTCGCGGCACCTCCGACCGGCGTCTGGCCGCCGAATGTCAGCATCGCGCTCTCACCCGCGGGCAGCTTCACGCCCACTGGTCAGCCGGCATGGACCTACGGCTACACGCATTATAAATACACCCTCGACGGCGGAGCCGAGAGCGCCGAGACGCCCCTCGCCACACCGCTGGCACTCACCGGTCTCACTGCGGGTCATCACACTCTGACAATCAGCGGCAAAACCGACGGCGGCCAGTGGGTCTCGGCTCCCTGGAGCCGCACTTTCACCGTCGTGAGCGATGCCCCCACCGTGACGCTCAGCGAAATCAGCGCCGCAGCCTCCACCGGCCCCGACTGGATCGAACTGCACAATTACGGCACAACCGAGGCGAGCCTCACCGGCTTCAGCCTGTCCGCCGACGACAGTCTGCCGGTCAAATTCACCTTCGGATCCGGTGCCCTCGTACCGGCCGGCGGCCGCCTGCTCGTGGATGGCACGCAACTCGGATTCAATTTGAACCGCAGCGGCGAAACGATCCGCCTTCAGTCCCCGTCCGGCGCGGATGTGGATGCGGTTGCCTTCGGGCCGCAGATTACCGACCGCACCATCGCCCGCACGCTGCGCGGCTGGCAGCTCAGCACGCCCACGCAGGGCGCTCCGAACACCGCTGTCTGTGAACTGGGCACGGGCTCGCTCATTCGCATCAACGAATGGCTCGGCAGCAATGACCTCGTGGTGGACGACGATTTCGTGGAACTCTACAACGGCGAGACCAAACCCGTGAGCATCGCGGGCTGGAGCCTCAGCGACGACTATCGCAACGCGCCGCAGCAGAATGTCTTCCCGCCGCTCAGCTTCCTGCCCGCCAGTGGCTTCCTCGAACTCATCGCGGACGGCGACACCGCCGCCGGAGCCAATCACCTCAGCTTCGGCGTCAGCCGCATTCACGACGGCATCACTCTGCTCAATCCCGCAGGCGCCGTCATGGACAACGTCGTCGTGCTGCCGGGCAATCCCGATATCAGTCAGGGCCGCACGCCCGACGGCAGCGTGAACGTTGCCAGCCTCACGCAGCCGACCCCGGGCTTCAGCAACGGCAGCGATCTCAGCGCCGACAACGCCGTCATCAACGGCCTGCGCATTACCGAACTGATGTTCGATCCTCCCGGCGGCGGTCCTGAGTATGTGGAATTCAAAAACATCAGCGACGGGGACCTCACCATCACCGGCGTGACTTTCGGGAGCGGACTCACATTCACGTTCCCGGCCCTGACACTTGAAGCGCAGGCCTACGCCGTGATCACCCACGATCTTGCCGCCTTCAATGCGAGGTATCCGGGGGTGCCCGCCACGCAGTGGACCGCCGGCCGCCTCGACAACAACGGCGAAAGCCTGCGCCTCGAATCCGGCGCCTTCGGTCTCGGCATTCTCGACTTCCGCTACGAAGGCACCTGGTATCCGGAAACCCGCAGCGGCGCCTCGCTGGAATTCATCGATCCGAACAACGCCCCGCGCAGCGCATGGGGACTCCAGGCCAGCTGGCAGCCCGCCGTGCCCAGCCCGGGCGGTCCTGGAGTCTTCGGGGTCGTGGCTCCGCTCGACCTCACGATTCCGTCCGGAAGCGCCGCCATTCTCCACGGCTTCGTCTATCCCGGCGTCCACTCGCCGGGCAGCATCACCGTGGCATGGAACAAAGTCAGCGGCCCCGGCACCGTCCAGTTCACCGCTCCGAACAACCGTGATACGGACGCCCAATTCTCGGCCCCCGGCGTCTATGAACTGCGCTTCACCGCCACGCCTCCAGCCGGCGCTCCCGTTAGCGATTCGATGTTCGTCACCGTCGAAGCCGGCTTTGAAAGCTATGCCGACTGGGCCGCCCGCACCATGGCCTCGGTCCCGGCCGCGCAGCGCACCGTCCCGGCCGATGCCGATCATGACGGTGTCCCCAACGGCGTGGAACACGTTCTCGGCACCGACCCCGCCGCGCCCAGCGCCGGTCCGGAACTGGTGCTGCAGGGCGGCCGGCTCGCGCTGCGCTACAACGTCGCCGCCAACATCGATCCCGCGATCCAGATCATCCCGCAAATCACCGACGCCGCCGGCAACTGGCAGTCCGGAGCCGCTTTTCTCGATGAAACGACGGCCGGCACGGTGCACACCGCCACGGACAAGGAAAACCCCGGGGCCGAAGTGCGGAAGCTGCTGCGCCTGAAAGTCGTCATTCCGCAGCCCTGAAATCGCGCCGGCCCCGGGAACCGGCCCCCGGCCGAATCGGTCTCTCTCCCGGCCGGCAGGTCCGCAATGGCCCTGCCGGCCCGGTGCCCCGGCGGGCCCGGGCGTCTCCCTTGCGCCGCAGTCCCGGCTGGCCGCGTTCCGGGGGTGGAATCGGGGGCCTCCCGCGGCCTGCCCGGCCCTCCGTCAGGACCCTGGCGGAAACTTTTCTGCGGCCGGCTCACAAACTGCTTTACCGCAGCGAAATTCCGGTTCCTCCTCCGCGACTGTCGCGGAGGCATCCGGACGTTAGCAAATGGCCTGCGAAACCACCAGTATAACCGATGCACTCCTCCATTCCTACGAGGAGCTGGGAGGCATCAATCACCTCGACGGGGCCAACCTGCCGTCGAAGTGCGCCATTGCCGCCCTTTGTGCGGATCTGCTGCAGATCATCTTTCCCGGGTTCTACGAGGCTGAGGCGATTCATCGCGGCGAGGTCGCGGCCCTGACAAAAAAACGCATCGCGGATGCCATGGCGCGGCTGGAGGTGGAATTCCATCCCAGCCTCGCCTCGCAGAAGGACGCGCCCGCCGATGTGGCCGCCGCGGCGCACAGCATCGCCTGTGAATTTCTCCACAGCCTGCCGCGCGTGCGCGCGCTGTTGAAAACGGACGTGCAGGCCGCCTTCGACGGCGACCCGGCGGCGGAAAGTTATGACGAAGTGATCCTCGCCTATCCGGGCCTGGAGGCCATCGCCATTCAGCGGATGGCGCATGTCCTCTATGACTGCGGCATGCCGCTCATCCCGCGCATGATGACGGAATGGGCGCACAGCCGCACCGGCATCGACATTCATCCCGGCGCGCAGATCGGCGAATACTTTTTCATCGACCACGGCACCGGTGTCGTCATCGGTGAAACCGCGCGGCTCGGGAATCACGTCAAACTCTACCAGGGTGTTGGCCTTGTCGCGCGGTCGCTCGCCGCCGGTCAGCTGCTCAAAGGGAGGCGCCGCCATCCGTGCCTCGAAGACCATGTCACCATTTACGCCGGCGCCACCATCGTCGGGGACATCACCGTCGGTCAGGGCAGCACCATCGGCGCGAATGTCTTCATTACCGAGAATGTGATGCCCGACAGTGTCGTCGCCCTCGGTGCGCAGAAGAACGAGGTGAAACTGCGCCGCCGGGCTGTGCCCGCTGCATGAATTCCGCTCCTTTCCCACGGCCATGTCCTCCTCCAGGAAAAAAGCTCCCCGCCAGCGGCTCGCGCCTTCAGCGCGCCTGCAGCCATCGGGTTCAGTCTTCACGCTCCGGGGAGAACTGCCGCGGTCGGGCGTGGATCACGGCCTGACGCTGATCGCCCGCGAATGGCTGCGCGCGCTGCGCGAACCCGTGCTCGCTCTGCGGGTGGTGGTGGAGTGGAATACCCGGCTTGTCACTACCGCCGGCACCGCGTGCCCCCGCACCGGAGGCATCGAACTCAACCCGCTGCTTCGCGCGCTCGGCCCCGCCCAAATCCGGCGCACCCTGCGCCACGAACTCGCTCATCTCGTCGCCCACTGGCGCGCCGGCCGGCGCCGCATTCAGACTCACGGCGAGGAATGGCGCGCCGCGTGCGCGGAACTCGGCATTCCCAACGAACCCGCCTTTCACGATCTGCCGCTCCCCCGCAAACGGCTCACGCGCAAACTCGCCTATCGCTGCCGCCACTGCGGCTTCACCGTGCTCCGCGTGCGCCCGTTTTCCTCCAGCACCGCCTGCCTCAAATGCTGCAACCGGCTCAACGCCGGAAAATACCACGCCGATTTCCTCTTCCTGCGCATTCCGTTTCCACCGGCGCCTGAAGTGCGCTGAATCCGCCGGCGCCGGGCCGCGATTGCGGCTTCCCATGCCCGCCGTGAGCAGCTACACAGGGGTCATGCGAATCGTCATCCTCCAGCTTCTCCTTTGTGTGCTTTGTCAGGCACAGTCGCGCCCGAATATCCTCTTCATCTTCTCGGACGACCACGCCGCCCACGCCATCAGCGCCTACGGCAGCAAGGTGAATCAAACGCCGCACCTTGACCGCATCGCGCGTGAAGGGGTGCGGTTCGACAACTGCTTCGTCACAAATTCCATCTGCACGCCAAGCCGCGCCGTCGTGCTCACCGGAAAATACTCTCACAAAAACGGAGTGCCGGTGTTCAACCGCTTCGACGGCTCTCAGGCCACGGCGCCCAAACACCTCCAGGCCGCCGGCTACCGCACCGGGATGGTCGGAAAATGGCACCTCGGCAGTGATCCCGCCGGCTTCGACTACTGGGAGATTCTGCCAGGGCAGGGGGCTTATCACAATCCCGTGCTCTACACGGCGCAGGGGCAAAAGACCTTCACCGGCGGCTATGCCAGCGATGTCATCACGGACCTGACTATCGATTTCATCAAAGGCACTCCGAAGGACAAACCGTGGTTCGTCTTTTGCGGTCACAAGGCCCCGCACCGCGCGTGGGATCCCCATCCGCGCTACGCCGCTTTCAAGGACAAGGTCATTCCGGAGCCGGAAACCCTGCGCGATGACTACGGCACCCGCACGGACGCCCTGCGCGAAAATGCCCAGACCGTCGCCAGGGACCTCACCCGCAATGACCTCAAGCTCACACCTACGGAGGGATTGAAGGGGCCGGAGCGTCAGCGCTGGCTCAATGCCAGGCCTGACGAAGTGGAGGTGAACGGCACAAAGCTCACCGGTGAGGACCTGCTGAAATGGAAGTACCAGCGCTACATGCAGGACTACCTCGCCTGCGTGCAAAGCGTGGACGACGGCGTGGGCCGGCTGCTGGATTTCCTCGATCAAAGCGGTCAGGCGCAAAACACGATCGTCATCTACAGCAGCGATCAGGGTTTCTTCCTCGGCGACCACGGCATGTACGACAAACGCTTCATGTACGAGCACTCCCTGCGCATGCCGTTCCTCGTCCGCTGGCCCGGAGTCATCAAGCCCGGCACCGTGGAGAAGGCGATGATCATCAATGCCGACTTCGCGCCCACATTTCTCGACGCCGCCGGCCTCGCCGTTCCAGCGGAAATGCAGGGGCGCAGCATCGTGCCGGTTCTGAAGGGACAGACGCCTGACAACTGGCGCACCAGCATGTATTACCGGTACTATCACGACCCCGGACATCACAACACCGCCGCTCACCTGGGCGTGCGCACCCACACGCACAAACTCATCCATTATTGGAAAAAGGACCAGTGGGAGATGTTCGACCTTCGCAGTGATCCCAATGAATTGAAGAACCTCTACAGCGACCCCGCCCAGGCGGACACCGTCGCCAAACTGAAGGACGAACTCGCCCGGCTGAAGAAAGAAGTGGATGACCGGGACGAATTCGCCTCCGAATTTCCGCCCGGCGGTGTGGACGGAAGCGTGCAGCAGCTGCGGAACAAAAAGTGATCCCAAAGCCGCCGGCATCCCGCTCATTTCACTTGCCGGAGGCGCGGCGCTCATGACAAATGAGCACGCGTCCGCGCATCCACCCCAACCACACTTCATTCCCATGCCCCGCACTGTCACTCTCTTCACCGGCCAGTGGGCCGACCTGCCTCTCGCCACCATGCTCAAGAAGGCCAAATCCTTTGGCTATGACGGCGTGGAACTGGCCTGCTGGGGCGATCACTTCGAAGTCGCCAAAGCCGACAAGAAATACTGCGACGCCAAACGCGCCCTGCTCAACAAGGCCGGCCTCAAGTGCCACGCCATCAGCACGCACCTCGTCGGCCAGGCGGTCTGCGACCTCATCGATGCCCGTCACAAGACCATCCTGCCTGACTACATTTGGGGCGACGGAAAACCTGAAGGCGTCCGCCAGCGCGCCGCGGAGGAACTCAAAAAGACCGCGGAGGCCGCCCGGCGCTTCGGAGTGCAGGTCGTCAACGGATTCACCGGCAGCAGCATCTGGCATCTCTGCTACAGCTTCCCGCCCGTCCTGCCTGGCCAGATCGACGCCGGATACAAGGACTTCGCGAAACGCTTCCTGCCGATTCTCGACGTCTTTGCCAAGAACGGCGTCAAGTTCGCCCTCGAAGTCCACCCCACGGAAATCGCCTTCGACATCGCCAGCGCCGAGCGCGCCCTTCAGGCCATCGACTATCACCCCGCCTTCGGCTTCAACTACGATCCCTCACACTTCGGCTACCAGGGTGTGGACTACGTGGGATTCATCCGCAAGTTCCACGACCGCATCTTCCACGTGCACATGAAGGACGCGGCATGGAATCTCGCCGGGGAAGCCGGCGTCTTCGGCGGACACGTGGATTTCCACAAACCCAACCGCTATTGGGACTTCAAGTCCGTCGGCCGCGGCTGCATCAACTTCGAGAAGATCATCCGTGCGCTCAATGACATCGGCTACACCGGCCCGCTGAGCGTCGAGTGGGAGGACGGCGGCATGGACCGCGAGCACGGCGCCGCCGAAAGCTGCGCCTATGTCAAAAAGATCGACTTCCCGCCCTCCAATATCGTCTTCGACGCCCAGTTCGACAAGGCAAAGCAAAAGAAGAAGTAGCGCCCGCCGCCGCGGTGCGGAGTTGAATTACGATCCCGCTGAAGAACCCGCCGGCAGGTTGCCTCCGGCGGGTTTCCTGCGCCGCCGTCCGGAAAAGCCTAACGCTGCCAGAAGGCGGTGCCGTTGAGGTGCGAGGCGACGGCGGCGAGGGCGGCGGCGATGAGGACGACGAAGAGCCAGAGCAGGATGCGGTTGGGTTCGGCGGGGGGCTCTTCGATGGCGGCATCCGCCGGGAGGTCGTCGTGCAGGCCTGGCAGGGGGCCGTCGAGAAACGTGTGCTCCTCCACTTCCTCCGCCTCTTCCGGTGTCAGGAAAATGGGGACCGGGACCGAAGCCGTGCGCGCTTTGGCCGCGCCGAAGAGCGCCTCGGCGAACCCGGGCGCGGGTTCTGCGGAAACGTCCGCATCGAAGGGCACGGCGTCCTGTCCCAGGGCGACGAACCCGGCCGGGGCAGCCGGCGGCACCGCGGTGGTTCGTCCGCGCGGGCTGACCGGGCCGGTGCGACCGGATGGTTTGGGGCTGGCGCGGGAGATGAAGCGATCGAGAAATTCCCGGCGCCCGCCCAGGGCGGCTTCTGTGCGGTTGGAGAGGTGATCGTAAATCAGCGGACGGACGCGTTCCGGCAGTTCGTCCATGCCGCCCAGCATCCATGCCGCGAGCAGCGCGTAGTCTCTCGCGGTGGGCTGCTGCGCGAAGGAAGGCCCCCGCGTGCCCGCGGAGGATTCCACCGCGCCGGGTTCACGGTGAATGAGGCGCTCGGGGTTGAACCGCTCCGGCTGCGTGAAATTCAGCGTCACGGGCCACGAGCGCACGCGGAGCCGGAAGGGCGGCCAGTTTTCGAGCGACAGCCGCTGCAGTTCCACATCCGGCGGCATGGATTCGTCTCCGCCGGGAGCGGTGATTTGCACAGCGATTTGACGGGGGCTGCGGATGATGGCGGCGAGGCCGATGCTTTCCGCCTCCCGCGCCGCGGCCTCCAGTTGCTGAAGCACCAGCGCAGCCTCGGCGGGTTCGAGCCGTCCTTTCAGCCGCACCACGGATTCGAGATTCCATCGCCCGGGATACTCCTCCAGCAGCAACTCGGGATGTTCCTTTTCATCCCATGCGATGACGCGCAGCAGGTGCGGATGATCGCGGGCGCTGATGTTCTCGCCGGCCTGCATGATGAGCCGGGCGTAATCCGGCGGCATGAGCCGCGCCGGCGGCAGCACCTGCACGGTCACGGGAGTTCGCGTGGCACGCTGCGTGGCGCGGTGACGATAGGGATCAGCCGCATCGAAGGGCTTCAAATCCACCGTGCAGTCGTCGCCGGCGATATCGGCAATGCCCGCGCCGGTGAGAAAGTGAGGCTGGAGCGGCAGCCGCGGACGCATGGCCGCAGGAACCTTGTCAGGCTTTGCGGCGAGTTCCGGAGAAAGATCGCGCGTGCAGCGTTCCATGAGGGTGCGCAGCTGTTCGAGGGTGCGCGGGTGATGCTGCATGCCCGGCATGAAGATGGTGCCGAGCAGGAATCCCAGTTCCGGCGCGATGGCCTGACTGTTCAAATCCAGTGACTCCGCGGGGCCGGAGGGCATGGACCCGGTGAGCATGTAGAGCAGCAGCCGGCCCGTCTCCTCGATGAGCCGGGCCTCCACCTGGCGGGGATCGGGGGCGCGCACGACCGGGGTGGAAAGCCCGAGGTCGCAAATGCGCGCCGTGAGGTCCTCGACGCCGTCTCCGGCGAGCGTGATGCCGCAGTTGAGAAGCTCGATGCCGGCCAGCAGCCGCGGGTGTGCCGCAAGGGCGCAAAGTCCCTCCACGACCTGAGCGACGACCTGCAGCGCCAGCCACGGCGGCAGCGGATTACAGCGCGCCAGCCACGTGTCGAACCGTTCCCCGTCGAGAAACTCGGTAACATAATAATGCGCTCCGTCGTCCTCGCCGCCTTCGAGGACACCCAGAATGTTGCGGTGCCGCAACGGCGCCGCGAGCTGCACCAGGTGATTGAAGGCCCGCTCGTCGAACGGCTGGTTTGGCGCGGCAATGGTGACGTGGAGTTCCACAAAAACCTGACGACTCGCATCCATCGCGAGGCAGGCGACTTCAGTGCCGCTGCGCCACAGTTCCACGGTGCCGCCGGTGCGGTCCTGCGAAATGCGGAACTGGTGGAAAGACTGAAGGGAGGCCATTGCTTGGTCGGTGGGGCGCGTGATGGTAGCACACTTCGGGCAAACGCTACGACGGATTTTCGCCGCGCGGGCGCGTGTTTCGCGGTGCCGCGAACGAAGGGCCGCAGTTGAAGCGCCCCTTTGCACGCGGCGCGGTTTGGATCACTGTCTCAGCCCGTGAACTCCTCCGCACAGTCTTCCTCTCCTCCCGCGGGCGGCCATCTCGGCCTGCCGCAGCCTTCTTCCGGTGTGATCTCACGCTGGGAGGCGCGGGCTGTGCTGGACGACGAAACGGAATGGCGCGTGGTCTATGACACAAAGACGAAACTGGCCACGGTCTTCAATGCCGCCGGCGACGCCATCGGCTGGACGGAGACCGCGGAGAAGGGAATACGTCAGGTGGTGCTGCCGGACAACCGGCGGCCGCCCGTGTTTTTTCAGGACCGCTGGCTCGGCCGGCGCGTCTGGATCGGGGACAACGCTTACAGGCCGGTGATGTCGCTCGATGGCCGGAAGCGGGTCTTCGGGGATGATCGCATCAGGCTGGAGCACCGTGATTTCGCCAGTGAAGTGCGGTTCCGTGCAGTGCCGGAACTCCTCGTGCCGGCGGCGCTGGTGGCCTTCGAGGTTTACGCCCGGGCGCTATGCGGCGGACGCAGTGATTGACGGTCCTCAGCAACGCTCCCTTGACCGCCGTGCGCGTCCATCGCACCTGCCGTTATGCGTCAGGGCCGCCCATGCACCCTCCTGGTCGCGCCGGTGCCACTGGTCCGGTTCGAGGATAAAGGTCTCCGGCATTTTTCCATGCACAGCACGCCCGCCGGTTTTCCGGTGCAGAGTGCCATGTTCACGGGCACCTGGCCGAAAAAATCCCTGCCGATAAACTCCGGTGTCAGGGTTTCATCGGCGGCGTGAAGTGCCAGGGACAGGAGCAGGGGCAGATGGAGACGGGGTATGAGACGGATGAGCGCTCCGATTTCAGGGGCATGCGGGCGGGCAAATCAATCCGCGTTCGCGCGCAGTTCCCACCTTATCGCGTAGATTTTTTGCGGCCCGCGGCACGGCAAATGCGCGCAGCATGGCCGGTATCCATGATTCGCCTGCTGTTCAGTTTTTTGCTTTTCTCCTCCGTCTTCGTGTCCGCGGCGGAGCGGCCGAACGTGCTTTGGATCACCAGTGAGGACAACGGCCCGCAACTCGGATGCTACGGCGACCCGTTTGCGGACACTCCGAATCTGGACCGGCTGGCGGCGCGCGGGCTGCGCTACAACAAGGCGTGGAGCGTGGCCCCGGTCTGCGCACCGGCCCGCACCGCGATCATCACGGGCATTTATCCCTCGTCCTCGGGAGCGCTGCACATGCGGAGCGAAGTGCGGCTGCCGGAGTGCGTGAAGCTGTTTCCGGTATCGCTGCGGGAGGCGGGCTATTACTGCACCAACAACGCCAAGGAGGATTACAATCTCGAGAACGCGGGCAAAGTGTGGGACGAGTCGTCAGGCAAAGCGCACTGGCGAAACCGCGCCGCCGGTCAGCCGTTCTTCGCCGTCTTCAATTTCACCACCACTCACGAAAGCCAGGTGCGGAAGCGCCCGCACACCGCCGTGCACGACCCTGCCAAAGTGCCGCTGCCGCCCTACTGGCCGGATGTGCCGGAGGTGCGGCAGGACTGGGCGCAGTACCACGACAATATGACGCGCATGGACCGGCAGGCGGGCGATGTGCTCGACGCGCTGGAAAAGGACGGGCTCGCCGGGGACACGATCGTTTTCTATTTCGGCGACCACGGTCCGGGCCTGCCGCGCTGCAAGCGGACGCCCTGCAATTCCGGCCTGCGCGTGCCGCTCATCGTGCATTTTCCTGACAAATGGCGGAAACTCGCTCCCCGCGGCTACGAAGCGGGCGGCGCGAGCGACCGGCTGGTGAGTTTTGTGGATTTGGCTCCAACCCTGCTGAGCCTGGCCGGGCTGCCGGTGCCCTCGTGGATGCAGGGCCGGGCGTTTGCCGGTCCGGCGGCCACACCCGATCCGGATTTCATCTACGGCATGCGGGACCGGATGGACGAACGTTATGATCCCGTGCGGTCGGTCCGCGATCAGCGCTATGTTTATCTCAGGAATTATTTTCCGCACCGCCCGGCCGGCCAGCGCAATGCCTACATGTTCGAGACCCCCACGACGCGGGTGTGGCACGAGCTTTTTCTGGCGGGCAAACTGAGCGGGGTGCAGAGTGCCTTCTGGCAGCCGCATCCGGCGGAGGAACTCTACGATTTGGAATCCGATCCTCACGAGACGGTCAATCTGGCGACGGACGCCGCGCATCGCACGGCTTTGGAAAAACTGCGTGCAGCCCATGTGGCCCACGAGCGCAGCGTGCGCGATGTCTGTCTGCTGCCGGAGGCGGAAATGCTGCGGCGCGCCGGCACCAGCGCACCCTACGACATGGGGCATGACGACAGCCGGTTTCCGCTCGAGGCGGTGCTGCGCACGGCGCAGCGTGCTTCTTCCCAGAATCCACGGGACCTCGGGGAATTGCGCGATGCCTTGAATGCCGCCGATCCCGCCGTGCGGTGGTGGGCGGTGATGGGGCACCTGATGCACGGACGCGAAGCGGTCGAGGCCGGCGCAGAGCGGCTCAGTGCGCGGCTCCGGGATGAGAACGCCAGCGTGCGCATCGCGGCGGCGGAAGTGCTGGCCAACTACGGACCGGAGCCCAATTCCGCGGTGGAGCAGCTCATCACGGCCTCCGATCTGCGGCAAAACGATTACTACGACGTCGTGCGCGCGCTCAATGCGCTCGACGATCAGCGCGAAATGCTGACCCCGGCGCAGCGCAACCGGATTGCGGCTCTGCCCGGCACCCGGGCGGGACAGAGCAAGCGCACGGGAGATTACGTGATGCGTCTGCAGGAGCACATCGCCAGCGCGCAGGGGCAGTGAACGGAGCTGCGCGGCGGATTATGCCGCCGCAGGACGGTGCGTTTCAGCCCTGGCATTCTGCCGCGGAATGGATTTTAATGGCGGCCATTCCCACCGAACTCCTTCATGGCCCGCCCCACTCATCTCACCATGTGCTCCTTCTGCGGAAAGAGTCATTCTGAAGTTCGCAAGCTCATCGCCGGCCCCGGGGTTTACATCTGCGACACCTGCATCGGCGTCTGCAAAGACATCCTCGACAAGGAACTGGGCGGCGAGGAGGAGGAGCCGCTGCCGCCGCTGCCAAAACTGAACGTGCCGCGCCCCGGGGAAATTTTTCGGCACCTGGAGGATTACGTGATTGGACAGGAGCACGCCAAGAAGGTGCTCAGCGTGGCCGTGCACAACCACTATCGCCGCGTGCAGCAGAAGATGGAGGAGGATGAGCACGGCTCGCCGTTCCAGCGCGCGGCGCAGAAATACCCCGATGTCGAGATCGAGAAAAGCAACGTGCTCCTGCTCGGCCCCACCGGATGCGGCAAGACACTGCTGGCCCGCACCCTCGCGCGCATGCTCGGCGTGCCGTTTTCCATCGCGGACGCCACGACCCTGACGGAAGCGGGCTACGTCGGTGAAGATGTCGAGAACATCATCCTGCGGCTGCTCCAGGCATCGGATTACGACGTGCGGCGCGCTGAGATGGGCATTGTGTACATCGATGAAATCGACAAGATAGGCAGAAAGTCGGACAATGTCAGCATCACGCGCGACGTGAGCGGCGAAGGCGTGCAGCAGGCGCTGCTGAAAATTCTTGAAGGCACGGTCTGCAATGTGCCGCCGCAGGGCGGCCGCAAGCATCCGCAGCAGGAGTACATCCAGGTGAACACGCAGCACATCCTCTTCATCTGCGGCGGCGCTTTCACCGGGCTGGAGCAGATCATCAACCGCCGCGTGGGCCGCAACATCATGGGATTCGCGCACATGGAGGAAAACCGCGCCCGGGCCGCGGAAATGCGTGACTGCGCCATTCTGCGCAAGGTGCAGCCGGAGGATCTCGTCAGTTTCGGACTCATTCCGGAATTCATCGGGCGCCTCCCCGTCTTCAGCACCCTCGAACCGCTCACCGAAGAGGATCTCGTGCGCGTGCTCACCGAGCCGAAGAACTCCCTCATCCGCCAGTACAACAAAATGCTGTCGCTCGACGGCGTGGAACTTCAGGTGACGAGGGATGGACTCCAGGCCATTGCCGCCGCCGCCATCAAGCGCGGCACCGGAGCGCGCGGACTTCGTTCCATTTTCGAGGAACTCATGCTTGATGTGATGTTCGAGATCCCGGGCCGCGAGGATGTGAAGAGCGTCGTCATCAACCGCGCGGTGGTCGAATCCGGACGCGCGCCGGTGGTGAAGCGCATCAAGCGCCGCACCGCGGATGCCGCGTAGTCTGCTGCCTCGCGCAGGGCGCGCGGATCAGCGGTCTTCCGCAGAACACTGCGGCCAGCCGTCTTCACTCCATGTCAGGGGCACCATGCGCAGACGGCTGCGGCCGTTGAACTCGCGGTCGTAGTAGTGGTGCACCAGCCATTGCCTGCCGTGCTGTTCGTAAATGGAAGCGCGCCCCGGGCCGATCCAGCGGTCTTCACTGGCCAGCACCAGTTGCCGCCGCGCTCCCGCAGGCCGGTGCCGTTTTTGTCAACGCAGGGGCCGGTGATGGAACGGTTTCGCCCTGCACGGATTTCACAGGTGCTGTTCATGCCGCGGCAGCACAGGCCCCAGTTCAGAGAGAGATAGTAATAACCGCCGTGCCTGCAGAGAAACGGCGCCTCGATCTCCGGTGCGGACGCGAGATGCACCGGTGCCTCCCGGGGATTCCTGAGCAGACCGGAGGCGGGTTCGAACTCGACCAGAAAATGCCGTCCCGGAAGGAGCCGAACGTCATCCACAGTCTTTCGTCGCCGCGGAACACCGCGGGGTCGATGGCCGGCGAGTTCTTTCCAAAGGTCCAGACGGAGTAATAAACGAACCACTTGTCGCCCGCGCGAATCACATCCGGCGCCCACAGGTGGCCGCGGTTGCCGGGAATTTTCCCTCCTCGAAGACACGTCCTTCGCGCAGCCATTTGCCGTCGCGTTCCCGCATCAGGGAGACACCCGCCCCTGTGTTGAAGAAACGCCGCACGCCGTCGACGGTGATGAGAGTGGACGGATCGTGAACCTTCTCCGCGTCGCGCTGACGAAACGGCGCGCCCTGCGCAGGCGGGCTTTCCTGGGCGCGGCAAACAGAGACCACTGGCAGGATGCAGAGGCAGAAGGCGAGGTGCCGGGGGAGTTGCATGCGGTCAGGCGGGGCGTCTCCGCGCGGCGGGTAATCCGGCGGTAGTGACGGGATGCCGTGACTGCGAACGTCCGCCTGCAGGGCGCGGTGCGGCATGCGAACTTCAGGCGCCGGCCGGTGCATCAAGCAAAGCAGAGTGCTGAGGAGGAGAACCGCGGATGGACACTTGATAAACCCGGAGCTGCGAATGAAGCCGGATTCACTCATGGAAAGAAACTCTCTGTGGCCACAACCTGCTGAGCATTGGTGATGATCCGAGTCCGTCCGTGGTTCAAATTCCTGAAAAAGAAAATAGAGAGGAGGCCAACCGCAGCCGACCGAAGGAAGACAGGCGAACATTTCATCTTAACTGATGAGCCAAATGGACACTGATTCACACGGATTTACGCATGATTTCGGATTCATTCCCCGGAGGAGGATTCACGTGAACACAACTTGCTGGGTATCCGTGATCATCCAGGTCCATCCGTGGTTCTATTTCCCTTTTAAGGTTAATTCCTTCTGATGTTCATTTCGATTTCGGGTCTTCCTCTGCCTCAAGCCGCTTCCAGTAGTTATTCTGATCCCAGTTGATTCGATTTGCATCCCCGGAAACCTCGCCGGATTTCAGGGCGTTGCGACGGCCGTCCTTGAAGTGTTCGATGTTGATCACACGGCCGCGCAACCTTCCCTCAGCTCTTGTCCAATGGCGTTTGACGAGTTCGTTGAGGCCGTCCGCCTCCACCTTGTGGCCCTGGTGGCGGATCGTGATTTCGCCGCCGTTCATATCCATCCAGCGGCCGCTGAGATCAAAGCCCGGGTATTTTTCACCGGGAGCCGGTGGCGCGGGGAATGGCGTGCCTTTCTCTCCAAACCTTCCGCCGACGATCAGCTTCAGCCGCTCGGCATCCAGGGCTGCGCGATGCAAAGTGAAGGCGTCGATCATGCCGGTGAACTGGGCCGGCTGCATGCCCGCGGGGTCATCCGGGGAGTGACGCGATTTGCCGAGGACGGTGCCGACGGCGGCGGGCTGGCGCGGTTCGTGGAGTTGCTTTCCCATTCCACTGCCGGCTATGGTTCCGTTGAGGAAGAGACGCAGCGCATTATTTTGATCGGCGGCGGCCGCGTCGAGGGCGAGTGCGACATGGTACCACTCGCCGGACTTTATGCCGGGCGCGCTGAGCCACGTCATCCACCGCTTTTCCGCATCCTCCGCACTGTCATCCCATGCTCCCGCACGCAGCGTGCTTCCCTGCAGGTAGATGCACGAGCCGGTGGTGGATCCTCCATCGTCCCAGAGGGTTCTTCCATGGGTCGTGTCATCGGTACCATCAGCCTTGAACCAGAAGGCGATGGTGAAGCTTGGTTTCCACAGGCGCGGATGGGAAGGAAGCTGGAAGCCCGCCCGCTCGCCCTCCACTCGCATCGCCCCTTCTCCTTCGATGCCAGGCTCCGCACCGACATCCGGACTCCCAAGAGTCGGTCCCGCGTAGGACATGTCAATCCTGCCGGGCAAATTCTGAAACCCGGAGCGCGCTGCATCCAGTTCCCGGCCCTGCACCCTATTGGGCATCACCGTTTCATCGAGGTCCCAGAGCACGGCACTTGCCGACGGGTGATATTCGATGGCGGGAGGCAGTTCCCGTGATACCACAAGCTGTCCGGGGTAAGCCTGGACAGCGAGTGCAGTGATCCGCATCTTCCCGCCGGAGACGCCGATGCCCATCGCTCCTGGCGGGACCGGGCAATCTGCGGGTCTGGCAAGGTCCGCGGGGTCGCCAGTCCATTTCAACCTTTCTTGGAGCGGGATCCGGCTGGTTTGGTTGCCGCTTTTCCTGGTAATGAGGAAGGCGGCGCCGAGTTTGCCGTCGCTGACCATCACCTGAACGCGAAACGGGATGCCCTTTTCGAACGACGGGATATCGACTCCTTCATCGCTGCCGCCGACGGCGTGGTTGGCCACGCTCGCACGGCCCTTCCTCCCGCCATCAAAACGAAGGAGGGCCGCCGAATCCTTGATCGGCACCAGGGCTTCTACAACACCTGTGGCGTCCGCCGACGGGACGAACTCCAGGGTGAATATATAGTCGCCCCCGGGCAGGACGGGCAATGCGAGCCACGCTCTCGAATCGTCAGCTGTTTCAATTTCGCCGGTCGTGGTGTCGAGTTGCCATTTGCCGCCGAGGCCGTCCTTTTTGTGATCGATGAGGCTAAGGACATCGAGTTCCGAATCCTGCTCCCGTCTTCCCATCATGTTCGCGAACAGGTCCTTCTTTTTCGGGCGGGTTGAACCCGAGACATTAGGAGGCGGATCGGTGAGGCGCAGCGTCCCCTTCCGGGAAATGGTCGAACCGTCGCTCCCAAGGACTTCGACTTCGAAAGGAGCCTCGATGGGTTCGGAGCCATAGGATTTCACGCTCAGTTCGCTGATGCCTTCGAGATTGAGTTCAAGGTTGTGGCGTTCGCTGAAGAGGACCGGCAAACCGGTTGGCACGCCTTCGACTTTTTCGAACCGCTCGTTGTCGCCCCGTCGGGCCAACATGGTTTTGGTTTTCCCGCTTTCCTTCCCGACCGCCAGGATTCCCGAGAGCAGGATCTGGCGGTCGCCGATCTTAACCGGGCGGTCGTCAACATTGGCAATGACGGTCGCGTCCGGGAGCTTTGCCTCAATCCTCAGGCGGAGCGGTGGTGCGCCGGCCGGCTTCTCGATCAGCGGAGCCGACACGCGGAAACGGCCGTTCTGCAGCGAGGCCGGGAACGAGCGGCGTTTCCCGCCCGGTCCGCCGATATGCAGGGTGACCACGGTCTTGTCAGGAAGTCGGGCGGTAGGCAGCAGTTCAATTTCGAAAGCCTGGCTGGCGTAGCGCTCGCTGAATGGAACATTGGCCGGGTACAGGGCGATGACCGGTCCGCTAACAAGTGCCATGACCCGATCGGCCGGGATGGCAAAGTTGATGCCGGCCCCCCTGACGCTTGAGACAACTACTCCCACCACCGATCCGTCGGGGGTAATCATCGGGCCGCCTGAGTTGCCGGGATTGGTAGAGGCATCATACTGAATTTGAGTAAGGCGCTCGCGGCTCCTCTCGAGACGGCTGATCTTGCCGCTGTTGATGCTGATCGATGGATAGTCCTGGCCGTCTGCCGCCAACCGCTGGCCGAACGGGTATCCCAGCACGGCGATGGGTGACAGCTCCGCCAGTTTCGCGTCCCGGGCGCTTTTCAGTTCCAGGGGTTCGATCGGGATATCCGACTCCGTCTTCAGGAGGGCCAGGTCGTCGTCCTCCGAGACGAGCGCAATCCTGGCCTCGATGACTTTCTCCTCATCCTCGCCCGAGTGGAGAACCAGCTTGACCGGCTCTCCGGAAGGCACGCTTTCAATCACGTGGCGATTCGTAACGAAGAGGCCGCAGCGATGGATCAGAAAGGCACTGCCGCTTCCACCCCGGCCCGCATCGACAAGCACCGTCGCCGCCTTGGATCGCTTTACCGTGGCTGGAGCAATTTCGGCAGCGTTTCCGGATGAGGTGGCGAGGGGCACGGCCGGAATCATCAACAAGAGACAGGACGCAAGTCTGTGGGAGCGCGAATTCCTCATTCCGCCTGACTGGCAGGCCGCAATGATCCCGTCAATAATAATATTTGGCAGCGGCCTCCTGCGGTTCAGGTAGTGGAGGAATAACTGAATCCGGAAAGCGGGAGATCAGCTTGTTCCCCGCAGGCTTTGGCAGGGTATCAGGCGAGCGACACCGGGTCCACGTCCACAATGACGAAGACATCCGGCGGGAGTTTGGTGCTGCGAACGGCTTCCTTTATGTAATTGGTCAGGGTGCTGGTGTGGCGGGCGCGGAGGAGGACCTGGTAGCGGTACTGTCCGTGGCTGCGTTCCAGCGGGCTGGGCACCGGGTCGCCCATGAGGACGCCTTCGGGCAGGGCGGCGGCGAGTTTTTTGTGCAGGGTCTCCAGAGAGAACTCGGCGCGGCGCTGGTGTTCGCTGCGGCAGGTGATGAGCACGGCGTGGCCGTAGGGCGGATAGCCGCACTGCCGGCGGATTTCGAGTTCCTGTTCGGCGAAGGATTCGAAGTCGTGGCCGCGGGCATACTGGATGGCCGGGGAGTGCGGCGAAAACGTCTGGATGACGACTTCGCCGAGCAGTTCGCCGCGCCCGGCGCGTCCGGCGACTTGTGTCAGGAGGGAGAAGGTGCGCTCGCCGGCGCGGAAGTCAGGGAGGTTGAGCGAGAGGTCGGCATTGAGCACGCCGACGAGGGTGACGGACGGAAAGTGCAGTCCGCGGGCGATCATTTGCGTGCCGACGAGGATGTCGATCTGCCGCGCCTGGAAGGCGTGGAAGGTTTCGCGGAGCTGGTGCTTTTGCTTCATGGCATCGGTGTCCATGCGGGCGATGCGGGCCTTGGGAAAAACGGTGCGCAGGGTTTCCTCCACGCGCTGGGTGCCGAATCCGGCGAAGAGAATCCCGGGGTCTTTGCATTCCGGGCAAAGTCGCGGCGGCACGCGCTGAAAGCCGCAGATGTGGCAGACGAGCCGGTCCAGCTCCTTGTGCATGGTCATGCTGACGCTGCAGTGATTGCACTTCACGACATGCCCGCAGGCCTGACACTGCACGCTGCCGGCGAAGCCGCGCCGGTTGAGAAAGAGAATGGTCTGCTCGCCGCGGTCGAGGCGCTTGCTGATGCCGATGCGGAGCTGCTCGCTGAGAATGGCGGGCGCGCCTTTGCCGCCGCGGCGCTTTTCGAGGCGCATGTCCACCACACGGACGAGCGGGAGTTTCGCATCGTCGGCGCGTTCGGTGAGGGTGACGAGGGTGTACTTGCCCCGCTGCGCATTGTGCCATGACTCCAGCGCCGGCGTGGCGCTGCCGAGCACGATGGCACAGGGTTCCATGGTGGCGCGCACGATGGCGACATCGCGCGCCTGATAGCGCAGTTCGTTCTCCTGCTTGTAGCTGGTCTCGTGCTCTTCATCCACGATGATGAGGCCGAGGTTTTCCATGGGCGCGAAGACGGCGTTGCGGGTGCCGATGACGATGCGCGCCTGCCGTCGCAGCACGCGCTGCCAGCCGTCGAACCGCTCGCCCTGCGTGAGCTGCGAGTGCAGCACCGCCACTTCCTGCTGCAGGTGCGCGAAGCGGCTTTTGAAGCGGTCCACTGTTTGCGGCGTCAGGGAAATGCCAGGGACCAGCACGAGCACGCAGCGCCCGCTGTCGAGCACGCGCTGCGCGGCCTGGAGATAGACTTCGGTCTTGCCGCTGCCGGTGACGCCGTAGAGCAGCACGGGTTTGCTTTCCTGCGGATGCTCCACGGCGTGGAGAATGGTCTGCAGCGCCTCCTGCTGCTCAACATTCAAAGTGAGCGGCGCTGTGGGGAGAAATTCCTCGTCGCCATAGGGATCGCGCACCACCTGCTCCTCCTCTACGACGACCCAGGGGGTTTTGGTGAGGGCTTTGAGCGACGGCGCCGGAAACGAGGACGCCGGCTGCGGCTCGCCGGCGGCGCGGAGAGTTTCGATGATCTCCGCCTGACGCTTCGCTTTCTTCTGCAGCTTCTCCATTTCCTCCGCCGGCGGTTCGGCGACGAGCCGGACGACGCGCTTCACCTTGTCCTGATGTTTGTCAGTGAGCACCGACTCCGGCAGCATGTAGCGCCGCACGGTATGCAGCGAGACGGCGTAGTAGTTGCTGATCCACTGGCCGAGTTTCAGCACCACCGGTGTGAGTTGCGGACGTTCGTCGTAGAGTTTCGCCAGGGGGCGCAGGCGCTGCGATTCGAGGTTTGCGGCGGGCATGACTTCCATCACGGTGCCCTGCTGGAACCGGTGCCGCAGCGGGACGAGCACGCGCGAGCCGGCGGCGACTTTGCCCTCCATCGCGGGGGGCACGGCGTAGTCGAATTCACGGTCTCCCGCGCCGTCGAGCAGGACTCGCGCCGCCGTCATCGGGCGCGCGGATTCGTCAGGCGGGAGGAGTTCGGCTTGCATCGTTGCCGCGCAGAGTAGCGGCGGGGGAGAAATGACAAGGCGCAGCGGCACGCCGCATCATTCGAGCCGCGGGGCGTCGCTCCAGAGGTCTTCGAGGGCGTAGAAGGCGCGCTTTTCGGCATGGAAAATGTGGACCACGACATCGCCGAAATCGAGCAGCATCCAGCCGCTGTCAGGCGAACCGTGGCTGGCGTAGGGCTTGATTTTATGCTCCTCGCGGAGCCGGTCGGTGATCTCATTGCGGATCGCCCGCAGGTGGGGCAGGGACGAGCCGTCGCAGATGACGAGAAAGTCGGCGACCATGCTGATGTTCCGCACGTCGAGGATGACGATGTTTTCGGCCTTTTTGTCGCCGGCGAGGGCGGCGGCGGCGCGCGCGAGACGTTCGCCTTCCGGCGGGCCGGACGGGACGGGTTCGGCTTTACGGGGCTGGCGCGGTTTGCGGGCTGCGGGGGGAGCTTTCTTCTTGGCAGGCATGGGGCGGGGAGCGTGTAACGGGATGCGGGCGGTTTGCCACGGATTTTTGCGCGGGCGGCGGGGCGACCGGGATGGAAAAAATCCGGCGGCACGCGGCGAATCGCGGGTTATGCATCCGGACATGAAAAAGCCTTTGATCTTCACCGCGACGGCTGCGGCGCTCTTTGGCGCCGGATATTGGGCCGGGCAGGCGCGGCGTCCGGGCGAGGCGGAATCGCCGCCGGGCGGGGCCGTGTCCGCAGTTTTGTCAGGGCAAAAGGCCGCCGGACCGTCCGTTGTGGCCAGTGCAGCCGCCCGGCAGGAACTGCGGGACTTCACGCCCGGCCGGCCGTTTGCCAAAGGTGAGGCCAAAGCATGGCTGCTGAGTCTGGCGTCTTCGCTCGACGGCGACGGACGCATCATGGCCATCGCGATGGTGGACGTCTCCCAGCAGTTTCTGACCATGGACGAGGCGTCAATCATGGAGGCCGGCGCGGCTCTGCGGGAACTGCTCGCTCAGTACGAGGCCGGCGATCCCGCCATCACAGGTATTCACGATGCCGACGACCTGCTGGAAGGCGGCATGATGCTGACGCTGATCCGTCTGGCGCAGATTCGCCCGGAGGCTGCGCTGGAGGTCCTGCAGGAATCGCCGGATGTGAAAAGCTACGAGGCCATGCTGTTTGTTTTCGGGCGGCTCGCTGCAGACAATCCTCAGCGGGCCGAGCAGATCGCTCTGACATTTGAGGGGAAGCAGCGGGGACAGGCGATGGAGGCGATTCTTTACAGCATGGCGGGCAAAAATCCTGCCGGTGCGCTGGAGTTTGCCGCGCGCTATCCGGAGGACATCGATGACTACGACCGTCAGCGCGTCCTGGAGACATGGGCGCGGCGCAATCCGCGCGAGGCCAGTGAAGCCGCGGTGCAGTCGATGCAGCATTCGGGAAATCCGGAAGTGCTGCGAAACACGCTGGAGGAGTGGTGGAAACTCGATGCCAAGGCCGCCGCGGCATGGGCTGCGGGACTGCAGGGGCCGGCCAGCGTCACCGCACAGGCCATGTTTTTGGAGAAACGCGCCGGTGAGGAGCCGGAGGCGGTGTTGCAGGAATATGCGGCGCTCCAGCAGGCGGGCGGGGATGCGAAAAATTTGGGGCGGCTCACTGGCACGCTGGCGGAAAGCCTGGCGGAAAAAGATTTGCCGGCGGCGCGCGACTGGGCACAAAGCCTGCCTTCCGGAGAGCTGCAGGACACTGCCTTGAGCCGCGTGGCGGAACACTGGGTCAAGGACGATGCGCCTGCGGCCTCGGAATGGATCCGCACGTTGCCGGAAGGCATCGCGCGCGACAATGCCGCGCGCATCCTCTGCAATGCCATTTCCCGGCGCGATCCCGCCAGCGCCTTCACATGGGCGCAGAGCATCAGCCACGAAAACCAGCGGCGCGACACCATGGGCCGGGTCATGGACGACTGGCGCCAGCAGGATCCGGAGGCAGCCAAAGCCGCCCTGGAGGCGCTGCCCGCGGCGCTGCGCGAGGGATTGCGCTGAGTTGACGGAGACGCAACGCCGCGGTCCCGCATTGCACGCAGCGTCGCGCCGCATTACCGCCGGCTCCATGAGCAATCAGACAAAAGTTGGCGTCGCCGGACTCGGCATCATCGGCAGCCGCGTGGCAGGAAATCTGCGCACGAAGGGATTCGACGTGCGTGTTTATAACCGCACCCCGAAGGTCGAGCCGGGCTTCACGCCGTCGCTGACCGATCTCGCGCGCGAGAGCGATGTGATTCAAATCTTCGTGCGCGATGTGAAGGCTCTGAAAAAAGTGGTCGCCGCCATGGCCCCGGCGCTGGGCGCGGGAAAGACGGTCATCAATTCCGCCACGGTCTCCCTGGCCGCGACCAAAGAAGTGGCCCGGCAGGTTAGGAAGACGGGCGCGGATTTTCTCGACGCCCCGTTCACCGGCAGCCGGGATGCCGCGGCGAACGCGCAACTCGTCTATTATGCCGGCGGTGCACCGGAAGTGCTGGAGCGGGTGCGCCCGGTGCTGGAGGCTTCAGGGAAGGAGGTGCTCCCCACCGGCGACATCGGCAGCGCCACGGTGCTCAAGATAGCGACGAACATGGTCAGCGCTGTCACCGTGCAGGCGCTGGCGGAAGCGCTTGGCGTGGTCCGCGCCGGGGGGGTGCCGCTGGAGATGTTCCGTCAGGCCATCGAACTCAATGCCAACTGTTCGGGCCTCGTGCGCATGAAGCTTCCCGTCATGATCGCGCGCGATTTCACCCCGCATTTCTCGCTTAAAAACATGCTCAAGGACGCACGCTACGCGCTCGCGCTGGCGGGTCAGGGCAACATGGAAGTCCCGGTTCTCACCGTGGCCGCTGCCTGCATGGCGGGCCTTGAAGCCGCCGGTCGCGGCGATGAAGACTATTCAGTGCTCGCCGAGCACTATCTGGGCGCGCGGGAAAAGGAGTGAGATGAGAAATGCGGCACCGGTGATCCCCTTGTGCTCCGCCCGTTCTGAATCCTGACTCACTTTCGTTCATGCCTGCGCTCGATCTTCGCTCCCATGTCAAACTGCGCCTCTCCGGCCCGGATGCGCTGCGTTATCTCAACGGCCAGGTGACGAACGATGTGCGCCGGCTGCAGCCCGGGGAATCGCAAACGGCGTGTGTGTGCACGCACAAAGGAAAACTGGAGGCGCTGGTGCAAATCGCGCGGATGGGTGAGGAGTTTCTCATCACCGCGGAGCCGGCGCTGCGGGACTTTCTGCCGCTCCGGCTGGAGAAGTATCTGATCGCGGACGATGCGGTGCTGGAGGACGTGACGGAGCAGTTCGATCTGGTGCATGTGTATGGCGGCGAGCCGCCGCCCGCTGGCATGAAGTTCGCGGCCTCACGCCTCGGTGCGCCGGGCGTGGATGTGTGGCTGCCGGCCGGCACGGCATCGCTGGAGTTTCTGCCGGCGGAGGAGGCGGAACTGCGGCGCATCGAGCGCGGGATTCCTGCATGGGAAACAGAGCTGGCGGGCGGCATCCTGCCGCCGGAGGCGAGACTTGAGTCGGTGGCCATCGACTATCACAAGGGCTGCTACACAGGGCAGGAGGTCATCAGCCGCCTGCGCAGTGTAGGGCAGGTGACGCGGCGGCTGGAGCGTCTCATCGCGCCGGAGGGAGCGCGGCTGGAGCGGGGATGGACGGTCTTCGCCGCGGCAGAGAATGGAGCGCGGACGGCGGCGGGAAGCATCACGTCCGCGGCATGGCATGCAGCTTCCGGAAACTGGATTGCGCTGGGATTTGTGAAGCGGAGCGCGGCGGAGGCGGAATTGACCGCAGCGCCCGGCGCGGATGCCGCGGGCGTACGGGTGGAAATCAGAAAGACTCTTGACGATGCGGGGGCGGAACCTTCTCATCGCGGAGATTTATGAATCCGACCCGCGTCCTCGCCCTTCCTCTCCTCGCCATCGCGCTCAACGCGTGCAGCACCTATCACAAGGTGGCGGATGCGACGATGGGAGTTTTCAAAGGCGGGCAGCCTCAGCCGGAGGAGGTGAATGCCGCGGAGCCATTGCCCCCTGCGGCGGAATCCGGAAGCAGCGCGGTGATGACCGTGGAGATCAACAAGCAGAAGCGGAAGGTGGTGCTGCAGTTCGATGCGGCGACGGCCCCGAAGGCGGTGGCCAATTTCAAGAAGCTGGTGAATGCGGGATTCTACAACGGGCTCGCGTTTCACCGCGCCATTTCCGGCTATCTGGTGCAGACCGGTGATCCCGCGACGCGGACGGATGACACGCGGGACTCCTGGGGCTTGAACGACATCGGCTACAAGCTGCCTCCGGAGCCGCGCGGAAAGATCGTGCGGGGCTCGGTCGCCATGGCGCGCACCAATGAAGCCATTCGCCGCGGCGACAAGCAGAGCAGCGGCAGCCAGTTTTTCGTAATGCTGCGCAGCGATGCCAAACTCGACGGCAATTACACGGTCTTCGCGCGCGTGGTTCAGGGAATCGAAGCCCTCGAAGCCATCTCTGCGATGACCGTGGACACCAACGACTGCCCCACGCGGCGCTACGAGATCAAGAGCATCCGGCTGGTCTCCGCCGACAGCCCGGAACTGCGCCCGCAGAAGCAGGAGAAACTGAAAACCGCCGGCACCGGTGAAAAAGGAGCGGTGGGACGGTTCTTTGACAAGATTTGGTAGGTAAATCCGGCAGCCTCCGGTGCGACGATGCAGGGAAATCCACTCATTGCCGCGGGACTGGGCCTGTTGAGCCTGCTGTTTCTCGGACTCAGTCACCGGTCGAACCGCAAGCGGCGCCTGGTGGCGGTGCTGCCGACATCGAAGGTGCAGGGTGTCTTCATCGGCACTGTGGAATTGAAAGGCACGGCGGAATGCGAGGCGCCGTTCACCGCCTTTCTCAGCGAAAAGCTGTGCGTGCTTTATTCATGGAGCGTGGCCGAGCACTGGAGCCGGACGGTGACGGAGAGTTACACTGACAGTCAGGGCAAGACGCAGACACGCACGCGCACGGAAAGCGGCAGCACTACGGTCGCCAGCGGCGGGGAGAGTGCGGCGTTTTATCTGCGTGACGACACCGGAGTGGTGCTGGTGCATCCGGAGGGCGCAGAGGTGCGCCCCAGTACGCTTTATTCCGAGACCTGCGGCCGGTCGCATCCTTACTATTATGGAAAAGGGCCGCCGGGGGCGGTCAGCGACAGCACGCACCGCCGCACATTCACTGAGACGGGGATCCTGCTGCACGGCGAAGTTTTCCTCGTGGGGCACTCCCGGGAACGGGCTGACGTGGTCGCGCCGGAGATCGCTGCGGAGAAGGATGCGCCCCTTTATCTTGTGACAGTGCAGTCTGAGGAACAGGTGCTGCGCGGCTATGGGGCCTCACTGAAAGTGTGGGGCATCCTCGGCATGCTCGCCGCAGCGGGTGCCGGCGCGGTGCTGCAGAAGTGGGAAGGTGCAGGCGTCGCGGCGGGAGTTTTCGCCGGCGCATGGGGCCTGACGTGGCTGTGGATGGTGTACAACAGTCTTGTGGATGCACGAAACCGCGTGCGGCACGGCTGGTCGCTGATCGATGTGCAGTTGAAACGCCGGCACGATCTCATTCCGCGCCTGCTGGCCTGCGTGGAGGCGCTGCGGTCGCACGAGCGGGACGTGCTGGAAGCCGTGACGGCGATGCGCACCCAGCTAACCGCCACGCCGCCGGGTGTCGCAGGTCCGGACTTCCACGGAGTCGCCCGGGTGATTGCCGGAGTGGCGGAACGCTACCCGAATCTCAGGAGCGACGGCGCCTTTCTCTCGCTGCAACGGCAGCTCACGGAAACCGAGCAGCGCATCGCGCTGGCGCGCGGTTACTACAATGACATCGCCACCGCCTATAACACCCGCATCCAGGTCGTTCCTGATCTGCTGCTGGCCAGGTTGACCGGCTTCAAAAGTCACCGCCTGCTGCAGGCGGAGGATTTCGAGCGGGCGAGGGTGGACGTGCATTTGGCCTGAATCGATATTCGTGGGACGAATGCAGGGATCCGGGTGTCCGGTGGAGCGGCCGGATGGATGAACATTTTGTGAATTCACACTGGTCTATCCGGTGCAATTCAGGATATGATCCCGGGGGTTGCTCCTCTCCAATCCGATGTCCCCTTACATTCTCAGCCTTCTGGCCTGTGCCGGCCTGCTCTGCGTCCCCGGCAACGCCGCCGCAGCGGTGCTGACCGTGACCAGCGATGCTGACAGCGGGGCCGGTTCGCTCCGTGCAGCGATGGCGGCGGCACTCGAACAGGCCGGAGCCGATGAGATTGTGTTCGATGCGGTGCTGAACGGCAGGACCATTACCCTGGCTGGCGGGGAACTGGCGACGGGAGTGCAGCAGTTGACGCTGGATGCCTCGGCATTGCCGGGCGGAATCATTTTAAGCGGCGGCGGCGTGAACCGGATTCTCCACGTGACGGCGGGAGGCACTCTGGATTTGCGCAGCCTGACACTGCAGGGAGGCCATGCCTCCGGCGGGGATGGCGGTGCCGCGCTGAACGCGGGGACTTTGACCCTCTCCCGGTGCACCGTGCGTGATTGCACTGCGGCCGGAGAAGGCGGCGCGATCTCGAATCACGGCAGCCTGACGGTGACGCAGAGCACTTTCGCCGGCAACTCAGCGAATGCAGGCGGAGCCGTCGCCGGCGACGGCACACTGACAATGACGCACTGTACCGTGAGCGGCAACTCCGCCACGGTGACGGGAGGCGGTTTGCGGAACGAGTCCTCGTTGACCCTAACCAACAGCATCGTGGCCGGGAACAGTGCCGCTGCCGGGGCGGACATTTTCAACTCCGGGACCGTGACCCGAACGGGCGTGAACCTCGTGCAGGCGCTGCATAATGCCGGCGGCAGTGATTCCGGACCTGCGGCCATCGCGGCCGCGCCGCAACTGTTTCCCCTGGCAAATTACGGCGGCCCCACGCCCACGATGCCGCCGCGTGCGGTCAGCCCCGCACTGGACCGCATCGCCTCCTCTTCCTTCACAGAGGATCAGCGCGGAATGCCCCGTGTGATGTGGGGAGCCGCGGATGCCGGCGCGGTGGAGGCGGGAACGCAAACAGACGGGGCGTGGGAAGTGCGCGAATTCTACTACCCCGTGTCCCGGCCGGCTTCTCTGGAATCGCTGGAGGACGCGCTGGACCTCATGGCTGACCCTTCCGCCGTGGTGAAGGAGTCCGCTCCGGCCGTCGTCAATCATCATGATCCGGACAACGGCGGCGGTTCAGGTTACTTCGATGGGGACCAGCCGGTGCGGGTGGACAACTTGACGCCCGACCGGGCGGCCGGAGATGACAACAACTTCGCCACGGTGGCGCGCACCTTCATCCAGATTGCGGAAGAGGATGACTACACGATCGGTTTCAGCAGCAGCGAAGGCGCCAGGTTGCGGATCTTTGGCGCTGATTTCATTTCCAGCACACGGCTCAATGCGTCCAATCCCGCCAATCCGGCGCACAGCGGCAACGAGTTGTCCTTTCCGGGGCTCACTGACAACTCGGCCACGCTGGGAGTCTGTCACCTGACGCCAGGCGTGTATGCGCTGGAGTTTGTGACATGGGAACAGTTCGGCAGTGCTTATTACGAGGTTTTTGCAGCCCGGGGAGTGCATACCTCGCTAAACGCGGCGTTCCGGCTCGCCGGTGAAATCGCTGCCGGAGGCTCCTACAGCACCGGTGCTTTGACACCGCAGGCGCTGCCGCCGGTTTGGATACGGGAATTCGAGGATGGGCCGGGGGATTTCTCCGTCACCAATGTCAACGCGCCCTTCGACGGGCCGTGGACTCTCGATGAGGAAAACGGTTCCTGGAAAACTGCGGGGCAGGGGCCTGGTCTTGCGAGTGCGCCCTCCACACTTCTCACTTCACCGTCCGTAGTGATGCATTGTCACGGTGACGCTGTCCTGCAATTCACCCACCGGTTCAGCTTTGAAGAGGGCAACTGGGACGGGGGACAGGTGCTGCTGAGCGTGAACGGCGGGCCGTTCACGCTGGTGCCCCCCGCGGCCTTTACTCTGAACGGTTATACCGGAATTGTAACCTTCACCAGCATCGCGGACATCCGGGGACAGCCGGCATTCGTTTTCGACTCGCCGGGTTATGTGGTGCCCGCCTATGTCACGAGCACGGCCAGACTGGGGACTTTTAACGCCGGCGATTCTCTGAGGGTACAGTTCCTGGCTTCATTTGACCGCGACACGAGCCGGGGCAATCCCGCGTGGGAAATTGATACTGTTAGTATCGAGCAGCAGTGCTCCGGAGCCAACCCCGGCTGGGAATTGACTTCCATCCGGAACGGCGCGGACAGTTTGGAGACGGCGCTGACCCAGTTGTTCAGCCATTGGGCGGGCTCCCCGCAGCCGAACTCGATCCGGTCATTCGCCGGCACGATCAATCTGTTCGATCCTCAGGCCGGCGGCGGCGGACACGGGCAAACACAGTCTCCGTTTCCTGGCGACGAGCCAGGGGATGACAATCAATTCGCGGTTGGGGCACGTGCTACACTGCACGTGCCGTCGGACGACTATTATACTTTCTGTGTCTTGGCGGATGACGCGGCGCGGTTCCGCATTGCCGGAAGCCAGTGGTGGAATGTGGCCGGCACCCGGCCGGTGGTCACTCTGCCGGATGGTTTCCTGACGGCCGGCGGAGAGGAAGTCTTCGGCCAGGTGTTCTTGACTGCCGGCCCCCGCCGGATCGAACTGATTTATCAGGAAGGAGCCGGGGCTGCGTATCTCGGACTGTGGGGGGCGCGCGGCCGTTATGGCCGGTTCGATCCGGAGGTCTTCACTCCGGTGGGTGGACCGGGTATGATTCGTCCGGCGTCGCCCTTTACCCTCACACGCCAGGCGGGCTTGTCGCGCCCCGCGAATGACGATTTTGCCTCCGCCGCCGCCGCCTCGCCGCGGACCGTGGTTTGCACTGCCGGGGCCGGACTGGAGCCGGGCGAGCCGGGATTGGCCTCCGGGACGGTGTGGTGGCGCCTCTCCACCGGGGGCGGAACCGTTGTTTGTGACACTGCGGGCAGTGATTTCGACACGGCGATCGCCGTCTATTCAGGCACCAGCCTCAGCCAGCTCGCGCTTTTGGCATCCAACGACAATTACGACGGTTCATCCGCTGCAAGAGTGACCGTATCGGTGGGGACGCCCGGGGAACTCTACATTCAGGCGGGAGGGGCCGGGCCGGCTGCTGGTCGTCTCGCACTGAGCATCAGTTCAGCGGCTCTGCCCACCAATGATGCCTTTGCAACCCCGCTGGATTTGGGCTCCGTGTTTTCTGTTAGTGCCTCCGGGGAGAATGACGCAGCGACGGCGCAGCCAGGTGAGCCCGCCCATGCGCCGGGCACTGCTCCGGCGTGCAGTGTTTGGTTCTCCTGGACTGCACCGGTGAGCGGAGAATTCACCCTGGATGCTCTCGGCAGTCGTTACCGGACCGTGCTGGGGGTTTACACGGGAAATAATCTCAGCGGACTGCATCGGGTCGCCGGGAGCGGCAGTGGTTCCGGACATCCGACCGGGGTTTCGTTCTTCGCCCTGATGGGAGTGACTTACCGCATCGCTTTGGACGGAACCGGCCCCGGCGAGCGGGGCACATGGCGGCTGAACGTCGCCCACCGTCCCGCAGTCGTCGAGGCCGGGGTAATCGCCGGGCCTCCGCCCGGGGCCGCGCGAACATGGCGGATGACCTGGCGGTCGGAGCCATGGACCACCTATCGCATCGAACACTCGCCTGATCTAACTCTCTGGACAGGTATTGCAGAAGGCGTGCCTTCCGGCGGCGACTTTACCAGTTTTGAATACGGCAATCTCCAGCAAGGAGCCGGTCGGGGGTACTTCCGCATCGTCCGGAAGTAATGACTTTTCTCAGGGCGAACGCGTCCACGGTATCCCCACTGAAAACTCGAGGGCATTGGAGTATCGCCGTCCAGGATCACGTTGATCTCAATTCGGCCACCGCTGCCAAGCCCGGTTCCACGAAGCCTGAGTGGGGCGAGTCCCCGGAGAAGTCGCTGCCGATATAGCGCGGGCCGGCTGCAAATCGATTCCAAAATCGCTCCCAATATGTTGTGTCGTGGATCAGAAAGCAAACTCGATAGAGCAGGAAAGCTTCGTTTCGGGATTTCAAGAAAAGTCGGAAATCCGTAAATTCTGGAAGAAAGTAAAGAAATCAGAAATTTTAGTTTGCGCAGGAACTATGATTATTATAGTATTTGCAAATAATTTCCCTGATTCAAGCCAATGGATTACATCGACGAACGCAGCCCCCTCGGCCAACGGGTTTACCAGATCGCCCAGTTGCCGGGAGTGAGTGATTTCTACATCACTCCGTGGGAACCGCTGTGCTACAAGCACAATGGGAGTTTGATCTACGATTCATTCGTTTATCATCCTGAGCAGCAGATGAAGGTGGAGCCGGGATGCGTTGACTACGCCATGACGTTCGGGGGTATGCGATTCCGCGTGAATCGCATGGTGACGAAGGGCCGCTTCCGCTGGGTGCTTCGTTTGTTGCCGACCAAAATCCCGAAACCACAGGATGTTGCGGTGCCGGCCGCAGCGCTGAAGGCGTTCATGGAGGCGAAGAACGGTCTGTTTTTGATTTGCGGTGCGACGGGTTCCGGAAAGAGCACGACGATCGCCTCCATGATCCTCCATCGTGCGGAGCGCCGCCAGGAGCATGTCGTCACTTTCGAGGACCCGATTGAGTATGTTTACCCGGACGGTACGCCGTCCCTGGTCTCGCAGCGGGAAATCGGTGAGGACGATCTGGATTTCGGAATGTCACTTCGAGCCTCCCTGCGTCAGGCTCCGGATGTGATCGTCGTCGGTGAAATCCGGGATGGGGAGACGGCTGAAATCGCACTCCAGGCGGCGGAAACGGGCCACGTGGTAGTGGCTACCCTGCACACCTCATCGGCCTCGCAGACAGTGCAGCGCTTCCTCAAACTCGTTCCCAGCGACCGTTTGGAAACCGCCCAGGCAAGTTTGGCGGATACCCTGAGGGCGATTCTGTGCCAGCGTCTGCTTTATGACACCATCAGGCAGCGGCGCTTTGCCATTCACGAACTGCTCCTGCAGTACGATTCCACGACGAATCTGATCCGCCGCGGAGAGTACAAGAAGCTCGACCAGGAACTCGAAACCGGATGGAAGAAGGGCATGATCTCCTGGGAGCGCAGTGTGGACATGCGCGGCGCCGAGGGCTGGAACGTTCCCCAGATCGAGAAGACCGGCTACAGCCAGGATGAGGTGGAGGCCTTTATGTCCGAGCACGGCCGCTGATCCAGGCGAACCAATCCCTACAAAAAACGACTCCATGAAACTCAAAGACATCAAAGACGTACTGACCTTCCGTTCGTTCCGGCCGGAGCCGGACGACAGCAGCGCTCCGTGGACGAAGCGCTTTGTGCGCGAGAATTCGCTGGCTCTGAACATCGGGCGCCGTCGCGTTAGCTGGTCAGTGCTGGACAAGAACGGTGAATTCCGGGACGCCGGCTTTCAGGAGGGCGAGTTCAAAGAGGTCATCAATCAGATGGGCCACGAATGGCGGGCGTTGACGGACAACGGCTGGTGTTCCGTGTCCCTGAATCACCGCTTCGTGATAACCCTCGAAGTGAACGTGAGCCGGCGAGCGGGTCTGGAACAGCAGTTGCGCACCAACCCGAAAAGTGTGCTCGGTGCCAAAGCGGAGCGCGGCAAGCGCTATTGGCTGCAGCATAATCCGGAGAGCAATACCAGCGTCCTCCTTTCCATCGATGAAGAGGCCGTAAACAAGACAGTCTCCATGCTAAAGGAAGCGGGTCTGCAGGCCGGACGCGTCTGCGTCGGTGTTTACGGAATGATGCTCGACCTGATCGAGCAGGTCGCGGAGGCGCGGCGGGCGAGAGCCGTTTCCAATCCCGGCGAGCCGTTCGGGAATGTTGTCATGGTCACCTGTTCGGAGGGGTCGGTTTGTGCGCTCAGCCAGCGTGAGGAGCAGTGGATGGAACTCCGTTCGCGCACCGACCTTTACACTGACGACATGTCTCCGGTGCTGGATATCATTCTGCCGCTTATTCAGAACGCAGGACCGAACTCAAACATCGTCTTCATGAACGATGAAGCCGGCTGCCCACTTCCTGATTTGCTGCGTCAGCGCATTCCCGGGGCACTGGTCAGCGATGTAACCGTTCCTGCGCAGCTGTGGAAACTTCTAACCGACTCCTGATTCTATGAGCAAAACCATCATGCATGACCTGAAGACTGAGCGTACGGAACTGGCGCCGCCTTTGCCCGCCATTCTCATGGTGCTGCCAGTTCTCTTCTACATCGCCGCCGCGGGTTCCATCGGACTTGGAGCCTTGTTCACTGTGAAGGCGAAGCAGGCCCAGGCTGACGAAAGCCGCGAACTGGATGGAGAGCAGGAGTTGAACCGGACAATCGCTTCTCTTACGCAGGAGCAGAAGCAAATCGAAGATACCACCACCAGGGCCAAAGAAGTGGAAACGTGGATCGACAGCAGCCAGCCGCTGATGGATGTCGTCGTTGCCGTCATTAATAGTGTGAGAACAGGCAATACACTCTCGTCCATGAAGCTGACACGCATCCCTGACCGCCCGGATCAGATCGAGATGCGGCTTCAAATAAATTCCGGCGGCACCGTGCAAAAGGAGGAGACCGTTCAGTCGCTCGTCAAAGCGGGCTACCAGGCATTCCGCGATGATCTCATCGGGGACAAGAACGACCGGCTCGGGGACGTGACCTACACGGCAACGCTCGTAAAGACTCAGATAGGGGATGACTAATTTTACCTCAAGACCATTCAGTTATGAATACCAAACATTTATCCTGTGTCCTACTCTTTGCAGTAGTCATCTGCCTTTTCATGGGCACGAAAGTGCTCAATCAACGGATGGTCACCGCGACGGAGGCTTCCGAGGACGCGAGAGCCCGCCATGAAGCCGCCCAGTCGAAGCATACGATGGCCAGAGCAGTACTCGAAAAGGTCCGCACGGACACGGCCGCACACCGCAAGTTCCTCGAAATGTGGCGGCAGAAATTTGAAATGAGTGGAAGCGACGCTATCGCCGCTAAAAACGAGTTTGGGCGCATGTTAAAGCGCTTTCCTAATTTGACTCCATTCGGCAACCAAACCAACCCGCCGGTTGAGAACAAGGACATGAGCTATGTGAACCGCCGCGTGGCCACCACGGTCAAGCTTGAAGGCGATGCCGAAAAAGCGGTGCAGTTGTTGGCTTCAATCGAACGCGAACTGCCCACCAGCCGCATTTCCTCACTCGAGATCAGGAAAGGTCAGCGCAACAACGACATTGAACTCGACTTGTCCGTCGAATTCCCGCTCCTCGCGGTGCCCGCCGGCGAAAAACAGCCTTAATAATATTCTCCTGCTGCTATGAATACTCGCCAAATTATTACTGCCGCTCTTTTCGGGTGGGTGTCAACCGCCGGTGCGGAAGTGGAGATCACCATGGCCAAGCTCCGGGACATCGGTTTACTTCCTCAGGATAAGGCAGAACTCCGCCCTGAGGATAAACTTGATATGAAGCGCCGCAATCCCTTCGCCGAGCGCAAGAAGGCTGCGCCGAACAAGCCGGTCGAACAGGTTGAAACTGAAGAAAGTAAACTGCGGGCGTTCTTTGACAAAGAAAAGGTCAATGGAATCATGAAATTTGGGGACAAACACATCGTGTCTCTGGGGCGCCTTAGTTTGGAGGAGGGCCAGATTATTCGCCCCATCATTCCCAACCAGACACAAATTCTCCGGGTTATTAAAGTGACGGATGCAGAACTGGAGATCGGCTGGGTCGAGGACGCCACGATTGGACTGGAACCTGTGGTGCCCCGGAAGATTCAAAAGAAGATCAATTTGCGCCCTGAAGTTAGAGCACTTGTTGCCGGGGCTGATGAAGCTGGGGAGAAGGCTGCTATGTATGTTATGGATGACAAAGGAACAGTCGTCGTTCCTCACAAGAATGTATTTCCCAATCCATCGGATATTCTGGACAGCATTCCTCCAGGCAGCGACACCAATCCTGAGTCGGTTCTCAATGAACAGGAGCGCCAGTCGCTCAACAATGCTTTGCAAGCATCGCAGAACGGAAATCCCCCGTCGATTCCGAAGCCGGATATCGATCCGTCGTCAGCCGTGCCTTCAGAGGCTCCTCCGGCACCCCCACTTGAAGACCCCGAGGATGCCGTGCAACCAGATCCTGATCTTGTTGAGCCGCCATCAGGCAATCAGCCTGCGGGCCAGCCTGGCCGCAGGTAGCAATCCCGTCCTCGTCATGACTTCCCCACGCTACATCATGGCGGCAGTTTCGCGTTATCGGCGCGGGTTCTCTCTCATTGAACTCCTGGTTGTGGCCGGAGTGGGCGCACTGCTCTTTACCGCCGCCGCCCTTACCTTCCGAGTCATGGCCAAGAACCACCGGAATCCCGGAACCTTTCAGAAGGTTCCGCTTCCGGCGGGCGTGGGCGACAATTTCTACCCCGGTTCCGGGCTTTCCTTTGTGGACAGCTACGTAGCTCCGAATTTCGGACGCTGTTCGCAGGCTGATGCCCTGCGCACGTTATTTCTGGAGGAAGTCGAAAAGTCAGTGGCGGTTTTCATTCTGCCCCGGGGTGGGCACGTCAATACCATTCGTGGCCGAACCATCAATCTGTATGGCACCCTCCCTCAGGCTTTGGACACCCCTGCCGCGTTCCGGGAATTCCTGGCGGCAAATCCGGACACCGCCACTGCCGCCCAGGTATTCACTTCCTATCGCGGCGCACCGCCGGAGTCCGGCACTGTCACCACGACCACTATTGATCAGGACACCGGAGATACGATAGTCACCACTTCGACCCAGGCGATCACCAACGCGACGGTGTTTCTGCTGCAACCTTCGGGGTCCAACACCCAGCTTTGGATTCGTTGCGTTTATGAATTGGATTATTTGGCCATGACGCCCAATTCGAGTGACGCAGCGGCTCCTGATGTTTCCTGTGTGTTCGCTTCAGTCCGCCGATATGTGGACTATACTCTGACACATTATTACGACTGTGTTTTCCGTGACTCGACAGTCTCCGACGCGGGCGTGCCGTGTGTCCATTTTGAACGCGCCGACCGCGCGATAGTGGCCGAAGGCGCTGCGGACATATTTAAGCGGGCCGCTAATCAGCCTTTTTACCTGATGTGGTGGCCGGACCCCGGACTTGCCCGGCTGCAGACCACAGGAGGCAGTTATACAGCCGGAACACCGCAAGCGGCCTATGCCCGTCACGAGGGGCAGACCTCCTATGTGTTCGTCATCCCGCAATTTCCTGCACTTTAAGCTGTTCCGCCAATGAAAAGCCACACTTTATCGTTTCATGGCCGCCGCGGAGGAGTTATGGCCATCGCCCTCGTCAGTATCGGGGCTTTGACCATTGGCTTTACGACTTGGGTGGGCCTGCTCGGTCAGCGAAGCCGCGCCGGGGAGGTGGAAGAGCACGCGGCCCGCCGCCGCATCGCGTCGTGGAACTCCCGCGGCGCCATCAGAGAGTATGCTCTCGCCCGCGCCATAACCTCCAGCCTGGATGACGACGGAATGAACTTCGATCCCCTCGCCGGCTGGAGTGTCACCGCTGCTCCTTCATGGTCAGGCTATCCCATGGAAAGCAATACCCGGCTGGCCGGATTGAACGGGTTTTCTTTCACCTGGGACTATCCTTATTCCAAAGTAATCGACACCCAGTCCGGCACTTTCGCGCTCGATTTCGTGCAGGCCGGCAACGGAAGACTGGATGCAGATTATACGGCGACCGCCAGCTATCAGAAAACTTATATACGAAGCCGCTGCCCGGTGCTGGGAGGTGATCTTCTCATTGTACACCGTTCGAGCCTGACGCCTCCTGTCGATCCGGTCGTGGCCGGGAATATCTCCGTCACAGGCCGGGTGCTCCACTTTGTTCCTGAACTGTCCGACACTGCTTATACCGCCCGTTCGCTTCGGTTCACGTCTGCTCCGTCCTCCGCGGGCACGGGACTTCGTCCACTGGACCTTGCCGGCAATGCGATTGTGCCGTCGAATCTTTCTTGGACCCCTATAACATTCGGCAATATTGCAGGAAGTGCTGATTTCAGCGGGCAGTTGAATGTGATCGATGATGCTGCCAACGGCGGCAATTCTCTTAGACAGAAGCTCACCGGATCGCCCGCCACCATTCAAATCACAGGTGCGACCACCATGAGCGATCCGCGCGGATTCGAAAGTGACGGGAACGGGTTGATCACGCTTACTCCTTCAATCGGGGCCACTAACCCTGCGGACATTCCCAGTATCGTGGTGGACAGCGAAGTTGAAGAAATCGTCATTGAAGGACAGGATGACAGCAACTTCGCCACCTATGCGCGTTACCGGCCATCCATGGCATTGTGCTATGTCCAGGATGCTGCATCGACGCGACAGCTTCACACCATTCGCCTGCGCAGGCAGAACAGCCGGCGATTGATTCTGGCCATTAAACAGGAAGGCCCCAATCCGGGCACTCCTGTGAACATCATTGTCGAGGACACTCACTCCGTGAGCAACTGGCACATGGTGATCCTGGCGGAGAACACTCCTCTGGCTTTTTCCGCCGATGCCGCGGTATCCACGGTGAACCTCGTCGGCGGCATTCAGGCGAATGCTCCGATCACCGGCCCTTCCGGCACGCAGACCCTTAATCTTGAACTGGAGACCGATACCCGCGGGCTGATTCGCATGACGCCGCGCGCTGCGTGGGTCGAGGTCGTTATGCCGGATAAGATCCCGGGAACCTCAAACGACAACACCTGGTAACGGCCCGCCATGAAAACGCAGCAATTCATTTCGCCAAAGCATCGCGCCGGCTATACGCTCATTGAGATCATGGCTGCGGCGGGCTTGATCGCCGCGGCGGTCGCGGCCGCGTCTTCGCTCTCAATGACGATGACTGCTCAGGAGGAACTCTCGAGGGGGCAGTCAGCGGCGATACGCTACGGTGAAGCCGTTTCACGGCTCTGGCAGCTGGGAGTGAATCCCTCAGCCGTGCTCCTCGCGCAGCATCAGGGATTGCAGGGCAGCAATGGATCCTCTCCCATGAGTTTCTCCATCGTGGACGGCACTCCTGTCGATCTGGGTGACGACGGAGGGATTGCAGAGGGCACTGTGGAGACGGCAACTGTTACAATTACCTGGCGACCATACGGTTCCACCTCGGACTCATTCATCTCATTCGACGTACTTCGTCCCGCCCCTGTTCACCGATAACGCACCTCCTTTGCCACAGCTAACCGACTCCACGCCATGCTCAAGAAAGTAGTCCTCACCAATGTCAATTCCGGGCGCACTCAGGAGATCATCGTGGACACTGATGATGACGCCAAAGCCATCGTCGGCTCGGGTAAAGCCAGCAATGAAGTGGCAAGGGTGACGACGATTTCCGGCGCCGATGAGAAAGTCTATCGCCTGTCCGTAAAGAAGCCGAATCTGGAGGACCGGGTCAATCTGTTTTCCGGAATCGCACGGTGCCTTGAACGCAACATCTCGACCATAAAGAGCTTCGAGTTGCAGGCGAACCGGGTTAGATCGCCACGGTACAAGGGGACGGTCGCAGATATTGCTGCGCAGATAAGTCAGGGGGAAAAAGTCAGCGATGCCATGGGACGGCATCAGGACCTCTTTGGAGAGGCGCTGCTTGCGCTGATTCGCGCCGGTGAGGAAGCCGGCCAACTCCCCGAAGTGTGCCGGCGCATTGCCAAGGGACAGAAGAAGACTCTGAAGATTCTCAAGAAATTGAAGAGCGGCATGATCTACCCGTGCATCGTGCTGATCATCGGTGTGGGGGTCATCATCACCATGTCCATGACGCTCGTGCCGGCATTGAAGGGGCTCTACGGGCAGTTTAACAGCGAACTGCCGACGGCGACCAAGGCCATGATGATACTCTCCGATATTCTGCTCAGTCAGCCGTGGCTGGTGGCGCTGCCGATCTTCGGGATGGTCATGCTGTTTCGAAACTGGGGTAAAATTTGCGCCATTCCCGGCGTGCAGCGATTCTGGCTCAAACTCCCGACGGTTGGAAACATCGTCCGAAAGAGTTCAGCGGCGGTCAGTTTCCGTACGCTGGCCATGCTCATTGAGAGCAATGTCCGGGTCTCGACCGCACTCCGGATTACCGGAGAAAGCGCCCCTAACGTCACTCATCGCGAGTTTTTCTCCTCCGTAAAAGAACATATCGAGGAGGGTCTCGCCCTGCATGAATCCTTCCTGCTGGAATCCCACCGCCTCGGCCCGGACGGCCGCCCGATTTCCGGACTGATGCAGCTCAGCAGCGAAACCGGTTCCTCGACTGACATGCTTGAGGAGATCGCCGACGACTATGAGGAGGAACTGGATAATATCGGGAATCAGATAGACAAGATTCTGGAGCCAATCACGATTATCGTCCTCGGCATCATGGTTGGGTTTCTCATCTACGCCATCTACTCGCCCATCTTCAATCTTGGCAAGGTCGTTCTTCCCAAGACAAAGCCGGGTGCCGCCGCGGCCGCAAAGAAGTAGGCTGCCGGGACGGGGGGGCGCTGCGCCAGGCCATTTCCCGGAGCTTGATGCTTTGGGCAGCCTGGGGTGAGGCCGATGGAACCGCACTAGCTGTGCCGTCGCGTCAATGGGATGTCCATTAATGCAAGGTCGGAGCACTGCTCTGGCACTGCCAGGTTTGGATACGGGGGAAGATGCACGCGTTCCGGGCTACGGGCCACAACTGTAGATAACAACATTCCTGGTCGATCTCCCCGCCGCGATGATTTCCGGGCGGGAGTCCCCGTCGAGGTCTGCGATTTTGAGGTCTTCGCAAGCCATCGTGTTGGGTTCGCTGACCCAATGGCTCGTCCAGGTTCCGTCCTTTTCCTCGTAGATTTTGATGCCGGTTTGTTTATCGGCGTTGGGCTCGCGCCAGCCGGCGACGATTTGGAGGCGGCCGTTTCCCAGAACATCGCCTGTAGCCAGGGCGTGCCCCTGATTGAAGGAGCGGTCCAGAATGCGGCGGTGCCATGTGCGGGTCTTGTCGTCCCGCGTGAAGAGTGTCAGCAGTGGTCCGTGAAAGGGCTCGATACAGGTGATTCGGTCCGGTCCCGGACCAAGGCGGACTTCTCCGGCCCCGCCCCAGGCGGGCGTTTCCGCGTCGCTGAGCGGGAGGCGGTTCGTTCCCCAGCCGGTTCCGTCCGGCACGGCTCTCAGGAGCGCCTCTTTTCCACCGATGAGAAGTTCATCTTTGTCCGGGAGGGACTGCAGATCGAAATTGTGAGTGACATGCAGGGATTCGTCGAGCACCGACTGTTTCCATGCGGCGGGATCTCCTGGACTGCCTGGAAAGGCGTAGGAGATGATCCTGACTCCTTTGGGACCTGCGCCCCCACTGTTGCCACGCCCGTGGAGCGGCAGGACGACGAGGGCGTATGATTTGGCTCCGGTGCGCACCCAGTGCATGCGGTGGGTAGTGGGCTCGTGGGGAAGAACGACGGGTTTCCACAGTTCACCGTCTTTGTCCGGGCGCTGGAGGTAAAGGACGGCGCCGCTTTCGGCGACATTGTTCGTTTCACCGGGATTCCACTGCGCACCGACGGCGATTTCGACCTTGCCGTCTCCGTCCAGGTCACGGGCGGCGATGCAAACGTTGTCGCGCGGAGTGAGATTCCTGGCGATGACAGATTTTTTCCAGCCGGGATTTTGATACCAGACGATCTCCCTGGCGTCGGCGAGGAGGATGTCAGGCTTTTTATCGCCGTCCACATCGCCGATAGCGAGACCGTAACCGATCGTGATTTTGTCATCCACGACGGTGGCCTTGAAAGCGGGGGCCGCTACTGCGGCGGCGGCAAGGGTGTGAAGCAGGAAACAGAGATGCGGGCTCATCCCCGGATTGGGCCGCGGAAACCAGGTGAGAGCAACGGCGGGAATGCGGATGGCAGTCCGTGAGCGATGCCTGCGGAGAATCGCAATGCGCCGAATTTCCATAAGTAAACTTTCTGCGCCGTTTGACTAAAATACATGGTTCCAGGTGAAAGTGCACCCATTCCGGATATTTCCGCCAGCACCACATTCATGCCGCTCATGAATACGCTCTGCACATAGTGGGGCCTTCATGTGGCGAGCGGGGCGGGCACTATCGTGACCCGGGAGGATGCCATCAACGCGCTCCAGAATCCCGGCGCGGTGCACAGTTACGGCAAGGCCCCTGTGCTCAATCATTCCGATGCCGATCGCCCCGGGCTGGGCGGACTTTTTGCCGGTGAACTGGACCTGCCGGACGCCGTTGCAGGAGTCAATGACGACGACTTCGCGATCCATGCCCGGGGACGTCTCGTGATCCCCGCGGACGGGCAGTACACCTTCTGCTTCAAGGGACCGGAATGGTGTGCGGTCCGCACCGCGGGGCAGGCATGGCAAAAGGTCGGCGGTGAATTCGGCATCGATCCCGCCGATCCCTCGACGGTGCTCACCTACCGCAACAACTCCGCCAACAACACCAGCCTCAGTGATTTCACCGCCCATGCCGTGATCCCCCTGCCCGCCGGCTGTCATGACATCGATCTCGTCACCGGCGACCGCGACGGCAGCTTCTTTATGGAACTCTACTCCCGCCCGGGGAATTTCATCAACACCGGTGAATACACCTCCGGCGCCGCCAACAACGTTATCGAGAACCCGACGAGCAACGAATACCGCCTCGTCGGCTATCGCAGCACCGGCACGCTGCCGGTACCCTGGGAGGACGGTAACGGCTGGACTCGCCGCGGCACCACTCCCGCCACCACCACCCAGCCGGCGGGCTGGCCCGGCACTAACATCGCCAACCATGAGATCTGGCTCACGGCGAATGGCGTGACCACCGATCCGACGACGCGAGATACGGTGAATGAACGGAATCCTCAAAACCCCACCACGGATGCCGGAATTCCCAACGGGCGGGATATCTGGCGGCAAACCACCAGTGATGACAACTACCTCGATGAAGGATTCGAGGCCATGCGCGTCATTCCGGCCGCGGGCACTGACAGCATTGGATGGCAGGGCGATGACGGCGGGTTCGTGGAGATTCAGGATCTCCCGGCCGGGGCGGAGTTCAGCACGCGTTTCGAAGCCATGAGTGTGCTGACTCCGGTGGTGGCCAATGCCGCCAACGGCACCTTCAACGGACGCATTCAGCTTTCTGTGGGCGGCGGCAATACCTGCACGATATCACGTCTTACGTTCCCCGGCGACGGATCGGTCAGCGATCCGGCCACTTATCCGATCAAATCCCTCCACTTCGAGGGCACCGGCGGGTGCTATTGGAAAATCTTCTCCGGTACGGCAAACGGTTACGGACGCATGCTGACCCCGCTGTCCCGCAACGGCGCGGACGCCGCCGCGGCCGATGTGAGCGGAATCCAGCTCGCCGGCCCCGACATCGAAATCGTCGCCGTCGGCATGACGGCCGGCCCGGCGTTCTCCTTCACCTTCCTCTCAGTGCCGGGAGTCGCCTATACCATCTGGCGGTCGGACAACCTCACAACATTGACCAGCCAGGGCACGATCACGGCCACGGGGCTCACGACTACCTACACGTCCGGTCCCATCGGGCCGGGCGATCCGCGCTATTTTTATCGCGCGAGCAAACAGGCCGGCGCAAGGAATTCAGGCCCCGGGGTGGAAACCCCACCGCGGGACTTTTCGTTCGCCATGGCCTGCAACGCCGGGCCGTTGCAGAGTCGCGGAAAACGGGGCATCTGCGCCGTGATTGTTCTCCGCTATGAAATTCGCCGCCGTCATTTCATCCCTGCTCTGTGTTTTCGTTTTGTGCTCTGTGCCGGCCGCCGAAGGGGACCGTAAGCCCACGCTGACGGAGGCGAAGGCTGAGTTCGCCAAAGCGGACAAAGCTCTCAATACCGCGTGGGACGCCGTGAAAAAGGAATTCAGTCCGGCGGCTTTTGCAGCGCTGCGCGAGGAGCAGCGCGACTGGGTGGAGTGGCGCGATCACATCGCCGCGTCGCCGGCCTACTCCGGTGCTCCGGCGGCGGATGAAGCACAGCGGATGCAGAGTGCGGAGTACTTTTCCATTGCCGCAGGATTGTCCGCGGATCGCACGGCATGGCTGCGGGCGCTGCTTACAAAGGAGGCGCCGGAATCCATGACCGGTCACTGGATCGACAGCTACGGCGGGATGATTGAAATCGTCGAGAAGCAGGGGAAGCTCCATTTTCGCATCAATGTCGTGCGCGGTCCGACGGCGCATGTCGGGGAACTGGCAGGCGTCGCCCGGTGGAATCAGTCCATCGGATGGTTCAGCGACAAGGGAACGGACAAGTCACGCACGGATGAAACGAATCTCGCGTTCATTCACGAAGGCGGGAAACTGAAGATCACCGGTGCCAACACCCAGCACTATCACGGCGCCCGTGCTTACTTCGACGGCGACTATGTGCGGACCCGCGACCTGACTGCCGCCGAACAAACCGAAGTGCTCCAGGCGGCCGCCGGCGGGGCGGGGGAGTGAAGGCGGGTGCCTGTGAACCCGGTTTCTCCTGCTTGCCGGCGCAGCGCGTGCCGCCATAATCGCGCAAATGACGCACGATCCCTCCCCGGACGAACTGACGCTGCAGCACCTCCTCGGTGCTGCGCTGGATGCCTCCGGTGCGGAGCGGAGGCGCGACGAAGTTCAGGTGCTCGATCTCGCCTGCGGCGAATGCCGGGAAGTCGAAGTGGTGTCATCGGCGGCTTTGGAGAAACTCGGGCGCACCGGGGCTGTGCTGCGCTTCACAGGCGCGGATATTCGCGGCGCGGAGATCGATACCGCACGCCGCCGGGCGCGGAAACTTGCCGAGGCGGGCGCCACGGTGGAGTTCCTGCAGACGGACTGCGCGAACCTCGAAGACCACCGGGAACTCGGACGCTCGTTCGATCTCGTTTTCCTCCGTCACCAGAATTACTGGCACGACCGCCCCGCATGGCGCCGCATTTTTGCCAATGGCCTCCGGCGGCTCCATGACTCCGGGCTGCTCGTCATTTCCAGTTATTTCGATGCAGAGCACGATCTCGCCGTGAGAGCGATCACCGCGGCCGGCGGAGAACTGGTGACGAGTGTGCGGAACCGGAATTCCCGTGCCCTTCCAACTCCTGGCAAGTCGGTGGACCGGCATCTCGCCGTCTTCCGCAGACAAGGCCCGGCGCTAGATCGCCTCCAGCAGCTTCAGCATCAGCCACGCGGCGTCGAGGCAGCAAATCAGGGCAGCGGTTTGAAGGATCAGGCCCCCGGTCCGGCCGTTTTGCCGTTCTGAGAGCCGGGCGATGGCGGCTCCGGCGAGCCAGGCGAAAAGTGCCGCCGGGAGGGGCAGCAAATGCCACCAGCGTTCCAGTTCCGGTGTCAGCCGTTCCTGCGCGCTGAAGGCCGCACCGAAGCCGAGGCACCCGGTGTACAGGAGAATCCGGCGGGGCAAAGCAGCGGCCCCGGACGGCCGGTGAATGGTATCCACTGCGGTTAGAATGGCGCAGGCGCCGCAGACCAGATGCACCGCCCACACTGGAATGGCCGTGAGGTGGCGGCCCGCCGCCAGTCCGGCCGCAAAGGCGAGGGCAATCAGCAGGGTTCGCATCGCCGGGGATTTCCTGTCTCCGAGGATACTGGCCGTGAGAAAAACGAACCAAAGCCCCAGGAGTGTCGCCGGCCGCGGAGTGCGGACCAGACTGCCCGCCTCCGCCCCGCCGCTGACGAATCCCGTGTTGAAGCTGATTTCCCGGTCCCGGGGCAGCACTCCGAATTTCCACGGCGTTTCCCCATGCGGACCGTAGCGATAGGCATAACTCAAATCCCACGGCACGCCGGGCGATGACGGAAACTCCACACACATGTTCTGACTGATCGACAGCGTGCGGGGCGGAGTGCTCAATGGATACCCGACCGTCCAGACGAAGTGGGACCGGTCCGGTCCCTCCAGCCCGTCGTCGATCACTTCCGGCGGCTTGATGTCCTGCACGCTGCCAGCCACGCGGTTCCCGTCCGCCTTGATTTGAAAATGGTCGAGCAGATAACCGGAATGGCGCGCGGCAAATTCCTCCGCCTCCAGTGCGTCCACCTGACCGCTTTCCGTCACCGGCAGCCCCTGCACCACGATAAGTTCGCGCACGGAGACATGCAGCACCAGCGTGACGCGGTCAGGGGCCGCATAAATCCACACCGGGTTCTGCAGAATCGGATGAGCGCCCGCACCTGCCAGGGTGAGCAGCAGCAGGGCCAGAAGCAGGGCCGCCCGTTGCATGGCTCAGGAGTTCTCCGCCGGAGCCGCTTCCCGTTTTACCTCCCGCCGCGCCTGCATCCATGCCATGATTGCGGGCATGACGCTGATACCGATGACCGCCAGCACAATGATCTCGAAGTGCTCGGTGACCCACGGGATGTTTCCGAACAGGACGCCGGCGCCGCAGCAGACCCCCACCCAGAGAAACGAGCCCGCGATTCCGAAGATCACGAAACGGTGGTAATCCATTCTGCCGACGCCCGCCACAAAGGGCGCGAACGTCCGCACCAGCGGCACAAACCGCGCCAGCAGCACCATCTTGCCTCCGTGCTTTTCGTAGAACAGCTGCGTCCGGTGCAGGATGTCTGCATTGAAGAAAATGGATTTCTGCTTTTTGAATACTTTGGGGCCCGTGTAACGCCCGATCCAGTAGTTGAGGTTGTCGCCAAGGATCGCGGCGATGGGCAGCAGAATGAAAAGCAGGGGAAAGCTCAGTTTGGAGCCCGCGATGGGAGAACACAGCGAACCGGCCACGAAAAGCAGCGAATCGCCCGGCAGCCAGGGCATGACCACGAGCCCGGTTTCGCAGAAGATGATGAGAAAAAGAATCGCGGTGAGATTGTTCGATCCTACCTGATCCACCCACCACTGCACATACTGCTGGAGGTTGGTGATAATGTCCCAAACAAGCTGCAGGAAGCTCATTTCGGAGGCGGTCTCGGCCAGAGGGAGTGGTGGCATGAATGGGGATGGGGGACGGAGGAAACGAGGGAAGCGCGCAGCGTTATCAGTGCCCCGCGCACTTTCCAGAGAAGATTCACCGAAAGACCGCTCCCTGCGATTCCGCTGTCGTGCGGGCGATTTGGCGCTCCGGGGCCGCCTTTTCTTTTGCGCCGCTGCGGAATTGGCCTACGGCGCTCCGTTCCCCGACCCGGACATGCCAGCAAAATCCCGCGACCAGCAGACCGATTCCCAGCTTCCTCTCGATTTCGACGACTCCGCCGCCCCCGCCGAAACCGCGGCGCAGGAGGACGGGAGCATCCCGTCCACGCACGTGCATCCCACCACGGCCATCACGACGAAAGTCACGCCGCGGAATCTGCATCACGTCGGCGAGATGTACGGGCACTGGTTTCTCGACTACGCCAGCTACGTCATTCTCGAACGTGCGGTGCCGCACTTGAACGACGGCCTCAAGCCGGTGCAGCGCCGTATTCTCCATACCATGGAGACAATGGACGACGGGCGGTTCAACAAAGTGGCGAACATCGTCGGGGAGACGATGAAGTATCACCCGCACGGTGATGCCGCCATTACCGAAGCCCTGGTGGTGCTGGGGCAAAAGGACCTCATGGTGGAAACCCAGGGAAACTGGGGCAACATCTACACCGGCGACGAACCCGCCGCGGGCCGTTACATCGAGGCGCGCCTGAGCAAATTCGCCCTCGAGATCGCCTTCAACGGCCGCCTCACCACGTGGGCCGCCAGTTATGACGGCCGCAACAAGGAGCCGGTGACGCTGCCGGTGAAATTTCCGCTCCTGCTCGCCCAGGGCGTGGAGGGCATCGCCGTCGGCTTGAGTTGCAAGATTCTCCCTCACAACTTCAATGAACTCTGCGACGCCGCCATCGCTGCACTGCGCAAGGAGAATGTGAATCTGCTGCCCGACTTCCCCACGGGCGCGCTGATGGACGCCGCGGAATACAACGAAGGCCAGCGCGGCGGCAGGGTCAAGGTCCGCGCCCGCATTACCAAAGCGAAAAAAGGCAACACGCTGCACATTTCAGAGATTCCGTTCGGGACCACGACCGGCGGCCTCATCGACAGTATTCTCGCGGCCAACGAGAAGGGGAAGATCAAGATTGCCAAGGTCGAGGACGTAACCGCCGAGAAGGTGGACATCGTGATTCATCTGGCTCCGGGCACGGATGCCGACGACATGCTCAATGCGCTCTACGTCTTCACCGCGTGCGAAGTCAGCATCGCGCCCAACTGCGTCGTGATCCTCGACGACAAGCCGGTCTTCATGACCGTCAATGAACTGCTCAAACACGCCGCGGAGCAGACGAGGGAACTGCTGCGTCAGGAACTGGAACTCAAACTGGGCGACCTTGAGGAGAAGTGGCACGCCTGCTCCCTCGAGAAAATCTTCATCGAAAAGCGCATCTACCGCGACATCGAGGAATGCACCACGTGGGAGGCGGTGATGGCCGCCATCTGGAAAGGCATGCGGCCGTTTCTCAAACTGCTCCGCCGTGAAGTGACCGATGACGACATCGCACGGCTCACGGAAATCAAAATCAAACGCATCTCCAAATACAACAGTTTCGAGGCCAACGAACAGATCAAGGCGCTGGACCAGCAGATCGCCGAAGTGAAAGCGCACCTTGCAGGCATGACGAAGTATGCCGTCAACTGGTTCAAGGAGTTGAAGCGCAAATACGGCCTCAAGCGCGAGCGCAGGACCGAGATCACCACCTTTGGCGCCGCGCTCAAGGCCAGTGAAGTCGCCGTCGCCACGGAAACGCTCTACGTGAACCGCGAGGACGGCTACGTGGGATGGGGCCTCAAGCGCACCGGCGACGCCGTGTGCAAATGCAGCCGGCTCGATGACATTATCGTCTTTCTCGATGACGGCACCGTACGCGTCAGCAAAGTCCAGGAGAAGGCCTTTTTCGGTCCCAAACCGCCCTATGTGGGCCTCTTCGACCGCGACAAGATTTTCTCCGTCATCTACCGCGATGGTGCGCGCGGACGCTACTACGCGAAGCGCTTTCAAATGGGCGGCGTGGTCCGGGACACGATCTACGACCTCACCAAAGGCACCAAAGGCAGCCGCCTCGTTTATCTCGCTGCCCACAATTCCCCGGAGACCAGCGCCAAACAGAAACTCATCATTCACTACCAGCCGGCGCCGCGGCTGCGCAAGCTCCAGGAGGAGTTCGATTTCAGTAGCCTCGAAATCAAATCGCGCGGAGCCCAGGGGAATCTTGTGGCCCACAATCCCGTGCGGCGCATCGAACTGGTGAAGTGAACGACCGCGAAGTTGCACTTCGCTTTTCTCAGGTTTCGACCCTTGATGCTTTGTGTGCAGTGCGAAGTGCAAGTTGCCTGCGGCTGTCTTCGCTGCGCTTCGGCTCGCGTTCCGCTACTGTCCGAGCTTTTCGAGGATGTTCAGCGTGATCCGTTCCACCGCCGGATCGCCCCCGCGCAATCCGTGGCTCCAGTCGGTGCTGCCGCAGGTGAAGACCGTCCCAGTGCCGAGCTGATGCATCCCGAGCACCGCGTTGCCTTTGCGGCCGGCTTCCCATTTCTCGTACCACTGGCAGTCGTCAGGATGCCAAATGGCCGGAGCCGTCGCGAGAACTGTGAACGATTCCGGCGTGCCGTCGCGGCGCGTGGGGAAGGGCAGCCCGTCGCGCCAATCCAGTTCGCAGCCGTCGCATTCATAGCCGACCACCGTGTCCTTGCCGCCGAACTCTGCGCCGCGCTTCAGGCTGGTGCCGGCAAAGATCCAGTGATCCGGACGATGGACCGTGAAGGCGCCGCTGCCGTCCATGAGCTGGCCGTGACTGCGATGATAGCCGCCCCACAGAAAGCCCACGCCGGTGAGTTTGTTTTCCGGACGCTGCACCAGATGGTGACTCCACAGCGATGAGAGCAGCGGCAGCGCGGTTTTGTCGCCGCGGGACTGGTACACCGGATCGCTCGCCCAGTTTTGCTTCCAGCAGGTCAGGGCGTGGCCGCCGTCCTCGCTGCGCACCTGCCAGCAGCAGGTGTTTCCCGAGAAGAAGGCCGCGTTGCCGCCTGCGGCGATGAATTTCTCAAGGTGGTCGCGCATCGGTGCGGACCAGTATTCGTCGTGCCCCACACTGAGCACGAGCCTGCGGCCTTCGAGCACTTCCGGATGGAATTCGAGATCGCTGTTCGCGGCATATTCCAGCGCGAGGCCTCTGCGTTCCGCCCATTCCACAAACGCCTGCTCCCAGTTGCCGAACTGACTGGCCGGCGGGCGGTGAAAGGAAACGCGGTGCCCCAGCACGCCGGCGCGCCCGTTGTAGGCGTAGAGACTGAATCCGCCCCAGTTGTTGTAGGCGTTGTAGGTGTTGGTGGCAAACTGCAGCAGCACTTTCGCGCCCGCGCCTCGCGGCGGACGCACGATGAAATGGCAGGCACCCTCCGCAGTGCGCGCATTGCGCTGCGTCCACGTGCCGCCGCCGTCGCGCACCCGCAGGTTCACCTGATAGTATCCGCTGCGCCACTCCGCGGGAATCTTCAGCTTCAGCGCCGCCGGCCAGAGGCAGCCGTGGGATGAGGCGTTCTCCGGCACGGCGTATTCGGAAGTCCTGACATCCCCTTGCCACAGGCTTTCGCTCTTCGCTCCCAAACGCAGGATCTCCACCGCCGCCTGTTTCGCTGAACTGGACAGATGCAGCGTCAGTTCCCCGCCTGCCGCATAACTCACTTCGCCAGTGTAGCCTTCCACAAAAAGCGGACGCGGCTCCTGCCCGGCGGCGATTACAGGAGCGGTGATCAACAGGCTGACAAAAAGGGTGCGGCGGATCATGATCGCACTGTAGCGGGGTGATCCCGCGGCGGGCATACGCGAGGATGTGTTTTCAATGCGTCGTCACCCTTGTCAGCAGACCGCGCCGGCGTCCGCTGCGGAGCACCCACAGAAAGATCGAAGCGGCGGCGCACATCCAGAGGATATTGGTCAGGGCGGAAAGGGCCAGGAGATTCCAGTCAGGCCCCTGGCCGCGCACGATGGCGCGCATGCCTTCGAAGACCGGGGTGCAGGGCAGGCACCAGCCGATGGCCTGCGCCCACCCGGGCAAAACAGACAGATCGTAATAAACCGCCGCCACCGGCTGAATGAGAAACGGCACCGCCCAGGCGAGACTCTCCGCCGCCTGACCCCAGCGCATGATGAGCGCGCAGGAGATCATGCCCAGACTCCAGCCGAAGACCATGAGCAGCCCGAAGAACGGCACCAGATGCCAGTGGAATTGGAGGAGGTTGAAATGGTAGAAGACCGCGGCCAGCACGGAGAGCACCGCGATGGTCACAAGGATGCGCAGAAACCCGACCACGAAACCCGCCGTCACATATTCCACCGGCCGTACCGGCGAGGCGAAAACATTGAGCAGGTTGCGTGTCCAAACGTCCTCCAGAAAAGAAATGGCCACGCCCTGCTGCGCCCTGAAGGTCACGTCCCAGAGAATGGCGCCGCCGATGAGCATGGGGATGAAGGCCGGGGCGTCGCGCCCGCCGGTGGTGGCGATCCACACCGAGAGATTGCCCCACACGAGGAGGTCCACCACCGGCCAGAAGAAGAGTTCGACGAGCCGGACCTTGTTGCGTCCGTAGAGATAAAGATAGCGCAGGGTCAGCGCATGGATGACGGAGAAATTCATGCGTCAGTGCTGACGGTGTGAAGGAGGAAATGCAAACGGTGGGTGGCGGGCCGGTTCGAGGAGTCACCGGTGGACACAGATGAACACGGATGCCCGATGGACGGTAAAGCGGGCCGCTTTCCATGAGTTTCGCAGCTATTCAGACCATCTGCGCCTATCTGTGTCCAGCCGCGGTGTTCTTTTTCAATGGTTTCGCCGCATAATGCAGTGCGGCCGTGTGCCACACCACGCAGCCGATGATGATGGCGGCGCCGGCGTAGAAGCGCAGGCCCATGACTTCACTGCTGCCGAAGACGGCCGCGGCGAGGATCATACCGTAGATGGGTTCGAGGTTTCCGGCGATGCCGATCGTGAACGGCGGCACGCGGCGCTGGAGCCAGACGCAGACAGAAAAGGCGCAGACGGTGCAGAGCAGTGCCAGGGTCAGCAAAACTCCCCAGTCGGAGCGGGCCGGCAGCCAGTGGCCGGTGGCACCCGTCGCCACGCTGAGCGCAGTGCAGAAAAGCGAAGCCGAGATCATCTCCCAAAACGTCATCGTGATGGCCGGCACGTGGCGCACGATGCGCGCGTTGAAGATACTGAACACGGCGGCCACGGCAGCGGCGAGCACGCCAAGTCCGAGACAGGGCAGGGAGATGTCTTTGTCGCCGGCCACCAGAGTCACGCCTCCGGCGACGGCCACGGCGAGCAGGCATTCGCTGAAGTGCAGGCGGCGGTCCTTGATGAACAGCGGCTCCAGCAGCGCGACCCACAGCGCGAGCGTGGCGATGCCGATGAGCATGGTGCTCACATTGCCGACTCGGGCGGCGAGAAAGAACAGATACCAGTGCAGTCCGATGAGCGTGCCGTTGGCAAAGGCACGGCGCTCCCAAAAGCCGCAGCCGGGCTTTTTGCGCCGCACGAGAAACCACAGGCCCAGCGCCGCGGCCGCGATTCCGGTGCGCCACACGACCAGCATTTGCGGCGGCAGGGTGACCAGTTTTCCCAGCACCGCCGTCAGGCCCCACAGCACCACGATGCCCTGGAGAATTATGTGGTCGCGGGCGGAAACCAATCAGCCTGGTGGATGAATTTGCTGGAAAAGGACCGGGCCGGAGGATGGGGCGGGGTTCCGTGCCGGTTCCAGAACCAGCCGCGGGCCCCCCGGGCTGATGCGTTATTCCTCCGACTCTCCAAGGTCGAGACCGGTAATGCCGTGACGCGCTGCAGACTCCTTCAGTTCCTTGAGAGCGGCGGTGGAGTCCTTCTCGATCTGCAGCAGTTCATCCGCGTGATCCATCTGCCACTGTTCCGCAGCTTTCGGATCAGACGGGACGCTCAGCGACAGTTCCAGAATGCGCCGGACATTGGCGTGGTATTTCGTAAAGGCATCGGCAAGGTCCGGCGGCACGCCGTCGGTAGGGATCGAATTCAGCTTCTGCATCAGCGCGGTCAGCATCTGCTTGGCCTTGGCGGGATCGTCGCCGGCCTGACCTTTCATGCCCTTCATCGTCTCTGAGAACCCGTTGATCCTTGCTTTGAACGACTCCAGCGCCGGGCTGCTTTTCTCGACCACGACCTCCTTCACCTGTTTGATTTTTTCGCCGGCGGCCTGGGTCCACTCCTTGCCTTTCTCCAGCGCTTTGCCGGTGGAGTCCTTGGCGAGTTCACCGATGGATTTGGCCGCATCGGCCGTCTTGGTTTTGGCATCCTCGACTTTCTGTTCATCGCAGGCGGTGAACAGGAGGGCGGCGGGAAGAAGGAGGAGGGCGGTTTTCATAGGATGGTAAAGGCAGCGGCAGTCTGGCCCGGGATGCAGGCTAGAGCAAACGCCGTGTATTGCGCAGGCCGTCGGCCGTGATCCGGCTCTGCGTGGCACTGGCGATGAGATCAAGGTAATTGAGCCACTGCAGCGGACGCAGCGTGGACAGGGTGCCGTCGTTCAGTCCGGGTGCGGGGTCGTAGATTTCCCAGCCGAACTCCGAATGACGCCGGCCGTATTCCATGCGGTGAATCCACGCACCGAACTCGTCCTTGCGCCACAGCGCGGGATCGTTCCCCGGCACCGTTTGTGACATGGCCCAGACACGGTCCACCACTTCGCGGTCGTAGCTGTGAGCGGTCCAGTCGGTGGCGTCTTCCATGAGGTCGGTGATTTGGCCGGATACCTGTGCCCGGGAGGCGCGCCGCTGGCAAACCGGAATTCGCCGGACTCAGGGGATGCGATCCACGGCGATAAGTGCAGCCTCGCTGTCGCGCAGGGAAAGCAGCGCGCCGCGCACGCTCACTTCCACGGGGTCGCCGAGTGGCGCCCGGCGCACGAATTCGAGCCGCGTGCCGGGCAGCAGCCCCATTTCACGGAGTCTTGTCAGGCTCGGAAGCCCTTCCGGCAGATCCGTGATGACCGCTTTTTCCCCGGGCCGGAGATCGGAAAGCCGCGCGCGGTTCATAACTCAGGCCGCGGCGACGAACACCGTCTCCGCCATGCTGCGACTGAGGCAGATTTTCGTGCCCTGCACCTGGGCGATGACCGCTCCACCCGAGCAAACGACGCTGATCGGCGCCGCCTCATGAAAGCCCAGCTCGCGCAGCCGCCGGCAATCCCCGTCGCTCCCCACCAGATGCCGCACCACCAGCGGGTCGCCGCGGCGGGCGGTGGAAAGCGGCTGGCAGGTGCAGCTATCGTGGGGACAGTGGGCAGGCATGGGGGAGAGTTGAGATTTCGTCTCAGGGGAGTATTTACCCGACGCCGGAAGGAGGGCAACGGGGATTTCCGCCCGCGATCCGTCCGGACATTTCCTTATGGAATCCGGTCAGCCGCCCGGTGCCTCCGGCGCGGGTTTGGTCCATGCCGAAGGATGCTGCTCGAAGCCGATGTGCGGGTAGTATGCCGATGCCTTCGGTGCCGCGAGCAGGATGATCTTTGCATGCGGGCCGAGCCGCCGCCCGGTTTCCTCGATCAACCGCTGACCGATTCCCTGGCGGGCGAACGCCTGATCCACGGCGAGATCCGCGAGGTAGCAGCAGTATCCAAAATCCGTGAGGCTGCGCGCCACGCCGATGAGTTTGCCGTCGAGGCGGCAGGTCGCCCAAAGATTCGCGTGCTCCACCATCTGCGCGAGACAGTTCGCATCCTGCATGGGCCGCCGCTCCGCCAGCGTGGAGCGCCGCAGGACATCGGCGAATTCCTCCACAGTGGGAGTTTCGGTCGTGGAATAAGTGCAGGCAGGCATGGCTGGAAGTGCTCGGTTTTCAGTGCTCAGTGCTCAGTGGTCAGTGCTCAGTGGTCAGCCACTTGTTGGTTTTTTGTCATGTCTTCAAGAGGGCTGGAAGCGGAGAAGGTGATTTCGAGGTCGTCTTTGCCGATGACGATCTTTTCCACAAGAGCTTCCACGACGCGGCGACGATTGTCGGGGGGAAGCTGGGGCCAGTTGGCGTAGAGGGATTGGGCTTCGTTGGTGACGGCGTCGGCGCTGAGGTTCTGGACACGGGCGAAGTCTATCTCCCCCTCCAATCGGGGGATGTCGGTCTGGAGCTGGAGGAGGCGTTCGGCCAGCGGCTTGTGGTAGTTGCCGAATTCCTCGATGGGGATGTGGCCGTCAAGGTAGAGGCGGTGGGTCTTGGCCATTTCGTCCCGGACTTTCTGGAGTTCGCCCTGCTGGTTGGCGAGGAGTTTCTGCTTTTCTTCGATCTGAAGCGCGGCGCTGGCGAGGTGGGCGGTGACGCGGGGCCTTTCCCCGAAGATGGATTTGAGTTCTTCAATGAAGATGGCGTCGAGGTCTTCGATGGCGATCTTGTTGCGGCAGGCTTCGCAGATGTATTTGCGGGTGCCGGTGCGGACATACATGCGGGCGCCGCAGTGACAGTGCGCGAGGCCGGCGAAGGTCTGGACGGGTTTGCGTCCGGGGCGTTTTACTTTGCGGCCCTGCTGCTCTTCGATGATTTGGTTGGCTTGGTTCCAGACGGTTTCGCTGACGAGGGGTTCGCATTCCACACTTCCCCATTCGGATTCGTCTTTGATCTCGTTGGTCCATGCGCCGGTGCGGCGATAGACGTTGAGGCGGTGGGTGCCCTTGGCGGACCAGTCGGTGAGGATGCGCCCGATGGCCATGTCGCTCCATGGGCAGCCGGCGCGGGTGCGGTAGCCGGAGGCGTTCATTTCGCGGGCGACGCGGCCCTTGCGGCGGTGTTTGAGGAAGAGTTCGTAAGCAAGCTTGCGGACGGGGCCTTCCACGGGATGCGGGACGAGTTTCTTGTCCTTCCAGTGGTAGCCGTAAGGGGATTTGCCGTTGGTGGGTTTGCCGAGTTTGGCGCGGATTTGTATCGAGGCTTTGATCCGGTCGCCGATTTCCTCCCTCTCCCACTGCGCCATCGCGGCGATCATGGTGTAAAAGAGGCGTCCGCTGGGTGTGGAGGTGTCGATGGATTCCTGCAGCGAAATGAGGTCGGCGTTCGCGGCGCGGAAGGTGTCAGCGAACTCAAGGAGTTCTTTGGTGTTGCGGGCGAGGCGCGCGAGCTTGGAGAAGATGAGGGCCTTTATGTGGCCGCGCTGGAGGTCGCGAAGCATGCGTTTGGCTTCGGGGTGCTCCATGACGGATTTGCCGGAGACTCCGGCGAGGTCATAGACTTCCCTGACGTTCCAGCCTTTGGCGGCGGCGTAGTTGCGGGCGCGGGCTTCGTGATGCTCGGGGCTTTCGCCCTGCGCCTGATCTTCGGTGCTGACGCGAATCCAGATGCCGACGGATTTGGCGGCCGGTGCAGTGAGGGGCTGGGGTTTTGCTTTCATGCGGCCTAAGTAAATGAGAAAGCATGCGGACGCAATTTGAATCCATCTTGCGTTGGTAATTTGCGATTGAGTACTCCTTCCACGGGAAGTGCCTCTCACCGTGCGCTTCTTCTTCAAGATCGAATCGCTTCCGTTTTGCAGCGAGACCATCTGTTCGCCGGCACAGCGCGGAGGCTGCACAACTTGACAGGCATGGTCACGATATGATAGGATCAACGTATGAGAAAGCACAGCAAACCAAGCAAAGCGGGCGCGAAGCGGCGCATTCCGCCACGGATTCGCCTCAGTCCCGCTGTCCTGCGGACTGCGACACTGGCGGAGATCAATTTCGGCCTGCGGGCGCACCGTGATTTGGGTCACCTGCCCTTCGGGTTCACCACAACGAGCGGAAGGAAGATCATGGTGGCGACTGCTTCCGATTACAGCTTCACATTCATCGCGGCAGCGGAGAGATTCGGACAGTGGACGAAGGGACACCAGCTTCGGGAACTGAACGAAGTCACGCTCACCAATTGAGTCGGGGGAACTTTTGCAAGTCGGCACGAATCGCTGTTCCCGGCAATATGTGCTGATCAGAATGATCGGCACGGCGTCCACCCTGACACGCCTTAAGAGCGGACGCGAAATGTGGCGTCCGTTTTTGACTTTGTGTCCTCCGGCATTTTAGCCCCTTTACCTCCGAGGGAAGCGGTATCTTGGCAGGTTAAGCCGGTTCCCGGTCCGATATAGCGGCGCACTCGTCGCGGTCTTTCGGGAGCCTGTCCGAATTCCATTTGCCCGCAGCTGCGAAGACAGGCTCGACAGTTCAGCACGAGAAAACGACACAATCTTTGTCACGAAATCCGGCCGGGCGTGTATATGTAATTAACAACTCGCTGAATCCTCATCTGGAATCACGCGTTGCACCAATCGGCCGTTTGAACGCCGCCCTTCGCCTGTGTGTCACATCATTCCCCTGACCTGTAACCCCCAACCCTGCCCCTGCCATGCCCTCCTCTAGTTCTTCCGGCCCGTTCTACGGCACGACTCCGATTTGTCTCTGCTGCTGCGATTGCTATGACGGCATGGGCGGCGTCGATAAAGGCCTGACTGACAACCCCGTGCGCGCCTTTGACGGCATTCCCGTCGTTTCGGTGGAGGGTATTTCCGGGCGCGGGTTGAATATCCCCTTCGGGCTGGAGATGGCATGGGGGCCGGCTGGCGGTTCGGGGACAGTTGGCGCTGGATGGGTGCTGCACGACTTGGCGAGGCTGCAAACCGCGGCTTATCCCGGAGAGATTACATATGTGGCCGGGCCAAACCAGATTGAGGTCTTTGTGGCCACGGAGACGCTGGACGTCTGGAAGGGGGCCTACTACGTGCGCAGCACGCTGGTTTTCGATTCCATGACCGACCTCTACACGATGACCATGCCGGATGGCAGCCAGAGAGTCTTCGATGATGAGGGGTATTTGACAATCATTCGCTCTGCCGGCGGTGTGGAACTGGGAGTGGCCGGAGGAGCCACCGTTTCTGATGTTACCGGCACGGACTTTCGTTATGGATTCGATTGGGCGGACGGGAGAATTTCCACCGTCACACAGTATGTCACCAGAGACACAGTTGAGTCCGCCGTCCGGCGCACGAAATTCACCTACTGGAGCGGGAGCCCGGCCAAACTTCAGTCTGTGACCAATGAGGATCCGCCGCTTCCCGGGGACACGGAGTGGCAGCGCTGCGAGAAGACTTTCTTCACCTATCATGGCGATGACCTGCTCAAGCATGTGCTGCGCGACGCTTCGCTCAGGCGCATGGTGTCTGCGGGCATCAGCATGGAAACCCCCGAAGAGATCGCGGCGATCACTGAGGAGCAGTACGATACCTATGCCGATGAAAAGTTCACCTGGGACGGCACCAAAGTGCAGACGGAGGCCACTCACGGCGGGCAGTACCTATGGGAGTTTGCCTATGGCACCAGCGGCTACACCGATTCCGATCCGAACGTCTGGTCGAACAACACGGTCGTGACGCGACCCGACGGCTCGGTAGAGACGCTCTTCTTCAATCAGGCCGGAAGTGTGCTGCTGCGGCAGGTGGATAAGGATGGCCAGAAGTGGTGGCCGGTGTGCCAGAGGTTCGATGACCGGATGCGGGTCATCGAAGTGATCTCCGCGGCGGCGATTTCCGAAGTGGACCCCGATCCCTTGGACCCGGAGGGTTTGATTACCTTCAATGCGGACGTGGGCCTCATCCGCGGCTTTTCCTACGACGACGATGCCGGTCAGGTCTTCGAGGAGTGGGTCCAGAAGGGATCGGAAGGCGATCAGGTTCTGCTGCGCGAGAAAGGATACGAACCTCCGCGGACGGTCGGGAGTTTTCCGCCCATTTACATGGTTACGTCCGAGAAGGTTTATCTGAACGCCACTGATTTTGCGGAAACGACCTTCGCCTACGCATGGTACACGGATCAGTTCCAGATGCTCAGCCGCACCACCACGCTGCCGGAGGTGCCGGTGGATCAGAACGGCACCGGTGATGATGAGGTGACCATCGTGGAAACCTTCGATGCGCAGGGCTTCCCCGACGTCCGCACGGATCAGGCCGGCGTGGTCACGGATTACGACTACGATCCCGTCACCGGCGGGATGACGCAGAAGATCGAGGATGACGGCGGGCTGGATCTGACCACCGATTACGAACTCGACGACGAAGGGCGCACCATTCTGGAAAAAGGCCCGGTGCATGAGATTGACCTCGCCGGCACTCCCACCACCATCCGCCGCGCCGTGTGGACGTATTACCGCGACCCGGAGCAGGAGCGCATCACGTTTCCCGGCTACATCATTATCGGCGAGAGCGATGCGGAACTCAGCAGCCACTGCGTTGGCCCGGTGACGATCGAGCGCGGGTTCGTCGCGCCTGACCTGCCGGACGGCACTTCGTTCACCGATACCATCGCCGCCAAGTGGGAGCTGGAGCGCCTGCCGCTGCCGGAGGAGGTCTATCCGCAGGAAACATGGACGCGCTGGCAGCGCCGGCATTACAGCCAGGGCGGCGAGCTGATCGCGGAGCGGGTCTATCATGTCATCCCGGCCAGCGGCGAAGGCGTGAAGGACACGAACTACGCGGAGACTGCCTACGCCCGCGACAGTGCGGGGCGCGTGGACCGCGTGACGACGCCCGGCGGCACCATTCAGCAGACCATTTTCAACACCATGGGCTGGGTCACTTCCCGTCTTGTCGGCACCGCGCCGGGGAATATGGTGACGACCGTGGAGAACGAGTACGACGACAACGACGACGAAGGCGACGGGCTGCTGACCAAATCCACCCGCCCGGTGGACGGCAGTCCGGGCGGCGATCGCGTCACCACTTTCACCTACGACTGGCGGCAGCGGCCGGAGACAGTTAGTACCGTCGTGGACGTGTCCAGCGGCGAGGCCACGCTCATTACCGAAAACACCTACGACAATCGCAGCCTCGTCACGGAAGTCCGCGAGTATCGCACCGCCACCGGCGTGATTGGCAATCTCCTCGGCCAGACCTTCAACTTCTTCGATCCGCTCGGACGGCTCTACCGCACCTTCCGCTACAAAGTGGACAACGCCATCAGCAGCAGCCCCACCGATTACCTTGAAGACAACACATGGTATGACCCCGTGGGCCGCGTGTCCGTGCAGTGGCCCGCCGGCAGCCAGGCCTTTCAGGCCCTGACCTACGATGCCGTGGGCCGGGTCACACATGCCTACACGGCCTACGAGCCGGGCTGGACCAGCAGTTCCTCCTCCAGCGGCTACGGCAATGCGCCGAACGTGGACGAATCCATCGTCATGGAGCAGCGGGACATGGAGTATGACGATGCCGGCAATGTCACCAGCACCGTGCTGCGCCAGCGCTATGACGATGCCACGGAAACCGGCCCCCTCGGCGACCACAACTCGGTGCCCGAAGCCCGCGTCAGTTGGCTGGCGAGCTATCCGGATGCCCTCGGGCGCACCGTGGCCACGGCCAATTACGGCACCAGAGGCAACACCGACGATATATGGGAACGCCCGGCCACCGTCCCCGCCGGCACCGACGACATCCTGGTGAGCCTCACCGCGTTCAACCCTGCCGGCGAGCCGTATCTCACCACCGATCCCATGCTGGCGCAGACCACCCGCACCTGGGACGCCGCGGGCCGGCTCATCGAGGAAATCCAGGGCCGCGTCCCCGGGCGCGACATGCCGGCCATGGACCGCATCACCCGCTACACCTACAACTCCGACGGCAACCTCACCGTCCTCACCGCGCTCAACAACAACGGCGAGGAACAGAAAACTCAGTGGGTCTATGGCGTCACCGTCGCCGGCGGCTCCGCACTGTGCAGCAACCTGCTCGTCTCGCAGAAAATCTATCCCGACAGCCAGGGCGGCACCGACCTCGTCACCTACACCTGCAACCGCGCCGGGCAGGTCACCACCATGACCGATCAGGCCGGACTGGTCCACAGCTACACCTACGACCAGCTCGGCCGCCAGACCGCGGATGAAGTCACCCACTGGGGCAGTTCCGCCGCGGACCGCACCATTACAAAACTCACCACCCTCTACAATACCCGCGGCCTCGTCGTCGTTGCCAACAGTTATGATGAGGAAGACACCGCCCGCAGCACCGTCCAATTTTTCTACAATGACTGGCGGCAACTGGCCACGGAATCCCAGGGCCACACCGGGGCCTCCGCCCGCAATATCCTCTACGGCTACGCCTCCGGCACCGCGAATACTATCCGGCGCACCAGCATGACCTACGTTTCGGGCCAGCCGAGCCCGCCCGTCCTCAACTACCTCTACGGCAGCGGCGGCACCGACCACGGCGACGCCCTCAGCCGCCCCAGCTTCCTCCAGGACGGGTCCACCAGCATTGTCGGCTACACCTGGCTCGGGCTGAGCACGGCGGTGGATGTGAATTACATCACCCCGGCCACCCGCATGTCCCTCGGCAACGCCGGCAATCACTATTCCGGCCTCGACCGCTTTGGCCGGCCCATTGACATCCAGTGGATCAAGAGCAGCACCGCCCTCGTCCACGCACGCTACGGCTACGACCGCAGCAGCAATCGCCAGTGGCGGCGGGATGAAGCCGCTCACGACAGCTCACCCGCGGTCACCACCGAAGACCAGTGGTACGAATACGATGGCCTCTACCAGGTCCGCGGCTTCCAGCGCGGTGATCTGGTGGGCACCGTCACCGACCACTACTCCGGCATCACCCCCGTGGACCAGAACCAGTCATGGAACTACGACGCCATGGGCAACTGGCGCGGCTTCACCAGCGATGCCCTCAGCCAGACCCGCCAGTTCAACAAGGTCAACGAAATCACCGGCCTCACCGGTCCATCAGGAGTCATCACTCCGCAGTATGACCCAACGGGAAACATGACCGTCATGCCCTCCCTGGGGCACCCCGATTTGGAGCCTCCGGTGCCGGAGTGGACCGAAGCCGAGTCCCTCACATGGGACGCCTGGAACCGGCTCGTCAAAGTCACCCGCGGCGGCGAGACCGTCGCCGAATACACCTACGACGCCCTCTTCCGCCGCATTACCAAAACCGTCGGCGAACTCACCCGCCGCTTCTACTACAACGACCAGTGGCAAATCATCGAAGAGTACCTCAACTCCTCCTCCTCGCCCCAGGTCCGCTACTGGTACGGCATCCGCGATATCAATGACATCGCCCGCCGCCAGTTCTTCGCCACGCCCACCTCCACCGACCTCTACGCCCTGCGCGAAACCATGAACGTCGCCGCCCTGGTCAACGACGAGGGCACGCTCCAGCAGCGCATGGCCTACGACGCCTTCGGCACAGCCCGCTTCATGGAACCCGACTGGGATCCCGCCACCAACACCGCCGCCTGGCCGCTGCTCTTCCACGGCCACTACCAGGACACGGAAACAGGGCTCTACCAGATGCGCTTCAGATATTACCACCCGAAGCTGGGTGTGTGGCTCAGCAGGGATCCGATGGAGGAAACTGGGGGGCTAAACCTACAGACGTTCACAGCAAATGCGCCCGTCAATTATTTGGATCCTGACGGAAGATTCGTTCCTTTCCTAATTCGCCTCGCCGTCGGTCATTATAAATTTTTGGGAGGAATGATAGCCGGCGGCGTGGTAGCATCTAAGACGCAGGCTGATATCGATACATCCAGTGCATCAACAGGTGAACCAGAGGAATGCACGACTAATCTGAGGTACGACGTAGACGTACCAAGCCTGACTCAATGGATAATCCTTCAATACCAAGTCGGATGCAAGGGGGGGGTCAAGATTACCAAAGCTACGGAGACAGGTTTTTGGAATGGCTTCTGGCTCATAACTGCTTGGAGCCACTCTAGCATAGAAGTAAAGAAGCGCGAGTGGTTGAATACGTGCTGCGAAGATTGTAATGGTGATTGGGGTATGAAGCAGCGAGTTACGCTAACTGTAAAGTGGGACATCTACAACTCGACACTAGGGATCAAGCACCACATCGGTTATCAAAGTGGAAGCGCTGACACGACCGTAGACATATGCTGCCCAAATGAAAATGCGAAGTATTGGTGTCCGAAAATGCAAAAGTTTTTTAGATTCGATTGGCTATTGAAGGATAGCAAGAATCACAGCGGTATATCCTCTTTGGATTACTCTTCGCCGCCTTCGTCGGGCAGAGCTTTTTGGGGAGTAAACTCTTCGGTTATGACCACTCGAGGACTTGGTTCTATGAACTCGAAGTCCTCAAATTCGAATAATCCCTGCGATCGCTCATGTAATTGCTCAAATTAGCCGAATTTTATATGCATTTACGCGATAGCAAACAATTGGGATAACGACTCATGACTGCGGGTTCTTCATTTTGGGATCAATCGGGGACAGCCAAGCGCATACTGTGCGTGAGCGCAATCCCATTAATATTTTTTACAAACTTTGAACTAACTTACAGCGACATACATGGTGACGCGGTCTCCGCTGAGTATTCTGGCCTCCGCCTCAGCGGCGTATCAAGTGCGATAAGTTCCTTATGGGTTCTGTATTTCGGGTTGGGGCTAATCCGGACTATAGTTGCCGGCAATATTTTAAAGGCAGCGGGGAAGGGGTTCAGCCCGAACGATTGGGCTGTTTGGTGCAGTTATTTCCCATCCTTTCGGCTTTATTTATATACTGCTCCGTTATTTCTCGGGTTTCGCTGTTCATGGTTCAGCGAGGCTGCCAATCGGTACAGCACACTGTCCTTTGGAACGACTTCATCCGTCGCACCAGTGATCTTATCACTAGCGGCAGCTACTCTGTTGAACCTTTATATAGCATCAGCTCAAATGATCGGACGACACTTGAAGTTAGCTCGAATTAATATCTGTGAGAACTCTTCGGATATGGACGTGGAGCAACCGCATGAGGATCGGAAATGAGGGCAAGGGGACGGCATGTAATTCTCAATTCAGGGCGGCGGTGGGCTAACGCTGACAAACTAAACAGGCCATGTCCCATCCTACAACACTCATCGCAAAACTACCAGGCCCCCGGCGACATCCTGATGCTGACGGCGGCGGTGCGGGACTTGCACCGGACGCGTCCGGGGGAAGGAATTGGGGAATTGGGGTCAGGGAATTGGGGAATTGGAGGGGAATTGGGGTCAGTGTGCATAAATTGACAAACCAAACCGAAATTGCGGAGGGGAATTGGGGTCAGTGTGCATAAATTGACAAACCAAACCGAAATTGCGTGCCTCAACCCGCCAAACTCATCCTGCAAAACAGCCAGGCCCCCGGCGACATTCTGATGCTGACCGCGGCGGTGCGGGATTTGCACCGGTGCCATCCGGGGAAGGTCCTCACGGACGTGCGCACGCCATTCCCTGACCTGTGGCGGCACAATCCCTACATTACTCCCCTCAGCGACGAAGACGCCGCGGCGGAGCGGCTGCACTGCCATTACCCGCTGATTCACCGCAGCAACAAGGAGCCGGTGCATTTCCTGCACGGATTCAGCGCCTACCTCGGCGAGCGGCTGGGTCTGCGCCTCGCACCCACAGCCTTCAAGGGCGACATCCACCTCACCAAAGAGGAAAAAGCCGAGGAGCCGCTGGTGCATCGCCTGACGGGAGACACCAGCCCCTACTGGATCATCGTCGCGGGCGGGAAATTCGACTTCACCATCAAGTGGTGGCCCACGGAGCGGTATCAGGCGGTGGTGGATCACTTCAAGGGCCGCATCCGTTTTGTGCAGGACGGCCTCTTGGAGCACCACCATCCGCCGCTGCGCGACGTGATTGATCTGCGCGGCCAGGTGCCGCTGCGGGAGCTGGTGAAAATGATGCACCACGCCGCCGGGGTCATCTGCCCCGTGACCATGCACATGCACCTCTGCGCCGCCGTGGAAACCCCCAAAGGCCGCCCGCCGCTGCGCCCCTGCGTGGTCGTGGCCGGCGGTCGCGAGCCGCCGCACTGGGAAGCCTATCCCGGCCACCGCTTCCTGCATACCATCGGCCAACTGCGCTGCTGCCAGCACGGCGGCTGCTGGCGCTCCCGCGTGAAGCCACTGGGCGACGGCAGTCGCAAAGACCAGCCCGGCGACCTCTGCGTGGATGTGGTCAATGACCTGCCCCACTGCATGGACCTCGTGACGCCGGAGGATGTGATCCGGGAGGTGGAAAAGTTTCTCCCGCTGTGGAAGCTGTGAACAGGTTCTGCAAACGACAAGAGTAACATTTGGCGATATGCGCAGTTTTGTCATCGGTTTGGAACGCGCCCCTCGGAGACGTGCGCAGTTTTTTGCCAACGCGGCCCGCTGTGGATGGGAGGCAGAGATATTTCCTGCGATTGACTGGCGCGACCTGCGGATATGCCCGATAGAGAGCGGAGCCCTGGTCAGTCATCTGCGCCGGCCGGAGGTCAATATTACCGGGATGCCTCTACCCGGAGAAGCGCTTACCCTGAAGGCGGGGCATTACGCCTGCGCCCTCTCTCACATGGCGCTGTGGCGGAAAATGCTCGCCGAGGGTGATGAGTTGATCTGCATTTTTGAAGATGATGCAGTGATTCGCCGCCCGTGGGCGGCAGAGGAGATTCCTGTTGATGCGGACTTTGTTTTCCTGTGTGACGGCGTTCATTCACTGCGACCGCAAGGTATCAGACTGCACAGCACACAATACAGGCAATGGCGGGCGCGCACCCCTTTTGCTCCGCTGGTGCCGGGCTGTGGCACGGTGGCCTATCTTATCACCCGCGGCGGAGCAGAAAGGGGCCTCCGGCTCATGCAGCCCATGTTCCTCCCCATTGATCTTCAAATTATGGCCTGCGGCCACGGGACAGCTGCTGCGGGTCATCCGATGGCCCGGAAACGCTTGCCCGGCCTGCCAGAATGTAAGATCTACGCAGCCACGAAACCTTATACCGTCCACAAGGATGGCGGAATGAGTTATGTGATGGAAGGTGCGTCTCCCGCAACGGCGCAAGCCGGTGGCGCTTCCGAATTGGATAACCAGCCACCAGGTACCGACGCAAATCGAGGGGCGGCACCGATCTCTTCGGTAACCGGGAAACTGCACGCCCCGTGGAACAAAGGCCCAACCGCGCACGCCGGAAGGGTTGTTGTTGGACTTGGAACCGGCCGTTGCGGCACACAAAGCTTTGCAATGCTCATGGCCCGACAACCAGGAGTGAACTGCTCAAACCATGAACGGATCCACCTCCCCTGGCTGGGCTCTCATGACCCTGTGTGGCTGGA
>CAZFZN010000013.1:0-156558 GCA_964523105.1 uncultured Akkermansia sp.
CAAAAAGCCGTCGCCTGACTCCGCCCCGTCAAGAGGCGGCCCGCGTTACGCTTACATGCGACCCGTCTTCCCCCGAGTGGTGCCCGCCGCGGCACTTGCAGCCGTCTTTGGCACTGCCGTGGTGCTTTCCGCCAAGGACCCCGTCACGGTCGTCGAGACACCGGCATCCTCCGGGACGCCTTCGACGGCTCTCATCGAATCCGGCCTGACCTCCGATGAGCAGGGCCGCGTTTCGATCTTCGATGCCTTCGACTACGAAATGCGTCAGTGGCGGCTGGAGCAGCGCCGCGAGGCGATCGAGGACACGCAGTTCAGATTCAATCCGCGCCTCTACTTTCTGAGCCGTGAAAAGTACGACGGCTCGCAGAGCGAGGCCTTTGCCATCGGCGGATCGGCCGGGCTGAAAACCGGCTACTTCCTCGACCGGGTATCCTTCGGGGCCACGGTCTATACTTCGCAGCATCTTTCGGGAGATGCGGACGAAGACGGCACGCTGCTGCTCGCGCCCGGTCAGGAGGGTTACACCGCGCTCGGGGAGCTTTATGCCGACGTCCGCATCACGGACGACCTGAATCTCTACGCGGGCCGCAAGGAATACGACACGCCGTACATCAACCGCAACGACACGCGCATGACGCCCAATACCTTCGAGGCCATCAGCCTCACGGGGACAAGCAAGCCCGGCGGCAACGGCGCGACGCTGAAGTACGGCCTCGGCTATTTCGATCAGATCAAGGAGCGCAATTCCGACGACTTCGTGTCCATGGCCAAGGACGCGGGTGCGGACGTGAACCGCGGCGTCTTCACCGCCGGCGCGCTCTATCAGAAGGGGAACTTCTCCATCGGCGCCATCGATTACTACAGCGACGACATCATCAACATCGCCTATCTGGAGGCGAAGATGGAGTTTGCAGCCGGCGATCTGAAGCCGCGGCTGGCGCTGCAGTTCACCGATCAGCGCAGTGTGGGGGACGACTTGCTGATGATGGGCGACTTCTCCGCCCGGCAGTGGGGGGTGCGGGCGGAACTGCCCGTGGGCCATGCCCTCTTCACCGCCGGCTACACCGCCAACAGCGGGGACGTGAATGTGCAGAATCCGTGGAGCAGCTATCCCGGCTACACCGCCTCGCAGGTGGAGGACTTCAACCGGGACGGCGAGGAAGCCTTCATCCTGCGCGCCGCCTGGGAGTTCCCGCAGATCAAGGGCCTGAGCACCTATGCGCTGTGGGTGCACGGCTCCACGCCGGATGCCGCGGGTCAGTACGCCAGGGATGAATATGACTTCAATCTCCAGTGGGCGCCGCCGGACGGCGCGTTGCAGGGACTCTCGCTGCGGCTGCGTTACGCCGTGGTGGACCAGGACGACGCCGCCAGCGATGACCTCCAGGATTTCCGCTTCATCTGCAACTACACGAAAACATTCTGACCCGCGGCGCGCGGGGAGCGGGAATTGGACCAAGGTCTAATTTACTGGCAAAAACTTCCGACTACGGATACAGGGGCGTTCTATTTCCCTTCCACCATGCCTGCCGTCAGATTGCCGCGTCCCCGAATCCTGTCTGTTGCCTTCCCGCGCAGCCGGCTGCTGCCGCCCGCAGTGTTCGCGACCCTGCTTGGCCTGGTCACGCCGGCACGGGCCTCGTTCCTGCACGGAGAAACTCTCGATGCCGCCGCGGAGGTACTGAGCTGGGTCGTCATCGTCCTCGTTCCGGTGGTCGGCATCGCGGTATTCTGGCTGGTGCACATTCTGCCTGAGAAAGTGGCGGAGAAGCGGAAGCATCCGCAGGCCAAGGCGATTCAGTGCCTGTGTCTGCTCTCGCTGTTTTTCGGCGGCCTGCTCTGGCCCATCGCCTGGCTGTGGGCCTATTCGAAGCCGGTGCTTTATAAAATGGCCTACGGCAAGGATCAGGAAGAGCACCATCCGCCGCCTGATAAACCGAAGGATCAAGAAACCAAACCCGCCGCGCCTGCGGTGGCGGCTGTGAAAAAAGAAGGAGGGAAGGCGTAATGGAAATCCTCCTGCTCGGCATTTATTCGTTCTTCGTCTGGCTGATCTTCTTCAAGTTCAAGTGGCTGCCGTGGAACATCGTCACTCAGGTCATCGTGATCACGCTGCCGGTCTTTGGAATCGCGGCGCTGATCCTCATCCTGAACATCGTGGCTCCCTCATCGCACGATATCCGGACGATCAATTACGTGGTCCAGATCGTTCCCCGGGTGGCCGGGCGCGTGATTTCTGTACCGGTCGAGCCCGACCGTCCGGTCAAGAAGGGCGATATTCTGTTCAAGATCGACCCCACGCCCTACGAACAGCAGATGAAGGCACTGGAGGGCAAGGTGGCTCAGTTCAAGGCAGCGGTGGTGACAGCAGAGTCCGCTCAGATTGAGCTGGAAAAACAACTGCAGGGCCTGCAATCCAAACGCCAGTCGGTGTCGGCCAATCTCGATCTCGCCATCATGCGGGAGAGACAAACCAAGAACCTTGCCGACCGCGGGGCGGGTCCGAAGTTCGATTATGAAAAAGCCGAGAGCGACCGCCGGGCGCTGGAGGCGGACCTCGCGGCGGCCGTCGCCGGTGAGGCGGAAGTGCAGCAGAAGCTGAGCGCCAAAATGGAGAATGGCGAACTGGCCTCCATTGCCCAGACCAGGTCGCAACTGGCCTCTGCGGAAGCCGAACTTGCGGAAGCGAAATGGAAACTTTCGGAATGCACGGTCTATGCCCCCTCGGATGGAACCGTTGTGAACCTGCAGTTGCGCGAAGGTTCCGCCGTGACTGCCTTTCCTGTCGCGCCCGCCATGTCGTTTGTGCAGAACGAACAGTGGGTGCTGGCCCTCTACAGCCAGAATGAATTGCGCAAGGTCAAGGCCGGTCAGGAGGCGGAGATCTTCATGAAGACGCATCCGAACCAGATCATGAAGTGCAAAGTGGACACGATCATCTGGGCCTCCGGCACCGGCCAGTTGCCCATCTCCGGCACCATCCCGGGGCAAATGACCCAGCCGATGCCGCCGGGGAAGTTCGCGGTGCGGCTGCTGCTGGATGGACCTGACAAGGATATCCAGCTGGCGGCGGGTGCAGCCGGCGCCGGCGCGATCTACACGGATGAAGGGAAAATGTTCCACATTCTGCGCAAGGTCTTCCTCCGCGTCGGCACCAAGGTGGACTGGCTCATTCTCAAACTTCACTGACATGCGGCACCCCTTTTGGCAGCAGTTCCATGGCCATCGTGCGGTGCGCCCCGTTCTCCTGGCGGCGGCACTGGCGGTCTGCGGCTGCAGGAATCTTTCCGCTCCTCCGGGGGCGGGGGACATCATGGATCCCCGCCTTGCGGGGCAGATTCCCGACAACTGGAAGGCGCCGGCCTCGCGCGCCTATCCGGACACCGACTGGGTGCGCACGTTCAACGATGCCAAACTCAACCGGTTGGTGGCATCGGCTCTGGCGCACAATCCCGCACTGACCATGGCCGAAGCGAATGTCGAGGCCTCGCGCGCCGCCCTCCGGATCGCCGGGGCGCGGCTTTATCCGTGGGTGGCCGGCAAGGGCCTGTTGGAGAGAAGGGGACAGGAACTCGACGGTGCTCTGAACGGCGGAATCGATCCCCCCAATGTCGGCGACATCGGCGGCGGGGTGGAGGGCGGCGGCTCGTCACCCAATTCGAACAGCGTGGAGAAATCGACCCGCAACTGGATTTACGGCATCGGCATCGGGGCTTCGTGGGAGGCCGATGTCTGGGGCCGCGTCCGGTCCGGCCGCGAAGCCGCCCGGCAGAGCAGCTATGCGGCGGAGGCTGATTATTACGGCGTGCGTCAGACGATCGCCGCGCAAACCGCCAAAGCATGGTTCGCCGCCATCGAGGCCGCGGAATTCGCTGCGCTCGCCGGCGATGCGGTCAAGGCCTACAGCGAACTGCTCTCCCTCGCGGAAGCGAAGAAAGCAGAGGGAGCCGCGAGCGATCTGGCTCTCGCTCAGGTGAGAGCGCGGGTGGACAGCGGCAACGACCTCCTGCTCAGCTCGCAGGCGGCGTCCATTCAAGCGCTGCGTGCCGTGGAGGCCCTGACGGGAAATTATCCGAAAGGCGCACTCAAAGCGGGTGGTTTCCCGTCTTTTCCGTCGCGCGTCCCGGCCGGGATGCCGTCCCAGTTGCTGGAGCGCCGCCCGGACATCGTGGCTGCAGAACGGCGTTTTGCCGCCGCCTTTCACCGGACCAACGAGGCCCACGCGGCGCGGCTGCCCCGGTTCGCGCTCTCCGCGTCCGGAGGGCTCGGCTCCAATCAGCTCGATTCCGTCGGAACTCTCGACGGCGTAATGTGGAGTCTGGCCGGCGGCATCACCCAGCCCATTTTCCTCGGCGGTTCGCTCAAGGCGGCCGAGGACCTGCGGAAGGCGGAACAAAAAGGCGCCGCCGCAAATTACACCAATGTCGTGCTCCGCGCCTTCCAGGAAGTGGAGACCGGCCTCGCCATCGATCCCGTGTACCGGCAGCGCGAACAGGTGCTGATGAATCAGGTCAAGAACACCGGCGAAGCCGAGCGACTCGCCCGGATCAGTTACGATGAGGGCAAGACCAGCCTGTTTGAAGTGCTCGACCACTACGGGCGCTCCCTCGCCGCAAGGGGCGAACTCATCCGCATGCGTTCGCAGCGTTTCGCTGAACGCGTCAATCTCCACCTCGCCCTCGGCGGCGGTTTTACGGGAAATGCCAAATAAACCCTCCGTTCGCACATCCCGGCGCCGCTCTGAAGCCTTTCCATTCCACGTCTCCGCACCTAACCCGAATATCCCCGTCCATGCCCGCCATCTCTAACGACTACAACCGCTGTGAAATGCTCAACCTCGGCTCCGCTCCCGGAGGCCGCGGCCCCTTCGCCATTCGTCAGGAAGGCTCCGCGCCCGGCAGCATGACGCTGCAGCAGGAGCGGTTCCTTCTCCGCCACGACGGCGTCTGGGTGCTCAATCTCACCGCGCTCTCGCTGCCGGAGAAGGAACTGGAGAAATTCCTCTACGCCTCTTCCACCGATGTCATCAAGGCGTTCGAAAAACTGACCGGCGATCCGGTGGTGGAGGACAAACTTCCGGAAGGGAAATCAAAGGCGGAAATCCTCGCGCAGGTCGAAACCACGGCCTCCCGTCTGCTCAGCGCCCTGCGCAATGCCAGGCCGTCGCCGGTTTCCTGACTTTTCACCGCCAGCCCTGCAGTCGTTATGAAACTCAAGGACGTGATCAAAAAAGCCCATGAGTTCGCCGGCCCGTTCCGGGTGGACAACGGGGACAAATTCCGCCTCAAGGACATCGATCCGGGGGACACGCTGCATCTCGATGCCGAAGACAAACCCCGCGCCAAAGAGGGTCTGCAGACCGGCGTGGAGGCCCTCGCCGAACTTCAGGAAATGCTCTACGCCCAGGACAAATGGGCCGTGCTGCTCATCTTCCAGGCGATGGACGCCGCCGGCAAGGACGGTGCCATCAAGCACGTCATGTCCGGCGTCAATCCCCAGGGCTGCCAGGTTTATTCCTTCAAGGCGCCCACCAGTGAGGATCTGGATCACGACTACCTCTGGCGCTGCATGAAGTGCCTGCCGGAGCGCGGACGCATCGGCATTTTCAACCGGTCCTATTACGAGGAGACGCTCGTGGTGCGCGTGCATCCGGAGCTGCTCAAAAAGCAGAAGCTGCCACCGAAGCTCATCACCAAAGACATCTGGAAAGAGCGCTATCAGGACATCCGCGCCTTCGAGCGCTACCTCAGCCGCAACGGCGTGCTGGTGCGCAAGTTCTTCCTCCACGTTTCCAAAAAGGAACAGAAGAAGCGCTTTCTCGAACGGATCGACAACAAGGAGAAGAACTGGAAGTTCTCCAGCGCCGACGCCACAGAGCGCGGCTACTGGGACGACTACATGGAGGCCTACGAGGACATGATCCGCCACACCTCCACCAAAGACGCCCCCTGGTATGTGGTGCCGGCGGACAACAAGTGGTTCACCCGCCTCGTCGTCGCCGCCGCCGTCATCGAGGGCATGGACTCGCTGGGTCTCAGTTTCCCCAAAGTCGGCCCCGAACAGCTCAAGGAACTGGCCGCCGCCCGCGCCGTCCTGACAAAATAATCCTCTCAACTTCCAACGACACCCGCCATGCCAGCCTACCTTGAACGTCCCACTCCCGACCTGTGGATCCTTCGCGTCCGCGGTGTCCTCAAAAAATCCGAACTCGACACCCTGCAAACCCGCCTCGCGGGGAAAATCGATGCCGAGGATGCCGACTTCAAAACGCTCGTGCTCCTCGAGGCCTTCGAGGGCTGGGAAAGCGGTGCCGCGTGGGAGGATGCCGGATTTTTCTACACGCACGGCGACCGCATTACCAAAATCGCCTTTGTCGGTGATCAGCGCTGGGAAACTCCGGCCATGGCCTTCGTCGGCGCCGGCATTCGCAAGGCGCCGGTGCGGTTCTTCCCGCCTCACGCGGAGGCGGAGGCCCGGGCGTGGCTCGCCTCCTGACCCCGCACCGCCGGATTCGACAACGCAAATCCAACTCACCTGCACACCACCTGACAACCCATGATCCGCTTTATCATTCCAGTTCTGGCCGCCGGGCTTGCGATGCTGACCGGCTGCGCCTCCGACCCCGGCAAAGTCTCCGGCGGCGCGATTCACGCCCGCACCTTCAGCTTTGTGAACACGGGTGCCAAACCCGCGCCGGACTCCACCGACCAGCGTGCCGTCATTCACCCGATGATCCAGTCGGCCATCACCAGGAACCTCGCAGGCAAAGGCATCACCAAAACCGCCTCCGGCGGCGACCTTACCGTCGGCTATCTCGTCATCGTGGGGAACAATGTCGCCACGACGACGATCAACGATTACTTCGGCCTGGGCGAGGATCCGGAGGCGCTCCATCTCAAGGCGCACGATGCCTACACCGGCAGCGGCAATCCCAACCGCTTCGAGGCCGGCACCCTGGTCATCGATCTGATAGACTCGAAGACCTTCAAGCTGCTGAAGCGCAACTACGCCACGCGGCCCGTGCTCCGCAACATTGCGGCCAACACGCGGCAGGAGCGCATTCAGGAAGTCGTGGATGAAGTCCTGCGGGACGTGCGCGTCGATCCCTGACCATTCCCGGCGCGGCAACTTTCATTTTTCCCCCGCCATTCGCGACCCATGAAAACGACCCGACTGCTTTGCGTCTGCGCCGCTCTGCCGGCGGCGGGCTTTCTGACCGGCTGTGAATCGACGGGCGACTCCGGCGGATCCTACGAGTCCGGCTATTATTACCCCGGCTACTACGGTGTGGACGACGACGGCGTGCGCCCGCGACCCGGCGACCCGCCCCGCCCCGCTCACCCCATCGCCACTCCGCCGGCGGCGCGGCCCATGCCCATGCCGCGCCCGTCGATGCGCCGCTGATTCAGCCTGCAGCTTTATGCCGGACTCCGCCACATCCGCCCCGAAGGCGCGCGCTTCCAAAGTGCCGGACTGGCTCCGCGGCTATCCGAAAAGCTGGCTGCGCGGTGACGTGGCCGCGGGAGTCACTCTGGCCGCCTATCTTTTGCCTGCCGGCCTCGGCGATGCCTCGCTGGCGAATCTGCCGCCGGAGGCCGGCATTTACGCGTGCCTATTCTCCGGTCTCGTCTTCTGGCTGTTCTGCAGTTCGCGCCACACGGTCATCACCGTGACGTCCGCGATTTCGCTGCTGATGGGGGCTTCGCTGGGGGAACTCGCCGGCGGCGATGTGGCACGGTTCAGTGCGCTCGCCGCCGCCACGACGCTGCTGGTGGCGGCCATCGCATTCATCGCCTGGCTAGTAAAGGCCGGCAGTGTGGTCAACTTCATTTCCGAGAGTGTGATGACCGGCTTCAAGTGCGGCGTGGCGCTCTTTCTCGCGAGCACCCAGGTGCCGAAGCTTTTCGGCGTGCATGGCGCGCACGGCGACTTCTGGGAAAACAGCGGTCACTTCCTCAAACACCTCGGCGACACCAATCCGGCCTCGCTGACCGCCGGTCTCATCGCGCTCGCGGTGCTCATCGCAGGAAAGGTCTGGCTGAAGCACAAACCGGTCGCGCTCTTCGTCGTGGTGGGCGGCATCCTCTTCTCCGCGTGGGCCGGACTGGAGGCCCGCGGCGTGAAACTGCTCGGTGAAGTGCCGCGCGGACTGCCGATGCCGGGGCTGCCCGCGATTCACTGGAGCGATTTGCGGGAACTGCTGCCGCTGGCCATCGCCTGCTTCATGCTCGGGGCGGTGGAAACGGCCGCCATCGGACGCATGTTCGCCGCGAAACACGGCGGCAAATTCAGCGCCAATCAGGAATTCCTCGCGCTCGCGGCGTCCAATCTCGCCGCCGGACTCGGCCGCGGTTTTCCCGTCAGTGGCGGCATGTCGCAGTCGCTTGTCAATGAAGGCGGCGGCGCGCGCACGCCGCTTTCCGGCGCCATCGCCGCCGTGATTCTCGTGGTGGTGGTGCTGTTCTTCTCACATCTCCTGCGCGCACTGCCGCAGCCGGTGCTCGCGGCCATCGTGCTCGTGGCTGTCGCCGGCCTTTTCAAATTTGCCGTGCTGAAGAAACTCTGGCGCAACGACCGGCCGGAATTCGTCGTCGCCATGGCCGCGCTGCTCGGCGTGATGAGTGCCGGTCTGCTCAAGGGCGTGCTCATCGGCGCGATCATTTCTCTGGTGCAGCTGATCCGTCAGGCCTCCGTGCCGCACGTCGCCTTTCTCGGACGAATCCCCGGCACGCGGCGCTTCTCCGACCGCCAGCGTCACCCTGACAACGAACTCATCCCCGGGGTGCTGGTGTTTCGTCCCGAATCCGGGCTGATCTATTTCAATGTGGAGCACGCCTGCGATACCATCATGGACCGCGTGCGCGCGGAATCCCCGCTGCCCCGCGCCGTCGTGCTCGATCTCTCCGCCACGCCGCGCGTGGACCTCCAGGCGGCGCATACCATCGCCGGCATGGCCGTCGAATTGACGAACATGGGCATCAAAGTCCGCGCCGTCGAGGCCCGGTCCTCCGTGCGCGACCGCCTGCGTCTGGAGGGGCTCGATGACGAAGTCGGCGGCGTGAACCGCTTCACCTCCGTGGCCGACGCCGTGGATGACCTGACAAAACCCGCTCCCAACGCAATCCCATGAAAAAGACCAAGTCCGCCCGAACGCTGCCGCAACTTCCCTCCGCTTCAGACTGGGAGCGCGCCTGGCAAAAGCACTGGCGGGATGTCGGCCAGCCCGGCTATGAACTTCCGGCGACAGCCGACACCGAGTTTCTCGATCAGGCCCGCACGCGCGAGAAGGGCCGGCAGCGTCTCAAGCGCGTCAGCGATGAATTCACCGGCGCCTTTGAGAAGATGCAGCATCTCGGTCCCGCGGTGACTGTCTTCGGCTCGGCGCGCTTCAAGGAAAAGCACCCTTATTACAAACTGGCGCGCGCCGTCGGCGGCGAACTCGCCAAAGCGGGATTCGCCACCCTGACCGGCGGCGGCCCTGGCATCATGGAGGCGGCCAATCGCGGCGCACATGAATCCGGCGGTCCGAGTTATGGCCTGAACATCATCCTGCCCCACGAGCAGTGCGCCAATCCCTACGTCACCGACAGCGTCGAATTCCACTACTTCTTTACGCGCAAAGTCTGCCTCGTGAAATACTCCTGCGCCTTCATCATCATGCCGGGCGGACTGGGCACGCTCGACGAGCTGTTCGAGGCGGCGACGCTCATTCAGTGCCGCAAGATCGGTCCGTTTCCGCTCGTGCTCATGGGATCGAAGTTCTGGCAGGGCATGCGGGTGTGGTTCCAGGACATGATGAAGGACGGCGTCTTCGGCCGGGATGAACTGGGCTTCGCTCACATCACGGACTCGCCGGAGGAGGCTGTGCAGCGCGTTCTCAGCGGGATCCATCCCAATGTCCGCGCGCGCCTGAAGCCCCGGGCCTGACTCCTTTTCCCCCCGCTCACCATCAACCAGCCCTATCCATGAAAATCAAAGTCATCGGCGCCTCCGGAGGCGAAGTCACCGGCTCGTGCTATATCGTTCAAACCAAGTCGGCCCGCATCATGATTGATTGCGGCATGTTCCAGGGCGGCAAAAAATCAGAAGCCCTCAACCGTCCGCCCGTCCGGCCCACCACCAAGCTCGACGCCGTGCTCATCACGCACGGTCACCTCGATCACGTCGGGCGTCTGCCGCTGCTCGCGCAAATGGGCTATACCGGCCCCATCTACGCCACGCAGGCGACGATCGAGATGGCCTCGCTGATTCTGCGCGACGCGGCGAAGATCCAGGCCTACGACACGGAAAAACAAAACCGGAAGCGCGAGCGCGCGGGCGAGGAGCCCGTGGAGCCGCTCTACACACAGCAGGACGCGGAGACGATCATCAAGCAGTTCCGTCCCGTGCCCTACAAGAAACCGTTCAGCGTCGCTCCGGGCATCGAAGCGGTGTGGTCGGAGGCCGGCCACATGCTGGGCTCCGCCAGTATTCTCCTGACGGCGCAGGACGGCGACAAAACGCGCCGCATCGTCTTCTCCGGCGACATCGGCACGCCCGGCACGCTGTTCCTGAAACCTTTCGAGCCGTTCAAGGACAAGGTGGACATGGTCTTTCTCGAATCCACCTACGGCGACCGCGACCACCGGCCGTTCCTCAAAACGGTGGATGAATTCGTCGCCATCGTGAAGGACGTGGTCAAAGCCGGCGGCAAGATGCTGGTGCCGACCTTCGCCGTGGGCCGCGCGCAGCTCATCGGCGGCATTCTGGCATGGATGTTTCGCGAGAAGAAGTGCGAGCCGTTTCCTCTGTTCCTCGACAGTCCGATGGCGATCGAAGCCACGAAGATTTACACGCAGCACCGCGACCTTGCGAATGACAAGACGCTCAAGTTCCTGGAGAAAGGCAGCGTGCTGGGCGAACTGAGCACGCTGCGCATGTGCGCCACCGCCGACGAATCGAGGGCCATCAACAATCAGTCAGGCCCCTGCCTCATCATGGCCGGCGCCGGCATGTGCAACGCCGGCCGCATTCTCCATCACCTGCGCAACAATCTCTACAAGCCGCAGACCCACGTGCTCATCGTCGGCTATCAGGGCCGCGGTTCGCTGGGGCGGCGGCTGGTGGACGGCGCGGAGGAAGTGACCATCCACGGCGAGAAGATCGCGGTGCGCGCGAAGGTTCACACGATGGGCGGCTTCAGTGCGCACGCGGGGCAGACGGACCTGCTCAAGTGGTTCGCTCCCCTGGCCGCCGGAAAACCCAAAGTCGTCCTGGTTCACGGCGAAGACAATCAGCGCAAGACCCTCGCCAAAAAGATTCAGGAAAAGCACGGCCTGAAGTGCTGCGTGCCTGACATGGGCGACACCATCGAGCTCTGACCGCTGCGTGCCTCCCGGCCGGCATTGATTTTCATGAGCACGTTCCCGCGGCTTTCTGCCAGAGATCCGGAACAGGCGGCGCGCCTGAGCCGGATTTTCGCGCAAAGCCTCACGGCGGCGGACCTCGCGGAGCCGCTGCCTTCGCTGGACTCGAATCAGCCCGCGCAACGGGGCATGGAGCTTTGCCGCCGGAGGGCTCTGCATGCATTGGGCGTGCGGCGCGACGGCGTTATCACGGGATGGGTGGCGCCTGATTTTCCGGAAACCGGAACGCTCGACGATCACGCGCGTCCCATCGCGCCGGAGCAGGTGCTCGACGCCTCCGCCAGCCTTGCCGCCGTGCTCAGCCACTCCTCCGCCGGGGAATGTCTGTTCATTCGCTTCCTCGGTGAGATCGCCGGAATCATTACCCGCCGCGATCTGCAGAAGGCTCCGCTGCGCATGTGGCTCTTCGGGGCAGTGACCCTGCTCGACCTGAACCTGACCTGGGCTCTCGAGCAGCTTTATCCTGACGATGCGTGGCGGACGAAGATCACGCCCGGGCGCCTCGAAAAAGCGCTCGCCCTCCACGCCGAGCGTCAGCGGCGCGGCGATGGGTGCGCGCTGCTGGACTGCCTTCAGGTGAAGGACAAGGCCGACATCCTCGTGCGCGACGCCGCCGGCATGGCCGCGCTCGGAATCTCTTCGCGCCGGGAAGCCGACCGGCTCACGCGCGACCTCGAACTGCTGCGCAACCAACTCGCCCACGCCCAGGAACTCCAGGCCGGCCATCTCACGACGGCCGCCCGGCTTTCCGGGATGATTGACGCCATTCTCCGCGGTGAGGGCGTGCAGCGCATTCTCCAGTCTCACCTTTCATCCGCCGCTTAAACCAGGTCCCGACCCCGAACTCCAGCCAATCACATACCTCACACTCTATGGACATTGAGCTCATTCTACAATTCCTCGTCATCATCGGGGCCCTCGCCATGGGCGCGCGGGCGGGCGGCGTCGGCCTCGGCCTTTGGGGCGCGGTCGGCCTGCTCGTGCTCGTCGTCTGCTTCAGGATTCCGCCAGGTGCCATTCCCGGCGAGGTGCTGCTCATCGTGCTCACCGTCATCATGGCGGCCTCGGCGATGGAAGTGGCCGGCGGCATCGATTTTCTGGTGCGCGTCGCGGAGAAAATCATCCGGAAGAATCCCAAACAGGTGACGATCGTGGCACCGCTGGTGGCATGGCTCTTCACCTTCGCCGCAGGCACCGGGCACATTGTTTATCCTTTGTTGCCGGTGATCTATGAAGTGGCGCACGAGAACGGCATCCGTCCGGAGCGGCCCATGGCGGTGGCGACGATCGCCTCGCAGCAGGCCATTACCGCCAGTCCGGTTTCGGCGGCCACCGCGGCCATGATAGGCCTTATGAGCATGCACGGCATCGAACTCAGCACGATCCTGCTCATCTGTGTGCCCGCCACGCTCATATCCGTGGTGATCGCTGCGCTGGTCCAGATGCGTGTCGGCAAAGACCTGAAGGATGACCCGGGGTATCAAGAGCTGCTGGCTTCAGGCGCCCTGCTGCCTCCCGGGCATTCCGGCAGTTCCAAAGCCGTCCAGGAACCGCTCAAACCCGGCGCAAAGACCAGCGCCCGGGTCTTCCTGTGCGGTGTGCTTCTCATCGTCATTTTCGGCAGCTACAAGCCATTGCGCTCTCTGCATGGAGCACTGAGCGCGGAAATGACCATGCCGGAAATCATCGCCATCGTAATGTTGACCACGGCGGCGATCATCCTGACCGTGACCAAAGCTCCGGCGGCCGAAGTTCCCCGGTGCAAGACCTGCCAGTCCGGAGTGACGGCTCTCATCGGAATCCTGGGTCTGGCATGGCTCGGCGAAACCTTCATGAGCGCCAACAAGGATGTCATCATCCGCGGCCTCAGCGGCATGGCCGAGGCCGCGCCGTGGACTTTCGCCATCGGGCTCTTCGTCGCCTCGATGCTCCTCTACAGTCAGGCTGCCACGACGCGCGCGCTGATGCCGCTCGGATTGTCGCTCGGAATTCCCGCGCCGTTTCTCGTCGGCATGTTCCCCGCGGTGAATGGCTACTTTTTCATTCCCAATTACGCGACGCTCATCGCAGCGATGGAATTCGACCGCACGAAAACGACACGCATCGGCAAGTACCTGCTGAACCACTCCTTCATGCTGCCCGGACTCATCTGCACCATCGGTGCGGTCACTCTCGGGCTGCTCATCGGATCCTTCTTCACCAAATGACCTCCCCCCATGAACATTGACCCTCACACCATCGCCCTCACCGCCAAACGCACCGGCGTCGCCGCCTCTGACATCGCCGCCATCGTGGAACTGGGCAGCGAGTTCACCTATGCCGCCGGCGATTTTCTCTTCCATGAAAGCACGCCCCGGAACTGGCTGGGGCTGATTCTGGAAGGCGAAGTGGACATCGTGCGCGGAGCTCAGGCCCGCAGCACAGGGCTGGCTACGCTCGGTGAAGGGGCGCTCCTCAGTGAAGGCGTGATGCTCGACGAATCACCGCACGCAGCGAGCGCCGTCACCCGGCTGGGTGCGAAAGTCTGGCAAATCCCGCGCGCCGCCCTCGAAAAAGTCCGCGAGGAGCAGCCGGATGTCTTTTACCGCCTCGTGGGGCGCGTCGCCTCGCGGCTCAGCGAACGCCTGCGCATGGCCGCCGAGCGCATCGCCGGTGAAAAGGCCGGCACCCTGGTGACCACCGTGCGCACGGAGCGCGATTCCCTCGGCGACCGCGAAGTGCCGGAGCAGGCCTACTACGGTGTGCAGACCCTGCGCGGCGTGGAGAATTTCCCGCTCTCCGGCATCCGGCTCTACCACTTCCAGCATTTCATTCGCGCCCTCGCTTATGTCAAAAAGGCCGCCGCCATGGCCAACAGCGAACTCGGCGTGCTGCCGGCGAATATCGCCGAAGCCATCGGCAAAGCCTGCGACGACATCCTCGCCGGCAAGCTGCACGACCAGTTCATCATCGATATGTTCCAGGGCGGTGCGGGCACTTCCACGAACATGTGCGCCAACGAGGTCATCGCCAACCGCGCGCTGGAAATCATGGGCCACCGCAGGGGCGACTACCAGCACTGTCACCCCAACGATCACGTCAACTGCTCGCAGTCCACCAACGACGCCTATCCCACGGCCATCAAGCTCGGCGTCATCCTCACCCTGCGCGACACGCTCTCCGCGCTGCGCGAACTCCGCGCCGAGCTTGACGCCAAGGGGCAGGAATTCGCCGACGTGCTGAAGATGGGCCGCACAGAAAATCAGGACGCGGTGCCCATGACGCTCGGCCAGGAATTCGGCGCCTATGGAGTAATGATCGGCGACGGCATCCGCCACCTGACGCGCGCCGGCGAGGAGTTCCTGCCCTGCAACATGGGCGCGACCGCCATCGGCACCGGCATCAACAGCCCGCCGGGATACGCGGCGCTTTGCACGCAGCGGCTCGCGGAAGTCAGCGGCATTCCCGTGACCCTCGCGGAGAACCTCGTCGAGGCCACGCAGGACTCCGGCGAGTTCACGCTCATGAGCAGTTCCATGAAGACCGCCGCCGTGCAGCTCTCCAAAATCTGCAACGACCTCCGCTGGATGTCGTCAGGCCCGCGCTGCGGCCTCTACGAAATCAAGCTGCCCCCCATGCAGCCCGGCTCGTCGATCATGCCCGGCAAGGTCAATCCCGTCATTCCGGAAGTCGTCAGCCAGGTTTGTTATCAAATCATCGGCGCCGACGTCACCGTGTCCATGGCCTCCGAGGCCAGTGAACTGGAACTGAACATGGCGGAACCCGTCATCGCCTACAATCTGCTCTTTGGCCTCACTCTGTTGCGCAACGCCGCCATCATCCTCCACAGCCGCTGCATCGCCGGCATCGAAGCCAACCGCGAGCGCTGCATGGAGTATGTGCGCAACTCCATCGGTCTCGTCACCGCGCTGGTCCCGGTCATCGGCTATGAGAAGAGCGCCAGCATCGCCAAGGAAGCCCTCAAGACCGGCGGCAGCGTCTATGACCTCCTCCTCCAGAAAGGCTGGCTCACCAAAGACCGCCTCGACGACCTGCTGAAGCCGGAAAACATGACGCACCCGAGGAAGGTGTGATGGATACTGAGGCAAACGGCAGCAGTGTACAGTTGCGGAATCGCTGTCACAATTCACTCCGTCGGGGTGCGCGGTCCCCGGCCCGCTCACGCGGCGTTCTCCTGCGCAATCGTCTGCCCCTTCGTCAGACTCACCGCCCGACGGGCGTTCCGGGGTGCTGCCAGCGTCATTTATCAATGCGAACCCGTCACACGGGCGGTCGGCGGCTCCGGCATCAGGCGGGCAGCCCATCGCATCGCGCCTGTGCGCGGAGCAGGGACACCCGACCGTCGTCGATACTGCCGTTGTAATGGAGAGCATCAAGACGCGGAGAATCCGACCGAACCGCCAAGCGCGGCCAGGAGACACCGAATTTCATCCTCCACCCCGGCTTCGCCGGTCAGTGCTCCGGCAAATTCCTCCCGGACCGCCGTCTTGTAGCGCTGCCGGAGTTTGTAAACAGCTGTCCTGACGGCGGTGTCAGACAGGCCCAGCTGCTGCGCGGCGGACTTGCCGGTCACGGAGCCATCGCCCTTCAGCAGGCAGGTTTGCAATGCCTCGAAGCGTCCCCCCTGACCGGCGGCTTCGTAATCGCGGCGCACGCGCGCTTTGGCACCGTCCAGCACGGCCTCCAGCCAGCGCTGTTCGTATGCCGTTTCCGGAGTATGCCGGTCGACCGGCTCGCATGCTTTGCGCTGATCGCGGTCCATCGCGTCCAGAGAGTGAACCTTTTTGCCTCCGCCGCGTTTGAGCCTCGAAGCGCGCCGCCATTCGTTGATTTGAAAATTGCGCAGCGCTGTCATGAGCCATCGATGGAAGTGGCTCCCGCTCCGGGCGGCCGCGGTGAGAGATTCCTGCTTCAGCAGGTGCAGAAAGAACTCCTGGGTCAGGTCCTCCGCTTCATGATGATCGCAACCCTGACGCAGCCAATGCGATCTGACCATCTGCCAGTCGGTTTTGCCGAATGGTCCGGGAGGGGGCACCGGTGTCTGTGCGTCTCCTCCGTCAGGGCGCGGTGTGGTTTCGTCGCAGCCGCTGGTCTCCGTGACTGACGGGAGGGGTGCGCTGCCGGTTTTCCGGTGAGTCGGAGAGGGGGCCATGAGGGAGTCAGGGATCCGGCAGTAACGCCGCTTGAATTGTCAGGGAAGTCGCAAAAGGAAACCCGCTGCATCACGATGCCCTCGCAACTCCAGCGGGGAGGGCCGATGACCGGTTCAGGGCTTTCCTTGCTCTGGCAGCCGGCCGGTTGAGGGCCGCCGCCATGCCTTCATTCCGGCGAACGGCTGCAGCGGCGGACGGTGGCGCGGCTGCCGTTTCCTGCCGGCTCCCGTTCACCTCCGCCTCTGCCAGCAGCCAGAATGTCAGGTCATCCCCTTCGGGGCGGCGGGCGTCTTCCCAGAGTTGATAGGCGCGCTGCTGGATTTCGGCAAAGCGGTCATCCGGTGTGAGTGTGGTGGCGGGCAGTGTTTGCATGGCTTGCTTTCGAGTTGGTTTTGTGATGCTGATTTGGTTGGATCATATGACGGCATTCCACCGCTTCAGGCGGCGCGTTTCAGGACTTCGGGCTTGAGCAGACGCCGGCGAAACTGAGTGGGGCTTTCGCCGGTGATGTTCCGGAAACTGCGGTTGAACTGGGAAAGCGATTGATAGCCGATATCGAAGGCGATTTCGGAGACGCGGGCGCAGTCCCTGACGAGAAGTTGCCTGGCGACCTCGACACGGCTGCGGTTGATGTATTCGATGAGGTTCACCCCCGCGGAGTGGCGGAAGACTTTGCAGAAGTGGTGCGGGCTGAGGCCGGCGTGGCGTGCGACATCTTCAAGGGTGAGGCGCTCGGTGAGGTTCTCACGGATGAACTGCCGGGCTTTGGTGACAGCGACGGGCTCCCGGGGCCGGGAGGCGATGACGAGCCGGTTGGCGAAATCCGCCAGTTGCCGGGCGAAGGCCTCCAGCAGCACGACGATGCCGCGGTATTTATCCGCGCTGACGGCGGGGGTGGCCTCCCACAACTGGCGGAGGCGCTTCACGTCCGCGTCACTGCAGCCGGCGGCCTTGAGCACAGCAGCGGCCTCATGAAACGAAGGGCTGCCTTCCCCCTGGACGAACACCTGCCCCGTCCACAACCATGCGACGACGGTGCCGGCGCAGCGCAGCGGAACGGCGGTCTCCATCAAGCGGGCGAAGCAGGAGCCGCTGCATCCCGTTCCCGCGCCGGTCTCCCTTGCGCGCAGGCCGTTATGGGCCTCGGCACAGGCCCGGGCACAGCGGGCGCTCATCGCCTGACAAAACTCATTCTGGCCGCTGCGTTCGCCTTCCCGGGGAATCTGCTCCGTGTGACCGAGGCGCAAAAACAGGGACATGCCGGTGGCGAGCCGGAACGCCTCCTGATAGCTGCGGTACAGAGAGGAGGTCTGGATGGCCTCCACCAGTTTCCGGTCCTGATTCGATATGAGCGGCTTCATGTGGCCGTGCTTGTATCGCTTTGACCGTCCGGCTGCGATTAGCGGGATGCTGGAGCTTTCGTAGCGAAGGCACGGGGAAACATAAGCAAAATCTTCAAACCGGGGTTCCGGAAACGCCCATCCGCTGCCTGCCGGGGTCCGGAGGCAGGTCACTCCCGCCCGCAGCCCGGGAGATTCCCTGCGTGACCGTGAGCCGGCACGGCCTTGCTCCCGGCGCGGCCGCATTCAGAGTATGGGATTCTGATTTATGAGATTCTCTTCCCTCACGCTCCCGGCGCGGCTCGCCCTCGCGGCCGCTCTGATGTTCGCAGCACTCCTTCCTGCAGCCGCAGCGCGGGAGATCGAAGCCATCACCTTCGCCGTAGAGCCCGGACAGTCCTATCTGCCGCTGGCGGAGGCCACCGCAGCGCTGCGCTGGCCGGCACAGGTCAACGAGGCTGGCAGATGTGTGCAGCTCAACGGCCTCCCGGTGCCGGCGGGCTCTTTGCGGGTCTTGAACGATGGCACCGAACTGGTCAGCACCCTGGACCTCGTTAAAGCCGGGGCGGAGGTGACCCTGACATCAAAACCCGCCACCGTAGCAGTGCGGTGCGGAGGAAGGCGCTTCAAACTGACGACCGGTGCAAAACGGGTGGAGATCAGCCTCGCCCGCCAGCAGCTTCGGGCATGGCAGGGGAACCGGCTGGTGCTCGAAACGCGCCTCAGTTCCGGCCGCAATGGCCGCACGCCCGCCGGTGATTTTCGCGCCGGTCCCTTCAAGGCGCGATTCCACCGCTCGTCCCGTTATAACAATGCGCCGATGCCATGGAGTGTGCAAATCAACGGTCACGTGTTCATTCACGGTTTTACCATCGTGCCGGACTATCCGGCATCCCACGGCTGCATCCGCCTTCCCCTCACAGGATTCAATCCGGCGAAGCTCTTCTTCGAATGGGTGGATGTGGGCACTCCGGTGCGTGTGACGCGCACTTAGTATCGAATGAGCCGGACAGCGTCCGAACGGAGCCGGGCGGCACTAAAGATTTTCCGTACGGAGACAAGAAGCACATGCTTATCGTGCCTTCCTGCCAATGGCGGCTACAATCGCCGCCCTCAGCCCGTTCCCATTGCCCCCGAATTACCGCCCCGAGGCTTCATCCACCCTATGTCAGAAACCAATCTCAGCCATCCGGAGTCTTCCCATGATGATCAACTCAAACTGGAACATCTCAAAGCCGCGCTCGATCAGCATGCCATTGTGGCCCGGACCGATGTCCAGGGCCGCATCACCTTTGTGAATGACAAATTCTGTGAGATTTCGGGATACTCCCGGGAGGAACTGATCGGCCGCACGCACAAGGTCGTCAATTCAGGGCGTCATCCGGCAGGATTTTTCCACGAGCTTTGGAAAACCATCTCGGCCGGTCAGGTGTGGATGGGCGAGATCGAAAACCGCGCTAAAGACGGCTCGCACTACTTCGTGGCCACCACCATCGTTCCGGAACTGGGCGCAGACGGAAAACCGGCTGCTTATCTTGCCATCCGGACGGACGTTACCGCGCAGAAACTGGCTGCCGAAAAACTGCGCCTCCTGACGCAGGAACTCGAGGCCAAAAACAGGGATCTGGAAACGCTCATCAGCGCGGCCTCCCATGATCTGCGCTCTCCGCTGGTGAACGTGCAGGGATTCTCCGTGCTGGTGGGAGAGCAGGCGGAAACAGTCAGGGATCTGCTGCAGGCGGCTGCGGGAGGAACTCCGCCTGCGCCGGAGACGGTGGAGGCGATTACCGGTGAAATGATGGAGGCGGTGCGTTTCATCTGCGCCGGAGCTGAGAAAATGGATGCCCTGCTCAAAGGTCTGCTGGTTTTCTCACGGATGGGGCGCACGGCTCCCGCGCTCCAGCCTGTAAACGCCGAGGAACTGGTCAGGGGAAGCCTCGCCGCCACGCGCTTTCAAATCGAGGCCAGCGGCGCCAGTGTCAGGCTGGATCCGCTGCCGCCCTGCCTCGCGGATTCGACGCTGCTCGGACAGGCCGTTTCCAATTTGATAGACAACGCGATCAAATACCGGCATCCGGAGCGGACACTGGAAATCGGCATCTCCTCCGCCGTGGAGGGGGGGCGCTGTGTCTATCGCTTTTCAGACAACGGCATCGGCATCGCTCCGGAACACCGCGAGAGGGTTTTCGAACTCTTTCACCGGCTCGATCCCCGCCGCGGGGAGGGGCACGGGCTGGGGCTGGCGATCGTGCGGCGCGCCATGGATCGGATGGGCGGCACGATCACGGTGGAGGAGTCGCCGGACGGGGGAACCGTGTTCGCGATGTCCCTGGCTGCGGTCCCGGACAGTCAACTCCACCCCCTGGCACGCGGGCAGCAGAGTCCGGTTGAAGAGCACGGCCCGGCGACCGCACTTTCTCCGGCCGGGACATGAAAATCAGGCTTGGCAATACCGGTTCGATTTGCTCTGCTCAAAAGTTACTGATGTATTCTGCTCCGACCATCTTCCTGGCCGAAGACGACGACGGCCATGCGCTTCTGGTGCAGAGTGCACTGCGGAAAGCAGGCTTTCAAAACCGCGTGATCCGCTTTCGCGACGGTCAGGAGGCTCTCGACTATTTCTTCGGGCCGGACAGCGCACCGGCAGCTGATGCCGGACCGATGCTCCTGCTGCTGGACATCCGGATGCCGAAAATAGACGGCGTCGAAGTGCTGCGGCGGATCCGGGAACGCGCCGAACTGAACACCATGCCCGTGATCATGGTCACCACCATGGACGATCCCGGCGAAATGACGCGCTGCCTCGAACTGGGATGCAATTTCTTCTTCGTAAAACCGGTGGACTGGAAACTCTTCAAAGCGACCCTGACCGGTCTCGCCGGGTTCGTCATTGCCCGAACCCCGCCGGCGGCATGAAGCCGTATTCCGCAAATCGTCAGGGGGAAATCTTCATCCGTCTTTCGCATGTCTGCTGACGCGCCGGTTTTGATCGTGGACGATGACGAGGGCGTCTGCCGCCTGCTCGCCGCAGCGTTGAAGAAGAGCGGTCTTGCCGCCGCATGGCGCACGTCCGGCGCGGAGGCGCTCGACTGGCTGCGGCAGCACCACACCCCCCTCATGCTGCTGGACCTGCGGCTCGCGGACATGACCGGCCGCGAGATCCTCGATGCCCTCGCGAAGGAAGGGCGTTCGATGCCGTTCATCGTCATCAGCGGCGTGGCCGACATCCGGGTGGCCGTCGAACTCATGCAGGAGGGAGCGCTCGATTTCCTGCCAAAGGACACGCAGTTGCTGCAACTGGTGGTGCCCGTGGTGCGGCGCAGCCTCGACCATCTGGAGCAACAGCGCCGGCTGGCCGAGGTCGAAGGCCGGTTCCGTCAATTGGCGGATAACATTCAGGCACTTTTCTGGATCGCCGCACCGGACCTGGAGCGCTTCATTTATCTCAGCCCGGCTTACGAACACATCTGGGGGCGGACGGTGCAGTCCGTCTATGAGAACCCGGACTCCTGTTTCGATCCGGTAATTCCCGCGGACCGGCCCGCTCTGGATGAGGCTCTGCAGAAGCTGAAGTCGGGCGCCGAACTTGGGGACATTGAGTTTCGCATCGTGCGCCCCGACGGGGAGACCCGCTGGCTGCACTGCACGGCGTCGGCGCTGCGGGATGCCGGCGGCCGGATCGAGCGTCTGACAGGATTCGTGCGCGACGTGACGGAGCGCAAGGAAATCAACCGCCGCCTGCTGGCGGCTGCGGAGCAGGAACGCCGCCGGCTCGGTCAGGATCTGCATGATGACCTGTGCCAGCGGCTTGCGGCCATCAAGCTGCGCTGCAGTCTGTTGGAGCGCGAACTCGTTCGCGCCGGCTCTCCGCATGCCGCCATCGCTGCGGAGGTTACGTCCGCCATCGCCGGAGCCACCGCGCTCAGCCGCAGTTTCGCCCAGGGACTGGCACCGGTCGCGCTCGATTCCGAAGGTCTGGCATCCGCGCTGGAAGTCCTCACCAAATCAGCGGCGGTCCTGCACGGCGTTTCCATCCGGTTCGAGTGCGCCGGACCGGTGGCCGCGCCCGACCCCGACAGTGCGATGCACCTTTACCGCATCGCCCAGGAATTGATCTCCAATGCCGCCAAACACGCTGAACCGGGTCAAATCGTGGTCCGCCTCAAACGGGAGCCCGGCAGCCTGACCCTGGAAGTCGAAAATGACGGCATTCCGCTCGCCGGCGCCGAGCCCTGCGGTGAGGGAATGGGTTTGCACTTTCTCCGCTCCAGGGCCGAAGCCATAGGAGCTTCGCTGACATTCATTCCCGGTGCTCCGCCGCATGGCGGCACACGGGTTCTCTGCGTTCTCCCCACCGCCAACAACGCCACCTGATGAAAAAGACCGCCGCCAAATCGCCGCCCGCTCCGGCCGGTGCGCCGCCCGCGAAGATGCGCGTCGCCATCGTGGATGATCATACCATGATGCGGGAGGGACTGAAGCAGTTCATCGACGCCGAACCTGACATGGAAGTCTGCTGGGCGGCGGCCAGCGCCCCGGAGGCGATGTCGGCCCTGGAGCGCCACAGACCTGACATGCTGACTGTGGACATCACGCTGCCGGGACGAAACGGCCTGGAACTGATCAAGGACGTGCTCGCCCTGGTGCCGGGACTGCCGATTCTGGTGATTTCCATGCACGACGAGGCGCTTTATGCGCAGCGTGTGCTCAAGTGCGGCGCCAAAGGCTACATTATGAAGGACGCACCGCACGACGACCTGATGGCCGCCATCCGCCGGGTGGCCGCCGGCAAAGTCTGGCTCAGCGGCGAAATGTCAGAAGAAATCCTGAATGCCTTCTCCGGCGGCCAGCCGCGCCGTCAGCTGGACGGCGTTCACAAACTCAGTGACCGGGAGTTTGAAGTCTTCCAGCTGCTGGCGGACGGGAAAAGCACGCACCAAATCGCGGACGCGCTGAACATCAGCACCAAGACGGTGGATGTTCACAAGTCCCACATCCGGGAGAAGCTCGAACTCGAGGACAGCTCCGCCGTGCTCCGTCACGCCATCCGCTGGGCGGAAACGAAGCGGCTCGCCGGGGAATGACAGTGTCGCGGGGGAGCGGACGGAATCCGGCGCGGGCCCGGGGTGGAGGGTTGACAGGGCGTGGCCCGCTTCGGTCAACCTGCTCCGCGCTGCAGGGATCGATTCCGTCCGCTCCGCCGCGGCGGTTCATTCCATTCGGGGAGCCGGGTGACGATTGACGGAAGGAGTGAGAGGACGGGCAGCTGCAGCGTTCATGGTGCGTGTATAACCCCGGGCCCGCGCCCCGGCCATAAGCAGATAACTCATCGCCTGGAGAGCATCCCGCCAGGTCCCCTCCGGAAACGCTTCAAGAGAATGCCTGAGCACCGTTTGAAGAAATTCCCTACCGCGGGGTGCGGGCCCCCAGGCTTTGCCTGAACCATCCGCTCATGGCACAGCGCCCGCCGCGGCGAATGGTGTCACGGGTCCCCTCAAACACTTAACGCTTCATCTTATGAACTCACTGACCTCATGGAATCCCCTGCGCGAACTGGATGAACTTGGACACCGTTTCTCCCGCTTTTTTGGAAACGTGCCACTCGGCCTGCGAAGACCGGCCGGCAAGGAAGGCGAGGCGGAGAGCGACAGTCTTTCGCTCGCCGACTGGAGTCCTGCCGTGGATGTTACTGAGAACGGCAGGCATTACACCATCAAGGCCGACATGCCCGCCGTGAAGAAAGAGGACATCAAGGTCACGGTGAAGAACGGAGTCCTCGAACTGACCGGCGAAAGGAAATCCGAAAAGGAGGAGAAGGATGAGAAACATCACCGCATCGAGCGCAGTTATGGCCGCTTCCTCCGCACGTTCAGGCTTCCTGAGGACGCCGATGCCGCCGGCATCCAGGCAAAATGCAGCGATGGCGTGCTCACGGTGACCCTTCCGAAATCCGAACAGGCCAGGGCGAAGGAAATCGCCGTGAAAATCGAATAAACTCAAAAGGGAAACTGAACCACGGATGGACCCGGATGAACACGGATACTCAGCAAGTTGTGTTCACGGGAATCTCCTCCGGGGAGTGAATCCGAATTCATGCGTCAATCCGTGTGAATCAGGGTCCTTCTGCGGTTTTCCTCCGCTTCATTTTTCTTTTCAGGATAATCCGCCTGCTCCGGCGGGCGGTCAGTTGCTCCTGCCGCCCGTACCGGCAGGCGGCGCGGCCGCAGCGCTCACGGTTTTCCTGCCGACTTCAGGATCCGCAGCACTTCCGCAATCGCCTCGGGATGCTGGTGCGCACTGTGGCCGGAGGGGACGATTTTCTCGCTGACGGCGCCGTCCAGGTGGGAACTCCAGTAGGGCACGATGCCGTCGCTGCTGTGGGGAGTGTCGCCTTTGCCGCGGTCGCCCACGATGGAATGATAGGGCACGCCGCGGCGCAGGGGGAGTTCATTGACCGCCATCACGAAAGGATTGTGCGGCGAGAGGGTGTCGAGACTGGTGGGCGCATGACGTCCGGCGCGGTTTTCCGGACCGGTGACGACGGCGCGCAGGGTGCCGACACCGGCGCTGACCACAGTTTTTGGCAGGCGGATCAGTTTCGCGGCGAGACGCGCGGGCCAGTTGTCGGCCATTTCGCTGCCGCGGTGCGGCGAAGAGATGAAGATAACGCGGCCCACCTCCGGGCGGGATTTGAACTTCACGGACTCGACGACCGCGTCCCTGCTTTCTTTCGACATGCGGAGCGTTTCCGGCGGTCGGCCGTAGAGCCGCTGCCAGAGGTGATCGCCGGAATCCGTGATCATGAGGCGGCTGATGAGACCGCCCATGCTGTGACCGATGAGGATGAGCGGCTGCCGCTGCGGGAACTCCTTGAGTGCGGCATCGAGTTCGCGGCGCAGAATCGCGGCGGAGTATGGATAGGGATAGCCGCTGGGGTATTCGTAGAACCAGAACTGATAGCGCCGGCGAATCTCCGGGTCGCCGCGCAGCGCGGCCACCACCGGCGCCCATGTGGCCGGAGAGGAACCGAGGCCGTGGATCACCAGCACGGTGGTGCGGTTGGGATCGAACGGCTGGAGCCGGGCGATGCGCGCGCTGTCGGCCGCTTCCCCGGGGCGGAGGAAATTGAGAAACTCCAGTTTGCCAGGGCTGGTATCGCTCAGCAGCAGAGCGAAAGGCGCCGTGAAATCCGCCGCCAGCGGATAGCTGCGGCCGGCGAGGGTGACGCGTTCGAAATCGAGCGGATCGAGAAACTCCATGCGGCAGCGGTTGCCGCTGAAGCGCGCCACGGCGGTGAGGCCGTAATAGCCGCGGGAGAGGGCGAATTGCTCTTTGGCGTCATCGCGGGCTTCGCGCCGGATCGCCACCACCGGGGCGCCGAGCCCGGGTTTCACCGTCCGCTCCTTCATGTAGAGACCGCTGATCTCCAGATTCTGCGCCGGCACATAATCGTAGAGCCGGGGATCGCGCTCCGGATGGCGGGCATCGGTGTTGGTTGTCAGGGTAAAGGTCCCGGCGGGTCCCGGCACGGAGAGGGGGCCATTCCATGCATTCACGCCCGGGCGGCGCATGGCGGCGAAGGCCTCACTGACCGCGGTGTTGTAACAAGCCAGCGCACCGGCATCCCCCGGCGACCGCTCCAGCCGGCGTTCCGCGGATTGCGCCGCAGCGAGAAAGCACCCCAGCGCGACGAGCGGACGTTTGTCCAGTTCGCGCACTCCCTGAAGCATCACGGCATCGGCGGCACCGGCCTCCGTCACCACCGTGAGCGGCGGCACCGGCGTGACTTTGGAGTAGTTGATGCAGCCCGTCAGGCTGAGCGCGAGAACGGCGGCGGGCAGAAGAAGGGGAAGTCTCATGGCGGACAGGGCACGGCGGCGACAGCGCCGGAAACTGCGCGTCGCTATCCTGCAATCCGGGGCTGGCAACGGGAATGCCGCTGCCTGGCAGCAGGGGAACTCATGCAGGGCAAGCCCGTTCCCTGCGACGGGGATGCATCTGTATGCCCGAAGGGACTGGCGGGAATACCGGCGCAGATGCCGGCTCGATGCCAACGGCATCCTCGCGCTGACACTCGTGGCAGGGAATCCGCGCCGCCAAATCGCACATTCTCTGCGGTGGCATGCTTCGTTCCGGCCTGCCGCATCCGCTGCACTCGGCCGGGATCACGAGCCGGACTTGATTATTCCTGGTGCAGGCAAGCCTCCTGCAGTCGCGGACCCGAATGAGAATGCCCCCCGGACATGGATCACCGGGGCCGGGGACGCAAAGGCGGCCGGATGGCTGGCGGGCGCGGCGAGACGATCACCGGCGGGCGCGGGGTCACAATCACCGGAGGACGCGGGTAATAGCCAGGACGATAAGGAGGGCGATAGGAGGGGCGCGGATAATAGTGATGATGATGATGCCGGTCGTGGCGGGCGTCGGCGATGATCGCGCCGACGACCGCACCGGCCACGGCGGCCTCTCCCGGAGTGATGCCGGGCCGGGCAGCGACCGGATAGTCAGGAGGCGCGACGTAAGTTTCGCAACTGGTGAAGAGCAGTGCGCTGAAAAGGAGGCTGAGTTTGGCGGCGTGCATACGGTGATGGTGTTCGGAGGTGAAGGGGCGGCGGCGGGTGTCAGCTTCCGGCCCTGGCACTGCAGGCAGCGGCTTCATCGCGGCTCAGGAGCCCGTCGCCGTCTTTGTCGGCCTCCTTGAAGAAATCCCCGAACACCCTCTGGCGGTCGGCGCTGGCCTCGGCTTCGCGCAGGCTGATGACCCCGTCGCGGTTGGCATCGCGGCGCTTAAACAGTTTCGCGTCGGCGGTGGAGTCGTTTTCGCGCCATTCGGCGAAGGTTAGCTTTCCGTCTTTGTTGGTGTCATAGGCATAATGCACGGAAAGGACCACGGCGTCGCTGGCCTCTTTGCGGGAGAGCTTGCCGTCGCCGTTTGCGTCCGCGATGGCGAAGTTGTCTGCATCCTGCTCCAGAGAAGCGGTGGAACTGCATGAGATGAGGAATGCCGGGAAGAGCGCGGCGATAAGGGCGGCGTGAGTTGTTTTCATGTCGGGGAGTTGGATGAGAGGAAGGCGAATCAGCGGTGGTCGCGTTTGCTTTGACTGCGCTGATTGGCGGCCTTCAGGTGGCCGCGCACGCGTGTGTTGAGGCCGCTTTGTTTGACGGCCGTGGACTTGAGGCGGACGGTGACATCAGGGCTGTTCGATGCGGCGGGTGATTTGGCGGGTTTCTTTTTCATGGTGGTGTGGATAAGGAAAGGCTATGGCAGCGCCGGCTCCGCTGTGCCCCGGCGGGCGGCGCGCGCGAGACTGAGCAGCGACCAGCTTTGCAGCAGCAAATCGAGTGATACGAAGAGTCCCACCGCGAAGAGTCCGGAGACCGGCCATCGAAGAATGAGCAGCCCCGCGAGCAGCAGCGATCCGATGCCGGCCATGAGCGTGGACAGATTCCCTTTCCGCCCACGGCCGCCGCGGGCAAGGTAGAGGCGGGAAAGTCCGATCGCCACCAGCACGCCCGCGATCATCGTGGCGAACAGACCGGACGCCTCCACCGGACGAAGAAGCACGAACACTCCCGCTGCGGAATACAGCAACGCAATGACGAGGTGCCAGAGCACGCCTTTCCAGGACGGCACTCTGCGGGCTTCCGCCAACTGCAGAAGACCTCCCAGGAGAAGAAGAATGCCCAGCAGCACCGTGGAGATGGAACCGGCTGAGAAGGTGGCGATCAAACCTGTCACCCCCAGACACGTGAAGACAACCGCCAGAGCGGCGATCCATTTCCAGTCGTTCCGGGCCGGGGAGGTAATTGAGGCGGACGGCAGGGAGTTGGTGGTGCTCATAAGATTGGTGCGGACCGGCTTGTTTAGTATTTGAACGTCACATTCATCAGTGCGCCCCACCAGTCGTGCGGGTTTTGGGTGATGGCTTTGATGCCTTCGCCGGGAATGGAGAGCGCGATGCCCCAGGTGAGGAACCAGTGCTGATTGAAGACGTGCGTGTGTTCCAGCCATACGTCGTGACTTAGGCTGCTGGCGGGCACACCACTGATGATGGCCGGCACGCCCTCCACTTCGGCGACGCGGGCGGCCTGTCCGAACTGGATGGGGCTGTCGGTTTCCGCGGCCTGGGTGAACCAGTAGTTGAGGTTCACGTAGTCGCGCGGAGTGATGGTCAGTTCCAGGCGGAGGCGGTGGGAGATGACGTTGGAGTTGTAGAACGCGAAGGAGCTGTTGCTGCCGGAAGACCAGGTGGCCGGACCGCCGTCAAAGAAGAGCGGATCGAAGCGTTCCAGTTTTCCGTCAGTGTCAGGATCGTCGCCGGAAAAACAGCGCGGGGAGTAACTGAGGCGTGGAGAAAAGCGGGCGCTGGCCCAGCGGTAGCCGAACTCCAGTCCGCCGCCCCGGGCGCGCTGGTTGATGTCGCTCTGCCGCTGCAGGGCGACTTCGCCGAGAAACGAGAAGCCGCTGTCCGCGGGTGTCCACTTCCAGAACACGTCGAAGGTCTCCAGGCCATCGCGTCCGTTCTCAATCAGCGTTACCGGTGCCTGTGGATAGGGCGACGTGGAATTCGTCACTTTGAAATAAGCGGCGCCGGCGGAGAACTCTGCGCCGGGTTTCCATTCCAGTTTGGCTCCGGCGAGTTTGGTGCCGGTGTCGGAGGAACTGAGTTCGTGGGCGTCGAGGCAGAAGCCGTCGAGCGACCACTCGCCGGCAGTGAGGCGCGCGATGGAGGTCATTTCCCACGACTTGCGGGGGAAGGTGGCGGCGGCTCCGCGTTCGAACCCATTGCCTGATCCAACACCGATGAGCAGCGAGTGCCCGATGGTGTAAGGCTGCATGCCGGCAGAGAGATCGAAGGTGAATTTATCCGCTCTCCATTTCGCGCCGAGAAAAGCGTCCTCCATGAGAATGCGCCCGGTATCCCCAGCCATGAAGTAGTCCTCGCCGAGCGTGCCGGAGGCGATCGCCGCGAGCCCGCCATAGAGGGCAAACTGATCGCTGACGGTGTACGTGGCCTTCGCGCCCGGGCGGAGATAACCCTCCAGCCAAAGATGCGCGTCAGGATAATCCACTGCCGGGGCAAAGGTGTCCGCGAGGCCCCAGAACCCATGCAGGCCGCCGGCCATCTGAAGCCCGCCATCCAGACTGCAAGTAACTTCCAGCGATCCGCAGCGATGTTGCCAGGGATTGGGCACCGCGGCCGCCGGCGGTTCTGCGGAACCTGTTCCCGCAGCACAGTACAGAGGAAGCAGGAGTCCCGCAAAAACCACGCGGCTGGAGGCTGGAAATGGATTCATGGCAGTGCGATTCGGTGCTGGAATCAGAAAGACAGAAAGCGAATGCCGCCGCTGATGTTCCAGTCCTCCCTGTCCCAGTCACCGGCGACATGTCCGCCGCCGCGAATCCAGATGCCGGTGGTCTTGGTGATCATCCTTCCCACTTCGACCTCCGGTGCGAAATGAACGCGGCTGCCGTGTTCGTAATCCACCCACAACTGGGGGTCGGCGAGAAACCAGTAACCGGACTTCGTCGTGTGCGCGATGATCAGACGGTACTGGCCCGTGACGATATCGTCCCGGTCATCGTCACCGGCGACGGAAAATGAATGCTTGGCGATGGCGGCCATGAAAGTCTGCGGCGAGAAGGACTTCACGGCAACGATCGTGGGATTCAGCTGATACTTTCCGGTGCCCAGGACATCACCGGCAGCGATGGGCAGCACGGCTTCGAGGCCCGCGATGAAGGTCCAGCTTCCGGCGCGGTGCTGATAGCGTCCGCGAATGTTGAGGTCGCCGATGCCGGTTTCATCGAGGAGCGGGGAATCGAAGCAGGCGAGCGGCAGTTCCACGTTGATGCCCCACACGCCTTTGATGGCGCGGTCGTATTTCAGGGTCGTCGTCCACAGGGAGATGTCGTTGCTGTCATCCAGCATCGTGAACTTGGGCAGAACCTCGAACTTGGTCAGGTTGTCCGCCGGGTTCACGCCTTTGACGGTGTTTCCGCCGTCCTCCCGGGCGGAGGACACAGCTGTCAGGGAAATGACGGCGGCGGCAATGGCACTTAAATGTTTCATGGAGGCTGCAGGCGTTGCTTGGCGGTGCGGATTCATTTCACCGGCTCAATGGCCGGCGGCTGCCATGTTCCGTTAAGGGCGGGAAGCTGCGGCCCGTAGAGACGCAGGACGAGATAGAACGGCGCCTGCGGAGCGGGCAGCCAGTTGGCTTCGCGCTCCGCGCCGGGCGATTCGGGCTGGACGTAAAGCGTCAGGGACCCGTCCGCGGCGAATTTCAGCCCCCGCGTCCGGTTGCCGATGGAATAACGGTCGAGCGGACTCTTCACCAGCATGCCGTCGCTCATCTGATACATGGTGAACGACCAGAAGAAGTCCACGGGCGGGATGCGGTCCTCCGGCAGACGGATGACATAGCGCTTTTTGCCGCCGTCGAGCATTTGCCCTGACGAGTCCATGAGCCCGCTGGGATAAAGCGATTCCGCGGGTACATTGGCCAGCGGACCGCCGTCCCACACGGAAGCCCGGTTGAGATAGTCCGCGCCATAAACGCCGATGCCCTCGCGCACAAAACGCCAGCCGTTCACCATGGCTCCTTTGAATCCCGCCGCCTTGATCTTCTTCAGCGCGACTTCCTCCGCCGCCTGGAGCGTGGCTTCGTCAGGGCGCTTCGCGTCCGGTTTTGCCTCCGGCCCCAGCCCAATGGAGGCGAAGCGCTGCATCAGCGCCTCCTCACCGCGGCGGACGGGATTGGCGCGCAGAATGGAATTGAGCACCGCGAACCGTTCGCTGGCCGTCCTGGCTGTGTATAAAGGCAATGCTGCCGGACCGGCGGTCTCTGCTTTTCCTTCAGGCAGGACAGGCCGGAGACGAAACTGCGTTTGCAGCGCATTCACTGCCGCGACGTCATTTGGGCCATCCACCAGCACGCGCAGCAAAATGAGTGCAAAATTCGACTCGCACCGCACCGTGTCTTTGATTTTGAGCGTCAGATCACCTTTCGATTCGGGCCCGACGAGCGCGAAGGCTCCGGCATCTGTGCCGTGCAGCCGCGCGCCGAGGTTTGCGATGGTGTCCGTGTAGAAATTCATCACATGCGCCGTGTAGTAGCGCCCCTTGGTATCCGGCACGTCGAGAATGACCGGTGCTTCACGCAGATCCACCCATGCGATGGAATAGAGCGTGTCATTGTTCGGAGCACGAAAGGGCGCGACTTCCGGCGTGGCGAGTTTGGTGTAGTGGAAGAACTCGTTGAAGCCCGCCTTTCGCGTGGCCGGATCGAGCACTTCGCCTGACATCCGCTGCATCATGCCATTGAGGGCATAGCCATAGATGCAGGCGTCCTCGACCAGCGATGGCACCCCGGAATCAGCGGCACGGACAGAAGGAACCGCCGCCAGCAGCGCGAAGGCAAATCGTAAAGTGAGGGGGCGGAACAGTGCTTTCATGGATAAGTGGAAACAGCAGGGGGAAACCATGCACCCGTGAACGCCTCCCGTTTTGGCAGGTAGCAGCGCAGGGCCACAATGAAGGTGCCATCGGGTGCCGGCAGCCAGTTGCCTGCGGGAGCGTCGTTCGGCCTGGCGTGCTGAAGATAGAGAGTGAGCGATCCGTCCTCGCTGAACGTCAATCCGTCACTGTCCGGCCGGATAACGTAACGATTGGCCGGATTGTCCACGAGCAGCGACCGGTCATCATACAGGGTAAGCGACCAAAAACCCATCGCTTCAGTGGGAGGCAGTTGGCTTTTCGTGAAGGTGATGCGGTTCGCTTTGCGTCCATCCAGCAACTCGCCGCCACCGTTCCGGCAGCTGATGTAATAAATCGCCTCTTCGCCTGGCAGCACGCCGATGTGAACGAGCTGCGCCACCGCTCTATCCAGAGAATGCGGCCCGGGTTTGGCATTATTGGGATTGGGCACACGCCAGCCGTTGCGGAAGGGACCGGCGGAAATGGCGGCATTCAACACCGTCTGTGCATCCGCCGCTCCCGCGGCAATGGCCGCACGCAAGTCCGCCCGCTCCGGCAGCGTCGCGCCCGGGCCAAGTCCGGCGGTTTTGAAAAGCGCCAGCAGCGATTCATCGCCAGGAGGCGGCGGCGTGATCCCGGTATAGCCGCTGGTCACCTCAAAGTAACGCAGCGGATCGCGCGTTTCCCGCAGGGCGGGCACACGGAATGCCTTATCGTCCACCGGGGGAAACTTTGCGTCCTGCCCGGGCCAGGCAGCGAGCGGCGCCAGCCGAATGCGGTCCTGCAGTTCCCGCACGTCTTCGATCTTATCCCGCGCATTCAGGTAGATGCGCTGGTACAGATTGATCACCGGCGTAGTGGCGGTGATGACCCGCTCCATGCCCTCCGGCTTCGTTCCTTTCCAGCCCGGCGGCACGATGAGGTAACTGCCGGCACGCCCGCCGGTCGTCCGCGTGCCCACGATGTCTATGGCATTGAACCACGCATCGTGCAGGACCACGGAATAATAGCGGTCCGTGATCTCCGGAACCGTCAAGACCACCGGCCCCTGCTTCTCCAGCCAGACATAGGCAGCACCGTAGAGCGTGTCCACATTCGGCATCGTATTCACCGGCTTTGGTGTCGAAAGATTCCGCACCAGAACCCATCCACCCAGCGGCGTTTCCCCCGGCGCACAGTATTCCCGGCCCTGAATGTATTCGCTCAACTGCCGCAGATGCAGAAAGGCCGGCAACTGGTAAAGATACGCCTGTGACGCCACCGCCCTCATCTGCAGCGCCTGCCCCGCCGCAGTCTCCGGCGGCGTCAGGTCGAGGCGGAAATCTTCAATGCGCGGCTGCTGCGCGGCCGCGAACAACCTCGCCATCAGGAGATTGACAGCGATTATCGGAATCAGCGTCAACCGCTTCATCGGCGAGGTTTTGTGAGCCGTCGTTTTTCTGTAGAAGGTGGCTTCAGGGGAATTCGAGCACATCAATGCTGGGGCAGAGAAAGAAGCGTGCGAATCCGGTCCGCCGTGCGGAGCAGACCGCTGAGGATCCGGACATTGAAATCCGGCAGAAAGACCTCTCCGACCTTCGCAGTGATGCGCACCTCCCGCCGCCCTGAGCGTTCCACCCAACCGCGCTTTTCCAGTTCGAGGATCTTGCGCCGTACGGTTTCCCGCGGCAGCCCGGTGGATTGAGCGAGGGAGAAGGCGTTGCACGCCGGCATCCGGTCTTTCGCTTTTCCAGACCCGTCTCTCAGGGCATCCACCAGATCACGGTCCAGTCCGTGTTCGCTGCGAAAATGCAGCGCAGTGCTGTGATGCGCGATTTCCGCCAGGACGATCACCAGTCCAAGGTCTCCGTTGAACTGCCGGTGGATTTCCTTGAGGTAACCTGATAAGAAGTGCGACATGTGCAGGGAGACCTCGCTTTCGTGCCGCCGGTATTGCTGCATTGAGAACAGTGGAGACGGGGAAGATCGGGCAGGCATGACGCATCAGTCGGAGTTGGACCGGTGCTGTGGCATGCGGGATTTCTGAAGGCAAAGCGATTAGTGCCCACTTTGGGCATTGCGCAGGACCGGGTGGGCAGAGCCGACGCAGGTCCGGATAGCAAGGGTTGTGAAACCTGGAAAGGAAAATGGAGAAGAAGAAAACCACAGCCGACCGAAGGAAGACGGGCGAACATTTCATCTTAACTGATGAGCCAAATGGACGCTGATTAACACGGATTTACGCATGATTTCGGATTCACTTTGCGGAGGAAGATTCACGTCATCACAACTTGCGGAGCATCTGTGTTCATCCGGGTCCATTCGTGGTTCCATTTTCCTCTTAAGGTGAAACAGTCGTGGCCGGGCAGGCTTTGATCCATGCTGGCCGGGAGTTGCATTTTCCCGGCACTATTCTGCAGGGTGAAGTCGCGGTCCCGGCATCCGCGCCTGGTGGATGCCGGGATTGTTCGCGGAACCGGCCCGCGGGCGGATGGTATTGAGGCGTGGTCAGCCCCGCAGGGCGTAAAGGAGCATCTGAATGCCGAGGGAAAGCTGGAGGACGCCAAAGACAGAACCCAGCACCCGCAGCACCGTGGGGCCGAGCACCCGCAGTATTCTGGAGGCGTGGCTCATGGCCAGCCAGTTGAGCAGCATCATGCCCAGGGCGAGTCCGGCGATTTGCAGCAGATAACCCACTTCCGTGAAATGGGCGGCGAATAAGATGAGCACTCCGACGGCGTAAGGCGGTACCAGAGTCGGAAAGGCCAGCGGCGCGATGGCCGGGTCGGATTCCGGCTGGTCGCTGCCGCCGCCATGACTTCCAAGAATGGCCTGGAGTGAGGCAATGCCCAGCAGCAGTCCCGCCGCCGCAGCCACGGCCTGCGGCGAGGCGCCCCATGATGCCATGATGCCGTGGCCCACGAAAATGGCGAGCAGCAACGCGATCATGGCGATGAGGACTGCTTTGCGCGCGATGCGTTTTCCGTCCTCCGGCGGAAGTTTGGCCGTGAGCGCTGCAAAAGTGGGAACCACCTTGAGCGGCCCGGTCATCATGAAGAGCAGGACGAAAATCTGTTTGAGGGGGAGTTCATTCATGGTGTTATTGTGTTAGAAGCCCCAAAACAGGGAAGCCTGCACGGTGGTCCAGTTCTTGAGGTCGTTGCCTGCCTGCTCTTTGAGGTTGTCACCGGGAAACCCGATGCCGGCGACGCCGAGGACGAAGAGGTTGGGGGAGAGGTTCCAGCGGATGCCGAGATCGAGTTCCTGGCCGTAAAAGGAGCTGCCGCGTGCTTCATCGGCGTAGAGCCAGAAGTAGTCGAAGGTGAGCGAGAGCTTCTCCCCGGGCACGACATTGAGCCGCAGGCGGTGAGTGTTGAGGTTGGTGTTCGACACCACTTTTTTCATCACCACGCCCTGGACCCAGGTGTCGAGTCCGCTGGAGAGCTGGGCATCGAACCGTTCATAGGTGCGGGTATCGGGGTCGTCACCGCTGAAACTGGCATAGCGATAGCTGAGGTTGGGCTTCCACGGGAGCGAAGCGAAGGTATATCCGGCGCGCAAGTACCACGCCCGGGCATCCCAAGGGACATCGCGGTGAGTTTGCCATGCATGCTCTCCGAACAATTCCAGACCGCTTACGCCGAAAGCATTGGTGGAGCCGAGCCTTCCGGAGACGACCTGCAGGCCCTCGCGCGGCACGGTCCCGCCGGTCGCCGGGTTGGAGAATACGGTATCCGACTCCGGCGATTCGTAGTAGAGCAGCGAACCTTCAAGTCTCCCCGGTGAATTGAACCCGAGATTCACCCCGGCATAGTTGGTGTGACTGTCGAGGAAATCGATCTCCGCCGGGTCCACATAAAACGCGTCCAGCCGCCAGTTCCTCCATTTCACCTGACCGAGCACGGTCATCTCGTAAGCGGTGCGGGGATTGAGGAACAGCCCTGGATAAGGCCCGGCATTGGCTCCGGCCGCGAAGCGGGAAAAGAGAAATCCGTCATTCAACTGCCAGTTCTGCCGCCCCGCGGAGATATTGGCGCTCCAGTCGGAACCCGGCGTGCCGATGGCCACACCGGCATAGAGATCCTCCAGCCGCGTCATGGAACGCGTGTCCGAGCGAAACAAGTCCTGCCCGGTCGCGAACGATGTCAGGAAGCTGCCGGCTCCGTATATCCACAGTGGTGAGTCGCCCATCTGCGTGATCGCCGCCAAACCATACTCCGCGCTCATTTCATACCACAGAGCGGAGCTCCCGGCTGCGGGGTCGAGAGCGATCGGACTGCGCCCGGTAAACGCCGCCGCATCCCCAAACCAGGGATCGAATTCACTGTAGAGTCCGAAACCGCCGTCGAGGAGCAGTTTCACCATGGTGCGTTCATCCTGATAGAGAACCGGAAAATCGCCGCGTTGCCCCGTCAGCATTCCGCGAGGGCCGGGAGTGCGGTCTTTAGACCCCATTTCCACCGTCACCGCGAGCACCACATAACCGGCCCGGTCGGATTCGTAGAGACGATAGCGTGCGGCGGTGACGAATGGAAGAGCGCGCACTTTCTGCAGAGCCATGTCCACCGCCTGCTCACTGAATATCGCGCCGGCGGTGAGGCCGAGAGCTTTCTCAATTTTCACGCGCGCCGCGTCGTCGCCGCCGGTAATGCCGGACGATCCCCGGAGGTCATAAAACACCAGCGCCACCGGCAGCCCGTCACTTTGGGCGGGCGAAACCGGAGGGCGCACCACGCCTGGACGCGGCGTATCCGAGGCGGCGGACCGCGCCGCTTCATCCGCCCTGGCAGCAGTGGCGATGGCAGCCATGAAGGCCGCGGCCGCCGGGCCGGCAAGCCATCGTGTCGGGCGAATGCGGGGCACGGGATGTTGTCTGGTGAGGGACACGGATCAATCCTCCGTGGGCATCTTGCTCTTGTAGCTGCCGCCGCCGTTCACCTCCAGCTGCACGCCGGTTATCCACGAGGCCGCAGGAGAGAGCAGGAACTGGAAAGCGTAGGCAATATCGTAAGGCGCACCGCGGCGCTTCATCACTAACGACTCCGAGAGCCGGCGCAGCATTTCCTTGTCGTAGCCTGCATTCAGGGTGGCTTCGCCGTTGTCCACGGAGCCGATGACGATGGAGTTCGAACGCAGTTGCGGACCGCTCATGGCGGCAATGCTTTTGCTCATGTGCAGCAGCGCGGCCTTGGCGTTGCTGTAGGAGATGAATTCCGGTGACGGCGAGGTGCCGACGGCGGAACCGGAGAAGGTCACCGAGGCGTTCTCCTCCTTCTTCAGGTGCGGCACACAGAGTTTTGTCAGGTTGTAGGCGCTGACGGTGTTCAGCAGATAGGACTTCATCATGTAATCCATGCTGACTTCCCAGAGCGGAGTGTATTCACCCCAGCCGACGTTGTTGATGAGCGCGGTGATTTTCCCGAATTTCTTCAAGGTAGCGTCCACCAGAGCCTGCTGCTCGGCTTCACTGGTGGCATCCGTGCGGATCGCGAGGCATTCCTTTCCGGTTACCTGCGTCACCTTGTCCGCCACAGCCCGGGCCGTGTCGAGGTTGAGGTCGGAAACAACGACATTGGCCCCCGCGGCTGCGAGGACTTCAGCAGTGGCGCCGCCGATGGCACCACCGGCTCCGGTGATGATGACGACATAGTCTTCGAGAGCGAACGGGGAGGTCAGTCTTTGATAGGGATCGTGTGGCATGGCGATAAGGTGGTAAGTTTCTGTGTAGGTTGTTGGAGCGGAATCAGTCGAGTTCCTGCACGCCGCCGCCGCTGACGGTGAGCACCTGACCGCTGACCCACTGAGCTGCGGGCGAGCAAAGGAAGAGCGCGGCATTGGCAATGTCGGACGGCTCGCCGAGACGCCCCATCGGCGTGTGCTTGAGCATGGCCTTTTCGATTTCCGGGGTCAGCACGCTGGCGAGGGCATTGGTTTTGATCGCACCGGGCGCGATGGCATTTACGCGGATGCCCATGGGGCCGAGGTCGAAGGCCATGTTGCGCACAAGATGATTTTCCGCCGCCTTGGACGAACCGTAGGAGGTCATGCGCTGATTCTTGTTTTCCCCCGCCATGGAGCTGATCATGAGAATGGCGCCGCCGCCCGCCTTCCCGATGTGCGGAGCGCAGAGCTGGCTGAGCCGGAAGACGGAGAACACATTGAGCTGATAGGCCCACACGAAGTCATCCATCGGCATGTCGAACGGCTTGGGACCGCCGCCGCCCGCGTTGTTCACGAGAATGGTCACTTTGCCAAAGGCGCTGACGGTTTCCTGCACGAGAGCTTCCAGGGCTTCGTCTTTGGTCACATCGCAGGCGGTGCTGGCGGCCTTGCCTCCCGCCGCGCGGATGCCCTCAGCCACGGCGGCGGCGCTTTCAGCCGTGCGGTCGCTCACCATCACGCTGGCGCCGGCCGCGGCAAAGGTCTCCGCGATGGCGCGGCCGATTCCTGCTCCGGCCCCGGTGACGATGGCCGCCTGGCCGCTGAAGTTGATCATATCTTTGAAGCTGGTCATGGATGTTTGGGGTTCTTGGTTTTGGGGGAGGCTTTGCGCGATGAGATGGCGGCCGATTTGGCCGAATTGCCCGGTGCGGAGTGGGCTTTGGAACCGCTGATGCCCAGCACATGTTCGATGGTGCGCGCGGCCTTCAGCATCCTCCGAAGAATGTTGAGGGAGAAATCCGGTGCAAAGTGGTCCGCGCAGGCGGGCGTGATGCGCAGTCCTTTGCCCGGCAACTCCTCGACCCAGCCGCGCCTCTTGAGTTCGGCAATTTTCCGCCGCACGGTTTCGCGCGGGATGCGGGTGGCACAGCTCAGTGAGTAGGCGTTGCAGCCCTGCATGGCATCCCACTCCTCGCCGTGCTGCTGAATCTGCTGCATCCGGTCGTTGGAAAGCTCATCGGGGGAAAATGCCTTCGCGGTGTTGTGGTGGGAAATCTCCCCCAGCACGATGACGAGAGCAAGGTCGCCGTCGAACTGCTCATAAAGCGAATTCAAATAACCGAGGAAGAAGTGAGACATGTGCAGCAGCACTTCACCCCGCCGGGCTTCGTAGCGGGAGACGGGAATTTGAGGTGAAGTGACTACGGCCGGGGGCATTCTGATGGATTACCTGACAACGCGCCCGCTACCGCGGGGGATGCAGCCGGCAAAAATAAAACTGCCCATTTTGGGCAGTGTCCGGCGACTGCATGGCATGCCGATCCGGAGCGGCTGCTCCGCGGCGGCAGAACCTCTCGCCCGCGGTGCGTTCTTCCGCTGGACCGCACCATTCTGCAACCTGCAGACACGGTTGCCGCGGGCGCATCTCACTTCTCAATGGCCGTTTCGCTGACTGTCAGATGAATTCCGCCGAACATGATTTCCTCAAGAACAGGGTGCCGCTGCTGGCGTCATTCGACGAAGCGCGAAGGGAGGAGGTGATCCAGGGAGCCCGCATGGCAACCTTTGGGACCGGGGATGCATTGATCCACGCCGGCGAAGCGGTGCATTTTCTCGGCATCGTCGCGCAGGGTGAAATCGTGGTCTCGGCTCCCGCGCCTGATGGGGGCCGTCAGGTGATTGGCAGGCTCCACGCCGGCGAAACCTTCGGCGAAATGGCGCTGATGAGCGGCGATCCGTCGCTGGCGGATTACATTGCGGCGGTGCCGTCGCGGGTGCTGCTGGTGCCGCTGACGCTCTTCCAGTCGCACATCATGGCGGAGCCGCGCGCGATGCAGCTCATTTCGCGCACGATCACGGCGCGGCTGCAGCAGGTCTTTGCCGATCCTGACAAAGCCGCGGCCATCACGCGCAAGGAGGACGTGGCGGGGCTGCTGGAGTTGAAGGGCGAGCGGCCGGAGTGCATCCTGGTGCTCAACTGCGGCTCGTCTTCGCTCAAGTACAGCTTTTTCGACACGACGCGTCCGGACCATACGCTGCGCGGGCACGTGGACCGGATCGGTCAGGACGGGATGCGGCTGGTGCAGCGTGGCGACAAAGGGGAATGGCAGCGCGAACTCCCCAAGGGCGGCTACGCGGAGGCGTTTGCAGCCATGCTGACGGGCCTGCTGGACGAGGAGCACGGGGCCATCCGGGAACTGACGGCGATCAGCGCTGTGGGACACCGCGTGGTGCACGGCGGAGAGAAATTCACCGGCGCGGTCCTCATCGATGACGCGGTGCTGGAAGGCATCGAAGCGCTCGCGCCCCTCGCACCGCTGCACAATCCGGTGAATGCGGCCGGCATCCGCGAGGCGCGCCGGGTGTTTCCCGCGGTGCCGCACGTGGCGGTGTTCGACACGGCCTTTCACGCCACGCTGCCGGCTCACGCCTGGCTTTATGGCCTGCCGTACGAGTATTACGAAAAGCACCGCATCCGGCGGTTTGGATTCCACGGCACCTCGCATCAATACGTGGCGCTGGCGGCGGCACAATATCTGAAACGGCGTCCGCGGGAGCTGAAAATCGTGAGCTGCCATCTCGGCAACGGCGCGTCGCTCTGCGCCATCGATCACGGGCGGTCGGTGGACACGACCATGGGTTTCACGCCCGCCGAGGGGCTGATCATGGGCACACGCTGCGGCGACCTCGATTCCGGCGTACTCGCCTATCTGGAGCGCACGCAGGGCCTGACCGCGGCGCAGATGGACGAGGTGCTGAACAAGAAAAGCGGCCTGCTGGGATTGTCAGGCATTTCGGGCGACATGCGCGAAGTCGAACAGGCGGCGGAGTCCGGCGATCCGCGGGCGCTGACGGCGCTGAAGGCGTTCTGCTACCGCGTGCGCAAGTACATCGGCTCCTATGTCGCGGCCATGGGCGGCATGGACGTGCTGATTTTCACCGGCGGCATCGGTCAGGGCAGCGCGGGCGTGCGCGCCGCCGCGCTCCAGGGGCTGGGCTGCATGGGCCTGCAGCTCGACGAAGCACGGAACCGCGCCGCCGCTCCCGGGGAGATCGCGTGCATTTCGGCGGAGCAGTCGCCCGTGACGGTGCTGGTGGTGCCGACGGACGAGGAGCGCATGATCGCGCGCGAAGCGCTCCGCACGGTGAGCCGCGAGTATCTGGTGCACAGCAGCGAGGCCTGCCGCCGCGAGCCGATTCCCATCGAAGTCTCCGCGCACCACATTCACCTCGCCGCGGAGCATGTGGAGCCGCTCTTCGGCCCCGGCCACCAGCTGACCAAACACGCCGACCTCTCGCAGCCCGGCCAGTACGCCTGCAAAGAACAGCTCACGATCGTCGGTCCAAAAGGCCGCATCGAGCGGGTGCGCGTGCTCGGCCCGGCGCGCAAAGCCACGCAGGTGGAGATCGCCATGACGGAACAGTTCAATCTGGGCATTCATCCGCCCATCCGCGAGTCCGGCGACATCGAAGGCTCGCCCGGCTGCACCCTGGAAGGCCCCGCCGGCAGTGTGACCATCGACAAGGGCGTGATCTGCGCGCTGCGTCACATTCACATGACGCCCGCCGACGCGCTGCGTTATGGCGTGAAGGACAAATGCAGCGTGCGTGTGCGCGTGGCCGGGGACCGCGAAGTGGTGTTCGGCGACGTGCTCATCCGGGTGCATCCGGACTTCGCCCTCGCGATGCACATCGACACCGATGAGGCCAACGCCGCCAACCTGCGCAACGGCGCCCAAGGATTCATCGACGGCATCCAAAACGACTCCTGACACCAATCCCATGCTCAATGAAATTCTCGCGGCCTTTGCGCTGCTCGCGGTGTGCGTGCTGATCCACACGGCGGGACTCACGCGGCTGCTGCGGCGGACTCTGACCAGAATCGACGTCCGTCAGGGCGCCGGCGCCGTCTCGCTGCTGCTGATTCGCATCGCCTGCCGGCTCCTGGCGCTGCATCTGGTGCAGATCGCCGTCTGGGCTCTGTTTTACTTTTGGCAGGGTTTGCTGCCGGACCTGGAGACCGCCTTTTATTTCTCCGGCACCACCTATGCCACCGTCGGCTACGGCGACGTGGTGCTGCCGCAGGGCTGGCGGCTTCTGGGGCCGATGGAGGGACTGACGGGAATCCTCATGTGCGGACTTTCCACCGGTTTCTTTTTTGTCGCGGCCAGCCGCATCCACCACGCGATGCACGCCGGTGAAGTGCTGGAGTCGAATCCCAAAGCCGGCTGAGAACGCACTTGCGCCGCGGCCCGCTCTCACGCCTTTTTGAGTCGCGCCACGCCGGACTGTCCGGCAGCCGGCGCCGTCCCGGCCTCACAGAACCCCAAACAGTCCCACTGCTCATGAGCACCACCCGGAAAACGAAAGCCGCTCCCAGGGCGGAGAAGAAGCCGGCGGTGAAAGCCGCCGGCAAAAAAGCCGCCGGGAAAGCGCCCGCTGCCAGGAAAGCCGGAGGCCAATCCTCCGCCGGGCCGTCCGATGATGAGATCGCCGCCCTCGCCTATGAAATCTGGGAGCAGGCCGGGCGGCCGGACGGACGCTCCAGCGAGCACTGGCGCGAGGCGGAGTCCCGCCTGCGGGGCGCGAAGTCAGGAAGTTGAACCGGGGGCGACGACGAAACCATGGAATCGGATGTGACGGACTGCCGGGGTGAAGCCATCGCTCCCGGCCGGCCGTGGCCGCTGGGAGTGGAATGGATCGAGGCGGAGGACGCCTTCAATTTCGCGCTCTATTCGCGCCAGGCCACCGCCATCACGCTGCTGTGCTATCGCAGGGGCGATCCGGTGCATCCGGTGGCGGAGTTCCGTTTCGAGCATCCTGCCCACAAGACCGGCAACATCTGGCACATCCGCATTCCGGCGCGCGAACTGAACGGCGCGTCGCATTACGCCTACCGCGTCGATGGCCCCTGGCAGCCGGAACACGGCCACCGCTTCGACCGGGAGAAAATTCTGCTCGATCCCTATGCCCCGTCCGTGTTTTTTCCGCCGCATTTCAACCGCAAGGCCTGCTCCCGCAAAGGTCCGACGGACGGTCTCGCTCCGCTGGGAGTGCTCCCGGAGCGCCGGAAGGCGGCGCCTCCGGTGATCAAACGGGGGCCGCGCCATGTTTGTCACCAGGCGGTCATCTATGAACTGCACGTCAAAGGATTCACCGCGCGGGCGAATTCCGGCGTGACGCCGGCGAAGCGCGGCACCTTCGCGGGCCTGACAGAAAAAATTCCCCACCTCCGGGAACTCGGCATCACCATCGTGGAACTGCTCCCGGTGCATCAGTTCGATCCGCAGGAGGGCAACTACTGGGGCTACATGACCCTCCATTTCTTCTCGCCGCACCAGCAGTATGCGCACGGCGAGGCCTTCTCCGAATTTCGCGCCATGGTGGAGGCCTTCCACGAAGCCGGCATCGAGGTCTGGCTCGACGTGGTCTATAACCACACTTCGGAGTCGGACGCGGCCGGCCCGACCTACTGCTACCGCGGGCTGGACAATGACAGTTATTACCTGCTGAAAAACGGCCTGCGCGACTACGTGGACGACACCGGCTGCGGCAACACATTGCGCACGGGGCATCCCGCGGTGCGCATGCTGGTGCTGGAGAGCCTGCGCTTCTGGGCGCGGGAAACGGGAGTGGACGGTTTTCGCTTCGACCTCGCCTCGATCTTCTCCCGCGCATCCGACGGCACTCTGAATGTGCACGAGGCCGCCATCGTGGCGGAGATCGGCCTGCTGGCCCGCCTCATGAATGTCAGGCTGGTGGCCGAGGCATGGGACATCGCCATTTATCAGCTCGGGCGCACCTTTCCCGGCATGGCATGGATGCAGTGGAACGGGCTCTTTCGCGATGATGTCCGCTCATTCGTGCGCGGTGAGCCCGGCAAAGTGGGAGCGCTCATGCAGCGTCTCTATGGCAGCGATGATCTGTTTCCCGATGCCCTTCAGGACACGCGCCGGCCCTATCAAAGCGTGAATTTCATCACCGCGCACGACGGCTTCTGCCTCTACGATCTGATCTCCTACAACCGCAAGCACAACGCGGCGAACGGTGAGGGCAATGCCGACGGCAGCGACGACAACCGGAGCTGGAACTGCGGCTGGGAGGGCGATGCGGGAGCGCCGGCGGCCGTGCTGACCCTGCGGCGTCAGCAGGCGAAGAACTTTGCGGCGCTGCTGCTCCTCTCCAACGGCGTACCGCTCATCGTCGCCGGCGATGAGTTCCTCAATACCCAGCGCGGCAACAACAATCCCTACAATCAGGACAACGAAATCACCTGGCTGGACTGGGACCGCCTGGAGCAGAACCGCGACTTCTTCCGCTTCTTCAAAATGATGATCGCCTTCCGGCGCGCGCATCCGTCCATCGGGCGGCCGACCTTCTGGCGCGAAGATGTACAGTGGTTCGGCGTCAGCGGGCCGGTGGACCTGGGCAGCGACTCGCGCTGCCTCGCTTATTTCCTGCAGGGTGCCTCGTGCGGTGATGACGATTTGTATGTGATGATCAATGCCCATTGGGAGGATCACCGCTTCGTCGTCCAGCAGGGAATGGCGCATCAGTGGCTGCGCGTGGCGGACACGGCGCTCCCCGCGCCGGAGGACATCCTGGAGCCGGGGCGCGAACCGGCCCTGACTTCCGCCGAGTACCTCGTGAGCGCGCGCTCCATCGTGGTGTGCCGGAGGCCGCGCGGCGCAAACTGACCGGTGCCCTGGAATCGCATCTGCTCACCGTCCGTCCCCCCCCACCCGTCATGTTTTCACCCTTTGAGCGCCGGACCAGCGGCATCCTTCTTCATATTACCTCTCTGCCCGGCCCTCACGGCAGCGGCGAAACCGGCCCGGAGGCCTTCCGCTTCTGCGACTGGCTCGCAGAGGCCGGGCAGTCGTGGTGGCAGGTGCTGCCGAACGGCCCGCCGGGCAGCGATCCTGCCTTCTCGCCCTACGATTCGCCGTCGGCCTTCGCGGGCAGCGGGGCTTTCGTGTCACTCGAGTTACTGAAACTGCAGGGCCTCCTGACAAAGCGCGACCTTGTGCCGCAGCCCGGGCTCCTGCGCCGCCGGGTGAATTATCCGGCCGTGCTGCGCTTTCGTGAGGACCGGCTGCGGCGGGCCTTTCGCGCGTTCCGCAGCCGTCGCGGCGAACGCAGCCGCGCCTTTCAAAAGTTTTGTCAGGCCCATGAGGACTGGCTGGAGGATTACGCGCTGTTCATGGCACTGCGCCAGGACTTTGGCGGACGTCCCTGGATGGACTGGGAAACCGGCGTGCGGCGGCGCGAACCGGCGGCCCTGCGCGCCGCCCGGGAACGGCTCGCGGATGAAGTGGCGCGGCACCGCTTCATCCAGTTCGAGTTCGACCGGCAATGGCGAGAACTCCGCGCGTACGCGCGCCGCCGCGGCGTGGGCCTCATCGGCGACCTGCCCATTTTCGTCGCTCAGGACGGCGCGGATGTCTGGAGCCATCCGGAACTCTTCCGGCTCGACGCGGCGGGACGCGGGAAATTTGTGTCAGGCTATCCGCCGGATGCGTTCGATCCGAAGGGTCAGCGCTGGGGGCATCCGCAGTATGCATGGGCGAAACACGAGGCCACCGGCTTCGCATGGTGGGTGCGGCGCGTGCAGCGGATGTTCGAACTGTTCGACACCGTGCGCATCGATCACTTTCTCGGCTTCACCCGCACGTGGTCCATTCCGGCGGCCTCCGAGGGCGGCACCGGCGGGCACTGGGTCAAATCGCCCGGATTCAAACTGTTTGCCGCCGTGCAGCGCCGGCTCGGTCCGCTGCCGATGATCGCCGAAGATCTCGGCTACGTGACCCCCGCCGACATCCGGCTCCGCGATGCGTTCGGCCTCGGGCAGATGCGGCTGTTTCAATTTGGCTTTGGCGACGAGACGGACGCCACGGGCCACCGCCCTCACCGTTACTCGCGCATGACCGTCGCCTATCCTGGCAATCATGACAACGACACCACCGCCGGGTGGTTCGGCAGGCTCCGCGGCCGGGAACGGCGGCGCGTGCTCGACTACACCTGCGGCCCCGCCTCCGCCCCTCACCTCGCCGTGATGCGGTCGCTCCTCGCTTCTCCCGCCGGACTCGTAATCTTTCCGATGCAGGATGTCTTCGGTCTGGGCACCGAAGCCCGCATGAACATCCCCGGCACCATTACCGGCAACTGGCAGTGGCGGCTCAGTACCGCATTGACAGCAAAACATGCTGCACAACTGCGCGGTCTGACGGAATTGTTCGGCAGGTGCTCTTTGCCATAACCCAAAACCCCGCCATGCTCCCCCGCGAAACCCGCCCTATCTTATGAAACCCACGCACGAACCGCTCGCCCGCTTTCACTGCGGCCCGGTGGAATTTTCCGGCAGCCCCGCGGCTCTGTACGAGCGCCACCTCACCTTCGATCACGTGGTGCCGGTGAAGGAGGCGACGCACCGCGACCGCTTTGAGGCCGTGGCGCGGGCGGTGCGCGATGTGCTCTCGCAGCGCTGGATCCGCACGGAACAGACCTGTCGCGAGCGCAACGTGAAGCGTGTGTATTACCTGTCGCTGGAGTTCCTCATGGGCCGGGCGCTGGCCAACAACATCACCAACCTGCAGATCGACACGCAGTGGCGCCGGCTTTGTGAGGACGCGCAGCTCGATCCGCTGGCCATTCTGGAGGAGGAAACCGATGCCGGCCTCGGCAATGGCGGCCTCGGGCGCCTCGCCGCGTGCTTTCTCGACTCCATGGCCACGCTCAGCCTGCCCGGCACCGGCTGCGGGCTCCGCTATCAGTTCGGCATTTTCAAACAGGAGATGCAATACGGCTGGCAGCACGAGCAGCCGGACCACTGGCTGCGCTTCCCCGATCCCTGGGAGGTGGTGCGGCCCGCCGAGGCGGTGGAGGTCAGGCTCGGCTGCTCCTTCGACATGCACGGCGGGGAGTTTCACCTCGTGCCGGGCCGTCCCTCCGTGCTCATCGGCGTGCCGTGCGACCGGCCGGTGATCGGGTACGGATGCAGTACGGTCAACACGCTGCGGCTCTGGCGCGCGGCCACCCCGGATTACTTCGACTTCCATCAGTTCAGCAGCGGGGACTTTGTCGGCGCCCTCACAGAATCGCTGGTGGCGGAGACGCTCACCCGGGTGCTTTATCCTGACGATTCCACGCGGGGCGGCCGCGGGCTGCGGTTCCTGCAGCAGTATTTCCTCGTGGCCTGCACTCTGGCGGATGCCGTGCGCCGCTTCCGCGCCGCGGGCAATGACTGGAAGGCGCTGCCGGACAAAGTGGCCATTCAGATGAACGACACGCATCCGACGCTGGCCGTGCCGGAACTGATGCGCATTCTGCTCGACGATGCCGGTCTCGACTGGGACACGGCGTGGGATCTGACGCGCCGCACCCTGGCCTATACCAATCACACGCTGCTGCCGGAGGCGCTTGAGAAATGGCCGGTGCTCTGGTTCGAAAACATCCTGCCGCGGCATCTGGAGATCATCTTCGAAATCAACCGGCGGCTGCTGGATGATGTCAGGGCTGCTCACCCCGGCGACGCCGCCATGCTTGCCCGCATGAGCCTGATCGAGGAGAGCGAGCCCCGCCAGGTGCGCATGGCCCATCTGGCCATCGCCGGATCCCACAGCACCAACGGTGTGGCGGCGATTCACACCGGTCTGCTCCAGAAGACCGTGGTTCCGGACTTCGCCGCGTTTTTCCCGGAGCGGTTCAACAACAAGACCAACGGCGTGACCCAGCGCCGCTTTCTGCTCCTGGCCAATCCGGCGCTGGCCCGGGTGATCACCGAAGCCATCGGCGACGGATGGATCGCGGATCTCGATCAGCTGGAGAAGCTGCGTCCGCTGGCGGAGGACGCGGCCTTCCGCGCCGCTATGCGCGGGGCGCGGCGCGAAGCCAAACTGCGCTTTGTGGACTGGCTGCGCAGCGCCACCGGGGAGGTGATCGACCCGGACACGATCTTCGACACGCACATCAAACGCATTCACGAGTACAAGCGCCAGCTGCTCAATGCCCTGCACGTGACCGCCCTTTACCACCGGATGCTCACCGGTGCGGATGCCGGCATGCCGCCGCGCACGTTCCTCTTCGCCGGCAAGGCCGCACCTGCCTATCACTTTGCCAAAGTGGTGATCAAATTCATCAGCAATCTCGGCCGGGTCATCGCGGCGAATCCCGCGGTGCGCGACCGGCTGCGCGTGGTCTTCGTGCCCGATTACCGCGTCTCCGTGGCTGAACGGCTCATCCCCGCGAGCGACGTCTCCGAGCAGATCTCCACGGCCGGTTTCGAAGCCAGCGGCACGGGCAACATGAAGTTCATGATGAACGGCGCCCTCACCATCGGGACGCGCGACGGCGCGACCATCGAGATGGCGGAGGCCGCGGGGGAGGAGAACTTTTTTCTCTTCGGCCTCACGGCGGAGGAGGTGGCCGGCAGCCAGGGATGGTACCGGCCGCAGTGGCACTGCGACAACGAACCCGAAACGCGCGCCGTGCTCGACCTCATCGCGTCCGGTCATTTCAGCAAAGATGAGCCGGGAGTGTTTCAGCCGATTCTCGACGCGCTGCTCACGCACGGCGACCGCTACCGGCACCTCGCGGACCTGACAAGTTATTCCGAAGCGCACCGGCGCCTCGCTGCGCTCTGGAGCACACCGGAGGAGTGGTTCCGCCGGGCGGTGCTGAATATCGCCGCCTCCGGGCGCTTCTCCAGCGACCGCACCGTCGCGGAATATGCCAGGGACATCTGGCGCGTGGAGCCGTGCGCGGTGGACTGCTCGTAGCCGGCACCCTCATGGAGCGATTGGACCAAGGTCCAATTTCCCCTCATTTCATCATGGATATTTTCGCATAAAACCGGCAATCTCTCCGGCTTCCCCCATTCACCCACCCACCATCCAAACTCATGAAACACACTCCTCCTGTATTGATCCTGCTGACGGCCCTCACCGGTGCTGTGATTGGCCAGGACGCAGCCAAAAAATCCGAGGCGGCGGAGACTGCTCCCGCTCCCGGTCCGGAACAAAAAGCTGTCGAAGCGCTCGACCGGATTTACGAGGCCGCCTACGCCAAGGGCGACGCCAAAGCCATCGCGAACCTGTTCACCGAAGACGCCGAATTCACCAGTGAAGAGGGGCGAACCGTCAGCGGCCGCGACGCCATCGAGGAGATGGCGAAAATGGCTTTCCGGTTCAACAAGGGAGCCACCCTCGCCATCGACAGCGGAACCGTGCGCCTGCTCGCCCCCGGCGTGGCGGTGCAAAAAGGCAGCACCAGTGTGACCGACAAGGACGGCGCCACCAGTGGCGCGCTCTACACCGCGGTACTCGTGGAGAAGGACGGTAAATGGAAATACAGCCAGGTCATCGAGACGCCGCAGGCGGAAGTCACTCCCGGCGAGCGGCTCTCCGAACTGGCATGGCTGGTCGGCGACTGGCAGGAATCCGACAAGACCTCCGGACTCACCATCCGCAGCAAATTCGACTGGGCGAAGGGCGGCAATTTCCTCACCCGCAATGTCACCGTGAAGCGCGGCGAAGAGGTGGAACTCGAAGGCTGGCAGATCATCGGCTGGGATCCGCTGGAGGAGCGCATCCGCTCATGGACCTTCGACAGCGAAGGCGGCTGGTCCGCCGGCATCTGGATTCGCGACGGCAAGCGCTGGCTGCTGCGCGAGGAGGGTGTCACTCCGGACGGGGACCGCACTGCGGCAGACAATACCATCACCCAGGCGGGTGAGGACAAACTGACGTGGGAGTCCCACAACCGGACGCTCAACGGCACGCCGCAGCCGAGTTTGGACAAGATCGAAATCAGCCGCGTGAAAGGAAACTGATGCCATGAAAGTGAACGTGACCCGATTACTGACGATTCTGACGTCTCTCGTCTTTTTTATCCAGACGACCGGACTGGCCGAGGCCCGCGGTGGCCGCGGCGGCGGCGGTGGAGGATCCCGCGGAGGCGGTGGTGGCCGGAGCTATTCCGGCGGTGGCAGCCGGAGCTACTCCGGCGGCAGCAGTCGAAGCTACTCCGGCGGCAGCAGCCGGAGCAGTGCTTCGCGTCCCTCCAGCAGTTATTCGCGGCCGTCGTCTTCGGCCAGCCGCGTGCCTTCCTCTTCCAGCAGGCCCTCAACAGCGACGCGTCCCTCCACCGGCGCCTCAAGGCCTTCCTCGTCCTCCCGGCCTTCGACAAGTCGTCCCTCGACAGGCACGAGGCCTTCCACGGGAACAAAACCATCCACGCGACCCTCGACCGGAGCCGGAAGCAACCGGCCCTCCACCAAGCCCGGCGGCGGCGATAACTTCCTCGGCGGTGCCGGTGGAGTTGGCGGAGTCGGCGGAGTGGGCGGGGCCGGCAAACCCGGCGGCGTCGGCGGAGTCGGCGGTGCCGGCAAGCCCGGTGGAGTCGGCGGAGTCGGCGGTGCCGGCAAGCCCGGTGGAGTCGGCGGCGTTGGCGGAGTCGGCGGCGCCGGCAAACCTGGTGGAGTTGGCGGAGTCGGCGGTGCTGGCAAACCCGGTGGAGTCGGCGGCGTCGGCGGTGTGGGCAGGCCCGGCGGGATTGGCGGCGTCGGCGGTGCGGGTGGAATTGGAGCGATCGGCGGCGTCGGCGGAATTGGCGGCATCGGCGGAGCCGGAGGCATCGGTGGAGTCGGCGGCGTGGGCGGAGCCGGCGGGATTGGCGGCGTCGGGGGAGTCGGGGGGATTGGCGGTGTCGGAGGATTCGGCGGTGCCGGCGGTATCGGAGGCGTGGGTGGAGTCGGAGGCGTGGGCGGCGTGGGCGGCTGGAATAACAACCGCAACAACAACTGGAACAACCGCGTCAATAACCGTCAGAATTCGTGGAATCAGTGGCAGCAGAACAGCCAGCAGCGGCGCGACGATTTCCGGAACAACCAGGATCAGCGCTGGGACAACATCAACAACGCCCGCGAAGACCGCCAGAGCTGGCGCGATCAAAATCGCGAGGACTGGCAGAGCCACCGCAATGACATGTGGGATTATCGCTATGACCGCGCGGATCAGATCTGGGGCCACTGCGGCGGCTATTATGACAACTGCTTCGACGACCACTGGTGGGGCAGCTGCGGCTGGGGCCACGGCTATTACGGCTGCGGCCATTATCCCTGCAATCCCTGGTGGTGGTGGGCCCCCGTGACCTTCGCCGCGGTCTCCGGATTTTGCGCCGCGGTGACGCCGGATCCCGTTTATGTCGATTACGGCACCACGGTCGTCTATGAAGGCGAGACGGTGTATGTGAACAACCAGCCGGTGCCCGCGGCGGAATATTCGCAGCCGGTCATGACCGCGGCCGCGCAGGTCGAACAGCCGCCGCCGCCCACTCCGCCGAAGGTGGAGGAGAGTTCCGGCAAGGAAGTCCTCGGCACGCCCGATAAACCCGCCGCGGATCAGTGGATGTCGCTCGGCATTTTCGCCCTCGCCCAGGAAAAGCAGGGCGATCCGGTGGCCCTCTTCCAAATCTCGATCAACAAAGAGGGAACGATCAGCGGGGGCTATCAAAACGCGCTGACTGACGAGAAACAGCCCATTGCCGGGGTGATCGACAAGAACACCCAGACCGCCGCGTGGCGCGTCGGTGAGAACACCACCAACATCTACACCACCAGCGTGGCCAACCTCACGCAGGATGTCTGCACGGTGGCCATCCACTTCGGGCAGGATCGCGTCCAGGAATGGATGCTCGTCCGCATGCCGGCGCCTCAGGGCGCGGACCAGCCGCCCAAAGCACCGGAAATGAACCGCACCGTGCCGCCCGTTTCGACGATTCCCGTGGCCGCCGGCAAGGCCGTGCCGGCGCAGGCGAAGGCCGCTTCTGCGACGCCCAAGCCCTCACCGGCAGCGGCACCGGCGCCTGCACCGGCGCCTGCACCGGCTCCGGAGAAAAAGTAACCCAGTCGCCTCCCGCCGCCCGTTGTGCGCCCCGTCAGGTCCTCGCACAGCGGGCGGCTTTTTCTTTCCATCACACTCCGTCTCCATGAACCGCTTCGATCTCAGCGACCACGGCCTCACTGTTTCCGCCGTCCACCACAACCTCCCGCCCTCTTCGCTCTACGAGCACGCGATCCGCTATGAAAAGGACGCCAGCATCGCGGAAAACGGCGCGCTCGTGGCCTACTCCGGCGTCAAGACCGGGCGCTCACCGAAGGACAAGCGCGTCGTGGAGCACCCCGATTCCAAGAATGACATCTGGTGGGGACCGGTGAACATTCCGTGCGACGAGCGCACGTTTCAAATCAACCGCCAGCGCGCCCTCGACTATCTGAACACCCGCGTGCGACTCTATTGCTTCGACGGCTTTGCCGGCTGGGATCCGAAATACCGCATCAAGGTGCGCGTCATCTGTTCGCGGCCCTATCACGCGCTGTTCATGCACACCATGCTCATCCGCCCGGCCAAAGAGGAGCTGGCGTCTTTTGGAAAGCCTGACTTCACCATCTACAACGCCGGTGAGTTTCCCGCCAACCGGCTCACCACCGGCATGGGCTCGACGACGAGCATCGACCTCAGTCTGGAAGACAGGGAACTCGTCATTCTCGGCACCGAGTACGCGGGCGAAATGAAGAAGGGCGTCTTCACCGTGGCGAATTACTTCGCGCCGAAACGCGGTGTCCTGTCCATGCACTGCTCCGCCACCGCCGACAAGGCGACCGGCGCCTCGTCGCTGCTCTTCGGACTCAGCGGCACGGGAAAGACCACGCTGTCCGCCGATCCGAAGCGCCACCTCATCGGCGACGACGAGCACTGCTGGTCCGACGACGGCATCTTCAACATCGAGGGCGGCTGCTACGCCAAGGCCATCAACCTGACTCCGGAAAACGAGCCCGACATCTTTCAGGCGCTGCGTTTCGGCGCGGTGCTGGAAAACGTGGTGCTCGATGACGGCCACTCGGTGGACTACACCGATACCAGCATCACGCAGAACACGCGCGGCGCCTATCCCATCGAGTTCATCCACAATGCGAAGATTCCTTGCGTGGCCGGACACCCGACGGACGTCATTTTCCTGACGTGTGACGCCTTCGGTGTCCTGCCGCCCGTCAGCAGTCTCTCACCGGCTCACGCCATGTATCACTTCATCAGCGGCTACACCGCCAAAGTCGCCGGCACGGAGATGGGCGTCACCGAACCTCAGGCCACCTTCTCGCCCTGCTTTGGCGGTCCTTTCCTCGTGTGGCATCCCAGCAAGTACGCGGAATTGCTCGCGGAGAAGATGAAGAAGCATAACGCGCGCGTCTGGCTGGTGAACACCGGCTGGGGCGGCGGCGGTTACGGCGAGGGGAAACGCATCAGCCTGAAGAACACGCGCGCCATCATCGACGCCATCCACGACGGCTCGCTCGCGAAGGCGAAAACGCAAAAGGATCCGGTCTTCGGATTCGATGTGGTCACCGAGTGCGCCGGCGTGCCGTCCGAAATCCTCATTCCGCGCAACGCCTGGGTGGACAAAGCCGCCTACGACGCCACGGCGAAGAAACTCGCCGGTCTCTTCAACAAAAACTTCGAAACTTACGCCGCCGGCGCCGGCGCCGAAGTGAAAGCCGCGGCACCCGCCGGGCAGCAAAATCTGGATTGAACACGCGCGCGGCCTGCATCACGGGAGGCCGCTTATCCGGCAAGGCGAGGACCGCGCTGTGCCCGGCCAACGCCTGTTTTCTCATGGATTCTGACAGTATCTTCTTCACGAACCAGTGGATGTTCGCGCTGCTGATCGCCGCGCTGCTGCTGGGGCTCTCCGAGACCGGCTACCGGATTGGATTGCGCCTGTTCCGTTCCCGGGATGAAGCGCGCCGCAGTCAAATCGGCGGAGTGCAGGGGGCGGTGCTCGGCCTGCTGGGCCTGCTGCTCGGTTTTACTTTTTCCATGGGAGTGCAGCGCTTCGAGTTGCGCCGCGAACTCGTGCTCAAGGAGGCGAACGCCGCCGGCACCGCATGGCTGCGGGCAGGGCTGCTCCCCGGGGCGCAGCGGGCGCCGGCCAGGGAACTGCTGCGGCGGTTTGTGGACGTGCGGGTGGAGACCCAGGCGGTGTCGGACGATCCGGAGAAACTCATGGCAGGTCTGCGTCAGTGCGCGGAGATCGAAAACGAACTCTGGAAACTCGCCGAGGCCGCCGCGCAGTCCGCCCCGACGCCGATCACGGCAACCTTCATCACTTCGCTCAACGAATTGATCGATACCGATGCCGAGCGCGTCACAGCCTCACGCAATAAAATCCCCTCGGCCGTGTGGTTCCTGCTGGTCCTCGTCGCCGCCTTCGGGTGCCTCACCAGCGCCTACGGATCCGGGGCGCAGGGGGTGCGTTCGGCGTTCACCAGCGCCTTCCTTCCGCTGCTCATCACCGTGGTGATCGTGCTCATCTTCGACCTGATGCACACGCATCAGGGCGTCGTGTCCGTCAACCAGGGGCCGATGCTGGATCTGCAGCAGACGATGGCGAAGTAGCCGCGGCGGGCCGGCGGGCGGTCTCCGCGCCCCGTTCGCTTTTCACCACCAGCTGAATGAAGTGCAGTTTGCGCAGCACCGGCCGGGACATGACGAACGGATAGAAATCCTGCTGGCCCATGCTGCGCGCCAGTTCGTTGAGCGCGGTCACGAGTTCCATCCAGGAATTGACCAGGGAGAGCACGCGCTTTGCGTCGGCGTCGTGGGGATCGTAGAGGTCCTCCAGAGTGAACGGTTCCACCTCCGCCTCAATGTCATCGCCGCACATGCCGAATCCCAGCGCCGTATCGAGACTGTCCACGAGGTGCAGATAGTGCGCGAAGCTTTCGGCCCAGTCCTCCCACGGATGCACGGATGCGTAGGCGCTGATGTGGCGGTCGCGCCAGTCGGGCGCCGGGCCGGATTGGTAATTCCGCTGCAGCGCCGCAGCGTAGTCGTCACGCTCGTCGCCGAAAAGCTCGCGGAATTTGTCATGCCACGGGGTCCCGGCGACGAGCCGGTCCCAGTAGTAGTGGCCGATTTCATGACGGAAATGCCCCAGCAGGGTGCGGTACGGCTCGTGCAGTTCCTGACGCGTTCTCTCACGAATGGCGTCGTTCGCCTCCTCCACGTTGAGCGTGATGAGCCCGTTGCCGTGGCTGGTCAGGACCCGCGGCCCCTCCGGCGGAGCGCGCAGAAAGTCGAACATCACCCCGCGTTCCGGATCCTCCCCGACCTTCGACTGCACGGGCAGGCCGATGGAGAGCAGTTGGGCGACAAGCCGTCGCTTGGCATTCTCGATGGCACGCCAGTAGGGTCCGTTTTCCGGCTCTGTCAGGTTGGGAATGGTGCGGTTGAGCCGGCAGGAAAGGCAATGGGCCGACGGGTGCTCCACGGGCACCAGCCAGTTGCAGCCCGCGGGGGTATCCAGATTGGCGCAGCGGCGGAAGGCAGGGCCTCCCGGCGCATCGCCGTGCAGCAGCCAGGTTCCCTCATGCGATCCCGGAAGCAGTGAGCGCACCTCCCCGAGCATCGGCTCGTATCCGAGCAGCGAGTGGCAGGCGAGGCAAAGGCTGTTGCGGAAGAACACCGGGCGTCCGCACTGGCAGCGGTGCGTGTGACCGCGGCGGGGAAATTCGGGCGAATGCCAGACTTCCGACAGTTGTTTGGCGATGTTCTCGATGAGCGTTTTCATGCGGATGTTGCCGGGAGCACCCGGGACGGATGCGGACTATCCGCCGGTGCGGAGGGTTTGCCAGTTCAATCGGGCCGGCCGGCGCCGCACGAGCCGGTGATCCCGCTGGTTTCCATTGCCGCGGGCCGGCACTGTGCCTTGTATGCTGCAGTCTGCCCGGCCCTGAAGCGGTCAGGCGGGAATGTCATCCAGCCCGTGCCTCCCCATCCCTCACTCTATCAGATCAACACGCGGGTGTGGATGAAGGAATGGACCCGTGCCGCGGGCCGTGCCGCGACATTCGACGAGGTTCCCGATGCGGAGCTGGACCGGCTCGCTGCGATGGGGTTCGACTGGATTTGGCTCCTGAGTGTCTGGCAAACCGGGCCGGCCGGACAGCGCGTCTCGCGCAGTCACGCGGAATGGCGGCGGGAGTTCGAGCACACGCTGCCGGATCTGCAGGACGAAGACATCGCGGGCTCGGGCTTCGCGATCACGGCCTGTACGGTGCACCATGATTTCGGCGGCGATGCCGCGCTCGCCCGGCTGCGCCAGCGGCTCCGCCGGCGGGGGCTCAAACTGATGCTCGACTTCGTTCCCAATCACACGGCTCTGGATCATCCGTGGGTCGCGGAGCATCCGGAATTTTACATCGCCGGCACGGAGGAGGACCTCGCGAGGGCGCCGCTGAACTACACCCGCGTGACGCGGGCCGGCAGCGATCTGATCCTGGCCCACGGACGCGATCCTCACTTCGATGGCTGGCCGGATACCCTGCAGCTCAATTATGGCAATCCCGCGCTGCAGGAGGCCATGACCGGAGAACTTCTGAAGATTGCTTCCCGGTGCGACGGCGTGCGCTGTGACATGGCGATGCTGGTGCTGCCTGACGTATTCGAACGCACGTGGGGACATGCGGCGCCGCCGTTTTGGCCGGAGGCGATCCGGGAGGTGCGCCGCCGGAACCAGGAATTCTGTTTCATGGCCGAAGTCTATTGGGACCTGGAGTGGACTCTGCTGCAGCAGGGCTTCGACTTTGCCTACGACAAGCGGCTCTACGACCGCCTGCGCGAGGGACATGCCCGTGCGGTGCGGGATCACTTCCGCAGCGGGCTCGACTATCAGCGCCGGCTGGCCAGGTTTCTCGAAAATCATGACGAAGCGCGCACCGCGGCGGTCTTTCCGCCTGACAAACATGAAGCCGCCGCGGTCCTGACCTTTCTGGCTCCCGGGCTGCGGTTCTTCCACCTGGGCCAGCTGGAGGGACGGCTCAAACGTATTTCGCCCCACCTCGGGCGCGCGCCGGACGAGCCGGCGGACGGCAGACTGCAGCGGTTTTACCACAGCCTGCTGCAAGTGCTGCGGCTCCCGGTGGTGCGGTGCGGGGAATGGCGGCTGCTCGACTGCGTGCCGGCGTGCCCGGGCGATGGATCGCATGAAACCTTCATCGCGTTCGCATGGCAGGACAGGCACGGCGCACGGCTCCTGATGGCGGTGAATTTCTCGCCGCAGCCCGCCCGGTGTTATGTCAGGCCGCCCTTCACCGGACTTGCCGGGCGGCGCTGGCGGCTGCTCGATCCGATGAGCGGTGCGGTGGAGTGGCGCGACGGTGCAGAACTGGAATCCTCCGGCCTGCGCCTCGATGCGGGGCCGTGGCAGTATCAATTGAAGACGATTGAAGCGGCATGACTTCACCGGGTTGCATTCACGGCGCGGCCCGCGAACTGCTGTCTTCATTCCGGTGTCCTGGCTCCTCGAACTCCATCAATCGCAACCCGTCGCGCATGCCGTCGGCGTGCTGGCGGCGGTGTGCGTGGCGGGCATGGCACTGGGCAGTCTGAAATTCAAAGGGGTCGGCCTCGGCACGGCGGGCGTGCTCTTCGCAGGCATCCTCGCGGGGCACTTCGGAGAGCCGCTCGATCATCACACTCTGGAGTTCGTGAAGGAGTTCGGACTCATTCTCTTCGTCTTCACCATCGGGCTGCAACTCGGTCCCGGATTCTTTGCCGCGCTGCGGCAGCAGGGGGTGAAACTCAACGTGCTCGCCGCAGCCATCGTCGTCTCCGGAGCCGTGAGTGCGCCGCTCATCGGCTGGCTGGCGGGATTCGATCCCGCGGCGGTGCTCGGTATTTTTTCCGGCGCCTCCACCAACACGCCCTCGCTGGGCGCAGGTTCCCAGACGCTGAGTTCGCTGCCGGGCATCGCTCCGGAGCGGCTCACCCTGCCGGCGCTGGCCTATGCCGTGACCTATCCGGCCGCCATCATCGGCATCATCGGCACGCTGCTGCTTCTGAAGCGCATCTTCCGCATCGAGCCCGTGCGGGAAGCCGCGGAGTTCTCCGCGAAACACCGGCGCAGCTCCATCCCGCTGGAGCGCCGCACGCTCGTGGTGACGAATCCGAACCTCGCCGGCCTGCGTCTCCACCAGGTCCCGGGGCGCATGGAAACAGGCGTCACGATTTCCCGCATCCGTCAGGGCGGAAAAACCGCCGTGGCCACCGACGCCACGGTCGTTCAGCCGGACGACCTGCTCACGGTGGTGGGCACGCGCGCCGGACTGGAGCAGTTCGAGCGCGTGGTGGGCCGGCACACCGAAGAGGATCTCGCGCTGGATGCCAGCCCCCTGACTTTTCGTCGCGTCGTCGTCACCGACCGCTCCGTGCTGGGCAAAACTGTCGGCGAACTGAATCTCAGCGAACGCTTTCATGTGGCGGTCACCCGGGTGACGCGCGCCGATATCGAAATGTCCGCCGTGCCCGGGCTGAAGCTGCAGTTCGGCGATCAGCTGCAGATTACGGGCAACGCGGAGGATCTGGAACAAGCGGCCGCCGCGGTCGGGAATTCGCTCAAGGATTTGAACGAGACGCACTTCATTCCGTTCTTCATCGGCATCGCGCTCGGCATTGTGCTGGGTACGCTGCCCATCGCGTTTCCCGGGCTGCCGCAGCCGGTGAAGCTCGGCCTCGCCGGCGGACCGTTGATCGTTGCGCTCATTCTCGGTCGCGTGGGCCGCATCGGGCGGCAGGTGTGGCACATGCCGGTGAACACGAATCTGGCCTTCCGCGAATTTGGCATCGCGCTGTTCTTCGCCGCCGTCGGACTGAGCGCGGGAGCGAAGTTTTTTGCCACGGTTTTCAGCACCACCGGGCTGCAATGGCTTGCGGCCGGCATTTTCGTCACGGTGGTCCCGCTGCTGCTCATCGGCATTTTCGCGCGCCGGGTCTGGAAGTTGAATTACATGGACCTCAGCGGCCTCATCGCCGGCAGCATGACCGATCCCCCGGCGCTCGCCTTCGCCTCCAACATTGCCGGTTCGGATGCACCGGCTGTCGCCTACGCCACGGTCTATCCGCTGACCACGCTGCTGCGCATCCTCGCCGCGCAGGTTCTCGCCATCGTTCTCCTCACATGAAAACCGCCGCCATCACGCAACTGGGCGAAGCCCGCCACGACTCGCCCATTTCCTTCTCCAGCGCCGCCGATGAGTATGTGCCCTCCGTCGTGCTCTGGCCGGACGGCCGCGTGCCGGAGGATCTGCTGCTGTTTGAGAAAGCCGGGCCGCGGAAGAAACTCTACTTCAAGTCCGACACCGCCCGTGCGGCCATCGTGACCTGCGGCGGGCTTTGTCCCGGACTGAACAACGTCATCCGTTCGGTCACGCGCGAACTGGTGCGCAGCTACGGCGTGAAGTCCATCCTCGGCATCCGCGGCGGCTATCGCGGGCTCGATCCCGCGCGCGGCAAGCCGCCGGTGGAATTGAACGAGGACATCGTCGAGGACATCCACAAGGAGGGCGGCACCATGCTCGGCACATCGCGCGGGCCGGTGGACATGGGCATCGCGGTCGAGTTCCTCATCAGCCGCGGCGTGAACATGCTCTTCACCGTCGGCGGCGACGGCACGCAGCGCGGCGGCAATGCGCTGTTTGAAGAAGCGCGGAAGCGCGGTCACGAACTCGCGGTGGTGGGCATTCCCAAAACAATCGACAACGACGTGCGCCACGTCACGCGCACGTTCGGCTTCGGCACGGCGGTGGCCGAAGCGGTGCGCGTCATTCACTGCGCCCACACGGAAGCCCGCAGCGTGGAGAACGGCGTCGCCCTGGTGAAACTCATGGGCCGTCACGCCGGCTTCATCGCCGTAGCCGCGACGGTGGCCAGTCAGGATGTGAACCTCTGCCTCATTCCCGAATGCCCGTTCGTGCTCGAAGGTGAGGGCGGCCTGCTCGCCGCGCTGGAGCGGCGTCTGGCGCGCAAGGACCACGCCGTGGTCGTCGTCGCGGAGGGTGCGGGACAGGATTTGCTCGGCTGCACCGGTGAAAGGGATGCCTCCGGCAATATCAAGCTCGGCGACATTGGAACTTTCCTGCGCGACCGCTTCATCGAGTACTTCAAAGCCCGAGGCATCGAAGCGACGCTGCGCTACTTCGACCCCAGCTATCAAATCCGCGGCTGTCCGGCCAACACGGAGGACGCGCTGCTGTGCGACCGCATGGGCCGCCACGCCGTGCATGCGGCGATGGCCGGCAGCACCGGACTCGTCATCAGCTATCTGCACGGCCAGTATGCCCATGTCCCCATCTCCGACATCGCCCAGGGCAGCCGGCATGTGGACCTCGACAGCGAACTCTGGCGCGCGGTGCTTTCCTCCACCAGCCAGCGCGCGACCTTCGCCTGACATTATTCCATCCAACGCCTCCAGTTCCATGAGTTCCACCACAGTCACTGCCGTCGTTTTCGACACCAAGCCCTACGACCGGCAGGCCCTTCTGCAGGCCTCCGCAGGGAGCGGCATCGAGTGGCGTTTCATGGATTGCCGTCTCAACGCGGAAACCGCCGCCGCGGTGCATGGGGCGCGGGCGGTCTGCATCTTCGTCAACGACTGCGCCGACCGCGCGTGTCTTGAAATCCTGGCAAGGCAGGGCGTGAAGCACATCGCTCTGCGCTGCGCCGGCTTCAATGGCGTGGACCTTTCCGCCGCCAGGGAACTCGGCATCGCCGTCACGCGCGTGCCCGCCTATTCTCCCTACGCCGTGGCGGAACACGCCGTGGCCCTGCTGCTGGCGCTGAACCGCAAAATCCCGCGCGCCAGCAGCCGCGTCCGCGATCTCAATTTTTCCCTCAACGGTCTCGTCGGGTTCGATCTGCACGGCAAGACCGCGGGCATCTTCGGCACCGGAAAAATCGGCCGCGTCACCGCGCAGATTCTCCGGGGATTCGGCATGAGGGTTCTCGCCTTCGATCCGTTTCCATCCGTCGATTGGGCGAAGGAGCACGGCGTCGAATACACCGATGCACTCACGCTGGCGCGGGAATGTGAAGTGATCTCCCTGCACACCCCGCTCACGCCGGAGACGCGGCACATTGTCCGGAAGGAGACGCTGGAATTGATGAAGCCGGGAACGATTCTGGTGAACGTGAGCCGCGGCGCGCTCATCGACACCACCGCTCTCATCGAGGCGCTGAAAAGCGGCCGGCTCGGCGGCGTGGCGCTGGATGTGTATGAAGAGGAGGAGGGTGTGTTCTTCGAAGATCTGTCAGGACAGATTCTCCACGATGACGAACTGGCACGGCTTCTGACATTTCCCAATGTGCTGATCACGGCGCACCAGGCGTTTCTCACGCAGGAGGCCCTGGCGGAAATCGCGCGGGTCACCGTGGAGAATCTGGCAGCCGGCGCAGCGAACCGTCCGTTTCTCCCGGAGACGGCGCTGACGGCGGCGTAGCCTCTGCAGCGGAGGTGTGAGGGAAACGGAGCTGGAACACGGCGCCTCCGCCGGGGGCGTTGGCCGCGGTGGCTTCGCCGCCGTGCAGCCGCATGATCGACTGGACGAGCGAGAGGCCCAGCCCGCTGCCGCCGGAGCCTCCGCGGGCGGCGTCGGCGCGGTAAAAGCGCTCGAAGAGGTGCGGCAGATGTTCCGGAGCGATGCCTGTTCCGGCGTCGCTCACGGAAAGGCAGATGCTGTCGCCGTGCTCTGTCGCCGTGAGGGTGACCGCGGAGCCGGCCGGGGTGTGGCGCAGGGCATTCGACACCAGATTGGTGAGGGCCATGCGAAGAAGATCGGGGTCGGCGGAGAGAGAGCCTGCACCCTCACAGCGAAGCGCGACGCCGCGCTCCTCTGCGAGAGCGGAGAAGAAATCGACGATTTCCTGCATGGCCGCAGCGGCGTCGAGGCGCTGGCGGCGGAGCACCGTCTGGGCGTTGTCGGCGCGCGCGAGGAAGAGCAGCCGCTCCATCATGTGATTGAGCCGCTGGAACTCCTCCAGATTCGTTTCGAGCAGCGACCGGTATTCCTCCGCGTTGCGCGGCCTTGCGAGGGCGAGGCTTGTGGCGCCGAGCAGATTGTTCAGCGGGGTGCGAAACTCATGGGCGGCGTCGCCCGTGAACTGCGAGAGCCGGTCGAATGAATCCCGCAGCCGGGCGAGCATGCGGTCGAACTCCGCGGCAAGGGAAACGAGTTCCCCCGGCCATGCCTTCCGGCCGATCGGTTCGTGCAAACCGCTCGCGGTCACGCGCTGGGTCGCGGCGGTGATTTCCGCGAGGGGCCGCAGGCTGTGCCGGGCGATGGCCCATCCCAGCAGGGCGGAGAGCGCCGTGGCTCCGGCCACGACAGTCATCAGCGTGTGGCGGAAGTCATCGAGCCACTTTTCCACATGCCGGGTGTCGAGGCCAAGGTGGCAGATGAGTCCGTCTCCCGCTTCCGCCGCCACGATCCAGACCGGACCGCCGCGGGGCGTGGTGGCGTAAGTGACCTCCTCCGCCTGCTCCTCCACGCCCACGGGAGCGGGAAAGTTGACAGGAGGAGGCAGCACGTCCGTCGATCCCGGAGTATCCGCAAGGACCGCGCCGGAGGCGTCCATGAGCCGGCCGTAGAATTTTTCAGTCTCCCGCTCGCCGGCCAGACCTTCGATTTCCGCCCGGGCCTCCGGGATGCCGGCGGGGCCTTTTGTCAGGCTGCGTCGTATGCCCGCCACGCGGTCGGAGAGAAGTTCCCCGTCTTCGATTTCAAATCCCCGCCGCAGCCCGCGGTGCAGCATGACCGCCGCCACCGAGAGCATGACGAGCGACACCAGGGTATAACCGCACACCAGCCGGCAGGTGATGGACAGCTTCCGGCGCACGGGAGGCTGCTCGTCAGGCATGGCCCCGGTCCTCCATGACATAACCGAGTCCGCGCACGGTGTGGATGAGTTTGTTGGGGAACGGATCGTCCACTTTCTTGCGCAGGCGGCCGAGGGCGACGTCCACGGCATTGGAATCGGTGGAGAAATTCATGTCCCACACCTGCTCGGCGAGCATGGTGCGCGAGAGCACATCGCCGCTGCGGCGCGCCAGCAGGCTGAGCAGTTGAAATTCCTTGGCGGTCAGGTCGATGATTTTGCCTCCGCGGCGCGCCTTCATTTTCGGAAGATCGATCTCGAGGTCACCCACGCGCAGTTCCTCCACCTGCCGCGCCGGGCCGCGGCGCAGCAGCGTCTTGATGCGGGCGACGAATTCAGCCCACGCAAACGGCTTCACCAGATAGTCGTCGGCGCCAAGTTCGAGGCCCTTCACGCGGTCGCGCACGGTGTCGCGGGCGGTCAGAAACAGCACCGGTGTGGTGTTGCCCCGCGTGCGCAGCGCCGAGACGACACTCCAGCCGTCGCGTCTTGGCATCATGACGTCGAGAATGATCAGATCGTACTCCCGCTCGCCGGCTTGCGTGAGGCCCTCCTCCCCGTCCGCGGCGGAGTCCACGACGAACCCCTCCTCCGTGAGTCCTTTGGCGAGGAACTCACGGCTGCGGCGGTCGTCTTCAACTAGCAGGATGCGCATGGCACGGGAACTCTTAGGTGTGGCGGATGATTCGTCGAGTAAAGGTTTGGCGGAAGCATTCATTCAGGAAGGATATAGCGGGATCCGGTGTAGAGCGCATCGGCCGCGGTGAAGAGCGCCGCGCCGTCGTTTTGCAGTTCGAGCATCGTCGCATCGGGCTCATTCACCCGCTCCATGCGCCCGGCCGCGGTGTCTCCCTGCCAGTATTCGAGCGTTTTATTCAGTCCGAAAACCACCTGCCTTCCATCGTGGTGCACGGCGATGCTGCGGTTGTGGTGCATCAGGCTGCGGTCCCGGGCCGCGGCCCCGGGCTTGAGCAGATCATGACCGAAAAACAGCGAGCGGTAGGGGCGTCCGATCAGTCCCAGCAGAGTGGGTGCGACATCGAGCTGGCAGCCTGGCACATCCACGCGGCGGGGCACTCCTTCGAGCGGCCCTCCGGCGAGCAGCATCGGAATTTGATAGCTCTGCAGCGGAATGGTCTGGCTGCCATAGACGCGCGCGCCGTGGTCGGCGATCACGGCGAAGAGGGTGTCCTTCCAAAAAGGCTCGGCCTGCGCGCGGCGGAAGAAATCGCCCAGCGCCCAGTCGGCATAACGAACTGCACCGGCGCGCCCGGAAGCGGATTTCCCGGGCGCGATGCGGCCGTTGGGAAACGTGTAGGGACGGTGGTTGGAAACCGTCATGAACGAAACGAGGAACGGGCGGCCCGTGTCATGCAGCGCGCGCATTTCCGCGAGGCCGCGGTGATAGAGGTCTTCGTCGCTCACTCCCCACGCCGAGGTATGCACCGGATTCTCGAAATCCTTCTGCTCGATCAGCCGGTCCCAGCCATTGGGCAGGGTGTAGCTGCTGATGTTGTCGAATGTGCCGTGGCCTCCATAGAGGAAGAGCGACTGGTAGCCGTCCCGCTGGAGCACCCTGGCGATGGTTTCGACGCGGCTGGTTTTGTCCCGTGCGAGAATGCTGTCTCCAGGCAGTGGCGGGAAACTGGAGAAGACTCCCTCGAAGCCGCGAATGGTGCGGTTTCCATCCGCCAGAATCCTTGTGAAAAGCAGGCCCTGTTCCGTGGCCAGCCGGTCCATTTCCGGTGTCAGGTCCTGCGGATGGCCCCAGCGGTCGTGTCCGTCCAGAACGCCCCAGAATTCCGAGCCCAGACTTTCCTCCAGCAGGATGCACAGGTTGAGCCGGGGGCGTGCGGAATCTCCCGCGATGTCCCGTGTCAGGGAAAGCCGCGCCGCGTCCAGCCACTGCTCCTCTGCGGTCGCATCCACCGTTCCATCCGGGCCGCGCGGCGGCTCGGGCGGAGCTTCCGGTCCCGCGAAAGTCGCGCCCGGCTCCTCCAGCAGACGGCGCGCCCGGCGAAAGGCCTCGCCGCGGGGCAGGGAATAGTAGAACACGGTGTAATCGAGATTCCGCGACCATGCCGCGCGCAGAGCCGAGGCCCAGCCGTTGCCGGCCAGTTCGTTCATCACCCGCTGGCTGGAGGACGCGGTCTCAGAAGGCCGGAGCGAGAAAAACGCGGCGGCGGCGGCCGTCAGCCATGTCAGGACACCGGCACTGCTGCGGCGCACTTCCTGACATTTCAAGGCGGGCCGCGCGCGCCACAGGAAAACCCCGGCAGCCGGTGCCATGACAGCACTGGCGGCGATGCCGTATTTGAAATAGTGCTGCACCAGCACTGCCGCGGCGGTGACCAGCAGCGCGGCGACCGCCGCCCCCGCGGCGATGCCGAGGCTTTGCCAGTGCGGGCGGCAGCGCCGGAAGGCCAGCCATGCCGCCAGTCCGCCGAAAATCAAACACGCCGCCACAATGGCCGGCACCGGATAGCTCTCCCGGATATTGGTGAAAACCTCGTGCGGATAAAGCAGGTAGTCGATGGCCACACAATTGAAGCGCGACTCGAACTCCTCGAAAAAATACCACTCGCTGATGAGCAGGAAGACGCCGGCGGCACAGGCGGCAGTGACGACCGCCGTGAACAGCCAGCGCCACAGCGGCAGAGCGCGCAGCCGGGGCAGCACCAGTTGCGCCGGTGCGAGCGCCAGCCATCCCGCCGTGCTCAGGATTCCCGCCAGCGCGAACAGGAATACCGGAACCGCGAGGGCCATGGCCACATCGGCGTGCAGTCCGGCGGCGAACATTTTCACGGTCTCGGAGAGCGTCGCGCCCGGCGGCCTGAACTTCAAAAAGAGGGCCAGCCGCAGCAAGGTCCATGACAGGAGCGCGGTCAGGGAAAAGAAGAGCGGAAACCGCAGCGCCCGCCAGGGGAGACACCGTTCTGCGGTGGAGGGATTCCAATGCCTCAGGGCGGAGGATTCGCCGGTATCTGGTGCCGGACCGGAACGCTCGGTCACTGCCGCGGTGAATGTGTGGGAAGGAACACGGGATACCATGAGGTCCGTTTCCTACACGGCGAATCTGTCATGACGGTGACTCCGGCTTAACTTCCCCGTTATGCGGGTAACAGGATCGTTCGCAGGGATTGGACTTCCTCGTGGCGCCGCAGGGCTTCCGGCCTGTCAGGAATCGCAGGGTGCCGCAATGCACTGCCTGAACTCAGGGACTCAGCCACACGCGGAGGCGGTAGAAGTTCGGAACGGAACCGGCCGGCAGGGTGTGTGCGACTTCCTGGTTGTTGCCGGTGACATCGGAGAGTCCGGCCACCGCCGTCCACGCACCGGCAGAGAGGTCGTCCGTGGACTCGACGGCATAATGCCGGGTGCGGCCGTCATATCCGGCCCCCGCGGCGGCGGATGCCGTAAATGTCAGGATCACGTCAGGTCCGTTGCGCTGCAGTTGCAGCGCCGGAGGAGCATGGCCGCCTCGGGGCGCAGTGCCGAAGACGTACTCCCCTTCATTGCTGATCCCGTCGCCATCCGGATCGGCCTCCGGACCGCTGATGGCGGGATCGTTAACTGCCTCCTCCGTAAAATGCGCCATCCGCCAGGCGAGGAGCGGATCTGCGATCGTAATGACGGCGGTGGCGGAATCCACCGTGCCGGCGGCATTGCTCACCCGCACCCAGTAGCGGGACGTCTCTGTGAGGGCGGGAGTTTCGTAACTGGAGCCGCTGGCACCTTCGACCGGCCGGCTCGTGTCGCCACTGTCGCCGAGGAACCACTGGAAACCCCACGGCGGTGAAACCGCCGGGTGCACTTCCAGCCGGGCCGCCGTGCCGGGGGCGACGGCAGTGCTCTGCGGCTGCGTCTGAATGACCGGCGGCAGCACGACGAGCGCCGGCGTGCAGGTGGCGCTGCCGGTTGGATTGGTCACCGTGACCGTGTAGCTGCCCGCATCCGCCGCCTGGATCGCGGGAATTACCAGCGTCCGGGTGTTGGTGTCGTCGATGCCGCCTGTGAGTTCGCAGTTGAACAACAGGTCGCTGGAGGTGGTGGATTCATTCATCACCTGCACTGCCAGGAGATTTTCCCCGCTGCGCAGCAGGTGGGTGTAGGCGTTGAGATTCCAACTGGTCCAGGTGATGGCGGCGGCGTCCGGATTGGTTCCGGTGGCGGAGCTGTTCCAGAGCAGCGTGGATGGCTTGTTGAGCGCGGCCACCTGCGTGCCGTTGAGCCACGCGACGAATCCATCGTCGCACTGGGTGCGCAGCTGGAGCGCGCTGACCGGCTTGTTTTCGGTGAGGGTGAACGGAATGCGGAGACACGCGCTGGAGCGCAGTCCGCGCATGCGGCTCTGCACATTGCCGCCGGCGGCGATGTGCGGCAGGTAATTGACTCCGCTGGTGTTCGTATCATAACCGATGCCGCCGGAGACCGCCGTCCACGCGGTGTCAGTGAACGGCGCACCGGTGCGCCATGCCGTGCCGGGATCGGTGGTCGGCACGAGAAACCTGCGCGGCGCAGTGTTGCCGAGAATCGTGGTGGTCCCCGGAGGAATTACCGTGCCGTCCTTTTTCCATGTGAAGGTGAATCCGTGATTCTGCACGGCCTGCAGGCTGACAAAATCTCCGGGCTGGAAAGTGCCGCCGGCGGGCGGTGAAGTGATAACCGGAGCGGGGGGACTGGCCACATTGATGGTAAAGTTCGCGCGCGTGCTGCGGCCCGTGTTGCCGCTGCCCTCCCACGCGATGATGGTCACGGGGAAGCTTCCCGTCTGCAACGGGATTCCCGTGATGGCGTCAGTCCTGCTGTTTCTCAGACCGGCCTGTGTCAGTCCTGCCGGCAGGGCGCCGACCACCTGGAAAACGCTGGGGGTATGCCCGCCGGCTCCCACGATGGTGAAGACGAAACTGAGGCTGCTGCCGCCGGTCGCCGGCACCGTGGAGGAGTTCTGGACGGGAGTCAGCTGGGACACGGTGGTGGCGCCGGAAACGGAATCGAAGGCACCGAGCCCGGCGATGGCGGTGACGGTCCATTGCAGGGCCTCACTGAATCCGGAGGTGCTGATGACACGGGCTTCCGGCAGCAGCTGGACCAGGGGCGACCGCTGCAGGATCATTGTCAGGGAACTGAGTTTGGCGGAGAGGCCGCGTGGCGGAAGCCCGCGGCGGAGGAGGATGGAGGTCGGTTTCATGGAACGTGGAGCGGAAAAGTTATGGGGCCGTTCCGCGGCCGCTATTAAGTTTCCCGTTACCACGCTCACATTTTGGTAACCGCGCAGTCAGGATGACCTGCGCGGCAGTCGCTGCGGTTCCGCGGGCAGGGCGCTTCAGAAGCGCCACACCACCCCGCCGCGCAACGTGAAGTCCGGCGACTCATCTGTCAGGCCCGCGCCAATCCCCAGCTTGATTGCGAGGCCTTCGACCGGACTGAAGTAGCCGGCGGCGACAAGTTCGTGCCAGCCGTCGTTGTCGAAATCGCCGATCGCCTCCAGGCCGAGGGCGAAATCATGGGAGAACGAATGCCGCCAGCCCGCGGCGTAACCGAAGGCGGTTTCGTTGTCGTCAGGCGACACGCAGATCAGATTGGCGACCACCTTGTCGCGGTTTGTCAGGTCCGTCTCCATGATGAGGCGGCCGAAGAAACCGTCCGAGCCGTGCTGATGGATGCCGCTGTGAGTGTGGGCGGCTGGATCCGGCTCCTCCCCGCCGTGGCCATGCCCGTCGTGGCGCGGGGAAATCCTGGAGGCGGTGGCCGTTTCCTCCGGCGGCCCGCCGTCGTCATCAGCGAACTGATAGCCGGCGAGGACCGCAAAACGGATGGGCACCTTCATGCCCGGATCGGTGAGCTGGAACTGAAGCTGGGGCGAGAGACTGCCGTAGTCCCAGCCGTCGCCTTCATTGCCGAAGTCCGCGGTCAGTCCGAGCGAGAGCCGCGGAGCCAGGCCCACCTGGAGACCCGGCTCGAAAGTCCATTCGTCAGGACCGTCCTGGGAGGCAAACTCGAAATTGCCGTAGAGAATGCCTGTGAGGGGAGCAGGCACGAAGTAGTCCTGAGCGAGCAGAAAATCGCGGCCGTGGTGGGCGCGCAGCGTGACGGCGGCGGCAGGAAGCAGGAAAAGCGCGGGAAGGATGGAGCGCATGGCGGGGAAATCCGGTCAGCGGCCGGTGCAGGCAGGCGATCCGTCGCCGGCCCCGCAGTGCGGCCGCTGACCATTGTTGGAATCAGCAGTGGAGAGGGCAGTTGGTTCAACGGCGGCGGCGCAGCCCCAGTCCGAGGGCGACGGCACAGAGGGCGGCGGCGCCGGGCTCGGGTATGGTGGTGAAGGTCGCGAGGTAGCCCTGACGATTCGTGTCCGTGGCCGGTGCGTTGCTGCCGAGGATGATGCTGTAATTGCCCGCGGGCAGATCCCATGTGCGCTCCGCGAAGAACTGCGTGGAGTTGTCGAGGTGGTCCAGATACGTCGCGCTCGTGGCCCAGCCGATATCCCCGCGATTATTGAAGGTGTGGTCCTGCGCGCCGTCCGTGTCCCAGCCGGCGTAAATCGTGAAGCTGGGGAACATGCTGGTGATGCCGGCGATGTTGTTCGGATCCTGCGCGGTGGGTGCGGAAACGCCGTCCTGACGTTCGAGACGAAGAGTTAGTCTGGTGGCTTCCAGCAGGGTCAGGGCCACCCAGTCGGAGGTGTGCGTCCAGCCCACGGGCGGCTCGCCGTTGCCCGGATCGAACAGCGAGTTGTCCTCCCAGCTCCATGCACCCACGTGGCGCGAGACACTGGCGCTGTCCGTGCCGTTCATGGTGACAGTGTGGCGGTAGGGTATGCCTTCCGCCGGCGGCGGAGCCGTGACGACGGTGGAGGCGGAGGCGGTGATGCCCGTGAGCAGAAGAAGCAGAATTGAAGATTTCATGTTGGTTGATTTGATTTGAATTGGATTTGGAAAAGGAGAGAGGAAGTGGAATAAAGGGAGCGCAGCCTGCCCGGAAGAGACGGCGCCGGCGCGTGGTGCGAACGCAGCCCGCGCAGACGCGGGGGATCCGGGCACTCAGGCGCAGGAATCGATGATTTCCGGGACGCATCGGCGCGCCGGCACCCCGCATTCAGCGGCAGCGGCCGGTGGCAGCGTGACCCCGGACGAAATCAGACGCGCGGAGGCGGGACCGGCGGGGCCTCGCCCCGGGTCGTCCAGACTGATTCGCTGCTCTCCGGTGCGGATTCCACACCGAACAGGTCATCGGGCGGAGCGGGCAGCACGGCGCCGGTGAAAGTGGGCAGATCCTTGCAGATTTTGACAGTGAGCGGCTCCGGAGCCCGGTCCTGCGCCGGTGCCGGACGGGAGGTTTCCACCGCCGTGATGGCGTGGCAGAGGGCGCAGGGATGCTCCCCGTCGAATGTCATCTCCACCGCCTCCTTGAGGGAATGTTGTTTTGAGTAGGCCGCCAGCATGCCGGCCCACGCAACGCAGCGCATCAATCCCGCCGGACCGCCGCAAAGCTGCAGGCAGGCCAGAAAAACGAGCAGGATTCGGAGGGTGCGGTTCATTTCCCGGTGGGTCCGGTGGACTCGCATCGCCCGTGCGCGATGCCTCGGAGAATTTCAAGTGCCGGTTTTTCAGTGCGAAGGCGGCGACGGGCTCCGGCCTTGCCAAGTCACCACGTCCGCGTGAGCCGGAAGAATCCGCGGCCGCCGGGGGGCAGCGCCGGCTGGATGCTGAAGAACGGGCCGGCGGTGATGCGCGGGTCGGTGACGGTGCCCCAGGGACCGTTCAGGGCGGCGGACGATTCGGCATACCAGTCGGGGTGAGTGTTGGGCCACAACAGCAGCACGGCGCCGCCCGGGGCCATGATGACCGGCACCGGAGAGGATTCATCCGCGTCCGGAATGCCGTCGCCATCGCGGTCGCCGCCGAATCTCCGGCCCTGACCGTAGGGCACGCCCATCCACGTGAGGGAATCTCCGGGCTGCAGCTGTTCCAGCAGGCCCAGATTGTCCAGCGGCGGATCGCCGGTGCGGTCGCTGCGGTAAAGATAGGCTTCGTTGGCGTAGTCGAGGTAAAACTGCCGCTGCCGGCCGTGCAGGAGGCCGCGCACCACGACCTCGCAACTGCCGCGCGCCGCCTGGTTTTCCAGTTCCGCGATGTCGATCTGCACGGGGATGGCGGTGCGGTTCTCCACCGTCGCGGTGACTTCATAGCCGACCGCCGGAGCCGTGCCCGTGTCGAGTGTCAGGATGAACGCTTTGACGTCGGCGAACTGCTGAGTGTTGCTCAGTTCCGAGAGCACATAGGGATGCACCGTGGGCAGGGAAGAGCCCGTGCCGTCGTGCAGCATGCCGAAGCCGCTCAGGGTGCTGCTTCCGATCTGGGGGAAGAAGTTGATCTTTTGATAAACGAGCGCCAGCGACGGGTCCTTGATGGGCTGGGTGGAGCCAACCTCGTTCATCAGATCGATGTTATGGCCGGTGGTGGCGGGCAGCACGTGGCAGACGGCGCAGTGGTTGTTGTGCGTGCCGAAGAGGTTGCGTCCGCTGGTGGTGTTGCCCAGCTCGAAGATGACCGGCGGCGTGCGGTCGAGCTTCAAATGCGGATTCGGATGATGCCGCAGGGAATTGATATAACCGGCGAGGGCGTTGATGTCCGCCTCCCCGAGTTCGAAGCCGCCCATGAGCTTGTCGAAGGTGGGATTGAAACTCTGCAGCGTGGGCCGGTCGCCGCGCCAGTGGAAGGGCGCCGCCGCGGTGGTGCCGTCGTGCAGGCCGCGCAGCGTTTGCGTGGTCATCGGGCCCTTCATGGGATGCATCGTCCGCGGACGGTCGGTGAGGTCGTGCGCCGAGATGTTCTTGCCGTTCACCGTGATCATATCGCCGCCGGGATCGCCGAGATCCCACGCGAGCCCGTCTCGGTCCGCGTCGAGGTGGCAGCTCGCGCAGGAGGCCGTGCCGTTGCCTGACAATCGCGCGTCGAACAGAAATCCGCGCCCGTTTTTCACCGCGGACGGCATGGGGTCGTGACTGCCGGCCGGCACCTCCGCGAGCACCGCGGCCGAAGCGGTATCGATCACGGTGACACTGTTCGACAGCTTGTTCATCACAAAGAGCCGGCCGATGCCGGCGTGCAGGGCCAGGGCGCGCGGGCCGCGCATGGCGGAACTGTTTCCGGAGGGCCGCACGTCCACCCGGGTGGCGACGCTGCCGTCGGTCAGGACTTTGGCCACGCGGTCGCTGGCAAACGCCGCCACCCAGAGATGCGATCCGTCCGGCGCAAAGACCAGAGCCGTGGGCTGCGCGAGCGACGTTTCCTGCGCCGCCGGATTCGGCAGGGTGCCGTAATCGAGACCCTCATTGAGATCGAATGCCTCCGGGGTGCCCGACGGCAGGAGAATCTTCGTGACGCGGTTGTCCACAAAGTGCCCGCGCAGCGCCGGCTCGAATTTTGTCAGGTTGAGGGCTTCCGTGTTCGCCGTCCACAGGTCGCCGCTCACCGGATGCACCGCGAGGTCGAAGTGGTTCGTGCCCGCTCCTCCGAAATGCCCCAGCACCTCCATCGTCTCGGCATTGATCTCCGCCACGTCATGGTCCAGCACGGTGAAATTGATGCGCACGTCGCTCGCCGGCACGATCAGCGCCGTCCGCGGCGGCGGAGGCAGTGTTTGGTTCACCGGCGGTGGCTGGGGCGGCGCCTGCGTGTGCGGCAGGATGGTGGTGCGGTTCCCGGAAAGCTGAAAGGCGGCGTAAACCCGCGTGCCCGCCGCGTTCACCGTGAGTGCGCGCGGATAAAGGCCGTAGGGATCGAGCACCGCCAGTTCCGCCCGGGTCGCCGCATCGAACACGCGAATGTTGTTGCTCCGCGCACAGCTCACGAAGGCCTTCCCTCCGGCAAACACGACGTCCGCCGGCTCGTCCCCCGCCCGCAGCGTGGCCAGCACTTTCCGGCCGCTCAGGGAGACGGCACTCACGGAATCCGACAGCTCGTTCACCGCCCGGACTTCGTCGTTGGTTCGCGCCTTGAGCGACACCGGCTCCATGCCGACGGGAATTTCCGCCACGAGCACCGGCGCAGGATTTGCCGGATTGGAAACATCGAACACCGAAAGCCTTGCGTCCGGGGAATTCAGCACCAGCAGCCGCGAGCCGTCCGGCGTCAGGCCGATGGAGTGCGTGTGGCGTGCTTCGTAATGAACATAGGGCGTCTGCGCCCGGGATGCGGGCAGCGTGAATATAAGTGCCGCGGCACAAAGGGGTATGTGGTTCACAGTGGTCGGTGTTGGCGAGGGGAACAGATGCCGGCGCAGGTCGGGGACCGCGCGCCGGCAGGGATGGATTATAAACTGCCAGGGCCTTTCTGGAAAGTGCCGGAATTCACCTTTGGAAAGACGGATAAATCAGGGCGGCTCCAGTGGCCCGGGATTCCAGCCCTCCTGTCCCAGCGCTCTTTCGCACGGGACTTGAAATCGCGTCTCTCTGTTGTCGCGATACCGCGGTGAATTATGGCATCACGGGCTCTTTGAAGAGGCGTACGTCGGGCCCCAGAAACTCCACATCGCGGCTGACGGCATCCTTGCCGTCCACAGGCCGGGCGATGACGCGGAACTTGAATTCGCCCGTGTAGTCGGCCCTGGCCATCGTCAGCACAATGGTCTGCTGCAATTCCTGCTGCGGGGCGACGGTGACCTCCTTTTCCATGCCGCTGATGCGCAGCGCCGCCGGGGCTCCCTCCACGCTGAGCGCATACTTCACCGGTTCGTCGGCCTTGCTGACGAGGCGGAAGAGAAACTGGTTCCGCACCTCATTCTGATCCACCATGAACGGCACGCCCCGCATGCGGACGACGGTCATGTCGAAGGTGTGCACTCTTGTCAGGCCAAAGGCGAACGCCGCGGCGCCGAGCAGCATGAGCACGCCGTAAACGAAGATGCGCGGGCGGAGGATGCGGCGCTTTTTTCCGGCAAGACCCTTGAGGGAATCGTAGCGCACCAGCCCGCGCGGGCGCTGCAGTTTGGCCATGATGTCATCGCAGGCATCGACGCAGGCGGCGCAGCCGATGCATTCGAGCTGGAGACCGTTCCGAATGTCGATGCCCGTGGGGCACACCTGCACACAGCGGCGGCAGTCGATGCAATGCCCGGCACCGGGATCACCCGCTTTGCCGCGCGGCTCACCGCGCAGCTTGTCATAACCGATGGTCATGGTGTCGTCGTCGCTGAGCGCGGACTGGAGACGGCCGTAGGGACACATCACGATGCAAAACTGCTCGCGGAACCAGCTGAAGCAGAAATAGAGCACGCCGGTGAGAGCCATCACGCCCACAAAGAGAATCCAGTGCTTGCCCGGCGACTCCTGCATGTAGCGGTAAAGCGTGGGCAGGGAGATGAAGTAGCTGATGAAGATGTGCGCGATGGCGCCGGCGCAGGCGAGGTAAAGTGCGTGCTTCACCGCGCGGCGCACCGTTTTGGAGAACCCCCACGGCGCGGCATCGAGTTTCTTCCGGGCCGCGGCATCGCCGTCGATGAACCGCTCGATGCGCCGGAAGACGTGCTCCAGAAATACGGTGTAGGGACAGGCCCAGCCGCACCAGATTCTTCCCAGCAGCGCCGTGACGAAGAAGAGCGTAAAGCCCACGCCGCTGATAACAAAAAAGAGCAGCCACACATCCTGCACCAGAAGTGTCAGGCCCATGAGGTGAAAGCGGCGGTGCTCCACATCGAGGAACACCGCAGGGTGTCCGTTGATCGGAATCCACGGCAGCAGGATGTAGATCGCGATGAGCAGCAGCCCGGTGACGCGACGCGCGAGGGTGAAGCGCCCTTTCACATCGGCGGGATGCAAAAAGGGGCGCGAGCCGTCAGGATTGATCGTCGTGACGGATTCGAGCGAAGGGCGGCGCAGGGGGGCGGACATCGGGGGAGGAGGGGCTGGGGGTTATGGCCGTTATTTGGGCGGTGTCGGAGCCGGCGCGGGCGCGGCAGGCCCGGGAGCCGGCGCCGCGCCATCGCTCATGTAGGTCCCCGGCCCGGTGACTGCGCCGGGATCCTTCTGGTCGTGATGGCTCATCACGAAGGCGACGACTTTGGCGGTGTCGGAAGGGCCGAGCACCTGTTCCCACGGCGGCATCTGCACCGGAGCGGTTTTGTCAGGCGTGCCTTTGCTGATCATGCGAAAGAGGGACATCGGCGTGTTGCCGTATTTCCATTCCTTGTCATGCAGGGGAAGTCCGGGAAGCTTGACGCCGCCGGCCATGGCGGTCAGGTCGGGCGCGTGGCAGGCGACGCAGTATTTCTCGTAATTGACCTTCCCTTCGGCGACCATCTGACTGCTCCGGCTCCATTCCCAGAGGACGTTGTCATCCATTTTCGCCAGCATGGCTTCGAGTTCCCTTGCCTTGAGCGACTGGATGCGGGCGATCTCGGTCGTGACGCTTTGGTGATCCGTGCGGAACCAGCCCATCTGGTAATAGAGAAACCAGTAGAGCACGAACCAGACGATGGTGAAATAGAAGGTAAAGAGCCACCAGTTGGGCAGGCGCTGATCATATTCCTGAATGCCGTCGAAAACGTGGGGACGGAGTTCGGGCGTGCCGGGAGCGGAGGGCTTGGGGGCAGATTCCTGTGACATTGTGATTGGGGTAATGATGGCAGCGTCACTCTGACCGGCCCGTTCCGCCCTGCCCGGCATCGCTTGTGAACTCCTGCGCGGATTTTGGCGCTCCAGGACGACCGGATTTGCACTGGCGCGGCCGCAGGGCGGGGCCACGTCAGCCGCTCCGATGAAGGCCCATCTCCCGCACCATCCCACGCAGCTCTATCTTTTCCGCCACGGCGAGGTGGAGGCGCAGTACCACCGCGTCTTCGGCGGCAGCCGCATCGACATGGCGCTGTCCCCGCTCGGCCACGAACAGGGCGCCGCACTCGCGAGGTGGATGAACGGCAGCGCGCTGGATGCCATTTACGCCAGCCCGATGCTCCGTGTGCAGCAGACCATCGCCCCGCTGGCCGCTGCCCGCGGATTGCAGCCGGTGCTGCTGCCGGACCTGCAGGAGGTCGATTTCGGCGACTGGACCGGACTGCGCTGGGAACAGGTGCAGGAAAAGTTCGGCATCAGCGCCTTCGACTGGCTGGAAGTGCTCGACGCCGCCGGCATTCCTCACGGCGAATCCGCCGCGCACCTCGTGGCGCGCGTCGCTCCCTGCCTGCGGCAAATTCTTCACGACAATCCGCACCGCAGCGTCGCCATCGCCTGCCACGGCGGCATCATCCGCGTCATCCTCTCCCTGCTGCTCGATTCGCCGCTCTCCCGCATGGCCCACTTCAATATCGAATATGGCAGCGTCACCGTGGTGGAACTGCTGCCGGAGAAAAAGCACGCCGTCGAAATCGAACTGCTCAACTGCTGCCCGCTGCGGGACGGGTTCCGGGCCGGGTGAAATCAGATATCCCTGCCGAACGACTGCCGCGTGCCAACCCACACCCAAACGACGGAATCGCCATCGCGTTCACAAACCGCGCGATAGCCTCCGCCGAACCTCACAGACCAGAAGTTGCGCGGACCTTTGAGTTTCTTGAAGTGCAGGCTCGGATGATCAGGATTCTCCATGAACCGCTCGTAAGCGTGCCGCGCCTGAGCGCGCACGGGCGGCGGGAGCGCGTGGTAGAGACGCCAGAAATCGTCATTGGCGGCGGACTTCACAGCCGCGCAGGATCCACTGGTTGCGGCTTCGAGCGGGAAAGACTGGCATCCACCCCGCGGGTGAACGCCGCGACTGTCGCTTCGTCGTCGAAGAGCCGGGCCCATCCGGCCTCATCCTCTTCATCCACTTCGTCAAACGCCGCCGCCGCTTCCTGTGCTTTGAGGAAGCGCGCAAATTGCACGAGGGTTGCCTGATTGGCCGGCCGCAGGCTGCGGAAAAGGTCAGCCAGCGAGTCCACCGGGGGCAGCGTCATGGTTTGTGACATGGGCTGAGAATACTCAGCGACTGCGGAATGTCGAAAGTGTTTTCACTGGCCGGAGCAGCTCTGCTCAGTTGCCCGCTGCGGGACGGGTTTCGGGCTTGCCTGTCGCGCCGGCCATGCTCACGTCAGGTCACGGTTGAGCCAACTCGCATGAGCGCCGCGCGCATCTTTAACCCCCTGCTGATAGCAGTGTTGTTAACACCCGCAGCCTCGCACTGCGGCAGTCAGGCTGAAACCCTGCAACTCCCCACGGCCTCGTTCGTCTCGTACGCACCGCTTTGCATGGTCGCGAGTTACTGGGGTTGCCTTTTCCTGCTGCGATGGGGACAAGTGGCCCGGTACCGGGAAGTCATCGGGCTGGCTGCAGGTGTGTTCTTTGCAGCATGGCCGTTTGTGCTTCTCCACTCACTTACTGCCGCACTGCCGCTGCCGCGCTGGCTGACACAGGAGGAGCGTTTGCGGCTGAAAGCGGTGTTCCCGCATCCCTTCGTCCTCCAACTTGCCACAGGCGAAGGCTTCACCATTCGCGTCCGCCGCAGTGATCAATGTGAGGCGCTGTCCGCTTTCGTTGCCTCCATCCGGTGACTCCGCCCCGGCGGTTCGTCCTCCAGAGCGAGGCGACCCATGCGGTCGGCCTCGGATTTCTTCATGCGCAGCGCGCGGAAGAAGAAGAAGAGAAACACGGCGAGGGTGAGCGCGAAGCCGCCGATGGCGAGGACGGTTTGCCACTCCCACATGGCGGGATTGAGTTTGCGGAACATGGTGTGCTAGGGGCGAAGGGTGGCGGCGGCGGGCACGGGACGGTAGGAATCGGGGTCGCCGGGCTGGAAGCCGCCGCGTTTTTCGGGTGCGGTGCTCTTGTCCACTTCGACCCAGGTGCCGAGCTTTTTGAGATAGGCGACGAGGGCGATGGCTTCGCGGTCCGGATCCACCCAGGTTTGCTGGCCCTTGAGAATGTTGTGAATCTCCAGTGCCTGACGGCGGGCGTCGTCCTTGATTTCATCGGCGGTCATGGGCGGATAGGGCACGCCGAGGGTGCGCTGGGCGGCGATTTTCTTCGGCAGGCTCTCGATGTCGAACTTCTTGTCGAAGAGCCAGGGATAGGCCGGCATGGTCGAGTTCTCGTCCATGGCGCGCGGATCGCGGAGGTGAATGATCTGCCAGAGGTGGTCGCGCTTCGTTCCTTCGCGCGCGAGGTCCGGACCGGTGCGCTTGCTGCCCCACTGGAAGGGATGGTCGTAAATGCTTTCGCCGATGTGGCTGTAGTCGTCGGCGGGGCCGGTGCCGTAGCGGAGCACATCGGGCACCATTTGCCGGACCATCTGCGTGTGGCAGTTGTAGCAGCCTTCGCTGATGTAAATGTCCCGGCCGCAGAGTTCGAGCGGGGTGTAGAGCGCCTGGAGCCGCTCCTCGACTTTGTCGCCGCGGTTCACGATGACCGTCGGGATGATCTGCAGCAGCCCGCCGATGGCGACTGCGATGAATGTCAGGACGGTGAAGGGCAGCCAGTTGTCGAGCAGCTTCTCATACCAGAAAGCCCACGCTTTGCCCGCCTTGCGGAAGACGGTGATGGCCTTGATGACCAGCGCCACACCGCCGAGCAGGGCACCGACGTTCGCGTAATTTGGCAGGAAGAACCACAGGCAGATCAGAATCACACCGAGCACAGTGTAAACGATCGGATCGTTGAGGAAGACCTCTTTCCACGGCATGCGGTCGTGCTTTTTCGGCTCCACATAAACCTCCACCGAGCTGCCCACCGGCGCGCCGGAGCGGATGGTGGCCCAGAGGTTCCAGATCATTATCAGATAGCCCGCCAGATAGAGTCCGCCGCCGAATGTGCGCGCGAGCATGAGCGGTTTGATGTTCCGCAGGGTTTCCACGAATTCATACTTCGGGCGCGTGCCGTCGGCGTTGAGTTCATTCAACTGCAGGCCCTGCGTGATGCCGCTGGCCCACATCGCCGAGACGTAAAGCAGGATCCCGGTCAGGCCGATCCAGAAGTGCATGTTCGCGGCCGCGACCGAACGCAGCGGCTTGCCCCACAGCTTCGGAACCATCCAGTAAAACATGCCCGCGGCCATGAATCCGTTCCAGCCGAGCGTGCCGGCGTGGACGTGGCCGATGGTCCAGTCAGTGTTGTGCGAAAGCGCATTCACCGCGCGGATGGAGAGCAGCGGCCCCTCGAAGGTGGCCATGCCGTAGAAGGTGATCGCCGCGACGAAGAACTTGATCACGGGATCGGTCCGCAACTTGTCCCATGCGCCGCGGAGCGTGAGCAGGCCGTTGAGCATGCCGCCCCAGCTCGGCGCCCACAGCATCAGCGAGAACAGCATGCCGAGCATCTGCAGCCAGCGCGGCAGGCTGGTGTTCAGCAGGTGGTGCGGGCCGGCCCAGATGTAGATGAACACCAGCGACCAGAAGTGAATGATCGAAAGCTTGTAGCTGTACACCGGCCGCCCGCACGCCTTCGGCATGAAGTAATACATGATGCCGAGAATCGGAGTCGTCAGGAAGAAGGCCACGGCATTGTGTCCGTACCACCACTGCACCAGCGCGTCCTGCACGCCGGCGAAGACGGGATAACTGTGCGTCAGGCTCGTTGGCAGCGAGAGGTGATTGACGATATAGAGCATCGCCACGGTGACGATGGTGGCGATGTAGAACCAAATGGCCACATAGAGGCTGGGCTCATTGCGCTTCTTCAGCGTCCAGAAAAAGTTCACCGCGAACACCACCCAGATCACCGCCACGGCGATATTGATCGGCCAGATCAACTCCGCGTATTCCTTGCCGCGTGTCAGGCCGGCCGGCAGCGTGATGGCCGCGGCCACGATGATGAGCTGCCAGCCCCAGAAGTGAATGTTGGAGAGCAGGTCCGAGGCTGTGCGCGTTTTGCAGAGGCGCTGCGTCGAGTAGTAAATGCCGGCGAACATCATGTTCCCCACGAACGCGAATATCGCGGCGTTGGTGTGCAGCGGACGCAGCCGGCCGAAGGTCAGGTATTGCAGGCCCTCCGACTTGATCGCGCCGAACGTGATCCACTCCAGGAACTTGCCGTTCATCTGCCAGAATGACAACTGCGTCGCGGCCAGCAGGCCGGCCAGCATCCCCACCAGTCCGAAGATGACGGAGGCAATGAGAAATCTCCGCACGGTGCGGTCGTCGTATTCGATGGTGGTTTTAACTGCGGCGGTGGCGTTCATGATTGGGAGGGAAATTGTTTCGCGGGAGCGGCGGTCTGGTCGTCTTCGAGCGGCATCAGCGACTCGCGTTCAGGTCCCGAGTCTCTGCGGCGCAGGTGGCTGAAGAGAAACGCCGCCACAAAGATGCCGGTGAGACAAAGACTGACGATGAGAGTGACAGAGAGGACGTTCACAGAGCCCGGACGGTTCTAGACTGTGGAAATTGAACGACACGGCCGCCGCTGCTCTGCACGCTTTGCGATTCGCCGCGCAAATCGTGCGCATGACGCCGCTGTCCCGCCCGCGCCCGTGCCGCCGCCCACTCCAGCACGGTATCGCCCACGATCTGCACCAGCGGGGCGTCGCCCATTTGATCCAGGTTCAGCGTGAGATGGCAGAAGAGTCCGCACCCTTCGTTGCGCGGCCCGAAGGCCGCATTGAGGCAGTCCTCCTGACGCTGCGCCAGATCCGTCAGGGCCGTTTCCGCCTCCGGCGGTGACAGCCGCTGCCAGCGCGCCCAGCGCTGCAGCCGGTGCTCCAGGCTGCACTCGAACCAGACATGGAATGCATGCCCGAAATCCCGCGTCGCCCGGCACGCTCCCGGCATCATCACCACCGCTCCGCCGCGACGCGCGATCTGCCGCAGCAGCGTGATCGCCGCCTTGTATTTTTTGCGCGTCCCGCAGTCGTCCCCGGGACACGAGCAGCCGGAACACCCGTCCGCCGGCGCGAGGGCGCGGCCGTTCGTCGCCTGCAGCGGATGCGTCACCAGATCCAGCAGTTCCTCCGTCTCCAGCGCCTGCCACTCCTCCGTTTCGTCGTCGAGACTGGCCAAATACCCGCCCAGCTCGGCGGCGAAGCCCGGCGGCAGCGTCCCCGGACGGGCGTTGAGCGTCACAAACGGCCTCACCTGGCCGGCTGGCGCACGGCACAGCCACCGGTCGAACTGGGAAATAAGGGAAGCGGACATGGCGGAACAATTTCGCTCCTTCCATGCCGCCGCCCGATTCCGTCTGCTCCGCAGTGCCTGGTATTGCCTGCGCAGATATTGAGCGTGCTCCCGCAGGCAGTGCCCGGCTGACTGAATAACCTCAGCGCCTTCTCTGGGCACCGCGGTTCCGCTTTCACTCCCGGCGGGGCGGCCCGGGCCTGGCCATTGGCCGGACCGTTACTTGATCAGCTTGCTGTCAGCGCCGGCGCGTCCCCTGGCTGGTTCGTGGTGGGCGGGATTTCGCTGATGGCTTTTCAATTCGGCAAAGATGAGCCGGCCGGCACTGGTTTGGAGCGCGGAGGAAACGGTGACGATGGCGGTGTGGCCGATGCGGCTGCGGGCGTGATTGACGACGATCATGGTGCCGTCGGGCAGGTAGCCGACGGCCTGGTGGTCGTCCTTGCCTTCCTTGACCAGGACGAGTTCGAGTTCGTCGCCGGCATTGACGATGACGCGCATGGCCTGGGCGAGGTGATTGAGGTTCAAAACGGCGAGGCCCTGGAGCTGGGCGACGCGGCCGAGATTGGCGTCGTTGGTGAGGAGTTTGGCGTCGAGCGCTTTGGCGAGCTGGACGAGCTTGGTGTCCACAAGTTTTTCGTTGGGCTGATAGTCGTCGTGGATGGAAACCTCCAGGCCCGGGACCTTCTTGAGTTCCTCGAGGCACTCCAGACCGCGGCGGCCGCGGTCGCGTTTCACCGTTTCCATGCTGTCGGCGAGGACGTGGAGTTCATCGAGCACGAACCGGGGCACGATGAGCGTGCCGCCGATGAATCCGGTGGCGCAGATGCCCGGCAGACGGCCGTCGATGATGATATTGGTGTCCACCAGCAGCGGCTGCTGAATGACGCCCTCGTTGCGGAAGCGGACGTAGGGGATGATGAGCGAGAATTCCTGACGGTTGCTGCGCAGGGCCAGCGCGGTGCCGAGATAGCCGAGCGCGAGATAGAGTCCTAGCTTGACCCAGTTGCTGCTCTTGCTCTCGATGTTCTCCGTCCAGGGAATGTTGGTGATGAGCCATGCGCAGAAGATGCCGATCATGAGCCCGAAGGTGCCGGCGGAGAAACTGCGGATGGTCATGTTCCGCAGGAGGACATCGAGCCCGATGACGAGGGCGCCAAAGACCAGTCCGAGGCCGGCGGCGAGCGCGAGCCCGATATTCACCGTGCCGCTGGTGGAAAGCGACATGCCGAAGAGCACGCTGCAAAGCAGAAAGACGGCGCGGACGGTTTGGATGAGAGTGCGGGGCGGCATGGGAGGCTGGTCGGTCCGGACCTGGAGAACCGGAGGAATGGAATGCAGCCAATAAACCGCGGCGGCGTGAAATTCCCAAGTGCAATTCTTAAAATCCGCTGCCGGGCCGCGGACGGGGCCGGTTGCAGCGCCGCCGGTGCGGGTGCATGCACGGCCTTTCTCCAATGTTTCCGCTGCCCCGTTCCATTCCTGACATCGTGGCCTGCATGCTGCGCGTGGCGCTCGGCGGGCTTTTCGTGTGGACCGGATGGCAGAAGGCGCAGAATCCCATCGGGTTTCTCGACAATATCCGCAGCTTTCACCTGCTCGAAGACCCGTACGCCGCGTGGGTCGCGATGGGCCTGCCCTGGCTGGAAATCGCGGCCGGCATGGCGCTGGTGACGGGCCTCTTTCTGGAGGGCGGCCTCACGATGATCGCCGGCATGCTGGCCGTCTTTCTGTGGGCCATCCTGCACTCCCTGCAGCGCGGACTGGACATCAACTGCGGGTGTTTCGGAGGCAGCACGGAGGTGAGCGACTACCAGGAATTGATCACCCGGGACGTGGTGCTGCTGATCGTGGCGCTCGCGCTTCTGGCGCACCGGTGGCTGCAGTACCGCCGTTCCTCCCGGGCTCCGCAGCCGGCACTGAGCACTGAGCACTGAGCACTACCGCGACGTGTGACGCACGCTGCTGAGCGATCCGGCGCTGGAGCGCATCCGGTAACACCCGCGGAAGACCGCCTCGTCCGCTTCCTGCTTCTGCTTTAGCACATGCTCCTGACTCGGGACGCCCTGACCTCAGGGCCGATCGGCGACATCGCCCATCTTGACAGGGATGTCCGGGAATTCATCTCCCGTCCGATCCCGTTCGCAGTTTGGAATGAAATCGCACGCTTCCAGCCGGCTCGATTTCGCAGGTTCATCGAGTCGCTTTTGTGAAGGACTCGAAATTCTACCGGGAGTGCGCACGGAAAGTGGCGGCTTAAATCAGTGGTGGCACACTTCTCGCGGGTTCATTGCCGCAACTGCCGCAGGCTGTAGAGGCCTTTCCACGAGCGGCCGAGCGGTCGCGCGCCGGTCTGGCGGTTTTCGCGGCTGGCTCCAGCGACGACGTTTCGGTTTCGTGAGAACCATTCGTTGATGAATTCGCGGCTGCCGAAGATGACGCCTTGTGTGAAGTGTCTCATGCGCTGCAGCAGTTGCTCGCGACGGACGCCGGTTTCCTTTTCCAGACGCGCCTGCACTTTCGCACTGACGCCGCGGCGGATGAGTTTTCCATCCTGACGTGTGCGCGGCCGTCCGGCGAGGCCGAGCATTTGCCGGTAGTGGACCAGCGCCGTGAGGTGCCGGCGTTTGCGCTGGGCCGCAGTTTCCACCGGTCGGGACGTGCTCCCGCACGTCCGTGACTTCTCTTGAATCGTCCGCCCATGCACCCGCTCTCCCGTGCGTCCGGTGACGCGCGCGAGTCCTTCCAGGGCCTCTATTTTTCCTGACATGGCCTCGGCGTAGCCGCTCCAGCGCCAGGCGCCGGGGTCGTCGGTTAGGCCGGCGCGCACAGGGTTGAGGTCGATGTAGGTGGCCATCATGCGCAGCGCGGTGTGTTCGTCTTGAACGATGGTGCTGCGGTAGCGGTCCTCCCAGAAGACGCCGACGCGGCCGGTGCGTTTGTTATACCAGCGCGTGAACCGCTGCTTCACGCGCTTCATGTATTCGCTCAGGCTGAACATGGCGGCCGACTGCCGCTGGCGCCAGGCTTCGATGAGATCGTGCGCGCCGTTTTGCTGCCAGAGGTCGAGGTTCTTGCGAATCTGCCGCATTTGCTCCGCGCCGACGGCGGCTTCGAGACGGGTGAGGAGTTCGTCGAGCGTCGGTCCGGCGGTGCCGGCATCCGGCGGGGGCGGCACGCGCAGGAGCAGGTGGAAGTGGTTGCTCATGGTGCAGTGCGTGAGGACTTCGATGCCGAGCAGCCGCGCGTAGGCGTGGAGCGTGCGGGTGAAGAATTCTTTCTCCTCGTCGCCGAGGGCGAATTCGCGACCCGCGACACGCGAGACGACATGGAACACGCCGGTCTGGGAGCCGGTGTAGGGAAAGGGACGGGGTCGTGGCATAAGGCGTTGATAATGCGCGATGGACGGGACTCTGGGAGCTGGAGGGCTATGACGGCGGGGAGGAGGAAAGTCAACCGCCTTTCTTTGCAAGTTCCCTGGTAACATGCACTTTCAGGCCGTCTTTCTGTGGGCCATCCTGCACTCCCTGCAGCGCGGACTGGACATCAACTGCGGGTGTTTCGGAGGCAGCACGGAGGTGAGCGACTACCAGGAATTGATCACCCGGGACGTGGTGCTGCTGATCGTGGCGCTCGCGCTTCTGGCGCACCGGTGGCTGCAGTACCGCCGTTCCTCCCGGGCTCCGCAGCCGGCACTGAGCACTGAGCACTGAGCACTCACTTCTCCTCCCGGAGGCGCGCGCCGCGGATCTGCACCTGACCCTTGTCGCGGCTGAGATTCTGAAAACCGATGCGCCCTTTGCGCGGGCGGTCCTTCACGGGCGGCGCTTTGGAGTTGTCGTGCCGCAGCACCTCCTCCTGATGCGTGCTCAGGTCGGTGTCGTGAATGGTTTTGCCGTTCATCACGACGGTGAGTTTCGCGCCTTTGAGCGTGACGCGGACTTGGTTCCACTCCTCCGGCTTATAGACCTGCTCTGCGGGGGCGATGGCGCGATAGATGCCACCGGTGAGTTCGGAGGGTTTGGCGGCGGTGTTGTAGCGGTAGTCGGCCATCTGCATTTCCATGCCGTCGAACGCCGGATCACCTTTGTCAGGCGCGCGCAGGGCCAGCCCGCTGTTGCCGGTGGGGCCGAGTTTGAATTCGTACTCGAGCGTGAAGTCGCCGTATTCCTTTTCGCTGAGAAACCAGCACCCGCGGTCGCCGCTGCTGGTGAGCACGCCGTCTTTGACCGTCCACGCGGGCGCACCCTCCGCCGGCTTACTCACGTCCGCCCAGTGGCGCACCACCCAGCCGGCGGGCGCGCCGTCTTTGGCAAAGAGAGGAGCGAAGCCGTCGTCATCAGCCGCGTGGATCAGGCTGGTGCAGGCAAGGAGGCAGAGCACGGGAGTTTTCATAAGACCGGCAGCGGAGCAGATTCCGGAGCGAATGGGAAGTCCGCAAGAATGGGTGCGCCGGGACCGCTCCACCGGCACGGTGCGCCGTGTTTCCTGACAAAAGTTCACGGGCGGATACCCGGGGGAGTTTTTGTTTGACGTTCCCGCGGCGGCCTGACTAGAATCCCGCCGGTCTCCCGCAACCCAGGGCGCGGCATCCGGTTCAGGCAGGAACGGACGGTCCGCGGCCGACCCGTGTTCGCCATGAAACTCTGCGCTCTCACCGCTGCCGCCGTCCTTGCAGGCGCCGCCGCCTCCTCTGCCGCCCCGGGCACCATCACGGCCTCGATCACTCCCGCCGGTCCGTTCCAGCCGGGAGACAGTCTCGTCGTCACCCTGCGCATCGCCGGATACACCAACGCGACGATGATCGATGCCTATCAATTCCGCGTTTCCTATCCGGCGGCGCTCCTGGAGTTCGCGGGGCCGTTCAGCCACGGCACCGGTGCGCCCGGTTTGACGCAGCAGTGGCTGGCGCTGCCGGACCAGGAGTCCGCTGCGGAGGGCTATCAGCCGGCGGCGGCGGACGACAGTTCCGTGCCGGGATTCCTGCTCATCGATTATGCGGATCTCGGCTATTCGGAACGCGAAGGCGGCACCACGGCGGCGGAGGGTTTTCTCGTGTCCTTCGCCATGAAAGCCATCGCCCCGGGCACGGGGAATATCACTCCCTCGGCGCCGGCCGGAGGCGTGACCTTCTTCGATGAGCAATTGAACAACGCCGGCAGCCCGTCCTTCGCGGGGGTGCCGTTCACGGTGATCGCGCCGGACAGCGACAGCGACGGCCTGCCCGACGCGTGGGAAATTGCGCACGGCCTCGACCCCAATGACGACGGCTCGGTGAATCCGCGCAACGGTCCTGACGGCGATGAGGAAGGCGATGGCCTGACAAATCTCTGGGAGCTCGCGCTCATAAAGGATCCGCGCGTGCACGATGACGGCGCCGCGCCCTCGCTCTCCAGTGCGGTGAATCCCGGCGACGGCCGCCGGTATCTCATGCTCCACTGGACACGCCGGATCGGCGGCGGCGGATTCACCTTCACGCCGGAAGTGGCGGACGCGCTCTCCGGCTGGGACGGCTCCGCCGGGAATTTCCTCGAACTCTCCGCATCCCCCAACGGCGACGGCCTCACCGAAAAAGTCACCACGCGCATCCGGCCCGCCATGAACAGCGAGCCGCGCCGCCAGGTGCGCGTGACGGTCTCCGTTCCCTGACAGACCATCGGCATGAAACCCGCGCTGCTCCTGCTTCCCGCCCTGCTGCACACCCTGCCGGCTCCGCTCGGCGCGCAGACTCCGCTCAATCCCGCACCGCCGGCTCCTGCAGCTCCCGCGGCCGGCCCCGCGGCGGGGCTGACGGAGGAGATGAAGGGCTTTCTCAAGCAGCTCACCGCCACCTACCGCGGGGCGAAATCCTATCGCGACCACGGCCGCGCCGTCATCACTCAGGTGAGCGGAAAAGTGAAGACAACCACCGAGGCGCCGATGGCCCTGACATTTTCCCGGCCCAATTTGCTGCGGCTCGACGCCGGGCAGTACGAAGCCGTGTGCGACGGTCGCCGGCTCTGGTTCGCCGTGCCTCCGGTGCGCCAGTACACGCTCAGTCCGGCGCCGGATGCCCTGGACCGCCGCCGGCTGCCGGCCGGCAGCGTGCTGGGCGGAGTGGAGGAGGGCCATCCGGAGATTCTCGATCTGCTGACGCGGGACGACGCCTTCAGCATCATGCTGCCTCACATTCGCCGCATCGCATGGCAGCCGGAAACGGCCATCGCCGGCCGCCCGTGCCGCGTGCTGTCATGGGAGACAGTGTCCACGCGCCTCACGGTTTTTGTGGACCGCGAGCGCAGCGTCATGCTGCGCGTGGAGGGCGAGTCGGAGCCTGACGAATCCGCCGCGGGCGGGGGACCGGTGGTCGATTCGATCCGCATGACCTGCGACTTCGCTCCCGTGGAACTGAATCCTGACATCGCGGCGGAGGCGTTCGCGATTCATCCCGCCGCGAACTTCCGCCACATGCGGGAGATCGGCGGCGAGCCGGTGGAGGCCGGCGAAGCGGGGCCGCCGCGGGCCGCCGCCGTGCTGGGCACAAAGCTTCCCGAATTCACCGGCACCGACCTCGCGGGAAAGCCGCTGGAGCCCGCGGACTGGAAAGACCGCGTGCTGCTGCTCTTTTTCTGGAGCGCGAGCGGCAGCGAACATTCGCTCACGGCTCTGCCCGTGATGCAGGCCCTAACGGACAAGTTCGCCGCGAATCCCGCGTTCACGGTGCTGGGAATCAATACGGACCAGGCCCCGCGGCCCATGGTGCCGCAGCTCATGCAGCGCAAGAAAGCCGCGTTTCGCTGCCTCACGGACGAGTCCTTCGCGCTGCGCCGTCTCTTCAAACTCGAAGGGGTGCCCACCCTGCTGCTGGCGGACCGGACCGGCACGGTGCGCTGGGCGAAACTCGGCGCCCCGCCCGGCCTGCTGCAGGAACTGGAGGCGGAAATCGCCTCTCTGCTCGCGGCTCCAGCCCCTGCCAATTCGCCCGGAAAATAACCCGAAATAAGTTTTGACGCCGCAGCGGCGGGGCCGGTAATCTCGGCGCGTCCCTATTATTTACCGCGCGGACCGCGCGACCAGGCAGGGTCGCGGCGATGCGCCGGGGGTCCCTCAACCCGCCCAAATCAAGCGCCATGAACAAACTGCCCGCATTCCTCGCCGCCGCCGCGGCGTTTCTCAGTTGCCCGGTGATCCTGACAGCTCAGGACTTCGGCAACAACACCGCGGAACTGCGCGAAGTCGCCGCCGCGGAACTCGCCAAACCTGACATTCCCGACATCCAGGTCGGGGACAATCCCAACCCCGTGCCGCTGCCCGTGCCGCGCCCGGTGTATCTGGTTTATCGCTATTACTCCTGCTCGCCGTGGTATCCGTGGCATGTGCGCGACGTCTATACCAGCGTGGTGGCCCGCGGCGCCTACGGGGTGGAAATCGACACCGGCGGCGCGATCAACGAAGGGGATGATGTCGAACGCCAGATCGTCACCGACATCAACCATCCGGCCTACGGACTTTACTGCATCACCATTCGCGTCTGTGTGCCCTGGCAGGCCTGGCAGCACGGGCTGGCGCGGCGCTGGTACATCCGCTGGGCGTGGGGCGCACCCTACTGGTGCTGGCAGGACCACTGGTGGTATTACTGGCAGCGGCCCTGTGTGAATGTGGCGCTCGACGGCGGTCAGGAAGTGCCGCCCGTGGTGACGAACGGACGCGGCACCGCCACGGTCTGCGTGGACCAAAGCGGCGTGGTGCACTACACGGTGAGTTTCTCCGGACTGAACGGTCTGCTGACCAACGCGCATTTCCACGGACCGGCCGGGCCGGGAGTGCCGGCGGGCGCCCTCGCGCCGTTGGACTTCACTCCCGCCGCCAATCAGCAAAGCGGCACTTTCAGCGGCTCCATCACCAGCCCGACGGCTGCCCTGCTCAGTGCGCTGGCCTCAGGTCAGGTCTATATCAATCTGCACTCGACCACTTCACCGGGCGGCGAAATCCGCGGTCAGGTGCCGGCCATTCAGCCGGGGCCGGCGATCTGGTGCCCCTACGGTCCGGCATGGTGGCCCTGTCTGCGCTGGACGCGATGGGGCACGGCGTGGGGCCTGACGGTTTGCCATCCCTACTGCTACCGCTGGAATCCCTTTTACGTGCCGCGGAATTTCTGCCTCTACGGCCTGCGCTATTACTTCACGCCCATCGGCAATGTGCGCGTGCCGCTGCTGCCGCCGCAAAACAATCCGGGCCAGCTGGTGCCGGGAGTCATTCCGGCGAATAACAACATGAACCTCGCGGCGCTGGGCGGACAGCCGTGGCGGATTTATGACACCGTAAGTCTCGCCGGCATCATCCAGCGGCCGCCGTTTTATTACTGGCCGTTCACCCCCTACTGCCAGCGCTGGTACTGGTTCCGCTGCCTGCCGTTCAGCCTCTATCGTTTCAATCCGCCCGTCGTGCATTTCGGCATTTGGCTCAATCCCGCACCGGGAGAGGTCAATGCCGATTTCCCCGACATGCCGGTGAACGATCTTCCCGGGACACACTGCACCCTGACCACCCGGCCGCTCTCCGTGCTGCCCGCGGATCTCAACGGCGACGGTCAGGTCAATGCCGGGGACCAGGCGAACTACCGGCAGCAGGCGGGCACTCAGACCGTGGACTCGTTCTTCGACATCTTCACGGAGCTGGAGTTCAATGACGCAGATGCCGCCGCGGCCGGCAAGGCCGGTGCCCGCAAGAAATAAGGGCAATTCCCCCGCGGGCCGGGTGGTCCGCGGGGGAATCCGTCCGCAACCCGCCGCCCGTCACCATGTCATGAAAGCAGGACCCATTGCCGCGGTCTGCGCCGTGCTCATCACCGGCGCCCCGCCCGCCGGCGCCGCACTCGGCACCATCGCCGTTTCCATCAGTCCCTCCGGCCCCCTCGCCATCAGCGACACTTTCACCGTTTCCCTGAGCATCTCGGGATACACCGAAACCACGGAGATCGATGCCTATCAGTTCGTCATCACTTATCCGTCGTCGCTCTTTTCATTCACCGGTCCCTTCGACCACGGCTCCTCCTCCGGTCCGAACCAGCAGTGGCTGTCCATGACCAATCAGGAATCCGCGGCGAACGGCTATGCGCCCTCCGCGGCGGACAACGGCAGCGTGGCGGGAACCATCGTGATCGACTACGCGGACCTCGGCTTCAGCGTCACGGAAGGCGGCACGAACAGCGCCTCCGGTTTCCTCGTGTCCTTCGACATGCAGGCCATCGCTGCGGGGACCGGGAGTTTCACGCCTGCCGCACCGGCGGGCGGCGTGACCTTTTTCGACGTGGACCTGATCAATGCCGGAAGCCCGTCGTTTTCCGGCGCCGGGATCACCGTGGTGCCGGAACCGGCCGCCGCCTTGCTGGCCGGAGCGGCGCTGCTCACCGGTTGCCGGCGTCGCAGACGGTGCTGACTCGCGTGAGGCTTCCGGCTCCGGCGCCGCAACCGCGACGGCCGCAGCGCCGTTGAACCTTCCGGGGGGGCCGTTCATCAAGGGGATTCCGCGCTGCGTGGAATTCCTCTCCTCTTAACCCCCTGCCGTTTAATAGCCTCGTTCCCAAACGGCCATCACCTTAACCTGCACCATCGCCATGCGCACTTCCCTGCTTCTCACCGCCCTCTGCCTGGCCTTCGCCGGTCCCGCCCGCGCCGAACAGTCCGCGGCCCGCATCTGGAATGAGCGCCTCATGGACGCCATTCGCATCAATGTCCCCCATCCGCCCGCCCATGCGCGCAACCTGCACCACACCGCCGTCGCGATGTACAATGCATGGGCCGCCTATGACGGCACCGCCGTGGGGTACATCTACAACGAAAAGGCCGCGAGTCCGCCGGCCGATGTCGAGGCGGCGCGGCATGAAGCGATCAGTTATGCCGCCTACCGCGTGCTGCGCAGCCGCTTTGCCACCGGCAGCGGCTCGGCCACGACCCTCGCCAATCTCGACAATCAGCTCACGGCTTTGGGCTATTCCACCGCCGTCGGCCAGGCGGCCGTCTCCGCTGGTGACCATCCGGCGGAACTCGGCAAGCGCATCGGTCAGGCTGTGCTCAACTGGGGCGCCGCCGACGGATTTGCCCTGACGTCCTATCCGCAGCCCTACAACTCCGCGGTCAATCCCAACATGTCGGTCCCGCTCAGCGTGCTCGGCCAGAACGCCAATTTCGAGCCCAACATGCCGCTGGGCTTCGGCATTCCGGCGGCGACGAATCCCAACTTCTGGCAGCCGCTCGACCTCGCTACCAGCGTGACGCAGAACGGCATTCCCATCCCGGGCGGGTCACAAACGTTTGTGGGCGTGCAGGGTCTGGCCACCACGCCCTTCAGCCTGACCCGCTCTGACAACACTAAACCCTGGATCGATCCGTTTGGCGGACCCTCCCGCCTGAGCACGCCCGGCAATCCCAGCCCCACCGACGCGGAATACAAAGAGAACTTCATGGATGTGCTGCGCAAGAGCGCCCGCCTGAACGACAACAGCCTGCTGGACACCTCCCCCAAAAGCAGAGGCAACAACCCGCTCGGGACGGATGACGGCACCGGGTTCTCCATCAACCCGCTGACCGGCCAGCCCTATGCGGCGAACATGGTAAAAGGAGGTGACTACTACCGCGTGCTCGCCGAATTCTGGGCGGATGGCCCGCACTCCGAAACGCCGCCGGGACACTGGCACGTGCTCGCCAATGAAGTCTCGGAGCTCCCGCTGCTGCAAAAACGCATCCGGGGCACCGGGCCGTTTGTGAATGACCTCGAATGGGATGTGAAAGTCTATTTCGCTCTGAGTGCCGCCACGCACGACGCCGCCTGCGCCGCATGGTCGCTCAAGCGCTATTACTCCGGAACGCGGCCCATCACCGCCATCCGCTACATGGGCAGCAAGGGACAAAGCTCCGATCCCGGCGGCCCCTCCTATCACCCGGAGGGCTTGCCGCTGGAAACGGGTGTGGTCGAAGTGATCACCAATGCCACCGCGGCGCCTGGCGGCAAACATGAGCAAATCTGGGACGTGAAATACAACTCGTGGTTCCCCGGTGTTTTCTACACCGGCATGATCGCGGTGTATTCATGGCCGGGCGAACACCCGCTCAATCTTCCGGCACCTTCGATCGCCACGCACCAAAGCACCAACCGCTGGATGCTGGCCAGGGACTGGCTGCCCTTCCAGCGCAAGACATTCAACACGCCCGCCTTCCCGGGCTATATCAGCGGCCACAGCACCTTCAGCCGCGCCGCCGCGGAGGCCCTGACGCTGATCACCGGCTCGCATATGTTCCCGGGAGGTTTTCATCACCACACGGTTCACGCCAATTCCATGCAGATCGACCTCGGGCCGAGCACGGATGTGGACCTCCAGTGGTGCAGTTATTATGACGCCGCTGACGAAGCCGGACAAAGCCGTCGCTGGGGCGGCATCCACCCGTATGAAGATGACTACGACGGCCGCCAGATCGGGAGCGTCGTGGGCAAATCCGCCTACGCTCTCGCCGAGAAGTACTGGACCGGCACCATTCTCCACGAAATCATTCAGCCCGCCCTGACCATTTCCGGCGGGAGCGCGGTGGTGACATGGAATGCCACCCGCGGCATGTATCACAAAGTCCAGTTCTCCACCGGCCTCACATCATGGACCGACGCCACGTCGTTCACCCAGGCCTTCGACACGAAAGGCGCATGGACGGACCCCGACCCGCTGCCTGGCCGGAAATACTACCGCGTGCTGCGCAGCACGACGCCGTGATGCGCCGCGCGCCGCGCCTCCGCCCCTGAGGCCGCACCGCACCCATCTTGTTTGGCCGGCCTTCGCGTGTCAGAACGAGCGCCGCTTCTGGACCAGACCTTCACCGCCTTCGGATTTGCGAAAGTTGGGGTTAAGCAAAAGCACCCGGGGACGTGCAGCGCCGCATGTTTAATTCGGAGCCCTTGCCCGGAGAAGCGCGGAGGGGGAAATGCCTCTCTTCCCGCTGGAGTGGCATTTCATCAGCGGGAACAAGACAGGCATTCTCCCCTGGCGGCGTAGGAATCAGGCTGTTTCCTCCTCCATCGTCCTTTCCGCCATGACTGAATCCTTCCACCAGCGCCTGTGCCGCCGCTCGTTTCTCCGCCGCAGCGGCGCGGGTCTTGGCGTGCTGGCGCTGCAGCAGCTCATGGGCGCGGCGCTGCCGCACCGCGCGGGGCGGGTGAGGCGCGTCATCCACCTCTGTATGGCCGGCGGGCCGTCGCAGTTCGAGAGCTTCGACTGGAAGCCGGAACTGAAACGGCTCGACGGTCAGCCGTTTCCGGAAAGTTTCACCAAAGGCCAGCAGCTCGCGCAGTTGCAGAATACCGTGCTCAAGGCGCGCGGGCCGTTCACGGAATTCAAAGAGCACGGGCGGAGCGGGCAGGAGATCAGCAGCCTGTTTCCTCACATCTCCGGCCTGGCTGACGATCTGTGCATCATCCGCAGCATGGTGACGGAGCAGATCAATCACGATCCCGCGCAGGCGTTCATGAACAGCGGCTCGATTCTCAAAGGACGCCCCAGCATGGGCAGCTGGCTGCTCTACGGACTCGGCAGCGAGACGGAGAATCTCCCGGGATTCATCGTGCTGATGTCGCAGGCGCGCGGCTACGGCGGCGCGCAGCCGGTGAGTGCGCGGCAGTGGGGTGCGGGTTTTCTGCCCAGCAAGTATCAGGGCATCCTCTTTCAGTCCCGCGGCGATGCCGTGCACTACGTTGGCAATCCCGACGGCGTTTGCCAAAGCACGCAGCGGCTCGTGGTCGAGGAGATCAACCGCCTCAACGGCATCGCCGCGGCGGAACACGCGGATCCCGAGGCGCTGACCCGCATCGCCCAGTACGAGATGGCATTCCGAATGCAAACCAGCGTGCCGGACCTGACGGATTTCAAGGACGAGTCGCCGCAGATGCTGGAAAGTTACGGCGTAAAAGAGCCGGGCGACGGATCGTTCGCCAGCAACTGCCTGCTGGCGCGCCGGCTGGCCGAGCGCGGCGTGCGCTTCATCCAGCTCTATCACCGCGCCTGGGACCACCACGGCGACATCGAGAATTCCATGCCGAAGGCCGCCGCCGACACTGACAAACCATGCGCGGCCCTGGTGAACGACCTCAAACAGCGCGGCATGCTCGACGACACCCTGATCATCTGGGGCGGTGAATTCGGCCGCACTCCCATGGGCCAGGGCAGCGGGCGGGATCACCACATCAATTCCTTCAGCATCTGGCTCGCCGGCGGCGGCATCAAAGGCGGCATCACCCACGGAGCGACCGATGACCTCGGCTACCGCAGTGTGGTGGATGTCGTCACCATGCACGACCTCCATGCCACACTGTTGCACCTCTGCGGCATCGACCACGCCGCGTTCAGCGTGAAATTCCAGGGCCTGGACGCGAAGCTAACCGGAGTGGACCCGTGCCGCGTGGTGAAGGAAATTCTCGTCTAAATCAGCATCGCGAAGCACGATGGCCGGCGGATCAGAGCCGGGTTGCCAATCGAAGCCTGCAACGATCCCCGCCGGTGCGGCGGTATTCCGCCCTGGCTGATCCTTGGAATCCTCTCCATGCCGGGCGCATGAAAGTTTTGCCCTATCTGCTCCTCCTGCTCGTCTGCAGCCTCGTTTACTTTTTCTTCAAACCCCGGCCGGAGCACTACGACCTTCTGGTAGTCAACGCCCGCATCGCCGACGGCAGCGGCGCGCCGCTGCGCCGGGGCAGCATCGGCGTCAGGGCGGGACGCATTGCGGCCCTCGGGGATGTGCCCGGCACAGCGGACACGGTGATCGATGCCGGCGGCAAAGTGGCCGCGCCGGGATTCATCGATGTGCATACGCACAGTGAGGATATCGCGAAGCTGCCGGATGCAGAAAACTTCGTGCGCATGGGCGTCACGACTATCGTCACCGGCAATTGCGGTTCCTCCCGAACGGACATCGCGAAGTTCTTCGCCGACCTCGGGGAGGCGGGCTGCACAGTGAATGTGGCCACGCTGGTGGGACACAATTCCGTGCGCCTCAAAGCGATGCACGGCAGCTACGACCGTCCGCCCTCGGCGGAGGAACTCGGGGAAATGAAGGCGCTGGTGGATCAGGCGATGCGCGACGGCGCTGTGGGCCTGAGCACGGGGCTCATTTACCTGCCGGGCAGCTTCTCGAAACCGGAGGAGATCATCGAACTCGCCAAAGTCGCCTCGGCGCACGGCGGGATTTATGCGAGTCACATGCGCGCCGAGACGGTGAAAATCTTCGACGCACTGGAGGAGCTCTTCCGCGTTGCCCGGGAGGCGAAGATCCGTGCCGAAGTCTCGCATCTCAAGCTTTCCGGCCCCACCTCATGGGGCAAAGCGAATGAAGTCATCGCCGTGCTCGACAGGGCGCGCGGGGAGGGTCTCGAGATCACGCACGATGCCTATGCCTACACCGCCTCCAGCACCACACTGGGGCAGTTGATTCCTGACAAAGCCCGGGAAGGCACCGCCGCCGATTTTGTCAGGCGGCTGGAGGATCCGGTGCAGAAGGCGGAAATCATCGCCGGCATGAAGGAAATGCTGAAACGTCAGGGCCGCACCGATTACTCCTACGCCATGATCGCGCGATTCCGTCCCGATCCCCCGCTCATCGGCAAAAGCATCGCCGAAGCGGCGAAACTGAAGCGCGGATCGGATTCGCTGGACGATCAGATCGAAATGATTCTCGACATCCAGCGCCGGGGCAGCGGCAGCGGCGTCTTTCACAGCATGAGCGAAGGCGACCTGCAGACTTTTCTGCGGCATCCGCTGACGATGATCGCGAGCGACGGCGGCCCGCGCTCTTCGCGCCGCGGCAGCGACGCCTCGCACCCGCGCAGCTACGGCAACAACGCTCGCGTGCTCGCCCGCTATGTCCGCGAACAGAAAATCCTGACGCTGGAGGAGGCGGTGCGGCGCATGACCGCACTGCCGGCGCAAACCTTCCGCCTTGAGGGCCGGGGCCTGCTCCGTCCGGAAGCCTGCGCGGACATCGTGATCTTCGATCCGGAGGCGGTGCATGATCCGGCCACCTTCAACGACCCTCATCACTGGTCGGAGGGGTTCTCCGACGTCATCGTGAACGGCGTGCCGGTGTTGCGTGATGGAAAACTGACCGGCGCACGTTCCGGCGGGCCGCTGCCGGCCGCCGGCATCCGTCCGTGAGGTGCACCGCGCGGGGGCTCAGGTTTCCGCCTCCAGCGGCGGTGGCGGAGGCGTCATCGTGGCCAGGGCGGCGGTGAAAGCCGAGAAATCCTTGAGCACGTTGCCGGTAAAGCAGTCGATGAGGGCGGCGCGGTGTTCGGGAAAGCAGGCGGCGAACGCGGGGAAACTGAAATGAGAATCGTAGAAGGCGTGGATGAGGCGGCGGATGACCTCCATGGCGTTCCAAAGCTCGTTCTCAAACCGGCCGAGCCGGGCCTCCCTGACATCACCGTCCTGCAGCGCGTCGTGGATTGCGTCGGCGGCCATCTCGGCCGATGCGAGCGCCAGATAAAGTCCGGACGAGTAGATCGGATCGAGAAAGCCGCGGGCATCGCCGATCATGATCCAGCCGTCGCCGCAGGTCTGACGGTTGAAGTAGGCCATCCGGGGCAGGCCCCGCACCGGCCCTAACTGGTGGGCGCGCTGCAGCCGTTCGGCGAGCGCCGGGCAGGCCTTGATTTCCGCATGCAGCGTTTGTTCGCCGGATACGCCGCGAATGAAGAGCCGTTCCGGCGCGGCGACGATGCCGCAGCTGATGATGTCCTCCGGCAGCGGAATGTACCAGAACCAGCCGCCGTCCTTGAGCAGGAAGATCGTGGTCTCCCCCGCATCGATGCCCGGCAGCCGCTTGCCGCCGCGAAAGTAGCCCCAGAGCGAGGCTTTCTGCAGTCCGGGCACGCCGGTTTTCAAATGCAGCTGGTTGCCGAGCAGGCAGGCGCGGCCGGAGGCGTCCACCACCACGCGTGCGGCGATGGTTGAGGCTTCGCCCTCCTTCGTCACCGCGACGACGCCGGTGGCGCGGCCATCCCCGAAGAGCACCCGGTCCACGAGCGTGCGTTCGCGCACTTCCACGCCGTGTTCGCGCGCATGGTCGAGCATCAGGCGGTCGAACTCCCCGCGCTCCACCTGCCATGTGACGGCAGCCGGGCCGGCAATGATTTCTGAAAAGTAGAACGGCGCGGAGTCGCGTCCGTCACGGGTCACGAACCGCACGCTGTGCTTGAGAGGAAACTCCGAGCACTTGAGTTTCTCCAGCAGTCCGAGCCGTTCGAAAATGCGGTAGGTGTGCGGGATGAGCGACTCCCCGACATGATAGCGGGGAAAACGTCTCCGGTCGATGATCAGACACCGGTGGCCCGCCCGCGCAAGGAAGGTGGCCAGGGCCGCGCCGCCGGGACCTCCTCCGGCCACGACGACATCGTATTCCGCGGACGGCTGAGGAGCTGGGTTCATGGCGGGAAGGATGAGCAGCAGGCATACCGGATATTGCGCCCGGTGCAATGAATCCTCCGTGGTTTCAGCGGAATGAAATCTACCAGTCGCGCAGTCCCCCGGCGAGATTCCGCACCCGGGTCCAGCCCTTCGACAGCAGCAGCGTAACCGTCTGCGCGCTGCGTTCGCCGATGGAGCAGACGACGATGATATTCGCGCCCTCCGGAATTTCCGCCAGCCTTGCCGCCACCTGCTCCGCAGGAATGGTGTGCGTGGCCGGCGGCCACGGGGAGAGCTGATGCTCCCACGCCTCGCGCACATCGAGCACACAAAGATCCGCCGGCGGGCCGTCGAGCAGCCGGCGCAATTCCGCCTGCGGGATGGACGGCACCGGCGCGGCGCCGCAGGCGAACGATTCATCGCGCGGCGCGGTGATGGTGGGATGGTCGCCGCAGACGGGACAGGCGGGGTCGCGGCGCAGGCGGAGTTCGCGAAACCGCATGGTGCGCGTGTCCACATGGAGCATGCGGCCCGTGAGCGGCTCGCCGGTATTTGTCAGGAGCTTGATGGTTTCGCAGGCCTGGATGAGCCCGATAAGTCCTGGCAGCACGCCGAGCACGCCGGCTTCCACGCAGGCGGGAACCGTCCCCGGCGCGGGCGGTTGCGGAAAGAGGCAGCGATAGCAAGGGCCGCCGAGCGAGGGGGCGAAGACGCTGGCCTGTCCCTCCCAGCGGTAAATGCTCCCATACACGTTAGGGAGACCCGTCAGTACGGCGGTGTCGTTGCTGAGGTAGCGGGTGGCGAAATTGTCGCTCCCGTCCACGATGACATCGCAGCCCGAGGCCAGAGTCAGGGCATTCTCCGCGGTGAAACGCACGGGACGGGCTTCGGCGGTGATCTCCGGATAGTAACGGCGCAGATTCTCCGCTGCGGCTTCCGCCTTCGGCCGGCCGATGTCGGCATCCGTGTAGAGCAGCTGCCGATGCAGATTGGTCAGGTCCACGCGGTCGTCGTCCACGATGCGGATGCGCCCCGTCCCTGCGGCGGCGAGATACATCAGCACCGGCGAGCCCAGTCCGCCCGCGCCGAGGCAGAGCACGGTGGCGCGGCGCAGCTTCTCCTGACCCTCCGGTCCGAAGTCCGGCAGCGCCGTCTGCCGCGCAAAACGGCGGAGCCCGTCACCGGACTCCGCCGCTGCGGAAGTTTGATTGTCAGGAATCACGGAGGCTTACTCCACGGCCTTCTTGCCGGGGGCGGGCGCCGCGCCGCCGGGCAGCTTCACTTTGCCGCCGGATTTTCCGGCCTCTTCGAGCAGCGCCTTCAATTCCGGGCTCTGCGTGGATTTGGCCTTCTCGGTCTCCGCGGCATAATCGAACACGTCAGCGCCGCTCTTGAAGACGATCTTCGGATTCACTTCGCCGCCGTAAATTTCCTTCACGTAGGGCTCGAGGAATTCACGCACCGCCTGGACGGACTTCTCGTTGTCGAAATTCTCCTCGATGGATTTCGCGACCTTGACGATTTTGCCAGGCAGATCCTCATCGGCGATGATGAGGTCGGCGAGGTTGAGCAGCTGATCGCCGTTGAAGGTGAAGGTGGCGCTGTTGTCGCCGGTCTTCTTGAAAACGGCGGACTCGGCGATGGTGCCGCTGACCTGAATTTCCGTCTTCAGCGACATGCCTTTGACGATGTTGCCGGCGATGCCCTTGATGCCGGGCCATGCGCCGCGCGCCTGGGTCAGGGCCTGAGCGATCTCCGCCTCGTCCACGTTCATGTCGCCGGGCTTGGGGGCTTCCCCCTGCTTGATGGCCATCTTGCGCGCGGCGTCGAGGATGTTGCAGATGTCGTCCAGTCCGGCCATCGTGATGACGGTGTTGCCGGCGGAGTCGTCTTTCATGTCCATGAGCTTCAGCTCCGGCAGTTCCTCCACGGGAATGGGTGAACCTCCGGGCGCGGCGGCGATGGCCTTCTTCAGGTCCGCCATCTCAAGCCAGTTTTTGGTATATCCGGACATGGTGATGCGGGTGGCGCCGCCTTTGGTGGTCTCGGCTTTGGCGTCGCTCCAGACGTCCACGCCGTTGCCCATGCTCTTGAGCATTTCGACGAGAACCTCCTTGCCGTCGCCCAGCGGATTGCGGCCGCCGGCCTGACCGATTTGCGCCATGGCCGACGCGAGGTCGAATTCCATGATCGTGGTGAATTTGGCGGAGCCGTCCTTGTTGATGGCGCTCTTGCTCTCTACTTTGACAAAGGCCAGCGAAGGCAGCGACGTGCAGAGAACGGCGGCGGCGGCGGCGAGTTTGATTTTCATGCGTGTGGGGTGTGGTGGATGTGAATGAATCCGCCCGGGGGGGCCGGGCGAGGGGCGCAAGTCTATGCCAGGTTTTCGGAAGCACCAGGAAATTGTATTCCTTCCGAGACTCCCGGTTGCCGCCGCATTCGGCATGGTCCTCCTCATCTTCTCCGGCCACAGGCCGGACGGTGTTTCCGAAGGCGGAAGGCGGATGCCCAAATCCTAAATCCTAAATCTTAAATCCACCCCCATGCCACACACCGCTTTTGTCACCGGAGCCAGCCGCGGGCTGGGCCGGGGTTTTGCCCTCACCCTCGCCCGCGCCGGCTACGACCTCGTGATTTCCGCCCGGGAAGCCGCCGACTGCGCCGCCACGGCGGACGAAATCCGCGCCCTCGGCCGGAGCTGCCATGCCGTCTCCCTCGACGTGCGCGACCACGACAGCATCCAGCGCGCCGCCGCGGAGGCGGAGGAAAAAGCCGGCCCCGTTCACGTGCTGGTCAACAACGCCGGCTGCAACCGCCGCAAGCCCGCGCTCGAAGTCACATGGGACGACTGGAACACCGTGCTCGACACCAATCTGCGCGGCACGTTTTTTGTCAGTCAGGCCATCGCGCGCGGCATGATCGCGCGGCGTTACGGGCGCATCATCAACATCGGCTCGGTGACCTGCGTGGCGGGCTATGCGGGCCTCGCTCCCTACGGCGCGAGCCGCGGCGGCGTGAAGCAGCTGACCATGAGCCTCGCCAGCGACTGGGGGCCGCACGGCATCACGGTGAACTGTCTCGCGCCGGGCTGGTTCCGCACCGCACAGAACAACGTCATGTACGAAGTCACCGAATGGGTCTCCTATCTCAGTGAACGCATCCCGCTGGGCCGGCCGGGCCAGCCCGGCGATCTCGACGGCGCGCTGCTCTTCCTCGCCGGGGAATCGAGCGCCTATGTCACCGGCCAGACGCTGCTGGTTGATGGCGGGATTTCCGTCGGTCAGGTGCGCGCCCTGCCAAAGTGATTCGACTTGTCGTTTGAGCGCCGCGCCTACTGTAGCGCGCCGGATGCCGTTCTGCCGGCCCGATTCTCTCATGTCCTCCCCCGCCGCCGCCGCTCCCCTGCCCGCCGTTCCTGACAAGGTGGCGCGGCTGCGCGATTTTCCCGACCGGCTCAGCCCGATGCTGGTGAAGGAACTGCGCCAGGGACTGAAGTCGCACGTCTTCACATGGGGGCTCATCGCCATGCAGATCTCGCTGATCATCATCACGCTGATTTCGCTGGAGGCGGGCCAGGACCGCGACATCAACGAGTTCTTCTGGTGGTCGGTGGCGGGCACGGTGTGCGTGCTTCTGCCGCTGCGCTGCGCCAACGCCCTGCGTGATGAATCCAGCGGCAATACGCTCGACACCCTGCTCCTGACACATCTGTCTGCATGGCGCATCACGATGGGCAAATGGCTCGCCACGTGCGCGCTCCAGGTGCTGGTGGCGATGACGGCGCTGCCCTATCTCATTCTGCGCTACTTCGCCGGCGGCATCGATCTTCCCATGGAGGCCGCGTGGCTCGGAGTGTACCTCGTCTTCGGCATGGTGGTGTCCGCGATCATGCTGGGGCTGTCGTGGTTCCCTCACTTTCTGGTGCGGGCGGTCATCATGCTGGGCCTGCTCGCCGGCGCAGCGGGATTCTGCGGCGGCACCATCGACGAAATCGCCCGGGCCAACAATTACGGGCTCGATGAAATCTACCGCGAGTTGCGCTGCCAGGGCATCCTCTATGGTCTGCTGCTGACCGCGTGGGTGGCATTCTTCTTCCTCGATGTGGGAGCGGCGCGACTCGCCCCCATCTCGGAAAACCGGGCCACGCGACGGCGGCTGGCGGCGCTCGCGGTGCTCATCATCGGCGGCGTGTGCTGTTTTACCGGCAAGTTCCCGGACCGCGACACCGCACCGGTGATGGCCATGATGCTGGGCATGGCCATGGTGCTGCCGGCCGTGCAGGCGATCTGCGAACGTCCGGCCAATTACGCCCCGGTGCTGCAGCCGTTCGTGAAACGCGGTCTGCCCGGGCGCCTCGCGGGCCGGTTGCTTTATCCCGGCTGGCATACGGGACTCTTGTTTTCCCTGACGGTGCTCGCGGTGTCGGCCGGAATTTTCACATGGCTGTTCATGGAGATGATCGCGTCGCGCCGGTCCATGTCAGGATACTCGTATTATGAGGAATACCGCATCATTCTGTTCTTCTCCATCATCGGCGGCTGCATCGGGATGCTGATTCTGCCGCTGGTGGCATGGCGGATGTTGAAGGGGCTGGCGCAGTGGGATTTCTGGCGCTGGCTGCTCGTGCTGCTGGCGGCGGGGGCTTTTCACCTTCTGGTGAGCCTGCTGGCCGACCGCACCGCCCCGCAGGTGATGATGGCCAACTACGTCCTGCCCACCGGCGGGCTGTTCGTGCTGCCGGCGGCGGAGGAATACGTTTCCGAAGCTATGCCGTGGGAAATCCGGACAACGAGGAACACTTCGGACTGGGAATCGTGGATGAGTCGGCGCGAGGTGCTCCATGCGCAGACCACCGCAGTGCACGGCAGCATCGCACTGGCCTCGCTGACTCTGTGGCTGATCGCTGCCGCACTGATGGCCCGGCGGGAATTGCAGCGCACCCGCGAGGCCGAGCGGGAACTGGGGTAACTTTGCCGTTAAGGGTGGCGTCTTTTGCCGTTGAAAGGCATTCCCGCCCCCGTTCGTAGCACTCCACCCCGCCCCGGAACTTTCCTTTTACATTCTCCCGGCCAGCCCTACACTCCACCCCATGAACACGCTACCTTTCCATTACGCCATCGCCGGCATCGGCGGCCAGGAGATGATGATCATCTTCATCATCGTGCTGCTGCTCTTCGGCGCCAAGAAGCTGCCTGAATTCGCCCGCGGTCTCGGCCGCAGCATGGGAGAATTCAAGAAAGCCCGCCAGGAATTCGATCACGAAATCAATAAGGCGATCGACGAAAAAGAGAAGATCTGACGACGCGCGCCCCATGCGCTGCCGTTCCAATTTGCGAAAGGGAGTCTGCCTGCTGGCGGGCTCCCTTTTCCTTTGCCCGGCGGCCCCCGCTGCAGACGAGCCGGCGCCGGTGACATTCGTGGCGTGGAATCTGCGGAACTACCTCCGCACCGCGGAACCGCAGCCGTCCCCAGTCCGTCGCGGAGGCACCCGGCCCAAGCCGGACCGGGAAATCGCCGCGGTCACCTCCATCCTCACCGCGCTCAAGCCTGACATCCTCGGCGTGTGTGAAATGGGCAGCCCCGCCGACCTCGCGGCCCTGCAGCAGCGCCTGCGCGAGGCCGGACTCGACCTGCCGCACAGTGAATTCGTGGAAGCCGCGGATTCCGACCGCCACCTCGCGCTGCTCAGCCGCTTTCCCATCACGGCGCGCGCGCCCCAGACCCGCCTGACCTATCTGCTCGACAACGCCCGGCTGCCCGTGCAGCGCGGGTTCCTCGACGTGACGATCCAGATCACCCCGGACTACCGGCTGCGCTGCGTCGGCGCGCATCTCAAATCGCGCCGCGACGTGCCGGAAGCCAGCGAAGCTCTCATGCGCCGCAATGAAGCGCACCTGCTGCGGCGCCATGCCGACGATATCCTGACGAAAGATCCGGAGACGAATCTCCTCGTTTATGGCGACTTCAACGACACCCGCGATGCCCCCGCGGTCCGCGCCATCGCGGGCACCCGCGGCGCCGACACCGCCCTCACGCCCGTCGCCGTCGCCGACGATGCCGGCGAACGCTGGACCTATTACTTCGATCAAAACGATACCTACTCCCGCGTCGATTATCTCTATGCCTCCCGGGGCCTGAATCCGGAGCTGGAGGACAAAGCCTGCCGCATCTATTCCGGTGCCGGTTGGCTCACCGCCAGCGACCACCGCGCCCTCGCCGCGGTGATTCATCCGGCGGATAAAAGACTGCGCGCCGCCAAAACGCCGGCGGACGGGGAATGAACCGGCACGGCGTCGCTGACCTCATGGTGAAATTGAATGCGGAATAACCACAGATGGACACGGATGAGCACAGATTTGCGATTGGATTCGGATTCACTCTCTGGATGAGACTCATGGCGGGCACCGCTTGTTGAGCATCCGCGATGAGCCGCGTCCATCCGTGGTTTCGTTTCCCTGTTTGGGCTCACTCTTTGCGGGTGTGTGCCGGGTCGTAAAAGATTTTCACCTCCGCGTCCTTCGTGCCCAGCAGTTCCTGGGCGCGCCGGAGGGCATTGCGGGTGGAGATGTTGGGATTCTGAGCGCTGCCCATGAAGAGATTGTCGCGGCCCACCACGTCCACCATGCCGCTGTTCCGCAGCACGCGATAGACCTCCTTGCTCAATCCGCTGATGAGCAAATAGCGGTCGTGACTGCGCAGGTAGCCGATGAGGTCCTCCAGCGCCATCACACTGGTGGCGTCGAGATGCCGCGCGTTTTTCATGCGCAGAATGATGACGCGCAGATTCTCGTCGTTGGCAGTGCGCTGGATTTGCGTGCGGAAAAGTTCCGCCGCTCCGAAGAAGAGTTCGCCCTCGACATGCACGATGCTGATGCCGGGATTCTGCCGGCCGCCGGCCCGCTCCCGCTCCTGGAGCGCGCCGTCGGAACTGAATTCATATTCCACCAGCATCGGCCGCGCCGCTTTTCGCAGATAAAGCACCACACTGGTGGCCACGCCGAGAAAGATGGCCACGTGCAGCGGCATAATCAGCGTGGCGGCAATGGTGACAGCCAGCGTCGTGGCGTCGCTGCGCGTGGCGCGCCAGCAGACGCGCAGGTGCCGGCGGTTGAGCAGACTCGTGGCGACACAAATGACCAGCGCCGCCAGCGCGGCACGCGGGATCCAGGGCATGACCGGACCCATCAGCAGCGCCGCCGCGAGGCACATGAGGCCGCACACCAGGCTGCTCACCGGCGTTCGCGCCCCGCTGGAGAAATTGAGGGCCGAACGTGTCAGGCTCCCGCTCGCAGGCATCCCTCCGGCAAACGCGCTGCCCACATTCGCAAGCCCGCAGGCCAGCAGGTCCTGATTGAAATTGGTGTGGTCGCCCGTGCGGCCGGAAAGCGCCTTGCCCATTACCGTATTCTCCAGCGCCGCGAGAAACGCCACCGCCAGAGCGGGCCCGACGATCTGCCCCAGATTCTGCAGCGTCAGCTCACTGGTGAACTGCACGCCGGAGGGGATCAAATCGTCGAGCGCGAACGGCCGCAAAAACACCAGCCCGCTGTCTCCTCCGCGAAACGGCGCCGCGGCCAGCGACGCCGTCACAAGGGCAAGGGCGAGGGCGGGAATCCGCGGCGCAAATCTCCTCACGAGCACATACACGAGGATGGTCCCGGAAGCCAGCATCAGCGAAACTGCCGCCGTGCGCCCGGGCAGGTTCTCCAGTTCCATGATCGTGCTTCCAAGAATCGTGAAGAGGGAGGCGCCGCGTTCGCCGGTGGTGATGCCCAGCACTTCCCGCAACTGACCCGTCGCGATCAGAATCGCCGCGCCGGTGATGTAGCCGACGATGACACTGCGGCTGATGTATTGAATCAAATCCGCCATGCGCAGCCCTGCGCCCACGATGAGCAGCATTCCTGAAATGAACACCAGCACCGGCATCAGCGCCACGCGGTCCGCCACGGCGTAGGCGCTCATGGCCGAAAACACCATCAGTGAGGTCGCATTCGTCGGCCCGAGAATGGTATATCGCGACGCGGCAAAAAAGGCCCCGATGATCGCCGCCACGGCGGAGCACAGAATGCCCGTCGCCTCATGCGGCAGACCCGCGATCATCGCAAACGCCATGCCCTGAGCGATGGCCGGCAGCGCCACGTTCATGCCGGAGATCACATCGTGCCGCAGCGCGTCGGCGTGGTAGCCCCGCAGCTGCGTCACCAGCGGAAACGTGCGCAAATGCCCGCCCGGCACGAGCGTGCGCCAATTGAACGAGTCGGGCCGGTGAGACATGCCGCATTCCTAAGCCACACGCGCGGCGGGATGCCAGGAAAATCCGCCGCCGTCCGGAATCGGGGACCATGAGACCGCGGCCGCCCGGCGGATGCGGACATTGACGCCGTGCCAGTGCGGCCCAGAATGGCGGGCCATGAACAACCGTCGCCGCTTCCTTGCCGCCTCCGCCGCCGCTCTCAGTGCCCCTCGACTCTGGTCACAAAACGCGCCGCCCTCCGGAAAGATTCGCGTGGGCGTCATGGGACTGAGCCGCGGCCTGGCGCACGTTTCCTCATGGCTTCAGGTGCCGAACGTCGAAATCACCGCGCTTTGCGACGTGGATTCGCGCCGCGTCGGTGAGGGACTGCGCGCCGTGGAGAAGGCCGGGCAAAAGACGAAGCCGCAGACCGGATCGGATTTCCGACGCTTTCTCGAAGGCGATGTCATCGATGTGCTCAGCGTGGCCGCGTGCAATTTCTGGCACACGCCCGCGGCCCTGCTCGCGGCCCAGACCGGCAAGCATGTCTATGTGGAAAAACCGGGGAGCCACACGGCTTACGAATCGCTCCTGCTGGCCGCCGCTTCCAAAAAGTACAGCCGCCACATCCAGCAGGGCACCCAGCGCCGCAGCCTGCCCGCCATGCGCGAGGCCATGCTCCGTCTCAAAGAGGGCGTCATCGGAAAAGTCACCGCCGCCCGCTGCTGGTACGACAGCGAACGCGGCTCCATCGGCCGCGGCAACACGGCGCCGCCGCCCGACTGGCTCGACTGGACGCTTTGGCAGGGCCCCTGCGCCGAGCGCCCCTACAAGGACAACCTCGTGCACTACAACTGGCACTGGCACTGGCTCTACGGCGGCGGCGAACTCGCGAACAACGGCGTCCACGCGCTCGACCTCGCGCTGTGGGGCATCAGCGAAGCGCACCGCCGCGTGCTCACTCCGGCGCGCGTCACCTGCAACGGCGGACGCTATCACTATCAGGACGATCAGGAAACGCCGGACACCGCGCTGCTCGCCGCGGATTACGGCCCCTGCGCCGTGACGTGGGACGGCAGCTCCTGCCACAAGCGCACCGGCGGTGAGAAGCATGCATTTGTCAGCTTCTACGGCGAAGGCGGCACGCTCTCACTCAGCAGCAGCGGCTACACGCTCTACGACAAGACCGGAAAGGAAACCGGACGCAATGAGCCGCCCTTTACCGATGTCCCGCATTTCCAAAACCTCGCCGACGCCATCCGCGGCACCGCCGCGCTCAACTGCCCCGCCGAAGAAGGCCAGCGCGCCGCCCTGCTCTGCCACCTCGGCAACATCGCCTATCGCACCGGCGGTGCGGTGGAGTTCGATTCCGAAAAGCAGGAACTCAAAAACCCGTCGAAGGAAGCCGCCGCCCTCTGGAGCAAGGAATACCGCAAAGGCTGGGCCCCGAAAGTCTGAGGCCGCCCCGCAGCGAAAAGGGCCGTGTCAGCCGGCACTTCGTCTTCGTTCTCCGATGCCACGGCCGGCCCCGGGCGGGCCGTTTCCTCCTCACGCATCGTGGCCATGCCATGCCGGCCAAAAGGAATGAAGTTGCCGCCTGCGCGTCACGGCGCGATGCTCCTTGCTCGATCGCAGTCCTCGAACATCCGGACATTCGCCGCCGTGCTCTGCCGCAGCAGCGCCCGCGCCGAAAAAGAGCGCGCCATGCTCGCCCGGCAGAGCGAACGCCTCTGCGAAGAACTCAGCAAAATCGACGCCGCGTTCCGCACCGCCACAAGCGATCTCAAACTGCGGCCCGACTATCATCAAAAGACCGGCCGCGTCGAAGCCCGCATCATTGACTCATGCACCGCCTCACGGTGCGTTCGCCCTTCGGGCTGCCCGTTCCTCGCAGTCCACCTCGCACCTGGTCTCCGGCGCGCGGTTGTCTGCTTCCTGGCCCTGACCCGGTGGCACGGTCCGCACCGTCGCCCGTGCCGCCCGCCCCGGCGCCGGTCGCCGGCCCCGCGGAAATGGAGTGCCGGAAACCGGGAGCCGCCGGGCGACCCGCTGCGGAGCCTAACCCTTAAAAGGGAAATAGAACCACGGATGGACCCTGATGAACACGGATACTCAGCAAGTTGTGTTCACGGGAATCCTCCACCGGGGAGTGAATCCGATTTCGAGCGTAAATCCGTGTCCATCTGCGATTTTCCTTTTCAAGCTAACTCAAACCAAGCGCGCAACTGCGGAACTTGGGTTAGTCGGTGCGATTTACTCGACGGTCGCGCGCTGATTCTCCGGCAGCAGCGCCCGCGCAGCTTCGGCGGCGGCGGGGTCTTTGGACTGGAGATTCTCCGCAGCTTTCCTGATGGTCGCCCTGCGTTCCGAACCGTAAAGATGCTCCTGCGCCCAGGTGACGGCGGCGGCAGGGTCTTTGTCGAGCAGTTCGTCACTGATGAAGCGCGCTGCATGAGCCCGGTCGGGACCGGTCGCTGTCGCATGGAAGGCCATGACGTCATCCAGCGACTCTTTGGCTGCCTGGCGGATCAAAGTGCTGCGGGTCATCACGCTGCCGTAACCAGAATCGCCCTCCAAATGCGTCAGGGCTTCAGCCAGGGGCAGTTCTTTGAGTGATTCGCGCAACAGTTGCCATTTCACGGGACAATCCGGCAGCGATTGAATCAGCGGCAGCAGTTCCGGAGAAATCCTGATCTTTGCGGTATCGACGTAATCCGGAACCACGGAGGGATGTGCTTTGCGAAACTCCAGCCCCGCGCGCGGATCGGCTTCGATGCGCTCTCCTACCAATTTCCCCATGCCCATTCGCCGCAGCGTGCCGGGCAGCGTTTCTGCGAGGCTCCATGCGTCATCCGGCGACTGCTTTCCCATGTGTTCGAGCACGCTCCAGAGTGCGTCGGCACACTTTTCGCGATGCACTCCCTGCATGGCTTTGGAAGCGGCGAGGGCTTTGATGAAAGCAGCGGGATCGGCGTGCCTCCAGAGGTCCGCGAGCAACTGGAGTGCGTGGGTGTCGTGGGCGCAGGACTCGATGAGTGCGGGGAGCTGGCGGCGATCGCCGCGGGCGGCCAGGGAAAGCAGCAGCGCGGCGCGGCGCGGGCCGCTGCGGAGTTCCGCGAACGCTGCCTTGATGTCCGGGGCAGGGGAATTCCGTGAGGGGTGAGTGGCGAGGGAAGGCCGCATCACCGGCGCGTCTTCCACGGGCGCGGCCCATGCGTAGCGGCCCAGCGCGAAACCGGCGGCGGCGCACAGGAGGCAAAGCAGAATGAAGCCGGCGCGCTTCAGGAACGCGAAGTTGCACTTCGCTTTGTCGTCAGAGGCTCGACATTCGGGCGAAGTAAAACTTCGCGGTCCGTCCCGCCGGCGGTCATTCGTGGTTCCGGATCTCATGGCGGGGTCGGCGAAGGATTGATCAACGAGGCGCGCTCCTCACTCGTGAGGCCGGGGACAGACTCGACTACGGCCCGTGCGGCGGCGGGGTCGTCCTGCTTCCAGCGCGCCGCGAGTTCCTGGAGCATGGTGGCGCGCAGGGCGGCGTCCTGCACTGTCGCGCCCCACTGCAGCGCCGCGGCGGGATCCACTCCGATGAGACCGCGGGCGAATCCCGCAGCGGGTGCATCGCGCTCCGGGCCGGGCGGGAGAGTCGCGAGGTATTCCGAGGCTGCCGCCGGCTCCGCGGCGGCCCACGATTCCATGATGCCTCCCAGGGCGGGCGGCTGCGCATCGGGCGGGAGGGATTCGGCCCATGTCAGGGCTTCCGGAGTAGCCGCATTGGCCCATCCAAGGCCGGCGGTTTCCAGCGCGGCATCGCGGGCGGGACTGTCGGCCCAGGTCATGATCTGCGCGGTCGCGGCCGCCGGGTCGGTGGCGAGCAGGCGTTTGGCGGCGGAACGCACAAGCCCGAGACTGGCGGCGTCTTCCCCGCCGTGTGCGGCGCTGGCGGCGGCGCGCTCCAGGGCCAGTTGCGCAGGGTTGTAATTGGAATGATCGAGCGTGACGCGCGCGGTGTCCTGCAATTCGCCGGGCGGCAGTGCGTTCACCCACGCGGCGGCGACTTCCGGCGAGGTCTTCATCAAAGTGGTGAGAGCTTCGTGCAGCAGGCCGTCGCGCATGGTAGAGGAAGGCGCGGTGCGCACCAGCTCCAGCGCCTGCTCCGGCGGGCCGGCGGCTCCCGGTGAAAGCATTGGGCCGCCGGTGAAGTCATTGACCCAGGTGTCGCCGGGTGGTGCAAGCTGCAGGGCGAGGCGGGGATCGGAGGTGAAGAGATTTGCGGCGGCATACTCGCGGGCAGCCGTCAGGCCATACCCGCCGGCGCCGGCATCGTGCAGCAGCGAGTGAACCCTTTCCGGCGCGGCTTTGGCCAGCGCGGAAAGAAGCGGCATCAGCGTGTCGGAGTCCCGAATGTCCATCCATGCCGGCCCCAGCTTTGCGGTGAGATGTTCAATGACCTCCGGCAGCTTCTCCGGGTGCGACTCCAGCAGCGGCATCATGTCGAGCAGGAAGCCGGTGGCATTCTGTTTTGTCAGGCCCGCGGCGTCCATGCGGGCGAGCGCGGCGGCGGGATCGGTGGCGAGTTCGCGCGCGGTTTCGAGGGCGTCGAGCCGCAGACGAAACCATGCGGGCATAATGGCGGCGAGTTCCCGCACGCCGGCAGGATCGGACTCGAAGGCCCGCCGCAGCGCGTCCGGCGGGATGACTTGATCAAAGTGTTGCGCCTCCAGCTTCGAGGCATCCAGAAACGACAGGCGCCGCCCCCACGCGATGAGGTCTGCGGGATTCTCCGCCGCTGCATTGAAGATACCAGCGAGCGCGGCGGAGCGGCGGCCTTCGTCTTTCTCCGCCGTCACCGCGGCGAGAGCGGTTTCCACATTCATGCGCGACCATGTTCGAAAGACGACGGCGATGAAGTGATTCGTTTCCTTTTCCGCTGAGAGGAAGGCAAATGCCGCTTCCGGGTCCAGCTCCGCCCAGCGCTCGGCGACCAGCATCAGCGCCGAGCGGCGGTGCGGCGGAAGGCCCGCTGCCTCTTCCGCTGCCTTGACCTCCGCCCACAGCGCGGGGAATTCGGAGACCGGCGTGGTTTCGAGGCGCTGGAGGAAGTCCCACATCTTCGCCAGCTCCGGATGCGCCGGTCGTTGCGTCAGGACGGCCGCTTCAACGCCGGAGTCCTGCGCGGCCGCTGCCCACGCGGCATTCACGCGCGCCTTTTCCTCCTCCGGAATTCCGCGCTGCCGTGGCCAGACGAAGCGCCCGGCCAGTGTGCCGGCAGTGAGCAGGGTCAAAGGCAACAGCAGAAGGCGCATGGTCGTATGGACGACGCGGGGGGCGGAAATTGCAAGAGTGCGGACTTTTCAAAACGGGATCATCGGCGGTTCTCCGGCGCTGTGGTGGGACTCGCTGCGGCTGCAGTCGACGTTCCTCCCGGGCGAATCCGGCGATTGCGCTCCATCGAAGTCCCGGGCGGCGGTGAAAGTGCCGCGGATTTTATCGAGCCCGCCGTTGCCGGACCAGCCTGCGAATCACGCTGGGATCTCGTCTCGCATCCAGTACCGCCAGCACCAGGGTCTGGTCTGCTTCCTGCAGGAAATAAACGACGTAGTAGGATTGTTTCAGGATAGCCCGCTGCACCCGTCCATCTTTCGCGGAAACCCGTCCGGATTCCACTCGATCCAGCGGATCGTCTCCTCATACTTCGTCAACAGATGCTCTTTGCCGTCCGGTCTCCATGACAGGTAGTGCTGGATGGCCTGCTCCAAATCGCTCTCCACCTCCGGCAACGCTGAGACCGGCTTGCTGTTCATGACTTTCTCAGCCGGCGCATCAATTCCCCGTGCGGGATCGGGACACTCCGGCCCGTCTCGTATGCGGCCATCCTTTTGTCGAGCAGCCGTTTATGGCTTGCGGGCATGGCCAGAGTTTCCTCGTCGGCCACGGATAACCAGAGACGCTCGGCGAGTTCCAGACGCTGGCGTTTCGGCAATTTCAGAAGGGCGGGAACAGTGGCGGCAGTCATTGTGATAATCACATGCAGGCATTCCGCTCAGGCAAGCGCACATCGTTCCGGCACTTGCGTCCGGCCCCGGGATCAACCATTGCACGCCCTCATGTCTTTCCGCTTGCTCACCGCGCCTGCGGCGCGCTTTTAGCGGCGACCACGCGCGAGTCCGCAACCCGAACCGGCCCGCCGTCTTTCTGACCTTACGGCAGCGCCTGCGCGCATGGTCCATTTCCGCTGCGGCGGCGCGTCCCTGCGCGCCGGCCTCTGCAGACTTCCCCGTTCCTTTCCATGATCACCATTCGCAACGTCTCCAAGTCCTTTGGCGGCCAGGCGCTGTTCAGCGGCGCCTCGCTCCAGATCAACTCCGGCGACCGCGTGGCGCTGGTGGGCCGCAACGGCACGGGCAAGACCACCCTCTTCAACATGATCCTGCGCAAGGAAACGCCGGACAGCGGCGAGATCGTGCGCGAGGAATGGAACGTCACCGGTTACCTGCCGCAGCAGAGCGAGCCGGCCGGCGATGAGACCGTGCTCGAAGTGGGAACCGGCCGCGCCGGAGAAGTGGAAACGCTCTCCGCACGGCTGAAGGAACTCGAAGACGAAGGGCTCTATCACGAGCCGGAGTATTTCGAGGTGCAGACGAAGTTCGAGAAACTCCAGGATCCGGCGCTGGAGGCGAAAGTGAAGAAGATGCTGCGCGGCCTCGGCTACAAGGAACGCGATTTCGACCGGCCGGTGCGTGAGATGAGCGGCGGCTGGATCATGCGCGCGCACCTTGCCAGGCTGCTGGCCATGGAGCCGGACCTGCTCATGCTCGACGAGCCGACCAACCACCTCGACCTCCAGTCGCTGCTCTGGTTCCAGGAATATCTGAAAAGCTATCCCGGCGCGATCCTCATGATTTCGCACGACCGGGAGTTCATGGACGCCATCGTCACGCGTGTCTATAACATCGGCGACCAGCGCATCACCGGCTACACGGGCAACTACACGAAATTTCTCAAGCAGCAGGAGGAGAACTTTCAGCGTCAGGCGGCCGCGTTCAAGAACCAGCAGAAGGAAATCAAGGGCCTCGAGGACTTCATCGCGCGCTTCGGCAATGTGGCCAGCAAGGCCGCACAGGCGCAGAGCAAACAGAAGCAGCTCGACAAGATCGAGCGCATCGAAAAACCCATCCTGCCCAAGAAGCCGTTTCGCATCATCATTCCGCAGCCGGAGCGCAGCGGACAGCGCGTCATTTCGCTCGAAGGCGTCCACATGGCCTACGGCGACAATGTGGTGTACGATCATCTCGACCTGATCGTGGAACGCGGCGAGCGCACCGTGCTCGTGGGGCCCAACGGCGCCGGAAAGTCCACGCTGCTGAAAATGCTCGCCGGTGTGCTGCCCTTTCAGCGCGGCGTGCGTGACCCCGGGCACGCGCTCAAAATCGGCTATTTCAGCCAGCACCGCACCGATACCCTCGATCCGGAAAAGACCGTGCTCGAAGAGGTCCTGGCCTCTTCACCGACCATCAAACCTGAGGAGGCGCGCGGCATTCTCGGCAGCTTTCTCTTCAAGAAGGAAACCGTCTTCAAAAAGACAGCCGTGCTCAGCGGCGGCGAAAAGAGCCGGCTCAATCTTATCAAATTTCTCGTCGATCCTCCGAACCTGCTGCTGATGGATGAGCCCACCACGCACCTCGACATCCTGACTGTCGAGAGCCTCATCCTCGCGCTGGAGAACTACGACGGCACGCTGCTCTTCATCAGTCACGACGTCCACTTCATCCGCAAACTGGCCACGAGAGTGCTGCACGTCTCCGGCGGCAAAGTCAGTGCCTATTCCGGCGGCTACGATTACTTCCTCGAAAAAACCGGCGGCCTGCTCAGCGAGCGCGAGGCGCTGACGGCGTGAGTCCGCGCTGACGGAGGGCGCGAGAAAAATGATCGCCGGGGGCGGAAGGCTGCGTATGAGAGGACTCTTTCCCGGCCCGCCAACATGACGCTGACCCGCCGACAACTGCTCTCCCGACTCTCCTGCGGATTCGGTCTCGCCGCCTTCTCCGGGCTGGCGGGAGCGCGCGCCCTGACGCCGCAGTTCCGGCCGCGGGCGAAGAGCGTGATCTTCTGCTACATGAGCGGCGGGTTGTCGCATGTGGACTCCTTCGATCCCAAGCCGGAGCTGGCCAAACGCGCCGGCCAGCCGATGCCGGTCGCGGTGCAGCGCACGCAGTTCAATCAGAACGGCACCATTCAGCCGTCGCACTGGGCCTTCAAGCCGCGCGGGCAGTCTGGCCTCGAAGTCAGCGAACTGTTTCCGCACCTCGCGCAGTGCGCGGACGATCTGTGCGTCATCCGCAGCATGACGGCGAAATTCAGCGAGCACGCGCAGGGGAATTTTTTCATGCACAGCGGCTTTCCGTTCCTGGGATTTCCCAGTGCCGGCGCGTGGATGAGCTACGGCCTGGGCAGTGCGGCGGAGAACCTGCCTGGATTCGTGGTACTGCAAAGCGGCGATGCCGTGACGCCGCACGGCGGCGTGGGGCTGTTCAGCAACGGCTTCCTCCCGGCGGTGCATCAGGCTTCCATCATCAACGCCGATGGCGCGGAGCCGGTGGCGAATATCAAACCGCGGGAGCCCGGCACCCTGCAGCGCGGCCGGCTCAATTTCATCGCGAACATGGACCGGCAGTTTGCGGCGCGCACCGCACCCGGCGATGCACAGGTGGAAGCGGCCATCGCCAACGCCGAAATGGCATGGCGCATGCAGTCCGCCGTTCCCGAACTCTGCGACCTCCGCGGCGAAACTGAAGCGACCAAAAAACTCTACGCGCTCGATGACTCTGATCCGAAGACCGCCGCCTACGGCCGCCAGTGTCTGCTGGCGCGGCGTCTGGTGGAGCGCGGCGTGCGGTTCGTGGAATTGAGCTGTCTCTCCTACAACATCGGCGGCGGCAATGCGCCCAATCCCTGGGATCAGCACGGCGACATCATCAACGGCCACGGCAAAATGGCGCACCAGGTGGACCGTCCCGTCGCCGGCCTCCTGCGCGATCTCAAAGCCCGCGGCCTGCTCGACGAAACGCTCGTCATCTTCAGCGGCGAATTCGGCCGTACGCCGTTCAGTCAGGCCGGCAACGGCCGCGACCACAATCCCTACGGCTTCAGCCTCTGGCTCGCCGGCGGCGGCGTGAAGCCGGGTTTCGTCTATGGCGCCACGGATGAACTCGGCTATCACGCCGTGGCGGATGTCTGCACGGTCTATGACCTCTGGGCGACGGTGCTCCATCTGCTCGGCATGGACCACGAAGCGCTCACCTATCGCTTCAGCGGCCGCGACATCCGGCTCACGGATGTGCACGGGCACGTGCTGAAGCGACTGCTCGCGTGAAAGCGGAAGGTCCGGCACCGCAGCCGGGGCGGAAAAATACGCGGTAACTGAACCGCGCGCGACTTGCAGGCCCAGCCGGGGCGCGCTACAGCACCGTCACCATGAAACGCCGCTCCTTCCTCACCAAGTCCGCCGCCGCCACCTTTGGATTCCAGGTCGTCGCCCCGCACGTCCTCCGCGCGCAGGACGGAAACACCCCGAACAGCAAAATCCGTCTCGCCGTCATCGGCTGCGGCGGTCAGGGCGAAGGCGATCTCAACAACATGGCCGGCGAGGACATCGTGGCCCTGTGCGACGTGGACGAGCGCCGCGCCGCCGGCAGCTTCAAGCGCTTCCCGAATGCGAAACGCTTCAAGGACTTCCGCAAAATGTTCGACGAAATGGCCAGCGGCATCGACGCCGTGCTCGTGGCCACTCCGGACCACACGCATTTCGTGGCCGCCATGGCCGCGATGAATCACGGCAAGCATGTCTATTGCGAAAAGCCGCTGGCGCACAGCATCGCCGAAGTCCGCGCCATGCAGGCGAAGGCGGTGGAGAAAAAGGTCATCACCCAGGTGGGCAATCAGGGACATTCGTCGCACAGCATTCGCGCGTTTGTGGAAATGGTGCAGAGCGGCGCCATCGGAAAAGTCACCGAAGTCCACGCCGGCTGCGACGCCTTCAAGGATGTGTATGCCTGCGCCAACCGCCGCGGAGAATTGAAAAAGAAAGCGGACGTGCCGAAGGAACTCGACTGGGATCTCTGGCTCGGCCCCGCGGCGCAGCGCGACTACAGCCCGCTCTATCTGCCCTTCAACTGGCGCGGTTTCTCCGCTTTCGGCAGCGGCTGCATCGGCGACTGGGTTTGTCACGTGCTCGATCCGTCCTTCTGGGCGCTGGACCTCGATCTGCCCACCGCCGTCACCGCGGAGACAAAAGGCTACGATCCGGTGAAGGACGCGGACTTTTATCCGAAAGGCACGCGCATCACCTTTGAATTCCCCGCCAAAGGAGACCGCGGGCCGGTGAAGATCATCTGGCACGATGGCGACTATGCCATTCCGACGCCGGAGGAACTGTCCAAACAGGGCCAGAAGGCCACCGGCATCGGCGCCATCGTCATTGGCGAAAAAGGGAAAATCATGCACGGCTCGCACGGCGGCAGCGGACCGCACCTCATCGATCCCGAAATGCGCAAAGGCTGGAAACGTCCTGACGAAACCATCCCGCGCGTTAAAGACGGCAACCACCACATGGATTTTCTCAATGCGGTGCGCGAAGGCCGGCCGGCCGGGAGCAGTTTCGCCTACGGCGGAGCGCTGAGCGAGATCGGCCTGCTGGGCATGATCGCAGTGCGCCGCAGCGGGGTGCGTCTGGAATGGGATGCGAAGGCGATGAAGTTCACCAACGACGAGGAGGCCAACAAACTGATCTCGCCGCCCTATCGAGAGGGCTGGGGCAAAGTGTGAGCACTCCGCCTCCCCGCAGTGAAACCGCGCGCGGCCTCACCGCGGGGGTCGTCGCGTTCACGCTCTGGGGCCTGCTTCCCGGCTACTGGAAGCTGCTCGACTGGCTGACGCCCGCGCAGGTCATCTCGTTTCGCGCGCTGCTCACCGTGCCGGTGCTGTTCGCGGTGCTGCTGTGGCGGCGGCAGTTGTCAGGCGTGCTCCACCGCATGAAGGAGCCCCGCATTCTCGGCCTGCATGCACTCACGGCGCTGCTGCTCGCGGGGAACTGGCTGACATTCGTCTGGGCCACGCATCACGGCCGGATCGTCGAAGCCAGCCTCGGTTATTTCCTGACACCTCTGGCCAATGTGGCGATGGGCGCGGTTTTTCTGGGGGAACGCCTGCGCCGTCCGCAGCAGATCGCCATCAGCCTCGCTGCGCTGGGCGTGGCCGGGCAGTTCCTAGCCGCGGGCCGCGCACCGTGGGTCGCCCTCGCGCTGTGCGCCACCTTCGCCTTTTACGGGCTGCTGCGAAAACAGTCGCCTCTGGAATCGCTCGCCGGGCTGACCGTGGAGTCGGTCGTCGCCGTTCCCGCCGCGCTCGGCTGGCTCCTCTGGTCCCTGCCCGGCCGGGCTCCCGCCACCCCCGGCGAATGGACGCTGCTGCTCATCATGGGCGGCCTCACCGCTGTGCCTCTGCTGGGTTTCGCCACCGCGGCGCGACTCCTGCCGCTCAGCGTGCTCGGGCTGCTGCAGTTCATCGCTCCGAGCCTCCAGTTTCTCGTCGGCGCGGTGTATTACGGCGAGCCGGTCAATGCCGTGAAACTGGCCAGCTTCGCCGTCATCTGGGCCGGACTGGCCGTTTTCACCGTGGACGCGTGGAGGCGCTCGCGGGCGGCGTAATGGAGCGCGGAGTTGCACTCCGCCCCGGCAACCCGGGCTTTCTACTCCCCGCGCCTCCATCCAACGGTACGCCAGTCACCGCGCGCGAGTTCGTTCTGTTTATTTTCCTGGTCAGACGGGGAGGATTGCAACTCGGCGCTCCGTCTTGCGCTGCTCCACTGCCAGTCCTCCGCGGCGGCACAAAGCCGCGACTTTACCGGATTCTGGTGGATGTAATGCACGGCACGCAGGTAATGATCCTCGTCGCGGATGTAGCGGTCATAGTAATCCTCTGCCCAAAACGCGCCTGACGTTTTTAGTAACCGGTTGGCCTCGCGCGCGGTGTGCCTCTTCCAGCTTTGAATGACATGACCCACCGGCCAGTCTTCCGTCGTGCGGATGAGAACATGGACATGATTGGGCATGACACACCACGCCTGCAGGGAGTAACGCTGCCCGTCGAAGTATTGCAGTGCATCTTCCGTGAGCCGGGCCATTTCGGGTTCCCGCAGGTGACAGGCACCATGCCCTGCATCTTCGAATTTGGCGATGCGGCGGCGCAGCTCATTGCGCTGTTCTTCCCACAAACCGGCATCCATGGCCGCACGGTCCTCAGTCCATTGCAACTCCTCCTTCCATGCGGCAATCAAGTCCGATGGCACCGAATCATGCAGTCTGAACGTGAGAGCCTGGATGAGTCCCGGGACATCGAGATGCGGCAGATAACCGCGCTGGTGCCAGCCTTTATGAATCATGGAGATGGAGCGCTGAAAGGTTGAATTTCCCGTGGACCCGGAGTTCCGGTGGTTCAACGGGAGCATCGCGAAACCCGCTATGGCCGACGGGGCGGAGTGCAACTCCGCGCTCCGGGCGCATGCGGCAAATCACCCTGGACACACCGCTCCCCGGCGCGAAATCCCCACCAGCCATGAGCACGATCAACGACCAAATCGCCAATGACCTCAAGGAAGCGATGCGCGCCAAAGACCAGACGGCCATGACCGCGCTGCGCGCCCTGAAGTCCGCCCTCAAATACGCCGCCGTCGAAAAACTCGGCGCCGACGGCGTGCTCGACGACGCAGACGCCGTCGCAGTCATTCGCAAACAACTCAAGCAGCGCCGCGACAGCGTGGATCAATTCACCTCCGGCGGACGCGCCGACCTCGCGGAGAAAGAGCAGGCGGAAATCGTTATCCTCGAGCGCTATCTGCCCGCGGGGCTCAGTGAAGCGGAGGTGCAGCAACTGGTGGAAGCCGTCATCGCCGAACTCGGAGCGACTTCCAAACAGCAGATGGGACAGGTGATGAAAGTGCTTCAGGAGCGCGCTGCAGGCCGCGCCGACGGCAAGGCGCTGTCGCAGGCCGTCGCGGCGAAATTGAAGTGAGCCCGTTCATCCGTACGTCTGGTTTTCAGAACCGGAATCCGGAAAAGACCGCAGAGACACGGAGCGCGCGGAGAATGCGGGAGCAGCCATTCTTTACCCTGAAAAGGAAGAGAACCGCAGATGGACACTGATTCACACGGAAATACGCATGAATTCGGATTCACTCCCCGGAGGAGGATGCCCGTGACCACAACTTGCTGAGTATCCGTGATCATCCGGGTCCATCCGTGGTTCTATTTCCCATTTAAGGTTTACAGATTCACCCGTCGGCATGAGAGGGCAGCAGGTCCGCAGGGGAAGGCATCCAAAGCAGCCCGGCGCTCTCTGCGCCTCTGCGGTTCATTCCCCGGGCTTTTCAGGTCATTTTCCCAGCCGCCGCAGGACGTATTCCTCACAGATGCGGAAGTACTGGCCCATGGACTCGATGTCGATCCATTCATCCGGGCTGTGCAGCGCGCCCGTGAGCGGGCGGGAGAGGATCACGGGAATGCCGTGGCGCGCGAGGAAGCGGGCGTCGCTGCCGCCGGAGGCGCGGACGAGATTGACCGGACGTCCGGTGAGCGAGGCCGTGACTTCCATGTAGAGGGGGTCGGGCGCGAGATGTGAGGGTTCCGCGGACATGATCTCCGTGACCTCGATTTCCGGCCCCGCGGCGCTGCGGAGCCGCTCCAGGACATTCGCGACTGTGAACGGCGGCGGGAAACGGAGATCCACGCAGGCGTGCGCCTCCCCGGGGATGCAGTTGATGGTTTCATTGTCCGTCCGCAGCACCGTGGGCACACACGTTGGATACCAGTGATCCGCCGCGTTCTCCTGCTCCGGCCGGAGCGCCTCGAATTCGTGCGTGATGTGAACGAGCCGCTCCGCGAGGCGCAGGAGCGCGTTGGGCACGAGCCAGGGACGCGCCGCGTGACTTTCCGCACCTCTGGCAATGAGACGCGCGTGCAGGATGCCTTTTTCGGCAACGGTGATGTCATTGAGCGATCCGCCGTCCGGCACGATGGCGATGCCGCAGCGAAGTCCCGCGGATTCCATCAAATGACGGACGCCGTTCTCTCCGCCGACTTCCTCGTCCGACGTGACCGCGATGCCGAAGGAAATCCCCGGCGCGCGGCGCTGGAGCGAGCGGAAGAGTTCGATCATGATGGCCAGCTGGCCTTTCATGTCGCCGGCGCCGGGGCCGATGATGCGTCCGTCCGCGATGCGGGACCGGTAGGCCGCTTCGTCCGGATGTTCGATGACGTCGAGGTGCCCGGCCATGAGCACCTCCGGATGGTCCACGCCCGCGGGCGTCGCGACCATCGAGTTGTAGCCGTTGCATTCATACTCGCGGATTTGAATGCCGCCGACCGCTTCGAGGTGACCGCGCAGCAACGCCATGCAGCGCGCGCGCTCCTGCGGCCGGCTGTCAGTGCCGGGAATGAGAATGAGGTCGCGCGTCAGGGCGACGAGACGTTCGAGCAGCGGCGGAAAGGGGCTCATGCGGTCCTGTCACTCGCGGACATATTCCCAGTCAATCGGCAGATCCTCCTCCGCGCGCCGGAGCATTTCATGGCAGGCCGCAGAGGAGTTGCCAAGGCAGAGAAACTGCCCTTTTTCCACCAGTCCGTCAGGAGTCAGATTGAAATTGATAGGCAGGATGCCGTTCTCGCGCCGCGGGTGAAACAAGTGGCCGTGCTCCTCGAGGAGGCGGAGGATTTCCGCTCCCCGGGCCGGCCGGGCGAGTTTGAGATTGCGGTTCAGCCACGCGCCGCGCGGCAGATAGTGCCGGGCGAGAATGGAGGGATAGGAAGCGCCGGTGAGCCGGGCATTGATTTCGCACGCATAGACGCGGCAGGCACCCGGCTCGTCGAGTGCGGCGACGAGAAAGTCCACGCTCGCGGTGCCGCGGTAGCCCTGCCGGTGCAGCCACACTCCCGCCACACCCGCCTGCCGGAACAGCTCCTCCATCAGCCCGGGAAACTCCGCCAGATAGGGCGGCGGGGATTCGTTGCCCTGGTGCACGCTTTCGTGACTGAGAATCTGTTCGGTGAGGTCGTAGAGATAGACCGTGTCGTCGTTGAGGAACAGCTGCACACTCGGGCTGTGGATGTGCGTCACGCCGTCGCGGCCCGGCTGCACCCAGCCCTGCACCATGCACGGACCTTCATGAAAGAACGCCGCCGGCACGTCCGGACTCCCGCTCCGGACCGCAAGCTTGACGAGTCCCACTCCCGAGGCGCCGATTTGAGACTTCACGACGGCGTGATCGAAGCCGAGCGCCGCGAGTTCGGAGAGGCAGCGCGCCACATCGGCGGGCGACTCCGCGAGGCGGGTCTCGAACACCGGCAACCCTTCGGATTCGAGGTGCCGGTGCAGCAGGAGTTTGTTGTTGCCTTTCCTGCTGCCGGCGGGAGTCGAGAGCGTGCTTTTGCCGGCCTGCTGCGCCAGAGCGGCGATCGTTCCATCCGTCACAAACGCGTCCACCGCGTCCGCCGGATGTTCCCGCCATGCCTGCACCATGTCCCCGTGCGGCAGGGGCCGGCCTTCGCGGCGGGCGCGGCGTATTTCCAGATAGTCGCGGTGCGACAGCACCTGCATCTCCGGCACGCGCAGTCCGAGTTCGCCGCGGAAATACCCGCACAGTGCCGGATCAGGCTCGCGCTCCAGCACCAGCAGATTGTGTTTCCCGCCGAAAAGCAGCCCCATCACCGGCACGAGTCGGGAACCGTAGGAATCCACCCCGCTGACTTCGTGCTCCAGGATTTCCATCTGCGCCTCGTTGTCGAAAAACATGCCCAGGAGGTTGACGATGAAAATCACGCTCCGGTCGCCCCAAAGCCGCGGCGTGTAGCCTTGCGTCTGCACTACGAGCGGTCCGCCGGGAAAGGTGAAACTGGCATCCATCCGCTCACTTTGGAGAATTCGGCGGCGAATGCAAAAGAACCTCCGCAGGGAGACGGCGATTTTGCAACCCGGGTCGCGGCCTGTCAGACACAGGGCGGCAGGCAGCCGGCTGCTTGATCACGCAGGCATTCGCCCATCCGCCGGCACCGGCCGGGAAAGGGACTTCACGGCACCGTCAACCTCACACCCCACTGCACAGCAACGAGAAAAGTCCGCTCCTCACTCCTCGCTCTCTCACTTCTTTCCTGCGGCGCGCCCGGCGGCGATGTCACCGGCACGTGGAATGCCGGGTTCGACACGCAAACCGGCCGGCAAAAGTACACCTGGCCGCTCAAGCAGGACGGCGACAAGCTGACTGGCAAGGCCACCGCGGAAGTGCGCGGACAAACGCGTGAGGCGGAACTCAAAGAAGGCAAAGTGGAGGGCGATGAGATCACGATCGTCGGGATGCTCAACTTCGGCGACAACGAAGTCCGCATTACCTGCACCGGCACCGTGGCGGAGGGCGAATTGAAACTGACGCGCGCCGTGGGCGAGATCGCGCAGGAGGACGTGGTGGCGAAAAAGGGAGCGCCGGCCGTGACCATGAAAGCTCCCGCCGGGCAGGCCGAACGCGGCGGCCGCGGTCGCGGGCAGATCGTGCCCAACGACGATGACAAGCCGGCCTTCCCCCCGCCGCCGGGTTCCATGGGCGGCGGCCAGTCGCGCAATTTCGGACTCGGCAATCCCGACACCTTCGCATGGATCAGAGGATTCTCGTCCGCGCCGAACCCCAAACCGCCCGTCGAACTCGTGCCCGGCGCAGCCAGGGCTGCGAGTCAGCGGAAACTCCTCCGCCTCTCCTGCGGCAACAAAGACGGCCTCATGCGCGTCAGTCAGGGCGTCCATGCCTGCCTCAAAGAGAAGCACGTTCCGCATCGGTGGCATGTGGACGAGCACGACCGCGACTTCCAGCACTGGAAGAGGGCACTCTATCAATTCGCCCGGCTGATCTTTCTGCCGGCCGTGAAGCCGTGAGGCGGTGCCGCTGTTCCCGGCTCACCGTGCTTCGGGTCCGCCCGGTTTGTTTCTGATTGCGCTGCGGCCAGTCCTCTGCCTGCGCAGGAATTTGATCCGGGATCGATTTTCACTCGTCTGATGTCCGCAGACTTTCGAATGTCAGGTCAGGACACATCTCCCGCCAAGCTCCCCCCGCGTGCTGCCTCATGAAACTCCGTTCCGCCTGGATATTGATACCGCCGCTGGAAACAGGGACGCGTGACAGAAAGCGGCGCATGGCGGGGCCGGAGACAACCCCGGGCACGGCGAAGACCATGAGGCTGGCAATATTCCAGAGAAGGAAGTTGCCGGGGATACAGAGTCTGTTCTTCGCACGGGATGAGGCGGGTGGTTGAGAAGGGCGGGGGACGGAGCGCTGGCAGTGCCGTGTCCGTCCGCATCGCGTATGTCAGGGCTGCGCAGCGCGGAACAGTGATTGCGCCATGCCGCCTGCACCGGCCTGATGGAATACGGCGGAAGGGAACTCTTGATATCCGAGGACGGGCGGCGGAGGTGTCAGGCGGCGGTGTTCTCATTCCCCAGCAGCAGACGCATGGGGACCATGCTGGAGAGGACGAAGCCGTTGCGGTGGAAGAAGCGCTGGGATTCCTCACTGACGCGGTCGGTCAGGAGCGTAATGCGTTTGAAGTCCTTGCGGCGGGCGAACTCCTTCACGTGATCGACCAGCCTGGTGCCGTAGCCGTGCCCGCGGTGTTCGGGGCGGACGAAAACGTCCTCCATGAGAATGACGAAGCCGCCCTCCGCGGTGCTGATGGTGAAGAGGAGATTGACCATGCCGATGACCTTGTGGTCGTTGCGGAGCACGAATATGCGCCCGCGGCTGGGCTGTTCCAGAATGAGCCGGAGTCCGTGGCGCTGCTTTTCCTGACAGGGCGTGAAGTCGGCCTCGAGTTCAAAGAGCGACATGACGAGGTCCGTCAGCTCGGGGAGGTCCTCGATGGTGGCGGGCTCGATGCGGAGGTTGTCCGGGGCGGTGTTCATGGCGGCGGCAGCCATGCCGTGCGGCGCCGCGCGGAGCAAGAGGTTTGGGCTTCGCTCCGCAGCCACGCGGGGAACCCGGCGTTTCACACTTTGCAAAGTGTGAATTTCGGGTGTGCAATCCCCTGCCGGCGGGAGTTGCGGGGACACCGCAGGACGAGGACTTCCCCCTTGCCGGCCCGCGGGCCGGGCGGCACGGCGCAGGAAATGAAACACGCGCCCATTCCCGCCGAACTTTTCAAATCGAACCGCGACCGCCTGCGCACGCTCCTGCCGGAAAAATCACTGGTCATCGTCAATGCGAACGACATCCCGCCGACCAACGCCGACGGCTCGATGATTCCCGTTCCGAACAGCGACTTGTTTTACCTGACCGGCGTGGCGCAGGAGGAGAGCATCCTCGTGATCTGTCCGGACGCGCACGAGGAGAAGCACCGGGAGATGCTCTTTCTGCGCGAGACCAGCGATACCATCAAAGTGTGGGAGGGTCACAAGCACACGAAGGAGGAGGCGAAGAAGATCACCGGGATCGAGCGCATTCACTGGCTGAGCGAGTTCCCCGTGCTGATGCGGCGGCTGATGTGTGAGAGCGATCACGTGTTCCTCAATTCCAACGAGCACGCGCGGGCCGGGATCGTCGTGGAAACACGCGAGGCGCGCTTTGTGCGCGAGACGATGGCGGCATGGCCGCTCCACACCTATCACCGGCTGGCGCGGCTGCTCCAGGAGTTGCGGCCGGTGAAGTCGGACCAGGAGATCAAACTGCTCAAGGAGGCCTGCGCCATCACGCGCGACGGATTTCTGCGTGTGCTCAAACTGGTGCAGCCCGGCGTGAGTGAGCCGGACGTGGAGGCGGAGTTCGCGCATGAATTCATCCGCCGCCGCGGACGCTTTGCCTACAATCCCATCATCGCCAGCGGCGCCAATGCCTGCGTGCTGCATTACAACGACAACGATCAGGTGTGCCAAAAGGGCGACCTGCTGCTCCTCGATGTCGCGGCGAGTTATGCGAACTACAATGCCGACCTCACGCGCACCATTCCGGTGAGCGGGAAATTCACGAAACGGCAGAAGGAGGTGTATAACGCGGTGCTGCGGGTGATGCGCGGCTGCATCGCGGCGCTCAAACCCGGCAAACTGCCGAAAGACTGGCAGAAGGAGGCGGAAGCCATGATGCAGGAGGAACTGCTGCAGCTGAAACTGATCACCCCGCGCGAGGTGAAAAAGGCGGAGAAGGAGGACCCTGACAAGCCGGCGCTGAAAAAGTATTTCATGCACGGCGTGGGCCACCCGCTGGGACTGGACGTGCATGATGTCGCCAATATCGGCACTCCGTTCGCCGCCGGCTGGGTCATGACGGTGGAGCCCGGCATTTACATCCCGGAGGAGGGCTTCGGCGTGCGGCTCGAGAACGACGTGCTCATTACCCGCGAGGGCGTCGTGGACCTCATGGAGGACATTCCCGTCGAGGCGAATGAAATCGAAAAGCTGATGCGGTGAGCACCTGCGTCACTTCACGGGTGTCATGGTCCGCTTCAGCTGGCCGCTGGATTTGATAATGATTTCCACCTCCCTGTCCTCCTGCTTCATGGTGTAAGTGAGCGACATGTCACTCGCCGCCCGCTCCGTGAGTGCCGCGCTGATCTTCGCATCGCGCGCGAGCGCGAAGGTGGAGTCGTGAGTCGTCGAGTAGTTCTTCAACACGGCATTCTCCGGAAGGTCCTTGAGCCGGGAAAAAGCGACCGACTGCGAGAGGATGATGGTATCGCCTTCGTGCCCTGAGACCGTCACCGGTCCCTTGTAGGTGGCGCGCAGTTTGGAGTTTTCCTTGTCCACCTCCAGTCCCGAGGCGGCGGCATACACCTCGGCGAAGCGCTTGAGATCCGGCTCCCAGCGGTCGCCCGGCGCGACCGGACCTGGCGGCGCGAAGGCTTCATCCACCGGCTCATCCATTCCGGAGAAGCGCGGCAGCACCTCGCGCAGTCCCTCCATGAGCACACCCTGCACTTCTCCGCCGTGGGCGAAAAAAGTGCCCTGGAACTTGTCCACCTTCGCCGTGACCACCGTGCCCGGCTCGAATCCTTCTTCCCCGCCGCCGGTGCTGAGCGCCATCTTTTTCACTGTAAAGGTATAGCCCGTGACCGCGCCCGATTTCTCCGAAACTGCCGTCACCTCCAGGGTTCCCTCAAGACTCACATCGAGATTTCTCGCGCCGGGACCCGGGTGGCGTTCGTTCTCGACCATGAAATCCGTCGTCGAGTGCATCGTGTAGCTGGCGGAAAGCTCATACTTCGCGCCTTTCGTTTCGGGGCGGTGAAAAACGATGGTGCGTTTGTCCGCGGCGGGCGCGGCGGGTTTGTCCTGGGCGCGGAGAGTTGCCGCGACTGCGGCGAGGGCGACAAAAGTGAGCAGGCGGAGATTCATACACCGCCATGCTGCACGAGGCCGGCAAACGGGCAACGCCTCAATGCGGCATCCGCAACGCCGGGGCTTGCCGTGCCGCGGGCGCTGTGCCATGCGAAGGTTCATTCCCATGCACACACCCGCCCGTTTTACCGCCGCCGCTCTCGTCTTGTCGTTCGCCTCCGTCGCGTTTGCCGACGGTCCCTTTTACGGCGATCCGCCGGATGAAACGCATCCCTGGAGCATTCACGATCCAAACCGCCCTCAGCCGCCGCTGGTGACGCCGGGGACTTTCAGCACTCAGGAGCAGCCGGGCAAGCCGCCGTCGGACGCCGTGATCCTCTTCGACGGCACGGCGGAATCCCTGACCAAAAACTGGGAGGCCGACAAGTCGCCCGCCGAGCCTACCAAATGGATCGCGAAGGACGGCGCCATGCAGTGCCTGCCGGGCAGCGGCTACGTGCGCACGAAGTCGCAGTGGGGCGACTGCCAGCTGCACGTCGAATGGTCCGCGCCGGCCAAAGTGGAGGGCAACAGTCAGGGCCGCGGCAACAGCGGCGTCTTTCTCATGGGCCAGACCGAAGTTCAGGTCCTGGACAATTACAACAACCCGACCTACGCCGACGGATTCGCCGGCTCGGTGTACGGCGTCAATCCGCCGATGGCCAACGCCCTGCAGCCGCCCGGCCAGTGGCAGGTCTATGACATCATCTTCCGGCGGCCCGTTTTCAAGGACGGCAGGATGCTCGACAGCGGGCGTCTCACCGTGCTGCTGAATGGCGTGGTCGTGCAGGACGCCACGCCGCTGGAGGGCGGCGGCGGTCACAAGGGCCGCAGCAAGGACCATCCGTTCCCTGACAAAGGCCCGCTCAAGCTCCAGGACCACGGCAATCCCGTGCGCTACCGCAACATCTGGTATCGTCCCCTCGCGCCGCGCGGTGTGGATGGAGGCGACAGCGGCGCGCTCGCACCGGAGGCCGCCGCCGCGAAGAAAAAGGAAACCGCCGCCAAACTGCGCACCGCCGCCGCGTCAAAGCAGGGCCGCGACAGGCTGCTCGGCCTGATGGAAAGCCTCTGCTACGAAAAGGACCCCGCCACTTTGAAGGAAGTGGAGGGCGCCACCATGTCCTGGGTCGAAGAGGTGAAGAAAACCCCCGCCGACAAGATGGAGTCGAAGAAAGGCGAAGTCATGCAAATGAACAATGCCGTGAGCTACCTGACAAAGTGGAAGTTCTTTTCCGAAGGCTTCGCCGCGAAGGGCGAGATCGAGAAAATCATCAAGGCCAACGAATGGGACAAGAAGTAGCCTCCTGCTGCGGAATGCGGCGAGGCTGCTCTGTCCTGTGTTCCTCGAATTGGGTTCAGGGAACCCCGGCCCGCCGGTGTATTATGCCCTGAACTGTCATGCGCCGCCTCCCCCCGCTCTCCATTTTTCTGCTTTCTGTCACCGCCGTGCAGCATGCCTATGGCTGACCTGCGTGAGCGAATCCCGCCATTCCCCGGTCGGGGGATTCGGAAGCGGGAATCGTGGGGCAGGACGCCGGTTCGTGGCGTGCGGGTTTCGACTTCACGCACAGCAACGGACTCACCGCCGGTCATCCGGAGCATCACGGCATTCTGCCGGACGGCACGGAGATCGAAGTGCCTCTTCATGCGCACCACGTGGAAATGGACCTCACGCGGCTGGAGTTCTCTCTATCGCGCACCTTCAACGACACGTGGGACGCTGTGGTCCGCATTCCCTGGCTGATCAAGGACCAGACCTCGCAGGTGAATTTCATCGCACCGATGACTCCGGAGGAACGCGAGGCCGCGCTGCGCAACAGTTACATCCATCACCGCTCGGAAACCTGCGAGGGCTTCGGCGATGCCGAAGTGACCGCCGGCTGGCGCAAATCGGGCGTCTTCGGCGAGGGCAGCGTCCTGCGCATCTCCGCGGGCCTGACACTTCCATTCGGCGACACCGAAGCCAACCCCTGGGCGCTCGGTGATGAGGGACTCCGGCACAATCACATTCAGATGGGCACCGGCACTTTCGATCCCGTGCTCGATTTTTATGCCGGCATTCCGCTGTCGGAGCAGTGGGCTCTGTCTCTTTATGGCAAGGCGCGCCTCCCGTTTTACGAGAACAGCGAAGGCTACCTCGGCAGCCCGGAGGTGATCCTCATTCCGCGCGTCACCTGGCTGCCGAACGAGAACCTGTCACTCTCCGCCGGTCTCACGGCCACGTATTATGGATACAGTTACTGGGACGGTGAACGCGATGATGACAGCGGTCAGTTCACGCTCAATGCCGGCCTGTCCGCCGGCTATAAGCTGAGCGATGACGTCACCGCCGGCGCCGGCCTGCTCTTCCCGGTGCACACCAAATCCTACAGCGACGGCGGCGACGCCTACGATCCCGCGCCGGCCCTCACTTTCTCCATCGCGAAGCAGTTCTGAAGTGCCGGTTCCCCGCGCCGTTGTTTCGGAATCGATCCCGCGCCGGATGCCGCATCAGTCGAACTGCACCCAGTCCACATTCATCAGCCCGCCTTTGCCAGGGTTGTGAAAGACGAGGAACACGTCGCCGGTTGCGGCCTCCGGCTGGGCCAGAGGCGCGGTGAGTTCCTGCCAGGACTCCCAGCCGCCGGTGACGCGAATCTCCAGCTTCGCGAGCAGCGGGCCGTCGGGCTTGGCGGCGTGGAATTCGATCCAGCCGCCCTGGCCGGCGCTGGCGGTGCGCGCGGTGATTTTGGTGATGCTGGAAAGATTGAGGCGGGAGAATTTCAACCACTGGCCGTGGTGCGTGTCGCCGATGAACCTGCCGCCGCTGGCGCTGCCGCCGCCGAGGGCCTGCGTGCCATGCTTCGCGTCACAGAGTTCGGCTTCGATGCGGCGGTTGCGCAACGTGACGCCGGCGCGCGCCGTGAGCGGACTCGCAGGTGGAGCGCCGGCGTCGGTAAAGGTGGCTTCGATGCGAATCGCGCGCGCGGCCGCGGCATCGGAAGGTACGGCGATTTCGCCTGACAAGCCGCGCTGGAGAATGGGTTTGTCCGCGCCGGGCTTGAGGGAATAGACCCACTCGACCATTTGCTGCACTTGCGCGCGCGTGTGGTGGCCGTGCGGCAGCATGGGCACCGGACCCCACACGCCGCTGCTGCCTTTGACCACGCGATCCACGCTGGCTTCGACGGCTTTATCCTGACCGCGATATTTCTCCGCAATCTCCAGGAAGGCCGGGCCGACAATGCGATGCTCCGGCGCGTGGCAGTTGAAGCAGTCGGCTCTCTTCATCAGCGTGAGGCCGGGAGCTTCCGCGCTGCCGCGGTCGAGCGTGGCACTCAGCAGCAGGCGCGCCCCGAAACTGTCAGGCTGTTGCGTAGAATCGCCCTCCTCCGCATCGCGCACGCTGGCGCCCCATTTCACCGGCTGGCCCGGAAGAAAAAAATCGCCGTCCGCCGGCGCGAGCAGTTTCACTTCCGGCTGCGTATTGCCGGCGACGACGGAGACGAACGCGCTCGCCGTGGCACCGGCGGCGTCTGCGACGCGAAGTTCGATGACGTGATCACCGGCGGTCCTGAGTTCCAGGTCAGGATGGGCTGCGGTCGAGATGACCGAGCCATGCTTGTCGCGCCATTCGTATTTCAATGCAGCGGAATCGCCGTCGGGATCAGTGCTGCCGTTGCTGGTCAGTTTCACGTTCAAGGGCAGCGCGCCGTTCGCCGGCTGCACCGCAGCGACAGCCACCGGCGGCATGTTGCCGTGATTGTAGGAGACGCGCAGCAGCCGCGAGTCGGGATTCGCGCCCCACGTTTCGCCGTAATCGATGCAATAGAGCGTGCCGTCGGGTGCGAACTGGGCGTCCAGCATCCGCTTTACCGGCACCGCGGCGGTGAACGGTTCGATGGCGACGAGATTCGAGTCCTTGTCGAGCCGCGCCCACTTCACCATGCGGCGCTCCCAGTCCCACCAGAGCAGGCAGTTGTCGTAATGCGCGGGGAAGCCGTTCGTTTTCTCAAACTCCGGACGGTAATGAAATACCGGCCCGGCACACGCCGTGCGCCCGCCCTGACCAACAGCCGGAAACTGCTCCGAAGCACCGTAGGGATAGTAAATGAATGCCGGCACCGCAGGCGGCAGGTCTTTGGCACCGGTGTTGTTCACGCCGTCATTGCGCGGGTGCTGCGGATCGAACTTCGCGCCCACCTTCTGCGTCGTGTAGTCGTAGTCGGCGTAGGCGTAGTTGTTGCCGATAAAATACGGCCAGCCGTGATTGCCGGCCCGCTTCGCCTGATTGATCTCATCGTAGCCCCGCGGCCCGCGCGGCCCGTCGCCGCCGGCATCAGGGCCGACTTCACCCCAATAAACATAGCCCGTGGCCTGATCCACGCTCATGCGCCACGGATTGCGGCAACCCATGCAGTAAATCTCCGGCCGCGTGCCCGGCGTCCCCGGCGCAAACAAATTGCCCGGCGGAATCTCGTAAGTGCCGTCGTCCTTCGGACGGATGCGGAGGATCTTGCCGCGCAGGTCGTTGGGATTCGCCGCCGACTTCTGCGCGTCCCACGGTTCCTGACCTTTGCGCTCGTCGATCGGCGCATAGCCCGCGGAATCGCCGTGGGGATGGGTGTTGTCGCCGGTGGAGATGAACAGACATCCGTCCGGCCCGAACTCCACGCTGCCCGCATGATGGCAACATTCGCGGCGCTGGGTGCCGAATTTCAGCACCACCTTCTCGCTGCTCAGGTCCAGCTTGTCCCCGTCCATCACGAAGCGGCTGAGCCGCTGACCAGTCTCGTCCTTCGGCGAGTAGAAAATGTAGAGGCGCCGGTTCTCCGGGAACTTCGGATCCAGGGCAAAGCCGAGCAGCCCGTTCTCCTGCGCCGTCTCCACCGGGATCACACCGGCCTCCACCACCGCACGCGTGTCCGGTTTCCAGAGGCGAAGCTTGCCGGCGATTTCGATGAAGAAGACGCGTCCGTCCGGAGCGACCTCGAGTTCCATCGGCTGCGGCATCCCTTCAGCGAGGACGTCCACTTTGTAGCGCGCATCGGGCGGCGGAGACTGGGCGGGGAGAGGAAGGGCTAACGCAAGCAGCAGGGCGGTGGATCGCATCGCCCCAATACGGCCTAATGCCCGGCGGCTTTCGTGCGCCCCCGGGCTTCCTGCAGGAAGCCTCCGGCGAGCCAGGCGCCCGGGCTTGGAAATCAGAACGGATCAATGTCAGGCCGCGAGCGCCACCCGGTCTGCGTGGAGCGGCGGCTGATAGGGACAAAGCGGTTCCTCCGCGAGCCAGTCGCCGGTGAGCCCGTAGGCGCGTGCCCGCGAGCCGCCGCAGAGGGTGCGGAACTCGCAGCGGCCGCACTTGCCTTTGAGCAGGCCGGGATCGCGCAGTTCGCGGAAGAGCGGGGAGTTGCGATAGACCTCGAGCAGGTCCTCACGCTTCACGTTGCCCGCGGTGATGGGCAGGAAGCCGCTCGGCTGGATGTCGCCGGTGTGCGAGACGAAGACGAATCCGTTGCCGTCATTCACCGGCAGCACCTGCGGTTCTGGCAATCCGGGGCGGCGTTTCCACTGCTGGAGCAGCACGCGGCGGAAGTGCTGACCCTCCGTCGTTTTGATTGGCCACGGCACCCGCATGGACAACTCCGCGAGGCGCACGAACAGGTGTTCCATCTCGAACGCGGTGAGCAAATCGTCCGCCGACGCGCGACCCGTGGGCACCAGTTGAAACACGCTCCACAGCGACGGCTTCAACTCATCAAGCAACTCCACGAAATCATTGAACTCACCCAGATTCTGCCGCGTGAACGTGGTGTTGATCTGCACCTCGAGTCCGGCCGCGCGCGCCGCGGTCACCGCCTCCATGGTGCGGTTCCATGTCCCTGGCACCCCGCGAAAGGCATCGTGCGAGGCGGCGTGCGCCCCATCCAGCGACAGAGACACCCGTTTCAATCCTGCGAGACGAAACCGCAGCAGGTCCGCCTGCAAAAACCGCGGCGTGGCGCTGGGGCTCAGCGAAACGGTCAGGCCGCGCTCCGTCGCTCCTGCGATGATGTCCTCAAGGTCGTCGCGCATCATGGGATCCCCGCCGGTGAGCACGAACACTTTCGGCCCCGCGCGGGCCACCTGGTCGAGGAATGCCGGCACCTCGGCGGGCTTCAGTTCGCCCGGATCGCGCCGCGCATTGGCCTCCGCCCGGCAGTGACGGCAGGCCAGCTCGCAGGCGCGGGTGACTTCCCAGATAACAATGAACGGGCGCTCGGCCCAGGAGGAACGGTGACTCATGGTTGAATATTTAACCGCGCAGCGCGGAGTTGCCTTCATACGGATCAACTCCCCGCAGACTGTGCCCGTGCCGCGCGGGAATTTGACCCGCATCAACTCCGCCGCCGCATTGTGACGAGATCAGGCAGAGTTCAGGCGTAGTTCAGGTGTCCCCGCAAACCACCAACCCCTCACCCAATGGCCCGCTATATCACACTGCTCAAATTCACCGATAAAGGCTCCAGCCACATCAAAGAGTCCACCGCCCGCGCCCATGCCTTCGACGCGCTCGCGGAAAAGGCCGGCGTCGCGGTCGAAGGCCAGTACTGGACCATGGGCCGCTGCGACGGCGTGCTCGTGCTGAAGGCCGACGATGAAGGCAAAATGCTCCACCTGCTTACGGAACTGGCTGCGCTTGGCAACGTGCGCACGGAGACGATGCAGGCGTTCACCGACAAGGAATTCGATGCCATCACCAGCCGCTGATCCGCATTCCGCCGCCACTCCCCCGGATGGGCACTTCCAGTGGCGGTGATTTTTCGGTGAAACGAAAGGCGCCGCCCCTTGCTGCAATTATGACCGGACGACGCCAGTTTTTTGGCAATGTCACGCTCGGCGGGTTTGCCGCCGCGGGCCTGACCGGGGCCGTCCCTGCGCAGCAGCCGGCTTCCCGCGACACACGCACGGCATGGCTGGCGGTGCTGGAGCGCGTGGCCGGGCCGGTGCTGACGGCGATGGCGGCGAATGAATTGAGGCAGCGGATGCCGGTGGAAACGAAACCGGGCTCCGGCTCCAAAGCCGGCCGCCGTCCCTTCACCCATCTGGAGGCGCTGGGGCGCACTCTTGCCGGCATCGCCCCCTGGCTCGGATGTGCGGGACTGAGCGCAGAGGAGGAAACACAGCGCACGAAGTTCGCGGACCTCGCGCGGCAATGCATCGCCCATGCTGTAACTGACAGCGCCGCGGACCGGCTCGATTTCATCGCGGGACCGCAGTGCCTCGTGGATGCCGCGTTTCTCGCGCTCGGGCTGCTCCGTGCGCCGCAGGTGTTATGGCAGCCGCTCGACGCCGCTGTCAGACAGCGGCTCATCGCGGGGCTGGAAAACACACGGAAGTTCAAACCGGGCCGCAACAACTGGCTGCTGTTCTCCGCCACCGTCGAGGCTTTTCTCGCCAGTGCCGGCGCTCCGTGGAAACCGGAACCGGTGGAAACTGCACTCGCCGCGCACAGCGAATGGTATCAGGGCGACGGCACTTACGGCGACGGTCCGGAATTCCACTGGGACTACTACAACAGCTACGTCATTCAGCCGATGCTGATGGCCGTGCTCGACGCGATGAAGCCCGTGGACACACGCTGGGAAAAGCTGCGCGAACCCGTCTTCGCGCGCGCCCGCCGTTACGCCGCGGTGCAGGAGCGGCTTATCGCGCCGGACGGCAGCTATCCGGTGCTGGGCCGCTCTGTCGCGTATCGCTGCGGCGCGTTTCAGTTGCTCGCCGACATCGCGCTGCGCCGCGCGCTGCCTGACCATTTGCCGCCCGCGCAGGTCCGCGGCGCGCTCAGTGCGGTGATACATCGCACCCTCGGAGCGCCGGACACATTCGACGCGCAGGGCTGGCTCCGCATTGGCCTCGCCGGACATCAACCGTCGCTCGCCGAAGGCTACATCAGCACCGGCAGCCTCTACCTTTGTACCACTGCCTTCCTCCCGCTCGGCCTCCCTCCAGCGGATCCCTTCTGGAACGCACCGTCCGCGGACTGGACCTCACGCCGGGCATGGAGCGGCGCCGGCCTGCCGGCGGATCATGCCAATTGAGGGGATGCTCTGCCGGGTTTCCCCCGCTTTCGCTCCAGCGGAAGTAAAGTCACTTCTCCTCCGGTTTGCGGGCGGCCAGATATTCGATGAGGTCCATGAATTCCTCCGCCGTCAGCGTAGTTAGAGCATCCCCTGGCATCGTCGAAGTCCTGACGGTCTCCCGATGTTGGATCGTGTTCTTCGGAATCTTTTTCACAAGTTCCGCAGCCAGCCGCAGTGTGAGCGTTTTGTCATCCTCCTTCTCAATGAAGCCGGAAACCGTATCCCCGTCCGCGGTGGTCACCGTTTCCATGAACCAGGCCTTGTCCACCTTCGCATTCGGTTCCGCGATGGCCCGGGCGATTTCGAGGCGCGTGAGCCGCTTGCCGGCATCGCTCAGATCCGGACCGAGCGCGGCGCCAAAGTTATCGATGACATGACAGGCAAAACAGGTGCGGCCGAAGACATCCTCGCCCTGCACCACATCCCCTTTGCGTTTGGCCATGGCGGTGAGTGCCGCCTCTTTGGCATCCGGCTTTGCTTTGGCGTCGAGAAGCACGGCGTACTGCCGGTCGCGCTCCGCGTCAGCCTCCGGCTCGCCGGCGCCGAGACACAAGGCCAGCACAGCCACCGCCACGCAGGCAATAGGGCGGGCGGGGCAGCGGCGGCGGGTGATCATGACGGCGGAGAGCGGGCGGGAATTATTACGCCGCGACGGTCCGCAGGCTTGCAGCGAAGGAAGGGTTCACGCGATGCCGGGGTTGAGGGAATCCCGCGGCGGCTTACCTGCCCCGCATGTTCCGCCGCTCCTTGCTCCTCCGCGCCCCCGTCTTGCTGAGCCTGCCACTTTCACTCCGCGCCGCAGACGAGGCGCTCGCCTCGCTCACTTCTGCGCCGGTGGAATACACCACCTTCGAGGGCGCGAAACTCAGGCTCCACGCATGGCGCGGCAAGCATGTCGCCTTTCTGACAAAGGAGGAGGGACTCGACGCCAAACTCATGGCCGGACTGTGCGGGACCTTCGACAAAATCCACGCTTTCTACCGCGATGCCACCGGCCGCGATCCGCAGAAAGCCAAACACCTCGACGGACTCACCACCGTCGCGGAAGTGGACCAGACCTGCGGCGCGGCCTGCGGCTATCTCGGCGCGACCGGCATCGAACTCACGACCGGCTGTTTCACCGATCTCTACAGCGGCTGGCAGAGGGATGGCGTCATTGACCAGGCGCTGCCCTATGAGTTCGGACGCAACTTCTGGTTCTACTCGCCGCAGCTCGCCTATCAGAAGCCCGTGAGCGACCGCTCGGTCGTGACCGGATACGCCGTCTTCATGCGCCTGATGGCGCTCGACGCCGCCGGCGCGAAACTCGGGCCGTTCCGCGACAAGTCCGGCGCAGAATTCCGGCAAATCATGGAATCGCTCGTGGACCTCTATGAGGCCGATAAATCGCTGACGTGGGAGAACACGCTGAAAACCGACGCTGCGCCGAAGAATCCGCTCGGTCTCAACGGCACTGACCTCTTCGCCTCGTTCTGCCTGCGCCTCGCGCGCGACCACGGCGGGCGGGAATTCGTCAAACGCCTCTGGCACGCCGCCGGCGAGATGCCCAAAGCCGCCACCACGCAGGACGCCGTGGACAACTTCATCCTCGCCGCCAGCCGCGCCGCCGGGAAGAACCTCGCCCCGCTCTTCGCCGACCGCTGGCGCTGGCCCGTTTCCCCCGCCGCGCGCGAGGCCGCCGCAAAAGTGGCGCCTGTTCCACCCCGAATCCCTCCGGCGGTTCGAAAGTGACCTCTCATCGCATTTCCCCGGCTTCGAGGCCAGGCCCCCGCTCGCCGCTGATGAACCAGGAAAGAAAATGGAGAGGAAGAAAACCACAGCCGACCGAACGGAACCGGAGCGCAGCAGAGATTGCCGCAGGCAAACCGGCGAACCTTTCATCTTAACTGATGAGCCAAATGGACGCTGATTTACACGGATTGACGCATGATTTCGGACTCACTCCCCGGAGGAGGATTCCCGTGAACACAACTTGCTGAGTATCCGTGATCATTCGGGTCCATCCGTGGTTCTATTTCCCTTTTAAGTTGAGAATTCGGGGCATGGCGGCTTCCAGGAGCCCTGGCGGTGGAGGCAGGGTTTCGGTTCTATCCGGACCTGCCGCTTCCGGCCATGAGCCGCGGCCGCAGGGCGCTCCATCTTCGCGCCCCGCCGGCATTCTTCACGGCGATGCCCAGCGCCTTGGGGTCGCCGACGAGGACGACGAGTTTCCTTCCGCGCGTGATGCCGGTGTAGAAGAGGTTCCGCTGGAGCATGACGTAATGCTGCGTGCTGACAGGAATCACCACGGCGGGGAACTCGCTGCCCTGACTTTTGTGAATGGTGATGGCATAAGCCAGCCGGAGTTCGTCGATCTCGCCGCTTTCATAGACGGCTTCGCGCCCGTCATCGAAGCGGACGTGCAGGCGCAGCGGGTCGCTTTCGATGTCGCCCACGCGGCCGATGTCGCCGTTGAAGACATCCTTCTCGTAGTTGTTGCGCGTCTGGATCACTTTGTCGCCGCTGCGGAACGTGAGCCCGAAACGCTCGACTTCCAGCTTCACTTCGTTCGGCGGATTGAGTGCGTCCTGGAGCAGGAGGTTCAGGTTGTTCGTGCCCAGCGGCGTGCGGTTCATGGGACTGAGCACCTGGATATCGCGCGGATCGAGCTGGAAGGCATCGGGAATGCGGTCGCGCACCAGATGCACCAGCGTATCGAGGATGGTCTCCGGCGTATCGCGTTCGATGAAGTGGAAGTCGCAGCCTTTGGGCGCGGGTTTGGGGAAATCGGGCACGTGCCCCGCATTGATCTCGTGCGCCGCGGTGATGATGCGGCTCCGGGCGGCCTGACGAAAGACCTCAGTGAGTCGCGCCACCGGCACGAGGCCGCTCTGGATAATGTCAGCGAGCACGGTGCCGGGGCCGACGCTGGGCAACTGGTCCACGTCGCCGATGAGCAGCACGTGCGCGTGGTCCGGCAGTGCATCGAGCCAGCGGAACATGAGCGGCACATCCACCATGCTCGTCTCGTCGAGCACGAAGAGCCGGCCCTTGAGCGGATTCCTGCGGTTCCTCTGCCAGCCGGTTCCTGGCTGATATTCGAGCAGGCGGTGAATCGTTTTCGCCTCGTGTCCGGTGCTCTCGCTCATACGCCGCGCGGCGCGGCCCGTCGGTGCGGCGAGCACGAACTCCACTTTCTTCACCTCCAGGATGCGGAGGATGCTGTTGAGGATCGTCGTCTTCCCCACGCCCGGCCCGCCGGTGATGACGAGCGCGCGGCTGCGCAGTGCCTGCTCTACCGCCGCGCGCTGACCGGCGGCGAGTTCCCGCCGCGTTTCCTGCTGCACCCATGCGAGCGCCTTCTCTGCATCGATTGCCGGATATTGCGCCGGCTGGCCGGCCAGCAGTTTCAATCGCTGCGCGATTTCCCGCTCGGCATGTACGAGGTGCGGCGGGAAGATCAGCTCCGTGCCCTCAATCTCCTCGCGCACCACTTCCGCGTTCTCCAGCATCCTGACCAGCGCATCGCTCACCCGTTCCGGTGCCGCCTGGAGGAGATCCGTGCCTTTGGTTACCAGTTCCGCGCGCGGCAGAGCGCAGTGCCCTTCATCGCCCGCGGCCAGCAGCAAATGGGAAAGCCCCGCCCGCATCCGCTCCGGGGCATCCGCAGCCATGCCGAGCTGCTGCGCGATGCGGTCGGCGCTTTTGAATCCGATGCCGTGAATGTCCTTCGCCAATTGCCAGGGATTGCCCTGCACCACGTTGATCGCATTCTCGCCGTAAGCCTGGTAAATCTTGACCGCCTTGCCGGTGCTGATGCCGTGGCGGTGCAGAAAGACCATGATTTGCCGGATGCTCTTCTGTTTCTCCCACGAGGCCTTGATCTCCTTGCGCCGCTTGCCGCCGACGCCGGGCACCTCTTCGAGCTTCGCGCTGTTCTGCTCGATGATGTCGAAAATGCCCTCACCGAACCGCTCGACGAGCTTCTTCGCATACACCGGCCCAATGCCTTCGATCAACCCGCTGCCGAGATAACGTTCGATTCCCTCCCGCGACGACGGGGCCGTGGTCTCGATCTGCTCCGCTTTGAACTGCCGCCCGTACTCCGCCACATTCACCCATTCGCCCTGCGCCCTGATTTCCTCCCCCGCGTGCACGCTCGGCACGCGCCCTGTCACTGTCACCGGTTCATGGCGTTTCGGCACCTTCACCTTCAGCACGGAGTATCCCGTGTCCTCCGTGTGATAGGTGACGCGCTCGACGAGGCCGGTGAGAGTGTCCATGGCGGCAGAATGTCACGGTGCGCCGCGCGGGAAAAGCAGGAAGGCGGTGCGCCCTGGTCACAAACCAGGTGGCGGGGGCCGATGGGCGACTGGAAGCGGGCGACGAGGTCCTGACGTTTGCCGACGGGCGTGCCGCCGTGGAGCACGAGGCCACGAGGCCGGGCCGGCCGATGACATTCATGCCGTCCCTTTGCACGGCAGTACAGTCCACGCCGTATTTCACGTTCTCATCAAACCTTGTGTCTCATGGCCCAACGGGATTCAACCGGGCCACATTCCTGTGAGCGACGCCATTCACTGAGGTGAAGTTACCACCGATCAGGACCTTTCTCCCCCGGCTGCATGGCAATGTGATCAACAATTCCGGTGCTGGGAACAAACCCCGTATCCAACTTCTCCCGGAGCAGCAGACGCCAGATGGCAACACAAGCCCAAAGCGGTCCACCCGGAAGTGCATAATCGAAGGAGAGAAGTGTCCATGACGATTGGTGCCGGCTGTCCCCGGTGTGGCGGTATCGGATTCCTCCCGGTTCCGGCCCCTGGCAACTCCGCGATGACGAGAATTCCGCGTCCGCCATTTGCCCCGGAAGACCCGGCGGCATGACGAGTTGGTTCAAGCTAATCGACGCCCCGCACTGAGATGCTGGAAGTCAACTTGCGACTCGGCGGGACAGCAGGATTTTGCCTTCATGACCGCGGCGGTTTCTCAACTCTGCTCCAGCCTCCAGCAACTTTCGTCTGCGGAGCGGGTGGAGTTTCTTGCCCTGATCATTCAGCCGCGGGAGTCGTCCACTACGGAATGGACGGAGGACGATGCGAGCCTGGTGGCGGCGCAATCATTTGCCCGGCTGGATGCTGAGGAGGAGCAGCATGGCGGCGATCCTTCCTAAACGAGGGTAAGTGTGGACGGTGGACTTTGGCATGGCGGCGAAAGTGCGCCCGGCTCTGGTGGTGAGCATTCCGTTCTCAGATTCAGATCGCGCGCTCATCGGCGTCGTGCCGCACACGACCGCCCTGCGTGGCTCGCAGTTTGAAATTGCGGTGCCCGCGGGCTTTTTTGGATCGCAACGGCGCCTTTCTCCTCCAGGGAATGGCCACTGTCCCTCCGCGGCATTTCATCAGACGGCTGGGGGTTCTGACGGCGCAGCAGATGGCATTGATCGAGCAGGGGCTGAGGCTCTGGCAGGGATTATAGCCCCTCCTTCACTCCGCCTTGCTCAAGTCCAGGCTCACGAAGTTCATCAGCTCCGCATCGCTCATCTCTGTGAGGAGTTTCGCCGCGCCGTCGCCGCCGAGGATGTCTTCGGCGACGGCTTTCTTGTCGCGGATGAGCTGGTCGATGCGTTCCTCCAGGGTGCCTTCGCAGACGAACTTGTGGACGAGCACGTTCTTTGTCTGGCCGATGCGGAAGGCGCGGTCGGTGGCCTGGTCCTCGACGGCGGGGTTCCACCAGCGGTCGAAGTGGATGACGTGGCTGGCGGCCGTCAGGGTCAGGCCGGTGCCGCCGGCTTTGACGCTGATGACGAAGAAGGGCGGGCCGCCGGGCGACTGAAAGCGGGCGACGAGGTCCTGACGTTTGGCGACGGGCGTGCCGCCGTGGAGCACGAGGCCGGGCCGGCCGAAAACGGTGGCGAGGAAGTCGGCGAGCGGGGCGGTCATTTCGCGGTATTGCGTGAAGACGAGGACACGCTCCTGACGGTCCGCGATCTCTGCACAGAGTTCGCGCAGGCGCCCGAACTTTCCGCTCTCCTCGGGCACGAAGTTGGCGTCGCCGGCGAATTGTGAGGGATGATTGCAGATTTGCTTGAGGCGCATGAGCGATGCCAGCACGACGCCCTGGCGCTGGATGCCATCCTCCGCCTGCGCGAGTTCTTTGGCCATCGCTGTCACCGCGCGCTGGTAGAGCGAGGCCTGACGTTTGCTGAGGTGGCAGAAAGCGGTGACTTCCGTTTTGGCGGGAAGGTCCGGCGCGACGCCGGGATCGGTCTTCATGCGGCGCAGAATGCAGGGCTGCACCAGCTTTCGCAGCGGGGCGAATCCGGCGGGGCTTTTGGCCATGCGTTTGGTGGCGGCGGCGAATTCGGACGGACCTCCGAGCAGGCCGGGATTGAGGAAATCGAACAGACTCCAGAGATCGGCGAGGCGGTTTTCCACTGGCGTGCCGGTGAGCGTGAGGCGGAAGGCGGCGCGGAGTTTTTTCACGGCGCGCGCCTGGCCGGTGCCGGCATTCTTGATGGCCTGGGCTTCATCCAGCGCGGCGACGTCCCAGTCGATTTCGGAGAGGGCGTCGAGCTTTCCCAGCATGGTGTAGGTGGTGATGACGACGGCATTCCGCCGCAGCGCGGGATGCGTGCCGGCGCTGAGCTTTTTTAACGCCGCCGCGTCCAGCGCGGAGCGGTGAGCGATGAGGAATTCCATGTCCGGCGCGAAGTTTTCCAGCTCGCGGCGCCAGTTGCCCAGCAGCGAGGCGGGCACGACGAGCAGGCTGGGGCGCGGTTCCTTTTGAGAAGCCCCGGGGGACCGGAGGTCCCCGCTACGGGCGGCGCGGCGAAGTAATAACAAAGCGATGACCTGGATGGTTTTGCCGAGGCCCATGTCGTCGGCGAGGCAGGCGCCGAGGCCCATGCCGGCGAGGAAGTGCATCCAGTTCACGCCGGTGCGCTGGTAGGGACGTAGGGTGGCGCGCAGGCCGGGCACGGGTGTGTGGTCCGTGAGTGTGTTTGCGGGGTCGCGGAGTTTGGCCAGGAGTTTCTGAAACTGCGCGCCGGCATGGAAGGCGGTCCATGCGCCGCTGGCTTCCAGATTCTCCGCTTCGCCGGCGGTGACAGCCATGCCTGACAACAGGCGCAGGCCGATGTGAAACGGAATGCCCGCGGCGCTCGCGGCGGCGGCGCGCTGCCATTTGTCGAGCGCTTCCCTGAGTTTGGCGCGGTCGATTTCGACCCACCGGCCCTTGAGCGAAATGAGGGGCGCTTCGCTGGCGAGCAGGCGCGCCAGTTCCTCCGGCGTGAGCTTTTCGCCGCCCATGGCCACGTCCACGCTGAAATTCATCAGCGAGTCCACGCCCACGCCCTGGCGCGCCTCGCCGCTTTCCACGGTGACGGTCACGGCGGGACGCGCCGTGCTGCGGCCGCCGCTCCACCAGTCGGGCACGCGCACGATGAGTCCGGCGTCCTCCAGTTTCGGAATCTCGCGCAGGAAATGCCACGCCTCCTCCGCGGTCCATGCAAGCGGCTGAAAGACCTGACGGCTTTCGATGAGTTCCCGCAGCAGCGGGCTGGTGCCGGAGGCTTCGTGCAACGGCGCGAGCAGCGTCTGCAGCAGCGCCTTGTTTCCCTTTTCGGCGGAATCGGCGAGCGCCTGTTTGAGCGGCAGGTGCTGCACTTTGCCGCGGACGTCCATGCGGTGGGAATAGGTGGCGAGGAAGGCGAAGGGGAACTCCGGGCTGCGTTTGTTTTCCGCGAGGTGCAGCGTGACGCGGCCGACGAGGCGCCATGAGGGATGAATCTCCGCCAGCACCGCGGCGGCATCGCGCTGTGCGATGCGGGCGGTCATTTCCGCATTCAACGCCAGCCACAAGGCCGCCAGCACCGTCCCGGTCAGGAACTCCATGCCCGGAAGCGGCGGAGCGGCGGCAATCAGTGACTGCAGCGCGGCCTCCTCCGGCACGGGCGGTCCGCCCTGCCAGCCGTCCTCGCGCAGTCGCGGAAGGTGGCAGAGCGCCGTGAGATATTCCTGCACGAAGCCGCGCCAGAACTGCAGTGACGGGGGCAGGGCCTCACAGTGGAGCGCCGCCAGTTCCAGCAGTCCGGCGGCGCCGGAAATGGCGCAGGCGTGCTCCAGTTTCTGCCGGGCGGCCGGGGGCAGGTCGCAGGGCTCATCCGGTGACGGATGCCACGTGAGCCGGCCTTCTGGAGTGAGTTTGAGCATGAGCCGCTGTGCGGCGCCGCGGCGGGAATGCAAGGCGCGCGAAGTTGTCCTTCGCTCCGGTGAAAGAAGCTGTGCGGACGGGGCGAAGTGAAACTTCGCGGTCCGGCGGGCCCGGCGCCCGGGTTTGTCAGGCGGCGGTTGCGATCACAGCCCCAGCAGTTCGCGCTGCCAGTGGAGCAGGAGTTCACCCGCGGCGGAAGCCTCCCGCGCGATGCGTTCCAGGGCGGCGCGGCTGGCGATGAGGGCGGCATCGATGTCGAGTTCCCCAGCGAGTTTGTCCCGCTTCGCCTTGAGCGCATCGAACCGCTTCTCGGCTTCGAGGTCACGATCGTGCCGGCGGCGCGCCGGGCGGCGCGGCCAGTCGGTCTCGGGCGCGGCCTGGGCCTCTTTGAACGCGCGGTGAAAACGCCGGTGGAAGGGCGGCGGATAGCGGTTGGGCAGGGTGACGATTTTCCCCTCCTGCATGGCCTGAGCCATGGCGATGATTTCGTCGTTGCTGATGATTTTGAAGGTGGGCCGGTTGAGGCGCTCGGCCTCCTTGTCGCGCCAGCGCCAGAAGCAGCGCAGGTAATGGAGTCCGCAGGGCTTGAGCATGCCGCTGCCGCTGATGCGCCACTGTTCCTCGGGATCGGGCGGCGGGCGGTTGAGGACGGAGAGCCGGGCGTCGGCGCAGGATTCTTCAAACCACGCCTCGCGGCGCAGTTCCCGCAGCCTCTTCAGAAATAAATCCGCCAGGGGAATGACGTAATGGATGTCGTTGAGCGCGTAATCCAGCATCTTCGGGGTGAGCGGACGGCGGCTCCAGTCGGCGCGCTGCGACTGTTTGCTGAGCTGGACGCCGAACTTGTTCTCCACCAGATGCGCGAGGCCGAACTGACGTTCGCCGGTGAGCCGGGCGGCCGTCTGAGTGTCGTAAATGCGTTCCGGAACGATGCCGAAAGTGCGCTTGAACAGCGTCATGTCGAGGTCGGCGCCGTGGACCCAAATTTCGGCCTCCGCCAGATAGGACATCAACGGTGAGAGGTCGGTGATGGTCAGCGGATCGATCAGCGCCTGATGCTCGCCGACGCCCATTTGAATGAGGCACAGCTTCTCCCGGTAGGAGTGCAGGGAGTCGGCTTCCGTGTCGAGGGCCACACGGACACCTTCGCCCTGCGGCAGGCGTGAGAGCCATGCGGCGAGAGCTTCCGGGGTGTCGAGAAAGTGGTCCTGGGGCACTGAAAAAAAGATGAAGGATGAAGGCTGAACGATGAAAAGCTAGAGACGCAAACCGGTGAGCAGCATCTCCGCATTCGAGCCGGTGGCTTTGATGCTCTTGATGAGCACTTCCATGGCTTCGCCGGCGGGGAGCTGGGCCATTTGTTTGCGGATGGCGCCGATGCGGCGGAATTCGTCGGGATGGTAGAGCAGGTCGTCCTTCCGCGTGCCGGATTTCTGCACGTGGATGGCGGGGTAGATGCGGCGCTCGACGAGTTCGCGGTCGAGCTGGATTTCGAGGTTCCCGGTGCCTTTGAACTCCTCGAAGATGACTTCATCCATCTTGCTGTCGGTCTCGATGAGGGCGGTGGCGAGAATGGTGAGGCTGCCGCCCTCTTCACATTTGCGGGCGGAGCCGAAAAACTTGCGCACCTGCTGGAGGGCCTCGTGGTCCACGCCGCCGGAGCCGCTGGCGCCCTTGCCGCCGCGCAGCGTGTTGTATCCGCGGGCAAGACGTGTCAGGGAGTCGAGCAGGATGACCACGTCCTTCTTGTATTCGCAGAGGCGCTTGCCGCGTTCGAGCACGAGTTCCGCGACCTGGATGTGGCGGGCGGCGGGTTCATCGAAGGTGGAGGAGAAGACGGTGCAGCCGACGCTTTCGACGAAGTCGGTCACTTCCTCCGGCCGCTCGTTGATGAGCAGCACGATGAGTTCGATCTCCGGGTGGTTTTCCTTGATGCTGGCGGCGATGTCTTTGAGCAGGACGGTTTTGCCGCCGCGGGGCGGGGCGCAGATGAGGCCGCGCTGGCCTTTGCCGAGCGGGGCCACGATGTCCACCACGCGGGGGCCGATGGATTTGCTCTTCCGGTTTTCGAGAATGATGCGCTCGTTGGGAAAGAGCGCGGTCAGTTTGTCGAACGGGACCGGCGGCGGCGCGCCCTCGAGGGCCTGCTGGCCTTCGATTTCGAGCACGTTTTCCGTGCAGATGAACTTCTCGCGGGCATCGCGCGGCGCGCGGGCGCTGACTTTGAGGCGCAGCCCGCTGCGGAGCTGGAAGCGCCGGACGACGCTGGGCGGCAAAAAGACATCGTCCTGAAACGGTGCGAAGCTGTAGCGCGGATCGCGCAGGATACCCATGCCGTCGCGGCTGATTTCCAGAATGCCGTTGGCCTCCACGGCACTGCCGGCGCGGCTGTAGTGGCAGACGATTTCAAACACCAGCTGGTGCTTGCTGCGCACCCCGCCGACGCGCAGGCCCAGCGAAGTGCCGAGGTCGTAGAGTTCCTTGACGGTCTGGTTTTGAAAATCGTTGAGCACGACAACTTCCGGCACGGGGGCCGCCGCCGGCTTGTCTTCGGTGGTCGGAGCGTCCACCGCCGGGGGTTCGGACGCGGGAGGTGCAGCCGGCGGGGCTTCATCCGTCGCGGGAGGCGGCGGGGTGGAATCCGGGAGCTGCTCTTGATCTTCTGCCATGGAAATAAGGTGTGTGTTGGACCTGTCCGGGGCCGGTCGCCGCAACACTGCGCCGTGTTGAGCGCGGTTGTGGGGGTTCCGCAATGGAAAGTCCGGCTGGTCAGCGAAAGCTTGATCGGTCAGCCCGGTAGTTCCAGCCCCGGAAACAGCGGGACGGTGGGGCGGAGCGGAGGGAATGTCAAACAAATCGTTGCCCCCGGTCCGCTCCCCTCCCGGCCGGCGGCGGAAGCGGCTTTTCGATTGAGCCGCAGCCATTCGGCCCGAATTCCTCTCCGGGGATGCAGCGTTTGGCCCGGGTCAGACGTAAGGACTTCCCCCGAAACCACCCACCCACCCATGAGCGCCGCCCTCTCCGCCCTCGCCAAGCCCGCCGCCGACCGCAAATTTCCCCCGTTCAGCCTCGAACGGCTCCTGCGCACGGTCTTCGAACCGACCCTGAACCGCAAAATCTGCGTCCTCATCGACCTGCCGGACCTGGCCCTGATGAAGGACGCAGCCTTCCTCCAGCAGCCTGAACTGGCGATCCAGCGGCGCGCGTGGGAGCATTTTTATCAAGCGCTGCACAACGGGGCCATGAAAGTGCTCGGCCTCACCGGCGGGGAAATCATTGCCTACAAAATGACCTTCGGCAGCAACCTCGACATGGAGGACGAGTGCCGCGACCTCGCCGGCAACACCCTGAGCCTGGAGACGGATGTGTATCCCGACTACGACATCATCCTCTGCATTTCCACCTTCAGCGCCACGGCGCCGCTCACGGCGATGGCGAAGAAGTACAACTTCCGCGGCGCGACGCTGCACGGCGTGAACGAAGTGATCCTCAGCACGGGCCTCGCCGTGGACTATAACGAAGTCAGCCGCGATGCCGAAAAGCTGCGCGTCGCGCTGACCCGCGCGGATGAGATCGAAATCGACTTCGCGCTGGAGAGCGGGGAAGTGCTGACGGCGAAGCTGGAATTGAGCGGCCAGGAGGCGCAGAAAAGCCACGGCCTGTGCCGCGGACTGACGCCGGACATTGCCAACCTCCCCGCCGGCGAAGTTTATTTCGTGCCGACCGGTGCCGAGGGTCAGTTTCCCATGAAGTACGAGGACGGCACGCTGGGCCGGCTGGAGGTGACGGGCGGGCGCATCATTCGCGCGGAACTCATCGCCGGAAACCCGGCCACCATCGAAGCGCACAATGCGAAGCTGAAAGCCGATCCCATGACCGGCGTGCTCGGCGAACTGGGATTCGGCACCCAGGTGCTGCCGGTGAGCGGCGCGGACATTCAGGACGAAAAAGTGCTCGGCACCTGCCACCTCGCCACCGGCCGCGACGACCATCTGGGCGGGCACCTCACGCCCGATCTCTTCAAAGACCGCCGCAACGCCACGCACGACGACATCCTTTTCGCGCCGCACAAGACGCCGAACTTCGACATCGCGCAGGTGCGCCTGAAACGCGGCGCGCAGCGGGAGGTGCTCATCGAACACTTCCAGCCGGCGCAGTATCTGCTCGACGCGCTGGCGAGGGACTGACCGCGCTGAGCCCTACGCGCCGGGCACCACTGCCAATTCGCGGCGGTTTTCCAGCACGCGGTCCACCAGCCCGTATTCCATCGCCTGCTCGGCCGTCATGTATTTGTCGCGGTCGGAATCGATTTCGACCTGCTCGATGGGCTTGCCGGTGTGCTTGGCGAGGATGCCGTTGAGGCGCTTTTTGAGGCTGAACATGAACTCCACGGTGCGCTCCACGTCGCTCGCCGTGCCCTGCGCGCCGCCGCTGACCTGGTGGATCATGACGTGGGCATTGGGCAGGCAGAAGCGCTTGCCTTTGGTGCCGGAGGTGAGCAGCACGCTGCCCATGCTGGCGGCAATGCCCATGCAGTAGGTGTTCACGTCGCAGGTGAGGAACTGCATGGTGTCATACATGGCCAAACCCGCCGTGACGCTGCCGCCGGGGCTGTTGATGTAAATGTTCACATCCTTGCCAGGGTCGGTCATTTGCAGGTAGAGCAGCTGGGCGATGATGTAGTTGGCCAGCGGGTCGCTGATCTGTTCCCCGATGAGGAGAATGCGGTCCTTCATGAGACGCGAAAGCAGGTCGAATCCCATCATGCCGATGCCCGGCTCCTTCTCATAGACGGTCACATTCTGCACCACATCGAGCGCGCGGTCGCGCAGATGCGGCGGCAGGGCGTTGAGGGCTGCACGGTCGTCCTGGATTTCGCGGAGGGTTTTCATGTAATGGGGTGGGGAGTAGTTCAGTTTTGAGCCACAGATGGACTCAGATAGACACGGATGGTTTCAGGGAAAGATGGACGTTGCAGAGGAAAGCGCTGCTGGACGCAGTTTTCGCCTCTCTCCCATCTGTGATTATCTGCATCCATCTGTGGCCTGATAAATTCAGCCTTCGGAAAGTTCCTCCGGACCGGCGGTGCCCTCGTAGCTGACGTTCGCATGCTCCACGAGCACGTCGAGTGCTTTGCCGAGCAGGATGGAGTGACGCAGATTGGAAAGGCCGTCGTTCTTTTTCAGCGTCTTCACGACGCGGTCGGGGGAGGTGTTGTTACTGTGAGCGATGTAAGTGATGCGGCGCACCATGTCCTGTTCGGTGACAGTGAGGCTCTCCTTGTCCACGATTTCCATGAGGATGAACTCATCCTTCACGTCCACCTGCGCCTGGTCGTTGGCGGCTCTGACGATGTCCTCTTCGTTTTCCTTGATGACCTCATCCTCGATGCCGCGCTCACGGTTCATTTGCACCAGTTGATTCACACGGCGCTGCGTGGCGTTGTGCACCACGTTGCCAGGGAGGTCGAAGTTCACTTTCTCGCGCAGGGCGATCATCGCGGCGATGCGCTTCCGCTCCAGATCCTTCTGGTTCACCGCCGCTTCGAGGTTTTGGCGAATGATGGCGCGCACTTCCTCCAGATTCTTTCCGGGAATGATGCGCCCGGCGAGTTCGTCGTTCAGTTCCGGCAGAATCGCCTCCTTCACCTCCTGCACGGTGACGTGGTACACGGCATCCTTGCCGGCGATGCTCTCCGGCAGACCCTCTTCGGGCATGGTCACTTTCACTTCGCGCGACTCCCCGGCCTTCATGCCTTCGAGCTGGACGCAGAAGCCCGGCAGGAAGCTGTCCTCGGTGGCCTTGAGCATGTAACCGGAGCTTTCTCCGATGTAATGCTGCGCCTCGGGAAGCAATTCCCTCATCGGCACGCCGTCGAGCGTGGCGCGGTAATCGATCGTCAGAAAATCGCCCTGTTGCACCGCGCGGTCGGCCGGCACGATGTCGGCGAGCCGCTCACGCTGATTCTCCAGCACCTTCGCGATGTGCGCGTCTGTCACTTCCGCCTTCGGCACAGTGATGGACAGGCCTTTGTAATCCGGCAGCACGACTTCCGGCGCCAGCATCACGCTCAGCGTGAAGGCGAATTTCGCCTCGCTGTTGTCCTCCGCCGGCTGGTAACCGCCGACGGAAAGAACCTTCAGCTTCTCCTGCTCCACGGCGGCATTGAGACCGTCGTGCGCCAGCCGGTCGGACACCTCGCGGTCAATTTCCGCCGCGAAGCGTTTTTCCACGACACTGCGCGGCACCTTGCCTTTGCGGAAGCCGGGCAGCGCCGCGCTGCGGATGTAATCGCGCAGAATCCGCTCGCGCGCCTCCTTGCGCGTTTCGCCGGGGATTTCGACGCTGACCTTCGCCTGGCAGTTGGGGAGCTTTTCGACAGTGACTTTCATGGAATGCAGAGAGGAGATGGAGGTTGAGAACGGGCCGGGGTTTCAGGGCCGCAGGGAGGAGCGAAAAACACGGCGCACTCCCTGGCCCGACGGGGGGCGCGAGTATTGGCCGGCCCCGGGACGGCTCAAGCAGAATTTCGGGGGCCGCGAAAATGAGTGGGAGCGGCGACTTTTGCGGCTTCGGCTCCGGTCACGGCGTCATGCCGAGCGCAGACTTGATCCGGTCCAGTTCCTCGCGGAGCGCGGCGAGTTCGCCCTCCACTTTGGCTTTCCAGTCTTCCGGCGGCGGGGACGGCACTGCGGGGGCGCCTGCGGAAGCCGCCGCCGACTCGACGGGCCCGCACAGCAAATGCGCACAGCACTTCACCCGGCGTCCGCCTCCCGGCGGCAAAACGACCGCCAGCGGGCCGGCACCGTAATGCACCAGCTTCATGGCGCACTCCTCGGCCGCCTCCGGCGAAGGGAATCGATGCATGCGTTCGGTGCGGGTGCGGAGTTCGGAAATGGTCTGCACGTTGCGCAGCAGCAGCTCGCAAAGCACCGCCTTCATGCCGTCGTCGAAGCCGCCGAAGACCTGCTCCAGCGTGTGTTTGTATTTCGGCACCCGGGAGCCGGCCATGCTGATCATGGCGGCCAGATGCTTGCGGCGCAGACCGGCGACGGCCTCCTCCACCGTGGCTTCGTCCCATTCCACCACCGGCGCGCGGTTGCTCTTCTGATTGCACGCCGCCGTGAGGGCCGCGAGTGTCATCGGATAGTAGTCCGGCGTCGTCGCCTCCTTTTCCATGAGGCATCCCAGCACGCGGGCTTCGGCAAATTCGAGCAGGGCGGATGAATCGGCGGGGTCGGTCTGGTCCATGCAGCCAAGCATGAACAAACCCGGCATCCGCGGCAAGGGCTTCGCGCGGCGCGGCGACAGGCGAACGGCTCCGCCGATTTCTGGAACTTGGCAGACCGCGTTGCGCCGCTATGATCGCCGGAAATTCATGACCACCGCGATTTATCCCGGCAGCTTCGACCCCATCACGTTCGGCCACCTCGATGTGATGGAACGCGCGGCCAGACTCTTCGACCGGCTGCTCATCGCCGTGGCGCACAATGACGAGAAGAAGCCACTCTTCACCGCGCCGCAGCGCATGAAGCTTATCGCCGACAGCATCGAATCGCACGCCAATGTCGAGATCGTCAGCTTCGACGGTCTGCTGGTGGATTTCGCCGCCAAAGCCGGCGCGAATGTGGTGGTGCGCGGCCTGCGCGCGGTGACGGATTTCGAGTACGAATTCCAGATGGCGCTGATGAACAAGACGCTGAGCCCGGAGCTGGAGACCGTGTTCCTGACCTCGCGCGAGGCCTACACTTATCTCAGTTCGCGGGTCATCAAGGAGGTGGCCCGGCTGGGCGGCGACGTGGCGAAGTTCGTGCCCCCGCCCGTGGAGGCGGCGCTGCGCGAGGCGCTGGGGAAGTGACGCCGTCACGTGACCCCTGCCCGCGGCGGCAGTCGCCTCATTCTTTCATGCGAAAAACCGGCAGCGCCCACTTCCAGCGGATGGCGGCGAGCCGCAGCAGCAGCACGGTGAGAAATCCGGCCACGGCCGCCGGCAAACTGCCCAGCGGCTGCAGCAGTACATAAACTGTCGCCCCCGCGCCCGCGGCCGTCGCATAAAGATGAATGCCGCGCCGGAACACCGCGGGCACGGTTCCGAGAAGCACGTCGCGCACGATGCCCCCGGCCACGCCGGTCACCACTCCCAGCAGCACCGCGACGGGCGGTGCAAATTTCAGCAGCAGGCCCTTGCCCGTTCCCAGCATCACGAAGAACGCCAGCGAGAGCGCGTCCGCCACATTCAACACTCCATGCGGCATGCGCAGCCAGCGGGCCGCGAAAAAGGCCGCCAGCGCCGTGAACAGCGCGTTCATCATCATCGCCGGATGCTGCATCCACGCCACCGGCTCGTTCACCAGCACATCACGCGTCGTGCCGCCTCCGAACGCCGCCGCCAGCGCCAGCACCAGCACACCAAAGAGGTCGATTTCCTTTCCCTTCGCCGCGAGCACGCCGGAAATGGCGCCGACGGCGATGCCGGCGTGTTCGATGTAAGGCTGAAGATCCGCTGCGGACATGGCGCAGCCCTGCGCAGCAATTCCCCGCGCGCAAACACGCTCCCCGCCAGCGGCACGGCGCTTGCGGGTTCGTGTATTTGACTCGCCGCAGCCCCGCCACACTATGACTGCAATGCCTGATCTCCTCCGTCCCTTGCCTGCCCTGGTGGCGGCCTTGTTCGCACTGATCCTGCCGCTGCGCGCCGAAATGCCCGCAGAGGTCCGCGGCATTCTGGAGAACCGCTGCTTCGACTGTCATGCCGACGGTGCGAAAAAGGGCGGCGTGGCATTCGATGGATTCGAATCGGAGGAAAAACTGCTCGCCGACAAGGCCCTTTGGCACCGCGTTTTGAAAAACGTCCGCGCCGGCATGATGCCGCCTCCGGAAAAGAAAAGTCAGCCGTCCGCGGAGGAGCGGGTTGCCATTCAGAAATGGATCACCTCCGGGGTTTTCGCCCTCGATCCCGCGCAGCCCGATCCCGGCCGGCCCGTGCTGCGGCGGCTCAACCGCACGGAGTACGACAACACCATCCGCGACCTCACCGGCGTGAACTTCCGCGTCCAGGATGAATTTCCCGCCGACGACAGCGGGCACGGCTTCGACAACATCGGCGAAGTCCTGACCGTTTCGCCGATGATGATCGAAAAGTATCTCGCCGCGGCGCAGAGCATCGTGAAGGACGCCCTCGCCTCGCATCGCGACAGGATCCTGCCCGGCGAATTGCCGGCGGAGGCGGAGGCGCGGCGGACCTACGCCCGTGAGCGGCTCGCGGACTTCACGCTGCGCGCCTTTCGCCGTCCCGCGGAACCGGCGACACTCGACCGGCTCGTGAGCATGGCGGAAACCGCATGGTCCCAGCCTGACAAAAAATTCGATGACGGCATCGCCCGCGCCATGGAGGCCGTGCTGGCCTCGCCGCGGTTCATTTTCATGGAGGAATTCACGCTGCCGGCGCGCGAGGGGGAAAAGCACCCGCTCGTGGATGAATACGCTCTCGCCACGCGGCTCTCCTACTTCCTCTGGTCCACCGCGCCCGACGCGGAACTGCTCAAACTCGCCGGCGAAAACAAGCTGCGCGAAAACCTCGGCGCTCAGTTCGACCGGATGCTGCAGGACGACCGCTCGCGCGCGTTCGTGCGCAATTTCAGCGGCCAGTGGCTCCAGGCGCGCGACATCGAGGGCATTCCCATCGACGCGCGTTTCGTGCTCCAGCGCGAAGCCAAGCCGGACCCCGAGGCGGACGCCGCGCGGCGGAGGTTCTTTGAACTGCGCCGCAAACGTCAGGACGAACTGACCAAAGAGGAGTCGGAGGAAATGGAAAAGCTGCGCGCGGTGTCGCGCCGCGGCTTCGACCGGTTTCGCGACGCGGAGTTCCGCCGCGAGGTGCGGCGCGATATGCTGCGCGAGACGGAGATGTATTTTGCCCACGTGCTGAAGGAGAACCGTCCTCTCACGGAATTCATCGCCAGCGATTACACCTTTCTCAACGAACGCCTCGCCAAACACTACGGCGTCCCAGACGTCACCGGCAACGACCTGCGCAAAGTCACGCTGCCCGCGGACAGCCCGCGCGGCGGCGTGCTCACCCACGGCAGCGTGCTGGCGGTGACCTCCAATCCCACGCGCACCTCACCGGTGAAGCGCGGCCTGTTCATCCTCGACAACATCCTCGGCACCCCGCCGCCGCCGCCGCCGCCTGACGTTCCGCCGCTGGAGGATTTCGGCGGACGCGGACGCATCCCCGAAGGCACGCTGCGCCAAACGCTGGAGAAACACCGCGCCGACGCGGCCTGCGCATCGTGCCACAACCGCATGGACCCGCTGGGCCTGGCATTTGAGAATTTCAACGCCATGGGCCAGTGGCGCGATTTCGAGCGCGGCCAGGAAGTGGACGCCGCCGGCAAACTCGTCACCGGCGAATCGTTCGCCGGCGCCCGCGAGTTGAAGGAGGTGCTCGTCAAAAACCACCGCGACGCCTTCCACCGCTGCTTCATCGAAAAGATCCTGACCTACGCCCTCGGCCGGGGTCTCGACTGGCGCGATGAAGCCACGCTCGATCTGCTGATGGCGAAGCTCAACGAAAACGAGGGCCGCATCCTCCCGCTCCTCCGCGGCGTGGTCGAGTCCGCCGCCTTCCAGCGCCGCAGTGCGCGATAGCCCAACTCCGCCTTGCCGGGCGGAAATTCGGACGTTATCCGCCGGGCATGTCCAGCATCTGGGGTCAGGTATTTCGCATTGCCACGTGGGGTGAAAGTCACGGCGGAGGCGTCGGGGTCGTCATTGACGGCTGTCCGCCGCGGCTGCCGCTGACGGCTGAGGACGTGCAGCGCGATCTCGACCGCCGCCGGCCGGGGCAGAGTGAGATCGTAACTCCGCGCGGCGAGGCCGACCGCTGCGAAATCCTCAGCGGTGTCTTCCAGGGGCAGACGCTGGGCTCGCCGATTTCCATCATGGTGCGCAACGAGGACGCGCGGCCTGAGGCTTATTCGGAAATGGCGGAGAAGTACCGGCCGAGCCACGCGGACTACACCTACGACGCCAAGTACGGCATCCGCAATTGGCAGGGCGGAGGCCGCGCCAGTGCACGGGAAACGATCGGTCGCGTGGCCGCCGCCGCGGTGGCGAAGAAAGTGCTCGCCGCGATCGCGCCGGGGCTGGAAGTCGTGGCGTGGGTGAAGAGCATTCACACGCTCCAGGCGAAGGTGGACGCCGCGACGATCACGCAGGCGGAGGTGGAAAAGAACATCGTGCGCACCGGCGACCCTGACATGGTGGAGCCGATGGTCGCGCTCATCAAAAAGATGCGCAGCGAAGGCAACAGCGTCGGCGGTGTCATCGAATGCGTGGTCCGCGGCTGCCCGCCGGGACTCGGTGCGCCGGTCTTCGACAAACTGGAGGCCGACCTCGCCAAAGCGATGCTCAGCCTGCCGGCGACCAAGGGTTTTGAAATCGGCAGCGGCTTTGCCGGCACGCTGCTCACGGGACTGGAGCACAACGATCCCTTCCGCATGAAGGACGGCAAAGTCACCACGACCAAGAACGACAGCGGCGGCATCCAGGGCGGCATTTCCAACGGCGAACCCATCGTCTTCCGCGTGGCCTTCAAACCCACGGCTACGGTCATGCGCGAGCAGGCCACGGTGAGCAGCGCGCACGAAGACACCACGCTCACCGGCCGCGGCCGCCACGACCCCTGCGTGCTCCCGCGCGCGGTGCCGATGGTGGAGGCGATGGCGCTGCTGGTGCTCACCGATCACCTGCTGCGCCAGCGCGCGCAGTGCGGGCTGTAAGTTCACTTCAGCGTCTCCAGCCATGCGAGGAGGTCACGGATTTCCCGCGGCGTGAGCAGGGAAGCGGCGGAGGGCATGGGACTGACCGGAGCGCTCACGGCCTTCACGGTGCCGGCGGCAATGCGGCGCGGGCCGTGCGGAGTGGCCAGCAGCAGCGACGTTTCATCGCGGCGACGCAGCAGGCCCGTTAATTCCGTGCCGTCCTGAAGTGTCAGGGTCACTTTTCCGAATCCCGGAGCGATGAGCGATCCCGGCTGCACCAAAGCCGCGAGCAGTTGCGCGCGGTCGAGCCGGGAGGCGACGCCGTCGAGTTCCGGACCGGAGACGCCGCCGCGGCCGCGCAGGGAGTGACAGGCGGTGCAGTTGAGCGTGCGGCCGGTCTCGAAGAGGAAGCGGCCTTTGTCAGGATCGCCTCCGGTTTCGCACATCCGCCAGCGGGCCAGCGGGTCGGCGGCTTCGTCGAGGGCGGCCTCGGCCGTTTCGAGGAGGCGCCGGTAGGGTCCGCGCGGCGCCACGTCGCGGAGCTGCAGGCCTTCCCAGACTTCGAGGCGCACCGCGGGATGCAGCTTGTCGTCGAGAAACCGTTTTCCCAGCCCGGTCCAGAAGGCGTCGCTCTGTTTGGAATCGAACCGCTGCGCCAGTGTCAGGGTGGCCTGCATTTCCGGCACGGAACCGCTTTGCAGGGCGGCGTTGAGCTGCGTGTAGCTGTCAGCGGAATCGAGCCGCATGATGAGAGTGCGCGCGCCGGCGCGCAGAGCGGCGGTGCCGTGATCCGGGAGCAGCGCGCGGGCGAGTTCCAGCGCTTTGGCAGGCTGGAGGGCCGCGAGCTGTTCCAGAGCATCGAGGCGCGCCGCCGCGGTGAGCTTCCGGTTCTCAAAGGCCGCCACCAACGGCTCGACCGCTGGTTTGGCGTTATCAGTTCCGGGCTGCAGCTCTTCCAGATGAGCTCTGGCAAGTCCCGGCGGCCGCGCCAGCGGCGGGTCGAAACGTCCGTGCACGGGATCAATGTCCGGCGGCGCGTCCCACGACTGGAGCGTTTCCACGGCCATGCTCCGCAGCGCCGGCGGCACCGAGCTGTCCGGGAGTGCCGCGAAAGCCGCGACCGACGCCGCGGCTTCCGGAGTGCCCGTGCGCCATGCCGCGGCGAGCGCCCGGCGCACGAATTCGCTCTCCACCAGCGCCGGCTGCTCCGCGCAGCGGGACAAAGCCGCGGCCAGCGCCGGGAATCCCGGCAGAATGCGGGTGTCGTAAATGGCGCGGGCCGCCGCGTGCACGATGGCGGGATTTCCGTCATCCAGGAAATCAGCCGCTTCCGCGGCGCGCATCATGCGCAGTGCGGCCACCGCCGCGGGCTTGAGCCATGGCGAATCCGTTTCCCGCCCGCGGGCCGCGATTTCCGCAGGCGCGGCGCAGCGGGACAGCGCAAATGTCAGGGCGTGGCGCAGCGCGGGATCGGAATCTCCGCAGCGGTGCAGTGCGGCGGCCAGCTCGCCGCCGGTGCCGTGCGGCCGCAGCCGGGCGAGCGCGAGCGCGGCTTCCATGCGAACCTGCGGCGCGGGGTCGCGCAGCAGCTGCACAATGTCCGCGACGGGCGCTTCGCCGCCGGATTCACCGATGATGCGAACCGCCAGGGCGCGCACGTCCGGCTCCGACGAAGTGAACAGCAGCACCACTTCATTCAGCAGCATCGGCGTGGTCCGGCCCAGCGCGGCAAGGCCCCACACGGCATTGAGTCGTGCCGGCAGTGAGGGTGAGCGTTTCGCCGTGCGGGCGAAAAGGTCGAGCGCCTCCTGATAGCCGAGTTTTGTCAGGGCTTCGCGGGCGCGCTGACGCACGAGAGGGTGAGGATGTTCCAGCAGTGCGGGCCATTCCTCCGCCGGCAGTGAAGCGATCCGTTTCGCCAGCAATGGCGCGGCGGTCTTCCAAATGTCAGGATGTTCGCGCGGCGGCAGGCGGTGAATGCGGACGGTGGCTTTGGGGGTCAGGCCCGGACCCCATTCCGGCCAGAGCACGCAGCCGTCGGGAGCAGCGGCGAGCCCGCACACCGCAGCCCCCTGCCACAGCGGAGCGCCGGGCGTGAGCGCCGGCATTTCTGAGGAGCCGGAGAACGTCAGAGGGATCACTGCGCCGCCATTGCGGCCGTCGGCGAGAAGAAACGAAGGCAGCGGTGAAGTCGCAGCCACCGCCGGTGCGATGATGAAACCGGTGGCCAGACACGGGATGGTCAGGAGCGGCGCAGCGCCCGGAGCCGTGAAGTCCTCCCCTGGCAGGACGTGCAGCACGCGGGTGGAGCCGGACTCCGGCGCGGTGTCCGCAACGAAGACGCGTCCCCGCAGGTCCACCGCGATGCCGGCGGGTTCGTCGAGGCCCGTGGCCAGCAACTCCAGCTGCGAGCCGTCGGGCTGCATGCGAAAAACGGCGCCGCTGTTCTCCACACAAAACCGTTCCCCCTCGGCGGAAGTGACGCGGCAGCCGCGGCGGCCGGCGGTGAAGTAAATCCAGCCATCGGGCCCTTCTGTCAGGGCCTGCAGGCCGGGCCAGCCGTTGCCGGTGCGGATGCCGAAACCTGTGAGGAGCGGCAGGCGCCGGTCGGCGCGGGAGTCGCCGTTGTCGTCCTCCAGCCGCCACAGCGACGGCGTGCAGGCGAAGAGCACCGCGCCTCCGGCGAGCGGCAGGATGCCTCCTGCGGGTCCGTCCAGCGCATCGTGAAATTCACCCGCGAGCACCACGCGTTCGTCCGCGCGGCCGTCGCCGTCTTTGTCGGCGAGGCACACCGCCGCCTCCGCCGCCTCCGGCCCGGGTGCTTTCCACGCCCCGCTCTCCTCCCAGCGGCGCAGCAGACTGCTCCGCTCCTCCAGCGAAAACACCGCCGCATCCCCGCGCAGCAGCGGCGCATTTCCGGAAATGTCAGGCACACCGCGGCCGAAGGCGCGCCCGGTGCAGGAAAGATAAACGCGGCCCGCGTCATCCACGGCGAGCGCCAGCGGCTGCCCGGCGAGGTCCTCTCCGGCGAACGCCGGCAACTCCGCCGCCGCAACCGGCACGGACAGCAGCAGCGGGGCGAGGCGTCGGATCATAGCGTTCGTTGAAGCCGCTACTGGTGCCTTTGCTGCGCCGGTGCGCAAGCCCGCCGCGAAGGCCGCGCCGCCTTCCGCCGGGGTGCTTCTGCTTGCCAAGCACGCCTTCCGTTATCAGGTGGCGGGCATGGCTTCCATCGGCACTCCCTATTCCCCCTCATCCACGCGCGTGGCTTTCCTCGGCTCCGGCGAACTGGGCAAGGAGGTCGTCATCGAACTCCAGCGCCTAGCAGCCTGTCGGACTTAATTGCACCCGTCTGCTTCCTGCCTGCTACCCAC
>CAZFZN010000014.1:0-155540 GCA_964523105.1 uncultured Akkermansia sp.
CCAAATCTCCGCCGCCTTCGGGCTGCGGCGCTCTTCTCATTTTCCTTTTTAGGGTAACAGGCCCGCCAATTTTGAGTTCTGCGGATATTCAGATACTCGCCACCCGGTATCATGAGAATGCAAGGGACAACCTCCGGAACGGTCAAAAACAATCCGCGTCAGCGGCAGTTCCTGCACCTGGTCTGCGGAGAGTGTTCCTGCAGCTGCGAGTATTGGCACGGTTTAAAACTCATCAGGGCTGGAGGCCCGGTGGAAGGTAGCCGGGGGTGGAGCCCAGCGGAACCCCCGGGATAGTCCCCGATAATTTCCCGCCCCGGCAGGGGCGGCAGAAAGCAGAAATATGCCCCCGGCTGCATCCTTCCGCCCCTGCCGGGGCTTGGTTTCATTCATTGCCTCGTCCCGAGGGTTCCTTCGTTCCTCAGTCATCCCCGGCTAATTTCTCACGGCCCTCCGGGCCTTTTCAGACGGAGACCCTACCCAGTTCCTCCTCGGTGAGCAGCCCAGCGCAGGGCATGAAGTCCTTCCATTCGCGCGCCGCCCCGGAATCATCGCGCAACAGCTTCAACAAAGACGCCATCCCGCGGCGTGAACCTCCCGCCGCCAGCAACTGCTCTAGCCATCGCCGCAGTTCCGCAGCCGCGCGATGCCCGTGCCCCAGCCAACGCTCAATGTTCGCCGGCGGGATGGTGAGCAGCGAGGGGTCGGCTTCGATCTTGTCGGCAATGAGCCGGAACTGCGCGAGTTCCATTTCGTCGCCGACTTTGCAGGAGGCGGTCATGGGCGTGAGGATAAAGCCGCACAGCGTCTTCGCAAGCCGGAGGGCTGCGAGTCGGTCCCCGCGCAATGATGGACGGGGTTGAACCGCGCGTGCTTTTTGATATGTGCCGCGTGGTAAAATGAAGACGCGGCGATTTGCTTCCCCTTGCCCTCATCGGCGGCGGGTAGCGCTGTCCCTGCTGCTCATGGCGGCGTGCCTTCCCGGTCCGGCCCGGGCACAGGACGGAACTGACCGGCGGAGCATGACTCCGGAAGAGGCGGTGCGGCGGCTGGAAACTTCCAATGAGGACCTCCGTGCCGCAGCGGCCAAAATCCTCGGCGCGCCCGCTGCCAGGTCTTTCGCGCCGGGCGTGGCGGCGCTGCTCGATCACCCTAATTTCGACGTCATCGCCGAGGCCGTTTCCGTGCTCGGCGCAATGCAGGCCACCGAACACGCTGACCGCATCGCGGAATTGACTGCGCATCCTGAACTCACCGTCCGGCTAGTCGTGATGAAAGTGCTCGCCGCCTGGCGGGATCTTCGCTGTGTCGATGCGGCAGTTGCTCTGCTCGCTGCCGCGTCTCCCAATGACGCTGGATACTCATATCACGCAGAAGCGGCGGCGGCCACAGACGTGCTGCGGCAATTCGGCCGCCCGCAGGACGGTGGGCGTATTGCCGACTTGATGCACACAGAAGAGGACGACGCAGCGGATTGGCGCGCGGCGGCGATTCACGCGCTGGGGATCATCGGGGCACGGGACGAACGGCATCGCGTGGCGGAATTTGCCAGTCCGCAGGATGCGTTGCGGGAACGGACCAGAGCCGTGGAAGCACTGGGAGTCATGGGTGCTGACGAATATGCCCCGCTCCTTGCCGGCATCCTCCGGGATCAGGAACTGGCCCGCCAGGCGGCCCGGTCTGACACCCGTGCAGTATTTCTCGTGCCGGCCGCAATCGCCGCAGCGGGGCGGATGAAGGCCCGCAGTTGTGCCGGGGAATTGCGGCGGCTGATGGAAATGGAGGACGGCGGATTTCTGCGGGCGCTCGCGGCGAAGGCGCTGCTGGAAACCGGCGCAGCTTCGCGGGAAGAAACGGTGAAATTTCTGGGCAGCCTCGTGAAGCCCTTTGAACCGTACGGAATATCCACACCCTGGCAAACTCTGGAAGCTCTTGACGTTTTAAATCAACTGGAAGCCCGGGAGGCAGTCGGTGACATATTGCGCGCCCTTGGAGAATGGGACCCCGCTACTTCAAACCGCTACTGGCTGGAGCGGGTACTCATGGGTGGTCTGGAGGAACTGGGATTCAAACAGAACATCCCGCGGATTGTAGAGTTCCTCAGCCCGCCGGCGACGGAGACGCAGCGTCGCGGGGCACTCCGTGCCCTGTCGCAGTTCCGGGCCGCCGAAAGCGAACCGCAGATTCTCGCCCTCTTGGCTCCGCACGAGCCGCTCACGGTGCGGGTTGTCGCGGTGAACGCCCTCGCCCAATGCGGCGACCGGGACGCGGCCTCGTCCTGCCTTGGGATTCTTCACCAAAAGGAGAATCCACTCGCCTTGAGAATGGCGGCGCTGAAAACCGTGGGTTTCCTGCTGCGCTCCAGTGCTTTCGAGGATCTCATCAAACTACTGGAGAGGGACGAACCGGCGGCACTCCGTGCTGCTGCTCTTGAGCAACTCTCGTGGAAGTGGCCTGACATCGAGTCCTATGCCTGGAGCGGGATAGGTTTCCAGGCTGTCATCGATTGCCTCCACCCCGATGAGGACCATGCGGTCAAGTTGGCTGCCGTGCAATTGCTCCGGAAACTTGAATGGCGATCGGGCGCACTCGCGCTGGCCAATCTGTATGCTGCTGACGAAAGCCCAGCCGTCCGTTATACCGCGTACGAGACCCTGATGGCTCATCTGGAAAACATCGGGGAGGAAGCACGCGTCATCCTGGTGCAGAAGGCGCTGCGCGATCTGCAGGAACTGGACCGCGGTGACTTTGAAGCTTTCGACATTCTGGAGAAACTGGCACGGGGAAACGAGTTCGCCGGGCTGCTGCCGCTGCTCGACCCGGCTGTGGAAATCCCGTTTCGCCTCGAAGCCCTGAAGACGCTGGAGAAGTGGCAGGATGCCACGGCCGTCCGCGCCGTCGCCCCGCTGCTGGCGCAAAGTGAAGGAAATACGATACGATTGCAGGCCATGGAAACGCTGCGGGCGGTGCGCCTGCCGGAGAGTGCGCAGGCACTGTCGGTTTTGCTCAACCTGCAGGAAGAGGCTGAAATCATTCTGAGTGTTTTGAATGGCATGCGGGAGAATCCCCATCGCGAGCAGGCCCGCGCGGTCGCCGGCATGTTGCAGCGTCAGGAACGGAGCGTACAATTGGCCGCCCTGGACACGCTGATCGCGATGAAGGTCCGGGAAGTGATTCCTGAAATCACAGCCCTGCTGTCCGTGGAGGACAAACCGCTGCGAATCGCGGCGCTGAAAACGCTGCAGGAACTCAAAGCATTCCCGGAGGAAGGATTCGCGCGGACATATCTGCACGCGGCCGATGCAGAAATTCGCGCCGCCGCCGTGCTGGCGCTGGGGCAATCCGGCGGGAGCGGCGCTCTGGATGAACTTCGACGTGCCTGCTACGACCCGGAACAGGAGGTGCGCGTGGCGGCGGTCAAAGGGCTCGGTGCTCTCGGGACGCCGGATGCCATGCCGCTTCTGATGCAATGCCTGCTCAATGATAATGACGAGGCTCGTCGGGCGGCTGCAGACGAAATTTCGTTCCGACAGCCGGTGGAACCCGGCGAACTCTGGTCCGTATTCCTGGAGGCCGGCTGTCGCTATCCAGCTTTTCGGACCGATGCACTGATCGCCGGCCTCGCCGCCGTTCGGAATGCGGAGAAAGCAGCGGCGCTCCGGTTCCTGCGTTCCGGCGCTGGATGGCAAGGGCAGCTGCAAAAGGAATCGACACAGGCAATCATCAGCGGACTGCTGGCGATGGTGCAGGATGCACAGCGATTTCATTACGATGCCGCTCAAAAGGAGTGTGCTGATGCCATCGCGGATGCCGTGGCACTGACCTCGTGGACTGCCGGCGACCTGACTTATCTCGACGGACTCGCGGAGGAGATTGGCGGATTCGCGTCGCATCTGAAAGCCGGCGCGATTCGCAGTGTGGCGGAGGGAATCAGGGACCGCGATCCTGTCAGGCGCGCGCTGCGCATCGCGGGGTGGGTGCTGCTCATTCAGCCGCTGCTGTGGGTGCTGGTGCTGCTGGTGTATCCGTGGTCGGCGCTGGCGCAGGGGATGGTGTGGTCGCGGTGGGTTAGGCGGATCGCGGGGTTTGGCTGGGTGGGGCCGGTGGTGGTGCGCGTGCCGTGGCTGCGGGAGCGGGTGTGGCGGCCGTTTCGCGAGGCGCTGGTGCCGCCGGGGGAGGTGGTGTCGTTCGATGAGTGGACGTTTTTTGATGCGGTTAGGGTAAAGCAGGAAGGCGTTGAATCGCAGCCGGCGCTGCGGGTGCTGGAGGCGCGGCGCGGAGTGACGGTGCTGCGCGGGGAGTCGGGGCTGGGAAAGACGACGCTGCTGCAGGCGCTGGCGGGGCGCGCGTCGCGACCGGTGGCGCTGCTGCGCGCAGTGGAATGCAGCGGCGGACTACTGGAAGCGCTGCGGGCGCGGCTGCCGCGGCGGGCGCGCGGGGATGCGGTGTATCTGCGCGCGCTGGTGGTGCGCGGTTCGCCTGACATTCTGGTGGATGCGGTGCACGAGTCGCTGCCGGAGGTGCGCGCGAAGTTGTCAGAGGAGATTGCGTCGCTGCCGGGCGCGAACATTCTCCTGACCACGCAGCCGGCGGAATGGACTCCACCGGCGGGTGCGGCGGTGTGGACGCTGGAGCCGCTGCGGGTGCAGGATATCGCACCGTTTTTGCTCAAACAGGGGACGGCGGCGGTGGAGGCGGCGGGCGCGGGTTCGCTGGCGGAACGGCAGCGGGCGTTTGCGGCGCGGGCGGCGGCGTTTTTGGACGAACTGGAAAAGCTGCCGCCGGAAAGTGCGCGGGCCGTTTCGCTGCGGCGGATGCTGGGCAATCCGATGGAGGCGGTGCTGGCGGCGGAACTGCTGGCGGCGGGACAGACGCCGGACCCTGACCGATTGCTGGAGCAGCGCATGGAGCACCTGACAGAAGACTACACCGCGGAGCACGGCGGGGAATTTCCGGCGTCGGCGTTTGCGGAGCATCTGCGCTCGTGGCGGTCCAGCGGCGCGCCGCTGCTGCGGCTGGACGTGTTTGCCGGCGTGGCGTCGTTCCTCGCGCGGCACCGTCTGCTGCGGAAGATGGCCGGCGGCGCGGAGGCGTGGCGTTTTCGCCACGACAAGATCATGGAGTGGTTCCTGCGGGCCGCGCCACGGCCCTCCGGCGCGGTCTGAGGGCCCCGGGACAACCGCAAATCCCGTGTCAGTTCCTCTTTGCCAGCGGCGGGGAAGCGTGTTCCAGTCGCGCGCCGGTCCCGGCATTCATTCCGATTTCTTTATGCAACTCTTTCGCTCCCCGCTTCCGCCGCTTGCCGCCTTGCTGACGCTCACCGCTGTGCCGCTGACGGCGCAGGAGGAGACGGAGGACGCGGCCACCACTTCGCTCGGAGCCCAGTACGAGGGCATCGTGAACATCGAATGCAGTTCGCTGGAGGTGGACTATCGCACGCCGTGGAACCCGGCCACGCCCGGCGGCGGCAGCGGCACCGGGTTTCTCATCGGGCCGAATCTCTTCATGACGAATGCGCACGTCGTCAGCGACGCCTCGCGGCTCAATATCCGCAAGGTGGGCGACCCCACGCCCTATCGCGCCCAGGTGAAATACATCGCGCACGACTGCGACCTCGCGCTGCTGGAACTGCTGCGCCCGGCGAAGGCGTTTGAGAATGTGAAGCCGCTGGTGATCAGCGAAGCGGTGCCGAAACTGGACACGACGGTGAAGGTGATCGGCTTTCCCATCGGCGGCGAGCGCATCAGCGTGACGCGCGGCGTGGTAAGCCGCGTGGATTACCAGGAATACTCGCACAGCGGCGTGGATCAGCACCTCGCCATTCAAATCGATGCCGCGATCAATCCCGGCAACAGCGGCGGCCCGGTGCTGCAGGACAACAAGGTCATCGGTGTGGCCTTCCAGGGCTACAGCGGCGACGTGGCGCAGAACACCGGTTACATGATTCCGACACCGGTGATGCACCGCTTCATCAAAGACGTGGAGGACGGCAAGTACGACCGCTACGTGGACCTGAGCATCGCCCACTTCGAACTGCTCAATCCCGCACAGCGCGCCGCGCTCAAGGTGCCGGGCGAGGACATCGGCGTGCTCGTGACCCATGTGGACGAGGACGGCAGCTGCGGCGGCGTGGTCCATCCCGGCGACGTGCTCCTCGCCATCGACGGCCATCCCATCGAGAGCAACGGCACCATCGACATCGACGGCGAGCAGATGGAAATGGCCGAAGTGGTGGAGCGGAAGTTCGCCGGTGACAAACTGAAGCTCCGCGTCTGGTGCGACGGCAAACAGCGCGAGGACGAAATCACGCTGAAGAATGTGGATCACTACCTCATGCAGGCCAACAAGTACGAGCAGCGCCCGCAGTATGTGCTGTTTGCCGGGCTGGTCTTTCAGCCGATGGATGCCCCGCTCATGGGTGCGGTGAGTGCCAACAACCTGCGCACCCGCTATTACTTTCAGTATTTCTCCCAGGATGCGCTCTACAAAGAGCGCCCTCAGCCGGTCGTCTTCACCAACGTGCTGCCGGACAGCATCAATGCCTACACGCGCGAATACGCCGGCCACCTGCTGGATGAAATCAACGGAGTGAAAATCAAAAATCTCAAGGATGTGGCCGAGGCGCTGAAAAAGGAGCCGGAGAGCGGATTCATCACCATCAAACTCATGGGCGAAGGCCGGCCCATCGTGCTCGAAGCCAAAGAAGCCGCCGCCGCACAGAAACGCATTCTCGAAAAATACAACGTCGAGGAGCCGGCCTACATCGAGTAGCGCGCGCCGGTGCTGCGGAGCCCGGGATTTACAGCCGCTTTACAGACGCGCGACACGCCGTGGCGCAGTATCGTGTGCATGAACTCCTCAGCACTCCTCCCTGCCGTTTCGTTTGTCCTGTGCACCGCCGCGCTGGCGCAGACGCCTCACCAGATCATTCCCACCTCGCGCTTCATCGGGCGCATCGTGCCGCAGCCGGTGACTGAGCCGGTGGTCACCGCCGTGGACGCCACCGTGGACATTTCGGATCAGCTCGCCGTCACCACGCTGGTCATCACCGTGAAGAACAACTCGCCGCGTCAGGCGGAGGCGGAAATGATTCTGCCGGTGCCCGACGAGGCGGTCTTCAAGAGTTTCACCTTTGACGGTGCGGCGCCCGGGACCACGGCGCGACTTTTGCCGAAAGCGGAGGCGCGGCAGCTTTACGACAGCATCGTGGCCCGCAGCAAAGATCCCGCGCTGCTGGAATTCGTCGGCACCGGCGCGCTGAAGTCTTCGGTATTCCCCGTCGCGCCCGGCGGTACGCAGCATGTGAAAGTGACGTGGGAGCAGTTGCTCAAGGCCGACGGCCCGCGGCTCGACTACGTGCTGCCGCGAACCGAGGCCCTGGAATACAATGTGCCGTGGACCCTGACAGGCACGATCAAGTCGTCCGGCCCGGTGGGCGCAGTCTATTCCCCGAGCCATGACATCGCGACAGAACAGAACGGCGGCATCACCACGCTGAAACTGCGTCCCGGAGCGGAGCGTCAGCCCGGCAGTCTCCGCTTTTCCATTCTCCGCCAGGAGGCCGGCATGAGCGCCGCGCTCACCGCCTGCCCTGACGAAAAAGGCGGCGGCGGATACTTTCTGCTGCTCATCGCCCCGCCCGGCAAACGCGCGGAGATTGCGCCGATGAAGCGCGAACTCACGCTCGTGCTCGACAAAAGCGGCAGCATGGCCGGCGGCAAACTGGATCAGGTGAAAGCCGCCGCGCTCCAGACGATCGAGGGTCTCGCGGACGGCGAGGCGTTCAATCTGATTGTATATAACGAGGCCGTGGAATCGTTCGCGCCTGCGCCGGTGGTGAAGTCCCCTGACACCACAGCCAAAGTGCGCGATTACATCCAGGCCCTGCGACCCAGCGGCGGCACGAACATCCACGATTCCATGCTCGCTGCCCTGCGCCAGCCGCCCACCGCGGGCATGCTGCCGGTGGTGCTTTTCCTCACCGACGGCCTGCCGACGGTGGGCGTGACCATCGAAAAACAAATCCGCGAGGCCGCGGCCAAAGAGAATCCGCATTCCCGCCGTGTCTTCACGTTCGGCGTCGGCGTGGATGTGAATACGCCGCTGCTCAGCGCGCTCGCCCGCGGCGCGAAAGGCTCCGCAGTTTTCGTGCTGCCCGGCGAAGACGTGGAAATGAAAGTGGGCAGCGTCGCCCGCCGCCTGAACGGTCCCCTCCTGGCGGATGTGACGCTGACCTGCACGGAATCCGGCCGCATCCAGGACCTGCTGCCCGCGCAGATGCCAGACGTCTTCGAGGGCGATCAGATCGTGCTCCTCGGACGCTATGCCGGCGCGGCGCCGCTGAAATTCGAACTCACCGGACGCGACGCCGCGGGCGGACGGAAGTTCAATTTCGAGTTCCAGCTCGACCGGGCGAGCATGGCCAACACTCACGTGCCGCGCCTCTGGGCCGCGCGACGCATCGCCACCCTGACGGAAGCCGTGCGCGACCTCGGCGAGGACCCGAACATCACCGCCAATGATCCGCGGGTGAAGGAATTGACGGATGAAATCGTGCGCCTGAGCCGCGACTTCGGAGTGCTCAGCGAATACACCGCCTTCTTCGCCGACGACGGCACCCCGCTCGCCTCCGCCGCCGCTCCGGCCGTGCAGCGCCGGTTTTCCATGGAGATCGAAAGCAAAGCCCTCAAGTCCCGCGCCGGCGCCGGCAGTGTGAATCAGGATGCCAATCTCGCCGCCGCGAAGGACGCCACCTGCCTGAATCTGCGCAACATTCAGTGGAGCGCCGATCTTTCCAAAACCGAGTTCGCCAGTGTCCAGCAGGTCAACCAGCGCGCCTATTATAAGAAAGGCGACCGCTGGATCGACAGTAAAGCCCCTGTCGAAACCGCCGCTGCTGCGCCGCCGGATCGCGTCATCGAAATAGGCTCGCCCGAGTTTGCCACGCTCGTGGACCAGCTCGCCTCCGCCGGCCGACTTTCCACGCTGAGCCTGCGCGGTGAGATCCTGATGGAACTCAACGGCCAGCGGGTCCTGGTGCGGTAGGGACCGCCGGCTTGCGGCTTCCGCCGGCGACACGCGCGGGAGTGGCGGATGCGGCGCGATTCCCGGCAGCCCGGGAACCCCGGAATCCCCGGAAACGGGAGTGCATGAGAGCACTTGAAGACCTGTCAAAACGCCCGCAAGTGCAGGCGCCGCGGACACGCTCCCCGATTTCATGAAAAAGATTCTGCCCTTCCTCATCGCCGCCCTGCTCCCCGCCTTCCCTGCGGGCGCACAGGATGCCAAACCCTCGCCGGAAACCTCCATGCTGCGGGTCAGCGTCACCAGTCAGGGCTGGAACTTCGGACTTCCCTGGCAGCGGGTGAATCCCGGCACGCGGCGCGGTCTCGGCGCCCTGCTCCCCGGCAATCGCGTGCTCGTCACGGCCGAACTCGCGCAGGACGCGCAGTATGTGGAACTCGAAATCGCCGGCAGCGGTCGCAAACTGGTCAGCAAAATCGAGGCGGTGGACTACGAACTCAATCTCGCCACCATCGTGCCCGCGGGCGATCCCGGCGATTTCTTCACCGGATTCGTGCCGCTGGAGCCCGATGCGACACTGAAACCCGGACCGCAGATCGACGTCTGGCAGTTTGAGAACAACGGCGCGCCGGTGACGTCGAAGCTGGAGTTGCATCGCGCCGACGTGGCCGGCTATTTCCTCGAGGACAGTGTCTTCCTGATCTTCCAGGCCAACGGAGCCGTGCAGTACCGCGCCGGCACCTTCACGCTGCCGGTGGTGCATGAGGGCAAGCTCGCCGGCATGCTGATCCGCTACAATTCGCGAGACCAGGTGGCGGACATCATCCCGCCGCAGATCATCAAGCGGTTTCTCGATGACGCCGCCTCCATGCCTTACGACGGCGTGCCCAACTTCGGCGCCAAAACGGCGCAGACGCTGGATCCCCAGCTCCGCCGCTTTCTCAAACTCGACGGCGTCGAGGGCGGCATCCTCATCACCGGCACCACGCCTGGATTCTCGGCGGAGAAGTCCGGCATCAAAGAGAACGACGTCATTGTGGAAATCGACGGCCACAAGGTGGACAGCCGCGGCAATTACAACGATACGGAATTCGGACTGCTCTCCAGCTCCCATCTGCTGCGCGGCATGGCCCGCGTCGGCGACACCGCGAAGATGAAAATCATTCGCGACGGGAAGCCGCTGGATCTCGACTGCAAACTGGAGCGCCGCCCGCCGGAGGACTATCTGGTGGATCCTTACATGTTCGACCGCGGCCCGCGCTATCTGATTCTCGGAGGGCTCCTCTTCCAGGAACTCACGCTCAATTACCTCCAGATGGGCGGACGCGAGTGGCGCGACCGCGCGCCTTTCCGACTGCTCTATGCGAGAGAGAACCAGGAGGAACTGATGAAGGAGGGCCGCCGCAAGCTGGTCTTTCTCAGCGGTGTCATCCCGGCGCCGGGCAATATCGGTTATGAGCGGCTCCGTCAAATCATCGTCACCAAGGTGAATGACAAACCAATCAACGACATCAAAGACCTCGCCGAGGCGGTGAAGTCGCCGCTCGAAGGCATTCACAAGATCGAATTCACCGATCACCCGAGGCTGATCCATCTCGACGCATCACAGGCGGAGCAGGACAACACAGAATTCCTGCCGGCGCGTTACCGCATCACCCGGCTGGAGCGGCTGGAGTAAGGGACGCCGCTGCTCCGGAATTCTGCCCTCCCCGGGCGGATGAGAACTGGACAGGATCGCAGCGGGCCGCTTCAATTGCCGGCAGTTCAAGGTATGCTCTCCAACTCCGGTCCCGCGTCCCTCCGCCGCCTCCGGGCGATGGCCCGGGCGGCGCTGTGCACGGCACCGCTGCTGCTGGCCGCGGGATGCGGCAAAAAGGCGGAGGCACCGCCGTCCGCCGTCCCGCAGAGCCCGGCCGCCGCGATGGTCAGGAACCTGGTCGCCAGTGAGGAGTTGATCCTGTCCCTGCAGCAGCGGCTGGAGGATTTGCAGACTCAAATGACCCGCGAACCGGAGTTGCCAGGCCGGCAGCTCGCCAGCACCCTGTTCGCTCCGGAGGTGGAAGTGACCGACATCGCCGTGCGCGCCGAGGATTCCTCCGCCGGACCGCTCCAGTCCACGCTCGCGTCCTGGCAGATGCTGCCGGCGGGGGAACGGTCGAACGACTGGTCCTTCTGGCAGCCGCTGATGGCCAATGTCACCCGGGTCGAACGCGCCGCATGGAGCATCGTCCGCGGCGATTTTCCTGACGGAAAAATGGACGCCTTCGAGACGGAGATTTCCGTGGAGGCGCTGGCGTGGCGGGACCAGCGTCCCGTCGCCGTCAGCGGAAAGGTGCAGGCGCTGTGGCGCCGCCTGACAGACGGCCCGTACGCGTGGCGCATCGTTTCCTGGACCACGCGGAACCTCACCGCCGCGGAGGCGCCGGCGCGGTTCTTCGCCGAGGTGTTCGATTCCCTGACCATCGAGCCGCCGGCGGCCAAAGCCCGCGTTCGCCAGTCGCTGCATTACGAAACCGTGATCCGCGGATACTTCGGAGGTCAAAGGCTGGAGCGGCCGCCGGGGGTAAAGGACGAGCGGCTTTTTCCCGACGCGGTGAACGACCACCCGGGACTCGCGGTGGTGGACGTGGAGGGCGACGGGGACGATGATCTTTACATTCTCGAGCGCTGGGGGCCGAATCTGTTCCTGCGCAACGACGGCCCGGATGCCAACGGTCTGCCGCGTTTCACCGAATGCGCCGCCGCACTCGGTCTCGACGTCAACAGCCGCAGCTGCGCGGCGGTTTTTGCCGACTTCGACAATGATGGCGACCAGGATTGTGTGGTGGGGCGCAGTCTCGACACCAGTCTGCTGCTGCTCAATGACGGCGGCGTTTTCCATGACCGCACCGCGACGCTGGTGCTGGGAGGACTGCCCGCGCTCGTCACTTCACTCAGTGCGGCCGACTACAACGGCGACGGCCTGACGGATCTCTATTTCTGCACCTACAGTCCGCTCGACATCACCACGCGCCTCACCGGCAGGGACCGCGCTGCCGCGGGAGCACCGGAGTGGGCGCAGCAGTTTCTCTCGCCGGCGGAACGTGAGGAGGTCGTGCGCCGCCAGCAGGAGGCACACGGATTCCTCGGCCAGACCGGGCCGCCGAACCTGCTGCTCGTGAACCGCGGCGGCCGGTTCGAACGTGCTCCGGAGTGGCTGTCCGTGGCGCAATGGCGCAACACTTTTCAGGCCAGCTGGGCCGACTGGGACGATGACGGCGATCCTGACCTTTACGTCGCGAATGACTTCGCGCCCGACGTCTTCTACCGCAACGACGGCATGAAACCGGACGGCAGCGGAGTGACCTTCACCGACGCCACAGCGCAGGCCGGACTCGATCAGTTCGGGTTCGGCATGGGCGCGGGCTGGGGCGATTACGATCAGGACGGACGGCTCGATCTTTATGTCAGCAACATGTACAGCAAAGCCGGCCGCCGCATCACGGCACAAGTGCCCGGTCTCGACGCGCGCATGAAGGCCGCCGCGGAGGGGAATTTTCTCTATCATAACTCGGGAACGAAATTCGACCTCGTCTCCGGCAACGAGCCCCCCGGCCTTCCGGTGGCGCGCGCCGGCTGGTCGTGGGGCGGACAATTCTGCGACTTCGACAACGATACCTGGCCTGACCTCTACGTGAGCAGCGGATTTTACACCGCCCCGCCGGGAGTGAGTAACGGAGTGGACTTGTGAAGCTGCCTCTGGCGCACGGTCGTGCGCACCGACACTTCACAGCCGGCGGAGGTCCAGCAGGACGAACTCTGGCAGCTCGATCCGGTCACCGGCGAACGGCGGCCGGAATATGAACGGCTCAATCTGTCCGGTCCCGGGTTCCACGCCCATTCCTACAGCGGCGGGGAACGGAATCGCTTCTTTCTCAACCTGGCCGGCGCGAACTTCACCGACCTCTCCACGCTCAGCGGAGCCGACGACGAGGGCGACAGCCGCGCGTGGGTGCAGTGGGACATGGACCGCGACGGCTGGCCGGACATCGCGCTCGTGAATGCCAACGTGCCGTCGCTCTCGCTCTATCGAAATCAACTGGGCACCGGTTATCCGCAGCGCCGGTTCATTGCCGTGCGCCTTGAGGGCGGCTCGCACAGCGCCGCGCCGCAGGGCGGATTCTCTAACCGCGACGGCATCGGCGCGCGCCTCATAGTCGAGACCGGCGGCGTCACCCTGCGCCGCGACCGCCAGTGCGGCGAGGGCTTCGCCGCACAGAACAGCGCCACGATGCTGATCGGGCTCGGCGAAGCGCAGCAAGCCGGCCGCATCACCGTCCACTGGCCTTCGCGCAGGACGCAATCGGTGGAAAACGTCCCCGCCGGCACCCTCTGCATTTTTCGTGAGGCAGACGGCACCTGCGAACGGCAGGATTACGCGCCCGCTCAAACAAACCCCTGATTTTGTGCTTCCGGAGAATGGTGCGGGCTGGTAACACGCGCGGGTAATTCGACCCTTCGCATGACCACCGCCGCCTCTTCCTCCGACAAGCCAGACATGAAACTGTTCTGGGCGTGCTTCATCGCCCTCGTGGCCACCTCTTTTGTCTTCGGGGTGCGCAGTGAAATCATCGGGGAACTGGCCGCCAGGTTCAATCTCAGCGAGGCAGACAAAGGCGAGATCCTCGGCGTGGGCCTCTGGCCGTTCGCCATCAGCATCATCGCGTTCAGCTTCATCATCGACCGCATCGGCTACAAGACCGCGGCCTTCTTCGCCATCGCCTGTCACCTGATCGCCATCGGCATGACGCTGGCGGCGAAAGACAAGTCGCTGCTCTACTGGGGCACGTTCATCGTCTCGCTCGGAAACGGCACCGTGGAGGCCTTCATCAATCCCGTGGTGGCCACCATCTTCCGCAAGGACAAGGCGAAGTGGCTCAACATCCTCCACGCCGGCTGGCCCGCGGGCATCGTGCTTGGCGTCGTCTTCAGCAAGCTCTGCGGCTCACTCGACTGGACGGTGCGCTTCGGCCTGTGCTTCGTGCCGGTGGTGATCTACGCGCTGATGATCATCCCGCGGCATTTTCCCGTGCAGGAACGCGTCGCCGCGGGCGTTTCCTACCGCGACATGCTCAAGGAAGTCGGCGGACTCGGCTTCTTCATGACCGGCTGGCTGGTGGTGATGGGAGTCTCGCAAATGTTCGGACTGGGGCTCGGCCTTGGCGCCAGCGCGGCGATCGGCGCCGGCCTCGGTGCGGTTCTCGGCATTTACACGGGTTCTGTCGGCAACCCGATGTTCCTGCTCATTCTGCTGACCATGCCCTTCCTGGCCACCACGGAGTTGGGCACCGACACGTGGATGCCGGAACTGCTGAAGCCGGAACTCGGGGACAATGCCGGACTCGCCCTCGCATGGAGCGCGCTGCTCATGACCATTCTGCGCTGCTACGCCGGCCCCATCGTTCACAAGTTCTCCGCCATCGGGCTGCTGGTGATCAGTGCGGCTGTCGCGATCATCGGGCTCCTGCTCCTCGGCAGTGTGAGCGGCGCCGCGCTGGTCATTGCCGCGGTCACGCTCTATGCCATCGGCAAGACCTTCCTTTGGTCCACCACGCTGGGTATGGTCTCCGAGCAGTTCCCCAAAGGCGGCGCCCTGACACTCAACGGCGTCTCCGCCGTCGGGGTGCTAGGCATGGGTATTCTCGGTGCCGTGGGCATGGGCTACTTCCAGGATGTGAAGGTGGCCGACGATCTCAAGACCGCCGGCATCTATGAACAGGTAGCCGGAAAACCCTCGACCACGTTCCTCGGCGAGGCGCCCTCCGTCGATGCTGACAAGGTGAAAACCCTCGCCGCCACTGACAAAACGAAGCTGGAGGAAATCCAGGCGGTGCACCGCAAAGGCAGCTTCATCCGTCAGGCCGCGCTGCCGGCCTTCATGCTCGTGTGCTACGTCATCCTGTTCCTGTGGTTCCGCGCGCGTGGCGGTTACAAGCCGGTGGAAATCGGCGGCGGGGCGCACTGACAGTCCCTTGCCCTATCGCAGCGGCAGCCACGCCTTCGGCTGGTGAAAATCCGGCTTCGTTCCCGGCAGCGGGGCGAGGGAGAAATACAGCGTGCGCCCGGTGAGCGGATTGACGACGGCGGTCAGGTTGGCGCGGAGATTCCGGAAGTCCCGCGCTGCGAGCAGTTGGCACAGGACCGCCGCCGGCACCTGCACACTGGCCTGCCACCGGCTGCCGGTTTTGTCCCGGTGGTGCTGCACCATGCTCAGCGGCAGCGGCCGGCCCGCCGCAGTCTCCGGCACGCGCACGGCCGTGAAGACACACGCCCACCACTGGCCCGTCGGCGCGAGATGCACTTCCAGATAGCGCCCGTTGTCAGGATTCAGCAGAAACAGCTCCACCACATTCCCCTTCCAGAGTCCCGGGACGAACTCCTTGCCCCGCGGCTTGAAAACATCGACCGGTCCTGGTTTCATAGCCGCAGAAAAGACCACGATCCCGCCGGCCTGAATATTGAGTCCCGCCTCCGGCGTTTCCGCCGGCGGCGACAACTGTCCGCCCTGCACCCAGTGCTGTGACAGTTTCACCCGCCGCGGCTGAAGCTTCAGCACCGGCTCGTCATCTCCGAATTCAGCAAAGGCGATCATGATCTACAGAGACCTTTGGCAGGCGCGCTGAGCAAGCGCGCGAATCAACCTGTGAACGAGAAGGAGAATGAAAAGCCACAGATGGACACTGATAGACACGGATTGACCCAGCCATGTGGAAAAGAGCTGGAGTGCGTTTGGGTTCCTGCAGTTCATTCATCCGAGACCATCTGCTTCCATCTGTGTCCATCTGTGGCTTTCTTTCCGTGGGAAAGCTGAGGCCGCTGCGTGCTTGCGGGTCTGGTCATTTCAAAACCGCCTGCGCAAGGTGAGGCCATGAGCCCGCTCCCCTTCCCCGCCCGCTGTTTGTCCCTCGTGTTGCTGTCCATGGCGATCCCGCAAACCGAGGCCGCCGAAGTCATCGTCAAAGACCGCGCCGCGCTCACTGGAGCGCTGCAAAAGGCGGCACCCGGCACCGTGATCAAAGTCGCGCCCGGAACCTATGCCGGCGGCATTTCCGCCAGCGGCATTGCCGGCACCAAAGCGCAGCCCGTCATCATCACCGCCGCAGACCCCGCGCAGCCGCCCGTCATCGAAGGCGGCGCCAGCGGCATTCAATTGTCAGGCTGCTCGTTCGTCGAACTCAGCCACCTCCATTTGTCTAACGCGGCGGCCAACGGCATCAACGTGGACGACGGCGGCAGCGGCAAACCCGCGTCGCAGGGCATCGCGCTGCGGCACTTGAAAATCACCAACAACGCCCCGCGCGGCAACCGCGACGGCATCAAGCTTTCCGGACTGCGCGACTTCAAAGTGGAGGACTGCACCGTGGCACGCTGGGGCCTGAGCGGCTCCGGCATCGATATGGTAGGCTGTCACTCCGGCGTGGTGGCCAACTGCGAGTTCAGACACGACGGCGCCGCCGCGGCGATGGCCAACGGTGTGCAAATGAAGGGCGGCAGCCGCGACATCACCGTGCAGCGCTGCCGCTTCATCGACGCCGGCGGACGCGGCGTGAACCTCGGCGGCCATACCGGCGCGGAATACTTTCGTCCTCTCGGATCGAAGACCGAAGCCGCCAATCTGACCGTGGAGGACTGCGTTTTCAGCGGCGTGCAGGCGCCGGTGGCCTTTGTCGGCGTGGACGGCGCCGTGGTTCGCCACAACACCATCTACCGGCCCGGACGCTGGGCGCTGCGCATTCTCCAGGAAAACACCGGCGCGGACATGGTCAAATCGCGCAACGGTGTCTTCACCAATAACCTCATCGTCTTCCAGTCCGCCAGCCTGCGCGAAGCCGTGAACATCGGCGGCGGCACCGAGCCGGCGACGTTTCAGTTCGAAGGCAATACCTGGCACTGCGAAGACCGCCCCGCCGACACCAAACGCTTCATCCGCCTGCCCTCACAGGAAAAAGGCGGCACCTACGACAAGATGCCAAAGTTCGCCGCTGCGGAGAGCGGCGACTTCACCCTGACACCGGACAGCGCGGTGAAAAGCGCCGGCGTGAGGCCAGAGAAGAAGGCGGTGAAGTGAGTGAGGCGGCAGGATTGAGGAGAAGAATGGGAGTCCCGCGGCGCGCGGCTCCCATACTTCCCCTTCCTCTCATCACTCCCATTGCTCACAGAGCCCGCTCCGCGACCTCTTTGGTCACGGCCTCCAGGAAAGCATCCACGCTTTGCACTCCCATGTCTCCGCGCGCGCGGTGGCGCACGGCGACGCTGTTGGCTTCGGCTTCCTTCTGGCCGATGACGAGCATCCAGGGGATCTTCTCGAGTTGCGCGTTCCTGATCTTGGCGCCGATTTTTTCCGCTTCCACATCCAGCGTCACGCGCAGGCCGGCGGCTTTCAGTCTTTCGAAGACACCGCGGGCAAACTCGTCCGCCTTCTCGCTGATGGTCATCACGCGCACCTGTTCGGGGCTGAGCCATGCGGGAAAAGCGCCGGCAAAGTGCTCGATGAGCACACCGCAGAAACGCTCCAGGCTGCCGAACGGCGCGCGGTGGATCATCACGGGACGATGCTTCTGATTGTCCGCGCCGATGTAGGTGAGATCGAAGCGGATGGGCAGATTGTAATCGACCTGCACCGTGCCGAGCTGCCATTCGCGTCCGATGACATCCTTCACTACGAAGTCGATCTTCGGCCCGTAGAACGCGGCTTCGCCGGGCTCCTCGGTGAACGGCACGCCGAGCGTGGCGGCGGCGCTGCGGCAGGCGGCTTCGGCTTTGTCCCAGTTCTCCGGAGTGCCGGTGTACTTGTTGCTGTCAGGATCGCGCAGCCCGACGCGCACGCGGTAGTCGGACATGCCGAGCGTATTCAGCACGGTCTTCACCAGGCTGAGGCAGCCGAGGACCTCGCCCGGCATCTGGTCTTCGGTGCAGAAGAGGTGCGCGTCGTCCTGAGTGAAGCCGCGGACGCGCGTCATGCCGTTGAGTTCACCGCTTTGCTCCCAGCGATAGACGGTGCCGAATTCCGCGAGCCGGATCGGCAGGTCGCGATAACTGCGCGGCTGACTGTCGAAAATCTTGATGTGATGCGGACAGTTCATCGGCTTGAGCATGAAGCCGTCGAGAATCTGCTCGTCGGGCAGCACGCGGTCCGCGGGAATGACTTCCCTGCCGGCGCGTTCGTTGAGGCCGTCGGCGAGGCGCTTCGATACGGCTTCGAGCCGGTGCATGACTTCCGCGCACGAGCAGCCGGCGTCGGCGCAGGCCTGAAGGTCGTCATTGGCCATCACCGCTCCGAACTGGCTCTCTTTATAATAGGGGAAGTGTCCGCTGGTCTTGTAGAGCGTGAGCTTGCCGATGTGCGGCGTGAAGACCTGGCTGTAGCCCTGCTTGGTCAGTTCGGTGCTGATGAAGTTCTGCAGTTCCTGGCGAATGATGCTGCCCTTCGGCGTCCACAGGATGAGGCCCTGACCGACGTCTTCATCGATGTGGAAGAGCTGGAGTTCTTTGCCCAGCTTGCGGTGGTCGCGCTTTTTCGCCTCCTCGAGCGCGACGAGGTGCTGCTCCAGTTCCTCCTTCGATTCAAAGGCGGTGCCGTAGAGCCGCTGCAGTTGCCCCTTCGATTCGTCGCCCATGTAAAACGAGGACGAGATGGCCATGAGCTTCACGTTTTTGCACTTGGAAGTGTAGTTCACGTGCGGGCCGGCACAGAGGTCGAGGAAGTCGCCGTTCTGATAGCAGGAGATTTCTTCGCCTTCCGGAATCTTGTCGATGAGATCGAGCTTGAAGCGGCTCACGTTGCCCGGTCGTTCGGCAAGGCCGCCGAGGCGACCGCTTTCGGCCAGAGCTTTGGCTTCGTCGCGGCTGATGACGCGCTTCTCGAACTTCTGGTTCTCCTTCGCGATCTTCTTCATCTCCGCCTCGATCTTTTCAAAGTCATCCGGCGTGATGCGGTGCTTCATGTCGAAGTCGTAATAGAAGCCGTTCTCCACGGGCGGGCCGTAGGCGAACTGCGCGTCCGGCCAGAGGCGCAGGATGGCCGTGGCCATCACGTGGGCACAGGAATGGCGGAGGCGCTCGATGTCGGACATCGCGGCGCGTTCTTCGAGAGTTTTGCGGTCGTTCATGCGGAAAAATGGGGCGCGCATGGTCAACGGCCCCGGCGCGATGTCAAACCGGCACGCTTCCCGGCGCGGGAGGATCGCGATATCCTCATCAAATCGCCCCTTGCCAGTCCTGCAAAGGCTGCTAATCCCGCCGGTTCTTTTCCACCCTGCCGGCGAAAATCCGGCGCCAAATACGCAGTCCGCCGCATGTCCGCATCCAAGATCATTCCTTTCCCCGCCTCCCGCAGCGGGGGCGGATTCGCCGGTGCTGCGGCCTCTTCGTCCTCTCACCGCCTCATGAAAAGCGACCTTATCGAAAAAGCCTCGAAAGTCATCCCCCACCCGCCCCTCCTCATCAATCTCGTCTCCAAGCGCGTGCGCCAGCTCAACCAGGGCCGCGCTCCGCTGATCAATCCCGCCACCTACGGCATGAGACTCGGTCAGGGTGACATCGCCCTGCTCGAAATCATCGAAGGGAAAATCACCGCGGAGGAGGAAGAGAGCGCGGAAAACCCCGCCTGACCCGCGCCGTCCGCTGCGACAGGCGGGTCGCCCGCGGTGGACTTTCGATCCCGCACCTTTGCGCCCCGGCCAGGATGGATGAATCCCCGGTGCCGGCGCGCTCCGCAGAGTCACGCCGCCGTTCCCTTCCCGCGCTGCTGATCAAGCCATGGCCGCCCCGACCACCGACATCACGACCAATCGCAAGGCCACGCACGACTACCACATTCTGGAAACCGTGGAGGCCGGTGTGGAATTGAAGGGCACGGAGGTGAAGAGCATCCGCGAGGGCCGGATGAATCTGCGCGACGCCTTCGCCCGCATCGAGCGCGGGGAATGCCTGCTCTACGGCTGCGACATTCAGCCCTACGAAAAGGCCAGCTGGGAACAGCACCAGCCGCAGCGGGTGCGCCGGTTGTTGCTGCACAAAAAGGAAATCATGCGCCTCTACGGCGTTTGTCAGGTCAAGGGCCACTCGCTCGTCGCCCTCCGCGCCTACTGGAAAGGGCCGCGGGTGAAGATCGAACTCGGCGTCGGAAAAGGCAAAGTCTCCACCGACAAGCGGGAGGACCTCAAAAAGCGGGAGGCCAAACGCGAGATCGAGCGCGAAATGGCGCGCTTCAACCGGCGTTAGAGAATCGCTGATTTGTTCGCGGGCCCCGGTGGTCCCGTGGCACGTGCCTTTCAGCTCCAGGAACGGGCCTTGCCGTCCGGAAAAAATCCGCTTGCGGCCCGAAAGCCCCCACGCCACCCAACCGCCCAGAATTCCCCCCCTCCCGGTGGCCGCCACATGGCGGCAAACGTCAACGCCGGTGAGTCTGGCACAACCTCTGCTGTCTGCTGCAACCGCAGCTTCGCATTGTCAATTCTCACCGAATTCCCGTCCCAAAATCATGGCTACTTCGACTTCGTCCACACCGATCCGCAAACCCCGCCGCCCCGCAGCCCCGGCTCCCGTCGCCACGAAGGCTGCCGCAACCGTTGTGAAGCGCCGCAAGGTCTCCTTCACCGTGCAGGACACCGGGGCTCACGACGCGGCGCTGGCCGGTTCCTTCAATGACTGGCAGCCGCAGCCGCTCAAAGCCGCGAAATCGCCCGGTTCATTCACCCTCACACTCATGCTGCCGCCCGGGGAATACGAATACCTTTTTCTGATTGACGGTCAGTGGCGGCACGATGCCGCATGCGCAGAGACGGTGCCAAATCCGTTTGGCGGATCGAATTCCCTGCTCCGGGTGGCTTGAACTCAACCCGGATGATTGCACCCCGCCGAAAAAACCCCCGTATCCTCGTCGTCACCCCGGAGATCACTTATCTCCCTCCGGGCATGGGCAACATGGCCCAGCGCATGTCCGCCAAAGCCGGCGGTCTCGCCGACGTCTCCGCCGCGCTGGTTTCCGCGCTCTACGATCAGGGAGCCGATGTCCATGTCGCCCTGCCCAACTACCGGCGCATGTTCAACATGGATGTCTTCGAACTCCATGACCGCGAACTGGAGCGCTTCTCCCAAAAACTGCCGCGCGACCGCATTCACCTCGCCGAGGACCGCATCTTTTATTACCGGCAGGAAGTGTACAGCGGCTACCGCGACGATTCCGTGCGCGTGGCACTAACTTTTCAGCGCGAAGTCATCAACAACATCATCCCGCGGGTCCGCCCCGACCTCATTCACTGCAACGACTGGATGACCGGACTGGTGCCCGCCATGTCGCGGCGCCTCGGCATTCCCTGCCTGTTCACGGTTCACAACATCCACACCCAGCGCGTGTCCATGGCCGCCATCGAGGACCGCGGCATCGACGCCGCCGGCTTCTGGAAGAATCTCTTCTTCGACCGCCCTCCGCATTCCTATGAAGAAAGCCGCGAGTCCAACATGGTGGACCTGCTCAGCAGCGGTATCTTTGCGGCGCACTTCATCAATACGGTGAGCCCGCGGTTCCTCGAAGAAATCACCTGGGGCTGGCATAACATGGTGCCCGACTCCGTGCGCAATGAACTGCGCTCCAAGGTGCATGCCGGCTGTGCCTCCGGCATCCTCAACGCGCCCGACCCCTCGTTCGATCCGCAGGCGGACGAGTACATCGCGCAGCACTTCAGTCCGGAAACCCACCCGCAGGGGAAGGCGGCCAACAAGCGAGCCTTTCAGGCGACGCTCGGCCTCGACGTGAACGAACACGCGCCGATGCTCTTCTGGCCCTCACGGCTCGATCCCGTGCAAAAAGGACCGCAGCTGTTCTCGGATATTCTCTATCAAACCGTCTCCGACTACTGGAACACCGGACTTCAGGTGGCCATCGTCGCCGACGGGCCGCACCAGCACCACTTCCACGAAATCGTGCATCACCACGACCTCGCGCACCGCGTCGCCGTCGTCGGGTTCGATGAAAAGCTCTCCCACCTCGGCTATGCGGCGTCGGACTTCATGATCATGCCCTCGCTGTTCGAACCCTGCGGCCTGCCCCAAATGATCAGCCCGCTCTACGGCACCCTGCCAGTTGTCCACGCCACCGGCGGGCTCTACGACACGGTCTCGCAGCTCGATGTGGCGCAGAGTACCGGCAACGGCTTCCGGTTCGACGTCTATGGCTCCGACGGCCTGCGCTGGGCGATCGATGAAGCCCTGCGCTTTTATGCCCTTCCCGCCGAAACCCGCGCCGCCCAAATCGCCCGCATCATGCGCGAGAGCCCGGTGAAATTCAGTCACGCCGCCTCCGCGCAGCGCTACATGGATATTTACGAGAGCATGCTCGACCGGCCGCTCGTGCCGAGGGAACATGGCGAATGAGTGTGTCATGACTTCGCAGCCGAACCCGCGCCCGCGCCTGTTCGACGACGGCTGGCTGGCGCCGCACTTTCCCGCCATCCGTGAACGGCAGCGCCGCGCCCGGGAAACGGCCCAGCGGCTCACCGGCGGCGCTTCCCTGTGGGACTGGGCGCAGGGCCACAAATGCTTCGGCCTGCACCGCGGGCCTAACGGGTCATGGGTGTACCGCGACTGGGCTCCCGGCGCGACCGGGCTTTCACTCACGGGTGACTTCAACAACTGGCGGCCGGACGAATCCTTCCGCGCCAAACGCATGAACGCCGCCGGCGAATGGGGCCTGATCCTGCCGGCGGGAGCGCTGCAGCCAGGGCAGCACTATCGTGTGCTCATGGAGTGGCCCGGGGGCAGCGGCGAAAGGCTTCCCGCATGGGGACGCTTCATGCACCAGGACGAAAAATCGCTCCAGTTCTCCGCGCTCGTGCGGGAAACGCAGCCGTTCACATGGCGGCACACCGCACCGGAGCCCGGGGCCTTTACCCGCATCTACGAAGCGCACGCCGGCATGTCGCTCGAAGAGCCGCGCGTGGGCACGTGGGCGGAATTCGAACAGCAAATGCTCCCGCGCATCGCCGCCGCCGGTTATGACACCATCCAGCTCATGGCCGTGATGGAGCATCCCTACTACGGCTCCTTCGGCTATCATGTCGGTTCCTTTTTCGCTCCGTCCGCACGGTTCGGCACTCCCGAGGAGTTGAAGAGTCTGGTGGACGCCGCGCACGGTCACGGTCTGCGGGTCATCATGGACCTCGTGCATTCTCATGCCGTGAAAAACGAAGTGGAGGGCCTGAGCCGCTACGACGGCACGCTCTATCAGTTCTTCCACGATGGGCCGCGCGGCGATCACGCGGCATGGGATTCCCGCTGCTTCGATTATTCGAAACCGGAGGTGCTGCATTTCCTGCTCAGCAATCTGCGCTGCTGGCTGGAGGAATTCCGCTTCGACGGCTTCCGCTTCGACGGCGTGACCTCCATGCTTTATCTCGATCACGGGCTGGGCAGCGCGCCTTCGAGCTACGACCATTACTTCTCGCCCAATGTGGACGAGGACGCCGTCACCTACCTGACGCTCGCCAATCAGCTCATTCACGAAGGCGCGTCGCGCGCCATCACCGTGGCCGAGGATGTGAGCGGCTTTCCCGGTCTCGGAGCGCCGCTGGAGGACGGCGGGCTGGGCTTCGATTTCCGGCTCTCCATGGGCATTCCGGACTGCTGGTTCAAGCTCGCCAAGGACATCCGCGATGACGACTGGAGCATGAACTGGCTCTGGCACGAACTCACCAACCACCGCGCCGAGGAACACGCCATCAGCTATGTCGAGAGCCACGACCAGGCGCTGGTGGGCGGCAAGTCGTTCATCTTCGAAATGATCGACGCCGACATGTACGACGCCATGCACGCGGACTCGAAAAACCTGCGCGTGGAACGCGGCGTGGCCCTGCACAAGCTCGCGCGACTCGCCACCTTCGCCTCCGCAGACGGTGGCTGGCTCAATTTCATGGGCAATGAATTCGGCCACCCGGAATGGATCGACTTCCCGCGCGAAGGCAACGGCTGGAGCTGCGCCAAAGCCCGCCGTCAGTGGAGTCTGCGCGACGATCCGTCCCTGCGATTCAAGGCGCTCGGGGATTTCGACGCCGCTCTGATGCACCTGCCGGATGGAGACTGGAAAACGCCTCCGGAACTCGTCAAAGCCGACGACGGCGACAAGGTGCTCGCGTTTCGCCGCGGCACATGGTTCATCGCGCTGAATCTGCACCCTGCGCGGAGTTACGAGGGATACGGTTTCGACGTTCCCGCCGGGACGTGGCGGCTCATGCTCAACTCCGACGAGCAGCGCTTCGGCGGGTGGGACCGGATCACCGGCGACCACTACGCCACCGAGCCGCTGGCGGAACGGCACTGGCTCCGGCTTTACCTGCCCGCGCGCACCGGCGTGGTGCTAAGGCTCGAGGACTAGCGTCTCCACCGCGCTCTGCAGTTCCTGCACCCTGACACCAAGCTGCGCCGCTAGGGCCGCCGCATTCTCCAGCCTCAGCAACTCGCGCCCCTGACGCTGCAGTCGCCGCAGCGTGCGCGTGATCTGGCGCGATTCCGCAACCACCACGGCACTCTCGTGAAGACCGGTGCCGGTTCGGCCTGAGAGCTGCACCGCAGGAGGCGCCTCGCGCTGCACCCACGGGCCGCCAGGCTGGAGCCGCAGGCGCAGGAACGCTCCCAGTGCCGGCACCGCCGCGCTCCCCGCCAGCCGGATCGCGCGTTCCATGAGCCACGGCAGCGGAATCGTCTTCAGGCGCCGGTCAGCCAGCGCCGCGAGGGGACGGCACGAGGCCGTCAGCAGCGGCATGCTTTCATCGGCGAATCCCGCCAGCAGGGTGCGCAAATCCAGCGGCGGCGCATCGCTGCCGCCGAAGCGCAACGGAGCTGTCAGGGCGCCAAGGCACTCGGCGATGAGTTGATTGGCCTCCGCATAACCCGGCGCAGGCAGCTGCCAGTCACGCGCCGCCGAAGCCAGCAGCTGCTCGTTGCTGAACAGGAGCGCGGCGGTGGCGTGACGGCGGATGGCCTGCAGCGCCAGTGCCAGATGCCAGGGCGCCGTGACCACGCTGCTCACTCCCGGCAGCGGCAGCACCCCGATCACGAGGATGGCCATGGCCGGAAACTGTGTGCGCAGCCTCGCCAGAAGCTCGCTGCTCAGGGCGCTGGCCGTCCCGCCCTCCAGCGACGCAAACAGCAGGATGCCGGCCGGGCTGCCCGCATCCTCCGAATGCTCCTCCATGAACTGCAGCGCCTGATTTGTCAGGACGTCCCCTGCCCCGCCGCTCAGCACGCCGCCCTGCGCATACAGGCCGCCGGTTTCCTGACGCTCGGTTTCTTCCAGTCCGGCAAAGACGGCATGTGGTTCGCAGCGCTCCCCGGCCCTGCGGAAAAAGCCGCGCCAGCTTCCCGTCGGTTCACCGTGGCGCGGTCTTCCGGATTCCGGACAAATGCCGTGTTCGCGGCAAACCGACTGCCAGAAGGCCGCCGCCATGCGGCAGCCGCCGCTGCCCGCCGCCACGCTGAAATAACAGGGGGGAAACAGGTCCGCATTTGAAGCCGCCGCACCTGGCGGAGCGGCTTCGGGCTGCCACACCGGCGCCGCCTGCACGGCGAGAGTGACTTTGGTGTCGGGGGGGAGTGCCGTCGCTCCCGGCCATCCGAGGGCGCACTTTCTGGCTTCAGGCAGACGTTTCCATTCCCTAACCGGAGCCGAGGCGATCTCGCAGGTTTGCCATGAGACGAACGTGTCTTCCACCGCCTGACGCTCCGCGGCATGGTGCACGGCGGCCAGACCCGCATCCCGCGCGTGACGTTGCCACGCCGCAGCATACGAGCGTTCCAGAGCTTCGCGCCGCCGGCGTTCCTCCTCCTGCGCCGCCGATCCCTGCCACTGCGCGAAGGCCTGCTCCGTGTAGCGCCGTCCCTCCAATGTCAGCGCGCGTCCGTCGTCCCGGCGCAGTTCCACGTCATCGGCGCCTGTCATTTCGCGAAGGCGCACCGCCAGCCGGGGCGTCATGCGTGCGCTGCCTCTCTCGACAGCCTGGACGGCCGCGACCGGGACGCCAAGCCAGGCAGCGAACGCCGCCTGCGTCCGGTGCGGCGTCGCCGCACGGAGCGCACGCAGGGGATGCTTCGGCTTGGGCATGAAGGTGCGCTCAACGCGCAAACCCTCACGCCTGCAATGTCATTGTTTCGCCGGCTCCCCGGCTGCAGGCGGCACGGCCGGCGCCGCCTGCTTTTCGCGCCACGCCTTCAACTGCTCCTCCGCGTCCGCCGGCAGTTTTCCCTGAACGAGCGTGCCCGAGGGTTTGCCGTCGAGAAAGAACTCCGCGCGCAGTCCTGACAGGGTGCTCTCCTCATAACGCGTGATGGTGGCGCCGCCGCCCGCGATGCCGGTGCGCACCGTCTGCTCCGCCTGCGGCACGAACAGTTTCTCGGATTTCGCCTGACCGGATTTTCCCGCCGGTATCGCCGCCAGATTTGCCGCGCCGCAAACACTCGCGCCGGTCGGCGCAAAGACGATGTATTCCACCCGCACGCCGCTCAGCGGCTCCGCCGCCGTGTTCTTTACATTGATCTCGTACCAGCAGTCGTTGCCTTTGGTTTTGGCCGCGAAACCGTCGCCCTCCGCTTCGCGTGTCAGGTTCTTCTTCACCGTGGCCGCCACCTGCACCTTGAAGTGCTTGTGTGTCTTCGCCCATTCTGCGATCCATTTCCGGTCCTCCTCCGAAAGGGTTTTCAGCGGCACGTTGAACTTGCGGCCGTCCTCGCGCTTCAACTCCGCATGCGTCGCGGTGGCACCGGTGATCTCCGCTTTGATCTCTTCGCCTTTGGTGTTGCGAAAGGTGCGCATTTCCGCCGCGACCAGCGGCGGGCAAAGCAAGGCCATCAACAGCAGCGACGTTTTCATGCGCGGAGGATAGCACGGAGTGCCCGTCAAGTGCCAGCATGGATTTTGCGCGTCCGCGGCACGTGGCATTTGCGCGTCGATGTGTCCTGACTATGCGCCCCGTGTTCCTCAACACCAACCCCACTCTGCATGAACGAAGCCTACATCGGAAAAGTCGCCGCTGAACTCAAACTCCGTCCCGCCCAGGTCGCTGCCACCGCCGAACTGCTCGGCGAAGGCGGCACCGTCCCGTTCATCGCGCGCTACCGCAAAGAGGCCACGGGCGAACTCGACGAAGTCGCCATCACCGGCATCCGCGACCGCCTCCTCCAGCTCGCCGAACTCGACACCCGCCGCACCGCCATCGTGAAGAGCCTCGAGGAGCGAAATCTGATGACCGACAAACTCCGCGAGCAGATCGCCAAAGCGGAAACCATGTCGCGCCTCGAGGATATTTTTGCGCCCTATCGTCCGAAGCGCCGCACGCGCGCGACCATCGCGAAGGAAAAGGGCCTTGAGCCGCTGGCTGACTGGATCACCGCGGAGCAAAACACGCCGGGCGTGGACGTCGCCGCTGAAGCCGCCAAATTCATCAAAACCGACGTGGAGGATGAACTGAAAGTAAAAACCGCCGACGAAGCCCTCGCCGGTGCGCGCGACATCATCGCCGAGCGCATGAGCGACGATGCCGCCGTCCGCGCCGCCGTGCGGAAGCTTTACGAGGAGGACGCCACCATCACCAGCAAGGTGCTCACGGGCAAAGACACGGACCAGGAAGCCGCGAAATTCCGGGATTACTTTGAATGGACCGAACCGCTGGCCAAAGTCCCCAGCCACCGCCTTCTGGCCATGCGCCGCGGCGAAAAGGAGGGCTTTCTCATGCTGCGCGTCACCATTCCCGAGGACAAAGGCTTCGACACTGCAAAGCGCCTCTTTGTCAGCGGCCGCGGCCCTGCCGCCGAACAGCTGAACCTCGCCGTGGTGGACGGCTGCAAGCGCCTGCTCTTCCCCGGCATGGAGACGGAAGTGCGCCTCTCCTCCAAAAAGAAAGCCGACGCCGAGGCCATCAAAGTTTTCGCCGACAACATCCGCGAACTCCTCCTCGCCGCGCCGCTGGGGCAAAAGCGCACCCTCGCCATCGATCCCGGCTTCCGCACCGGCTGCAAAACCGTCGTGCTCGACGCTCAGGGCAAGCTGCTGCACAACGACGTGATCTATCCCACCGCCGGCAGCCAGACGCAACTGGTGGAAGCCGCGCGCACGGTCCTGACATTGATCGAGCGTCACAAAATTGAAGCCATCGCCATCGGCAACGGCACCGCCAGCCGCGAGACGGAAGCCTTCATCCGCAAGCTCAAGCTGCCCGCGAGCATTCAGGTCGTGGTCGTCAACGAAAGCGGCGCCAGCATTTACTCCGCCAGTGATGCGGCCCGCGAGGAATTCCCCAACGAAGACATCACCGTGCGCGGCGCCGTCAGCATCGGCCGCCGCCTCATGGACCCGCTCGCGGAACTGGTGAAGATCGATCCCAAGAGCATCGGCGTCGGGCAGTATCAGCACGACGTGGATCAATACGCGCTCAAGGCCTCGCTCGACGACTGCGTGCAGAGCTGCGTGAACGGTGTCGGCGTGGAAGTGAACACTGCGAGCAAGCAGCTCCTTAGCTATGTCGCCGGGCTCAACAGCAGCATCGCCGAAAATATCGTCGCCTTCCGCAACGAAAACGGCGCCTTCACCAGCCGCGCGCAGTTGAAGAAAGTCCCGCGCCTCGGCGACAAAGCCTTCGAGCAGGCCGCCGGCTTCCTGCGCATCCGCGATGCGAAGCACCCGCTAGATGCCAGCGCCGTGCATCCCGAACGCTATGCGCTGGTTGAAAAAATGGCGGCCGATGCCGGCTGCACTGTGCAGGAACTCATGACCAATGAGTCGAAGCGAAAAGGAATCGATCTCAAGAAATACGTCAGCGCCGATGTCGGCCTGCCCACCCTGCAGGACATCATGTCCGAGTTGTCGAAGCCCGGCCGCGATCCGCGCAAGCAGTTCGAAGCGTTCGCCTTCGTCGAAGGCGTGGAAAAGCCCGAAGACCTCACTGTCGGCATGAAACTCCCCGGCATCGTCACCAACGTCACCGCCTTCGGCGCGTTCGTCGATGTCGGCGTCCACCAGGACGGGCTGGTTCACGTGAGCCAGCTCGCCGACCACTTCATCAAGGACCCCAACGAAGTCGTCAAAGTCGGCCAGAAAGTCCAGGTCACCGTCACCGAGGTGGATCTGCCAAGACAGCGCATCGCGCTCAGCATGAAGTCCAAGCCTGACTTTGAAAAGAAAGAGCGCAAAGCCGGAAATCAGCCCGGCGACGGCCGCCAGCAATTCGTTCAGCGCACTCCCGGCCAGGATCGCGACCGCAAAACCCAAACCGGCGGCGGCATGGGCAATCCCTTCGGCGGCGACTGGTTCAGTCAGGCGCAGCAGAAACGAAGGTAACAGCCCGCCGGACCTGGCTGAGGTCCTGCAGGTACGGAGAACGATGCATGCGTCGGGAACGCCCGGGAGTATCATGGCAGGGTGCGGCCCCCGCGACCATGTGCAGAGGGTGGATGCCAAGGCGATGGGCGGTATCGCATACCGGGGATTCTGTCGGTGCCGGGCGCTTGCCCGCGGGATCATCGCTTGAGCGTGAGTGGAGCACAATTTTGGCTTACGTCCTGTTGCAGAGGCCAAACCAGGCCCCTACGCAACTCCTCCCATGAGCCAGCTCGACCAACTCAAAACCATGACCACCGTGGTCGCCGACACCGGCGACTTCGAATCCATGCGCGCCTACACGCCGCAGGATGCCACGACCAATCCTTCGCTCATTCTTCAGGCGGTGGAGAAGCCGCAGTACCGTCCGCTGCTGGATCAGGCGATCGCGCTGCACAAAGGCGGCAGTCTCAGCGGCAAGGCGCAGTTGGAGGCGATCATGGACAGCCTGCTCATTTTATTCGGCCGTGAGATTCTCACCATCGTGCCTGGCCGTGTGAGCACCGAAGTGGATGCGAGACTTTCCTTCGACACCGAAGGCACGCTGGCCAAGGCGCGGCATCTCATCGAACTGTATGAAGCTGCCGGCACGTCGCGGGAGCGCATCCTCATCAAAATCGCCTCCACATGGGAAGGCATCAAGGCCGCGGAGATTCTTCAGAAGGAGGGGATCAACTGCAATCTCACGCTGCTCTTCTCACTGCCGCAGGCGGTGGCCTGCGCGGACGCGGGCGTGAAACTCATTTCCCCGTTCGTGGGCCGTATTCTCGACTGGTACAAAGCTGCCACGAAGAAGGATTACGCACCTGCTGAAGATCCGGGCGTCGTTTCCGTGACGGGCATCTATCATTACTACAAGAAGCACGGTCATCGCACGGAGGTGATGGGCGCGAGCTTCCGCAACAAAGGCGAGATCACCGAACTCGCCGGCTGCGATCTGCTCACCATTTCCCCCGCGCTGCTCGGCGAACTCCAGGCCAGCAGCGATCCGCTGCCGCGCAAGCTGGATGCCGCCGCCTCCGCCGGCATGGACATTCCGCGCCGGGTCTATGACGAAAAGACCTTCCGCTTCGAGCTTAACGAGGACGCCATGGCCACGGAAAAGACCGCGGAGGGGATTCGCAAGTTCTCCGCGGACATCGTGAAGCTGGAGAAGCTCGTCGCCGCGGCGATTGCCTGACCGGATCCGTCCGCGCTCGCCGTGGACGCGCAGTTCCCGGAACGCTCCTGCGTTACGGCAGATCGTAATGATAGAGTGCGGACGTGCCGTCGCTGAAACCGAGGAGCACCAGCAGACGTCCGTCATCGCTGAATGGCGTACGGCCTGACGTTTGTGCAGCGGGCAGGGTGAGAGCGGAGACGATGCGGGTGTCCCCAGGGGCGAGGGTGAATTCGGCGCCTTCGCGCAGGGCGAGCGCAAGACTGCCGGCGGCGCTGCGGACCCAGAGGCCGCGGTCGTTGGCGGCGGTGACACCGGTGGCGGCGCTTTGTGTGAGGGTGGCGGTGAAGGCTTCGCCGCCGTCGCTGGCGATGCAGGGCGCATCGAAGCTGGTGAAGGTGCCGGTCCCGGCGCCAGGGGCGATGCTGCCTTTGCGCGCCACGATCGTGAGTGCGCCGCCGGTGAAGGGCGAGCGTGTCCAAATGCCGGCGTTGTTGGCGGACGCGACACCGCCGCCGTTGCGCAGATTGGCGCGGAAGGTGTAATGGCCCTCACGGTTCACCACGGCGGGATTGGCGATCTGATTGAAGAGTCCGCCGGCGGGAACGCCAGGGGCCTGAGATCCTTCGCGCGCGGCGAGGGCGACGCTGCCGTTCTCGAGAATCCAGATGCCGGTGTCAGAGCTGGTGGTGACGCCGCCGCCGGTGGTGGCGAGCGTGCTGCGGAAAGAGAGCGCCGCGCCGAGTGATGGCTGCTGCGGCTGATTGAACAGCGCACCCGCGGGCGTGCCAGGAGCCTGATCGCCGCCGCGGGCGACGAGTCCGAATTGCAACGGATCCCACAGCCAGAGGCCATAACGGTTTGCGGTGGTGACGCTGCCCGCCGTTTTCATGGCGGCGGAAAAGGCGATCTGGCCGGCGCCATTGGAGCGCAGCGCGGCGGTGGTGAGCGTGTCGAAGACTCCGCCGCCTCCGCCGGGAGCGGCATCATTCTCACGAAAGATGAGCCGCACTGGTGAGCCGAAGGTGCCCCAGATGCCGGTGTCATTGGCGGAGGTGATGCCGAGGGAGGAACTCGTGCGCACACTGGCGGCGAAAGCGAAGTTGCCGCCCGCCTCCAGCGTCGCCACGGCGGAGAGCACATTGAAGCGCGCCGCCGCCGGCAGTGAGGGCACGGACTGGTATTCGCGTGCGAGGAGTGCCGTGCCACTGCTGCCGCGCAGCCAGTAGCCGAGATCACTGGAAGCGGTGACCCCGGCGGTGCCGGCGAGCATTTTTCCCAGGAAGAGCAGTTCCCCGTCGCCCGCCGCCCATGGCCCCGTGCTCACGGCATCGAAGACCGCACCGCTCACACCGGGCACGCTGCCGCCCTGCACAGCCACGGGTTCCAGGCCGGCGCCGCCTTCCGTCCAAATCCCGGTGAGTGCCCCCGCGGTGGCGCGGAAGGTGGCGCGTCCCGCAGCATCACTGACGAAGTCCGGCTGAATCACGGAAACCGCCGCCCCGCCGGCCCCGGGCAGGATGTGTCCGGTGCGTGCGACCAATTGCCACGGACCGGACGGGGCGACGGTCAGCGTGACAGTGGCAGGCGCGGAAGTGAGCGTGCCGTCGCTGACGGTAAAAGTGAACGATTCCACGCCGCTCCATGCGAGGTTTGGAGTGTAAACGAGGTCCGCTCCCGTGCCGCTGAGAATGCCGAAGGCCGGTGCGGAGTCGATCTCAAAGGTGAGTGCCCCGCCTTCCACATCGCTGCCCGTGAGCGTGAAGCTGAGCGGCGCTCCGACTTCTGTGTTCACTGCGAGTGCATGCGCCACCGGCGCGTCATTCACCGGTGTGATCTCCAGAGTAACGGCGACGGGCGGCGAGGTCTCCGCCGCGTCGCTGACGGTGAAGGAAAAACTGTCCAGCCCGTTCCAGTTCCCATCCGGGGTGTAGATCAGGTTCGGCGCAGTGCCCGAGAGGTTGCCGTGCGCCGGCGGAAGCGTGATCGCGAACGTGAGCACATCGCCGTCGGCGTCGGCTGCTGTGAGGGTCACCGGCAGCGCGGAGTCCTCGGTGCCGGTGACAGCCTGAGCGGTGGCCACCGGTTGATCATTCACCGGCGTGACGGCGATACTGATCCCGGCGGGTTCGGAGACTGCCGGACCGTCGGTGACGGCATAGGTGAAGGTGTCCGCGCCGTGCCAGTCGGCGTCCGGCGTGTAGGTGAGTTCAGGCGGGGTGCCGCTGAGCGTGCCGTGTGCCGGCAGAGACACTATTATATAAGAGAGAGCGTCTCCATCGGCGTCGCTGCCGGTGAGCGTCACCGTGAGCGCGTTGTCCTCAGCGGTGGTCAGCGTCTGTGCGGAGGCCAGCGGCGCATCGTTCGCCGCGGCGATGGTGATGCTGACAATGGCAGCCGTGGAAGCAGCGGAACTGTCGGCGACGGTGAAGGCGAAACTGTCCGCGCCATGCCAGTCGGCATCCGGCGTGTAGGTGAGATTTGGCGCGGTGCCGGAGAGCGCGCCGTGAGCGGGCGGCACGGTCACGGCGAAGGTGAGCGCATCGCCATCGGCGTCACTGCCGCTCAGGAATACCGGCAGCGGCGCATCCTCCTGACCGGTCGCAGTTGCTGCGGCGGCGAGCGGCGCATCGTTCACCGGGAGCACAGAAACGGTGATGAGCGCAGTCTCAGAAGTCGCGGTTCCGTCGCTGACTGTGAACTCGATGGCATCGCTGCCATGCCAGTCGGCATCCGGAATGTAGGTGAGGTTCGGCGCAGTGCCACTCAGCGTGCCGTGTGCGGGTGGCGTGGCCACGGTAAAGGTGAGGGTATCACCGTCGGGATCGCTGCCGGTGAGCACGACCGGCAGGGGGGAGTCTTCGTCGGTGGTGAGCGATTGCGCCGCGGCGAGCGGCGCGTCATTCACTGACGTGGCCGTAATGGCGACGCTGGCTGGTGTGCTGGTGAGTTCGCCGTCGCTGACTGTGAAGGTGAACTCATCCGCGCCGTGGTAGTTTGCCTCCGGCGTGTAGATCAAGTCCGGCACCGTGCCGCTGAGCGTGCCATGTGCCGGCGGCGTGACGATGGTGAAGGTGAGCGCTGAGTTCTCCTGATCAGAGCCGGTGAGGGTGAGGCTGACGACCGTGTCCTCGTCGGTGGTGATCGTCCGGGCAGCGGCTAGCGGTGCGTCGTTCACCGGTGCGATGGTGATGACGACGCCGGCCGGAGCGGAGGTTGCCGTGCCGTCGTTGAGCGTGAAGCTAAAGGCGTCACTGCCGTGGTAGTTCGCCTCCGGCGTATAAGTCAGGTGGGGAGCGGTGCCGGAGAGCGTGCCATGGGCCGGAGGCACGGTGACCGTGAAAGTCAGGGTATCACCGTCGGCATCAGTGCCTGCAAGAGCGAGCGGCAATGGCGTGTCCTCGCCGGTGGCAAGCGTTTGCGGTGCAGCGACCGGGGCGTCATTCACCGGCGTGATCTCGAGAGTAACGGCCGCGGGAATGGAGGCCGCCGTTCCGTCGCTGGCGGTGAAGGAGAAACTGTCGCTGCCGTGCCAGTTGGCGTCCGGGGTGTAGATCAGATTCGGCGCAGTGCCCGAGAGGGTTCCGTGCGCCGGCGGAAGCGTAATCGAGAAAGTCAGGGAAGCACTGTCGATATCGGCGCCGACGAGTGTGAATTCCGCCGCGGCATCCTCGGCTCCGCTGACGGACTGCGCGATGGCGACCGGCGCGTCGTTCACGGGAGTGACGGAGAGGGTGACGGTCGCCGGATCGGAAACTGCAGGCCCGTCCGTCACCGCGAAGGTGAAGGAATCCGCGCCATACCAGTCCGCGTCCGGCGTGTACATGAGATCCGGAAGCGTCCCGCTCAAAGTGCCATGAGCCGGCAGCGTCAGAACAACCGCGCTCAGAGCATCGCCATCCGCATCAGAGCCGGTGAGGGTGAGATTTACCACAGTGTCCTCGGCAGTCTCGACCGCGAGGGGGGCAGCGACGGGTCTTTCATTCACCGGCAGGACGGTAATGGTGACTACAGCCGGGGCAGAAGTGGCGCTGCCGTCGGAACTGGTGAATTCAAACGTGTCCGTGCCGTGCCAGTCCGCCTGCGGCGTGTAGGTCAGCGCCGGAGAGGTACCGCTCAAGGTGCCGTGCGCCGGCGGCGTGGTCACGGTGAAGGTCAGGGCATCCCCATCCGCGTCGCTCCCGCTCAGCATGAGATTGACCAGCGTATCCTCTTCCGTCACGGCACTGCCGGCGGTGGCCAGCGGCGCGTCATTGACCGGCGCCACTGCAATCGTCACCGCAGCGGGAGCCGAGAGGGCGGTGCCGTCGCCGGTCACGAAACTGAATTGGTCGCTGCCGTTCCAGTCAGGGTCTGGAGTGTAGGTCAATTCCGGCGCGGTGCCGTTGAGTGTGCCGTGTGCAGGCGGCAGCGTGACGGTGTAACTCACCGGGTCACCATCGGGATCACTCCCCGCGAGTGTAATCGCCAGCGGCGCATCCTCATCCGTCGCCACGGAGGCGGCCGCAGCCAGCGGCACATCGTTTGCCGGAAGCACCGTGATGGAAATCACTGCCGGCAGCGACGCGGCTTCAGCATCCGAAGCTGTGAAAGCAAAACTGTCCGCGCCGTTCCAGTCCGCCTCCGGTGTGTAAACAAGATCCGGCGCCGTACCGCTCAGAGTGCCGTGCACCGGCGGTGTGGTGATGTCGAAGGCGAGCGCATCGCCGTCCGCATCCGAGCTGCTCAGCGTCAGTGGAAGGGCCGTGTCCTCACCGGTCGTTAGTAGCTGTGCGGCGGCGAGCGGCGCATCATTCACCGGCGTCACTTCCATGCTGAAAACCGCAGGAGCGCTGTTCGTAATGCCGTCGCTGACAGTGAAGGTAAAACTGTCGTTCCCGTACCAGTCGGGCGACGGCGTGTAGGTCAGGTTTGGTGCAATGCCCGAGAGCGTTCCATTTACGGGCGGAACGGTGACCGAGAACGATAATGCGTCGCCATCGGCATCGCTTCCGGCGAGTGTTAGCGGCGTGGCGGCATCCTCTGCAGTGGAGGCACTGCCGGCGGCGGCGACCGGGGAATCATTAACCGGTTCCACGGTGATGCTGACCACCGCCGGGGTCGGAGCCGCAACACCGTCGGACACCGTAAACCCAAAACTGTCCGTGCCGTGCCAGTTCGCCTCCGGCGTGTAGATCAAGTCCGGCGCCGCGCCGCTCAGAGTGCCGTGCGCAGGCAGCGAGGCGACGGCGAAAATGAGCGGATCATCCTCCGCATCGGCGCCTGCGAGCGTGATGGGCAGCGGGGAGTCTTCCTCCGCTGTCAAAACCTGTGCCGCGGCCACGGGCGCGTCATTCACGGAAGCAACGGCGATGCTTACCACGGCCGGGACGCTGTTGCCGATGCCGTCGCTGGCCACAAAGGTGAAGCTGTCACTGCCATAATAATCACTGGCAGGTGTATAAGTGAGATGCGGCGCCGTCCCGCTCAGAGTTCCGTGTTCCGGAGGACTCTGGACCGTCCAGCCAAGTGAATCGCCGTCCGCATCACTGGCCGTGAGTGTCAGGGAGAGGGGGGCATCTTCATCCGTGGCAACTGACTGTGGCGAAGCGACCGGGACATCATTCACCTGAGTGATCTCGAGGGTAACGGCGGCAGGCGGCGAAGTCTCCGTGCCGTCGCTGGCGGTAAAGGAGAAACTGTCGCTGCCGTGCCAGTCGGCGTCCGGCGTATAAGTCAGGTTCGGCGCGGTGCCCGAAAGCGTGCCGTGCTGCGGCGCGAGCGTTATGGTGAAGGTCAAGGCGTCGCCATCGGCGTCAGTGGCTGTGAGCGTGACCGGGAGCGCGGCATCCTCTGTCCCCTGAAACGCAAGGGAGGAGGCCACGGGCGCGTCGTTGACTGAAGTAACAGTCAGCGCGACCATGGCCGGTTCGGAAACCGCCGGGCCGTCAGTGACGGCGAAGGTGAAGCTGTCGCTGCCGTGCCAGTTTGTATCCGGCGTGTAGATGAGATCGGGCAGCGTGCCGGTCAGGGTGCCGTGCGCCGGCAGGGTCAGCACGAGGGCGCTCAATGCATCGCCGTCCGCATCTGTGCCCGTGAGAGTCACATTGACCGGGGAATCCTCCGCGGTCTCCACGGCGAGCGGCACGGCGGCAGGCGCGTCATTTACCGGGGCGACGGTGACAGTGAAGACGGCGGGCGCAGAGGTGAGAGTGCCGTCACTCACCGTAAACTCGAAGGTGTCCGTGCCGCTTCGATTCGCCTCCGGCGTATAGATCAGGTCCGGCGCCGTGCCGCTCAGAGTGCCGTGTGCCGGCGGCGTGGTGACGGTGAACACGAGCGCATCACCGTCCGAATCGCTGCCGGTGAGAACCGCGGCGACAGGCGTGTCTTCATCCGTGACGGCGTTGCCCGCAACGGCGAGCGGGGCATCGTTGACCGGTGCGATGTTCAGCGTGACCGTGGCAGTGCCCGAACTCTGCCGGCCGTCACTGACGCGAAAATCGAGCGTGACGCTGCCGTGGAAATCCGCGGGCGGAGTGAATGTCAGGAGCGGTGCGGTGCCGGTGAGGGTGCCGACGGCCGGCGGCGTGATGATCTCCCATGTCAGGGGATCACTGTCCCCGTCCGTGGCGGCGAGCGTAAATTCCAGGGCCGAGTCTTCGGTGCCGTTGAACGTGGCCGGACTGGCTGCCGGCGGATCGTTGTGCACAATGGCGAACGTGTCGCGCACCGCTCCGGAGTTGTTCAGAAAGCGAGCCGTCATCTCGCGGCCGTTCACGTCGAGCACGAACGAGCCGAGTTCGTTGAGATTGAGAGCCAGCACCGGCATGGAGCGGGTGTAACTGTTAAGCTTCCCCGAGGAGCCGGCCACGGTATGGACTGCGCCATTGTTGGGCCCGACCGGCTTGAAATACGGGCCGTCCACACCGGGCGTGCCCATGCCCGGCTGCTTGAGCATGGTGGCCTCACTGAAAGTGGTGCTAGTGCCGTAGTGACCGTCCACGAACTTCGTGCGGAAGTAGGCGTGCTCGTGGCCGAAGAGCAGCAGGTCCACGCCGTAGCTCTCCAGGATGGGCACCATCACCTGACGCATGTTCCACATCTTGCCGGAATCCGCCGTGGGGCTGTCAGAGTCGTGACCACCCTTGCTGTAGGGCGGATGATGCCAGAAGGCGACGAGCCACTCGCGCTGATTGGCGGCGAGGTCGGCCTGGAGCCACTGGGCCATGGCGCCGGTGTCGCTCAGGCTGCTGCCTTCAGAGTCGAGACAGACGAAGTGGATATTCCCGTAATCGAACGAGTAGTAGGCCTGCGTGCCCGACGCGAGGCCGCCGCATTCCGCAAACTTCGGCATGGTGAAGCTCTGGTAATACGGACCGGTCTGCGTCGCGCTGCTGGCGCTCCCGGCATCGTGATTGCCAAAGCACGGCCAGAATGTCGTATTGCGCAGGCGCGCAGGATAAATGTCGAAGAACTTCGTCTGGTACTCCGCGTCGGTGCCGGTTTCATAGACGTTGTCACCCAGCAGCAGGACTCCGTCCACGGTTTGCGCCCCGTTCCACGTCTCGAAGGCGTCGCGCACACTCGTTTGACTCGTCGTGCCCGTGCCGGCGTCGCCCAGCACCCAGAAACGATAGGGCCGTTCCGTGTCAGCGGGCGGGTGTGTGGTGAAGTAATGAGCCGGCCCGCCGGCGAGAGCTGCGAGCGGGTATCCCGCGCTGTAATAATAGCGCGTATCCGGCGTGAGACCGGTGACGTGAATTTCATGCTCCGTCTTCAGAGTACCGTCCGTGACGCCGGAAGTCAGGGCGCCCTCGACCGTGCCGTAATTGAGTACGGACGCGGTCTCCAAATTGGTGCGCCAGCGAACGGTGGCGCGGTCGGTGCCGGTCATCTGCACGTACGGACCCCGCGTGATGGACGGGGCGGTTTCGTAAAGCCTGAGGTCAAAGCTCACATCGCTGCTGTTCACCGCGCTCTGGTGGACTTCGACGGCGAGCACGTTGCGACCCGGCGCGATCAGGGAGGAATTCAGCGTGGTGGAAAAGAAGGCACTCTCATCCGCACTGGCCACTGCAGAGGATGCCAGGGTGTTCCAGGAGATCGTGCCTCCCGGCAGGTTGCTGCGAAACACTTCCGTGCCATTGAGAAAAACCACCGCGCCGTCATCGCGCATCAGGTCCAGTTTCAGCGGACCGCTCAGCGTGGCGGGATTCGGCACCTCGAACTCGTGGCGGAAGTAGCTCGTGACCCAGCGGTTGTTCGCGTCGGGACCGAAGGGAACGAGCGTCGCTTCATCGCCGTCGCCGTAGCCAAGCTGCGCCGGTCCCTGCGGCCACGCGGTGTCATCGAAGGACGGCTCCCTCCAGCCGGCACCCTGGTTGCTGCCGTCGGCGAGGTATTTCCACACGGAACCGGAGGACACGAGATTGTCGAGCACCGGTGTGCTGACGACGATGCTGACAGTGGCCGGCTCAGAATCGATGGAGCCGTCATGAGCCGTGTAGCCGAACATGTCCGCACCGGTAAAGCCGGCGGCCGGAGTATAGGTCAACGAGGGCGGCGTTCCGGAGAGTGTGCCGTGGGCCGGAGGGGCCACGACGGAGAAACTGAGCGGATCGTTCTCGGCATCACTGCCGGAGAGCGTCAACGTGACGGGGACGTTCATCTCTGTTGCAGTGCTGAGGCTCTGCGCCGCGGGCGCGTCGTTCACCGGATTGACAGTGACGGTGAAGGTGGCGGGCGCGGAGGTCTTCGATGCGTCACTGGCCGTCCATGTGAAGGAGTCGGCACCGTTGAAATTCAGTGCCGGCGTGTAGGTGAGGTTCGGTGCGGTGCCGGAGAGTGAGCCATTCACGGGCGGCGTGACGATATTATAGGCGAGCGGCGCGGACTCGGGGTCGCTGGCGACCAGCACGGCGGCGGCGGGAGTGTCTTCGTCCGCCGTGGCGCTGCCGGCCCCGGCCACGGGCGGCATGTTATAAGCCGAAACGCTGACAGTGACTGTGGCCGGCGCGGAAGTCAGCGTGCCGTCGCTGACGGTGAAGGTGAATGTATCCCCGCCGGCATAAGCGATGTCCGCAGTGTAGGTCACATTCGGGGCCGTGCCGGTGAGCGTGCCTTGTGCGGGCTGATCCACGATGGTGAAAGCAGCGGCATCGCCGTCCACGTCGGAGCCGGTGAGAGTGAACGGCAGCGGATAGCCGGCCTCGACGTTACCCGTCGCGGCATGGGCGATGGGCGCGTCGTTCACCGGCGCGATGGTGAGGCTCACGGTGGCGGTGTTGGAGTTTTCCTGGCCGTCGTTCACGCGAAACGTGAAACTGTCCGCGCCGTGGTAGTTCGCCGCGGGCGTGTAGGTTAGACCCGGCGCCGTGCCGGAGAGCGCGCCGTTCGCAGGAGGTGTCAGGATGCTCCAGGTCAGCGGATGGTTTTCCGCATCCGTCGCCGCCAGCGTCACGGCAGCGGGCGTGTCCTCATCCATCGCGAAGGATGCGTCGTTTGCCACCGGCGCGACATTGAAATCGAGTACGCTGATGCTGACAGGGAACGGCCCGGCGGTGAATTCGCCGTCGCTGACGGTGTAAGTGAAGCTGTCCGGGCCATTGTAGCCGGCCTCGCCCGTGTAGGTCGCAGTGACGCCATCCACGGTCAGCGTGCCGTGCGATGGCACAGTCGATTGAATGGTGAGGGCATCGCCGTCGGGATCGCTCACGGGCAGCACGATGAGTGTCGGCTCGGTCGCTTCGGCGTCGAGGCTGATGCTGCCGCCCGCCGGCGGGTCGTTGGCCGCCGACACGTTAAGCGTGACCGTGGCTTCGGCGGAATCCACCGTGCCGTCGTTCACGCGGAAGGTGAAACTGTCCGTGCCGCTGAAGTTCGGCACCGGCGTGTAGGTAAGTCGCGGTGGAATGCCGCTGAGTGCGCCGTGCACCGGCGGCGTCACGATCTGGTATGTCAGGGTCTCCGCGGGCAGGCCGAGGCGGGTGAATTGCTTTGGCTCCCCGCCCACGAAGAGATACTGGCGGTCCGGCGTGAGCGCCAGCATTTCCGCCTGCGTGAGCGCCGTGGTGAACCCGCGCTGCTCCAGTACCGCGCCGGTGCGGTCCACGCGGATGATCTTGTTACTCTCGTGGCTGAGCAGCAGCAGCGTATCCGTGGCCCGGTCGAAAGCCATATCGCTCAAGTCTGTGGCCACGCCGGCAGTGAAGACCGTGGCGTTCAAATCACACAGAATGGTCGTCGCGCCCGTCTGCGGATTCAGGAGGTAAACGGGCCACGCGCCGCCGGCCGGCTTTTCACAGAGGTAGTAGAGCAGATCGCGGTCCGGGTCGTAACAGAGGGCTTCGATACCGAGATTCAGCAGGCTGCCGACGGGCGTGGTGTAAGTCACATTCCCCGCGGCGGTGCGGTCCAGCGCCGTGGCGCCGGGAGCGATGGTCACGATGCTGATGCGCTGGTTGTTGTTCTCCTCGGCGATGGCGTAGGTGGTGCCGTACATCCATGCGATGGCCTCGGTGTCGAGAAATCCCGTTTGAGTAATCGTGCGCACCAGGGTGCCGCCGGCGGTGTATTCGTAGCTGTGCCCTCCGCCGCTGCTGACATTGCGAATGAGAAAGAGCGTGCCTGTGTCCGCATTCCACGTGGCGCCGGAGAGGCCGTCGGTGATGGCGGTGAGGTTTCCGTTGTAGAGCTGCTGTGTGTAGTGCGGCAGCATGCCGTAGGGGCTTTCCACATCACTGCCGGAGACGTCGAAGGTCACGCTGCCGTCTTCCGGCAGCGTTTGGCTCTGCGGGTCAGCCACCGGCAAATCATTCACCCCCGCGACGGTGATCGTCACCGTGGCCGGCCCTGACGTGTTCGTTCCATCCGACGCCGTGAAAGTGAAACTGTCGCTGCCGGCGAAGTCGGGATTCGGTGTGTAGGTCACGGCCGGTGGCCCGCCTGTGAGCACGCCGTTCGCGGGCGGCGTGGCGATGGCAAAAGTCAGCGGGTCATTCTGCGGGTCGGTTCCCGCCAGCGTGATCGCGATCGCCGTGTCCTCCGTGGCGGAGACCGACTGTGGCGCCGCCGCCGGCGTGCTGCCAGGCATGGTCGCCGTGAATTCCATGTCGAAAGAAAGATCACTGCTGCTCCCGGCATTCTGATGCATTTCCACGGCGAGGACATTGGAGCCCTCCACCAGCAGCGCCGCATTCACCGCGGAGATTAGCAGGTTCGATTCATCCGCCCCGCCGATGGCTGATGGCGCAAGTGTGGTGTAGGTGATCGTGCCTGTGGGCAGATTGCTCCGAAACACTTCCGTGCCATTCAGATAAATGACCACGCCGTCATCGCGCCGCACGCGCAGCGCCGCTGCGGTGTAGGCCGCGGCATTCGTCACCGTGAACGACTGCCGGAAGTAGGTCGTGATGTACTTGGAGGAAGCATTCGGCCCAAAGCTCACCACGGTCGCTTCTCCGCCGTCACCATAGCCCAGTTCCGCCGGCCCCTGTGCCCATGTGGCATCATCGAAGGCCGTCGCGCGCCATGCGGTTCCCTGATTGCTCCCGTTGTCGAGATAGCGCCAGGTCGATCCCAGGGGCACGAAGGTCGTCGTCGTTTGGGCGGACAACGTCCCGGAAACTCCTGCAACCAGCAGGAAATGAAGGATTTTCATAGGCGGACAGGCCTCCCCCAGTGGTGGATTGCAGGAAGACCTGTCAGTTTATAGGCGAAATTTGCGGAAGTGTGACAAAAATGTTTAAGTTATTCTCACAATTGTCGCATCCACTTCTGAACCTGAGCGCCGATGCCGGGGAGTGCAATATAAGCCGAACCCGTGCCTTGCGCACCTTACCCGCGCACAATACCTGCGTGCGCGCATCATTTGGAACACAGCCGTCCCGGCTGTGCCGGCCCGCGGTCGTCCCGGCCGGCCGCCGCGCGTGAGACGCTTCACGCAAGGCGTCATCACCGGCAGCCGGGAAATCATACACCTAACCCGGCGAAGCCGGAGCCAAACAGTCCGCAGGACCGTGGAGTGCGGCGACTTGTCGCCGCCTTCCGCAAGGGCACTTGTGCCCCGCCGGACGTCGCAGGACGTCCGTTCTCTCTCCGCCGCACCGGTTCGCCGCAGACAGCCGACCGAAGGGAGACAGCCGAAGGCAACTCTGCGGCGGGGAAGGCGGCGACAAGTCGCCGCAGTCCAAAGCGGCTGCGCCGCAAATTCGTCGCCAACCTGTTCACTTTTCACCACTGAGATACTGAAACGAAGAATGGAGAGAGGGGCATCCTCAGCCGGCCGAAGGGAACCGGAGCGCCGCGGAAACAGCCGCAGGCAAACAGGCGAACACTGCATCGCAATTGATGAGCCAACCGGACACTGATTCACGCGGGTTTACGCATGATTTTGAATCCACTCACGGGAGGACTGTTCACATGGACACAACTTGCTGAGCATCCGCGTTCATCCAGTTCCATCCGTGGTTCTATTTCCCTTGTAAGGTTCCAGCCGTGGGCACCGTCAGACCGGCGCGCGCCCGCTCGGCCGCTCGTGGAAGGGCCACAACAGCCTGCGGCAGTTGCGACAATGAACCCTGCGAAGCGGGTCATTCGCGTCCGGCCCCGCGCGCGGCGCCGCCGGGCGGCGGTGCGGTGGCTTCGAACAGTTTCAGGAAGGCTTCGTGCAGTGCCACCTTCACGCCGTTCACACGCACCTGGTCCACGGATTCCGTCTCCCAGACGCGGCGCGGATGGACATCGAGGTCCATGACGCTGTCCACCCTGATGGCGGCGAGCAGCGGATTGGTGAGGGCGATGTTGCTGATGTGAATGCGATAGTACTTGTCGCCGCCACTTTCGCGCGGCTCGGTCCGGACCGTGAAGTCACCGGTGGCATTCGGAATGCCGATACCGAGGTCCACGCCGCGCACCCTGCCGGTGCGCACCGTGAGGGCATCGGTATGCCAGCCGTACCAGCGGGGCGGATCGGCGGAGGGATCCGGCGGCTGCGCCGGCACGGTGGAGAGCGGGTTCAGCTCATCGGTGAAGACATTTTCTGAAACGCGCACATCCGCCTGATGCACCACGATGGAGCGGAGGTGCTTGTCCCGCAGCGCCTCTTCCGGCAGGGCGGTGATCTCTGCGGTCTGCGCCCGGGCGATGGGATCTTTTTCATCCGGCAGGACGGCTGCGAAGTTCCGCAGCGTGAGGTGCTGCAGCTCCGGTGAGGTCATGCCGGCTGCTCCGATGACCATGCGGCTAAATCGCGCATCCAGTTCACCGCGGCAGGTCACGTACGGCTTGATCTCGTCGTCACTGAAACCCAGCACCGGCAGAAAGCGGTGGCTGTCCTGCAGTTTCGCACCAGTGACCGTGGCACCGGCGACGTGCCAGTCCTGCTGTTCATCGAGCATGACCGCGGCCTCCACCCGCTGTACCTCCAGGGTCGTGGCCGGGGATTTCACATTTTCCAGGGTGGCTTTGGATTCACCGAAAACGAACGGCAGTCCGCCGAGAAAGCGCACGTCTTTCACCTCCAGCGACGTGACCGCCGCTTCAAAGCCGGCGGCGGTGGAATTCGTATGTAAATCCAGCGACACTGCACCCGGCTCCGAGACGCCCTGACGAATGAAAATCTGCGCCGGCAAGTCCCACGCCGGGCGCGGCGGTCCCGGCGCAGCCGGCGGGGACGGCGGGGACGGCGGCGTTAGGCCCCGGTCGCGATGCCACAACACGCGACACTGTGGCGACTGCACGCGCACGGATTCCACGGTGTAGCGGTTCCACTGCCGCTGCGCCGTGGCCACTCCCTCCAGAGACGGACTGCGCGACTCGATTTCCATGGAGTCATCGAGCACAAACTCGCGGCTCACCACTTCTTCGAGTCCGATGCGCTGCGGCGACGCCTCCACTCTGCCGTCGTTGAAAATGGTGAAGCGACCGCCTTCGAACTTCACGATCTTGAGCGAAAGCCGCGGCACTTCGCGTCCGGCTTCGTACCATGTGAAGACGCCGCCGTTCACGTGGCCGGTATCCCACGACACCACGGGCGCAGGCGGCGGGCCGCCTTCGGGAGGAACCGCGTAGGGAATTTCAAAATCATCGCGCCACGAAACCTCCGCGCCCGTCAGGGTCAGCGCGCCCAGCTCCCCTTTGATCAGCCGGCTCCAGCCGTTCGCCGCTTCCGCCTCGCGCGCCAATCCGAGCTGCCGGCCGGTGGGACGGTGCATGACGCGCACGCCGGTGAGTTTCAGGCCCGCGAGGCCCGGCCGCACTCCGGTGACAGACGCCTCCCAGTCGCCCGGCAGCCGGCGCAGTGTCCAGTTCAGGAGCGGGACCTTCACGAGCCACAACAGCACCAGCAGGAGAAGAACGGTCCGGAGAAGACGCCGCAGCCAGCGCCGCCGCGGGCGCGGAGGAGCGGAGGGTGCCGCAAGGGGATCAGCCATGCGCATCCCTATCGCCCCTTGCGCATTGCGCAAAGGTCATCGTGAGGGGTATAAGCGCCGCCCCCGTGCCGTTCAGAGGCGCCCGGCAATTCCAACTTGCGGAAAGTTTTTTCGCTCCTTCTTTGAACGACCGGCCCGCGGCCTTGTCGAAGGCCCTTCACCACTTCCTACAACACCCTCCATGAAACTTCGTTCCCTCTTTCTCACCCTCGCTCTGTCCCTGTTCACCGCCGGGGCCGCCTCTGCCCAGACGCAGATGAAAATCGGCACCGTGGACATGAAGCGCGTCTTCCAGGAATATTACAAGACCAAGGAGGCCGAGAAGAAGGTCAACGAGGACAAGTCCAAGGCCAAGAAGGACCTCGACACCCGCCACGCCGAGATGCAGAAGCTCGTTACCGCATGGGAGGCTGCGACCAAGATCGTTCAGGACAAGCTGGTGAATCCGGAATTGAAGAGCCAGAAACAGAAGGAACTCGGGGACCTCACCAGCCAGATCAAAGCCCTCGAGCGGGAAATCGATGAATTCCGCCGTCGCCGCGAACAACAGCTCCAGGAGCAGGTAATGCGCATGCGCAAGGGTCTGCTCGAAGACATCTCCCAGCATGTCGAGGAGAAGTCGAAACTCGACAACTACGACCTCGTCTTCGACAAGAGCGGCGTCAGCCCCAGCGGGGTGAAGTTTCTGCTCCACACCAAGGATGCCGTGGACTTCAGCAATGAGATCCTCGCCGACCTGAACAAGAACGCGCCGAAGGATTTCAAGGCCGCGCCCCCCGTGGACGACAACAGCGACCTGAACAAGGCTCCCGCTGAAGAGCCCAAGTAAGCGGATTCCGTTCACGGTCTGCACGGAAGCCTGTGGAAATCACGCTCGAGCAGCTCGCGGCCCTCACGCAGGGTGCCATTCTCAGCGGCGATCCGCAGTTGAAGCTGACAGGGTTTGCCGGCCTCCGGGAGTCCGGCGCCGGTGATCTCAGCTTCTTCGCCAACGAGCGTTATCTGAACGATGTGCGGCGCACCCGGGCGTCCGCCATTCTCGTGCCGCAGGGGTTCAGCGAAACGGCGACCGGCGCCGCACTCGTCGCCTGCGCCAATCCCTCCTCGGCTTTTTCAGAAGTGGTGCGGCGTTTCATGCCGCCGCTGCGCGAGTTCCGGCCCGGCATCCATCCTTCCGCCGTGGTGGACCCCACGGTGAAGCTCAACGCGGAAACTGTCAGCATCGGAGCCTGCGCCGTCGTGGAGGCCGGAGCGGAGATCGGGGACGGCACGGAAATCGGCGCCGGCTGCATTATCGGTGAAAAGGTGCGCATCGGGCGCGACTGTGTGCTGCATCCCCGGGTCACCGTCTGCCGGCACTGCCTGCTCGGCGACCGCGTGCGGCTGCACAGCGGTGTCGTCATCGGTGCGGACGGCTTCGGCTATGAATTGATCGACGGCCGGCACCGGAAGATCGACCAGGTGGGCATCGTGCAGCTGGACGACGATGTCGAGATCGGCTCCAACACGACGGTGGACCGCGCCAGATTCGGCCGCACATGGATCGGTGAGGGCACGAAAATCGACAACCTCGTGCAGATCGCACACAACTGCGTCATCGGCAAACACGTCATCATCGTGGCCCAAAGCGGGATCGCCGGCAGCACCCGCATCGGTGATTACGCGGTCGTAGCCGCGCAGGCGGGGGTGGCCGGACATCTCGAAATTGCCGCCGGCGTCACCATCTCCGCCAGGTGCGGCGTCACCGCCGACATTCGGGAGAAGGAAGTCTATGCCGGAATGCCCGCACAGAAATTCCGCGACCACCAGGTGCAGCAGGTGCTGGTGCGCCGGCTTCCGGATCTCTTCGAGCGGGTGAAGCGCCTCGAGAAGCGTGCGGAGTGAATGCCGGTCGCCGCAGAATGCGGCCCTTGCATCTCCAGGCAGTGCCGGTAAAACGCACCTGTCCTTGCAATCATGGCCGTCGCGAAAACCACCCTCGATCTCACTTTGAAAATCTGGCGTCAGCCCGGCCCCGCCACCGCCGGACGCTTTGAAACCCGCCATGCCAAAGGCATTCCGGACAGCGCCTCGTTTCTGGAAATGCTCGACATCGTGAATGAGGAAATCATCGCGGAGGGCGGCGAGCCGGTGGCTTTCGATCACGACTGCCGCGAGGGCATCTGCGGGATGTGTTCGCTGGTGATCAACGGCATGCCGCACGGCCCGCTGCGCGGCGTGACGACCTGTCAGCTGCACATGCGCAGCTTTCGCAGCGGCGACACGATTTACATCGAGCCGTTCCGCGCCGGGGCCTTCCCGGTGATCCGGGACCTCGCGGTGGACCGCACGGCCTTCGACCGCATCATGCAGGCCGGCGGTTTCATCAGTGTGCGCACCGGCTCGGCGCCGGAGGCCAACAACATCCCGGTGCCGAAGCCCGACGCCGACGCCGCCTTCGCCGCGGCGGCCTGCATCGGCTGCGGCGCCTGCGTGGCCGCCTGCAAGAATGCCAGCGCCATGCTCTTCGTCTCCGCGAAAGTCGGCCACCTCAACCGCCTGCCGCAGGGCAAGCCGGAAGCCGCGCGCCGCACCCTGGCCATGGTCCGGGCCATGGATGCCGAAGGCTTCGGCAACTGCACCAACCAGTACGAATGCGAGGCCGTCTGCCCCAAGGAAATCAGTGTGGACAACATCCGCCGCATGAACCTCGACTACCTCCGCGCCTCCGCTGTCGAAGCGGCGGGCTAGCCGATCTTTACTCTTATGCGCTGGCCCGACGAACGCGTCCTTGCCGTTTCCCGCTCGCTCTTCGATTCGCTCGGATCCTTCCAGGGGTTGAGCACCGAGGTGGAGCGCTATCTCCCCGCCTTTCTCGATCCGGCGAACAACTATTTCCTCGCCCGCGACGATGCCGAGGAGGATCCCTCGCACAAACAAATCATTCCCTACGCGCTCTTTCACTGCCGCGGGCGGTTCCTGCACTACGTGCGCGGCGGCAAGAGCGGCGAAAAGCGGCTCGCCGACAAAGGCTCCATCGGCATCGGCGGTCATATCAATTCCGAAGACGCCGCCCAGGCTTCCCTGGAAAAAGACACCTACCTCACCGGCGTGGAGCGTGAGATGAACGAGGAACTGCTGCTCCGGGCGCCGCACCGCCAGCGCATCGCTGCGCTCATCAACGACGACTCCAGCCCCGTCGGTCAGGTGCACATCGGCGTGGTGCATTTGTTCGATCTCGACAGTGAGGACGTGGCCGCCAACGAGGCGCCCATCACCAGTCTCGAGTTTCTGAGCCGCGAAGAATTGCACGCACGCCGCGACCGGCTCGAAACGTGGAGCGCCATCTGCCTCGACCATCTCGACCGCATCCTCGGCTGACGGCGTGCCGGACGGGATGATGTCATCCGCGCGCGGCCTGTTCCAGCCATGCGGCATAGAGACTGCGGATGCGCTCCGTCACAGGGCCAGGTGCGGGAAAGTGCTGCCCGTCCAGCCGGTGCACGGGCTGCACGCCGCGAATGGAGGAAGTGATGAACATTTCCTCTGCGGGCAGAATCTCCCGGGCTGGGATTTCCTCCTCTCTGCAGGGGATCGCCGCCGCACGGCAGAGTTCGAGCACGATGCCGCGCGTCACGCCCGGCAGGCAGCCGCTCTTCAAAGAAGGCGTGAGCACCGTTCCTTCTCTAACCAGAAAGACATTGGAAAAGGCCCCCTCGCAGAGCTGCGCGGCGGTGTTCAGAAAAAGGGCCTCGTCGAAACCCGCGGACATCGCTTCCCGCTGAGCGAGCAGATTCTCCGCGCAGGTGGTGAATTTGATGCCGGCCAGCGGGCTGAGTTCATTGCGGCGCCATGAAGGAACCGTCATGGCCAGGGTTGGCTTCACGGGGGCGAGCGGCGCGAGCGTGATGAGCGTGATGTTCCCCTCCGCCGCCGGCTGCACACCGGTGGATGGTCCCGCGCCGAGCGTGATGCGGATCCGCGCGTCCTGCAGGCGGTGCGCGGCGGCGAGTTCGGCAATGGCCTGCCGCACCATCGCGGCGGCGGGCGCCGGCAGGCCGAGCCGCTGCGCACCGGCGGCCAGCCTGACAAGATGCCGGTCGAGCGCCACGGGCACACCGTTTCTCAGCAGCAGGGAATCATAAACACCCGCGCCGAAGAGGAACCCGTGCGCCAGCGGATCGAGGCGCGCCTCGCAGGACGGGAGCAGCGTCCCATCGAGCCAGACGGGCTCACTCATCATCGTCGGGGCCTTTGGCGTCCGAAGGCAGGTCGCCGGAGGCCAGAATAAGCCAGGGATCGAGCGTCAAATCCGAGCTGTCGAGGTCATCGTTGTGCACCTCGATGGCGATGACATTCCTGCCGGGCTTGAGCGAGTCAGCGGCGCCGGCGAGGGAAAACCAGTGGACCTTGCCCTCGGCGTTTTGCGGCCGGACGCCGCGGGCGGACTGCAACTGGCCGCGGGCGACATTGACGCGCGCGGCCTCTTTGCCGTTCAAATAACAAATGAAGCCGTCGTCATAGGCGATGGCGAGACCGAGTTTCGACAAATCCTCCTTGCCGGTGAGTTCGAAGGCGCGGCGGATGCACAGGAACCGGTAGCGGCCCTTCATGTCATTGATGATTGTCGCATCGTCGTCGTCGCCGTAACCGAAGCCGGCCTTGCCGGTGGACCAGCCGCCGGTGGTGGTGGCCCAGTTCGCGCCGGGGTCCTTGCCGCCGAGGTATTCCCATTCCGCACCTTTGGGGATGAGGGCCGTGAAGGATTTGGGCAGCGCATCGCCGGCGGACTTGCCGGACCCGCCCATGTTCGGCAGCGGGATGATTGAGCCGGTGAACGCGCCCGGCGGTTTGGGATTGTCCAGCGCGGCGAGTTGCACCCGGCCGCGTTTGACGATTTGAAAGGTGTCGCGCACGGCTCCTTTGGAATCGAGCATGCGTCCGGTGATGGTGTCACCGTCGAGGTCGAGCAGGAAGGAACCGTATTCCAGAATACTCGCGAACATGACCGGACTGGGAGAAGGGCGCCGCCCCAGCTTGGCGCCGCCGTGACCGGCCACGACGGCGACGGTGCCCTGATGCGGCATCAGGCCGGCGCTCTTTTTGTAGGCTCCGGAACCTGACGGATTGCCGTCTCCGTCGTCGAGCACACAACCCGGCGCGGTCGTGGGCGTATTGTAGGCGCCGTCGATCAGATAGGACCGCTCGTAAATGTGGGAGTGCCCGGCGAGCACGAGGTCCACGCCACCGCCTTCGAGGATGGGCATGATATTCTCCCGCATCTCCACCAGTTCCTTGTCCTTGCGGATGTCGTCGCTGTCGTGTGAGCCCTTGGTGTAGGGCGGATGATGGAAGAAGGCGATGAGCCAGTCCTGCTTCGTCTTCTCAAGATCCGCCTTGAGCCACTGTGCCATGGCCCCGTCCGGCTGGCGGGGGGTGTCGTAGCTGTTAAGGCAAATGAAATGCACCCGCCCGATGTCGAAGGAGTAGTACTGCTCGGTGCCGCTGGCCACGCCGCCGCTTTCCCCGGCGGTGGGCACGATGTAGGCGTCGAAGTACGGCCCGGTGCCTTTCGGGCCGCTTGAGGTCCTGCCCTCGTGATTCCCCAGGGCCGGCCAGCAGACCGTGTTGCGCAGCGTCTCCTGGTAAATCTGAAAGAAGGTCAGCTGAAATTCGGAGTCGAGCCCGGAGCCGTAGGCCATGTCTCCCACATGCAGATAGAGGTCCAGCGGGCGGTTTTCTTTTTTCACCAGATCGCGCATCGCCGTGTGGCTGTCCTTCTGAAACTTGTTGGCCATGCCGCTGTCTCCCACCACCCACATGCGCAGCGGCCGCGGCGTGCCGGGCACAGGAATTGTCATGAAGAAATGCTCCTCATCCGCCGGCGTCAGCGGTTCGGCACCGTTGCAGACCGAGTAGAAATACCTGCTGTCCGGTTTGAGACCGGTGATTTTGGCTTCGTACTGAATGGTGCCCGCGGGCGCGGAATGCAGCGGCAGCGCTCCGTTGGTGGAGCCCCCCGCCGCTTCGGTGCGGCGCAGCGTGATGGCGGCGGCCGGCACGGTCTGATCCAGGGCAGTCCATGAGGTGCCGTAACGGACCACCGGTTCGATTTCCCGGCGGACGCGCCACACGATGTGCATGGCATCGGGCGTGGCCGCCTGCAAGTACGGGCCGCGCGTGAGCTGTACGGCTTCGGCGGAACCCGAAGGCGCCGGCGCGGAAACCGGTGACACTGACGCGACCACAGTCTCCGGCACGGCAGCGCTGGCGGCCGGCTGCTCTCCGCCTGTCTTTCCGGTTAATTGCTTCCGGGGGCACGCCGTCAGGAATACGCAGGCGATGCCGGTGGCGAAAAGTGCGGGGAGGCGGGTCATGGAATGGGTCGTCGGCAGCTCATTTACTGCGTGAGGAATTATTACGCCACCAAGATTTGAAGCCGACAGCACGGGTGAAGGCCGCGCCGGGTCGTGCGCCCTGCCCCGCCGGCGCCGGCGGCACGCGGCCCGCCGCCACCGCCCCTAACGACTCACATCCGCGGCGGGGTCTTCCGTCTGAGGAAAGGGCGGACGATGCACGCGGAGCGCGCTGAGGCCGGCCTTTTGCATGGCGTTGCCGGAAAGCACGAGTGTGTGCTTTCCATTGTTGAGGCCGTGGAAGAGAGTGCCGCCGGGCCCCGGCTTGGCGCTCCAGCGGGGCACGCTGCGCCAGGTGATGCGAAAGCCGTCCTCCAGCCTGCGCCCAAACACCTTGCGGCAGTTCTGTAGATTCCAGTCCTCCGGCTCGATGACGATGCGCCCGGATTTGCTGACAAATTTCTTTTTGGCGCTGCCGATGCCGTCGGGACCGGTCTTGCTTCCTGTGAGGGAAAAAATGAACGCCCCGTAGTCGTCGGAGGCGTTGGCGAGAGTGACGGTCCATTCCTCGTCGAGCAGCTGGGCGGGGCCGCGCTGCACGCGCAGCAGGCAGGGCCACGCGGTGCCGGCGTAGCCGGTGGTGCGGGTGAACGTGAACAGCTGACGGATTTCGGAGGGCACTTTGCCGTCGATGGTCATGCCCGTGTCCGCGATGGATTCGCCGGTCACCGTGCCGCCGAACACGGCATCCACACCGTTGCCGTCGAACTCGAAAGTCAGCTTGCCGTCTTTCCACGAGGCCGCCGTCAGCGGAAATTCTCGCACCATGTTCATCGCCTGTTCGTCCGGCTCCTGTTTCAGTTTCACGAGAGCGGTCTTCACGATTTCGGCCATGAGGAAATTGCCGTGGTCGTTGAGATGCACGTCGTCCTTGAGCAGGGCACGGGGTTCGAGGCTGTTCTCTCGCAGATACTGCTTCCAGAGGTCGCGCACCGGGAGCAGTTCACAGCCGTACTTCTTCGCCGTGGCGGGAAGGAAGCTGTAGTTCATCCACGGGTTCCACTGATCCGGTTTGAGCGCGGCCGGATCCACGGGCTCGTTCATGTCATCTTTGGCGGCCATGTGGTCCGTGCAAATCAGCACCTCCGCCGTAGTGCGCTCCCGGATGCGGCGGATGATGTCCTCGTATTTGTCGTGCGCACCATAGACGTGGAAGATGACGAGGTCCGGCTGCCACGGATAGAGGTCCGCCTCCGCCGTCTTGACCAGCAGCTGTGAACTGTGCCCGCCGATGGCCAGATTCTCCACCTGGAGCCGCGCGAAGGGAAAGCGCTTCGTCAGGTCCTCCTTCACCGACTGCCACCAGACCTGTTCGGTAATCGACTGGCCGTAGAAGAGAACCTTGACCGCCGTGCGGCGTTCGATCGCGGTGGCGTCGAGCACGGACATGGTCCGCTGCAGGGCGGCTCCCCGGGCGGAGGTGTCGCCAGGCGACTTGAGCGGAGGAAAATCCCCGGCGGCGCGCAGAGGCAGGGCGGCGACAGTGGCGAACAGGAGCAGACGTGGAAACATGCCGCGCAGCATGCACACGCCGCCCGCGCGGCCAAGTCAGAACCTTGCATGAATCCCCCGCAGCATGTCCGGCGTCACTCCCGCCAGCGAGTCCATCAGCGCCGCTGCGCCGGTGAAGTCAGAGCCGCGCGTGACCGGAGACGGCACGATGACACAGGGCGCACCCGCCGCCTGCGAGGCCCGCAGCCCGTTGAGCGAATCCTCGAGGACCACCGTTTCCCCCGCGGACAATCCCAGCCCGTCCGCCGCGGCCAGAAACAAGTCCGGCGCCGGTTTCGCATGCTGCACCTGATCCCGCGTGCGAATCAGCGCGAAGGCATCGCGGATTCCCACCCGGTCCAGCCAGCCAAACACATGGCTCGCCTGACTGCTGCTGGCCACCGCACATGGCACGCCCTGACGCTCCGCCTCGAGGAGCAGCTCCCGCACGCCGGGCATGGTGTCGAGCCCGTGCTGGAGTTCGCGGATGCGGGCATCCTTCCGCGGCAGCACCTCGTGCCATGCCACCGGCCCGCCCGTGAGCGATTCCAAAGCGGCCATCGGATCGTAATGCCCGAAGGTGCTGCCCACGCACTGCACGTAAGTCTCCAGCGGCAGATCGTGGCCGTGGTACAGATAAAGCTCCCGCCACGCCTCATAAATCGCGGACTCGGTGTCCACGATCAGGCCGTCGAAATCAAAGATCAAAGCGCGCATTAAGAGTGTGCTCGCCCTGGTCCAAACCTCTGCAAGTGGGCAGTAAACCAGGAGGCAATTTCATCACAGGAACGTCAATGGCGACCATTTCGCCGCCGGCAGTGACGAGGATGTTTCCGCCGTGCGTATCCGCGCATAGAGTGCCATCCGCCTCCCGCAGCCACAGCCGTCTGCTGCCATGCCCTTGCGCTTGAAACCCCCGCTCGAGGAAAAACCGGTCAACCTCCTCCGGCGTCGCATACCTCCCGCACACTGCCGGCTGTGAAGTCACAATGCGGCATGAACCGATCTCCTCCTCCACCACACCCTCCAGCCGAATGTCATCACCAAACACTGCGTTTTGCAGTCGCAGCCGCTCCAAATACTCAGTCGGCAGGCAAGCGTGCCCGTCGGGCAGAAATCCGAACGTGTCGGGCCAGGTGGCTTTCAGCACTCTTGGCTCCGGGCTGCATTCCACAAACCAAACCTCATGCTCGAATCCGAAAGCATCGGGGGCGCGCGTCAGCGGCTCGAAGGCCCGGGAGAGTCCTGCAGCTTTGGCGTGCTGCCGGAGGGCTTTGACTTCGGCAGCAAATTCCGACGATGCAAACAGGCCTCCACTTCGGCGAATTGCCGCAGCGCGCTCTCGCGTGTCCGCAATGGCGACCTCAAGCGCGCCTGACGCATTTCCTCGGAAAATTGACTCGGATCCATCATTCATCGCGGGCGGTTCACCCAGCGCAGCCTAAACCGGCACGCCCTCAAGTCCAGTAAAGAACTTTCACCCGCTGCGTCACTCACCGGCTATTTCCGCTGCGAATGCCCGGCGCTTCGTGCTATGTATGGAACTCACCATGACTGAGGTAACCCGGCTGCTGGAAGCGATGGACCAGGGCGACCGCGACGCCGCGGCGCGGCTGTTGCCGGAGGTCTATGAAGAATTGCGCAAACTGGCGGCGGCCCGCATGGCGCAGGAGGCACCGGGGCAGACGCTGCAGCCGACCGCCCTGGTTCACGAGGCATGGCTGCGGGTCTCCGGCGAGGGACGGAAGCCGTTTGCCGGTCGCGCGGAGTTTTTCGCTGCCGCCGCGGAATCCATGCGGCGCATTCTCGTGGACAAGGCGCGCCGCCGCCGCGCGGTGCGGCACGGGGGCGGACTGGAGCGCGTGGATTTGGGGGACGTGGAAATCGCCGCGCCTGGAAGCGACGACGAACTGCTTGGCATCCACGAGGTCCTCGACCGGCTCGCCGCGGCGGACTCCGCGAAAGCCGAACTGGTAAAGTTGCGTTATTTCGCCGGCTTCACCATCGAAGAGGCCGCAGCCGCGCTCGGCATTTCAGAGGCCACCGCCAAGCGGTGGTGGACTTATGCGCGGGCCTGGCTTTATGACGCCCTGACAAGACCGGACAGTCAGCCGGCCGGGGCGGGCGGTGATGATTTCAGTGAGCCGCCGGCCCCGGGGACGCCGCGCTGATTTTCACGATTGTCCGGTGCCGGGCCGGCAGGGGAGATATATAGCGTCGTTCCCCTAACCACCAGTCATGACCTCCGCCGCCGTCAACGAAGAGGAAATCTTCTCCGCCGCCCTCGCCATTCCCGGGCCGGACGCGCGGGCCGCTTTTCTGGACTCGGCGTGCGGCGGCGACCCGGCGGTGCGGGAACGTGTCACGGCGCTGCTCGCGGCCGAAATGCGCTCACGCGGCGGATTCATGTCGCAGCAATCAGAACCCGGTGCGGCCACCTTTCAGGTCCGCACCGAAAATCTGATCCCGCTCACCGAGCAGCCCGGCACCCGCATCGGGCGCTACAAGCTGCTGCAGATGATCGGTGAAGGCGGCTGCGGCACGGTCTTCATGGCGGAACAGGAGGAACCGGTGCGCCGCCGCGTGGCGCTGAAGATCATCAAACTGGGCATGGACACGCGTTCGGTCATCGCGCGGTTCGAGGCGGAGCGTCAGGCGCTGGCCATGATGGACCATCCTCACATCGCGCGCGTGCTCGATGCCGGAGCCACGGACACCGGCCGGCCTTACTTTGTGATGGAACTGGTGCGCGGCGTGCCCATTACCAGATACTGCGACGAGAGCCGCCTCGACAACCGCGCCCGGCTGGAGCTGTTCATGCAGGTGTGCCACGCCATTCAGCACGCGCACCAGAAAGGCGTCATCCACCGCGACATCAAGCCCTCCAACATTCTGGTGACGCTGCACGACGGCGTGCCGGTGCCCAAGGTGATCGACTTCGGCATTGCCAAGGCCACGACCGGCGAGCGCCTCACCGCACACACTGTTTTCACCGCCTTCGAGCAGTTCATCGGCACGCCGGCCTACATGAGCCCGGAGCAGGCGGAAATGAGCGGGCTGGACATCGACACCCGCAGCGACATCTACAGCCTCGGCGTGCTGCTCTACGAACTGCTCACCGGACGCACGCCGTTCGATGCCACGGAGCTGGCCAAAGCAGGGCTCGATGAAATCCGCCGCCGCATCCGTGAGGAGGAACCGCTGCCCCCAAGCACGCGGCTCGGCACGCTGGGCAATGACGATCTGACTGCGGTGGCCCGCAGTCACAGCACGGAGGCGCCGCGACTCGCTTCACAGCTGCGCGGAGATCTCGACTGGGTGGTGCTGAAGTGCCTCGAAAAAGAGCGCTCGCGGCGCTACGACACCGCCACCGCCCTGGCGGGAGACATTCAAAGACACCTGCAGCACGAACCGGTCACGGCCCGGCCTCCCGGGGCAGCCTATCGTCTGCAGAAGTTCATCCGCCGCCACCGCGCGGGTTTCGTTTTCGGGACCGCCGCCGTGCTGCTGCTCATGGCCGGGCTCGGCGTGGCCGCATGGCAGGCGGTGCGCGCCAGCCGTGCGCAGCAGTCCGAACGCTCCCAGGCCGTGCAGGCCCGGCTCGACCGCGACCGTGCGGTCGCCGCCGAAGCCCTGGCGAGAGAAAAGGCCGCCGCCGCCAATGAAGCGATGCAGCGCGCCACCAAAAGCGAACTGGAGGCGCAGCAGAATCTCTACGCCGCCGATGTCAGGATCGCCTTCGAGCATCTGCGCATGGACAATCTCAAAGCGGCGCGGCATTTGATCGAAAAGCACATTCCCGCGGCGGGAACTCCCGAGTTTCGCGGCTTCGAATGGAGATACCTCTGGGGCCAGACGGAGGGCGACCCGCACACGACCCTCACCAAATCCCGCTTTGGCGGCACTTCGTGGATCACGCTGTCCCCGGACGGAAAACTGGCCGCGCTGTGCGGCATGGACGTGAAGGTCATCGCGACGGACACCGGTGCCGAGGTCTTCCGGCTGTCCAGCCTCGCCGGGCCCCGGCCTGAAGGAAGACCAGGACCGCGGGAGGGCTCCGGCGGCGGCCGTCAGGGCAACCGCGGCGGTCCGCCCTCCGGCGGGAATGCCGTCTTCACTCCCGACGGCGCCACGCTCATCGCGGCCCATGACAGCGGAGTGATTTTCCTCGACACGTCCACCTGGCAAAAACGCGACATCACGCTGCCCGGAGCCGCGCGTCAGGTCAGTCTCAGCGCGGGCGGCAAAGTGCTCGCCACCGACGGCGACGACGGCGTGCGCGTCTGGACCCTGACGGATGACGGATGGAAGCAGCGGCACCTCTTTGCCAATGCCGCCCGCCCGCTGGAGCTGTCGCCGGACGGCACGCGCCTGCTCGCGGGCGTGCGCAGTGAAGGACTGATGCCGTTTGCCGGCCTGGAATTGTGGAACCTGGAGGGCGAACCCGCCGCCGTGATGCTCGCGGATTCCGCCATGCTGCTCACGCATCCCAGCCGCCTCCTGCTCAGCACGCGGAGTATCGCCTTCTCTCCGGATGGAAATCTCATCGCCACCGCGAGCTGGACCGGCGATCTGCCCGTGACGCTCTGGGACGGCCGCACCGGTGAGAAACTTTACACCCTGACAGGACACACCGGCAGCATCACCAGTGTCGATTTTTCGCCCGACAGCCGGCTTCTCGCCACCGGCAGCCTCGACTCCAGTCTGCGGCTCTGGGACCTCCCCACACGTTCGCTCATTCGGAAACTGCGGGGCCATTTGGAGCAGGTGAATGCACTGCGACTCTCCGCAGACGGCACGTTCCTGCTCAGCAGCAGCCTCGACGGCTCCGTGCTGCGCTGGCCCGTGGAGCCTCCCGGCGCGCCGGCCTCACGCGATGAAGAGGAATCGCTCTGCTGGCTGTCCGCCGACGGGGCGGAAATCGCCACTGCGAGCCGCACGGCGGGACTGCACTTCTGGAAAACCGAAACCGGCGCGACAGTGAAACGCCTGCCGTTCACTGCTTCGAACCGCAATGCGACCGTGCGCGTTTCGCCCGACGGACGGCTGGCCGCATTTGGTCAGGAGGACGGCAGCATCGCCATCGTCTCCTGCGCCTCAGCAGAGCGCAGTTTGCTTAAAGGGCATGACGGCGGCGTGGAGACATTCGAGTTTTCCCCGGACGGGCGGGTGCTGGTTTCCGCGGGCCGCGACCGCCGGCTGCGCTGGTGGGATTTGGTCGCACGCGACCAGGTGGCGGAAACGGAGATCGAGGGGCGCGCCGCCATGATCAGCGATTTCGCTTTTTCTCCGGACGGGCAGACGCTGGCCGGAGCGGGATTCGCCCGGCTGCAAAAATGGAACGCGGTCACGCACGAGCCCCTGCCCTGCGACATCCCGGCGTGGATGCGCGTCAACTATTCCCCCGACGGACGCTGGCTGGTGGTCGGCTCGTTCGGTGAGGAAGCCGGCCTGCGCGACGCGGAGACCGGGGAGTTGCGCGCGGCCTTCGCCGGTCATGCCGAGGGCGTGCAGGGATGCGCCGTCTCGCCGGACAGCCTGACAGTTGTGTCCACCAGTTCCGACGGCACGCTGCGGCTGTGGAGTGTGGCCACCCAGCGGGAACTCGCTGTCTTCTGGCAGAAAGGACGCGGCTTCGACCGTCCGATGTTCTCCAAAGACGGGCGCGTCCTCGCTGCCGGCAGCGGCCACGGCACCGTGGGGCAGGCGCAGATTTGGCGCGCCCCGTCGTGGGAGGAAATCCAGGCGGCCGAGAAAGCCCGGCCCGCTCCCGCGGCGCGCGAGGACCGGAGACCGCCGCGGGAACGCTGAGGCGTACTTCCGTGAAAAATTCCGAAAAATCTGCGACACGGTGAGCCATTCCGGGTGCGTTTTGCGCGCTGAGTCATGGAATCTTTCACTGACCACCACCACACCGCCATGAACTATATCAAATTCCACTGCATCTACTGCGGCCAGCACATGGAGGCCGAACCGCGTTTCGCCCTGCGCCAGCTGCAATGTCCCGCCTGCAACGCGCGCATCGCCATTCCTGCCGGCGACAAAGCGGCATCCGGCCAGCCCCGGCAGCAGCCGGAAACCTGGGACACGCTCGTCCCGCTTCCGGAGGTTTCCCTGCCCACGCGCTACGAACCGGTGCGGCGGTGAACCACACCGGCAGCCCCCGCTCCTTCGGCGGTTCAGCCGGCCTGCATCTGTCCCAGCAGTTTCTTCGCGCAGGCCAGTGCGAACTGCGGATCGTTAATCGTGCAGTCCAATTCCACCACCGGCACCTCCGGCTTCAGGTGTTTGCGAATGGCGTCGAACAGTGCCTTGTCCGCCGCGGCATGATGAAACGGCTGCCCCTCCTCACTGATGATGCTGATGCCCTTGAGCGGGAGCAGCACCGTCACCGGCGCGCAGTAGCTGTTCACCTTTTCGGCAATGATGCGGCCCAGTTCCGCACACTCCTCCGGTGTCGTGCGCATCAGCGTCACCTGAGGATTGTGATGGTAAAAGGTGCGGCCCTTGAACTTGTCAGGCACGGTCTGCGGTTCGCCGAAGTTCACCATGTCGAGACAGCCCGGCGCAATGACCGCCGGCACCCCGGCTTTGGCCGCTGCACCGAGCCGAGACGGGCCGGCGCCGAGAATGCCGCCGACGTGTTCGTCCGCCCACTCGGTCGTCGTGATGTCGAGCACGCCCGCGACCATGCCGCTTTCGATGAGACTTTCCATGATGCGTCCACCGGTGCCGGTGGCGTGGAAGACGAGCACTTCGTAGCCGGCGTCCTCCACGATGCGCTTGGCCTCGTTCACGCAGGCCGTCGTATTGCCAAACATGCTGGCGACCACGAGCGGCTTCACATTCGCCGCCTCATCCGCGTCCGCCGCCATCTCCACCATGCCGCAGACGGCGCCCGCGGCGTTGGTGAAAATCCGGCGCGAAATGCGGTTCAGCCCCGCCACATCGACAATCGCCGGCATCATCGTGATGTCCTTCGTGCCCAGATAGGGCGCCGTGTTCCCGCTGGCGAGCGTGCTGACCATGACCTTGGGAAAGCCGATCGGCAGCGCGCGCATCGCCGCGGTGGCGATGGCCGTGCCGCCGCCGCCCCCGAGGGAGATGATTCCCTGAATCCGCCCGCCCGCGGCAAGGGCTGCGATGAAATTCGGCAGCGCCTCCGCCATGGCCGCGACGCGCTGTCCGCGGTCCTGCGGCAGCGCCGCGATGTTGGCGCAAATCTCCTCGCGTGAAATGTCAGGCTCCACCTGCGGCGGCTCGAGACAACCGGCGTCGATGAGCAGCGGCGTGTGGCCGCGGGCGCGGATGAGGGCGGCGATGAAGGCGTGCTCGAGGCCTTTGCTGTCGAGCGTTCCAAGGACGGCGATGGTGGGCATGCGGCCTTCATAACGCCGCGGCCCGCGGGGCGTCAAGAACGCGGAGTCCCGCCCGCCTATCGCCGCTGCTCCCGTTCCAGGCGGGCCCGGGTGGCGGCCGGAAGGGCCGTCCAGTGCTGCTGCAGCCACTCCTGCGCCGCGGCGTCGTCGGTGCGCCGCCAGGCGCGGAAGTAGCGGCCCGCGGCATCGGGTTGCGCATTCGAGGACATGCTCAACGCGAGATCCAGTGCCGCGGCGGGATCCTCCGCAATCCTCACTTCGGCGAGGCTGCGCCGCGCGATGTCGGCCGGCGCGCCGTCGCGGAGCTGCGAAATCCAGTCGGCCAACCCTTCGGGGTCGGTGCCGGCCCAGGAATTGTAGGCGCCGTGCAGAGCGCGGTCGCGCAGCGCCGCGGGCTGGGTGTCGATCCAGGCGATGGCTTTGTCAGGATCGATGGCGCCCCACGTCGTCGCAAGATGTTCCACGGCGGCGGCGCGGGCGGTTTCGTCTTTCAGTCCGTCGGCCCACTGCGCCGCGGCAATGACGTCGCTGGCGGCCCAGACCGTTGCGAGCGTGCCTGCGGCCTCCTCACGCCCTGGACCGGCGGGAAGCCGGTTAATCCAGTTCGCCGCGGCGGCAGGATCGCTCGTGCCCCAGATGTCGGCGAGCACTCCGGCGAGATCGGGTGCGGGATTCGGATAGTTGTCGGCAGCCTCGCGGGGACTCTGCGCCGCCCATTCGCGCGCGGCGATGAGGCGTCCGGCGTCGCGGTTCGTTTGGTCAGGCAGGGTTTCCACCCATTGCGCGGCATCGCGCGGTGACTTGCCGGCCCAGCCGCTAACCAGCGCTGCCAGGAGCGGCTGCGAAGTGCTGCCGGTCTCCACAAACCAGCGTGCGGCCTGTTCCGGCGACTTTGCCGCCCAGTTGCCAACGAGCGCATTGACGGCCTCCTCCTTCACCGGGCCGTTCAGCTTTTCCATGGCCCACGCATAGGCCCCGCGCGGATCATTTGTGCCCCACTTGCCAAGCGCGATGCGCAGCGCATCCGCCTGGAGTGCGCCGGGGGTGAAGTTTGCGAGGGAAAACTGCGCCGCGCCCGCAGCGTCGCGCTCGGCCATGCCGGCGATGACGCCGCGAAGAAAATCGGCGCGGTCGGCTTCGCCTGAAATTTCCCCCGACAGTTGCAGAGCTGCCGCTTCGCCGTCGCCGGCGGCCTCCTGACCGAGACGGCGCAGGTCGCTGCTTTTGTGCTCGCGGTCATCGGCGGTGAGGATTTGCGAGAGTTTGACCCGGGGGTCGCCGGCCCGGCGGTGGAGCGCCGTGCTCCGGGCCGGCGACGTTTGGTGCTCCGGCGCGGAAACGGCCGCACTGGAGTCGGCTGAACCTGTCAGGTGCTGCACGGCCAGCGTGCCCAGACATCCCGCCAAGGCTCCCGCCGCGACCAGCAGGACGCGGGACCACGGGGATCCGGAAGGTTGGCTCATTGTGACGCATCATGACGAACCCGGAGGATTTGGAAACTGCCGGAGTGTAACTTCATGGTTACTGAGGCGGAGTGGTGCCGGGCGGGCGGCCGGTTATGCATTCGCAGAGATGACCCGCCCGCTCCTGTTATCCGTTCTCTGTGCCGCCGCGCTTCCGGCGCGGGCGGGGTATGAACTGCTCGCGCAGTTCGAGCGGCCGGGCGCTCAGCCCATGGCTCCGCTGCTGAGCGCCGCGGACGGCAACTGGTACACCACTGCGGCGCAGGGCGGCGCGTTCGGTAAGGGTGCGGTGATCCGCATCACGCCGGACGGTGCAGTGCAGACGGTGCATTCGTTTTCCGGCAATGACGGCGCCGCGCCCGTGGCGGGACTGACCGAAGGCGAGGACGGAGCGCTCTACGGGGTGACTTCCGGCGGAGGCGCAGGAGGGTTCGGCGCGGTGTATAAAATAACCACGGGCGGCGGGTCCACGATGCTAACTTCCTTCACCGGCACGGCGGGCGCAGCGAAGGGAGCCGTGCCGCAGCAGCTGGTGCGGCACCCGGACGGAAATTTCTACGGCGTCACACAGGCCGGCGGCGCGAACGGCTTCGGCACCGTATTTCGTCTCACTCCGGCCGGCGCCGTGACGACCCTGGCGGAATTCACCGGGTCCCCGGGCCTGACAAAAGGTGCGGCTCCAGCCGGACCGCTCGCCTTCAGCGGCAATACATTCTACGGCGTGACGCGCGACGGCGGCGCCGGCGGATTCGGGGTGATTTTCAGCATCACCGCGGCGGGTGTTTTCAATGTGATGGCGGAATTCACCGGCACGGCGGGTAGCAGGCCCGGCGCGAATCCAGCCGGCGGTTTGCTGCTGCACACGGACGGCGCGCTCTACGGCACGACGGAGTTCGGCGGCGTGAATGACTTCGGCACTGCGTTCAGGATCACCACCGGCGCGGCTTTCACCAGCCTGCGTTCGTTCGACGACGCCACCGGCTCGCAGCCGGCGGGCACTTTGGCGCGCGGAGCGGACGGGCTGATTTACGGCGCAACCGCGGCGGGAGGTTTGTCAGGAATGGGGACGCTCTTTAAATTGACCACTGCGGGCGCACATACGGTTCTGGCCAGTTTCACCGGCACCGCCGGCTCTGCTCCTGGTGCAACCCCGCGCGGCGGTCTCACGGCCGGCCCCGACGGAAACTTCTATGCCGCCACCAGCGCCGGCGGGCCTGGCCAAATGGGAGTCATCTGCCGCGTGAGTGCTGCGGGATTTTATGCAGGAGTGGCCAATCTCTCCAATACCCGCGGCTGGTCTCCCTCCGGTGCGCCGGTGGCCGACGGCGACTCCTTTCTCTTTCCGATGCATTCCGGCGGCGAAGCGGGCGGCGGCACGCTGGTGCGCCTGACCACCACGGGCGCGGTGACTCCGGTGGCCGCGCTCGGCGGTGCGGCGGGCAGCAATCCTGCGGGAGCCCTGGTGAAGGCCGGCGCGGATTATTACGGTGCGGCCGCACGGGGCGGGACCTCGGGTCGCGGTGCGGTTTTCAAATTCAATGCCGCGGGCCTCACGCTGCTGTCCGCGGCCACAACGACCGGCGGCGGTTATCCGGAAGGTGCGCTCATCACCGGCAATGACGGCGCGCTCTACGGCACCGCACGCGAGGGCGGAGCCACCGGGCGGGGCACTCTCTATAAAACAACCACGGCCGGGACACGCACGCGAATTGTGAGTTTCACCGGCACTGCGGGCGCAGCGAAAGGCAACCGGCCGCGCGGCAGCCTCGCTTTGGCATCGAATACCAGTTACTACGGCCTCACCGAAACCGGCGGGGCGGCGGATTCCGGCACTCTTTTCCGCATGTCGGCTTCCGGCACCCTGACGACACTGGCGGAATTCGCCGCCGGCGGTCCGCGCCTGCCGCTTGCCGGCCTGACACCTGCCCCGGACGGCAATCTTTACGGCACCCTGAGCCGCGGAGGCACAGCGGACGGCGGGGCGCTGCTGCAGGTGACTCCGTCCACCAACACCTGGAGCGTCCTGGCCGAATTTACGCCCGCCACAGGCACGCAGCCCGCCGGAGCGGTGCTGGCCGCCGCCGGCGGCGCACTCTTTGGCCTGACCACTGCGGGCGGGGCGAACAGTCAGGGCACGCTCTGGCGTTACACTCCCGCCGGAGGACTCACGGCCCTGGTTTCCTTCACCGGAAACAGCGGAGCCGCGCCTGGCAGTGGAGGATTTCAGGAAGGAAACGCACTGCTCACCGGCGGACTAACGCTGGCAGCGGACGGCACGGTTTACGGTGTGACTCCCGGCGGCGGCGCGGGCGGCGGCGGCACGGCATTCCGCTATACCATGCAATCACCGCTGCAGGCATGGAAGTCGGCCCACCTCGGCGATGCAGATGCCCCGGACACCGGCGATCCCGATCACGACGGGATTTCCACGCTCGCGGAATACGCGCTGCTTACCCTGCCGGGACAAAACGATGCCGCTCCCTGGCCTGCAGCCTCGCGCTCGGCCGAAGGTGCCCTGGAACTGACGGTGCCGCGCGACCCGGCGCGCCACGACGTGACGCTGACCGTCGAAGCCTCCACAAGCCCCGGCGGCCCGTGGACGCCGCTGGCCGTCAGCACCGCCGGCGCACCGTTTGCCGGCTCCGGTTACGTCAGCGGCGATGCCGCCATTCCTGGGCTTAAGAGTGTGCTCGTGCGCGATCATTTCACCCCGGACACGGCACCGCGCCGGTTTGTCAGGCTCCGCATCAGCCGCTGAACCTACCCAACCACACCGTTACCTCAGACACTTTGCCGAACGCACCGCCTCCATGCAAAATCACTGCGAGCGCCTCAATCAAGCACATGCCATGAACTCAAAATCCCTCAGCACACTCGCCGCCGCTGCCCTGCTGGCCGTGCTGCCCGTCCCCCGCGCCGCCGCCGCTCCCGATCTCGACGGCGACGGCATCCCCAACATCGTCGATCCTGACATCGACAATGACGGCATCCCCAACGCCCTCGACCGCAATGTGGACGGCGGCGTTTGCCGCACCGGTCCTCATGCCGGCCGCTACATTGGCGACCACCTCGACAACGACAGTCCCGCCGAGCGCGACATCGACGACGACGGTCAGGACGATGACTCCCTGGCCGACCGCGACATCGACGGCGACGGGCGGAGCGACGACAGCCCCCTGGAACTCGACATCGACGGTGACCGCCGGAACGACGACAGCGCCGCCGAGCGCGACATCGACGGCGACGGGCGACTCGATGAGGACATGGAGGACGACGATATCGACGGCGACGGATTCGCGGACGATGATGACAGTGAAATGGACATCGACGGCGACAGTTCCAGCGACGACGACGACGGGGACATTGACGGCGACGACCGCCTCAACGGCGACAATGACGAAATGGACACGGACGGCGACGGACGCGACGACAGCGCGAACGACGAGGACAACGACGACGGCGACAGCCGCGGCGACCGCAGCGATGAAGACGATGACAACGACGGCACCGACGACAACAACGACTCCGATCACCATCCTGAAGACGATGAACTGGAGGTGGAGATCAGCCTGAACCGTGAGGCCGCAGCCCCGTCCGACGGCCGCTGCCGTGTGAAAATTCAGCGCATGGCCACCGGAAAAGTGGAACTCGAACTGGACGGCCGCCGTTTTCCCTCCGGGGCCTACGATGTCACCGTGGACGGCACTGTGATCGGGCAACTCTTGATGAACAACGAAGACGAACCGGAGGGCGAGCAGGAATGGGAGACCAATGCGAACGACGAAGACGAACTGCCTCTGACCATCGACGTGATTGGAAAGCCCATCACCGTCAGCCGGGGCGGCGTGGTGTTCTTTTCCGGAACCGTGCCGGAGCCTCCGGACGGCACCGGCAATCCACCCGTCGTCACGCCCGGCTCCGGCGATCTGATTCCAGGCCCCGCGGCGCCCGCCGGTGCGAACGGCGCGATCGAGGCGGAGTTCGGAACCTCCGGCGTCACTTCCCTCGAATTCGAAATCGAAGACGTGGCGAACGGCGACTATGAAGTCTGGATCGGCGATACGCCGCGTGCCGTCCTGACCGTTGCCGCCGGCAACGGTAAAATACGCTGGGACATCAGTCCGGAGTTGGACCAGGGCGAACTGCCGCTCGATTTTTCCGCCGCCGGACTGCCGGTGACTATCCGTCAGGGCGAAAGCGTCTTCTTTACCGGCACCGTGCCCGCCGCCGGCCCCGGCGTGGGGGACGGCGATGACGACAATGGCTCACCGCCGCCGCCCGGGATCGTTTCCCTGACACCGACCGCCGCAGCACCCGCCGCAGCCAAAGCGGAAGCCGAAGTGGAATTCGGCGTGGCCGGAGTCGCCGGCCTCGAGGTGGAACTCGAAGACCTCCCCCCGGGGGATTATGAAGTGCTCATCGGCGACACCGTGCGCGGCACAATCACCGTGACCGCCGGGAACGGCAAAGCCCGGTGGGACGATGAGCCGCAGACCGGCCGCGGCGAGATGCTTCTCGACTTTAACGCCGCAGGAATGGCCGTCACTATCCGCCAGGGTCAGACGGTGTTCTTCAGCGGCACCCTTCCGGCGACTCCCTGAGCGCCGCTGCCTTCCCCGGAAACTGAAATCACCAACGCAACCCTCACATGAACAGGCCCCGCATCCTCCCTCGCCTGAGCGGACTGCTGCTGCTGCTCGTGCATCTCGCCGGGCAGTTGCAGGGTCTGCCGCTCCTGGCGGCGGCGGTGGCGGCGCTCGATGGAGAGCATGAGGTGCAACTTGCGAACGGTCATGCGGGGCTTTGCCTGGTGCTGCATCACGACCGGAAGGCGCCCCGCGGCGACTCCCAGCGGGCACCGCATCATCATCGTGGCCTGGTGCGCGTGCTGGCCGGTGCGGACAGTGACGGACCGCATCCCGACCACCTGCTCCAGTTCACGTCAGCGACACGGGCGCTGAAAGCCAGCGAGGCACTTGCTTCCGTTGGCGAAATACAGCGCGCTGCACTTCCCGCCGGGGAACTGCTCCGTGCTCCGAATTCTCCGCAGCGGACTGTAGAGACGACCATCGTGTCACCGGGCTGGAGTCCCCGGTGGTGGCCGCCTGCACCGGCGGACGGCCCGTGGGGCTGCCAGGTGTTCCTCATTTGAACCTCCAAGCCTGACACAAAGCAGCGGTCGCGACGCGACCCGCTGATTGTGTTCGTCATTGCGCTTCGCTTCGCCGGTCTGCGAAGCGCCGCTCTTCACGCGCCATGCTTCAATCCTTTTCTCCAAACCTCCTTCTTCCTCCTCTCCATGAAAACGAAATCATTCCGGGCCGCTCTTCTCTCACTGCTGCTGCCTCTCTCCGCCGGCTCCGCCCGCGCCAGCATCGCCTACGGCAGCATCAACAACTTCGACACTGTCAACGACACGGGGCACGAATGCCACGGGTTCGAGATCGAACTCGAAGACTGTCACAGCACCGACATCACTTACACTTACAACTACAACCACTACGGCGTGCCGGAGATCACTGAGGACAATTCGGTGGCCGGACATCCCAGGTGCCGCATCCGCTGGGCGAGCAAAAAGAACGCCGACGGAAGCTGGGCCGCCTACACCGCCATTCCGTCCGGTCCCATCAACCCGACCAACGGCCACATGTTCACCAATCCGAACGTCAACTTCGGCGGCGAACACTTTGGCGTGGGATACCGCGTCCAGCCAGGCGCGGTGACTTACAAATGGCTCATCGACGACGGCAGCGGTGTGCTGGTGAGCGGAGGCAATGTGCAGGTGAGCACCCCGGCCTTCACCTATTACCCGCCCGCGGGCGGCGCTCCGGCGCAGGTGCAGGCCGCCATCCGTCCGCCGGAGCCGCCGGAGGTGCATGTCAGGGAATTCGGCGAGCCGGTGTGGGTGAAGGAAATCCGCACCACTTCACACAATAACCGCGAGGTGAAGCTGCGCGATTTGGTGAGTGACGATCCGGACGATCCCGATGACCACAACTGGCGGAATGACGAACCCGATGAAGTGGAAGTCGAATGGCAACTGCTGCAGACGGAGTTCAACAAAGTGGACGGCGGCAACAACGGTGAACTGGTCGCGGCGCCGGAGGATTTGGACAACGGAGATGAAGTGGTCACGCGGCGCTACGAGTTCTTCAAATACGCCGGCCCCCTCGATGACGAAACCGGCGAAGCCATGTGCGACAACGTCGGCGCGGACGGCATTCACGGGGACGGGGTCAAAGACGTGAACGGGATCCTCGTGGATTTCTCCGAAATCGAAGTCGTCGGAGAATACACCGGCGCCCAAATGGCCGCCGTGGACGTGGATGCCGGCGTGGGCCTCACCGAACACCTCAGCGACGGCACCATCAACGAGCCTTACACCGCGCGCACGGTCGTCATCCAGGGCGCGGCGCCGTTCACCGCCACGCTCACCGGCGCGCTGCCTGCGGGCATGACGTTCAATGCCGTCACCGGCGTCTTGTCAGGCACGCCCTCCGAGAGCGGAGAGTTCACCTGCACGGTCAAAGCGTCCGATGCCGGCACGCCGGAGCGCGAGAAGACCTACACGTTCGCCATCGCCGCCGCGGGAGAGGAACTCGCGCCGCGTTCACTGCTCGACACCGCCGCCGAGCCGGTGAACGGCGGCAGCACCACCGGCAGCGACAGTTATCCGGTGGACGGCGATGCGACCGTCACGGCAACTCCGAATCCCGGCTGGCGCTTTGTTCACTGGGAAGAGGGCGGCGAGATTGTAAGCGTCGAGCCCGACTTCACACTGACGATGAACGTGAATCACTCGCTGGTGGCGAAGTTCGCCCCGTCCCTGCCGCAGTGGACGATCACCGCTTCCGCCGCGCCGGCGGAGGGCGGCACCGTGTCCGGCGGCGGCGCGTATGACGACGGCGGCAGTGTCACCCTGACAGCATCGCCGAATGCGGGTTTTGCGTTCGTGAACTGGACGGAAGGCGGCGCGCAGGTCAGCAATTCCGCCAGCTATACCTTTACCGCCACCGCGGACCGCACCCTCACGGCCAACTTCGCCGCCGTGCCGGTTTATACTATCAGCACCGCCGCCTCGCCGGTGGATGGCGGCTCCACCAGTGGCGGCGGCTCCCATGCGCAGGGCGCGAGCGTCACCGTCTCTGCCATGGCGGCAGCAGGTTATGTGTTTGTGAACTGGACGCAGGGAGCCAACCCTTTGAGCAGTAGTCCGAACTACACGTTCGTCGTTTCGGCCGACCGCACTCTCGTCGCAAACTTCACCGTGGATACCGGTCTGCGCACCATCTCCACCAGCAGCAATCCCTCCGCCGGCGGCACCACCAGCGGGGCCGGAACTTATGCCGCGGGAGCGGAATGCACCGTCACCGCCACGCCGAATGCCAACTACATGTTCAAGCGCTGGCAGGAAAACGGCAGCACGGTGAACAATTCCCAAAGCTACACATTCACCGTCAGCGCCAATCGCTCCCTCACCGCGCGCTTCGCCCGCATTTATCCGGTGACCACGAGCAGCAACCCGTCCGCAGGCGGCACCACGAGCGTGAGCGGTTCATTTGAAGACGGCGACGATGTCACGGTTACGGCCACGGCCAATCCGGGTTACACCTTTGTGAATTGGACCGAAGGCGGGGTGGAGGTCAGTGCGAGCACGACCTATTCGTTTGAAGCGAATCCGGCACGCAATCTTGTCGCGAACTTCTCCGGCAGCGGGCCGGACATGTGGACGCTGGCCGTAAATGCTTCGCCGGCTGACGGAGGAACCGTGAGCGGCGGCGGCAGCTTTGAAGGTGGAAGCGACGTGACCGTCAGTGCCGTACCCGCCGCGGGCTATCAGTTTCTCCGCTGGACGGAGGCCGGCGTGGAAGTGAGCACCGCTTTGAGCTACACCTTCACCCTTGCCGGAAACCTCACGCTGACCGCGGTGTTCGTGCCCCTGCCATCCGGCGTGCATTTTGACTTCGATACCGGAGCCATCCACACCGCACCGGGAACTCCGCTGCCGCTGGATCAGATGTCGGCAGGCATCACCGGAAACTTCAGCACGCCGGAGGAAGGCGGCTTCACCGTCGGCAGCGCGGCCACCACCGGTTACACGCTCAGCGGATTCACCGGCAACTATCTTGTGCCGGGCGAAGGCGGGACAGTGGTCGAAGTGGAATTCGATCAGGCATTGGACGCCGTCCAGCTGCGCTTCGGTGTGCTGGAGAATCCCGCACTTCCGGCTCACAGCAGTGTGAAGATCACCGCTTACGACACCTCTGCAGGTGGGCCGCAGGAAGTGGGCACAGCCACCGCCGCCGCGGCCCTGACAGCCGGTGATTCTCTGCCCACCGGCAGCGTCTCCCTGGAGCCGGGCGTCCCGTTCACCGGCCTGCGCATCGAAATCACCGGTGCCGTCGAACCCGGCTCGCGCCTGCTGTGTGACAATCTCGCGGTGACTCCGAACTCCAGCGGCGGCGGCTCACTGCTGCTCGCCAATCCCAACTGGAACATCACGCTGACTGACTTCGGCTATTCGGATTTCCTGCTCGACAACACCCCGGGGTTCGAGGGCCGGGAATACCTGTCCGGCGAATGGGGCGCAGCCATCGGCTACACGGTGGGCAACAGCACCAAACAGCCGCGCTGGCTCGAGCCGGACTTCCTGTTCCCCGACTGGAATACGAACTCGAACTTCACCGTCATCATGCCGATCACCCTGGTGGCGAGCAATGCCGACGGCCTGCCGGTGGCGCAGAGCATCGTGGCCAACAACGATCTCGAAGTGACCATCCGCTACGAGATGCTCGACACCGTCACCGGAATGCCGATGGGAGTGGCTGCGGCCTCCGCCGGCGGCGAAGGAAACTCGGTGAAGAGCAACCGCTATGTGCTCAATCAGGCCTACACCATCCGCAACATCAGCGGCAGCACCGTGAGCGGCCTCCAGGTGTTTCAGCTTCTGCACGGCCTCACCTCCCAGCGCGCGGTGTACGACAGCCGTCTCTATCCAGGGACGCTGAACAACTATCGCTACGACGCCTCGCAGGCCGGAGTGGATGCGGGCACGGCGGGAGTCGAAGGCAGTTCCGCGACGGGCCTGGAGGATTACATCGGCTTCAGCGCCAGCCGCGCGCCCACCGCCTTCGAGGTTGGCTATTACGGCATCGAAGGCACCGACGACCATGCCACCACCGGCAAGCCGTCGGACGGCGTGCATCTTTCGATCGAGGACAACTGGCAGAGTGCGCCCTACAGCGCGCGGCAGGGCACGGATTACTTTGCGCCCGCCACTCCCTGGGTCGCCGGCGCACAGCGCTGGGACCTTCCGGTGCTCGCTCCCGGCGAAAGCGCCACGCTTGATGTGATGCTCAGCATCCTGACCGGCACGACGGTGCAGGTGACCGGCGGAGCCGGCAACACGGGACGCGGCAGTTGCAACGGCGGTTCCGATCACGTCGGCGGCGTGGACTTCGAAATCGAGGATGTCACCGAAGACGGCACCTTCTTCGGGGAGGAATCGGAGGCCGACGACGATGAACTGGACGACCGCATCGAGGACGGCGAGTTCGTTCTGCCATCATTCAACCAGCCCGGCGGCCTCTCGCAGCTCTGGGACCTGGAATACACCGGCAGCTACAACGGCCGCATCCGCCTCACTTTCGCCTACGACCCCGCGCTCATCCCCGCCGGATTCGATCACACGCGGCTGACGATGTATCACTACCACAGCGGCGCGTGGGAACAGATGGTCGGCACGGTGGATCCCGTCAGGCACACGATCACCGTTAGCACGGACAGCCTCTCGCCCTTCATGCTCGGCGTGGCCACGGAAAACGCCATTCCGGTGCTCAAGAGCGCCCCGCTCAATGCAGTCACGCTCCGGCTTTCCTGGCAGGGAGACACCACCGGCTGGATTCTCCAGGAGAACGAAACCCTGGATGAAGCCGGCTGGACCAATTCCGCCGCGCCGGTGACTCAGACCGGCCCTGTCTTTGAAGCAGTGGTGGGGACCGGCCCGCGCCGCTGCTTCTTCCGACTGGTCCACCCGTGACCGGAAGGAAACCCGCCGGCTCCAGTTCCCCCGGAGCCGGCGGGAACAGTTCCCCTCTCCCCCCTGTCATTCCCGGCCACATCGCTCTCAACCCGCTTCGATATGAACTCACTTCTAAAACAGGCGCTGGGCTTCAGCCTGATCCTGGGGGCCACCGCTCCCTCACTCAGGGCCGGCGGCGGCCAGTGGACGCTCACTGCATGGAACAATCTCGGCATGCACTGCATGGATGACGACTACTCCGTGTTCTCCATTCTGCCGCCGTTCAATACGGTGAACGCCCAATTGATGGACCAGGCCGGCAGACTGGTGACGAATCCCGCGGCCTCCGGCATTACCGTCACCTGGGAAGCCGCGCCCGATCCTGACGGCTCCATCAATACCCGCTCCGCCGGGAAGACCAACTTCTGGGAATACGCCGCCGCCGCTTACGGCGCTGATCTCCCCCCGGAGACAGGGCTCGCGGGGACCATGATGCCCGGTCCCTCCAATGCGCCGCAGCCGATGACGTGGGTCAGCGGGATGAACTGGTTCGAAGGTGCGGGCATTCCCATCACACCGGTGGACGACGCCGGACGGCGCAATCCCTATCCGCTGATGCGCCTTGTGGCACGGAACGCTGCCGGCACCATTCTCGCCGAAGCGAAGGTGGTGCTGCCCGTTTCCGACGAAATGGACTGCCGCGCCTGCCATGCCTCCGGCTCCGGTCCCGCGGCCCGGCCGGCTGCGGGCTGGGCGAATGATCCTGACAATAAGCGGGACTTCCGGCTCAACATCCTCCGCCTGCACGACGAGCGCAGCAGCGCCTCTCCGCTCTACGCCCCGGCACTCGCCGCCGCCGGCTACTCCGCCGCGGGGCTTTATGACAGTGCGGTGCATCGCGCGAAACCGGCGCTTTGCGCCGCCTGCCATGCCTCCGAAGCGCTGGGCACCGCAGGATATTCCGGCGTCGCGCCGCTCACGCAGGTCATGCATGCCAGGCACGCGCAGGTGATCAATCCGACGAACCAGCTTCCGCTGGATTCCGCACTGAGCCGCAATTCCTGCTACCAGTGTCACCCCGGCTCGACCACGCGCTGCCTGCGCGGCGCCATGGGCAGCGCCGTGGCCGCCGACGGCACCATGTCCATGCAATGTCAGAGCTGCCACGGCGGCATGAACGAAGTCGGCGCGGCGACACGCACCGGCTGGCTCCACGAGCCGACCTGTCAGTCCTGCCACAGCGGCGACGCGGTGAACAACGAGGGCCTGTTGCGTTATCTCAGTTCCTTCGACACCCCCGGCCACATGCGGGAGCCGGCGAACAACCGGTTCGCCACCAACGCGGACACGCCGGCGCCGGGCCTCTCGCTCTACCGGTTCTCCAAAGGGCACGGCAATCTCCAGTGCTCCGCATGCCACGGCTCCACGCACGCCGAATTCCCCGCCAGTCACCGCAATGACAACCTCCACAGCGTGGCCTTGCAGGGACATTCCGGAGTGCTCTCGGAGTGCATCGCCTGTCACGCCAGCATGCCGAACACCGTCAGTGGAGGCCCTCACGGAATGCATTCCACCAGTAATTCATGGGCCCGAGATCATGCGGACGCTGCACGCGCCGCAGGACTCGTCGAATGCCGCAAGTGCCACGGTACGGACTATCGCGGGACACCGCTTTCCCGCGCCTTCGGCAACCGCTCCCTCAACACCAAATTCGGCACCCTGACCCTGCAGCAGGGAGTGGAGGTGGGCTGCTTCGAGTGTCACAATGGCCCCAACAGCAGCGACCCCACCACACGGCCACGCCCCGCCGCGGCCTCCCTGGCCCGGGTGCTTCCGGAAATTGTCCCCTTCAGTTTCAATCTGCCCGCCGGCGGCACGTCACCGAAGCTCCGCATTCTTCAGCAGCCGCAGCACGGAACGGTCGGACTCAGCGGCACCACGGCCACATATTTTCCGGAGCCTGGATTCACCGGTCCTGACTTTTTCACATGGGCCGTCAGCGACAGCAGCGGTTACCGCGAATCGCTCCCGGCAATCGCCTCCCTGACCATCGGAAGTCCCCCGCCGGATCAGGATTCCGACGGCGACGGCCTGAGTGATGCCGTGGAATACGCGCTCGGCCTCGATGCCGCCTATCCATCTCCGGTGCCCTGGCCGCAGGGCGGCATCGAACCGCTCAACGGCCAGTCGTGGCTCTGGATGCAGGTGCCCCGCGGCCCGATTCTGCCACCCGACGCCTCCGCGGTTTTTGAAGCCACCGGGGATCTGCAGACCTGGATGCCGGCGGCTGTCACCGGGTCTGCGGCGGGCTACCTGAAGGCACGGGACACCGCGAGCTTCGACTCCTCCCGCCGGCGCTTCATGCGGCTGCGGGCCTTCCGCACAGTGATGCCATGAAACTACCCTGCCTGACAAAACAACCGCCCCGGTCCGGCGGTGGCTGTTGCCTTCGCCGGCACCGGAGTTCACACTCCTGATCCGCCATGAATATCCTCCTTGTGGAAGACGAACCCAGCCTTGCCGCGCACGTGGTGCGCGCGCTCACACGCGCCGGGCACGATGCGGCTCATGCCGGCGACGGTCCGGCGGGATTGAAAGCCGCGCAGTCAGGGCGTTATGACATTGTAGTGCTGGATGTGAATCTCCCGGGCCTCGACGGTTTTGAAGTGCTCAAGCGACTCAAGAAGTGCGGCTCCTCCACCCGCGTGCTCATGCTCACGGCCCGCAGCGAGGTCGGCGACCGCGTCCAGGGGCTGAAGTCCGGAGCGGATGATTACCTGACAAAACCATTCGCGATGGAGGAACTCCTCGCGCGCGTCGAGGCGCTGGGCCGCCGCGGGCTGCCGGTGGAAATGTCAGACTTGCTGCAGTGCGGCGACCTGACCATGGACGCCCGGGCACGGAAAGTGAACATCGCAGGCGAACCTGTCGCGCTCTCCCCGCGCGAAATGGAGGTTCTGCAAATCCTGCTCGCCGAGCCGGGCCGCACCTTCAGCCGCGACGAAATCTGCGAGCGCATCTGGCAGCGGGAGCACGAATATGACACCCGCACCGTCGAGATTTTCATCATGCGCCTGCGCAAGAAACTGGAGGGAGGAGCGCAGACACCGGTCATTGAAACCGTGCGCGGAGCGGGCTACCGGCTGCGCCCGGTATGAAACGCTGGTCGCTCAAAACCCGCTTCGGACTCGCCGCCGCCTGCCTCAGTGTGCTTGCGCTCCTCGGCGGCATGCTCGTGATCCGGCCGCTGATTTACCGCAATCAGCTCCGGGAACTGGACGGGCAGCTGGCGGGCAACGCGGCCGAGCTGTTCCGCGACATCGAGAACTTCAGCGGCGCGCCGCGGGACTTCCGCAAACCGATCGGCCAGCGCTTCATTCCCGCGGTGCTCCGCGGACGTTATCTTCAAATAGACGGACCTGAAGGGCAGCTGCTCTATCGTTCCAGCAATCTCCGTGGTCACAATCTCACCGGAGCGCCCGGCACTCTGAATACGGTGAGCATCGCCGGCAGGGATTGCCGCATCGGGTCGTTCGACCACGGATTCCTCACCGTCCACATCGGCACCCGGCTGGGCACCATCGAGGCCATGCAGCAGGATCTGCTTCAGGTCATGCTTTGGGTGGCCCCGGCCATGGGGCTGCTTGTGTTCGGGCTCGGCTGGTGGCTGGGACAGCGGGCCATGCGCCCTGTCAGTGCCCTCACTGCGGCGGCGGAGAGGATCGATGCCGCGGCGCCGGAGGAAAGACTGCCGCTGCTGGATGCCAGCCGGGAAATCGTCAGGCTCACGCAGGTGCTGAACGATTCCTACGACCGGCTCCAGGCCGCCTACGCCAGCGCCGCGCGCTTCTCGGCGGATGCCTCGCACCAGTTGAAGACGCCGCTAGCCGTGCTGCGCGCGGGACTGGATAACCTGCGCGCCCGCTCCGGACTCACCGCCGAAATCCGCACCGATCTGGAGACCCTCACGAAACAAACGCGACGGCTCACCACCCTCACAGAAGACCTGCTGCTGCTCGCCCGGATGGATGCCGGGCGGCTGGAACTGGAACTGGCCCCGCTCGATCTTGCATCCCTCTGCCGGGCCGCGCTGGAGGATTTGGAAGTGCCCGCCACCACCCGCGGCATCACTCTCGAGAGCGAAATTCCTGCCTCCCTCGTCTGCCTCGGCGACGAGCGCCGCGTGGCGATCATTCTGCAAAACCTCACGGAAAATGCCGTCAAGTACGCCGGCGCCGGCGGGCGCATCCGCCTGCGTTGCACCTCCGCGGACGGGGCGGTTTGCGTGAACGTCTCCAACACCGGCCCGCCCATCGCTGCGGAGAGCCGCGAACACCTGTTCGACCGCTTCTACCGCGCCGGCACCGGCGAAAACATCGGCGGCCACGGCCTCGGGCTGAACATCGCCCGCGGTCTCGCGAGGGCCATGCAGGGCGAAGTGACGCTCGTGCGCTCCGACAGCGAGGGGACGGAATTCCAGCTGCGCCTGCCGGCCGGCAGCCCCGGGAGTCCGCCCGCTTGTCTGAATGCCGCGTGAGAGAGCAGCAGGAACGGAAATGGGCTCGCGCACGGGTTCGCAGGCAGGAACTGCTTGCCGCGCCGTCACGCACTGGCTATGGCCATGTGGCGGTCCCGGTTCCCTGACCGCTTTCCTCTCTATGTCCGCCCCCTCATGTCCGCTCCTCAGCCGCAGCCTGGAACTGCTCGAAGCCCTGCGTCAGGCCACCGCACGAACCGCTGAGCAGGAGGAGCAGTTGACGCTCGACATCGGCAAGCGCCGCTACGCCGCCGAGCGGAAAGAGGTGAACGCCAACAAGGACAGCGCCGCGCGCCTGACCAAAGAAATCAGCCAGACGGACCGCGAGTGGGCGGAGCGCATGGACCATGCCATTCGCCGGGCCGAGGCCCGGCGCGCCCGTCTGGAGCGCGCCGAGCGCAGTGCGCGGAGGGAACTGCCCAAACGCGTGGAGGCCAGACGCGGCGACTGGCTTGGCGGACTGCAGCGGCAGAAATTGAAACTGGAAAAGGAGGTGACCGGGCAGCTGACCACCGCCGAGTCCCAGCGCATGGAGTTGATGCGCAAACTCGACGAGCAGAAGACGCGCATGAACGATCTGACCGTGAAAGCACGGCGCGCCGTGCGGGGATCACTCGGGGCCTTCGCCAAACTCTCGCAGTCTCCCGACTCCGCAGCCCTTTCCGGCGGCACCGCGGACATCGACGCCAAGCTGCTGCTCGCGCATGAAGCGCTCGAATCCCTGCGCGGCAACGGCCTCGCGCGGCTGGCCAGCACCGTGCCCGTGTGGATCAGTGCCCCGGTCATCGTCATTATGGCGGTGGTCCTGATCTTCGGACTGCACCTCGACCCTGCCATCACCGGCGGCATCTGCGGCGGCCTGCTCCTCGCACTGCTGGGCATCCACTTCGCCGCCGCCCCCGCTCTGAAACAGGCGGCGGGGGAAATCGGCGGAAATCTCGCCGCCGCCCGCACGCTGCGCAGTTCGCTGGCCGGCGCCGCGGAGGCCGCGCACGCACAGGCCACGCACGCCGCCCAGGAACGCCAGTTGATCGAGGCCGCCGCGATCAAGGAGCAATGGGCCAAAGTGAGCGATGTCGGCGTGCAGTTCCTGACTCAGGCGAAATCCATGCTGGAGACTCAGGTGAAACGCATTTCGGAAAAGCTGGAGGCGTGGATGGAGCACCAGAAGACGGTCTGTGAAAACGGTCACGCCGCCGCCGTGGCGGCCCTGCAGGCGGCGGATGCGGCGCGTCAGGAAAAGCATGCCGGCATTCACCGTCAGGAACTGGCGGCGCTGGATGCGGAGGAGTCCCAGCGCTGGGCCGCGCTGCAGGACGCCTGGCGCAAGGAGAGCACGGAGATTTGGCAGGAACTGTCGCGCCTCGGCGTGGAGGCGGAACGGCATTCACACGCATGGGACGCGCGCTTTGTCGAGAACTGGCAGCCGGCGGCGGAATTCGATCCGCTCGCGGAATTCGGACATCTCGACACGGACCTCGCCCGGCATGCGGGCGCGCTGCCAAAGGATTCCGCGCGGCTGCCGCTGCCCGGTCCCGCGCAGTTCACGGTGCCGCTGGCCCTGACATTCCCGCAGGAGGGCTCCCTGGTGCTGGAGACGAACGAAGCCGCCTCCGCCGGCGCGGCGGGCACGCTCAATCATCTCATTCTGCGCCTGCTCGCCACCACGCCCCCGGGCCGCATCGCCTTCACGGTTTTCGATCCGTCTGGGCTGGGCGCCAGTTTTGCCGGACTGATGCACCTTGCGGATTACGAGGAGGCCGTCATCAACCGCCGCATCTGGACGCAGCGCGATCACATCGAGGAGCGGCTCATCGAACTGGGCAATCACGTGGAGAAAGTGATCCAGATGTACCTGCGCAACGACTACGCGACCATCGCCGAGTACAATGCGCAGGCGGGCAGCATCGCGGAGAAGTATCACTTCATCGTGGCCGCCGATTTCCCCAGCGGATTCAGCGATGTGGCGGTGAAACGTCTCCTGAGCCTCGCCATGAGCGGGCCGCGCTGCGGCGTCTATACCTTCATCCACTGGGACCAGCGACTGCCTCAGCCTGACGGATTCGTGGCCGGGGAACTGCGCAGGAACAGCGTGCGCCTCACACGGGAGGACGGCAAATTCGTGCTGGCTGAAGGTCCGAAGGGAGACGGTCTGAATCTGCGGCTCGAGGCCCCGCCGGAACCCGCATTGGCGCTGGATCTGGTGCACCGCATCGGCAAAGCCAGTGTGGACAGCAGCCGCGTCCAGGTGCCCTTCTCTCAAATCGCGCCCGGCCCCGGCGAAATGTGGACGTGGGATACGACCAGTGAGCTGCGCGTGGCCATCGGCCGCACCGGCGCGACCAAGCAGCAGATGCTGGCCATCGGAAAAGGCACGCGTCAGCACGCGCTGGTGGCCGGCAAGACGGGCTCCGGAAAATCGACGCTCTTCCACGTCATGATCACCAACCTCGCCCTCTGGCATTCGCCGGACGAGGTCGAGTTTTATCTGATCGACTTCAAAAAAGGCGTGGAGTTCAAATGCTATGCCACGCACCGGCTGCCGCACGCGCGCGTCGTGGCCATCGAGAGCGACCGGGAGTTTGCGCTCAGCGTGCTGCAGCGGGTGGACGAGGAGTTGAAGCGGCGCGGCGACATGTTCCGCAAGCTCGGCGTGCAGGACGTAGCCGGCTTCCGCCGCGAATCGCCCGGCACTCCCCTGCCCCGCTCGCTGCTGCTCATCGATGAGTTCCAGGAGTTCTTTGTGGAGGACGACAGCATCGCGCAGACGGCGTCGCTGCTGTTCGACCGCATCGTGCGTCAGGGCCGGGCGTTCGGCATCCACGTCGTGCTCGGATCGCAGACACTCGGCGGCGCTTATTCGCTCGCCCGGGCCACGCTGGGTCAAATGGTCATCCGCATCGCGCTGCAGTGCAACGAAGCCGACGCCTATCTCATCATGGACGACGGCAACGCCGCGCCGCGTCTGCTCTCGCGCCCCGGTGAAGGCATTTACAACGACGCCGCCGGCGCGGTGGAGGGCAACAGCCCGTTTCAGGTCGTCTGGATCAACGACCACGAACGGGACGCCTGCCTCGAGAGCATTACCCGTCTGAAAACCGAACGCGGCGGGCAGTTCCACACGCCGATCGTCTTCGAAGGCAATGCCCCCGCCGACGTGACGGAGAACGATCCGCTCACCGCCGCCCTGCACAGCACGCCGCCGAAAGCTCCGCCGTTCGGACGCCTGTGGCTCGGCGCGCCGAATGCGATCAAGGGGCCCACCGAGGCCGCCTTCTACCGCCAGAGCGGCAATCATCTGCTCATCTGCGGCCAGCGCGACGAAGTGGCCCTGACCATGCTGGCGCTCGGGGCGCGCGCCCTTGCCGCACAATATCCCGCGGGCACGGCGAAGTTTTATTTCCTCCACAGCGCCCCGCCCGGTACGGCCGACGCGGAGTTCATCGAATCGCTGGGCCGTCGCATGCCGCACGGCTTCACGGAGGTCAAAACCCAGGACGTGCCGCGCGTCATCGACGAACTGGCGGCGGAACTCAAAGCCCGCAGCAGCGGGGAAGTGAACGCGGACACCGCCCCGGTGATTTACGTTTTCATCCATCAGCTGCACCGCTTCAAGAAACTCCGCCAGGAGGACGACTTCCGCTTCGGCGGCAGCGATGACGGCCCCGCCGACACCGGCGCGCAGTTCAACGAAATCATCACCGAAGGCAGCGCGCTCGGCATTCACCTCATTCCGACGGTGGACACCTTCAACAACGTGGGCCGCAGCATGAGCCGCAAGGCGCTGAGTGAATTCGAAATGCGCGTCGTCTTCCAGATGAGCGCCAACGATTCCTCCAGCCTGATCGACACGCCGAACGCCAGCACGCTGGGCCTGCACCGCGCCATCTTCTACAACGAGCAAAGCGGCGTGCTGGAAACTTTCCGCCCCTACGCCGCGCCGCCTGACTCATGGTGGGAAGCGTGAGCGCCGCTCCCGCGCTCCTCAGGCCTGCGGGCGTTTTTTCCCCGCCTGCTCTTCAGCGTTGCGCACCCCGGGGGAGCGTTTATTCCCGGCGCGCATGAAACAACTGATCCCCGGAGGACTCCTCATCGCAGTGGAAGGCATCGACGGCGCCGGCAAGACTTCGGTCGCAGCGCTGCTGGCGCAGTACTGCGGTGAACGGGGCATCGCGTGCGTGCTGAGCAAGGAGCCGACGAGCCTGCGCTGGGGACGCGAGCTGCGGAAGTCGGCGCAGGAGGGACGCCTCACCCTGGAGCGGGAGCTGGAGCTGTTTCGCAAGGACCGGGAAATGCACGTCGCCGGAACGATTCGCCCGGCGCTGGAGCAGCGGCATGTGGTGATCGTGGACCGTTATTACTGGAGCACCGCGGCCTATCAGGGCGCACGCGGCGCGGACCCCGCGGCCATCGTGGCGGATCACGAATCCTTCGCACCGCGCCCTGACGTATTTCTGGTGCTGGATGTGCCGGTGGAACAGGGGCTGGAGCGCATCCGGCGCCGCGGCGACGAGCCGAATGATTTTGAGAAAGCCGCGGGACTGGAGCGGGCGCGGGGGATTTTCCGGACACTCGCGGAAGGCGCGCCGGGCCACTCGCTGCTGGTGGACGCCGGCGCGGATGTGCGCGGAGTGAGCCGGCAGTGCCTTGCCAAAATGCAGGCGCTGGCGGCGGCCAGGCTCGGCGAAGGCACGCCGGAGTACGCGGCCTTCCTCGGCGAATGACACCGGCCGCGTGCGGAGCGCGCAACCGCACTCCGCTTCCCGCAGGTTTCCGGTGCAGCGGGTTCCGGCGGCGTGAAACGGAGCGTGCCGCGGCGGAGGCTAGGGATTGGTCGTGACCAGCACGCGGCCGTAGAGCCGGTCCTCCACACTCACGGGATTGGCGGAGCGCCACACCTGGGTGAGGGTGCCGTTGCCGTTGTTGACGGAGTTGAGGAGAACGCCGGGGATGTTCCACACCACGAGGTCCCTGCCGAACTGCACGCCGAAGGTGGTGTCGGCGGCATCGAGGCGGCGCGTGAAGGTGAGCGTGGCGTAGGTCTGCCCGCTGACGTCCGCGAACTGAGCCGTGGGGAGGCTGTTGCTGGCAGCCTGCTGCGGATGCGTGGCAAAGGCGTACTCCAGCCGGTTCGCCGAGCCGTCCTTGTCGTCATCGCTGTCCTTGCCGCCGAGGCCGGGATAACCCGCGGCCCAGGTGTTGTAGTTGTAGCCGTCGGAGGAACCGGGGGTGCCGTAAGCCGCATCACTGGCGCGCCACTCGGCGGGATCGCCATGATTGAGGCCGGGCTTCGATGGAGTCCGCAGCACCAAAGTGGGACCGCTGCCGTCAGGCGTCGTTGGCCAGGGGGCGTTGTCGTCATAGGTGAACTCTATGATCGCCGCGCCGGCGCCATAGCTGAGTTTCACCTCCTCGCCGCCATTGGCAAGGTTGTCAGCGCCGTAACTGCCGGCGATGGCGACGCCGGGATAGCGGATGGCAAAGGCGGCGGGATTCTTCACCAGCACGGCATAGCCGCCGGAGGGAATCGTGGTGCCGGGCAGGAAGTCGAAGTCGATGCCCTTGGTAAAGCGGACGTCGGTGAGATCCACCGGCGAGCCGCTGATGTTGCGCAGTTCGATGAATTCGAAGTCTTCGTTATCCCAGAGCACGTCCCAGCCGGGATGGGCGATCTCCGCGGGGGTGACATCACCGGGATTGTAGTTGATCTCGCTGATGCGGAGGGCATTGGCATAGATGCTGACGTCGGGCAGGCTGGCCACGAACTGCAGCGGCTCGCTCCAGAAGCTCCACCGGCCCGTGCTGTCCTTGTGGCGCACGCGGGCGCGGTAGGTATGACCGGTGCGGAGCACATTGCCCGGCACGCGCACGTCCGCGATATTCGCCGGGCTGGTCGTGGGGATTTCCGCGGAGCGCCAGAGTTCCTCGAGTTCGTAAATGCGCGGCTGCGTCGGATCGTAGAGCGGGATGCCGGGCGCGGAGATTTCGCCGACCCGAAACTGCACCGCACTGATGGCATCGCCCTGGGGATCTCGGTAGTCGCTGCTGTGCAGCACGATGTCGTTGACGGGATAACCGGGCGTGCCGGTGTAGGTGATGACCGGTTTGTCAGGGTAGAGCACAAAGTTTCCGGAACTGAGCTGGTCCAGCGAGTCGCCGTTGATGGCATAGCGGGTGGTGCCCGCGGCGGTGAGGTCGCCGATGGCGGTGCCCGCGGTGGGATTGGTGTTACAGTTGAAGTAGCCGCCGTAGAGGGTTTCCCACTCGAGGTATTTCCAGCCATAGCCTTTTTGCCGGATGGTGCTGGCATCCGCGCCGCCGCCGCCGGCTCCGGTGCCGGCGCTGGTCGCCTTGCGGGTCCATGCGGTGGCCGCAGGGTAGGTGTTGGTGGCGTAATTGGTGAACCAGGTCATGATGGCCTCATGATCGGCGGTGCCGTCCACTCCGCCCGGCAGCAGTTCGCGGCGGTAGTTGGCGGTCTGCACGGTGCCGCCGAGGCCGCCGCGGGTGCCGTCGAGATAGAGCCCGCGGAAGAAATTGCCGCGGTGGCTGCTTTGGCCGGTATTGCCGCCGCCGCCGGCGCTGCGCGGATGCAGGTTCCAGAGGTGCGCATCGAGATCCGACCATGTGAGGGCCTGGCCGGCGGGATTGATCATTTGCGAATACTCGTCGATCAACTGGCCGATCTGGCCGCCGCCGGCGGTGGCATCGCTGCCCATGAGACTGATGAGTTCACGGCAGCGGTTGCGGTAGTCGCGGGCGATATTGGCATGGCGCATCATGGCCACGACCGAATTGGGCGCGCCGCCCACAACCTGACCGTCCATGGTGCCGCCCCAGTGAGTGGCGGCGATGAACTGCATGTCGTGGTCATAGCCCATGATGCGCCAGTGGCCGCCGGGATAGGCGGGATCGCGCACGAGCGGGCTGTGATAATAGCGGTAGTTGTCGCCGGGGCGGATGTCCACATTGCCGACCAGCCGGCTGAGGCCGATGTAGGTGTAAAGATTGTCGAGGTCCATGTTGCCGCGGTACCACGCCTCCGTTTGTCCCGCCTGGGCAAGCTGGTTGCGGAACGTGGTCCAGTCGGTGCCGTCACTGACCTGGCTGGCAGCCTGATGTTTCTTGTCGCCGTTGTTGCCCTCGATGGCGTAGATATTGCCGTCGGGCAGGCTGCGTTCATCGAGCAGATTCCCCTCGGTCGGCTCCAGCGCCATGTAGAGGCCCCAGAGGTCGGAGGTGTACTGGCCGTCCACGGTGCCGCCGACGGTGGGATCGGAAACCGAGGTGCCTGCGGCGGCGGACTCCTGGGCTTTGCGAATGATGCGGAAGTGAACGTAATGGGTCCGGAGGGAAACCATGCCGCCCAGCTCGAAAATGCGATAGCTCAGCGCATCCTCCACGCCGGCGGAACCGCGATGCACCGCCGCCCACGGGCTCGCGTTGGCGTCCATGCCGAAAGAATTCCAGTCGCTGTCGTATTCCCGGCCCCAGTTGTCTTTGGCACGAAAGTCCCGCGCGCGGCCGAATTTGAAGCTGAGCTTGTTCTTGCCGCTCACCCGCGTGGAGCCGATGCCGCGGATATTGAAGGTGATGTGGTCATAGACCTTGCCTTCGTACACCAGCGTGCCGCGGTAAGGCGTGCTGTCCGCCGGACCGGTGTACATGCACAGCTGCACATCGGAATCGAGCGCGATGAGGTGATAGGGTTCGATGCTGTTGATGAGCGCGGCCGGGAAAGTGACCGGCGACGTTGCGGGGAATCCGGCGAAGGCTGAGGGCCGGAAAGCCCCGGTCCATGACGGGGATTCGCTGTAGCAGAACCAGGCGAAATTCGGCTGCTCGTCGTCCGGATAGGGCACCGTGACGGAATTGGCGAGGGCATCGGCGGCGGTGATGCGGTAGCGGATGAGGCGCCGGTGCTGCTGCTCGCTGCCGGGCACGGTGGCGCTGAAGATGCCGTCGCCGGCCACGGCGTCACCGCCTGTGCCGGAGTCGTTCATGGCGGCGGTGACCCAGCTGGCGGGATTGTTGTAAGCCGCATCCTGAAGGCGGATATAACTCCCGGGGCTGACGACCTGCCAGGCGAGGGAGACGGTGCCGACGGTATTCGGATCGGTGATCAGTGCGGAGACGACCACATCCTCGCCCGGGGCGGGCTGCTTTGGGCTGTGCTCCACGTTCCGGATGGCGGGGGGCGGAACCGAGGAATTCGCAGCCACTGTCGTATTGGCCCTGCCGGGACTGGCGGCGGCCGGCGGCGGAGTTTTCAGCTCGGCATCGAGGAAGAGGTCGCTGCTGTTGGTGGTGGTGTTGATGAGCTGGACGGCCAGCACGTTGATGCCGGTCTTGAGAATGGAGGCTGCGTTGTCGATAAAGATGGGCGCTTCCCATGCCAGTGGCGGCTCGGTAACGTTAGCAGCCACGCCGTCAGCGGCATTGTAAGGCGGCACCGCGCCGTCCGCGACGCGGATGCGCGGAGTGATTTCCACGCCGTTGATCCAGGCGATGCAGCCGTCGTCGCAACGCAGGTTCAGCATCACGGTATTGGGCAGCGGTCCGGCGGCGACGTTGAAGACGCGGCGGAGGAAGACGGTCTTCTGATTCGCCGCGATGGTGGTGGTGACGTCCACATTGCCGGCGTTGCCGTCGATGTCCCCGTAGCCAATCGGCAGGGTGGCGTTGGTCCACGTGTTTTCGACGAAGGTTTCCGAACGCCATGCGTCCACCGGGTTCGACGCCTCCGAGGTTCCCGGGAAGTAGCGCCAGCCGCCGCTGGAGGCTGCGACGTAGGTGAATTGACTGCCGGTGGCGAGGGCGCTGCGCCAGTTGCCGCCCACGTCATTCACGAGCGAGGGATGGAGCAGTTCCATGGACGGACCGCCGCCCTTGGCCGACGTGGGCCAGGGGAATCCGGGCTGATAGTCCACTTCATCGATCACCACGCCGGTGCTGTCTTTGAGGCGGATGATTTCTCCGGAATTCCTCAACTGGCCGCCCGCCTGCCACTCGCCCGCGGGAACACCCCCGGCCGGAAAAGCAGCGGTGAAGGCCGCGGTGTTTTCGACCACGACCTTGTAACCGCCGGCGGCGATGACGGACTGCGGCCCCGCGGGAAAGACGAAATCGACTCCCTGATCGATGATCCAGCCGCTCATGTCGATGGGCGCAGCCGTGGGATTGTGGAACTCGATGAATTCCTGACGCTTCGTGACATCCGCGGGATCGTAGTGAACTTCGTTGATGATGACACTGTCCGGCAGGGCGCTGCCGGTGGTGAAACTCAGACCGGGGACCGCCCATGCCGTGCCGGCGGAATTCTGAGCGCGCGCCGTGTAGAAGTAGGTGGTGAACTGGCTCAGCCCCTGGACCAGCGTGCCGAAGTCACCGCTGTCCGGTCCCAGCACGCGGCTGTTGGCCCACGCCGCGGGATTGGTGCCGCCGTCGGCGGTGCCCCAGTACACGGTCACCACCGGAGGGTCGTTGCCGGTGCTGGTGACTTCGCCGCGCAGTTCGGCGGAAGTGCCCGTGACGTTCTCCGCCGCCCGGTTTTCCACCGCGGGAGCGGTGACGAGAAGCGTGGTGAAGCTGGCGCTGGCGTCCGCCCAGTCGCTGCCGCCGCCATTTTGCGCATAGGCGCGGAAATAATAAGTGGTGCCGGCAGTGAGCCCGCTGATGCTGCGCGTGGCAAGTCCGGTCAGGGCAGGAATGCTGACACTGGAAGCCCACGCGGCTGCATTCGTGCCGCCGTCCACCGCTCCGTAATAGATGGTCACGTTCGGCGCCTCCCCGCCGGTGCTCGACACATTGGCGCCGATGGTGGCGCTGCTGCCGTTGATGCCGCTGGCGGGCACATTGGTGACGACCGGCGGACTGGACAGGGTGGTGAATGATAAACAGGGGGCGCACCACACGGAGCCGGAGGCGTTGGTCAGTCGTGCCCGGTAATAATAAGTCGTCGCCGGCTGCAGACCGCCGGCAGTGGCGGAAAAGGCGCCGCTCTGCGTGCCGGGCACGCTAACGCTGCCGGTCCACGCCGCCGGGGAGCCGCCTTTGTCACTCGTATCGAAATGGAAGATCACCGACGGTGCTGCCGAGCCGGTGTTCGTTACGGTGCCGTTCAGGGTCGCGGTATTGCCGGTGATGCTGCTGGCCGCCTGAAGGGTGCCCGCCGGACGACCCGCGGGATCCGACGCCGCGGCATCCAGCCGGATGTTGTCAAAATGCGAGCGTCCCACGCCGCGCGCCTGCACGAGCACACGCACCGGCTTTCCGACCACGCAGGGATCGGCATACGTGTCCAAGACCACCGTCGGACCGTCCACAAACGTACCCGCCGCATTGGTGCTCGCATTGCGCGAGGCGCTTGCCCCAAACGCCCCCGTGTTGTCCGTAAGGCCGTACACCGAACTGTTGCCGGCATTGGTCGTGCCGCTGCGATTTCCCACGGCCACATTGAGTGTGTAAACGGTGCTGGCCTGATAGGTGAGGCCGGGCAGATCCTGCCAGACATCGTAACCGGGTTCCATGCCGAGATGCTGCGTGCCCTGAGCGGCAAAGTTGGCGATGTATTCCGTAAAGGCCTGCCCATTGTTGGCACCCCCGCTGCCTGTCCATGAAACAAGCGCATTCGACCAGCCGCCTGCCGCGAGCGTCGGCGATTCATAGCTGTAATTGGGAACGGTTACCGGTGCCGATTGGACCATGCTGGAAGCGAAGAGGCTGAGCAGTGCGATAAAATGGCGAAGAGGGCGTTTCATGAGTACGAGGGTGCTGAGAGGGGAGCTGCGGCCGTTACAGGGCGAGGAGGGGGGCGGCAGCCGAACACGGCTGGTGTACCACACCCGTAATCACAGGGTCAATCTTCAAATGCCTAAAATGTTCCTCCCAACGGTAGAATCACCGCCCGAGTGCATCATTTCCGCACGAAAGTCTTGCGGCCCGCCCCCATCACCGTAAATCCGCGAAATCTTTCCACCCGCAACTCCTTACCCCTTCGCAATCCATGCCCAAAATCAAAAAAGTCATCAACAACCCCAACGACTGCGCCGCAGAACTGCTCGACGGACTCGTCGAAGCCTACGACGGCGACTGCATCAAAGTTGGCCGCGGCTGCATCGTGCGCAAAGACATTCCGGAAGGCAAAGTCGCCCTGCTCATCGGCGGCGGCAGCGGGCATGAACCGATTTATCACGGCCTTGTCGGTCACCATCTCGCTGACGGCGCGGCCTGCGGTGACATCTTCGCCGCCCCTCCGCCGGACGTCGTGCTCGACGGCACCAAAGCCGTCCACCGCGGCAAAGGCGTGCTTTATTTGTACGGCAACTACGCCGGCGACGTCATGAACTTCGACATGGGTGCCGAACTCGCCGCCGAGGAGGGCATCACGGTCAAAACGGTCCTCATCTGGGACGATGTGTGCAGTGCCCCGCCGGACCGGAAGCACGACCGCCGCGGCATCGCCGGACTGGTGCCCATCGTCAAACTCGCCGGCGCCGCCGCCGCCGTGGTGGATTCTCTCGACGAACTGGAGCGCATCACGCTCAAAGCCCGCGACAACACCCGCAGCGTCGGCGTCAGCATGGCTCCCGGCAGTATCCCCGCCACCGGCAAGCCCACCTTTGAAATCGGCGACGACGAGATCGGCCTCGGCATGGGCATCCACGGCGAAAAAGGCGTTGGCCTCATCCCGCTCGATACCGCCGACCACCTCGCGCCGAAACTGCTCGATCTCATCTTCGGCGACGACCTCGAATTCAAAGCCGGCAACGAAGTCATCCTCTTCGTCAACAGCCTCGGCTCCACCACGATGATGGAGCTGCTCATCATCAACCGGAAGGTCAAACAGGTGCTCGCCGCCAAAGGCATCAAAGTCCACGACACCATCATCGGCCCGCTCGTCACCTGTCAGGAAATGGCCGGCTTCTCGCTCAGCCTCACCAAACTCGACGATGAATTGAAGCAGCTCTGGAACATGGAATGCAGCAGCGTGTGCTACACGAAGCTGAAGTCGTGACCGGAACACACTGGCCCGCCCCCCTGCTTCGCCGGCGCGTCGTCGCCGGCCGCGGCGTCACGGCTTGAAGCAGTACACCACGCCATCATCGGCGCCGATCACCAGCCGGCCGCCGGCGATGCAGGGGCTGCTTTGCACGGCCTCGGCGATTTCGTAATTCCATACCTGGCTGCCGTCTTTGGCGTTCACGGCATAGACGTTGCCGTCATCGCTGCCGAAGACCACATGCCCGCCGGTGAGCACCGGCGAGCTGTCCACGCGGCCTTTGGTGCGGAAGGACCACTTTTCCGTGCCGTCGGCTGCGGCGAGGCAATGGACGCGCTTGCCGCGCTCGGCTGCGAAGACGGTGCCGTCGGGCGCGATGGCCGGAGATGCGAAGTATTCGAACTCACGCTCACTGAAGACCCACTTCGGCTCGAACTTCTTCATATCGAGGGCCACGACTTCGAGTCCGTAATGCGCCAGCGCCGCCGTGCCGCCGCGCAGGGCGACGGTGTTCGCCACCGGATTTTTGATTTCCACTTTTCCGGCCTCGCTGCCGTCGGAGGCATTGATGAAATAGACGAACCCGTCGCAGCCGCCGAAGGCGGTCACGCCCTCCGCGACGGCGGCGCTGCCATTGACGTAATTGGTGGTTTCCACCTGCCAGACTTTGGTTCCGTCCTTGAGATCGAGCGCGTAGAGCCGGCTGTCGTAGCTGCCGATGAGCACGAGCGGCGACTGGTCTTTGCGCAGAAAGACGTTGGGCGCAGCGCGGACCTCGCCCTCCGTGGCGAACTTCCACGACTCCTTGCCGGTCTTCGCCTCAAGGCAATAAACCGTGCCCTCCAGCGAGCCGAAAATCACTTTGTCCTGCGCCAGCACGGCGCTGCCCTCGATGCCGTCCTTGCACTCGAAGGTCCAAACCGGTTTGCCGTCCGCCCCGCTCAGCGCGTAAAATTTCCCCTTCGCATCGCCGATGTAATAACGCTCCCCGTCGCTCACGGCCGTCGCCTTCACCGGCTTGGCGGCTTCGAATTTCCACGCCAGCTGCAGCGGGAATGTCAGGGTCTCCTCCGCCACGCCGGTCATGCCGGCATCGCCGCGCCACGTCGGCCACTGGCCGGCCTGAACGGAAGCGGAAAAAGCGAATGCTGCGAGCGGCAGGTTGCGGAGGAGGCATGGGGTCGTAGTCATAGCCGCGCTTTTATGCTGCATTTTTCAAAAGCCAACCGCCATGCCCACCCGTAAATCCGACATCCCGCCGGAGCTGCATTCGGAGTATGAAGGCCGTCCGTTTCGGTCGTGCACGCGCTGCGGGGAATCGCTCGCGGATGTGCCGGAGGGCTATCAGCTCTACAAACTCTTCCGGCGAGGCGAGGCGATTTATGAGTATGCGCTCTGTCATCCCTGCCATGCCGGACTGCTGGCTGATTTCTCGGAGGAGTCCCGCCGGCGACTCGCGGAATTTCACGCGCAGCGCGTGACGCTTCATCTCGGGCCCCGCCGCTGCGCCGTCTGCGGCAATGGCCGCGAGGAGGACGAGGAATACTCCCTCACGGCAGCCTGTGAGCGCGCCGGATTGCGCCATGCCCTGATGATTTGCGGTCCCTGCCGCCGGGAAATGCAGGCGCTGCTCAGCAGGTCAACCCGTGAGGTCTGGGACCGCTTTGTCAGCGAAAACCTCGCCGGCGCCCCATCCGGCACGGTGACGCCGGTGTCGCCGCTGGAACTGCTGCCGGTCTGACCCGGGACCGCCTTCCGCCGGATGAAAAGCAAAAAGCCGCGCCCGGCGGACCGGACGCGGCTTCAGTGGAGGTTGAGCGGCGCGCTTAGATGGCGTCGAGCAGATCCCCTTCGTTCTCGACATCGTCGAGGCTGTCGGACTTGCCGGGGACGACCGCTTCCTTGTAATTGGTGTAGCGGTGTTTGTGGAAGCCGGTGCCGGCGGGGATGAGGTGGCCCATGATGACGTTTTCCTTGAAGCCGCGCAGCCAGTCGGTTTTGCCGAGCGTGGCGGCATCCGTCAGGACGCGCGTGGTGTCCTGGAAGGAGGCGGCGCTGATGAAGGACTCCGTTTCGAGGCTGGCTTTGGTGATGCCGAGGAGGACCGGTTCGGCTTCCGCCGGCTTGCCGCCCTGTTCGGTAATCTTCGCGTTCTCCTCCTCGAAGGTGGTCCGCTCGATCTGATCGCCCCAGAGGAATTCGGTGTCGCCGGGATCGGTGATCTTCACCTTGCGCAGCATCTGACGGATGATGATCTCGATGTGCTTGTCGTTGATCTCGACACCCTGGAGACGATAGACCTCCTGGACCTCGTTGACGAGGTGCTCCTGGAGTTCGTGAGGCCCGAGGATTTCGAGGATTTCGTGCGGCACGACCGGGCCTTCCGTAATCTGGTCGCCCTTCTTCACGGTATCGCCTTCGAACACGATGATGTGCTTGGCGCGCGGCACGAGGTGTTCCTCCTCCTCGTTGGTTTCCGGATTGGTGACGATGACCTTGCGCTTGCCGCGGACCATGCCGCCGAAGCTGACCACGCCGTCGATCTTGGCGATTTCCGCGTGATCCTTGGGCTTGCGGGCCTCGAAGAGTTCCGCCACGCGCGGCAGACCGCCCGTGATGTCCTTGGCCTTGCTCACCTTGCGCGGAGTCTTGGCCAGTGTCGCCCCGGCGTCCACGCGATCCCCTTTCTTGACGGAAAGGAACGCGCCGGCGGGCACGGAATAACTGGCGAGCACTTCCTTCGACTTCGGATGCACGATGACGATCTGCGGGTGCAGGTCCTCCTTGTGCTCGAGCACGGTCATTTGATCCGAGCCCTTTTCGCCGGACTTGCCGAGCGTAATGCCGGGGATCATGTCGCGGAATTCGACCAGACCCTCGCGCTCGGTGATGACCGGCACCGCGTGCTGTTCCCAGGTGACGAGCGTTTCGCCCTTCTTGATCGCGTCATTCTCGGCTTTGTAGATGACGGAGCCGATGACGAGCTTGTGGCTTTCCAGTTCACGGCCGTCGGCGTCGTGGACACTGACGGTGCCGTTCTTGGTCAGCACGATGAAGTTGCCGTCCGTGCCTTTGACGGCGCGGATGTCGTTGTACTTCACGGTGCCGCTGTTCTTCACTTTCACGATCGGCTGCTTGAAGGAACCGCCGGCGACGCCGCCGATGTGGAACGTCCGCATGGTGAGCTGCGTTCCGGGTTCACCGATGGACTGGGCGGCGACGATGCCGACCGCTTCGCCGATCTTCACCGGCGCGCCGGTGCCGAGGTGCAGGCCATAGCAAACGGCGCAGCAGCCGCGCTTGCTCTCGCAGGTGAGCACGGAGCGGATCTTGAGCTGCTCCACCCCGATTTTGGTGAGGGCGTCGGCCTGGCTTTCCGTGATGACCTCGTTGGCCTTCACGATGATGACGTCCTTGTTGACGGGATCGCGCACCGTTTCGCAGGAGGCGCGTCCGTAGATGCGCGCCTTGATGTCCACCACCTCCTCGTCGCCTTCGTAGATGGAGCGAACCACGATGCCGTTGCTGGTGCCGCAGTCCTGTTCAAAGACGATCACATCCTGACTCACGTCCACGAGCTTGCGGGTCATGTATCCGGAGTCGGCGGTCTTGAGCGCGGTGTCGGAGAGACCTTTGCGCGCGCCGTGCGTGGAAATGAAGTATTCCAGCACGGAGAGGCCTTCGCGGAAGTTCGCAGTGATGGGGCGCTCGATGATCTCGCCGGAGGGCTTGGCCATGAGGCCGCGCATGCCGCCGAGCTGCTTGATCTGCTGCTTGTTGCCCCGGGCGCCGGAGTCCACCATCATAAACAGCGGATTGGCGTACTTCTTGCCGTCGTTGAACTCCAGCTGGCGGAAGAGCGCCTGCTGAATGTGGTCGCCGGCCTGCGTCCAGAGGTCGATGATTTTGTTGTAGCGCTCCTTGTCCGTGATGATGCCGCGGCGGTGGAACTTGTCCACCTCCTCGAGCTGCGCGTAGGCCTTGTCCAGTTCCTCGCGCTTTTCGCCGGGGATGACCATGTCGAAGATGCCGATGGAGCAGCCGGAGAGCGTCGCGGCCTTGAAGCCCATTTCCTTGAGCCGGTCGAGCGCGGCGACGGTTTCCAGGTGACCGGCAGCCTGCCAGCAGCGCCAGATGATGTCGGAGAGCTGCTTCTTGCCGACCTGCTTGTTGATGAAGCCGAGGCTGGCCGGCCACACTTCATTGAAGCGGACGCGTCCGGCGGTGGTTTCGATCACGGTGGACTTGTCGTCCCCGAAGGTCGTCTTGCGTCCTTTGTCAGGATTGCGGATGAGAATCTTCTGGTGCAGCTCGATCGCCCCCTCGGAGAGAGCGAGCTCCACTTCACCGACGTCCTCGAACATCGGTTTGCGCGGCTCCTCTTTGCCCTTGTGAGGGAGGTCCCGGGTGTGGGTCAGGAAGTAGGAGCCCAGTGTGATGTCCTGCGAGGGAGTGTTCACCGGCTTGCCGCTGGAGGGCGAGAAGACGTTGTTCGTGGCCAGCATGAGCAGCCGGGCCTCCATCTGGGATTCCACCGACAGCGGGACGTGCACGGCCATCTGGTCGCCGTCGAAGTCCGCGTTATACGCCGTACAAACGAGCGGGTGAATGCGAATGGCCTCGCCTTCGATCAGCACCGGCTCGAACGCCTGAATGGAGAGGCGGTGGAGCGTCGGCGCGCGGTTGAGCAGCACGGGGTGCCCGCGGGTCACTTCGTCGAGAATGTCCCAGACTTCCGGCGTGCGGCGCTCAATCATCTTCTTGGCGCTGCGGACGGTGTGAACATAGCCGAGTTCCTTGAGGCGGCGAATGATGAACGGCTCGAACAGCACGAGCGCCATCTTCTTGGGCAGACCGCACTGGTTGAGCTTCAGCTCCGGACCGATCACGATGACGGAACGGCCGGAGTAATCGACTCGCTTGCCGAGCAGGTTCTGGCGGAAGCGGCCGCCCTTGCCCTTGAGCATGTCGGAGAGGGACTTGAGCGGGCGGTTGCCGGCGCCGGTGACGGCACGGCCGTGACGGCCGTTGTCGAACAGCGCGTCCACCGCTTCCTGGAGCATCCGCTTTTCATTCCGGATGATGACATCCGGGGTCTTGAGCGAGAGCAGGTTTTTGAGGCGGTTGTTCCGGTTGATGACGCGGCGGTAGAGGTCGTTGAGGTCGGACGTCGCGAAACGTCCGCCTTCCAGCGGCACGAGCGGACGCAGGTCCGGCGGAATGACCGGGAGCACTTCCATGACCATCCATTCCGGGCGGGACTTGCTGTTGTGGAAGCCCTGGGCGAGCTTGAGCCGCTTGGCGAGTTTCTTGCGCGTCTGCTTGGAGCGCGTCTTCGTCATCGCCTCCTGAAGTTCGACGATGAGCTCCGGCAGGTTGATTTCGGAGAGCAGCTGCTTCACGGCCACCGCGCCCATGCCGGACTTGAAGGAATCCTCGCCGTACTGCTCCTCGGCTTCACGGAATTCCACCTCTGTCAGGAGCTGCCCCTTGGTGAACGGCGTGTTCATCGGATCGATGACGATGTAGTCCTCGTAATAAATTACGCGCTCCAGCTGGCGGGCGGTCATGTCGAGCATGAGACCGAGACGGCTCGGCATGCACTTGTAAAACCAGATGTGGGAGACGGGCACGGCGAGTTCGATGTGGCCCATGCGCTCGCGGCGCACGCGGCTCAGCGTAACTTCCACACCGCAGCGGTCGCAGACGACGCCCTTGTGCTTGATGCGCTTGTACTTGCCGCAGGAGCACTCCCAGTCGCGGGTGGGTCCGAAGATCCGTTCGCAGAAGAGGCCGCCCTTCTCGGGCTTGAACGTGCGGTAGTTGATGGTTTCCGGGTTTTTGACTTCGCCCTTGGACCAGCTCCGGATGGTGTCCGGCGCGGCCACAGTGATGGCGACGTGATCAAAACCCTGCTGGCGGTTATCGCCGCCGAAGAGTTCGCGAAGTTGGGTTTCAACGCTCATGATAGGAAAAAAGTAAGAAGTAAAAAGGCTGAAGGATGAAAAGGAGTGCCGCCTGCGGCGGATGGTGCCGCAGGCGGCGGGGAATCAGGAAGCCATGAGGCCGAGGCCGGGCGTGTCGGGGGCGGCTTTGGAATTGCCGACCTTTACGTCCAGTCCGAGCGACTGCATTTCCTTGATGAGCACGTTGAAGGACTCCGGCGTGCCGGCTTCCAGCGTGTTGTCACCTTTGACGATGGCTTCGTAGATGCGCGTGCGGCCCTGCACGTCGTCGGATTTGACGGTGAGCAGTTCCTGCAGCGTGTAGGCGGCGCCGTAGGCTTCGAGCGCCCAGACTTCCATCTCCCCGAATCGCTGGCCGCCATACTGGGCCTTGCCGCCGAGAGGCTGCTGCGTGACGAGCGAGTAGGGACCGACCGCGCGGGCGTGAATCTTGTCCGCCACAAGGTGGTTGAGCTTCATCATGTAGATGACGCCAACCACGACCTCCTGGTGGAATGGTTCGCCGGTGCGGCCGTCGAACAGTTTGGACTTGCCGTTGAGGCCGATCCATTTGTTCTCGGTTTTCTCACGCGCGTCCTTGAGGTAGTTCATGACTTTCTCCTCCGGGATACCGTCGAAGACCGGGGTGGCGATCTTGAGCCCGAGGGCGCGGGCGGCGACGCCGAGGTGGGTTTCCAGAACCTGACCGACGTTCATCCGTGAGGGCACTCCAAGCGGGTTGAGCACGATGTCCACCGGACGGCCGTCCTCGAGGAACGGCATGTCCTCTTCGGGCACGATCTTGGCGACCACGCCCTTGTTGCCGTGGCGTCCGGCCATCTTGTCGCCTACGCTGAGTTTGCGCTTGGAGGCGATATAGACCTTCACCATTTTCACGATGCCGCTGTCCGGCTCGTCACCGCTCTCGATCTTGTCGAGGGAGGCCTCGCGCTCCTCTTCGAGTTCCGCGAACTTCTGTTCGAAGCCGCCGATGATGTCGAAGATTTTGTTCCGCACCGGGCTGGCGTCGATCTCGATGTGATCGTGCGCCTCGGCCACCTTGGCGAGCAGGGCCTTGGTGATCTTCTTGTTCGCCGGGATGAGGATTTCGCCGGTCTGGGCGTTCACCACATCGAGCGGAATCTTCTCGTTGAGCAGAATGTCGGAGAGCCTTTCGGTGAGTTCATCCACCAGCGTCTGCTGCTTGGCTTTGAACTCCTCTTCAATTTGCTTCTGCTGTTTTTTGGCTTCCGCGGCGGAGAGCTTTTCCTTCTGCGAAGTATTGCGGCTGGAAACGCGGACGTCCATCACGATGCCCGTGCAGCCCGACGGAACACGCAGGGAAGTGTCCTTCACGTCCGCGGCCTTCTCGCCGAAGATGGCGCGCAGGAGGCGCTCCTCGGGGGCGAGTTCGGTCTCGGACTTCGGAGTGATCTTGCCGACGAGAATGTCGCCGGGCTTCACTTCCGCGCCGATGCGCACCACGCCGTCCTGGCTGAGGTTCTTGAGGGCTTCCTCGCCGACGTTCGGAATGTCGCGCGTGATTTCCTCGGGGCCGAGTTTGGTATCACGGGCGGTGACTTCGAACTCCTCGATGTGAATCGAGGTGTAGATGTCCTCCTTCACCACTTTCTGGGAAATGGTGATGGCGTCCTCGAAGTTGTAGCCGTTCCAGCTCATGAAGGCCACGAGCACGTTGCGGCCGAGGGCGAGTTCCCCTTTGTCCGTGCAGGGACCGTCGGCGATCACGTCGCCGGCCTTCACCTTGTCGCCTTTGGCCATGATGGGACGCTGGTTGATGCAGGTGCCCGCATTGCTGCGCATGAATTTGCGCAACTGATAGACCCAGACTCCCTTGTCCGGATTGTTCTTCACGCAGAAGGGATCGGCGAGGAATTCCGCTTCGGAGCACGGGAGCTTGCCGTCTTTGGTCACGATGATGACTTCGGCGGTCGCGGCGGCGATGGTGCCGCGGCATTCGCGGTCGGCCACGACGACGGACTTGGAATCCCGCGCGGCTTTGCCCTCCATGCCGGTGCCGACGATCGGCGCCTCCGGCACCAGCAGAGGCACGCCCTGACGCTGCATGTTCGATCCCATGAGCGCGCGGTTGGCGTCGTCGTGTTCGAGGAACGGGATCAGGCCGGCGGCGACGCTGACGAGCTGTTTGGGACTCACGTCCATGTAGGCCACCTCTTTCGGATCCACTTCGAGGAAGTCGCCGCGGTAGCGGACCGTGATCTTCTTGTTCACAAAATGCCCGTTGTCGCGCACGGGGTTGTTGGCCTGCGCGATCATGTGAGGCTCCTCCTGGTCGGCGGTCAAATACTCGATTTTGTCGAGCACGACACCGTCCACGATTTTACGATAGGGCGTTTCGATGAATCCGAATTCGTTGATCTGCGCGAAGGTGGACATCGAGTTGATGAGGCCGATGTTCGGACCTTCCGGCGTTTCGATCGGGCAAATCCGGCCGTAGTGGGACATGTGCACGTCGCGGACCTCGAAGCCGGCGCGGTCGCGGTTGAGACCGCCGGGCCCGAGGGCGGAAAGCCGGCGCTTGTGGGTCAGTTCGGCCAGCGGGTTGGTCTGGTCCATGAACTGACTGAGCTGCGAGCGGCCGAAGAAGTCGCGCACCACGGCGGACAGTGCCTTCGGGTTGATGAGTTTGGCGGGCGTCATGCCGTCCAGATTCACATCGAACAGCGTCATGCGCTCCTTGACCAGACGCTCGGTGCGGCTGAGGCCGACGCGGCACTGATTGGCGAGCAGTTCTCCCACGGCACGCACGCGGCGGCTGCCGAGGTGATCGATGTCGTCGAGGATGCCCTCACCATTGCGCAGTCCGAGCAGATAGCGCATCGCGGCGATGAAGTCCTGCGCGGTGAGAATCCGCACCTCCTCCATGCCCTTGATGTTGAGCTTCTGATTGATCTTGTAGCGGCCAACGCGGGTGAGGTCGTACTTCTTCGGATCGAAGAAGAGGCGCTTCAGCAGGGCGCGGGCATTCGGCACGGTGGGCGGATCGCCGGGGCGGAGGCGCTTGTAGATGTCCTTGAGGGCTTCCTCTTCGTCGTGCGCCGGATCCTTCTTAAGCGACTTGAGCAGCAAGTCGTCAGCCTGCACGGAAATGACCTGCACGGATTTGTGACCGAGGTCCATCAGCGCACGAGCCACGCCGGGCGTGAGCGGTTCGTAGGCCTTGGCGACGACCTCCTCACCGTTCATGATGTCCTTGAAGAGCACGCGGGCGCTCAGTTCGGATTCGTCGAGGCTGGTTTTGAGCTTCAACTCCTCGATGTCGTAGAACTCGCGGATGATCTGTTCGTCCGTGCCGTAGCCGATGGCGCGCAGGAACGTGGTGGCGAGGAATTTCCGGCGGCGGCGGCGGCGGTCGAGATAGACGTAGAGCAGGTCGTTGGTGTCGAACTGCACTTCGAGCCACGAACCGCGGTCCGGGATGATGCGGAAGCCGAACAGCTCCTTGCCGTTGAGGTGGAGGTTCTTCTCGAAGCAGACGCCGGGGGAGCGGTGGAGCTGGCTGACGACGACGCGCTCGGCGCCGTTGATGACGAACGTGCCGCGCTCGGTCATCATGGGCAGTTCGCCCATATAGACACGCTCTTCCCGGGTGCCGGTTTCATCCTTCAGCGTGAAGGTCACGTAGAGCGGCGCGGAAAAGGTCTCGCCGTCGCGCTGCGCCTGGTGGGCCGTCAGCTTGGGTTCGCCGACTTCATAGTGCGAGAAGTCGAGAACGGTTTTGTTGTCGTAGGACTCGATGGGAAAGACCTCTTTGAAGACGCTCTGGAGTCCAACGATGGTGCGCTTGGATGCCGTCACCTCCTTTTGGAGGAATTCCTTGTAGGAGTTGAGCTGGACCTCGATGAGATTGGGGGGATCGATGACTTCCTGGAGTTTTCCGAAGTGGAGACGTTCAGACATGGTGCGGATTTTGAGTGACGAAGGTGAGAGTGGAAAACCGGATGGCTGTCGCCGTATTGCAGGCATCTCCTATCGCGGGAGGATCGGGCCCCGGACGCTTTGCGGCGTCCGGGTATGTGGGGAGGAAAAGAATTCAGTGCTCAGTTCTCAGTGGTCGGTGAGGGAACCAGAGAGGAACTGAGAAAACAGGAGTCTGGGGGCGGTGCTGTGTTGCCGGATTTCAGAGCCTGCAACCCCTTCGGGCCACTGAGCACTGGGAACTGAGAACTGAGCACCAAAACGACCCGCCCCGCGCTCTCCCCTTTCGGAGAAAGCGCGGGAACGGGCTGAAGGATTGTGGGAATGGGGGCGATCAAATTACTTGATCTCGCACTTTGCGCCGGCCGCTTCCATCTTCTTCTTGATCTCTTCGGCTTCGGCCTTCGGAATGCCGGTCTTGAGGGGCTTGGGAGCGCCTTCGACCAGGGCCTTGGCTTCGGCGAGACCGAGACCGGCCACCGCGCTGCGGACTTCTTTAATGACGGCGATCTTGTTCGCGCCGCCGTCCGTGAGGATGACGTCGAATTCGGTCTTCTCCTCGACGGGAGCGGCCGCGGCGGCGCCACCGCCGGCCGGAGCGGCCACGGCTGCTGCGCTGACGCCCCACTTCTCTTCGAGGGCTTTCACGAGTTCAGAGGCCTGAAGAATGGTCAGGGCGCTGAGGTCATCGACGATTTTGCTGATGTCTGCCATGTATTTGGGTCAGTGTCACCGTTCTGCGGAGCCCCGCGTGGATTGAGCGCAACAGCCGTCGCGCCGGTGAGGAACTGGGTTGGTATGTTATTGTGTTTTGCTTTTTGGTTTAGTCGCCGGAAGCCGGCGAAAGGGTTCGTCAGGCCGCGGCCGCCTCGGGAGCGCCGCCGTCTTTTTCAATCTTGGCGGCGATGGCGCGGGCGATGGCGCCGGCGGGGGCATTGAGCACGCCGAGGAGTTTGGCGAGCAGATTCTCACGGCTGCCGATGTCGGCGAGGCCCTGCACGTCGGCGGCGGTGAGGAATTTACCGTCGAGCACGCCGCTCTTGAGCACGGGCTTTTGGAATTCCTTGTTGGCGCCGGCGATGACCCTCGCGGCGGCGCAGACGTCCTTGTCACCAAAGACGACGGCGGTCTGACCGGTGAGGTCTTTCTGGATTTCGACCGGGTAGTTCTTTTCCGTGCCGGCGGCCTTGATGTAGCTGTTCTTGGTGACGTGCATCTTCGCGTTCACTTCGCGAAGCCGCTTCCGGATGGTGTTGAACTGCGGCATGGTGACGCCGGTATAGTCCACCAGCAGCAGGTAGGGAGCGGCTTCGAGGCGCTGGAGCAGCTGGGCGACGATGATCTTCTTGTCAGGATTCATTTGGAAAAAAGGCTGGAGTTTCGTCGCGGGGATTAGAGGCGGATGTATTTGAGCACATCCACGGCCACGGAGGGCGACATGGTGGCGGCGATGTGGATAGTGTCCACGTAGCGGCCCCGGGCGGTGGGGGGCTTGGCGCGCTGCACGGCTTCGATGACGGCGAGTGCGTTTTCCGACAACTGCTGTGACGAGAAGCTGGCTTTGCCGACCGGCACGGAAATGTTGCCGTTCTTGTCGAGCTTGAAGTTCACCTTGCCGGCCTTCACGGCTTTCACCGCTCCGCCGGTGTCGTCGGTCACGGTGCCGGTCTTGGGATTCGGCATGAGTCCGCGGGGGCCGAGCACCCGGGCGAGCTTCCGCACTTCCGCCATGGCGTCGGCGGTGGCGACGGCGACGTCGAACGAGAGGAATCCCTCCTGCACTTTCTTGATCATGTCCTCCATGCCGACAAAATCCGCTCCGGCGTCCTTCGCGGCCTGCGCGGCGGCACCGGTGGCGAAAACCATCACCGTGACCTTCTTGCCGGTGCCGTGCGGCAGCGGACAGGTGGAACGGATCATCTGGTCCGACTTCTTCGGGTCCACTCCCATGTGGAAGGAGATGGTGACCGACTGGTCGAACTTCGGCGCCGGGAATTTCTTCACGGCCTCCATGGCTTCCTCCACGGTGTGCAGCTTGCCCGCGGCGGGCGCGAGTTTGGCGGCGGACTTGTAGCGTTTGCTTCTTTTGGTTACTGGCATGTTTTTGGTGCAGTGCGAACGAGTTTGGGGCTCTCCTGCGGTGGTATTTTATTTTTGGGAAAGTCAAACCCGCCGGACAGGCCCGGCGGGTCCGACAAAACTATTCGGCAATCTCGATGCCCATCTGGCGGGCAGTGCCGGCGATGATGCGGAACGCCGCCTCGTCGCTGTTCGCGTTGAGGTCCGGCATCTTCTGTTTGGCCACCGCCATCACCTGCGCTTTGGTGAGTTTGGCCACCTTGTCCTTCTGGGGAACTTTGGAGCCGCTGGCAATGTTAGCCGCTTTCTTCAGCAGGTTGCTGGCGGGCGGCTGCTTGGTGACGAAGGTGAAGCTCTTGTCCTTATAAACAGTAATGACGACGGGCAGGACGTCGCCGGCCTGCTTTTGGGTGGCGGCGTTGTACTCCTTGCAGAACTGCATGATGTTCACGCCGGCCTGACCGAGCGCGGGACCGACGGGAGGCGCCGGGTTCGCGGCACCGGCGGGGATTTGCAGCTTGATGACTTTGACGATTTCTTTGGCCATGTAGGGAAGTGTTCAGGTTTCAGGTTTCAGGTTTCAGTGGCGTGAGGCGCGCGGGAGAAGGGGGATTGGGAAAGTTTTCAGTGTTCAGGTTTCAGCGGGGAGTCTCAGGGCCTGAACCCTGAGAACTGAACCCTGAAACCTTCCGGCTCATTCGGCTTCGGCTTTTTCGACCTGCCAGAATTCAAGGTCCACCGGGGTGGAGCGTCCGAAAATGTTCACCGACACGCGCAGCTTGCCCTGCTCCATGTCGATTTCCTCCACCGAGCCGATCTGGGCCTCGAAGGCGCCGTCGTTGATCCGCACCTGGTCGCCGACCTCGAAGCTGATCTTCGGCTTCACGTGATCCGCGCCTTCGTGGATTTGATTGAGCATCTGCTCCACCTCCTTCGGGCGCATCGGCGTCGGTTTGTCGCGCGTTCCGGCGAAATTGATCACGCCCTGGGTGTCTTTGATGAAATACCATGCCCGCTCCACTACGGTGCCGTTCTCATTGAGCATGTGCATGTTGATGAGCAGGTAGCCGGGATAAAACTTGCGGCGGCTTTCGCTGCGCTTCCCCTTGCCCTGGGAGTCCTTTTTCACCTCGCTCACGCGCTCCATCGGCAGCAGCACCTGGAAAATCACGTCAGCCATCTCCTCCTGCTTGATGCGGCGGTCAATATTCTCCTTCACCTTCTGCTCCTGTCCGGAGAGAACGTGGACGACATACCACTGGTCTTTGGCTGCTGGAATGGCTCCCATGTTGGTGTATTAGAAAGAGGCGGTTGAAAGAGACGGTAGCGCCGCCGGGTGGATGGCTCCCCTGCCCCGCCGCGCCGGAAATCGGTTCGGTATTAGAAGAGCTTGATGAAGAAGCCCATCACATTGCCCATGAGGAAGTCCCAGAAGGCAACCCATGCCCCGAGGAGGACGATGGCGACGATGACCACCACAGTGGAATCGAAGAGTTCCTTGAACTTCTTGAACCCCTTCTCCTTCGCATCCCACGGCCACGAGGTTTTCTTAAGCTCGAGGCCGACTTCGCCGAAGAATTTGCGGGTTTTGCTGAACATGATGTGGGGCCGGTGGGGGAAAATGGGTGAAAAAATGAAATGGCACGCCAGGAGGGAATCGAACCCCCAACCAACGGTTTTGGAGACCGCTACTCTACCGATTGAGCTACTGGCGTACGAAGTTGCCCCGGAGTTCGAGGGCGGCGATAGTGCATGGGGTGAATTTTACTGTCAAGCGCCCGGAAGCATCCGATTTGGGTAAATTTTCGGGCACCCCGGGAAAATCCGGCACTTCGGAGGCTTCGCGCCGTCCCCGAGGGGCTCAATCACCGGAGTTGCTGCCGCGGCGATAAGCCGCGCAGCGGGTGCGCTGTTCGGGTGTCAGAGTGGCCGGATCGCTGCGGGGATCCGGAGTTTCATTGATGCGGCTGTGAATCACCCGGGCCATGTCGGCCGCGCAGCGCTTGATGTGTCCCGCATTCTGCCCGGCAAAGAGACCGTCCACGGTGGCTTCGAAGAGCTGCAGCCAGCGGTCGAACTGATCGCGGCCCATCACCGTCAGCGGAACGAGTTTGGCATGGGGGGCGAGCGGATTGCCCGAGTAGCCCCCCGAGCGGAATATCACGGTTTCCCAAAAGGCATACATTTTCGGCAGGTGCGCGTCCCAGTTCACCTGCGCCACCTCGTCAAAGATGAAGCCGAGCACCTCGTCGCGCCGGACCCGCGCGTAGAAGGCGTTGACGAGCCGCTCGATGTCAGCGCGGCCGGTGAGGTCGGGGAGTTCACGGGCTGGAGCACGGGCGGAATTCATGAAGCGGTGAGGGCGGATTTCATTCTTCGTCGCGGCGGAGGAACCGCTTTCCATGCCATCCCAGCCAGAGCAGGCAGGCCAGTCCCCAGAACCACGCGGCATACTTGTGATGCGAGATGGTGATCTTCGGCCAGAACTCGGCGCTCGCCCGCGTGGTGGCGGCGATGAAAGCGAAGGCGATCAGCACGCGCGGCACCCACGAGCGCCGGGAAAACCCCTCCAGTTCCCCGCTGTGCCCGAAAAGCACCCGGCTGGCCACAATCAGGATCAGCAGGCCAAACATTCCGACGAACAGCAGATGCTCCATGCCGGTGCGGCGCTCGTAGGCAAATCCCGTCGCCGCCAGCCCGGCCAGGCCGGTGAGCAGCGCCCAAAACAGTCCCCGCGCCAGGGTGCCGCGCGGTGCTGCCTCCGGAGCCCGCCGCCACCTGATCTCGATCAGCAGATAGGCGGCCGCCGCGCCGGCCCGCAGCAGATAGGCCGGCACCGCATGCCCTGACGTTTCCATGAAAAAGCTGCCGATGATGAGCGCTGCCGCCAGAAGTGCCCTCACCAAACTCGCCCGGCGCGCCGCCGGCTCCTCCGGCGCCCCGAAGTCCCCGCCGAGGATGCGGGGGAAAATGAACGATCCGATGCCCAGCACCGGCGGCAGCAGCAGGCCCTGATAGACGAGCAGGCCGGCCAGGCGGTAGTTCTCCGCCGACGCGATCCAGTCAGGATTCAGCCACATCGAGGTGCCGGCGATGCCGCAGAGCAGACCTGTCAGGGCCAGCAGCATCTGCGGCGGCGGTGCGTCTTTGCGAAACCGGGCCACGCGGATGACGAGACATGCCAGCAGCGTTGCCAGAAGTGCCAGAAAACAGGCATCTGCGGCGCGGATCTTCAGCAGCAAATGCAGCACGCCGTTGGCCGTGTGCAGGGCGAACAGCGCGAGAAACTCCACCGGCGTCAGCTTCGGTGCGGCGGCCATGCGCGGCCCCGCCGTGCCCAGAAATCCCACCACGAACGCCGCGCCAAACGTTTGGATCATCAGCCTCGCGTGCGTGAGGTTCGGGTAGAAGCTCAACTGCCCCGCATAAAACAGCGGCCACAGCGACACCCCGATAATGCTCCACAGGGCGCCGCTGAAAAAGAACACCCGGAACGGCTCCGCCGCCAGCCATGTCAGGACGCCCGGCCCGGCCGGATGCGCGGACGGTTTCTTCCGGTGCCTGCAGGCGGGAAAACTCATGGCTTCACCGGCGCGGATGCTTTCACCGGCATCAGAATTTCCAGCGCCGCAAAGCGGTCCTCCAGCGACTTGCGTTCCGGCACGTGACATTTGAGGCACTGATTCTCCAGCACGATGACCCCGGCGTAACGCAGCGTGTCCTTTTCCACGGCACTGTAGGCTTTCTGGCCTGACTTCACAGCCTTGAGCGCAGCTTCGTCAAAGGCATCCTGCGCTTTGTTGTCCACATTCATGATCGTCTCGTCCGCCGCCAGCCACCGGAGGGTCACACCCTGCTCCTCCGCCATGGTTTTGAAGACATCCTTCAGCGACTCGGACGGAATGGCTTTGTTGTCGCCCTTGCGGAAGAAGTCGCGGTGCATCACACGGAGTGCGCCGTCGAAGGCGGCATGCAGCAGTCGCGCCCGGGCGGTGGCTTCCTCCAACGTGGGCGGTGCGGAGACGCCCGGCCTGGCCGGCTCAGACGCGGCACCGGCGGACGCTGGCGGCTCACCGCTGACCACAGGCTCCGGCAGCAACAGGACCGGCAGCAGGCAAATGAGTGTTCGCTTCATGGTTCAAATAGAGGGCCCGGTTTCCTCCGACATGGCCAGAGCATCGGTGGATGCGATGGTCCGCCGGCCGGAGGAGTCACGCTGCTTACGCGAATAGACATTCACGGTTATCTTGATCAGCAGCGTATAAATCATCAGTCCCAGCGCCCAAATGCCGGCGGTGACTTTCCATTCGGTCAGGCTCGGGCGGTATTCGACCACTTCATGCAGCGTGCTCGGGATGAACGCCGGAATGATCATGCCCATGCCTTTCTCAATCCACAGGCCCGCGAAGGCGAGCAGGCACGCCGCATTCAAAAGGAGCGGGCGCCGGTTGACGTTCCTCTGCATGAAGAGAATGACGGCGACGATGGTGGCGGCGACGGCACTCCAGATCCACGGCACGAGTTCGTTGTGTCCGTGCAGTCCGAAATAAAGATACTTCGCCGCGCTGGTGTGACTGCCGCCGGTGTAGAATTCCACAAAAACCTCCGAAGCGACCATCAGCAGATTGATGAGAATGGTGACGCGGATGATGCTGACGAGCGTGCGGATCGCCCCTTCGCCAAACATGCGGCCCGTTTGCCTGCGAATGACCTGAATGGCGATAATGAGGAATGCGGGACCACTCACAAACGCACTTGCCAGAAACCGCGGTGCCAGCAGCGCCGTATTCCAGAACGGACGACCGCCGAGGCCGCAGTAGAGGAACGCGGTGACGGTGTGAATGCTGATCGCCCAGATGATGCTCAGGAAGACGAAGGGCACATACATTTTCGCCGCCGGCTTCTGCCCGCGGAAGCGTTTGTAGAGCAGGTAAATGCAGATGTGCAGGTTGATGAGCAGGTAGCCGTTCAGCACAATCACGTCCCACGTCAGCATGGAGACAGGGAAGTTGAATTTTCCCAGTCCCGGGATCATGTGCCAGAACCGGTCGGGCCGTCCGAGGTCGCACACGACAAACATGATGCACATGATGATGGACGCGATGGCCAGCAGTTCGCCGACGATCACGATGTCGTGCATGTCCTTGTCGTGATAGAGATAGGCGGGGATGACCATCATGACGCCGCCGGCGGCGAGGCCGACGAGGAACGTGAAGTTGGCGATGTAAAGGCCCCACGAGACGTGGTCGCTCATGGCCGTGACGGCCATGCCATCGCGCACCTGGATGGCCCATGCATTGGCGCCGACGAGGAAGACGGCGGTCAGCAGCGTCATCCAGACATAGAATTTCCACCCGCCCTCGATGGATTGACTGAGTGCAGAGCCGCCGAAGCGAAGGTACTGCCGCCACTCAGGCACAGGCTTCGCCGCGGGCACGGGTGCGGTGGCGCTGCTGGCGGGATTACTCATCGAAGAAGTAGAAGAATTGTGGTTTGAGGCCGAGTTCCTCCTTGAGGACAAAGACGCGTTTGTTCTCCAGCACCCGGCGGATTTCGGAGTTGGGATCGTTCAGGTTTCCAAAAACGCGCGCGCCGGTCGGGCAGGCTTCAAGACACGCGGGCAGGCGGCCATTGCGCGTGCGGTGCAGGCAGAAAGTGCATTTCTCCATCACGCCCTGCGGACGAATGCGGTTGCTGAGGTAGCTTTGGTCCGGGTTGATCTCCGCCGCGGCGATTTCCGGCTTCTGCCAGTTGAACCGCCTCGCATGATAGGGACAGGCCGCCTCGCAATAGCGGCAGCCGATGCACCAGTTGTAGTCCACCACCACGATGCCGTCCTTTTCCTTCCAGGCCGCCTCCACGGGGCAGACATCCACGCACGGCGGGTGCTCGCACTGCTGGCATTGTACGGGCATGTAGTATTTGTCAGGCTGAGGCACCGGATGGTCGTAGTGCGCGTTGCCTTTCTCGAAATCCATCGAGCCCTTGGTCATCTCGAACACCCGGATGTAACTCTGATGCGACGGCCGGTCGTGGTTGTTCTCAATGTGGCAGGCTTCGGCGCATTTCCGGCAGCCGTTGCAGATGGAAAGATTGAGCGCGTAGCCAAACTTCACGCCGTCCAGCGGCTTCGGATCGCTGATCGTCACGTCGGCGCCGTATTTCTCCTTCGTCTCTTTTGTCAGGCGCTCGATGACGGCGGCGATCTCCTCTTTGGTCAGCTCCTTGTAGTGCTTCTGGAGGAACTCATCCATCGAGGTCTCTTTCGTGAGTTCCGTGAGCGGCGCGAGGGCCTTGGCGTAGGCGGCGACGCCCAGTGTGGCGCCAATGCCTTTGAGCACATTGCGCCGCGTGGCTCCGCTGTCACTATTGGGCGCAGCAGCGGAAGCGCAGGAGCAGTTGCCGCCGCAGGGAGTTTTGGGGGATTCTGGAGCAGGATCACTCATGAGCGGATGGAGCTTGGGGAACGGAGATCCGGTCGCGTGGCGGCAGGACGGGCTGGACGAGCGGGAACTTCGGCATGTGCGGGTCGTGGCAGTTGACGCAGTTGTTGCGCACGCGGCCGCCTCTGGTGAGGTCCCAGTGGCCGTTCATGCCGCCGTGGCTGCCGTTATTATAATCACGCATGGCCGTGCCGTGGCACTGCGCGCAGAGATTCATCACGTCCGGAAAAGCCACGCTGCGGCCGTCGGCGAGATGGAGCGTGTCGTAGTCTTTGGCGTTGTGGCAGCTCAGGCAGGTGAGGTTGCCGTGATTGTAATTGAGTCCGCGGTGCGCCTGGAAGAGATCGCTGGCCGTGTGGCGCGCGATGTTGGGCGTGGCAGTGCTGTGGCAGGTGCTGCACGCGGCGGTGATGGCGTTGCCGGCAGCATCTTTGAGGCCGGTATCCAGCCGGGGCGTCGGCGGACCGGGTTTGATGACGACGGGATGCAGCGCGGGCTTTTCGACCGGCGCGGCGGGCGTCTCCGCGGCGGGCGCGCCGGCTTTCTGTGCCCACACGACGGCGAGGCTGCACACGCTGGTGAAGATCACGAGCGCGAGCCACGCGAGGGCGGGATGCTTTTTGAAATAGACACTCATGCGGCGGGCGAATCGAAGTGATGCTGGATGCGGACGAGGCGGAACTGCCCGCCGGGCAGCGCCATCACGGTGTCCCACCAGTCCGCGCCTTCGTAGCGGTAGCGGAACTGCACGGCGCGCGCGCCGCCGTCGAGCAGCAGCCGGCGGCCGTCCTCCAGCGTGAGCACAGCATTGTCAGGCACGAGGCCCGTGGCGGAGAACTTCGGAATGATTTCCGTAATCTGTGCACACGCGCCGATGTCGCGCAGCAGACGCTCCAGTTCGGCGGCGTCGAACTGCGCCTGCTGCAAATCCGGCAGCGGTGGCGTGTGCTGACTGGAAGGTTCGGCACTCATGCGGAAACGGGGGCGGCGGGTTGGCGGCGCGGCAGCATCAGGACGGCATTGCGCGGCGCAGGGCAGACGTCGTGGCAAACGCCGCAGCCGGTGCAGACATCGGGCACGACCATCGGCAGGCCGCGTTCTTTTTTCATCGCTCCCGGCACCGGGCAGCGTTCGGTGCAGACGGAGCAGAACGATGTGAGCGCGATGCAGAAGCGGCCCTGGATGATGGCGGTCATCGCAACGGCAGGCGCCGCTTCTGAATACGGAACGCCTGTAGCAAGGCCGTCCCGGCCTTGGGGGTACGCTTCTGTTTCGCCGCTTTTCTGGTGCCGCGGGGAGTGTTCCGCCAAGGCCGGGACGGCCTTGCTACGGCACGGCGCCGGTTCGGGGACTCGCTTAAATGTGAGAGCAGACGCGTCTCCCGCCATTCTCTGAAATGGCCTGCTGAGGGCGGAAAAGAATCCGCGTCTGGAAACACCGTGGCTCATGGGTTCGGATTCGGTGGCGCGACCGGCGGTGGCGGGGGCTCCGCGGAAACCGGTGGAGCCGGTGCCTCTGGCGCGGGTTTCGCTGTTTCCGCCGGGTGCGACGCATCCAGCGGCGGCGCATCGGTGAAAAGCCGCTGGTCGTTCGCGGCGGCGGGCACGTGACATTGCGTGCAGCTCTGGCGGTCCGGGTGCGGGGTGCGGAGCGCGAAGAGACCGTTCGGCCCGTGGCAGCTCATGCAGTCGTTGCGCATCAAGGTGCGGTGCGGAATGACCGGCGGCGCGCCGGGCCATGCGCGCGGGCCGTTGGGCGGCGCTTCGCTGCCCTGGAACGAATTCTCCGCCAGCGGTGCATTATATAAAGCCGCCTCCGCTGCAGTGAAGGCTCCCGCGGTGGACACGTGACACTGCGTGCAACTCCCGCCGAGGACCGGATGGCTGATCTTTGAGGCAAACCGGTCCTTCACCTGCAAACCCTGACCGTGGCACGCGAGACACGCCGCGGAGGAATCCTGCGTGACCGGGTGCGGCACGGTGGGCGGCGCGCCGTCGAAGGCGCGGCGACCGGCGCGGGCATGCAGCGCGGCCCTTTTCAACTCCGGCGGCACTGGCTTGTCAGGCGTGGCGGCCGGCTGCTGCACAAAATCGAGCAGCGAATTCCGCCAGAGGCCGTTGGGGCCGTGGGCCGACCAGTCCTGATCGATGTAGCGCACGGCGGCGGGCACAGCGGTCGCGCCGGTGAGGTCGCGATGCGTTTCCTCCTTCACCACTTCCACGGCGCGGGTCATGGCGATGGCGCTGTTCGTCTGGCGCAGGCCGACGAAGTAGCCGCTGACCGCGATGAGCATAAGAATGCCTCCGGTCATGAAACTGATTTGAATGCCCCTGGGAGCGGCGGATGGAGGCTTGTCGGCCATATTGTCAGGGAGTGGCAGCGGCGCGCATCACCGTGGCGGCGCACTTTTTGTAGTCCGGCTCTTTGGACACGGGATCGATGTCGCCGAGCGTGAGGTCGTTGCAGAGCAGGCGCTCGTCGAAGAACGGAATGAAGAGCGAGCCGCGCGGCGGATGACCGCGCCCGTCGAACCACACCGGCAGTTTCAGTTCGCCGCGGCGGGTTTTGACGAGAATGGTCTCGCCGTTCGCGAAGCCTTTCTCCCTGGCGTCCTCGGGATGCATTTCGACGTAGGCGTGCGGCATGGCGGCGTGGAGCTGCGGAATGCGGCGCGTCATGGTGCCCGTGTGCCAGTGCTCCAGGACACGGCCGGTGCAGAGCCAGAAGGGGAAGTCCGCATCGGGCTCCTCCGCGGCCTTTTCCGCCGGCGCGAACCAGATCTGCGCTTTGTCGTCCTTCGTCACGGAATGGTAGAACTGAATCTCCGCGCCCTTCTTCACATAGGGGTCGTCGAATTCGGAGAAGCGGAACTTCGTCTCGCGCCATGTGCCGTCCGGCTGCTGCACGACCGGCCAGCGCAGGCCGCGCGCTTTGACATATTCGTCGTAGGGTGCGAGATCCTTGTGCTTGTAGCGCGAAAAGGCGCGGTATTCCTCGAACAGTGCTTGATCCACGTTGATGTCGTAATAGCGCGGCCATTCCCACACGGGCACTTCTTCACCTTTTTCGTTTTTGACGGTGAAGAGGAATTTGCCGTCCCTGTCCTTCATGCCCGGATGGCCGAGGTCATGCACGCGGCGCGCCACGGCGATGGTTTGCCAGCAGTCATCGCGCGCCTCGCCGGGCGGTTTCACCATGCGAAACCACTGCTGCGTGCGGCGCTCGGAATTTCCGTACATGCCGTTCTTCTCCACCCACAGCGCCGACGGCAGCACGAGGTCGGCGAGCTCCGTCGTTGCCGTGCGATACACTTCCGACACGATGAGAAACTTGTCAGGCTGGCCGGCCTTCGCTTTGAAGAGCCGGTGCAGATTCGGCAGCGACTGGCCGGGATTGGTTACCTGGACCCAGAGCGTGCTGATGTCGCCGCCCTTGTCCGCCGGTGTGCAGAACTTCTCCCACATCAGCACCGTGTGGTGACCGATCTTCGGATTGATGCGGCCTTCGGGCAGGTTCCAGAGCTTCTCGGATTCCTTGCGGTGCTCCGCGTTCAGAATCATGCGACCGCCCGGCAGGAAGTGGCAGAGCGTGCCGACTTCGCGCGCCGTGCCGCAGGCGCTCGGCTGGCCCGTGAGCGAGGTCGGCGCGTCACCAGGTTTGCCGAAGTGACCGCTGAGCAGGTGGATGCCGTGGCAGAGACGGTTCGCATTCGTGCCGCGCGAGTGCTGATTGAATCCCATGCACCACGTCGAGGTGATGCGCAGCTTCCTGTCGGCAAAGAGAGCTGCCAGCATCCGGATCTGGCCGGCGGGCACGCCGCTGAGTTTCTCCACATGCTCCGGTGTATAGGGGGCAAGCGCCGCGCGGTATTCGTCGAAAGTCATGGCGTCGCCGTTGAGCGGTGCGGTCGGCGCGGCGTTCGGGTCCGCCGGGGCTTTGCGGAAGTTGCAGTACTTGGCCACGAACTCCGCGTGCATCCCGCCCGTTTCGATCAGCAGATGCGCGATGCCGTTCATGATCGCGAGATCGCTGTGCGGTTTGAACTCCAGATAGTGATCGCAGAACTCGCTGGTCCGCGTGCGCCGTGTGCCGATGTCGATGAGCGTGACCTTCTGCCCCTTCGTGCGGCGGTCGAGCACGCGGCTGAAGAGCACCGGATGCATCTCCGCCATGTTGTTGCCCCACATGATGAGCACATCGCATTTGTCGAGGTCGTCATAGCAGCCCGCCGGCTCATCCACGCCGAAGACGCTGAGGAATCCGGTGACCGCGCTGGCCATGCAGAGCCGGGCGTTAGGGTCTATGTGGTTGTTCGACAGGCCGCCTTTGATGAACTTGTTCGCCGCGCAGCCTTCAGGAATGGTCCACTGCCCGCTGCCGTAAATCGCGAACTTGTCCGGAGCCGCCATGATGCGCTGCGCGATGGTATCGATCGCCTCCTCCCAGGAAATGGGCTCCAGCACGCCGTTTCGCCGCAGCAGCGGCTGCGTCAGCCGGTCCTTGCCGTACAGCGCGAGCCCCACATGATAGCCCTTCACGCAGAGCAGCCCCTTGTTCACGTCGGCCAGTTGATCGCCCTCGATGGCGACGACGCGGCCGTTTTTCACCCCCACGCGCACATGACAGCCCGTGCCGCAGAACCGGCACGGCGCCTTGTCCCAGGTGATGCCGTCGCCCGGCGCGACCGGCGCGGCGGCGGGTTGCTGCGCGCGGGCTTTGGCGACAGCGGTGGCTGCGGTCAGGGCGGCAAGGCGGTTGAATTCACGGCGGGCAATCATGTCAGGTCAAAGCGGCTGGCGTTTCATCGAAACTCACATGCACCACGTCCACAAAGGCCACGCCGTGCTGCGCCGCCAGCCAGTCATGCAAATCCCGGCTCTCCGCATCATCGGCCGCCTCCATCGCCACCGGCAGCCATGATCCTTGCGCGGTTCCCGGTGAAAACGCCGGATGTTCCGCGAGAGCACGGGTCAAGTCCGCCACGGGCGCATCAGGTTTCAAGCTGAGAAGGAGACCGGCAGTTAGCATTTGTTTCGCGGCCAGAATGCGCAAACCGCCCCGCGATGGCCAGTCTAAACCTGGGGGATGCGGTGCAATAATTGCGGGGGGGACTGCAACTCGTCCGGCCGTGCAGTATCCTGTTGGCAACGTCCAGCATCATGGAAATAGAGCGCACGCCCTCCCTGCCTCCCGCCTCCCATGAAAGCCCTCGTCAAAAAAGAATCCGCCCCCGGCCTTTGGCTCTGCGACATGCCCGAGCCGGTGATGGGCATCAACGATGTCATGGTCAAAATCCGCAAGACCTCCATCTGCGGCACCGACCTGCATATTTATAAGTGGGACGCCTGGGCGCAGCGCACCATCCGTCAGGGACAAATCATCGGTCACGAATTCTGCGGCCAAATCGTCGCCGTCGGCAGCAACGTGCATGACTTCCGCGTCGGCGACCTCGTCAGCGGCGAAGGCCACCTCGTCTGCGGCCACTGCCGCAACTGCCTCGCCGGACGCCGCCACCTTTGCGCCCACACCCGCGGCGTCGGCGTCAATACCGACGGCGCCTTTGCCGAATACCTCGCCCTGCCGCAGACCAACGTCTGGCTCGCCGACCGCCGCATCCCGGAGGAAATCATCTCCTGCTTCGATCCTCTCGGCAATGCCACCCACACCGCGCTCAGTTTCGACGTTCACTGTGAGGATGTGCTCATCACCGGCGCCGGCCCTATCGGATGCATGGCCGCCGGCATTGTGAAGCACGCCGGCGCGCGCCACATCGTCGTCACCGACATCAATCCCTGGCGTCTCGAACTCGCCAAACGCATGGGCGCCACCCGCACGGTGGATGTCAGCAAAGAAAACGTCGCGGATGTGCAAAAGGAACTCGGCATGACCGAAGGCTTCGACGTCAGCCTCGAAATGAGCGGCTCCCCCAAAGCCATGGATACGATCGTGGACAACGCCTGCCACGGCGGCCGCATCGCGCTGCTCGGCATCTTCCCCGAAAAGTTTCCCCTCGAATGGGACAAGGTCATTTTCAATATGCTTACCATCAAAGGCATCTACGGCCGCGAGATGTACGAGACGTGGTACAAGATGACCATGATGATCCAGACCGGCCTCGATATCTCACCGGTGATCACCCACCGCCTCCACTACACGCAGTTCGAAGAAGGCTTCGCCGCCATGAAGAGCGGCCAGGCCGGCAAGGTGGTGCTCGACTGGACGGCATAGCGCCGCGCGGCCCACCCCGGCGCAGGCCCTCACATCTTCGGGAAGGCAGTGCCGAAAAACGAACGCAGGCAGGCGGGCCGCTTCGAAGCCTAACTTAAAACGGCGGGGCCACGGCCGAACCCGGGCTGAGCATGCTTCGTCCACCCCAGGACACAATAAACATTGGATGTTCGATTTTCTCCTGTTCCATGCCGCTGACTAATGATCACCGCCATGACTGACTACCATATGCACACTCCACTCTGCCGGCACGCCACCGGCACGCCTCAGGAATACGTGGCCCGGGCGCGGGAACTGGGGCTGGCGGAGATCGGCTTTTCCGACCACAGCCCCATGCCTTCGTACTATGACGACTGGCGCATGCTCGCGGAGGAACTGCCGCAGTACCTGGACTGGATCGCCGAAGCGCGTGCGGCGGCGGGAGACATGCCGGTGCGCGCGGGGCTGGAGGTGGACTGGCTGGAGGGCGGCGAACGCTGGATCGAAGACCTCGCCGCGCGCGCGCCGTGGGATTATTTTATTGGCAGCGTGCATTACATCGGGGAGTGGAATTTCGACAATCCGGCCCTGAAGCAGAAATTCACGGACTGCGGCACTGACGAAGCATGGGACCGCTACTGGAAGCTCTTCGCCAACGCCGCGCGCAGCGGACTCTTCGACATCATGGGGCATCCTGATTTGATCAAAAAATTCGGGCACCGCGCCACGGGCGATCTGCGCCGTTATTACGAGCCCGCCGTCGCCGCGGTGGCGGACGCCGGCGTCGCCATCGAGATCAATACCGCCGGGCTGTTCAAGGATGTGCAGGAGATGTATCCGGCGCTCGATTTTCTAAAACTCGCCCGCAGCGCCGGCGTGCCGCTGACCATCAATTCCGACGCCCACGCCCCGGAGGAGGTGGGCCGTGCGTTTCCGGAGGCCGTGCAACTGGCGAAGACCGCGGGATACACGGAGCTGGTGCGCTTTTCCGGACGCGTGCGGTCCGCGGTGCCGCTGGAATGAGTCAGGCCCGCGGATGGGCGGCATCATAGACCTTCTTCATCCGGTCGGTGGTGACGTGCGTGTAAATCTGCGTCGTGGAGAGACTGGAGTGGCCGAGCAGTTCCTGCACACTGCGCAGGTCGGCGCCGTTGTTGAGCAGGTGCGTGGCGAAGCTGTGACGGAGTTTGTGAGGGGTGACGCGCAGGCCGATGTCTGATTTTCGCAGATACTTCTCCAGAATGTCGCCGACCGCCTGGGTGGTGATGCGCCGGCGCAGTTTGCTGAGGAAGAGCGGTCCGCTGTGCACCGCGGCGGCGTGGCGGTAGTGCTGCACGGCTTTGGCTGCATGGGCGCCCAGCAGGGCCAGCCGTTCTTTGCGTCCTTTGCCAAGAACGGTGATGGTGTCGTTGTAGGGATCGATGTCCTCGACATCGATGCCGACGAGTTCATGCAGACGCAGCCCGGTGCTGTAGAACGTTTCCAGAATGGCGGCGTCGCGCGCCGGAATCCACGCCGGCGCCTGTTTTTCCTTAGGCAACTGCAGCGGCAGCGCGAGCAGTTCCTCCACCTGCTTCAATGTCAGGACGACCGGCAGCTTGCGTTCCGCTTTGGGCATCTGAACGTCGGCGAGCGGATTCTTCACCAGTCCGTGGCGGCGCGTCAGAAATTTGTAAAAGCTGCGCAGCGCGCTGAAGTGCAGCCGAATGGTGGCGCGGGCCATGTCGCGCTTCATCAGCAGGAAGAGCCACGCGCGGAAGTCGTCGGCACAGCACTCCGGCCATGACACGAAGCGGGAGCAGTCGGCGCGGAACGCGCGGAGCGAGCGCTCGTAATTGCCCAGCGTGAGCGGCGAGGCGTTGCGCTCCACGGCATGAAATTCGAGAAACGAATCCACCAGCGGATCCTCGGTGCGGGGCGGCAGGGGGGCTGGTTTCCTGGAACGGGCGGGCATAACTGGTCGGTTCCTGACATGCTTACTCCGATTGGCGGTCCGCGCATCCACAAATCATGAATTCCGCGGCGGCATCGCATCCGGCGGATGCACCGTTCCCCTGCCCTGCTGCGGGCCTCACTCGAGTTCGGTGATGCTCTGGAATCCGGCGTCGAAGAGCCGGCGGCACAGGCGGGTGGCGGCGCCGTCGCTGAGCCGGGTAATGAAGTCGCAGACGAGGCGGGCGCGCGAGGTTTCATCCGGAGCCGCGGCGAGCCGGGCCTCTTCGACTTCCGGAAGGAGACGGAACGCGGAGGCGGCGGTCTGCGTGATGTAGCGGGCCGCGAGCGTTTCAAACAGGCGGGTGAGCAGGAGATCGCATTTGTGTTCGAGCTGCTGCAGCTGACGGCTTTTGAACACGAGGTGCAGTGCGATGCGCTTGTAAAGTTTGGTTTCGGCCCGCGCGGCCGGATCGATGGCCAGGCGGAACCGGTATCGCGCCGTGCGTTCGCTGAGAAATCCCTCGTCGCGGACCAGTTCCGCGGCGGCGATGAAGCCGGCGATCCGGCTGCGCAGGCGGTTTTCAAACGTCCCCTTTTTCATCGTCTCCAGCAAACGCTCGAGATGAGCAGCGTCGTCCGGCGACAATTCTTCGTGCTCCGCCCAGCGGCTGAGCTTTTCCAGGGTGATAAAGCCCGCGTTGATGCCGTCGGCGATGTCGTTGAGCGAGTAGGCCGAATCGTCGGCCCAGTCCATGATCTGGCACTCGATGCTGCGGCGGGCATCCCGCTGCGGCCCCGGAGGAAGATTGTCAGGGAACGGAGCGCCGCCGTTCACGAATTCAAGGAACCGCTGCTGTCCGTCGTAGAGAAAGTGATTCTCCGGCGCGTCCAGTTCGCAAAAGAGCGTTTTGTATTTCAGCGTGGCGTCGAGAAACGCGCGGCAGGGATTCATGCCGGAGTGCTGACCGGTGAAAATGGTTTCGGTGAGGAGGCGCAGCGTCTGGGCATTGCCCTCGAAACCTCCCCAGGGGCGGAGCAGCCGGTGGATGGTGCGTTCGCCGGCATGACCGAACGGCGGGTGCCCGAGATCATGCGCGAGGCAGGCGGCTTCCACCAGATCGGCATCGATATAAAAATCCCCGCCGAGCAGACCGCTGGTGCGCCGCAGCCGGGCGCAAATGCTGCGGCCGATTTGCGAGACCTCGATGCTGTGCGTCAGCCGCGTGCGGTAGAAGTCGTATTCGCCGGACAGAAAAACCTGCGTCTTGCTCTGCAGCCGGCGGAAGGCGGAAGTGTGAATGATGCGGTCGCGGTTGATCTCGAACACCGTGCGGTACTCGCCGTCGCGCGGACGGGAGACGGGTTCGAGCGGTTCGAGATCGAAGTCGTTGTAGAATTCGTTGGGCACAGCGGAGAGCGCGCACTTCTGAACGATGCGCCCGGGCAGGCAATGCGGAATGCGTCCGTGACATCAGAGATTCGACACCATGAGACGGCGGGAGAATTTCGCGGAGCGCGGGTTGCAATGCCGGAACGTGGCGCGTATCTGTGCCGCGCCGCTGCGGGAAAGACCAACAAGTCCCCCACCCGCGCGGCGCTTCCTCAATAAACACCAGCATGAACAACTTCACTCCCCGAGCCCAGCAGGTCCTCGCCCTTGCCCGCAAGGAAGCGGACCGGTTCAATCACAATTACGTGGGCACCGAACACCTGTTGCTCGGCCTGATCAAACTCGGGCAGGGTGTTGCCGTGAACGTACTGCAAAAGATGGGGCTCGATCTGGAGACGGTGCGCATGGACGTGGAAAAACAGGTGGGCACCGGGCAGGAAAGCAAGATGGTGGGGAACATCCCCTACACACCGCGCGTCAAGAAAGTGCTCGCGCTGGCCAGCAAGGAGGCGCGGGCGCTGAATCACAGCTACGTCGGCACCGAGCACATTCTCCTCGGACTGCTGCGCGAAGGCGAGGGCGTGGCGGCGCACGTTCTCAAGAGTCTGGAAGTGGATATCGAAAAAACGCGCAACGAAATCCTCAAGGAACTGGACCCGAATTTCAATCCCTCCGCTGAAGACGATGACGAAAGCGCCCAGGAGGTGTCCGCGGGGAATTCCCCGGGCGAATCGAAACCCAAAGGCAAGCTGCCGGCGCTCAAGGCCTTTGGCCGCGATCTCACCGAACTGGCCGCCAAAGGGGAAATGGATCCGGTGATCGGACGCGCTGACGAAATCGAGCGTGTCATTCAGATTCTCTGCCGCCGCACCAAGAACAATCCCGTGCTCATCGGCGAAGCCGGTGTGGGCAAGACGGCCATCGTCGAGGGACTGGCCCAGGAAATCGTGGCCGGCAACGTGCCCGAAATTCTCCGCAACAAGCGCGTCATCACCCTCGACCTCGCCCTGATGGTCGCGGGCACGAAGTACCGCGGCCAGTTCGAGGAGCGCATCAAGGCCGTGATGGATGAAATCCGGAAGTCGAAGAATGTGATTCTCTTCCTCGACGAAATGCACACCATCGTCGGCGCCGGCAGCGCGGAGGGCGCGATGGATGCGAGCAACATTTTCAAACCCGCCCTGAGCCGCGGCGAACTCCAGTGCGTGGGGGCCACGACCCTCAACGAGTACCGCAAATACATTGAAAAGGACGCCGCGCTCGAGCGCCGCTTCCAGCAGGTGAAAGTGGTTGAACCCAGCCAGGAGGACGCCATCAAAATCCTCCACGGCATCAAGCCGAAGTACGAAGCGCACCACAAGGCGGCGTATTCCGACGAAGCCATCGAGCAGTCGGTGAAACTCAGTGCCCGCTACCTCACCGGACGCTATCTGCCGGACAAAGCGATCGATGTCATGGACGAAGCCGGTGCCCGCGCGCGCATCGCCGGCATGGTGCGCCCGCCGGAAATCAAGGAGGTCGAGGCCGACATCGAGCAGATCAAGACCGACAAGGAGCACGCCATCAAACACCAGTTGTTCGAGAAGGCGGCGCAGCTGCGCGATGCCGAGCGCACCACGCGCAAGAAGCTGGAAACGCTGCTCGAAACATGGCGCACCGCCAACGAGGAGAAACGCGTCAGTGTCGGCCTCGATGAAATCATGTCCGTGGTCAGCAAATGGACCGGCGTGCCCCTGCAGCGCATGGAGGAGAAGGAGACGCAGAAGCTCCTCCGCATGGACACCGAACTCAAAGGCAAGGTCATCGGTCAGGATCACGCCGTGACCGCCATTTCCAAGGCCCTGCGCCGCAGCCGCGCCGACCTCAAGGACCCGCGCCGCCCCATCGGCAGCTTTGCCTTCCTCGGCCCCACCGGCGTCGGCAAAACCTTCCTCGCCCGCAACCTCGCCGAATTCATGTTCGGCGACGCGGAGGCGCTCATCCAGATCGACATGTCGGAATACATGGAGAAATTCTCCGCGAGCCGGCTCATCGGCAGTCCTCCGGGCTACGTCGGTTATGAAGAGGGCGGTCAGCTCAGCGAAGCGGTGCGCCGCCGGCCCTACAGCGTCGTGCTTTTCGACGAAATCGAGAAGGCCCACCCGGATGTGATGCACCTGCTGCTGCAGATTCTGGAAGAGGGAACCCTGACCGATTCGTTCGGCCGCAAGGTGGACTTCCGGAACACCATCATCATCATGACGAGCAATGTCGGCGCCGACCTCATCAAGAAGCAAAGCGTCATCGGCTTCGGCGCCATCACCGAACAAAAGCACGACTACGAGTCCATGAAGGAGAAGATCGTGGAGCAGGCGAAGCGCCATTTTAAGCCGGAGTTCCTCAACCGCCTCGATGACCTGATCGTCTTCCACATGCTGGAGAAGCCCGACCTCATCCGCATCGTGGACCTGGAGATCGACAAGGTCTTCAAGCGCGTGAAAGAGAAGAACATCACCATCTTCCTCGACGACAGCGCGAGGGAGCTGCTCATCGAAGAGGGCTACGATCCGCAGTACGGCGCGCGTCCGATGCGCCGCGCGGTGGAGAAATATCTCGAAGACCAGATGGCCGAGCACCTGCTGCGCGGCGACCTCAAGGAGGGCGACACCGTCCGCATCACGCGCCGCGAAGGCGAGAAATCGCTCAAGTTCAGCGTGGACGATCCTGTCATTCCTGACATGGCGCCGAGTGTGGAGGAGGCCACTGCGGTGGTCGAAGAGTCCTCGAATAAGACGGCGAACTGATCCGCCATCGACAGGAACACCCGCATCGGGCCCATCCGGCCCCGCCGGGAGCCCCGTGGTTCTGCGGCGTGCCGTAAGGCAAGTGGCGCGGCCACTTTGCGGGAAAGAACCGTTTGCGCCGGCAAACCGGAGCATCCAGGAGATTGGGCAGGGTGTCCGGTCCAGCCGGTGATGTCGCGTGTCTGCGGACACGCCGCCCGTGACCGGTTTTCGCACCCGAAAACCAGGACAGCCCCGCGGAATCCGGACCTCACCCGGCCCGGCCAACTGATCATCAAGCGTGCCAGCCGTCGCCTCATCCATCACATCATCAGCAGTGCAGGTCCCGTGCAGCCGGCGCCCCGCAGGAAACAGCGGGCGCTGGCGGTGGCTGTGCGGGCGGGCGGTGCTGCTGCTCTTATCCCTGTTGATGAGCGGGCCTGCGGCCGCGCAGGTGCCGGTCCTCCCGGGTCAGTCCGGCGCTCCCGGGACAACCGAGTCCACCGCCAGCCGCCCGGAGTCGCCGGAACAGTTGAAGGAGCAGCTGGAAAAGAGCCTCGACACCGCGCGCCGGGAACTGGCGGAGATGGATGCGCCAGGGGCGCAGGCTGCCCCGGCGGAAATCACGCCGGCGGAGGTGGCGGACCGCCGCTCGGACTTGGTGCGCACGGTGTTCGCCATCGAACGGCATCTCAAACATTTTGCGACCGCACCGGGACTGGCCGAAGCCGTCAAAGAGGCGGAGCGCCGGGAGAGCGAGTGGAAAGGATTCGAGGAGAAACCTCCCTACTCATTCCTGTTCTTCGATGAATTGCGGAACCAGCGCGACGCCGCGCACGCCAAAGTGGCGGCCTATGCCTCCACGGCTTCACTCATCGAACGCCAGATTTCGGCGATGCAGCAGGAGTTCCGGCAGAAAGAGGAATCCTATCGCCGCGCCGCCGATGTCATGGCGCGCGCCCGGGGCGGACCCGACGAAGCCGCGGCCGCATGGCGCCTCGACAGCGCCCGCATCCGGATGCAGGCGGTGGGTTCGGCCCTCGCGCTCTATCAGGCATCCCTCGCCAGTCAGCAGCCGAGGATCGCGGCCGCGAAATCGGAACTGAACCTGCTGGAGCGCCAGGTGAAAGCCGCGGAGGAGCAGGTCGTCTTCACGGAAGAGGACATCCGGAAGGCGGAGGAAAACGCCGCTGCGAAGATCAAGGCGTACGACAAGGAAATCTTCAGCCTGTCCCGGAAGCAAAGCGAAGTGCTCGCGGAGCGGGACCGGCTGCGCGCCGAAGTGGCGGACCTTCGCGAAAAGCAGCCGGACGAGGCCGCGGGCGCGCGGGAGGAACTGGAACTCGCGGAGGCGCGCCTGCGCGGTGCCGAGGCGGAAGCGGACCTGCTTTCGTTTCAACTGGACCTGCTGGGAGCGGCCACCCGGATGCACGGCGAGTGGCCCCAGGCGCTGCGCCAGCGGCGCGCGCTGGAGCCCGGCAATCCGGCGGACCGGCGCACGGAGGCGCGCCGGGAACTCCAGGCTATCGGGGAGCGCATTCAGGGCTGGTCCACTTTCATCACCAACGAACGGGCCGCCGTGGCCGCCGCCGTGCGCGAACAGGAATCGCGGCTGGCCAATCTCCCGCAGGACGACCCGCGCGTCGCCGCGGAACAGCGCGTGCTCGCCGGACTGTGGCGCAAAATCGAAGTGATCGAGCGGCTCGATCAACTCATCTCCAGTTCCGGCCCGGTGCTGGAACGCTGGCTGGCCGACGGTGCGGAACTCGAAGCGCAGCGGTCCGCCGGCGCGCGCGTCGGGGACTTCTTCAGTCAGGTGTGGAGCTGGATCCGCAAGGTCTGGGGATACGAAGTCTATCGCTATGAGGACAAGCTGGAGGTGAACGGCGAGACGATCACGGTCATGCGCGGACTCAGCCTCGGCTGGCTCCTCGGAGCGATTCTGTTCTTCTTTCTTGCCTACCGGATGGGATCATGGGCCAGCCGCAAACTGCAGCGGGTGCTCACCGGCCGCGGCTGGATCGGCGAAGTCCAGGCGCGCACGCTGCGACGCTGGTTCATGGTGGGAGTCGCCTGCCTGCTCGTATTCATCACACTGCAGATGCTCCGGATCCCGGTAACCGCCTTCGCCTTCCTCGGCGGTGCGCTCGCCATCGGATTCGGATTCGGGACACAGACGCTCTTCAAGAATCTCATCAGCGGCATCATCCTGCTCGCCGAACGCAAGGTGAAGGCGGGCGACATCCTGGAGGTGGACGGCATCATCGGCACCGTCACCACGGTGGACACGCGCTCCTCCACCATCCGGGGATTCGACGGGGTGGAAACCCTCGTGCCCAATTCCCTGCTGCTGGAAAACAAGGTGACCAACTGGACGCTCTCGAGTTCCAAAGTGCGGCGCATCGTGCGGGTGGGCGTCGCCTACGGCTCACCCGTGCAGCGGGTTTCGGAAATTCTGTCCGACTGCGCGGCACGGCACGGACTGGTGCTCAAGGATCCGGCGCCGATGGTGGTGTTCGAGGATTTCGGAGCCGACGCCATGGTGTTCGCGCTCTATTTCTGGGTCGAGCTGAGCGAACGGTCGAACTCGATGGTCACGGCGAGCGACCTGCGCTTCATGATTGAAAAGCGCTTCTCGGAAGCCGGGATTGTCATCGCCTTCCCGCAGCGCGATCTGCACCTGACTTCCGCCGTCCCCCTGCAGGTGGCAATGCAGCGCCCGCCGCGAAGAGAAGTGCCTGACGATCCTCCCGGCGCGTAATTTTCCGTTTCCGGCTGCGGCCGGCGGTGCCTGGCAGGCGGCACCTCCGCCTGACTCAATTCAGCCCGGGGTCCTCGGGCATTTTTGACAGGAGGTGGAACCACGGCCCCATGCTCCGGAGCAGATCGTTCCAGAGGGTGCGCGCATTGTCAGGCAGCAGGATTTCCGCGGCGGGCCGGCAGGTGATCCAGGAGCGGTGCTTGATTTCGTTTTCCAGCTGTCCCTCGGCCCAGCCGGAATAACCGACGAAGGCGCGCACGGTCTCGCCGCGGGCAAGGCGCTCCGCGGCGTCCTCTTTTGTCAGGTGCGTGGTCCATGCGAGGGCGGAGGGACTCTTCCACGAGAAGGCGGCGAACGTCAGCTGCTCCTGACTGACCGGTCCGCCCAGATAGACCGGAACGCCGGCGAGCGCTTTGAATTCCGGGCCGGAAAGCAGTTCGCCGGTGGTCTGGCCCGCCGGACGATTCAGGATGTAGCCGTGCGCGCCTTTGTCATGCGCGTGATCCGTGAGCAGCAGAACGGTGCGGTGAAAATTCGGGTCGGAGAGCGAGGGATCCGCGAGCAGCAGAGAACCGCGGAGGCAGAGTTGCGAGGAGTCTTCCAGTGTCATGGCGAACAGGGCCCGTCCCGGCGGGTTCGATTTCTGGCCGGATGCGTATCACATTTCATGCCATCTGTGAAACGGGAACTGCGGGCTCCGGCAAAAGACGGGCTCACGGATCGTTGAGCAGGCTCTCGAAGGCCTCCTCCAGCCGGGCGTCTTTCGCCGGGTCGGCGGCGGCCGGCCGGGCCGGCGCCTGCGGCGGGGACGTTTCCCCGGGCGCGGGCTGGCGGGGTGCGCTGGCCTGACTGCCGGGCAGGCCCATGTCGTCACTGATGGAAGCGGCATTGCCGCCGATATTGAAGGAGACGCCGGCCCAGCCTTCCGCGGTCGGCTTGAAGGGATGGGGCACCTGGTTGGTCCGCGACTGGAGCGCCAGCTCGCTCACCGAAATACTGAGCCGCCCCTCGATGTCGCCCGCGGGATTGACGGAGGCACTTCCGGCTAAACGGAGCAGCGATTCCCGTTCGGCACTCAAAGCCGTGAGTTCGAGACCTTTCGAGGGCGACCATGTGAACTTGCCGGACAGGCTGGGGAATTCGAGGACCGAAAGGTCGGGCCGCTGGAGAAAGTGCGCCAGTTTCTGCACGAAACCGATCCCGTTGAACAGCGCGCCGTTGACGGTGAAACTGCCGGAAAACGTCCGCTCCGGTCCCTTGCCGAAGGCGGCGGTGAAGTCGCAGTCCTTCGCCGTCAGGGCACCGGAGAGCCGCTCCCGCCACTGCACCGGGAGCAGCGCCATCAACTGCGTGTCCACGATGTTCACCTTAAGCGCCACGCTTCCCTCCGGCACGAGTTCGGCGTGACCGGTGATCTCGAATAGCGTGCCCGGACCGCAGGTGGCGCGGGCCCCGGGAATCTCGAGGCGCGTGCCGGCCAGTTTCCAGGTGATGTGCTCAAGGGAAAGTCCTGGCAGCCCGCGGCTGGTGACCGTTCCTTTGATGAAGGATCCCTCCATGACGCCGTCCCGCGAGATCTTGACTCCGCCGCTGAGTCCGCGCACCGCTTCCGGCGGTTCTCCGGAACCAGCAGGCCATTCCAGATCGATCCCGTTGATGACCCGCAGGGCATCGATGGTGATAATGTCTGGCTCCGGGCTGATGCTCCAGCGGAAACCGTTGTCAGACTCCTTGACGGCCGGCAGCGGGCTGGAATCCGGCTGGGAGGGGATGCGGGCGGGGTTGAAGTGAATCACGCCGCCGGAAACGCTGAGCTGCCGGATGCCCCACTCATTCGAAAACCACGAGGAACTGGTGAGTGCGGCATTGACGCTGCTGAATTTCGCGGATTCCAGCAAGCCGGGGTCCATGATCGTCAGGGTCGCGTCCGTGGCTGCGAGCGACCGGTCGCCGCCCTCGTGCAGCCGGTTGAACTCGACCTTGCATCCGAGCGCCTGCGAAATGCGGCGGTTCACGGCGAGACGAAACGTTTCGCCTTCGAGCCGGAGCCGCTGCAGAAAGCGGATGCCGTAATACCCGCTGATCAGGACCACGGCGAGGCTGATGAGCACGGTCAGCAGGGTGCGGCGGCGGCGGCGTTTGGCGTAAATCGGCTGCTCGCTGCGCCGGCGGCGGCGCGTTCCGTCGGGACTGCGCAGCTGCGAGAGCATTTCATCCACCGACACGGAACCCTGGGCCGGCGGTTGCTGGCCCGGGACCACGCCCGTGCCGCGTCGCACCGGCAGGGACGCGCGGCGCTCTCCGTTCGGTTCAGATTGGCTGCTCACGATGACTTCAGAGGGAAAGTGATTCGGTTCCGGGTGTCACTCCTGCGGCCGGCAGTGTAAAGGGAAAAGACATCCCCGGCGCAGCGATCACCGTTGCATCCGGAATGGCGGCGGGTTCCTCTCAGGCCTCATGAACCGCACCGCTCTCGCCATCGCCGCACATCCCGACGACATTGAATTCTGGATGGCCGGCACTTTGCTGCTGCTCCAGGAGGCGGGCTGGCAAATCCACTGCCTCAACCTCGCCAGCGGTTCCCTCGGCAGTCTGGTGATGAACGCCGAACGCACCCGCCGCACCCGCCGCGCCGAGGCGCAACAGGCCGCGGACGTGCTCGGCGCCGTGTGGCATCCGCCGTTCGTGGACGACATGGAGGTGCTCTACGCGCTGCCGCTGCTGCGCAAAGTCGCCGCCGTGGTCCGCCGGGTGAATCCTGCCATCGTCCTCACGCATCCGCCCCTCGATTACATGGAGGACCACACGGAAACCTGCCGGCTCGCGGTCACGGCCGCGTTTTGCAAAACCTTCCCCAATTTTGTCAGCACCCCGCGCACCAAACCCGGCAGCGGAGACACCACGGTCTATCACTGCATGCCCCACATGCTCAGCACGCCGCTCGGCGACCGCGTCCATCCTCACGCCTGGGCCGACATCACCCGCGTCATGGACAGAAAGACCGCCGCACTCGCCGCTCATGCCTGCCAGAAGGACTGGCTGGACAAAACGCAGGGCATGGATTCCTATCTGAAATCCATGCAGGACTTCGCCAGGCAGCTGGGCAAGGAATCCCGGAGGTTCCGCTTTGCAGAAGGCTGGCGGAGGCATCTGCACGCCGGCTTCTGCGCCGCGGACGCCGACCCCCTCGCGGAAGCTCTGGGCAAGAGCTACCTCCGGCGGCCGTAACGTCGCCTCAATCCGCCGGCACCTGATTGCATCCCAGCGCCCGCAGCGCGGCGCGAAGTTTGGCCGCCGCCGCGTCGAGTTCGGCGGGAGTGGCCTTGTGATTCTGACGCGCGAAATCCATGTCACGGATTTCATTGATCGGGGTGAGGTGCAAATGCGTGTGCGGGACCTCCAGACCGGCGATCATCATGCCGACTTTGGTGCACGGGAACGCCGCCTTGATGCCCTTCCCGATCTGCTGGGCGGTTTGAAACAGATGCGAGGAAAGCGCCGCCGGCACGTCGAGCCAGTGGTCGATTTCCTGACGCGGCACGATGAGGGTATGGCCGGGACGAATGGGAGCGATGGTGAGGAAGGCGACACAGTGCTCGTCTTTCCAAACGAAACGTCCGGGCAGGTCACCGTTGATGATGCGTGTGAAGATGCTCATGTCTTGCTGAGGAGGAAGCCGGGCTTCATATCCCCTTCCCTGGCCGTGGGAACCAGAAACTTTACTTTTGCACACCGGCGCCGGCAGCCCGGCGCACCGGCGAAGATTAAGGAAATTTAGCTTGCCCGCTCCCCGCCGGGTCGGCGATAACTCCCCGCTCAAGCGGCTTTCTCATTCCTGCCGACATGCGCCCCTCATCCACACAGTTTGCCCGCGCTGCCTCAGCGGCTGCGATGGTGGTGTGTGCCCTGCCGGCCGCGGCCCAGGAATTGCCGTTTCTGGAAATCAAGCCGGCGCAGCATTTCGAATTCCTGCCGGACCCCGGCACGGCTTGGTTCCTCGACAGCTCGCAGGACGGCCTGAACTGGACCGAACAGGCCGGCCCCTTTTTCGCCACCGGCAAGTCCATCCATCATTTTCAGTCCGCCGTTACGGCAAAGAAATGGCGCCTGCGCCATACCGACCCGGCGACGACCGGCCCGGCTCCCGCCAGTCTCGCGGGCACGTCGCTCGTCATGGAAAAGTCAGGGCACCCCATCGAAGTGGTCTTCATGAGCGCGGAGCGCGGCATTCTGCGCCTCGACGACTCCCACGCGAGATCGTTCACCTACACGTGGCTGAAGTCCGCGACCCACGCCGGTGAGGCGATTCTTTCCGGAGTGGACGGCACCACCACTCTGCTGCGGCTCCAGTTCAAGGACACCGCGCTGGGACGCTGGGGCATGGAGGACGTGTCCAGTCCTGCCGCGGCCCGGCTGGTCAGGGAACCGCTGGACTCCGGCGTCTTCTCCTTCCGCAAGGGCCGCTTTCGCCGCGGGCCGGACACCGTGCAGCTGCCCGGTGACCTGACCGGACGGAACATCGTCCTCAATGAAGCGGGGCAACTGACGCACGTCCGTTTCACCGGCGCGGACGTGGCCGTGCTGAACACCTCCGAAGGCAATCAGCTCGATGCGGGCTACAGCTACGATCCGGAATCCGCTTCCGGCGGCAGACTTCACCTCGACATCCCCGGCGCCGATCCGCTGCGCCTCAAACTCGATCTGCTCAATCCCGGCGTGGGCAAGTTTGAAAACGTCCCGCTCGTCGCCGGAACGCCGCCGGAGCGCACCGGCACCTTCTCCCTGCCGGATGAGCAGGAACCCATGCTCAATCCCGACTGCCCGCCCCGTTCGGTGGCCGGCCTTTCCCTGCTGATCCGCGACAGCGCCCCCTGCACCCTCTCCTTTCACGCCGACGGCTCCGGCCGTGTCAGCAAGGAGATCAACGGTGCGGTCCAGTGGACGCCCTTCTTCTACAGCTACGCCTGCACCGGCGGCCGCTCCGCCCGCGTTTCCCTCACCTTTCCCGGTGGTGCCGGCGACGCGATCGATGAGTTCGACATGACGTGGAATGACGACTGCACCGGACAATTCAGGCGCTCCAGTTTCGCCAACGGCACCGCGGCGGGACAGGGCGCGGGCACATTCGCTCAGGGCGAAATGGCCGGCATCGCCCCGCTGCGGGAAATGTAGTCCGCCCTCCCGGGAACGGGCCGGTCCCGTCCGGCGTGACGGTGAACCGCGCAGGATTGACTGCCGGTGACAGCCGCGCAAGCTGACGGCGTTCTCTCCCCGTTATGATCCGAACGCTCCCCCTCCTCGCCTGTCTCACCTGTGCCACCGCCGCCGACTCGTTTGTCACGTCGCCGCGCCAGCTGACCTTCTCCGGCAAACGCGCGGGCGAAGGCTACTTCAGCAAAGACGGCCGGCAGCTCATCTTTCAAAGTGAGCGCGAGGAGGGGAATCCGTTTTACCAGATCTATCTCCTCGAGTTCGAGACGGGCGACGTGCGGCGGCTTTCCAGCGGCACCGGAAAAACAACGTGTGCGTGGCTCCATCCGGACGGCCAGCGGTTTCTCTACGCCTCCACCCACGCCGACCCGGCGGCAAAGGACAAGCAGGCGGCGGAACTGAAGGATCGCGCCGCAGGAAAGCAGAAGCGCTACGCGTGGGACTACGACGAAAACTACGACCTCTACGCCGCGCCGCTCGCGGGCGGGGAGGCGGTGAACCTGACAAAGGTTCGCGGCTATGACGCCGAGGGAAGTTTCAGCCCGGACGGACAGTGGATCGCCTTCGCCAGCAATCGCCATGCTTACACGGACAAGTTGAATGAAGAGGACGCGAAGGCCTTCGCGATCCAGCCTTCGCTGCTGATGGATATCTATCTGATGCGCGCCGACGGCAGCGAAGTAAAGCGCCTGACAGATGTGAAGGGCTACGATGGCGGACCGTTTTTCAGCCCGGACGGGAAACGCATTTGCTGGCGGCGTTTCAATGCTGAGGAAACGACCGCGGAAATCTGGACCATGAATACTGACGGCAGCGACCAGCGGCAAATCACGAAACTCGGCGCGATGTCGTGGGCGCCGTATTACCATCCGTCAGGCAGATATCTCATCTTCACCACGAACCGGCACGGATTCGACAACTTCGAACTCTACATCGTGGACGCGGAGGGAAAACACGAGCCGGTGCGCGTGACGGAGGCGGAGGGATTCGACGGGCTGCCGGTCTTCCATCCTGACGGCCGTCAGCTGTCATGGACCTCCAACCGCACGAACGACAAAACCTCGCAGATCTTCATGGCCGCATGGGACCATGCCTCGGCTCTCGCTGCACTGGGTCTCGCCGGAGACGCGCCGGTTCCCCCGCCGCCGGCGCCGGCGCTCGCGGACGACATCACCGCTCAGGATATCCAGGCACACGTCGATTACCTCGCCTCCGATGCCCTCGAAGGCCGCGGCACCGGCACCCGCGGAGAGCAGCTGGCCAATGAATACGCCGCCCGTCTCTTCGCCTCCTTCGGCCTTGAGCCCGCGGGAGCGGAAGGCGGCTGGCTGCATCCGTTCGCATTCACCGCCGGCGTCGCGCTGGGAGAAAAAAACACCCTCACCGTCAGCGGCCTCGATCTTCCCCTCGAAGTGAAACGGCACTGGACTCCCCTGACATTTTCCAGCACCGGCGAAATCGCCGCCGCCGGCATCGTTTTCGCCGGCTACGGCATCGAGGCGCCCGCGGGCCGCGACGACAGCGGCAAACCCGTGGAGGCCTACTCGTCCTACTTTCACCTCGATTTGAAGGACAAGTGGGTCATGATGTTCCGCTATTCGCCGGAAGGCCACAGCCAGGCGGAGCGCGTCCGCATGGCGCAATACAGCAGTCTGCGCCGCAAGGCCCTCACCGCCCGGGAAAAGGGCGCCCGCGGGATCATCATTGTCAGCGGCCCCGCCAGCAAGGCGAACCGCCAGCTCGTCCCGCTGAGCTTCGATGCCAGCATGGCCGGCAGCGGCATCGCGGCCATTTCCATCGACGACCAAACCGCCGCCGCGCTGCTCCAGCCGGCGGGAAAAGACCTCAAAGCACTTCAGGAGAAACTCGACACCGGAGCGCAGGAGCAGGGATTTGAAATCCCCGCCGTCACTCTCGCCGCTTCCCTCGACATTCGTCAGGAACGCCGCACCGGCCACAACGTGCTGGGTCGCCTCCGGGCGCCAGGCAGCACCGAACCGCCGCTCGTCATCGGCGCGCACATCGACCACCTCGGCACCGGCGGCGGCAGCGACTCGCGGGCCACCGATGCGCAAAAGCAGGCCATTCACCACGGCGCGGATGACAACGCCAGCGGTGTCGCCGGCGTGCTCGAAATCGCGCAGGCGCTCGCCGCCCAGGTGAAGGAAGGAAAGCTTGCTCTGAAACGCGACATCATCTTCGCCGGCTGGAGCGGCGAAGAGATCGGCCTGCTCGGCAGCAACGCATGGCTGCGGGACATGGCCAAAGCCACCGGCGATGAAAACGCCAAACTCACCACGAAACTCAGCGCCTGTCTCAACATGGACATGATCGGCCGCCTGCGCGCCCAGGCGATTCTCCAGGGCCTTGGCAGCAGCGACTGGTGGGCCGCAGAAATCGAACGCCGCAATGCGGTCGTGGGCCTGCCGCTCCAGACGCAGCAGGACTGTTATTTGCCGACGGACGCCTCCGCGTTCTACCTCCGCGGCGTACCCATCCTCAACGCATGGACCGGCAGCCACGACGACTATCACAAGCCCTCCGACACCGCCGGCAAGCTCAATGCAGACGGCGCCGCCCGCATCGCGCGCTTCATGATGCTCGTAGCGCGTTCGCTGGCCAGCACCCCGGACGAACCGGCCTACAAAGAAATGAAAAAGCCCGCCGAAGACGCCCGCGGCGGCCTGCGGGTGTATCTCGGCACCATTCCCGACTACTCGCAGGAAGGCATCGAAGGCGTCAAACTCAGCGGCGTCAGCGGGGTCGGCCCCGCCGCCAAAGCCGGCGTCAAAGCCGGCGACATCATCACCAAACTCGCCGGCAAGGACATCAAAAACATCTACGACTACACCTTCATTCTCGGCGTGCTCAAGATCGGTCAGGAAACGGAGATGGAAGTCCTGCGCGACGGAAAGAAGGAGACGCTCAAGATCACGCCGGGCAGCCGGGATTGACCGCTGCGCCCGGTTTCCCCCGCGTGCCGTCCCTGCAAAGCCGGCGGATTCAAACTTGATTTCCCCCGCGCCGGCGGCCAGGAATCCGCCCCATTCTCCAAACCCCCAAGTAATCGCATCCCCATGAAACTCCGACTCCTCTCTCTGTTGGCCATCGCCGGCCTGTTCACCCCCCTCTCCGCGCAGGAAGAACCCAAACCCGCAGCCGCTGCCGTCGAAGAAGCCGCCAAAGCCGCTGCGGAAGCTGCCGCCAAAGCGGTCGAAGAGGCCGCTCCCGCCGCAGGCAAGATGGATCTGAGCGACCCCTCGGCGTTCACCGGCAAGGCACCGGAAAAGTACAAAGTGCAGTTCGAGACCACCAAAGGGAACGTCATCATCGAGTGTGAGCGCAAGTATTCGCCGAACGGCGCGGACCGTTTTTACAACATGGTGAAGGGCGGCTTTTTCACCGACATTGCCATTTTCCGCGTCGTGCCCGGCTTCATGGCGCAGTTCGGCATTCACGGAGACCCCGCCATCTCGTCGAAATGGAAAGAGGCCAATCTCCAGGACGACCCGGTCAAAGGCAGCAACGTGCGCGGCGCCCTCTGTTTCGCCAAGACCGGCGCTCCCAACAGCCGCAGCACGCAGCTGTTCATCAGCTACGGTGACAACTCCCGGCTCGACGCCCAGGGCTTTTCCCCGTTCGGCCTCGTGCGTGCCGAAAGCATGAAAGTGTGGGACAGCATCAACAGCCAGTACGGTGAGTCGCCCGACCAGGGAAAAATCCAGTCGGAGGGCAATGCCTACCTCAAGAAGGAGTTTCCCAACCTCGACTACATCAAGTCCGCTAAGATCGTAGAGTAACCTCCTCCATCCTTTAGCCTTCATCCTTCATCCTTTCTTCAAATGGCAGACATCCGCATCAAACTCGACACCGACCGTGGCATCATCGAAGGCACGCTCTTCGCTGACAAAACCCCGATGACCGTGGCGAACTTCCTGAACCTCGCAAAGCGCGGCTATTACAACGGCCTCAAATTCCACCGCGTCATTCCGAACTTCATGATCCAGGGCGGTGACCCGACAGGCACCGGCTCCGGCGGCCCCGGCTACAAGTTCGGCGACGAATGCCGTGCCGACCTCAAACACAGCAAACCCGGCATCTTCAGCATGGCCAACGCCGGCCCCGGCACCAACGGCAGCCAGTTCTTCATCACTCACGTGAAAACCGACTGGCTCGACGGCAAGCACACCGTCTTCGGCGAGGTAACGAATGGTCAGGACGTGGTCAACGCCATCAAGCAGGGCGACAAGATCAAGTCCATCGAAGTGCTCGACAGCACGGACGACCTCTTTGCCGCGCAAAAGGCGAACCTCGACAAGTGGAACGCGATTCTGAAGTAGGCGTCCCGGCTGCGTTCAGAACGCGGACAATCGCCGGTTCTGGACCGTAACTGGCCTCAAGTTGCCGCGATTGGGCGCAGCGGGTTGCATCAGCGCGGGTCGGTGACGCGGCCGAGGAAGAGACAGGCCCCGCTGGCAACGTGCTGAATGGCAAAGGCGAAGGGACGGTCCACCCGGACCTCCAGCGGCTTCTCCGGCTCCACCGGCGCCGCCGTCACGCGGGGCATCACCACCGCCGTCGCGGCGGAGGCTTCCGTGCCGTGCTTGTCCACTGCAATGAAAGCCTTGTGGATCACGTGGCTGATGCACAAATAGTCATTCGGCTTGCGCGGGGCCATGCGGGAGAAGTCCGCGCTGCCCTCCGGCCGGTCAAAGGCGGTCGGCATTCCCATTTCGACCAGCTTTTCCGCCAGCATCACGCGCTCCGGCTCCAGCTTGAATTTCGGGAAGTGCAGGACCACCTCGCGCCCCGGCGCCTGTGCGGTCGCAGTCAGCACTTTGGCGGTAAGTTTTTTCTCCATCGCCGCGAGACCGTTCCGTTCGTCCGGCAGGAGGATCACGAACTGCAGCCCGCGCTCTGCATAGGGAACCGTCACCGCCGCTCCGCCGGGGATCGGCATATAGCCATAGCGGTCCCGCTGCACCAGCCCTGACACCTTGACGGCGTCGCTGCCGTTCACATAAAACGGCGCCGCCGGCTCCTCTCGGAATTCCTCCGCCCACGGTGCCTTCAGATACACGGCGTTTGTCAGCACGAGTCGCGTATCGCCGTCAATGACGCCCGTCGGGATCAGTTCCTTGATGCGGTCCTTCGTCTGCGTCTCCACCCAGTCGTTGATTTTCGTGCGCGCCGCTTCCGGGGACTTCCCGAAGTTCAGCAACTCCAGCGGTGCGCCATAGGTTTTATCCGTCACAGTGAGGAATGCCTTTTTGAACGGATAACCCTCCTGACCGAAAAGCCGGTTGGCCGCATTGATCTCCAGCGGAGTCAGGGAGCCGCCGTGTTTCTTCGCCGCATTGACCCGCTCCTGACTCTTCCCCGCCAGAGCGCGCAGGCCGGCTGCAATGCCGGCAAGGCCCTCATGCACCGCCGCCTCGTCGTCCCCGAAATGCAGCACCTTCGCCATCTCGGCTTTCGTTTTCCCGTCAGCCCCGGCCCAGGTCATGGCCAGCGCCGTTTGGATGGACCACGGCGAGGTCACCAAATTCCCGCCCGCGGCGGCGAGCTGGTGGTGGAGATCCAGGCCGAAGGCATTGATGCTGTCTCCCGCAGGGGACGGATTCGCCGAAGCGGAGGAAACGGCGGCGGCGAGCAGGGGGATGATTAGCGATTTCATGATTGGAATTGGGGCTGGTTGTTGTGACACACGTGGTATCCGCACGAAAGCGCCGCTTCTTCACGCTCCGTATGTAAAAAAGGTGTCAAGGCCCGGGCGGATGCCGATCGCTCCCGTTACTCCTGTTTCCGGCGGTGGTTGAACGGGTCACGGCATCGGCCTGAATTCACCCCGCGGGCTCACTTCTCCCTGCCCCGGTAGAACGCTCTGCCCGCCGGAGCACCGGGATCAGTGAAGCTGAACGCGCCGTCCGGACCCGGAGTGCGCGGAGTGGTGGTCAGGGTGCTCCACTCAACAGGCGGCGTCAGGCGGACGGCCGGTTCCACGTCAAATGGCCGGCCGGGGTTGCCGTAGAAGTTGATCGTGGCCGCACCCGGTCCCCCCGTGATGGAATCCGCGATGCCGCCGGGCGGGGCAATTAAATACGCCCGGGCAACGTGGGCGGAGACTTTCCCGCCCGCTGTGGCGAATGATCCTCCCGCAAACAAATCGCTGCCTGTTATTGCGAGGGCGAAGACCGGCCGGTTCATGCCCGTTCCCAATGCGGACCATGTGCTCCTGTCCCATTTCGCAATTCCATTGGCTGGCACCCCGCCGGCACCGGCGAACGAGCCCCCGGCATAGAGATCGGTGCCTGAAACGAGCAGCGACCCGACCTGGCTGTTGCCATAACCGCTCAATGATCCCTGCATTCCAACTCCCGGAGCGGACCATGAGTTGCCATCCCAGCGGGCAATGCCGCTGGCGGTTAGGGAACCTGTTGAGGTGAAAAAGTTTTTCCGGACAATCCTCCATCCACATGGCCGGGAAAAGTCTGCGCATCCGCCAACGACCGGCGTTTTGATTCTATCCCTGCCACCGGGAATGCATGTCAGACGGATGGTGCTGCCCGGCCTTGATGACCTCCGGCGATCTTTTCGCCGCGCAGAAGGCGAACCTCGACAAGTGGAACGCCGTCCTGAAGTAGCCAGGACGCCGGCGGCAAGGCACCGGTTCCCGCGCCCCGCCACGGCTACTCAGCGAGCAACTCGCGCAAATCTTCATCCGTCAGGCCGTCCATCACCGGCGCCTCGTCGTCGAGCGCGGCGTCCATGAGCCCGCGTTTCCGCTTCTGCAGGGCGGCGATCTTCTCCTCCACCGTGCCGGCGGTGATGAGCTTGTAAACGGTGACCGCACGGCTCTGTCCGATGCGGTGCGCCCGGTCGGTGGCCTGCGCCTCCACCGCCGGATTCCACCACGGATCGAAATGGATGACGGTGTTGGCTTTGGTCAGATTGAGTCCGTAGCCGCCGGCTTTCAGACTGATGAGGAAGACGCGTTTCGAGGCGTCGGTTTGGAAGGAATCCACGAGCGACTGCCGGTCCCGCGTTTGGCCGTCGAGCAGGCAGTAATCGAGCCCCGCGGACTTCACCGTGTCCTCCAGCAGCCGCAACATCGAGGCGAAGGCACTGAAAATGAGAACGCTGTGCCCGCCGTCGCGGATTTCCTCCAGCAGTTCGGCCACCGCCTCCAGCTTGCCTGAAGTATCCTTTCCTTTCGCGATTTCGCCCGGCAGCAGTCGCGGATCACAGCACGTCTGCCGCAGCCGCAGCAGCGTGGTGAGCATGTGCAGGCGCGCCTGCGATTTGTTCTTCGCGCTCTCGGCATCCATGACTTTGGCGGCGCCCTCTCGCATGAGCGCGGCGTAGAGTTCACGCTGCTCCGAGTTCATGTCGCACGACTGGATGGTCTCGATCTTCGACGGCAGATCTTTGGCGACGTCGGTCTTCAAACGCCGGAGAATGTAGGGCGCCATGCGGCGGCGCAGGCGGGCCATGAGCGGGGCATTGCCACCGGCGCTCAGCGGCGACTCATAGCGTTCCGCGAAGTCCTTGCGGGAGCCGAGGTAACCGGGCACGGCGAATTCCGTGAGCGACCAGAGATCGCGCACCCCGTTTTCGATGGGCGTGCCGGTGAGGGCAAAACGGGCGGCGGCGCGCAGTTCACGCGCGGCTTTGGAAGCGAGCGTATCCGGGTTCCGGATGAATCCGGCTTCGTCGAGAACCACAGCGCCCCAGTCCACCCTGCGGTGTTCGTCGATGTCACGTGCGAGCAGCTGATAGCTGGTAATCACAAGGTGCGCGCCGCTGATAGCCGCGAACTGATTCTTCCGCCGCGCGCCTTCCAGCGTCAGGACTTTGAGGTCGGGGACAAACCTCGCGGCCTCGGCGCGCCAGTTCCCCAGCAGCGATTTCGGGCACACCACGAGCGCCGGGCGGTCCGGCCACTGACGGCGTGCCGCGGCGATGAGCGCGAGGCTTTGCAGGGTTTTTCCGAGGCCCATTTCATCCGCGAGAATGCCGCCATGACCTCGCGCAGCGTGATCGAGCAGCCACTGCACGCCGCCCTTCTGATAATCACGCAGTTTTGTCAGAAGGTCCGGCGGCACGCTGACCTCAAGCGGCCAATTCGCGGTTTCCCCCTGCATGGCCGGCAGTTGGCCGAAGGTTTGCTCGAGGTAGCCAAGCTGCGTTCGCTTCACGCGGAACGAACCGGTGCTCTGATCCGGCTGCACATCGCGCAGGACCTCGTTCAGGTCCATGGCCTCCGCCATGTTCACGACGGCGATACGCCCGTTAGGCTGTTTACGGTGTCCGGAGCCGGCGAGCAGCCGCGCCACTTCCGCGCGGTCGATGAAACCGCCGCGCGCGCTGGTGAAAGCCAGATCGAATGACAGCCAGTCCGTGCCGCTGCCCACCGGCTGACACCGGGGCGTGATGCGATCCACGTTTGCCGTCGCGGCCGTGAAGCGCGTGCCCAAGGTGACGTGCCAGTCGGATTTCAGGCGATCCAGTTCGCCGGCAAAGAACTGGAGCACGAGGTGCTCGCGCGACAGTACCCACTCGCCCGGCGCTCCGGAGGCGTCGAACCCGCAGGATTCGAGGCGGCGGACAGCGGCGGATTCCGCAGGAAGATTTCGCGTCAGGAAAATGTTGGAATCCGGCCCCGGCAGCGGAAAACCGGAGACAAGTTCCACCAGCGGCGGGAACGGCACCGGGCCGCCTTCGTAGCGGCAGCGCAGTTTCGCACCGAGTTTCTCCAGCGAACCTTCGAGGGTGAGTTCAAACTGCGGCATGGCGGGCCGCAATTGCATGGCGAGCACGCCCGGCGATGAGGCTTCGGTATCGATCTCGAACGCCTCCTGCAATGAATCCAGGTGCGCCGCCAGCCAGCGCCGCGGTTTCTCCAGCGGACGTTGCGGCGGGAGCGTGCGCAGCAATTCGAAGAACATTTCCGGCATCCGCAGCGGCTCGAGGGTCATAGCACCTGGCTGAAAGAGCCAGCCGGTGTCCTTCGCCGTCGCGGGCAGCGCGGTCCTGGAATCGGGTGATGGCAGCCGCAGGGACAGCCTGACATTTTCTCCGGCTTCGGAAATCACCAGCGGCAGACGCGCCGGAGCGCGGGAAACCGCAACCGGTTCGCGCTTCGTTCCGTCTTTGATGAAGACACGCGGATGCCCGGCCAAAGCCGTCAGCGCGCCGGTGATCTGCGGCGCAGCCGATAACATGAGGTGCGGCGGCACGCTGGTTTGTCGCAGGCTGCCGAGCCATGTCAGGACAGCCGCATCGGCACAGTCCTCTGCCGGTGGCTTCCCCGCTTCCACCGTCATGCTCAACTTCTGCCGCTGGAGTGCCTCCATAAATGTCGGCGGCAGCAAAAAAGTGAGCGGACCCTCTGCTTTCGCCGGCACAACTTCAGGCGGGGCGGACGAGGGAGGCCGGCCGGAGGAGGAACCGGGCGGCTTCTCATGCCGATGCACCCACGCAGTGCCGACGGCCAGAGAATGCGCACACAGGCTGCCGGTTTTGCGCGCCATGAAGCAGCTGCAGAGATTATCCATGTCGCTGCGCCGGCGAATGAGCAGGCCGCAGGCGAAATCCTTTCCCTGATCGCGCACCGTGCCGGTGAGGCGCGTCCCGTCATAGGCGGCCGCAACCACCGCACCCGACTGATACATTGCGCGGGCGCGCTTCATTTCCTGCCAGCCGCCCATTTCCATGAGCCATGCATCGGTGATTTCCATCACCTCTCCGTTGAAGCTGATCTGAAAGCTGCAAGCGCCTTGCGAATGAATGAGGACGTCCGGCTCAGCGGGTTTGACTCTCTATCATGATTTCGACCTCGCCGGCCTCCCCAGCCAGCCATAGAGCGCCGGCAGAATGAGCAGATTCAACAGCGTGCTGGTGACCAGACCGCCGAGGATCACCAGCGCCATCGGATATTCGATCTCGTGGCCGGGGATGTTTCCACGAACGACGAGCGGCACGAGCGCGAGGGCGGCGCAGGCGGCGGTCATGAGGATGGGCGCAAGACGTTCCATGGCCCCGCGAAGGATGAGTTCCGGGCCGAAGGGGATGCGCTCCTCTTTCTCAAGGTGCCGGTAGTGGCTGATGAGCATGATGCCATTGCGCGCGGCGATGCCGAGCACGGTGATGAAGCCGACGAGTGAGCCGATGCTGAGCACGCCGGCAAACATCCACGCCGCGACGACGCCACCGATGAGCGCGAAGGGCAGGCTGATGCCGACGAGCGCGGTGAGGCGGAGGCTTTGGAAGTCGGCCTGGAGCAGCGCGAGGATGCCGAGCAGCGAAGCGAGGCCGAGCCAGAGGAGCCGCTGCTGCGAAGCCTGACGCGCAGCGGACGCAGCCACAGGGCATCCAGGGGGAGTTTCAGAGCCATCTCCAGTGCCTTCTCGTTGTTGGGAAAGAGCAGTCCCAATGCAGGATTCGGAAGCTGCCCGGCCTTGATGACCTCCGCGCGCGCGATTCCCAAATCACTCAGCGCCGCCTGGAAGTTCGGATTATTCCACAGCGCGATGGCCACAGCCTGCTCCTCACTCAGCGACTGCCCGCTGCGAATTCCATCCGGCCACGAAGACTCCAGCGCCTGCGGACGCGACCCGGCGCGGAATCCCGTGCGTCGCGCGAGACCGGTCTCCGGCTTCTCGCTGGGGTCCCCCGGCGCTGCACAACCTGCCAGGAATGCACACATCAGCCCGGTGACGGCAGTCCGCCCGCAGAGGGAGCCGGAAAAGAGGCGGCTATGGTGGTGCATGGAAGTTTTCGTTGAGGCCACAGCGACCCTGTTGCCGAAGCCCGCATGAGCTGGCGAGAATGGGCCTGCGTCCGTCGCCGTCGAGTAACCATTTGGTCAAGTCCGGGAGTGCGCCCCGGGCCTCACGGCGCTTCCATCACGCCCCGATTCACCACGACGGTACTGTGAAACGATGGCCGGCCCGGAGGCGGGTCCTCAAAAGAGGCGGAACCAGACCGGCAGATGCAGGGACAGGGTCGTGGCATGCAGCAGCACGAGCAGACCGGCGGCAGCGGGGAACCAGATGACGCACAGGGCGTGATCCAGAAAGACCCGCGGATTCACCTGCGGAGATTCGCCGTGCCTGAGCAATCGCCAGCGCGGGAAAAAGCGGGGCACCCGCTCACAGTAGCTGCGGTATTCGTCTCCAAACAGTCCCGCGAGTCTGATCTCCTCCGCCAGGATTACCGGCCGGTAGGAGAGGAGAAACAACGCTGCCAGCGCCAGCGTCACGCTGACCATGCCCGTGGCCATGACCACTCCGGCAGCGCCAAGCAGACTGAAAAAGTAGAGAGGATTGCGGCACATGGAGTACGGGCCTTCGGTCACCAGCGTGCGGTTTTTTCTCCCGGCTATATAAATTGAGCACCAGAGCCGTCCCGCCGCCGCCACGCCGGTGAGCAGCAAACCCGCGCACATCAGCACCGCCGCCGCGACCGGTGCATCCTCCGCCCATGTGCTCCGTGTCATCAGCAGGCCGGCCATCAGTACTCCGACAGCACCTCGGGTCAGCGGTATGCGAAGGGACGCCATCAAGCCCTGGTGGCGGGATGCAGGGACTGGGGCCGGCGTTAAGAAGTGCGCATCACTGCCGGTGGAGTGGCGAGAGGTGATTGGAGGTGAAACGGGAGTCAGCATGTGCCCCCCATAACGCCGGGAGGTGACAGGACAGTGACTTCCGGGTAACTTTGATGTTATCGGAACTCCCGGCCACACCGGTGGCTGTTGAAGCCGGAACCGGTGACGCCGGCGGTGTAAAGAAGTCTCGCCTGCGGGCGTAGCCGTGCTATCACCCGGACTGCCATGCCAGATGTTCCCTTCACTGCTGATTCTCTCGATGACTTTCTCGCCGTCCCCACCGATGGCGTCGTGGAAACGCTCCGTCGTCATCCCGGCGATGTCCTTGTAGCCGGTGCCGGCGGCAAGATGGGCGGCACGCTCTGCCTCATGCTGGCCGCCGCGGCAAAGCAAGCCGGCGGCGCGCGGCGCATCATGGCGGTGTCGCGCTTCTCCAGCGCGCAGAGCCGGGAGCTTCTCGAAAGCCGCGGCGTGGAGACGATCCCCTGCGATTTGATAGACCGTGCCGCGGTGGATGCGCTGCCTGATGCCCCGCTCGTGGTCTTCATGGCCGGACAGAAATTCGGCACCAGCGATCAGCCGGAACTGACATGGGCCATGAACACCGTTGTGCCCGCCAACGTGGCCGAACGCTATCGCACCTCACGCATCTCCGCCTTTTCCACCGGCTGTGTCTATTCCCTGGCGACGGTGGAGAGCGGCGGCTCGCGCGAAGATTCGCCCACCGCTCCGCCCGGCGAGTATGCGCACTCCTGTCTCGGCCGCGAGGGTATCTTCCGTTATTTCTCCAAACGGAACGGCACGCCCGTCGCGCTGGTGCGGCTCAATTACAGCGTCGAGCCGCGCTACGGCGTGCTGGTGGACATCGGTCAGCGCATTCTATCAGGCCATCCGGTGGACCTTGGCATGGGCCATGTGAATCTCATCTGGCAGCGCGACGCCTGCGCGCATGCCATCCAGTGCCTCGACCTTGCCGGTTCGCCCGCCGTGCCGGTGAATGTCACCGGGCCTGACACTTTATCCGTGCGCCGGCTCGCGGAGGAGCTGGCCCGGCGCCTCGGCAAGCCCCCCACCTTCTCCGGCAGCGAAGGCGAACTCGCGTGGCTCAACGACGCCTCGTGGTCGCACGGTAAGTTCGGCAAGCCCCCGACCCCGCTCAGCGACATGCTCGACTGGACCGCCGCATGGCTCATGGAAGGCGGGCGCACGCTCGGCAAACCGACGCATTTCGAGGCCAGCGACGGAAAATTCTGAGCCGGGGAGCCCCCGAAAAAACCACCCGGCACATCCCTGCCCCGAATCTGTCGGCGGGCCACTTTCGGCTGTCACATTCCGGCGGTTTTATTGTATTCGTGCGGTGACATGCCGCCGCAAACCTTTACTGCTCCGCTTCCGCGCCGCCGCATTCTGGCCGCTGCGGTGATGCTCGCCGCAGGCCGGCGGGCTTCCGCGTCGCCTGACGAAAAACGCGATCCCGTTCTCCAATGGAACGCAGGCTTCCTTCGCTGGGTGCGCGCGCAAACGCCGCCGCCGGCGCTCACCGCGCGCAACCTGGCCATGCTGCACCTCGCTCTCTGGCGGACCGCCTCTCTTGCGAAGCCTGCCAGCCTCTCCGCGGCGCTGCACGCCGCCGCACACGAAATCTGCTCCGCGCTCTTCCCCTCACACCAGGCCGAAATGACGCGACTCAGCGCATCCGCCGCTCTGTCAGGCTCCGACGCGGATGCCGCGCGCCGTGTCGCGCGCGAAGTCATGAAATCCCGCGCCGCGGACGGCTCCAGCACCACGATTCACTATGTGCCCAAAGACGCCCCCGGCCAGTGGCGTCGCACTCCTCCCGCCCGGCGGCCGCCGGAACTGCCGCACTGGGGAGAAGTCACCCCCTTCCTGCTGAAATCCGCAGGCCAGTTCCGCCCGCCGCCGCCGCCTGACATTTCCAGCGCAACCTTTGCCCAAGACCTCGCCGAGGTCCGCGAATTCGGCGGCAAGGACAGCGCCAAACGCACGGCGCAGGAAACGCAGACGGCACACTTCTGGTCGGATTTCAGCTACACCACCAGTCCGCCCGGCCACTGGAACGACATCGCGCGGCAGCTCGCGGCGCGCCTCAGTGTCAAAGAGAGCGCCCGCCTTTTCGCCCTGCTCAATCTGGCCATGGCCGACGCCGGCATCGCCTGCTGGGAATGCAAATACCACTGCAACTTCTGGCGTCCCGTCACCGCCCTGCACCACGCCGGCGAGAGAGACTGGCAGCCGCTCCTGACAAATCCGCCGCATCCCGAATACGTCTCCGGTCACTCCGCCTTCAGCGGCGCCGCCGTCGCCGTGCTGCAGCACTTCTTCGGCACCGACAAACTCAATTTCACCGCCGACAGCGACAGCGTGAAAAACGTGACCCGCCGCTACTCCAGCCTCCAGGCCTGCGCCGATGAGATCGGCCGGAGCCGTGTCCTCGGCGGCATCCATTTTCCGTCCGCCTGCCGCGAAGGCCTGACACTCGGGCGCAGTGTCGGCGAGTGGGCCGTGCAGACCTTTCGCTAAAGCGTGGACCGGCAACATTCCGGTCCCCGTTTGACTAACCGGAACGGCCACTCCCCGGATATCGGCGAAGACCTGCAGCGCGCCGCTTTCTCGAAGAGTGGCACCACTTCGCCTCAGCGCATGGTGATGCCCTCACTGGTTTTCCTGCGGAATCCTGTTTCTGATTGCTGCATTCCGGCTATTTGCCGGCCATGCCCAGAAAACTCAGTTCCATTGCCCCCGACTGGTGGGATTACACCACGCTCGACGACGAAATCATCCGCGATGCCGCCGCGCTCACGCCGCGGGGTTTGGAACAACTCGGCCGGCCCGGTTTCCGCATCGTATTTTATGACACGCTCGAAGATTTTTATCTTGCCGAAGCCCTGGAATACATCGCCGCGTGGCGGCAGGCGACGGCGGACAATCCGTGCGGCATCTGCGGGCCGATCGGTCCGACGGAGCAGTTGCCGCTGGTGGCGCGATTGGTGAATGAACTGGGCCTCAAACTCCACGACGCGCACTTCTGGGGCATGGACGAATGGCACGACGGCTCAGCCGAGGTGCCGGTGTCGCACCCGCTGTCTTTCGAGAAGTGTGATCGCCAGCTGCTCTTCGACCGCATCGGCCCGGAACTGGCGATGCCGGAGGCGAATCTGCATTTTCCCAAAGCCGACGTGAGCGCCTATCGTGCGAGTTGGAATGCCGGCGTGCGCTGCGCGGTCATGCAGGGCGGTCAGGGTGACATCAAGCACTGGGCTTTCAATGATCCGCTGCGTCGTGAGGGCGCACACAAGGATGCGCCTCCCTCGCCGGAGGAGTATCGCCGGCTGGCCACCCGCGTCGTGGAGCTTCATCCCGTAACGCTCATGCAGAATGCGCGCACTTCCGGCGGCGGCAATGTGACGATGGTGCCGACCAAAGCGATCACCGTCGGTCCCGTGGAAACCTGGCAGGCGGAAAAAGTCAGCATCTGGCACGCCGGCACGCACGACAATCCCCTCGGCCAGCGGCTCACCGCTTTGATGATTTCCAAGGGCGTGGCCGACAGCGCGGTGCCCATGTCGCTGCTGGCCCATCATCCGAACGTGCAGTTCAACTACTACCGCGGCGGGCTGGGGACCTGCGCGGTGGAGATGCATTGAGCATTGAGCATTGAGCATTGAGCACTGAGCACTGAGCACTGAGCACTGAGCACTGAGCACTGTGGCCTTGTTGGCTTTTTGCGACCGGGTGTTCAAGGCTAAATTTCCCGAGAAAAGCCGGGGGAGAAGGCGGTTCCCGTGGCATGAAGAACCGAAGGTTCTGGTGGACTTCGCCCGAAAAAAGCGGCTGGCGGAGGGACTTTCACAGGATCGGTTTGGAGCTTTGGTTGGAGTCAGGCGGAGTTGCGTCAAGCTCTGGGAAACGCACCTCAAGTCGCCTTCGCCGGAGAATCGCGACAGACTGAGGGAGTTTGTTGGCTTCGATCCCGAGAAGGAGGCTGTGCTGTCGGAGTCATGACAATCCCGACTGCCCGATTCCGTCATCGGCAGGCAAGACGGGCAGTGCCAACAGCACAGCAGCCGCACTCAAACGAGCCTGCTCATGCGGCGCTGCTGATGTGAGATTCCGGTAGCCAAACGCATCACCAATTGTTCCCGCCGGCCCGGGCTTGAAAGTGCATCTTCAGGCTGGCCACAGGGCGATGGGAGTGCGGAGGTGCCGCAGCCGGGGGGAGTGAGGCAGCGGAGCGCATAGGGATTTTCCTGTGACAGGGCTCATCGAATGGCTAGCCAAATAGCCGGCGAGAATTCGAATCGGTGCATCAGCCCTGTGCTGAAGCGCCCAGGCAAACTGCCTGGGATGCCTGTGCCGCAGGGGAGCGGCACGCACGGATTCCTCGATCTTGTCGGTTATGGAACCGGAAGCGCACAGGATGTTGTCATGCATTTGGCAGGATTAAACCAAACGTGAGTTTCGCGCGGCCTGATGGTTGCATCAGGTTAACTAACTGAAAAAGTTTTGACGAATCACAGAGAATATAATAATTATAGTTTCCCTGCACCCGGCATCGAGTCCCCTGCCGCGAGCGATAAACGAACCCGCCCCTTCGCTATGAAACCTCCCCCAATGACTCCGTCGAGTGCCTCACACGTCTCTTTACTTCATGACCGGCTGCAGAATCCCGGCTTAAACATACACCGGAACAGCAGCACACGACCGCTCCTCAGCGGACTTTTTGTCCTGCTCGCCTGCCTGAACCACGCCGGGGCTTCCCCGGCACCTGTGACTTACGCCTCCAGTTCCGGCGCAGGATTATCCGTGGAACTGTCAGTCGCCGGGCTGCCGGTGGTGAATGAATCCCAATTGGGCGGCTCCTCCGGCACTGCGCCTCCTGCCTATGCGCCGCCGCCCGCAGGCGCGAATCTCAATCTCGGCTCCGGAATTCCCGGACTCCTGACCGCCACGGGGGTCCTGTCCTCCAGCGTCGCTTCGAATGTGGAAGGATTGACCGGTGAGCGCTTCACCTCTGCGTCCGGTCAGATCACCGGTCTGAATTTGACACTGGCCGACCCGCTTCTGCTGCCCGCACTCCTGACAATTGGAGGAAATGGTTCGGTCATCGCGTCCCAGTGCCGGGTGCAGGGGGACGGAATCTCTTCCCTGGCAACCGGGTCCGCCACGCTCACGAACGTGAGTCTGAGCATCCTCGGCCAGGTGGTGAACCTGCCCGCCAATCCCGCACCGAACAGCGTGGTGCCTGTTGCGGGAGGCGTGACGGGTCTCACCATCTATCTCAATGAACAGAGTCCGGTTTCCGGCAGCGCCGGCACTCAAATCCAGTGCACCGCCCTGCGAATCAAACTGGACGAAGTCAATGTCCTTGGGATCGGGCTGATCTCCGGCGAGATCAAAGCCGGACTCTCCTCAGCAACCCAGTTTGCCGACTCCGACGGGGACGGGCTGGCTGACGGCGAGGACGGGGATTCCGACGGTGACGGGATTCCCAATGCAGTCGAAGTCGCGCAGGCTCCGGCCAACGGGGACTCCGACGGTGACGGTTCTCCAAACCATCTCGACCTCGACAGTGATAACGACGGCATCAATGATGTCATCGAGGCGGGAGGGACAGATGCGAATGGCGACGGCTTCCAGGATGGCAGCGCGGATGCCGACGGGGACGGTATTATTGACACGGTGGACGAATCTCACGGGGGAACCGCGCTTCCCGTTCCAGACACCGATGGCGACGGTGCCCGTGATTACATCGATCTCGACAGTGACAACGACACGGTCTCCGACCTTTTAGAGGGCGGTTCCGGCGGGCGGGATACGAATCATGATGGCATGGTGGACGGGACGGACGCCGACGGGGACGGCATTCGTGATGAGGTGGATTCACTCGCGGGTTTCGGCGATGCCAATGATCCCGCACCGGCGAACACAGACGGCACGGACCTGCCGGATTACCTCGATCCTGACAGCGACAACGCGGGCGGGCCTGACATCGAGACCGCGGGAAATCGCAGTCTCGACACCGATGGGGACGGGCGCATCGATGGTCCGGCGGCCGATCCCGACCACGATGGCGTGGATGTCCGCGTGGATACGATAGCGGATGAATTTGGCGGCACCGGAGGCTGTCAGAACTCGGGCAGTGCCTGGAGGCGCGCGAAATTCTCCGAAGAGGAACTGGGCAATCCTGAAATCAGCGGATGGGCCGCGGATCCCGACCATGATGGAGTCAGCAACGCCATGGAGTTCCTCACAGGCACTGATCCGCGGGTGCATTCAGCGCCTCCGGACTTGACCTTCACATTCCACCCTCTGGAAGGTTTGAACGTGACTTTGGAGCGGGATTCCTGTGCGCGGGCCTTCGTCGGCATCGAGTACTCCACCAACCTGCTGGACTGGACTCCGGGCGGGCCGGGAGTCGAATACCTGAACGATTCGCCATCCACTTTGATCGCCCGGGTGACCGGCGACGCTTCCGGCGGAAGCAATGCCGTCATTCCAGCCGACTTGTTTGTCAGGCTTCGCATTACCGTTCCCTGACCGGATTCCGGCCGCCACTCTGTCGAGATGACCGGCGCAGGGCGCTCACTTCTCAGTAAGACCTGTTGTATCCACCATGAAAACAATTCGAGGCCGCGGCCTTCGTGATGCAGGCGCCACGGCATGGTCCGCGTCCGGTGAATCGACTCCCCTGGTCGCTTGCGCGGTTAACCCCGGCAAGGGCGCCTCTTCTGTTAGACAGCGAATGAAGACCTGCGGGCCTTGGAGCGCAAGATGCCGCGCGTTGCTCGTCTCTGTGCTGGTGCCGGTCTTGTTTGCCACGCATCTCCCGGCGGAGGAGGTGTCGATCCCCATTCCCAATCACGACTTCGAGTCATCGGCCAATGCAGGCAGTCTTGGCAGTTTTACACTTTTCGGTCTGCCAAATTATTCCGCCAGCGCCATCCCGCTCGCTGGCGGGCCGTGGGAGGCGAGGACTTTTGGAATCGCCGGACTGATCGCTGCGCCCGAATTGACGATCTCACCCAATGGCGCAGCAAACGGGTTTTGCCGGATTTCAGCCTTAGCCATGGTGAATCTGCTGAATTTGGGCCTGCTTGCCAATCGCGCCTTCGTCTCCCAGACCCTGCAGGAGACAGGGGAAGCCTACACTTTGTACACACTGGAGGCCGACGTGGACAGTTCCTCGGCCCTCAGCCTGACGGCGCTGGCCCGGGCCGGTGTCGGTATCGGGCTTACGATAGGGGGCACCCAGGTCGCCTCGTCGCTCACCAGCACGGGGGAGTTTCTCTCGCTGGAACTGCTGAGCGCGACCCGTTACCGGCTCAAGCTTCGTTATGCGACGGGGGAAACCCCGCCGGCAGGCCGGATCGGCATCCGCCTGTTTGCGGGCGAAGGCTCCGGACTCGTGCAGGCCAGCGTCCTCACGGAAGTGGTGTTCGACAACGTCAGTCTTACTGCCTTCAAGCTCGAGTCCTAGGGGCGTGGCCCGGCCCCACCGCACATGAACACTCCCACAATGCTTCGGACCCGGCCGGCGCGGAAATACCGCGGCACTTCTGTGATGGAACTCCTTCTGACAGTGACGGCGATACTCGTCATTGGAAGATTCGCCGTGATGCAGGTGACCGGGGTGAAAGAGAGCAGCGAAGCGGTGCGGATGCGGGCCACGGCGGCCATGCTCAACGCGGCGGTGGCGACCTACCTTGAAAACGGCGGTCGCATCCCCCGGGGCAGCAGTGCGGAGGATGTCCTCGCCAAACTGAAGACCAGAATCCTCGACTACGGTGAGGACTATCACCCCGGCCTCAAGGGGCCGTTCATCGATGTCAGGCTGACCGGCCTGCCCGCAGCGCTCGATTCCCGCACTCCCCGCGTGGCATGGGACGGTGACCGCGGGAAGTTCCTCGTGGCGCTGGAAGGCTCCGGATGGAGCGAAGTCAACTACGACGACCGCGAGGCCGTCGCGGATCACGGCACGGAAGAGCGGTATGCTCTGGCAAGTTTTGCCCGGGAAAGTCGATGGGTCTGGGATTATTCCGAGGCGGGCTTCGCAAGGCAGCGCATGAGTCAGATACCGGTCACGAGTCCCGCCCTTCCGCAAATTCTCCTTCCGGATGAGCCGCCGGCGCTGCGGCCCCCGGTCATCTTTCCCGGAACCGGTATCTTCGATCACCGCAGCTTCCCGCTGACCCTGACTATAACGGATCAAAATCCCCCCGGCGAGGCGGACATTCTCTATCAACTCAACGGCGGAGAATGGCAGGTCTGGCAGGGCGGGCAAAGCCCCCTTTCCAAATCGCTCAGCAGTTCCGTGAAAGCCTTCGCCCGCGCCCGTGAAGGGAGCCTCGCGATAGACAGTGAAATCGTCCAGGAGGACTACACTACCTATTTTCTGCGCGGGGAGGGTTCCGGCCGGTTCACCAATTCTGTGGGAGAGAGCCTCGCCGTTATCCAGACTGGCGGCGCTGGCGGAAGCGTTCGCTGGGGGAAAGCTGAAAGTGCCGGACAGTCGATGAGTGAACTCTCCCTGCAGTCGGGAGACCCGTTCGAGGCCGGCCCTGGCGAGTCCTTCGCGCTGGGTACCCTGACCTTCAGGAACGGCGTAACCCGGGCGGGCACCAATCTGCAGTCCACCACGCTCCTTGTCGATTTGGCTTTCAGCGTACCGGACTCCGGATCGTTGACGATTCAAATTCCGGTCCGGATTCTCAATTCGATCCACTACCCCTGGGTGCCGCCCGAAGAAAGGCAGGATCATGTCTGGGTTCCCCGGGAGGTGTATCTGAGCCCGCCACTCGAAGTTTTGGACCGGCATTTCGTCATCCGTCTCAACCTCTCCGCGCCGGGTGCGGAGGATGACGGCAGCGAATTGAAAGTGGCGGTTTCGGAGAACACCAGCGCGGAGCTGGCCATGACGGCAAGCATCGAGCAGTTGGACTGACACAGATTGCATCCGGGCGATCCGTTCGTCAAATCTCACGAGAAATCTGCGGAGACGAAAAAGTGGGTGCGGCTGCCTCCGGTGAAGCCGGCAACATCGGCAGCCTCCTTTTTGCTGCCGCCGCACTGCGCCGCGATGCTCGTTCCTGGCATGTCGCGGAACTTGATCACACTGACGGTACGGCACCGGGACATTTAAGAACGTTTCTACGAAAGGCCGGACCTCGCTCACATCCGCAACTTTCATGCCGATCTCAATGAGCAGCCCCTCACGCGCGATGAAATGCTCTTCGTTCATCCCATCATCCTGCACCTGAACTACTGGTATCAGGCCATCAAACGGCGGGAAGTCACCAAGTTGGAAGCGACGATCATGGATGTGGGCAAGTTCTTCTCGCTGCCCATCCCGCATCATGTCTGGCAGCTGAGGCGCAAGTATCAGGACGCCGACTTTCCCCACTTCGTCGGGGAGGCCAATTTCCGTCGCGGCCGATAGCAGAAAGCCCCGTCCAGTCTGTCACTGAACGGGGCCATTCGAGTCACCGGGGCAATCCGGTGCTGAGGCAGGGCATGTCTCCTTCGCATCCGATGGATTCGGTTGCTTTCATTGACTTACCCGGCATCACTCTTGGTTGCCGTCCGCCTGTTTCAGCAGGTTGTCCGGGATGTGTGACACTCTCGCGTCCCGGACGGGACGGCGCTTTTTTGGTGCGAGAGGTTTGCGGGCGATGACAGTTCGCCTGTGGCTCTCCGTGGCAGGGAGAGCGAATGTGCATTTAGTAGTCCGAGGGAAGGAGCACGGTCGTGACGGAGCGGTCGGCTTCGGTGATGATCCAGAACTTCGTGCCGTTCGCGCCCTGGTAGGCGGAGAGCAGTCGAAATCCTTTTTGGAGCGACAACTCATTCTCGGTCTTGTCGTCCTTGTCGAGATCGCCCCAGTCGCCACGGAGATGGCGTTTCAGGGCAGTCTGAATGTCCTCGTGCGTGAGTTCGGCAAGGGCAGCAGGCGTGGCGCACAACTGTCCAAGCGGGAATTTCACGGGGGCGGAAGTCGCTCCGCTGGCGTGTTCGGATGGCAGGATCATAAGCCGAGGTCTTCGTAGTGGCAGGCGAGTCCGTCTTCGTCTCCGGCGAGCATCGCTTCGATTTCGGCCTTCATGTAGAGTTTGGCCGGATCGGGCTTCGCGTCGGGCGGGCAGGCGGGACAGCGGATGACGTTGATCACCGACTGGCCGAATTCGTAGCCGGCGGATTTGAACTCGCGCCGGTAGAACGGCTTGAGCTTTTCCTCCGTTGGCAGCCGCTTCCACTTGCTGACCTGTTCCTCATCGAGGCCGGTTTCCCAAATGGCGTCCTGCCACAGATGATAGGTGTCCCACGGCTCGCCGCAGGTGGTGCAGTGAACGTCCATGTCAGTCGAGCAGGGTATGAAGTTCCACTTCCGTCAGGTGGTCCGGCTGCGCGCCTTCGCGCGGCAGGGGAATGGCTTTGACGAATGCTTTCGTCGCCAGCCGCAGCAGGGCTTTCGCTCTGCCGGCGCGTCCGGCGTCGTCTTCATCGAACAGCAGGACAATGCCGCTGCGACTGCCGGCTTCCGCCAGCAATCGCCCGTGCGTCGCCGACAGGTGACTGCCCATCAGCGAGACCGTGCGTCGCCAGCCAAGCTGCCAGAGTTTCATCACATCGAAGAACCCTTCGACGACAATCAGCGGGGAAATATCCGCCTCGCGCAGGGCGCGGTGCAGATTGAAGACCTCGCTCATCTTGTGAAAGCCCTCGGGCAATTTGTATTTGGGACGCTTGTCCGTGGCCTCGCCGGGAATGCGGCCTGCATAGCCGACTAGGTTGCCTTCCACATTGTGGATCGGAATGACGATCCTGCCGGCCATCGTACCGCGCTTGCAGAAGCCGAGTCCGAACTCCGCCACCGTTTCGGGTGCGAGACCGCGCTCCGCCATATAAGCATGGTCGGGTTGCAGGTCTTTGAGCGCGAACTTGAGCGGCGCGTTGGATTCCTCTTTCTCTGGAGGCGGTTCCGGTTCCGGCGGTTCGGCGGGTGCGGATTCCCTGACGCGGTCTTCCTGGCGTGCCGACTGTGCCGGCACCGGGCTGCCGTTGCGCGGCGCCTTGCGGTCATCGCGCGCCGGGAGCGGCTGCTTGTCGAGCCCAAGATTGAACCACTCGTTCATGCGAATGGCCGCCTCCTGGGCGTCGCAGTTCTCCATCTTCGCCACGAAGTCGAGAACATTGCCGCCGCACTTGCAGTCGGAAAAGCAGTTCCAGCAGTTCTTCGGAATGGATACCTTGAACTGGTCGGGACTGGTTCCCTTGTGAATCGGACAGGGGCCTTCGAGCGCCTCGCCGTTTTTCTTTGGAGTCAGAGTGGCCATGAGGCCGTAGTGCTCCAATGCCTGTGTCATCGTCACAGCGGCTTTCACCGCCGTGAAGTCAATGTATGGTTTGCCCATAGAATGTACTTTGGTGTGTTGTTGAACGGGGCAGTGCGGAATTGCACACACCTCCACACCACATCGTACCAGACAGGACTCTTGACGTGACCTTGACAGGGATCGCTTCGCGTTGCACGGGCGTCGAAGTAGTCCGAACCGATCGCCTTGACGGCCCCGGCCAATTCCTCGGCGGCAATAAGCACTCCTTTCGTTTAGTGCTTTCAGGAAGACCAGCTTCGGAATTGAGACAGGCTACACGCCGGCAGCCTCAGGCGGAGTTGCTGGGGTCTACTAGGACTGTAGCAGATCGGCGGAGAAGCGGGAACCAGACAGTGAAACGAGTGGAAAAGCGGATGGGCGTGAGGGTTGACCTAATCGAGCTTGAATGGTAGCTGAACCAGCAACCTTGGATCGAGCGTGACCGACATCTTTCTCAGCGACAACGAAACTAAAACCGATCTGCTTTACTACGAGTCGATCGCCAAAACCGTTGTGAATCTGCTCATGACCGATGTGGAGAAGCCACTCTCAGTTGGAATTCACGGTGATTGGGGGGCGGGGAAGTCCAGCGTTCTGGCCATGATCGAGCATGAATTGGCCAAGGGCGAGAGGACGCTATGCCTGCGTTTCAACGGCTGGCTTTTCCAAGGGTTTGAAGATGCCAAGACGGTGCTCCTGGAAAGTATTGTCGAGGGAATTCAGAATGCCCGTCCCGCAGTGGCAGAGGTCAAGGAGCAGGCGAAAGGCTTGTTCCGTCGGATAGATTGGTTCAAAGTGGCCAAGAAAACAGGCGGCCTGTTGGCCACGTTCGCCACAGGGATGCCAATAAGTCGTGTCACAGAAGCGGTCATCGAGAAGTTGAAGGGCGCGATAAGTAATCCGGGACAAATTGACGTGGATTCGATCAAGGAAGCGATCGGCGGGGCAGGAGACTTGCTCAAAGACGGAGGCGATGGGAATATGGCCCGGCAGATCCACAAATTCAGAGAAGAGTTTGGCCAGCTAATCGAGGCTGCGAAGATCAACAGACTTGTGATCTTGCTGGACGATCTGGATCGTTGTCTTCCCACCACGGCAATTGAGACCTTGGAAGCTGCCAAATTATTTCTGTTCCTGCCGCGAGTGGCTTTCGTGGTGGCAGCAGATGAGGGTATGATTGAGTATGCGGTGAAGCAGCATTTTCCCGACATGCCCATCGGGCAGGCGGGCGCCAGCTACGCACGCGCCTACCTGGAAAAACTGATTCAGGTTCCGTTCAGAATTCCGGCTCTTGGAGATGTGGAGATACATGCTTACATCGCCCTGCTGATGGCAGAGGCGGCGCTAGGGGCGGACAACGGGAATTTCAGCACGCTTCTGAATATGGCCCGCCAGAAATTGACCAAGCCTTGGGAGGGGGGCAGAATATCGTTGGCGGAGATCGAAAAAATGCCGGCTCTGGCTACGGCTGCGGTTAGGCAGGGGCTTACCCTCAGCGATCAGCTTGCCACAGTGCTCGCCCGCGGCACGCAGGGAAATCCGCGGCAGGTTAAAAGGTTTCTCAATTCACTGATGCTCCGAGAAGCCATCGCGACCACCCGGGGCATGGGCCAGCTCATCAAGCGTCCCGTGCTTGCCAAGATCATGATCGCGGAGCGATTCCATCCAGATTTCTACGTGGACTTGTGTGCAGCCGTCAACACGGCCAGAGACGGCAAGGCCAAGCAGTTCGCGATTTTCGCGAAAAAAGAGGACTCCGACGAGAAGCCTAAACGGCAAAAATCGGACGCGACTTGGGAAAAATGGGCTGCTGATGACGCCATCCAGCGTTGGTTCGCATTGGAGCCGACGCTCAATGAAGAGGATTTAAGGCCATATATTTTTGTGACGCGGGACAAAAAAACGTCGCTGGGTTTTGGAATGGTTGATGCGTTGGATGAGCTGGCTGATCAACTCATGGGAGGGCGGCTCTCAATCCAGGGTGCGAAGACAAAGATTTCAGCTCTTAGCGCGAGGGATGCGGATCAGGTTTTCGACAAACTCCGCTCCCGAATTCTCGTGGAGGACTCGTTTGAAAACACCACTGGTGATGGTCCCGCGGGATTTCCAGGCATGTTGGGGTTGGCGCAAGATCGGACAGAACTACAACTGAGACTGGTGCAGCTCCTGGAGGATGCTCCGGTGGCAAAACTTGGGGCGTGGGCTGCAAATGCTGGCACCGTTCTCACCGGAGAGGCTTTGCAAAAATGGAATACGCTCGGTGCCAAGTGGGCCGGACAAACTGAAAACTCGAAATTCGCTAAGGCGGTGCAAACCGTCTTGGGTATTGGAAAGGGGAAATAACATGGGAACCTCGTCGTCATACGGTGGCCCGCCCAATAAAAGCCCTCTTGTGCCATCATGGGTCGGTGATTTGGGTGTTATTCCGGCGGATGGCCCAGCGATGGCTCCGCTTCCTGCAGTTCAACCACAACCGGGAACCTTGCCCCCGGCTGCCCCGACTCCGATTCCGCCAAACGCACTTCCTGATCGTTACAGGGCGCCCAGATCGAATTTCACTTCGTTTGCGAAAGCGGGAGGCACTGGCGGTGCTGCTGGTGCCGCCCTCGGAAGAGCACTCTCTGGCTATGTAAGGGGCAGCGGCGGACGGGGTGGAGCTGCGTCCCGGATGACATCCTCGCGCAAAACGGCTTCACAACTGGCGGGCTTCATTCGCTCAGTCGAGCAGGCTGGCACCGCAAACGCTCTGCGAGAGTTCAAGTGCGCTGAACTTGTCGGCAAACCGGCGGGTAAGGCAATGGAGCGGCTGGTGGATGTTTTCTGCCCCGATGGTGGTCCGGTGGATGACTCCATCGCCCGACAAGCGTTCCAGGAGACCGTTCTGGATTGGCTGGAAAAAGACCTGCCCTCCGTTGATGAGTTGAGTGCTGCTGATTGGAGAGAGTTTCTGGCAGACTTCACTTCGCGCTCCATTGAAAACAGAATCATGGCCGACATCGGCAAGAATGGCATCGCGGTGCCAGCCGATGCCAGGCAGGCGCTGGCAGCACAGCGGGAGTTGCATTCGGTCATTCAAGGATGTGTGAACAGTGGATTCAGGGAGAGGGGTGAAAGCTTCAACCGGATGTCAGACGCGGCAATTTCTTCCCTGATGCAGGATGTCTATGAACGGGCATGGGGATATGTCGAAGCACTAGGAGGTGAAGAATGAAACACACTTTGATTGCTCGTTTAGGCCCAACAGACAGGCAACGCGTTGCGGTGTTCTGGCCCGATGCGGAGCAGACGCACGTCGAGTGCATGGACCTTCTGAACGAACTCGATTACGGGTTGGGTGATGCCATGAAATGGCTTGCCGGGCATGGACTGCGGCCAAAGGAAGCGGCGATTGATGTGGCGCTGCTGGCTGCACTGATTTTCGGCGCTGATACTAGAATCCCGCGTGACTCGGAAGCGCAGGATGGCTGGACGAGGGAAATTGAAATCAATGTGCCGGTCAGTGATGTTGGATGCTGGGATCAAGCGCGCCCGATTCTTGAACGTGCCCTCATGTTCCTGACCGGTGATCTGTGGCGGTTTGGATTTCGCAGCCGTCCCAAGAAATTCGCCAACTTGGCTCCTACCGTTCAGCCGGAATTGCACCGCTTTTCATGCGTAGCACTGTTTTCCGGGGGATTGGACAGTTACATTGGGGCGGTGGATCAATTGGGGAGCGGGCAAACAACACTGTTTGTGAGCCATTACCTGTCTCACACCAGTAAAAACCAGAAGTTGTGCATGGACCATCTGGTTAAAAGATTCCCGAAGATGGAATCACAGTTCTTTCGCGCACGGGTGGGGTTCGATAAGGACATGATCCCGGCTCTGTCAAAAGTGCCGAGGTATGATGGCGAAAAGACGGAACGATCCCGTTCCTTTCTCTTCTTCGGCCTAGCAGCTCTGGCGGCCAGTAGCATCGGACATGCAGTGCAGGTCCAGGTTCCGGAAAACGGATTGATCGCCCTCAATGTGCCTTTGGACCGGCTCAGAGTTGGGGCGTTGAGCACGCGCACCACGCACCCGTTTTTCATTGCGAGGTTCAACCAAATATTGAAGATTCTGAACATTGAAGCCGAATTTACGAACCCGTATCGCTTCAAAACGAAGGGCGAGATGGCCCGAGAATGCTTGGATGCGCACTTCATCAAAGAAACCGCGAAGGACACGATCTCTTGTTCCTCGCCTGGGAAAGGCAGATACAAGGGCCAAAGCCCCGGACACTGTGGTCATTGTATGCCCTGTCTGATCCGACGGGCTGCTCTGGTCGCTGCATTCGGCGCAGACGACACGCCTTACACGCTGGATAAACTGCGCGGCAAAATCAACTCGAAGGAAGCCACCGGACTGCACATTCGTTCTTTCCAAGTGGCTTTGGAAAAACTGAGGTCGGTAAAGCACTATGCTTCCGTAGCCGTGAGAATTCCAGGCCCCCTCACCGATTGCCCGGCGGAAGTCCCTAGCCTGGTTGGGGTCTATGAGCGGGGGATGCAAGAGGTTGGGCAGTTGCTCAAGAATGTGAAGACAGCTCCCATATGAGCGCGCTAGTGGACTACCATGTTCATTTGGACCTCTTTCAAGATCACGAGAACATGCTCGGGCAGTGTGTGCATAACAAACTCGAGATTTTCACCATGACTACAACGCCGCTCGCATGGGAACGAAACAAGGCTCTCGCTAAGAGGAGGCGTGGAATCCGTGTAGGATTAGGACTTCACCCTCAGTTGGTTGCTCAACGTGCGGCAGAGATAGAACTGTTTGAAAATTTAGTACCCACCACCAATTACATCGGTGAAGTGGGATTGGATGCGGGACCGCGATTTTACAAAAGCCTAGACCTTCAACGAGAAGTGTTTTTGCAAATTCTAAAGGCGGCTCATCGAAGCGGGCCAAAAATATTCTCCATTCACAGCATCAGGAGCGCGGGAAAAGTTCTGGACTGCATTGAAGCGGAAATCCGAGACCCAAGCGCTTTCGGTATCGTGCTCCACTGGTTCACGGGTTCCAAAAGCGAGGCTCAAAGGGCGGTGGAGATGGGTTGCTTTTTCTCAATCAATCCCATGATGCTCCGTTCAGAGACGGCAAGAAAGACCCTGCAATCGTTGCCCAAGGATCGATTACTGACGGAAACAGACGGGCCATTCACAGAGAAAACTCCTGGATGTCGCTACCTGGCTGCTGATCTCGCCCAAACTATTTGCGAGTTAGGAGGGCTTTTTGGGCTATCAGCGAACGCTATGGGGCAACAGGTGATGAACAATCTGAGTCAACTCGAAACAGTGCTCAGGACATCTGCCGTAAAAGAGTTGAATAGGCCACTTATATCATAATAGCGTAAGCAATTGACCATCCCGCATCGGTTCGTCCGGGCAGCGGCGCGGCGCTGTGCGCAAGTGTCAGCCGGCGCGGGGCCGACGTAAGCCGCCTGAACTCGCCACGGGTCCACTCGAAATACGCGGGCACCATGCGGGATGGTCGTAAGCGGTATGCCGGCCACCACTGGCGGAGCGGGACCAAGGATGCCAAAGGTG
>CAZFZN010000015.1:0-152967 GCA_964523105.1 uncultured Akkermansia sp.
AGACATGCTCGCACCTAAGCATGGTTCGTCTCATCTTGAAAGCGAATTAGAATAAGAGCCTTTCGTCCCCTGGCCCGCACTTGTTGTTATGAAAACTCTCCGCCTTTCTCTCACCGGTTTCCTGACCGTCCTCGCCGCCGCGCCGGCCCTCCATGCTCAAACTGTCTGGAATGCCTCACCCGCCGACGACCAATGGCTCAACCAGGCGAACTGGACCCCGGCGGACGTCCCGGACACCAATACGGAACTGGCGGAATTCGGTGCGAGCGCGATCCAGAATGTGACCGCAGGTTCCCCGGTTACGGTCAAAAGGATCACCTTCAATGCCGCGTCGGGCACCTACACCCTGGAGGGCAGCGGCCTGACCGTGGACGTGGCGCTGGCCGGCACCGGCACGGGCACCGCGGTGCAAATGGTGGCGGGCGCAGGCACGGCAACGATCAATCAGCTGCTCACCATGAACGATGCCGGAGGCGGCAATGACAGCTCCCTGCAAATCCTGCTGGGGGCGGGCTGCACGCTCAACTGCAACGGCGGCGTGGTGACGGCCTCCAACCGCAATTACAGCGTCGCCGGCGACGGGGTGCTGAATGTTTTCACGTCCACCTCTTCCGGCACCGGTCAGATTCAGCACAACGGGAACGCCACGCTGAATTTACACGTCAATCCGTCCGCCTCCGGTCAGATCCGCAGCTTTTCCAACAATGGCGGCGGCATCAGGCTCCACAGCAACAACACGCGGGCGCTCGGACTCGGCGTCACCGGTTCCACTTCTCACACCGGCCGCATTTTTCTGGCCGCCGGCGGCATCACCACCTCCGGCGCCCTGACGACCACCGGCGCCACCATCGCGGGGACGCACAGCCTCGATACCACTTTCGGTGTGGACATCCCGGGAGCCGGTGCGGCCACGCACAGCGGCACCGCCACCTTTGGGACTCTCACCGGCAGTGCGGCGAACTCCGGCAACTCCTGGCTGCTGCGCCTGGCGGCGGCGGACGACGACACCCTGACCATGAGTGGTGTGATGAGCGGATTCCCGACCGGCTATGCCACGCCGCTGATCAGCAAGACGGGGCCGGGCACTGTCATCATGAGCGGAGCCAATACCCACACGGTGCCGATGGAAGTCGCCGCCGGCACGCTCACCCTGACACCTGCACAAACCGGCATCGTCCCCATGACGGTACAGGACGGCGCGACCCTGGGTGTGCGGCTGGCCTCGGCGGGCACGACCCTCAATTTCGCGTCCTTGAATACAAGCAGCGGGGGAGGACTCACTCCTTCCGTGCTTTGGCTGCAAACCGGCAGCACCGGCAATCCCACCGCGCCACTGCTCGATGCGGGCGCCTGTATCATCACCGGACCGACCACGCTGCGGCTCTCGGGCACGCTCACGGCCGCACCCGGCGCGCCGTTTCCGGTCATGAGCTATGCCTCCCTCGGCGGCCTGGGCTTTGGCGGAATCTCCCTGGCACTGCCCTTCCGGGCCTCCGGCAGCCTGGTGGACGATTCGATCAACTCCCGCATTCTGGTGGAACTGACCAGCGCCGGCGGCATCACCTGGCAGGGCACGGTCAGCGGCGATTGGGATGTGGACACCGCGGGCGACGGCAGCACCGGCACCGCCAACTGGTCCGCCGCCACCGGACCCAACACCTATGTCCAAAGCGGTTCCGGCACCACGGACAGTGTGACCTTTGACGATTCCGCCACCGGACCCTCTACGGTCGTCCTGACCACCACCCTCACGCCAGCAGCGGTCACCGTGAACAACACCTCCCGGAACTACACCTTGACCGGCGCGGGTAAACTCAGCGGCACGACCGGAATCACCAAAACCGGCACCGGTTCTCTTTTACTCATCAACACCGGCAGCAATGACAATACGGGCGCCAATTCCATCAACGGCGGCACCGTCAGCATCGGAGACGGCACGGAAGGCGCCGGATCACTGGGCGGGTCCATCGCGGTGCAGGCCGGTGGAACGCTCCAGGTGAACCGGCCGGACGGCGTGACGCTCGGCGCGCTCAGCGGTGACGGCGCCGTGGAGCTGCTCAGCGGTGAGACGACCTTTTCGGGAGGATCGTTCACCGGAGTGATCAGCGGAGGCGGCAGCCTTCGCTCCACGGCCGGTCTCGTCCTCACCGGCACCCTGGCCAATACCAACACGGCCCTGACCACCATCGCCGGAGGTCAGCTGCAACTGAACCGCCCGGGAGTGAACGCCATCGGCGGCGATCTGCTGATCACGGGCGGGGCGACGCTTTCGCTTCAGGCCGCTGAGCAAATCCCCGATACCGCCACTATCACCTTCACCGGCACGTCCACCGACAGCGTGCCGGCGCAGACCGCCAGTGAAACCATTGCCAGGGTGATCGTCAATCCCCCGGTCGCCACCGGCCAGTTCATCATGCGCCAGAACATGAACGTCACCACGGCAGCCGAGGCAAGGAGTGGAATTCTCGGCATCGCCAGCGGCCATACCGCCAGCGCGCAGGCCATCGCCCTCAGTGCCGGAGCCATTGTGCGAATCGCCGGCAGTTCCGGCAACTCCGTGCTCAATGTGGGAACCGGTGGCATCACGGCGGACGGCGGGGACATTCAGGTGAAATTCAACGCCAACAATTTCGATGCCATGCTCAACCTGGGCGGCGACTTCACCGCCACCGGCAATGTCACTTTTTCCAACGCCGGCTACAACGGGGCGAGTCTGAACGTCATCAACCTGACCGGCACGCGCACTTTCCACATCGCCGCCGGCACCGTCACCACAGTGGCGCCCGATCTGGGCGATCTTGGTGGCCTCACCAAAACGGGTGACGGCTCGCTCGTGCTGCTTTCATCCTGCACCGCAGCCCATGCCGGTCCCACACAGGTAAACGGCGGCGCGCTGGTGGTGGACGGCAGCATCACCTCGGGCAGTGTCACCGTGGGCAGCGGCGGCACGCTGGCTGGCAGTGGCACCATTTCGCCTTCCTCCACCGTCCAGAACGGCGGCAGCATCTCCGCCGGCGGCACTGCACCCGGCACTCTGAGTTTGGGCGCCGATCTCACGCTCGCCGCCGGTTCCACCTGGGTGGCGGATATCACTTCCGCGGTCACCAGTGACCGCCTTGCCGTCACCGGCAGCCTCACGGCCTCCGGCACTATCAAACCTGTCCTGACCGGCTACGCCCCCGTGGAAGGAGATACCTTCGACCTCGCGGATGCCGCCTCCATTACCGGCGGAACGTCCTTCGATTTCAGCGCTGCCGTTCTCACCCCCGGCTTGACATGGGACACCAGCGCCTTCGCGACTGACGGCAGCATCAAAGTCGTCGCCGGCGCCAACCCCTACAATACGTGGGCGGCCGACAAAGGGCTCACCCCTCTCAACAACGCCATGGACGACGATCCGGACCTGGACGGCGTGATCAATGCCTTCGAATTCTATCTGGACGGCAATCCCCTCGCCGGCGACGCCCCCCGCATCACCGTCAGCCTCGCCCCTGGTCATTTGCGCCTCACTTACCGCCGGCGCGACGACGCGGAGACACTGAGCGTGACGCCGGAATCCTCCAATGCCCTTGCCGCCGCAGTCTGGACACCGCTCGAGCACGGCGTGGATGGCGTCACCATCACCATCGCGGAAAATGGTGCGGCCCCCGACGACGTGGAAATCCTCATTCCAGTCACCGACGCCCGCCGCTTCGCCCGACTGCGCCTGACATTTCCTTAGGAGCCGCTTCCGTTTCCGGGAAGAACAAGCCCTCCATTGCCGCCTGAGTGCCCCGCCGCTTCGTCGGAATGCCACTCTGGCCGGCCTCTAAAAATTGTATTTCTCACTTTTATCTTGAGCGCCGTCTGACTGCCGTTATGGCTCCTTGGGACAGGCCGGGTTAGCTCAGTGGTAGAGCAGTTGATTTGTAATCATCAGGTCGTCGGTTCAAATCCGACACTCGGCTCCACTCTGGAGGCTAAACGCAGCGGCTGAGTGACAGGAAAGATTCAATCCAGGAAGCTGCGTGCTGGGCTGCTGGATTTAATGGACGAGGACTGAGCGGGGCTGCATGGTTCCGTTCCCGTTTCCGGTGATACACCACCCCAGCGGCCGTGGAAGCAGAAGCCGGCGGTCGATCTGCGGGCAGATGGATGGCGCCGCTTCGTCCAACCTGGCGGTCCGTTCTTCCCGGGTGCAGGCTTCTATGAAATGCTATCACCACGCCTTCCGGCAGGGGACTTCGATTCGCCACCGGGAGTGCGCCGTGATGCCAGCACGAACCTCGAAGCTGTGGTCCTGCGCGCCATATGTGCCGATCCTGCCCCCGCTATCAATCGGCGACGAAAATCAATGACGAGGTCAACGTCACGGCCTGCGGCCGGCGCCCGCGTCATGCAGTGCCGCACAACGCTGGCGCCGGCGGCGATCGCGGCGATTGTGGCGCTGCTGACATCCCGCGCCGCGCGCGGCAATTCCCACATCCCGGGGTGAGTCCCCGACAGACATGGACCGGGCCAACCGCTTCCGGCCTTACGCTTCCTGCCATGCTTCACCAACTGTGGCGCACCGGATAAACGGTTCACGGGAATCTTGAATGATTTCCCCTGCGGACGCTTAAATACCCCTATGTTCAGAAGCACGTGTCTCCGCCTGCTCCGTTGGTGTACAGGCTTTAGCCGATTAACGGCAAACCGCGGCGAAGCCGCCACTTCCCAAATGTGTCCCGCTTCGCGCATTGGCTCTTTGATCGTCCTTACCGCGTGTTTCGCCTTCAGTACGATGAATGCGGGCGCGCAGGACGACAAACCGCGGGTGGCGGTGGCTGGGGCGGTGCAGCCGTTTTTGGAGGCGCACTGTCAGAAGTGCCACGGAGGAGACAAACATAAGGGCGATTTCCGGATCGAAAGCCTGACTGACAATTTCGCCGACCGGCAGAACCGGGAGAAGTGGCTGGCGGTGATGGAACAACTCGCAGCGGGCGACATGCCGCCAAAGAAAGAAGCCCGCCCGCCGGCGGAAAAGGTGGCGGCGGCGGTCGAGTGGATCCGTGGACAGGCGCGGACAGGGGAGATCGCGCACCGGGCCACCGAGGGGCGCGTGGTCCTCCGCCGGCTCAACCAGTTTGAGTACACGAACACCGTGCGCGATCTACTCCATGTGGAGGTGGACCTGAGAGACCTGCTGCCGCCTGACACTTCCACGACCGGGTTCGACAACAACGCCGAGGCGCTGCACACCTCGTCGTTCCTCCTGCGGAACTACCTCGCTGCCGCCGACCGCGTCCTCGATGCCGCCATCGCCAACGGCGGGGAACCCTGGCAGTTGAACAAGAGATTCGACCTCAAAGAAGAGGGCTCCGTGGCGAAGAAGGGCAGCGTTTACCGCCATGTGGATGACGGCGTGGCCATCTTCGCGGTCTGGGAGTCGGCGAACATCCGCGTGACGATGTGGAACGTGCTGACCCACTTCCGCGGCAAGTATCGTATTCGCATTTCCGGATACGGCTATCAGAGCGGAGGGAAGCCGGTCGATTTCCACGTCAACGCCGGCACGTTCAAGGAGGTCACGGAGGAGCGGCTGCTCGACTACTTCTCGTTTCCCGCGGACAAGCCGACCGAGATCGAATTCACCGCGCAACTCGAGGCCGGAAACCGCCTCCGCATCATCGCCGACGGATTGCCGGCGCTGCCCCCGCAGGTGGAAAAGGAGGGGGCCGATAAATACAAGGGACCCGGGCTCGTGATCCAATGGGTGGAGGTGCAGGGGCCATTGCTGGAGGGCTGGCCGCCGCCGAGCCACAAGTCCATCTTTGGTGACCTGCCGCGCGAGCGCATTCCGGGCGCGGAGGATAAGGACCGGCGCGAGGTCGTTTCGAAGCAGCCGATGGCCGATGCCGACCGCATCCTGCGGGGCTTCGCGCGGCGCGCCTTCCGGCGCGCGGTGACGGACGACGACATCCGGCCGTTCCTGACACGGGTGAAGTCGAGGCTGGATGAGGGGTATTCCTTCGAGCGGGCGGTGCGGGTGGGTCTCAAAGGCATCCTGGTCTCGCCGGAATTCCTGTTCCTGCGCGAAAGGCGGGACCCGTTAGGACCGGCCGCTGCCGCCTCGTCCTCCGTCCCGCTGGACGCTTACGCGCTGGCCAGCAGGTTGTCGTACTTCCTGTGGAGCTCCATGCCGGACGAGGAACTGCTCGGGCTCGCCGAATCCGGCAAAATCCGCGAGCCGGGCGTGCGCCGCCAGCAGGTCGAACGCATGTTGCAGGATCCCCGGGCGAAGGCTTTTACGGAAAACTTCACCGGCCAATGGCTCAGTCTCCGCGCGATCGACGCCACCGAGCCGGACCGCACGCTCTATCCGGAGTATGATGATGTGCTCAAGTCGGCCTCGATCAAAGAGCCGAAGCTGTTCTTCGAAGAGGTCCTGAAAAACGATCTGAGCCTGACGAACTTTGTGTCCTCCGATTTCACCTTCCTCAATGCCCGGCTGGCGAGGCATTATGGCATCCCGGGCATCGATGGCGCGAACCTGCGCAAGGTGCCGCTCACTCCGGCGAGCCATCGCGGCGGAGTGATAACGATGTCCAGCGTGCTGAAAGTGACCGCCAACGGCACCACGACCTCGCCCGTCCTGCGCGGCGCATGGCTCCTTGATCGCATTCTGGGAACACCGCCGTCCAAACCGCCGCCGGACGTCGGTGCCATCGAGCCCGATATCCGCGGCGCGACCACGATTCGCGAACAGCTCGACAAACACCGCCACGAAGAAAGCTGCGCCCGCTGTCATGTGGCCATCGACCCGCCGGGTTTCGCGCTGGAGAGCTTCGATGTGACCGGCGCCTGGCGCGATCACTACCGCGCCATCCGCGAGGGTTCCCGAGGCTATTCCAACGGCCCGCCCGTCAACGCCGGCGGTGTACTGCCCGACGGGCGAAAATTCGAAAACATCGACGACTACAAAAAACTGCTGCTGGCGAACAAGGATCAACTCGCCCGCAATCTGGCCGGGAAACTCCTCGCCTACTCGACAGGGGCGCCGCCCACACCGCTGGACGACCCGGAGATCGATTCCATTGTCAGCCGCGTCCGCGAAAAGGGCTATGGCTTCCGGTCGCTGGTTCACGAGGTCGTGCAAAGCGGCCTGTTTCAGAGTAAATAACTCCTTCCCATTGATGCCATGAAACTTCTTCCTTCGCTTTTTGCCTTTGGAATTCTGCTCCGGACGATGTTCGCCGGTGAGTCCGTGCTTATGCCAACCTTTCAGCCGCTTAGTGGGCTTGGCTCCGGAACGATCAAGATAGTGGAGGTAACTTGTCACCAGTGGTATGGGGGCGGCGGCGGTCCCATTCGTCTCATCTCCGCTCGAAACGTACCTCCCACGGACAACCCGAAAGAAGCAACGGAAGACCTGAACCTGGCGTCGGTGTGCGGCGTGCTTTTTCTCACCGGCGATATCGGAAATCCAAACGCCACTCCAGAACTGACACTCGACGCCACCAGGTTTGTCGTGCCCGAGCGGCTCGGCTATCCGCGCGAACACATTGTTCGAGCGTGCCTTGAATGCCTTCGGCGCTGCTTGGAGAAAAAGTTACTCAAGACATCCGTTACACTGAAGTGCGCAGATGCCGATAAGAATTGGCTCACGAAGATCGTCACAGACTTCAACGCCCATGACCGCACCAAGGTATTCTTCACTCCGCCATCATGAGCCGGCAACGTCAACCGGGGGCGAACAATACGCTTCGGCGAGCCCTCTACCGCCAACCCAAACGCCAACGGCGTTCCGTCTTCATAGCCTGGGGTTGGTCCCGAGGCACGAGGGGCCCACCCCAGGTATGCCATCAACGACCTCTCAACCCGGAACGGGTTGCGTCATCTTCACGAATCACATTTGGTTCCGGCTCCGCCGCGCTGTGTCCCTCTTTGGCTCTTCCCCGCCTCCATTTTCCTTTTCAGGATAACGCCCACCCATTGCTCCCATGAAACTCCACCGCCGCCAATTTCTCCGCACCACCGGCATCTCGCTCGCACTCCCCTGGCTGGAGGCTTTCGCCGCCGCCCCAGGCACTAACGCACCGGCGCGCCGCATGGTCTGCATCTGCGCGCCGCTGGGACTGCACCCGGACTACTTCTTTCCAGTGAAGACCGGGCGGGACTACGAGCTGTCGCCGCATCTCGAAATCGTCAAAGAGTTCCGCGATCAATTCACCGTCATCTCCGGTTTGGAGCACGCCGGCATGAGTTCGTCGTTCGGGCACCAGGCCTCGGCCAGCTTCCTCACCGGCGTCCCGGGTGCCGGCCGGCCCGGTTTCCGCAACGGCATCTCTCTCGACCAGTTCGCCGCCAGTTACATCGGCGCGCAGACCCGATTCCCCAGCCTGGCGCTGACGGGGGAAGGATCCGGCGGCCTCAGTTGGACGCGCACGGGCGCGCTCATCCCCTCAGACGACTCGCCGGCGCGTGTCTTCGCCCGGCTTTTCCTCGAAGGCACCGCTGCCCAAAAGCAGGAACAGATGCGCCATCTCGATGACGGGCGCAGCATCCTCGATGACCTCCGCGAGCAGTCGAATGCCCTCAGCAAAAGCCTCGGCAGGGATGATCGCGGCAAGCTCGACGAATACCTCACCAGCATCCGCGAGCTGGAAAAGCAAATGGTCAGTGACCGCGACTGGGCCGGCAAACCGAAGCCCAAAGTCGATACCCCGCCCCCGCAGGACATCCCCAACCCCGCGGACCTCATCGGGCGGACCCGCCTGCTCTTCGACCTAACGCATCTCGCTCTGAAGACCGACTCCACGCGCCTGATCACCATCATGCTCGCCGGCTCCACCGCCGCGCCCCCCATCGAGGGCGTCAGTCTGGGCCATCACGATCTCTCGCACCACGGCAAGGATCCGGGCAAGCTCGCGCAGCTCAAAATCGTCGAGATCGAAGCCATGAAGACCGTGCGCGATCTGCTCACCAAACTCCGCCAGTCAAAGGAGGACGACTCCAACCTCCTCGACCGCACCTCCGTTTTCCTCGGCAGCAACCTCGGCGACGCCAGCAGCCACTCCACAAAAAACCTCCCAGTCTTCCTCGCCGGCGGCGGCTTCAAGCACGGCCAGCACCTCCACTTCGATCCGCAAAACCCGCCGCCCCTCTGCAATCTCTATGTTAGCATGCTCCAGCGTCTGGGCATCGAGACCGACCATTTCGGCACCAGCAACGGCACGCTGCCGGGCTTGGAGATGGTGTGATTTCCACCATCACGCACGCGATTACACCACGGGCGCCGGGATGCATCGAAATGTGCTGGCCAAAACAGGGAACGAGCGACGAGGCGGAGCGTTTCCCGGGCGCCTCTTCGAGCAAATTCGCCAAGCCTTCGGGACGGTGAGGCGAGTCCACCTCCGCTATGGCCAGACATTGACGACTTCGTCGGAGTCTGTCTCCACCGCGCGGCAACTCCCGCAGCACTGCTTAAAGAGCGGGTCCGCACCTTCTTCTCCTGCGCATTAATGGACCCGCAGCGCCGCGCAGCCCGGACTTTTTGACAAGATATTCCCGGCTCCCTGCGATTTTCGCATGAGCAAAGCAGGATTCATTCGGGTGAAAGGGATCGCCATGGCCGTGGCAGATATGGACCGGGCCAACCGCTTTTGCGGCGAGACGCTGGCGCTGCCGCCGGACACCATTCGGAATATCCCGTCCGCCTGCCGCATCGGCGACGCCATTCTGATGCTCAAATCTCAGGAGGGGAATGGTACGCCTCGCCCGCGGCCGGGTTAAATCCGCGCATCACGCTCGAGACTCAGAATGCCTTCGCCACTGAACATTAGCTCAAGGACCGGGACGTCACGATTTCAGATCCCGTAACTCTCTATGATGGCACGCCGATCGGCGCCTTTCTCGACAGCGAAGGAACCAAAATCTGGTTCTGCTCCGTGGGCAGCCGGAACGCTGGTCAGTAATCCCGGGTACCGCCCGGCGCCGGGTCGCATCTCCCTTCAGCAAGAAGGCAGATGCAAGTGACACCCGGGCAGGCGCGCTCTGCCGGCCACAGTGCCCGGAAAATTGCGCAAAGACAACCCAATGAGTGCGCGGTCACTCAGGAGTTCCTTGCTGGTCCCCGGTGAGAAGCTGACTCACGCGGCTGAAGAGCCCCATAAGCGTCAATCATCTTTACTCACACACGCCTCCAGAGACGCGGTTAACGGGAGAAATGCTGGATTTGTATCATTCCCGGTGCTTGCCCAAGTTTCTCTAAGGCTCTTGCGAATTTCATCTGCCTACCGCTCCACATCCCGCTTCAATCCATGAATCACAATTTCACTGTTTTTCTCTCACTGCTCACGGCCTCCGCTTCCGGGGCGGCGGTGATCGCCGACTGGAATTTTGCCGGCATCCCGGCGGTGGCGCTCGCGCAGGAGAATCAGCCCACGGCGAATCCGCTGATTGCGAGTTCCCAGGCAGGGGTCATTCCCGGCCTGACGTCCAGTGATCTGGTGCCGTCCAGCACCGGTTTGCTGTATTCCTCAGCCAACGGCGGCACAACCGGCACGGCCCTGCCCGATGAATTGAATCTCAAGAACTGGGACGTCTCACCCAACGGCTCGAACAACAATTACTTTGTCTTTACTCTCAGCGCGGACAGCCCTGGAACTCTGGTGTTTGATTCCGTGAGCGTTTCCCTGTGGCGGAACGGCGGAGGCGCTCCGAACAACCTCGCGTGGGAGGCGGTGGTGGATGGCGGCGCTCCGGTGGCCATCGGAGCGGTGCAGGTGGAGTCGTTGAGCGGTCTCGGCCAGCCATTCCGCACCTATACATTCAGCCAGTCGATCACAGGCGCGACATCCATTGAACTGCGCTTCCGTCCGTTTGGGACCGGCGGCGTGGCGGGCTCGGGAAACTTGCACATCAACGACATCCAGGTGCAGGGCTCCGTGGTGCCGGAGCCCTCCGTCGCGCTGCTGAGTCTGGCGGGTCTCACCCTGCTGGCGCGCCGCCGCCGCTGAACATCCGGGCTCCGCTCTTTTCCGCCGCGATCTTCCCTGCCGTGCCGGCTGATGGATCGCGGCGTTCTTTTTTGCCCTTCCCCCGGATTTTTGCCTTCGGGTAAAATGCTCATTCTCTGCACCCATTCCATGTCCAAACGACTTCTTCCTCTGCTCTGTGCCATCACCTTTCTGACCGGCCTCGCGAACGCCGCGCTCACCGGACACTGGCAATTCAATGAAGGAGCCGGCACCACAGCCGCCAATGCCGCCAACGCCGCGTTTCCAGGGACACTCAGCGGGTTCACTCCGGGCAGCGAATGGATCAGCGGTCCGCCGGGGAAAGGCACGGCGCTGCTTTTCGACGGGAGTGATGATGCGATCAATACCTCCTACACCGGCGTTACCGGCAGCGGGGTGCGCTCGCTGAGCGCGTGGATCAAATATCCCGGTCCCAACGATGCGGACCTCGATGCCATTTTCAGTTATGGCTCCAATGCCACGAGCTCCCGCTGGACAGTCCGGATCGGCAGCGGCGCGGGTGTGGATCAGAACCGCCTGCGGCTCGAAGTCTCCGGCGGCGGAGTCTATGGCAGCACCAATCTCAACGACGACCAGTGGCATCACGTAGCGGTGGTGCAGACCGGCACCACGCTGGGCACGGTGGTGCTCTATGTGGACGGCGTGGCGGAGACCCTGGCCTATAACGGCTCGGGCGCAGCCCTCGCGATCAACTCCACAGTGGCTGCCGGGCAGGAACTGCAGATTGGCGGCAGCCGGCACAGTGCCAGTTACAGCTGGCAGGGTGGAATCGACGACGTGAGGTTCTACAATCACGCGCTCTCGGCTGCGGAAGTGCATGAACTTTATGCCGCTCCGCCGTCCATCGCCTCGTTCACGGCCCTGCCGGGCAATCTTACCGCGCCGGGACAGACGGCCACGTTAGCATGGTCGGGGAGCGCCGGGGCTGGCGCGACCTGGACGATTTCCCCTGCCCCCGGCGACGTCAGCGGCATCACCAATGGCGGCAGCGGCTCCGTCAGCGTGACGCCTGACGCGACCACCATCTACACCCTGACGGTGACCGACGTTTACGGCACCGCCTCGGCAAACGCCAGTGTGGGCGTGAACGAGCCGCAGCAGCATCCGCTCCTCAATGAAGTCATGGCCGCGAACGACGGCTACCTTGAAGACGAGAACGGGGACACGCCGGACTGGATCGAAATCCGGAATCCCAACGCCTTTGCCATCAGCCTCGCCGGTTACCGCCTGCGAGACGGCGGCGGCAGCGACTGGGCCTTTCCAGCGGCCACGTTCGTCGGCGGCAACGGCCACCTGCGTGTGTTCGCGTCCGGCAAAGACCGCACCAATCCCGCGCAGAATCTGCACACGAACTTCAGCCTCAGTGCCGACGGCGAACTCCTCGAACTGCGTGCGCCCGGCGGGGCGACGGTCGTGGATTCGATGCCGGCGAGCGTGGTTTTTCCTGACAACGTGGCGTGGGGCCGCATCAGCGACGGGGCCGCCCGGGACTATCTTTCCTCCCCCACGCCGGGAGCGCCTAACTCCGGTGCCGGTCAGCCCGGCCCGCGCATTGAGGATGTGTATGTCGCGCTGCCCGGTGAGCGCCAGCCGGTGCGCCCGCTGCTGGAAAGCGGCACCGTGGCCGCGGACAGCATCGATCAGTTCAGCGGGGTGCAGGGACAGAACGGCTGGACTTACGGCTGGTCGAATCTCACGGCGCTGACCTACACGACGGCGGGTTTCACTCCGTTCCCCGGCGGGGATGGTCAGGGTGCATGGAATGCCGCCACGCAAAACTGGAACACGGCGAACTCCCAGTGGGGTGCTTCATGGGAGCGCGGCCTGACGACATCGCCGAACTGCGACCTCGGGCGCGACTACACGCTGCCGAGCCTCACCGGCGGCGTCAGCAGCCCGGTGCGGCGCTGGACCAGCAACTTTTCCGGGCCGGCGGTGCTCAGTGGCTTCTTCCACAAAGTGTCCACCGGCGGCGACGCCACACTGTGGCAGATCTTTGTGAATGGCACGCCGGTGCTGGACGCCGATCCCGCCGCGGCCGGCATGCAGCCGTATTCCGTTCTCGGAACTCTGCGGCGCTTCGCGGTCCCGGTCACGCTGGCGGTGGACGACCTCGTGGACGTGGTTTGCCATGCCAATGCCTCGGAAACCAGCGATACCTCACGCGGCTGGCTGCGCGTCTGGCAGAATCCGGAGGCCTTCAATGCTGCGGCGCACGATGCCGTGCTTCCGGTCGCCACGGCGATCACGCCCACCGGCGGCGCCATTGCCGGCGCGACGCTCTATTATGTTATCAATTTCGGGTCCGAGCAGAGTCTTCCCATGTCCCTGAGCGGCAATGAATGGACGGCCAATATCCCTCTCACCGGCGTGAATGCCGGCGATATGATCCGCTGGCGGGTCACTGCGACGGACAGCGCCGGAGGCTCGCGCACCTCGCCGCCCTATCCGAGCACGACGGATTCCCCGAAATATCACGGCACGGTGGCCACGGAGCAAAACCCGTCCGGCCGCACCCGGCTCAACGCGATGTCGCTCTTCATTCAGAACGTCAGCGCCTCGGAGAGCGCCGGCGGCACGCGCGCGAGCCTCTTCTGGGACGGCAAATTCTACGACAACGTGGACATCAACCTCCACGCCTCCGGTGCCTACGCGAAGCGCAGCTGGGATGTGGACTTCAACAAGGGGCACCGCTTCACATTCGCTGCCGGAGGCGCCGGTCACACCGATATCAATCTCCTCACCAACTGGCGCGACCGCTCGAAGCTGCGCAATCCGATGAGTTATTACTCCTTCGGACTCGCCGGCCATCCCACGCTGCCCTGCGAAACCGTGCATCTCGAACTCAACGGCCTCTTCCACTCCACCTGCGACCTCACCGGCGAACTGAACGAAGGCTCGCTCGAAGACTCAGGCTACGACAAGAACGGCGCGCTCTACAAGATGCAGAATCTCTTCAATTCCTCGCCGTCGCACGCCACGAGCGGGGTCGAAAAGCGCACCCGCAAATGGGAAACGGGAAATGCCGACCTCGCCGCGCTGCTCGCAGGCATGGTGAATCTCAGCAATACCAACGACATCACTGGAGGCGTGAACAACAGCCCGCGTTTCCGTTTTCTGGCCGACAACGTCGATGTGGCTGCGCTGGTGAACTTCATCGCCGGCATGTTCTTCTCCACCAGCTACGACTGGGGACACAAGAACTACGCGCTCTACTTCGATTCCGACGGCACCCGCCGCTGGACGCCGATGCTGTGGGACCTCGACCTGAGCTGGGGCCATTACTACGACGCCGCATCCATCGCCAATACCTACTTCGACGACGTCATCCGGATCAACACCAACGACGGCACGATCCACAACTTCTCGCTCAATCACAATCAAATGGAGTTCACGCCACCGAACAAAAACTCCCTGTTCGCCTACGCGCTCGAAGATCCGGCGCTGAAAGCCATGATCCTGCGCCGCCTGCGGCACCTTGCCGAGCAGTTCTGGACTGCGGCCGGGCCGTCGCCTGCCATCGAGGGCCGCATGAACGCCCTGACTGATCTGATCGATCCGCCTGACATCGCCGAAAGCGATGCCGATCTCGACCTGCGCATCTGGGGCTACTGGAACCAGCATCAGACAGCCAGCAACACCTACACCCCGCGCAGCGCCCGCGAAGAGGTCGGCCGCATCACCGGGACGTTCACTCCCGCGCGCCGCGGAATGTATTTCAACGACAGCCCGCCGCTGGGCCCGAACTACGGCGGACCCGTTCCTGGGCAATCTCTGGAAAGTCCCGCCATCAGCTTCGGCAGTTACGACGCCGCACCGGCGAGCGGAAACCAGGACCACGAATACATCGAGATCGTCAACGACAGCGCCGACTACGTGGACCTCACCGGCTGGAAACTCACCGGCGGCGTGGAATTCACCTTCCCTGCCGGCTCCGTGATTTCCCCGCCGACTGATACGCGCTTCGCCGGCCGGCTCATCGTCGCCAAGAGCGGCACCGGCTGGCGCACGCGCAGTGTCTCGCCGAAAATCGGGGAGGGCCGTTTCGTCCTCATGGCCTACGACGGCCAGCTCGCCTCCACCGGCGAAACCGTGGAGCTGCGCGACCTTTCCAACAATGTCGTCGCCACGCTCGTGGTCCCTCCGGCGCCGAGCGATCCGCAGCAATGGCTGCGAGTCACGGAGCTGCACTACCATCCGCTCCCGCCCACCGCCGCGGAGCTTGCCGCCGATGCCACGCTCACTGCGTCTGATTTTGAATTCGTCGAGCTGATGAACACGAGCAGCGCCCCGCTCGACGTCAGCGGCTGCTTTTTCGACAACGGCATCACGTTCACCTTCCCTGCCAATACCACGCTCGCCGCCGGCCAGCGCGTGGTGCTTTCCCGCAAGCCCTCGGCACTCGCCCTGCGCGGTCCGACCCTCACAGGAGTCTTCGGTCCATACACCGGCAGCCTCGACAATGCCGGCGAGCGTCTCACCCTGCGCGACGCGTTCGGCGAGCAAATCGTCAGTTTCGTCTATGACGACAACGCTCCCTGGCCGACTGCGCCCGACGGCACCGGCCCCAGCCTCGTGCTCATCGCCGCCTCGCTCGATCCCGACCAGCCGGAAAACTGGCGAGCCTCCACCGCTTCCAGCGGCAATCCGGCCGCCGGCGACGGCGTCCCGTTCACGGGCAATCCTGACAGCGATTCCGATAACGATGGCACATCCGCCCTGATGGAATATGCGCTTGGCTCCAGCGACAGCGCGTCCGGTCCTTTCGCCCCGCTGGTCTGGAATCCGGCCACCGCACAGATCACCCTTGTCCACGCCGCCGCGGCCGACGATGCGGCCCTCGTGCTGGAGTCCAGCGAAGATCTCGCAACATGGGGCACCGCAGGATTCACCCGCAGCAGCACTAGCGTGCTTCCCGGCGGTCAGGCGCAAACTTCATGGGTCGTCAGTCCGCCCGCCGGCTCCCGGCTCTACTTCCGCGCCCGTGCCACGCTGCGGCCGTGAGGTTGTTGAGCAATTCCAGCCACCACAAAACCGGAGCCTCAAACGATGCGCGAATGCCCGTAGCAAGGCCGTCCCGGCCTTGTCAGTGCACACAGACATGCCACAGGTTCCCAATCAGGTATTTTCAGGATTCCCCCCCGGTGCCGGGACGGCTTTGTTGCGGGTCCTGTGATTCCCGCCAAGGCCGGGACGGCCTTGCTGCGGGCACTGCGTGCTTCCCTCTGCAGTACTTCAACAGCCGCGCTATAGCTTTACCCAGCCGCGTTGCGCGTGGCTTTGCAGCACGGCTTCGCAGAGTTTCACTTCGTCGTGGCCGTCCTGCGCCGTGGCGAAGAGCACGGGCGTCTTCCGCCCCGAGGCAATATGTTCATACACGGCGCGGTAGTGCATCTTGTGGCTGTCGGCGAATCCCTCCGGATGTCCGCCGGGGTAGTCAGTGAAGCCGGCGACATCGACGTCGAAGCCCGGGGTGGCGCGCTGGAGAATTTGATTCGGTTCATCGCGGCGGCCGAGGATGATTTCGTTCGGCTGCTGGAGGTCCCAGCGCACGCTGCCTCCGGTGCCGTAAATGCCCACGCTGAGGCTGCACTTCCATCCGGCGGCCACCTGACTGATCGCGGCGTTGGCGTGGACATTGTCGGCAAAACCGTGACGCGACTTGCCGAACTGCAGCAGCACACTGGCAAAGTCCTCCGTGTCCACCTTGTAGGGCACCATGTCCTTCGGATTCACTTTGGCGAAAGTCTTCACTTCGCCTTTCGGACGCCGGCGCGTCTTGTGAAACGTCTCCAGCGCGGCAAAGACCGCCGCCGGTTTGCTGCCGAGAATGAAGGAAACGGCATCGATCCAGTGCGTGCCGATGTCCCCCACCGCGCGCAGCTTGCCGCCTTCGCTCGCCAGCAGGCGCCAGTTGTAGTCGGTCTCCTTGAGCAGCCAGTCCTGGAAGAAATGCCCCTGCACGTGAATGATGCGGCCCAGTTCGCCGCGCTGCACCAGGGCGCGCATTTGCAGCACCGCGGGGAAAAAGCGGCACATATAATTCACCGCAAAAACGCACCGGCTCCGCGCAGCAGCCTTCACCAGCAGCACCGTTTCCTGAGTGTTCATTCCCAGCGGTTTTTCGCAAATGACGTGTTTGCCGGCCTTCAGCGCCGCGAGCGACTGCTCCACATGCACCTTGTTCGGCGACGTGATATGCACCACGTCCACGTCCGGCGACGCCAGCATCGCCTTGTAGTCGTAGTCGCCGTAGATCTGCGGAATGCCCCACTTCCGCGCCGTTTCCGTTGCGCTCATGGTGCTGCCGCAGATCGCCGTGACCTGCACGCCGAGCCGTTTCACTGCTTCAATGTGAACAGGGCCGATGAATCCGGTGCCGATGATGCCGGCGCGGAGGTGAGTGAGGGAAAGGGGCATAGTTTTTGGTTCGCGAAGATGGATTGGCGCGCAGTTTGCAGGATCGTGCCCCCAAAGCGCCATGAAAAACTGCGGCATTGACGTCGAGCCCCATCTTGACGCCCCGTCGCCTTCGTGATACGCGCCCGCCCGCGGCGCCAACATTTCCCGCGGTCACCACTCCCCACCTCATGGAAAACGTCATCATTATCGGAAGCGGCTGCGCCGGCTGGACGGCAGCTCTTTACACCGCGCGGGCCAACCTGGCGCCGGTCATTGTCACGGGAAAACAAATCGGCGGGCTGCTGACGACGACGAGCATTGTGGAGAATTACCCCGGTTTCCCCGAAGGAATCGACGGCTATCAGCTCATGGTGAGCATGCAGCAGCAGGCGGAACGGTTCGGGGCGAAAACGAAGCTGGGCAGTCAGGTGAATGCCGTGGATTTGTCGTCGCGGCCGTTTCAAGTGACGATCGATGGCGAAGTGGTGGAAACGAAGAGCATCATCATCGCCACGGGCGCGGGGCACCGGCACCTTGGTCTCGAAAGTGAGGCCAGGCTGACCGAAGGCGGCGTGACGTATTGCGCCACTTGCGACGGCGCGTGGCCTCGCTATCGCAACAAGCCGCTGGCAGTGATCGGCGGCGGCGACTCGGCGTGCGAGGAGGCGCTTTACCTCACGCGGTTTGGCTCGGTGATTTACCTGATCCACCGCCGCGACGAACTGCGCGCCTCGAAAATCATGGCCGACCGCGTTCTGGAGCATCCGAAGATCAAACCGGTGTGGAACAGCGTGGTCACCGAAATCATGGACGTGGAGAAGAACGATGTCACGGGCGTGAAATTGAAGAACACGGTGAGCGGGGAGGAGTCCGTGCTGGATGTGTCAGGCGTTTTCGTGGCCATCGGGCTGGTGCCGAATACCGGACTGTTTGCGGGCGCGATCGAAACTGACGAGAGCGGCTACATCATTCCCCGCCATGGATCGAAGACGAATGTGGAGGGAGTCTTCGTGGCCGGCGACTGCGCGGACAAGCATTATCGTCAGGCGATCACCGCGGCCGGCATGGGCTGCATGGCGGCCATCGACTGCGAGCGCTTTCTCGCCTCGCAGGAGGGCTGATGGCCGTCCCGGCGCGCCCGCGAATTGTCAGTCAGGTCCTCCGCATTCCCGTCAGGGGGAGGCGGCTGCAAACTGCGCGGGAATCTATAGCGGACAAACCCGGCGCGGAGCTTTACAGACGCACCGGCCATTGCCATCATGCATCACCCCTAATCCACCACCGCCATGAGCACTGTCATTCTCGCTGAAATCGAGCCGATCCGGGTCATCCTGATCCTCCTCGTCGTTACCATCGTCATTTTCGCGCTGCTGGGCCTCAAGATCGTCCGCCATTCGGAGACGGTGGTCATCGAGCGGCTCGGACGCTATCACCGCACGCTCAGCAGCGGCATCAATATCATCTGGCCGCTCATCGACCGGCCGCGTCCGGTGCACTGGCGCCATACGGAAAGCGGTCCCAACGGGCGCACGCTCTACATCAACCGCACCACGCCGCGCATCGACCTGCGCGAAACGGTTTATGATTATCCGCGCCAAAACGTCATCACCAAGGACAACGTCTCCATCCTCATCAACGCCCTCGTCTATTTCCAGATCACCGACCCCATGAAGGCGGTCTATCAAATCAGCAATCTGCCGGACGCGATCGAAAAGCTGACGCAAACCACGTTGCGCAACGTGATCGGCGAAATGGAACTGGACCAGAGCCTTGTGAGCCGGGACACCATCAACAAGAAGCTCGGCTACATTCTCGACGAAGCCACCAACAAGTGGGGCGTGAAGGTGAACCGCGTGGAAATTCAGGACATCACGCCGCCGGCGGACGTGCAGCAGGCGATGGAAAAGCAAATGCGCGCCGAACGCGACCGCCGGGCGCAGATTCTCGCCGCGGAGGGCAGCAAGGCGGCAGCCGTGCTGGAAGCCGAAGGTATTCGTCAGGCGGAAATCACCAAGGCCGAGGGAGCGAAACAGTCGGCGGTGCTGCGGGCCGAGGGTGATGCCCAGGCGATGGAGCGCATCGCGCAGGCGCAGGCAATGGCTCTCCAGTCCGTGCGCCAGGGCCTGAGCGGTACCCAGGCCGACGCCGCCGCCTATCTGATCGCACAGAATTACATGACCACGCTCAAGGAGATGACGAGCGGCAAGGATAACAAGGTGGTCTATGTGCCCTTCGAGGCCACCGGCGTCCTGGGAGCGCTGGGGACCATGAAGAGTCTGTTCGAAACCAGCCCGCCAAAGGCCTGAGCGCGTCGTTCACCGCATCGACTTCGGTGCCGGCTGCGTCACCGCAGGGCGATTCCCGCCCCGCGGTTGCTGCGCCCGGTTCCACGGCCGCGGCGCCCTGACTTCCAGGTTAGGCAGCCGGGTGCGAATCGCGCCGGAGCACCATTTCGATGTGGGACCTGAGGCGGAACAATTCATCCATGTAGGACAGCGGGACCTTCACGCGACCCACCTCCTGGTCCAGGCGACTGATTTGCTCGCGCACCGCATCCTGTGCCGGTCCGGTGGAGGTGCCCAACTCCCGCTCAAGACTGACGAGTCGTCCATACCACCGGTAAATCTGACGCCGCGTGCGCCAAACGTAGATGGGCGGAGCCACCCGCAGCAGCGGGATGAGCAGCGTCAGCAGCGGGAGAATGAGGAAGGCGAGGCGCTCGATGGCGCTGGCGACCCAGAACGGCAGATGCCGGCTCAGCCATGAGTGACCATGCTTGAAGGTATCCTGCGCGTCCTCGCTGAGGGGAAAATCAACGAACTCCGGGGAGGGAAACTGCCCCGCTTTTTCAAAAACTCCCCGCTGCCCGTGAATGGGGCCGCCGGTCCTGATCAAAAGACTGGTGACCGCAGGGTGGAAGTCCTCGCGCGCCACAATGGTGGTCACCGCAGAGACGAGCGGGACGTCGCGGTCCGGAATGTTCCTGCCAAAATCCGCGACTCCTTCAGGGAGGATCAGTTTGGAAATCCATGGATACCGCGCCGCATAAGCTTCGGCGCGGTCGAATGCCAGGAGACGCAGTGCCGGATCCATCAGCAGGGACTGCACGAGCGGAGCGTTCACCGCGGCAACGAAACACGCGGCATCGACGCGGCCCTCGCGCAGCGCAGCCGCTGCGGCCTCTCCGCCGAGACTGACCTCGAGCGGGGAATCGACGAGCCCGTTGTCCTTCAACAGCCGGTGCACCAGCACCCGGGTGCCGCTCATGGGATCACCGGTTGCCACCCGTTTTCCGCGCAGGTCGTTCACCCGCTCGATCAGACCGTTGCGATAAAAAATCCACAGCGGTTCAAAACCGATACTGCCCAGAGAAACGAGCCCCTCGCCGGGACTCTCGGCAGCAACACCCGTCTGGACAAAGGCCACGTCAACCTCGCCGGAGCGCAGCAACTGCAGATTCTCCAGACTGCCCGACGTCTCCCTGAGTTCCACCGTGATGCCGTCCTCCGCCAGCCTTTTGCGATAGAGTTCGCCATACTGACGGTAAGCGCCACCCGCCGCACCGGTGGCCATAACAATGCGCCGCGGAGGCGCAGGGTCCACGTATCGCAGCCCTACAATGAAGAGGATAAGCCCGGCAATGGCCAGCCACAGAGCAAGTTTCATGTTCCCGTTCCATGGGCGGCGCTGCGGCGCCCATCAAGCGGAGGGCACCGTTCGCGCCATCAAAAGGCACTGAGAAATAATCCTCACTCCACCGCAACCCGCAGCCGGTAATAGCGGTCGGGATTGTCCCCCTGCGGCCTCAGCGACATCAGCACGAGCTGCTCTCCGCCGGCACCGGTTCCGTCGCTCCTGATCTCGAGGTGGTAATCCGGATGGGGCGACGGGCCGCTTTCCCCGAGATCCAGAAGATCGCGCCATGCCTCCAGATTCGTCGAGCCTTCCAGGACGAGGCGGGCGCGCGGCCGGGACGGCGGCCGCGTCATCGTCAGGTCCACGTAGGTCAGGCCGGCGGATTCGCGGCGGGCCAGGGTGAGTCCGTCCGGTTTGTCGGCGGCATTCACCGGACTGTTGCCGGTGCCCCACTCGACCAAATTGGCCACGCCGTCGCCGTCGTCGTCGCCGGTTGGCGGCAGGTTTACGCCGAAGGTGGCTTCACTGATGACCTGAAAGGCACTGCTGGAACTGACTTCCGGCGCCATGCTCTTCACGTTCTCCAGCAGCAGGGACAGGGCGGCCGGCGGATTGATCGCGGCCGGCTGCTGGAGATGATCCTGCACGTTCACTCCGTGGCAGGAAGTGCACGAGCGGATTTCTCCAGCCTGAAACGACAGCCAGTAACGCTCCCGCACCACCGGCGAGCCTGACGGATCGAGCAGTTGCCATGAAGTCGCGCGCCGGGCGGGCACCAGGGCCGCAACCGAGCCGTCGGCGGCGATGGCGCTGCTGCCGTCGGGCATCCCGGGAGGCGGCGGCGGATTGCCGGTCACTCCGTGCTGCGGCGTGGCTTTGATGCGGCGCCCGTCGCGCACGGCTCCGCCGGGGGATGCATAGCCGCGCAGGTATTCACCCTGCAGCATTTGCAGCGCTTTGACTTCATAGACAGGTCCGCCGTCGCTGAGGATGGAGGAAACCCCTTCCGGCACTGACAAATTGGTCGGCTGCTGAAAATCGGCGCCGTCCCGCTGGGTGACATTGCGCACGGACATGAGCGCGAGCTGCCGGCTGCGCAGCCATGACTTCAGCGCCAGCGGCGAGACTCCCGCACTGATGAAAACACCCTGCTCCGGCTGCTCCATTTTCGGAACGGCTGCGGCCGGCCGCACGGTGGGCCGGACTTCCCGGGGCTGGAGCTGCCAGAGCGGACCATTGAAGGTGGTCGCTGTCCCGTCCTCTTCGACGTTTCTTACTGTCACATCCGGCTGTGGTGCGAGGGCGAGGGAGAAGTTGAAGCTCGCCGTGCCCGCCGTAGCATCGAGGAAGGACATGCGAATCATGAATGGGTTGGTGGAGTCGAGGGACAGATTCAGTGCGGGCATGACAAACACCGTGGTGAGGCCGCTGTTGTTGTAGGACAGGTTGCCGGTCTCCTGCCCCGGCGGCGCATTCACCAGTACCGTGCTGCTGGCCGGCCAGGCCGCCACACTCACCAGCAGACGTCCGGTTTCACTGACAAAGGGGTCGCGGATGATGCCGTTCCCGGACGTGACTTTGAGCCGCATGAAGAAGGGATTGATGGAAGGGGACCCGTCCGGGATGGTGACGATGCGACCCGCGGAGAGCTTGTTGAATACCGCATCCGTGGCGAAGTAGCGCCCTGGCACGGCGTGATGTTCGGCTAGATGCATGAGCGCGCCGGCCCGCACGAAATTCGCCGGGTTTACCGTCGCAGGCTGGGGGATGAACAAGTCCGACAAGTTCGTATCCGTCCGCGACCGGCCGGCGAAGGAGGAGAACTCATGCCGCCCGACGTGATTGAGCGTCAGCAGATCGGTGCCATCAGGATTGAGCGTCCACGGCATGAAAAAGTCGAACTTCAGGCCGAGTTCATCGCCGGAGGCATCCAGCGTCTCTGGAAAGGTCTCGCTGAAAACGCCCCCCTGCCACGCCGCATCGGGCGCTTCCGAGGCGTAGTCGAATCCGCCGGATGCCGCAGCGATCTCATCGCGCTGCAAATGATCCCAGCGCGTGAACAGTACGCGCCCGAAGCTGTCCACCATGGGATCGAAGGAACCGGAGGGAGAGTGTTCCATCTGAAACACCTCACCGGTCGCAGGGTTGAGCGACCACAGTCCTGTATTGATCCGGCCCTGACCTTTTTCATCCAGGGTGCGATAGGACGTGGAGCCGTCCGGCAGACGGTCGCTGACAAAAATAATGCGGTCATCCGGTGCATAACAGGCCTGCACGTTGTTCGACTCCGCCGGCTGACGGGGCACTTTGCTGATCTGCACCGGCGCCCGCTGGGCAAATGCCGTCACTTCATACAACTGCCATCGGTCCTCTGACGGACTGGCGCTGTTCACCACCATGCTGAAAAGAATCCTCTCCCCGCTCCAGTGAATATGAGGATCCCGCACGGCGATGGCCCCCGCGCCCTGATTCACGGCGGAAAGGCCGAACCCCGCGTCTCTTGTCAGGTTCCGCAGCGTTCCGTCGGTATAGCGAATCATCAGATCACCTCCCCGGGGCGCGGATTTGACCGTGGGCAGATGATTGTTCCCGATGCTGGTAATGGTTTCGTGCGCCGTGGGCTCGGAGTGCACCCGGGGCGGCACCTGCGTGACATAAACGATGGGCAGCGGCAGCTGCGCATGGAGAGGCGGAAGAATTCCGGCAAAGGACAGCAGGAGCAATAAACGCGTTTTCATGACAGGGACCCGGAGGCGATTTACGCCGCCCTCATACCAGAATCCCTGAGGCCCGGGAAGGGTTTTTCCCGGTTATTTCAATACTCCTTGTCCGCCAGGGACAGCATCTTCGTCCCGCTGCCCCCCAATGTGCCCGTGTGCTCCGCTGCTCAGCCGTGGCTCGCAGCATAGGCCGCCTCGTCCATGAGGGCGTCCACATCTGCCGGGCTGGCGGGTTTGATTTTGAAAAGCCAGCCGGCGCCGTAGGGATCGGTATTGACCAGGCCGGTGTTGCCTGACACTTCGGAATTCACCTCCGTGATTTCACCGGCCACGGGCGCGTAGATGTCGCTGGCGGCTTTGACGGATTCCACAACAGCCACCGCTTCTTTGGCGGCCACGACGCGGCCAACCTCCGGAAGTTCGATATAAACGATGTCGCCGAGTTCGGCCTGAGCGTGTTCGGAGATGCCGACGGGCGAAGGCGATTCCCCGGCGAGAATCCATTCGTGAGTGGCGGTGAAGCGGGCGTTGGCGGGAGCGGGCATGATTCGGAAGGATGAAGGATGGAGGATGAATAGTCAGGCGGGCCGGCGGTAGAAGGGCTTTTTCACCACTTCGGCGGGCCAGCGTTTGCCCCGGATGTCGATCTCCAGCGGCGTGCCGGGGGCGGCGAGTGAGGCGGGAAGATAGGCCATGCCAATGCCGTCTCCGAGGGACGGCGAGACGCCGCCGCTGGCGAGTTCGGCAACCTGTTGTCCGTCGTGAAAAACCGGATAGTGCGCCCGGGGCGGCGGGGTCTTTCCGGTCATGCGGAGGCCGGCCAGCTTCGAGGGGATTCCGGCCGCTTTTTGAGCGGCGAGGACCGCGCGGCCGGTGAAGTCGCCTTTCTCCATGTCCACAAAGAATCCCAGTCCGGCCTCCAGCGGCGTGCGTGAGGGCGAGAGGTCGCTGCCATTGAGAGGATAGCCCATTTCGAGACGCAGCGTGTCCCGCGCACCGAGCCCGCAGGGCACGGCGCCGGCGGCCAGCGCGCGATCCCACCATGCAACGCCGTCCGCGGCCTGACAAAAAAGCTCGAAGCCGTCCTCTCCGGTATATCCGGTGCGGCAAACGATGAGGACTCCCTGCGGCGTGCTCAGTTCCCGGATGCCGTTGCGCGGCGGCAGCTCCGCGCCGGTCATGGCGGTGAAAACGGCCGGCGCGTTAGGCCCCTGGATGGCCATGCCGGCAAAGGCCGCGCTTTCGTCGTGCAGCGTCACCCCCTCCGGCAGACGGGAGGCCAGCCACGCACAGTCCTCCGCGATCATGCTCGCGTTGACCACGAGGAACCAGCGGTCGTCCGCGAGGCGATACACGATGAGGTCGTCGATGACGCCGCCGGTTTCATTCAGCAGAAGTGAGTACTGACCCTGGCCAGGTGACAGTTTGGCGGTGTTGTTGGTGAGCTGGCGATTGAGCCATGCGCCGGCATCCGCGTCACTGACAACAAATTCCCCCATGTGCGAAATGTCGAAAATACCGCACCCGCTGCGCACCGCGAGATGCTCCTGAGTGATGCCGGCATACTGCACCGGCATGTTCCATCCGGCGAAGGGCACCATGCGCGCCCCGGCGCGGAGGTGGGCTTCGAGCAGCGGGGATTGTTGGAGAGTTTCAAAAGACACTGCGGCGATGCTGGAGGCGGGTCCCGGGCTTGTCAACGCACCGCAGGCTCCACGGCGCTCTGTTCTGCCGGAAAGGGAAAAATAATTGTCGGATTCCCGCGCGCGGCCGGTTCTGGTATGTGAAAACACTCACCATGCCCGATGCCGAATCCAGTCATGACGATCAGCAGCTGCTGCGCGAATACCGCGAAGGCCGGTCGGCCGCGGCTTTCACCGAACTGGTCCGCCGCCATGTGGATGCCGTTTTCAGCAGTGCGCTGCGGCGCGTCCACGGAGACCGGGCGCTGGCTGAGGATGTCACGCAGCAGGTCTTCACGGATTTTGCGAGGAAGGCGGGCCAGCTTCCGCCGGGCACCGTCGCCGGGGGATGGCTGCACCGGCACACCGGATTCACGGCGTCCCATTTCATCGACCGCGAGCGGAGACGGCGCGCGCGGGAACAGGAGGCCGCGGCCATGAATGCCCTGACTGATTCCTCCGCCGAGGCCGCATGGCACCGGACCGCCCCGCTGCTCGATGCGGCGATGGATTCCCTGCCGCCGGGCGATCGCGATGCCCTCGTGCTCCGGTTTTTTGAGCACCGGGATTTCCGCGGCGTGGGTCAGGCGCTGGGCATCAGTGACGACACGGCGCAGAAACGCGTGAGCCGCGCGCTGGAAAAACTTCGCGCCCTGCTGACCCGCCGCGGCGTGACGGGGTCGGGCGCGGCGCTCTCGGCCATTCTGCTGGCGCACACGGTGTCCCCTGCGCCCGCGGCCCTCGCGGCGGCCCTGCCCGGCCGCGCCCTCGCGGGTGCCGCCGCCGCAGGCGGATCGGTATCCGCCGCCTTCGCCGGACTGGGCGCTGCGGCGCGCTGGAAACTCGCCGGCATCGCCGCCTGCCTCACTGCGGCGGGGGCGCTGCCGTTTGTTATTGCAGACTTCACCCGGCACGGCCCCGGGCCGTCGCAGCCGGCGGCCCTGACATCCGTGACACCGCCGGTGAAGTCCGTGAAACCTCCCACGCCCGCCGCACCTGTTCCGGCCACGGCCGTTTCTCCCAGGCCGCTGCCGGAAATCATCACCGCCGCCGCAGCCGAGCTGCGCGGCGGGGCGCAGAACATCAGCGCCACCACGCGCGCTCTCGCGCTGCTGGGGCAAATCGCCCCGGCACAGGCGCCGGAGGCATTGTCTCTGGTGGAGGGAGTTCCTGACGAATCCGCACGCGCCCTGCTTTACCGGTACATTCTGAGCCAGTGGGCCGAGGCGGACCCGTGGGCGGCGATCAATTATGCCAGCGGGGAACTGCCGGAACAATACCGGCTGGCCACGACCGAAGGCGTGCTTTCCGCATGGGCGGCGCGGGATCCGGAGGCGGTGATTGGATGGAATTCCAAGACGGCGGGCACGGCGCCGCTTCCCGTCAGGGAGTCGCTCCTCGCCAATATTTTCAAGACTCTCGCCTCCCGCGACCTGACTAAAGCCTTTCGTTATTTGCAAAACGTCCGGACGGTCAACGAACGCGCGCAGGCGCTGCGGGGCGTCATGGAAACCGTGCAGACGCAAGCGGACCGCGAGCGGGTTTTGGAGATCGCTTCGGAACTCGGGGACGCCGAGCTGCGCACGCAAACGAAGCGCGCCGTGGTGGAAAACTGGACGCACCACGATGCCGCCGCCGCGGCCGCGTGGGTGGAACAGTCGGAGCCCGCATGGGAACGCTCCCGGCTCATGGACACCCTCGGACTCACTTGGCTGCAGAGCGATCCCGCCGCCGCTGCGGCGTGGTGGATCGCACGCGAGCCGGGACGCGACACCATGGTGAAAATCATCAACGTCTGGTCGCAGAAAGACCCCAATGCCGCCGGCGCGTGGCTCGATGCCCTTCCGCCCGGACCGCAGAGTGATGCGGCGCGGACGACCTTTGCGCGGCAGATTGCGGACCTCGACGCCGCCAGCGCCCTGACATGGGCGGCCACCGTCAGCGACGCCGCGATGCGCGAGCCCGCCATCTCCCACATCTACGAAAGCTGGCGCGCCCGGGACCCCGCAGCCGCCGCTGCTTTTCTCAAGCAGTCAGGCTGGCCGGAGGACCGCCTCGCCCGTCTGCTGAATCCCTGACATACCGGGCGCGCTGCGCATTCCGGCTTTTCCGGATGGCCTGGAGCCACGCCGCGCGGTGCTTCATTCTCTTCCTGCAACGACATCAACCACCAACCCCATACCAAACCATGAAAACACCAGTCACATTCATCGCCCTGCTCGCCTCCAGCCTGACATCATTGGCGGACCCGCTGCGCAGCGGACCCGCCGGCGGATACACGCTGCACGAATGGGGCACCTTCACCACGCTCTCCTCCTCCGCCGGCAAGCTTCTCCCGGGAGTGCAGCGCGAGGAGGAGCCGCTGCCGCACTTTGTGCGTTCGCACGAAGGCATGATGCCTTTCAATTCCCCGTGGGGAGCCAAAGGCTGGTATCGCCCGCTGGCCAATGTCACCGTGCGCATGGAAACGCCGGTCATCTATTTCTACACCAAAGAGGCGTTCGAGGCGCAGGTGGAGGTCGGCTTCAAAGGCGGCAGCATCAGTCAGTGGTTTCCGCCGCGCACCAGCGGCGAAGTCCCGCCGACGATTGTCAGGGATCACCGGGGCTGGCCGAAGGAGGAGGAGAACCTGCTCGACTTCGCGCAGCCTTATAACGGCAGCATCCGCTGGGATGTAAAAGTCACGCCGCCGCAGCCGGACGATGCCATGCGATATTTCAAGACCGGCGAAACGCCGTCATGGATTTATCCGCGCTACCCTGACAGTGCCCTCGTGACGACAAAGGACGGCGACGCGGAGAAGTTCCTGTTCTACCGCGGTCTCGGCAATTTCACTCTGCCCGTCACCTTTTCCAGCGCCGGGAATGGCAAAGTGAAGATCGAAAACAAGGGTGCTGACGCGGTTGGCGGCATGGTGGTTTTTGAGAACACCGGCAGCGGGGTGCGCTGGTCCACCTGTGAAACTCTCGCCGCAGGCTCCGTCCACGAGGCGGACCTGACAGGAAAAAATCCTCAACCGGAAAAGTGGCAGGCGGGAGTTTATGCCGACACGGTCGCCATGCTGACGCGCGCCGGCTTGAACCGCGCCGAGGCCGACGCCATGGTGCAAACATGGTGGCCGAGTTACTTCGGCCGTCAGGGCCTGCGGGTGTTCTGGATCGTGCCTCGGAAATTCACCGACCAGATCCTCCCGCTCAAAGTGACCCCCGCGCCCAAGGACACCGTGCGGGTTCTGGTAGGGCGCAGCGAAGTGCTGTCACCGGAGTTTGAGCAGAAGCTTGTGGAGGACTTCGCCACCTCCGAGACCACCGGGCGCGGCAATCCCTGGGAGTACGACCGCTACTTTCCGGCGTTCGAGCACCACGTGGCGGGTTTGAAAAAGCAGTCAGCAGTAAAGCAGTAACCGCTCGATCTTCGGGTTTTCGCCCCGCGATCGGAGAGGATTTCGAATGAGCCCTGGCTCCCGCACTGCGGGCATGCCAGGGCTCAGTCATGGAGGCCAAAACTGTTCTCATCACCGGATGCACCCGCGGACTTGGGCGCGCCATGACTTCTGAATTCATTCGGCTCGGGTGGCGCGTCGCCGGCTGCGGACGCAATGCCGCCGCTGTGCAGGAACTGGCGCAGCAGCATGGCGCATCGAACTTCTTTTCCCCCTGCGATATCACGGATGACCGCGCCGTCAGCGGCTTCGCGGAGCAGGCTCTCGCGCAACTCGGCCCGCCGGACCTGCTGTTGAACAATGCCGCGCTGATCAATGCCAGTGCGCCGCTGTGGAAAGTCCCGCCTGGCGAATTCGAGCGCGTCATCGCCGCCAATATCACCGGCACCTTCCACGTCATCCGCGCCTTCCTGCCGGCCATGATGGAGGCCGGACGCGGCGTGGTGGTCAACTTCAGCAGCGGATGGGGCCGCAGCACATCGCCGGAGGTCGCGCCCTATTGCGCGACCAAATGGGCCATCGAGGGCCTGACACAATCGCTGGCGCAGGAGCTGCCGCGCGGGCTCGCCGCCGTTGCACTCAATCCTGGCATCATCGACACCGAAATGCTCCGGAGCTGTTTTGGCGGCGGTGCCTCGGGTTATCCGGCACCGGAAGCCTGGGCGCGCACCGCGGTTCCCTTTCTGGCCGCACTGGGCCCGCGCGACAACGGCCAGGCTCTGACAGCGCCCTGAACGGCGGAAAGCGTCGGTTCAGGGAGTGGACACGCGGTAGAACTTCCGCGCCGCGGTTGCGGCGTCCGGATCATTCACCGTCACCGGGCCGCTGGCCTGCTGCACCGGCAATGTCGCGATCACCGTCCATGAGGCCGCCGCCAGTTCCGCGCTGGCCTCGACGCGATAGGATTTTCCGGCGACGGCATCGAATGTGATGTCCGCGCTGCCGTTGGGAAGGAACGATGACACGGCGCGGAGCACACTGGCGGAATTCTGCGGATCGGTGCCGGCAATGTATTCATTGGCATTGGTCGCCGCATCGCCGTCTTTGTCCTTCGCGGCATCCGCAGGATCGTTGGGATCGAGTCCGTTGGCGGTTTCCCAGGCATCGGGCAGCCCGTCGTTGTCCATATCTCCTGCAGTAATCTCCTCGACGGTCCACGTGACGGAGGCGGGCGTTTCCTGCCAGTCGCCACCGCTGTTCTGACCGATCACCTCGACGGTTTGCACGCCGTTGGCGAGACCTGTGAGGACGATGGGCGGCGGGTTGTCGTGCATGGTGGCGGTGAAGATGCCGCCGTTGAGAACAGAGGCGGGCACGAGCGGCACGTCGGCACTCCACGCGCCGCCGTTGAGCCTCCACTTGTAAACCCAAATGCCAGGTCCGCCAATGGTGAGGGTGGCGTCACGGCTGGACGTCGTTCCAACCGGTGCTCCGCTGATACTCGCTCCGGCAGGCACGGCGGCGCCCATGTCGAGTCCGTTGGGACCAGTGCCGATGGCCGGCGATCCGGCCTGCAACTGGAGCGAGGCTTTGATGTTGGTGTAATCAATGCCCGTGGTGTTCACAAACAGCGGATCGGCGATGAGATTGCCGGCGCCGGGCCATTGGTTGCCCTGGATGAGGGAGCGGTTCACGAGCAAAAAGGACTGAGCGCTGTCGTAGAGCGGGAAGGGCGTCGTCTGAATCACCGGCGCGAGATCCCACGCGATATTCCCTTCATAAACGGCGCCGGCTCCGAGCGGGCGGCCGCGCCAGGGTTCGCCAAACAGGATAATGCCAGGGGGAATGGGCGTGCCGCCGGCGGACTGCAGGGCATTCGGATTCTCCACCATTTTGAGGAACGTGTTGTTTTGCACCGTGGCCGCGCCGCTGTCCTTGAGCAGGAGGAGGTGTTCGCAGTTGTAGAAATAGTTGCGGCAAATGACGAGTTCCGAGACGGCACTGCCTTCACCGGTGGTGATGGGATTGCTGCTCGAAGCGCGCGGCGCCCCCTGGAGCACATTGAGAAAAAGGTTTCCCTCGATGTGCGCATCCGTGGCGTCCATGTCGAAACAGTCATCCACCGAGGAGAGGAAAATGTTGTCGATGAAACGCGGGATGGGCCCGGGCCGGTTCCCGCCGGTGAAGTCCACGATGTCGTTGTAGCCGCTGGTGGGCGGCACGCCGGGGGCGCCAAAACGGCAGCCTTTGATCAGGGCGTGGCCGGTGGACGGCATATTGGAAAAGTGGATCAACTCCTGCGCGCCGATGGAGTCGAACTCGCAGTTGATGAGATTGCAGCTCGAATATGTCAGGTCCACCATTTGAACCTCCGTATTCAAAAAGCGGCAGTTTTCGAGCGTCACGGAGGTGAATACGCTGCTGGTGCCGGAGCCGCGAATGGTGCCGCTGGAGCTGGAGCCGTCGAAGTCGCAGTATTTGAAGACACACTCCGGAGTCCCGGTCATGCGAATGCGCTGCCAGCCGGTGCCGGCATTCGCCCTCACAAAGCGGATGCGCTGTGCCTCCGTGCCGATGGCGGTGATCCGGCCCGCGCAGTTGATGGCATCGCTGCCGCCGTGGCAGCGGACCTCGACACCGGGATCGATGATCAGTTCCTCGTTCGCTGCGACGTTGAACGTGGATGTCAGGGTGACGGGACTTTCCGCCAGCGTCCAGTGCAGCGTAAGCGGAGGTACCGGAGTCTGCGTGCGGAGATTCACTTTGAGCACCGCATCGCTGGATCCCAGGTTTGTGTTCACGAGTTGCACCGCAAGAACATGCGTGCCGGGCGCAGCTTTGTCCGCCACGGAGCCAAGGACCGTCGTACGCACGGGCGACTGCGTACCATCACCGAATGAGCATTCATGATTCGATACGCTCGTGCTGGTGTTGTTCCATGCCAGTTCGGAGGATACCCCCTGATTGTCGGCGAGATTGCCGTCGATCCACGCGATGAAGCCGTCATCGAAATCCGTCTCCAGCACGACTTCGTCCGTGAGCGGCGTTTCCGGCGGCACCGTGAACGTGATCCGAATCACGAAGGTGCGGTAGTTGTCCTCCATGTCGCTGAGGGTGGTGCCGGCAGCGTTCGCGCCGGTGCCGTCGCCATAGCCGAACCAGCCAGGGCCGGTGAGCCATGAGGCGTCGAGCGAAGCGTCAGCCGCGGTCTTCCAGTCGGTTTGGGGAGCACTGGTTCCTTTGCGATAGTGCCAGGTGTCGTTGAAGTTGACGAGCGGGACGGCGTGAGCGGCGGTGAGGGAAAGCAGGGTGGCGGAAGCGATGCGGATGGTCATGAGATAGGGGCGGGATTCTCCCCTGGCCGCAGCCATTTGCATCCGGACATTTTCGTAACCGTGATTTCGCCTACCAGATGACGGGGTTGGGTTCCCAGTCCCCGGGACCGAGGAATTCCGCGGCCAGATCGCCGAGGGAAAGGCCGAGATGCTGCACGGCTGCGGCTTCTCCTCCGTCCTTCCGGTCGGCGTCTTCCACAAACGCCCGAAACGGACCCGGGGCATTGTTCACCGCCTGACGCAGCAGCCGGAACACGGTGCGTGCCATTTCATAGCAGAAGGCCTGTTCATCCTCCTCGGAATTCCACAGTTCCCCGCTCCAGAATCCCTGCATCCGTTCCTCCGTCCACCAGTCTTTGAATTCCCGCAGGATGGCCCGCGTTCCGATGACCTCGAAGTGCGGCCCCAGCCGGTCTTCGATGGTCCACTCCCCGCCGCCGAGCCGGTCCTCGAAGTGCATTGCCAGCGCCTCATCCAGCCAGCGCGGCAGCGTGAGTTCGCACAGGGCATCGTGCGTCAGTTCATGCGCCAGCACCCGCCGGAAGGAACTGTCGAACTGCTCGTTTTGCGGCGCCACCATGGCGATATGCACGCAACCGCCGACCGGGATCATCACGCCGGCGCTGCGGCCCATGTAATCCCCGTCGTAGTAGTGCGAAATGTAACGCGCATAGAGCCGCTCCGGCAGCACCAGCACGGGATGCTTACCCCATCGCTGCGCCCATGTCAGGGCACCAAGGGAGTCGAATATCGCCTGCCGCGCCTCCTCCGCGGCCCGGAGCACCCACTGGCGCCCGCTTTTCTCGTAGGGCGAAAGCACGATGAAATGAGGTGACTCGGCCGTTGTCAGGCGGCACCGCGCGTTTTCCGCCAGACGCTGCATCCAGCGGCGCAAGGCCATGTTATAGCCTTCATCGAAATCCCCCGCCGGCACATGATCGACGATCCATCCTTCAATTCGCTCCCAGTACGGATAGGGAAGGCCGTTGTCAGTCTCGAACCACTCCTCCGCGTCCGGAAGGGCCGGAACATGATGCGCAGGGGTCGGGCCTGACGCGCCCCGCCGGAACAGTCTGCGAAAGAATCCTGACATGGAGCGCGCCCATTACAGCAGACTCCGGACCCGGCAAGCTGCGAAGTGCGGCCATCGCGGGATGTGCCTCCCGGCCAGGCTCTTGGAACCGCTTCACTCCGGGAACTCCGCCACGACTTCGATCTCCACGAGCGCATCGAGCGGAAGCTTTGCCACCTGCACGGTGCTGCGCGCCGGTTTGTGATCTCCGAAAGCGGCGGCATAAAGCGCATTCATTTTTCCGAAGTCGCCGAGGTCCTTGAGAAAGACCGTGCTTTTGACCACGTTCGACAGGCTCAGTCCGGCACTTTCCAGCAGCGCATAAATGTTCGCCAGCACCTGCTTCGTCTGCCCTTCGATCTCCGCGGCCTCGATCTTCATGCTGGACGGCACCAGCGGCAGCATGCCGGCGCAAAACAGCAGATTGCCGGTGCGAATCGCCTGCGAGTACGGGCCGACGGCGGCGGGAGCGTTGGGAGTGGAGAGAATGGTCATGGTGTGCCGCGCGTAACGGCAGCCTGCGGCAGGGCAACCGCAGTCTCAGCGCGCGACCCTGGTGGTGCGCATGGGCGGCGCGTTCTTGTCGCAGGCGCAGCCGTCTTTTTCCAGCGCCGTGTAAGTATCCTCCGGCACGAGGCCCAGCCATTCGTCGTAGTCGGGCGTGAGAAAGAGTTCGGCATACACACGTTTGTTGAGCGCCTCCAGGTCGCGGGCCAGCGCACCGTCCTTGTCCTCCTCCAGCCACTGATGGATCAGCGTGTGGAAGTAGTATTCGTTGCGCACCATGTCGCGGGCGAGGGCGGACTCGAAGTTCTCCAGCATCCTGGCGAACGGAGAATCCTTCACCGGTGCGCCGGTTTTGATTTCCTCCTGGTGGAGCATGGTTTCCGGCAGCTTGGCCATCATCAGGCGGCGGCTGGCGGCGTCGAGGCGCACGAGGTCGCGCCACGAACGGGCCAGCATGGCCCATCGCTCATTGGTCATGCGCCGGGAAAGCACGATCGAATCGCCGTCGGTGGAGGCGGCGGCGAGATCGAGTGCCTTGTCCGCAGCGGGTGCAGGGGATTGGTTCAGAATGGGACGCTCCACCATGCCCTTGGGAGTCTGCGGAGGATTGAATTCCAGTGGTTCGCCTGCAGTGAATGGCATGGGCACCACCGGTTGGACCGGAAAACTGGAAGCGGGGTTGCCAGTGGTTCCGATAGTGATACCGGGCGTTAGTGCTCCCAGAAGTTGCACGACAGTCGGGTGGTCCGGCAGACTCCTGGCGCGATCATCTTCCACCATCAGCTTGCACAGCATCTCTCCAAACCGTCCCCTGGATTCAGTATTCTGGCCCGAATTATTGTGCGTCTCCTTCCCAAGAGCGTTGGCCTCCGCGGGGGTGATTCCGCGCGGGTAATCAGCATCGGTGGCGGGAAAGGCCCGGGGAAGAAGGTCGGCCATGAGTTTTGGAGCCTGCGCGGGATCGCGGAGCGCACGTTGCTTTTCCTCACCGTAAAAGCCGGCGGCGACAGCGTGCCAGAGCCACTCCCGGCACAGCGTGTTGGCCTGCTGGCCGTGCCAGTTGCGCAGGACTGCGGCATCTTTGTGATGAGCGCTCACTGCGGCGTGATTGAGTGCCGCCAGGAAGGCGGCGGGACTGTAGTTGCCTGGCAGCGCGTCGAGCACATGCCCGTCGGCATCGAGAACGTAATGGATGCTGTTGCCGGTGATGGTGCGTTTGATGCGACGTCCGTCGCCCATATCTATGGTGAGCACGGGAACAGGGCGGACGCTCTTCCAGTGCAGGACAAAGCCGTGGCGCAGGATGTGGGACACGCTGCGGTTCGCGTAGAGCGAGGTGCGAAAGAAGCGGCTGTTGGCGCAACTGAACTCGTCATCCAGATTCCCCAACAGGCGCAACGAGAGGATGGGCCGTTGGGTTTTCTTCGCCTCCGCTTTGGCAGCGTCGAGATCGGTGAACCAGTAGAGTCCCGATGCGAAGGCATCGCGCTGGCGGGCCACGCCATCGAGCGCAGCGCGGAGTTGGGCATTTTCCGGAGCTTCGAGACGGCTCTCATTCTGCCGCAGTGCGGTGATGCCGTCTTTGCCGGCCTCGAACAAGGCCTCCAGGCCCGGCGGTCCGGCGGCGCGGAGTTTTTGAATGGCCGTGGAGTCACCAGCGAGTGCGGCGGCAGCGAGCGTGGAAAGTTCGGAAGCGGCGGGTGTCTTCGCGCGCAGCAGCGCGACAGAGCAAAGGACGACGGAGAGGACGCGGGCGGGGAGGTTCATGCCGCGCATTCCATCAGTTTACGAGCGGCGGGTCAATCACAGAGAACGGACCGGTATGGCGCGGAGTCCGGCAGGTCAGAATTCACCGCGAAACACGCAGCGGGCGGTCGGAGTTTCATGGAGCACGATTTCGCAGAGCCCGGGCAGTTGCGGCTCCAGTTTTCGCCAGAGCCATGCGCACATGATTTCGATGGTGGGATTCTCCAGCCCGGCGATGTCATTGACGTAGGAGTGATCGAGCTGCTCCAGAAGCGGCTTCATGGAGCGGGAGATTTCCGCATGGTCGTAGAGCCAGCCTGACTGCGCATTCACCTCTCCTTCCACATGGATTTCCACCTTGAAGCTGTGTCCGTGCATGAGCCGGCACTTGTGGCCCTGTGGCGCGGACGGCAGCGTCTGTGCGGCTTCGAAGGTGAATTCTTTGACGATGCGGGCGCGCATGACTCAGGCAGAGGTTGGAAGGAAACCACGGATGGACGCCGATGGACACGGATGTCGTTCGGCTCTCATTCTCATCCTGCTAAAGAAATCTGTTTCCATCTGTGTCCATCTGTGGCTGTTTAGCCAACAGCCGCCACGCAGTTGCCGGTTTGTGAGGCCAAAGCTGCGGCGAAGATTTCGTGGGAGGCGAGGGCTTCGCGCGGAGTCACGCAGCCGAACTTGCCGGCGAGTTTGCCTTCGCGCTCGAGCAGGAAGGAGGCCCACATTTGCTGCATGATGTCGGGGAAGCCGACTTCAAAAATGCCGCCGGTGATGGTGGGGAAGGCCATTTCAAATCCGATATCGGTGCGCTCCCAGATTTGGTCTTTAGGCGTGCGGCGGAAGGTGTGGAGTGATTTCGGCTCGGCGGTGGAGAACCTCATGCCGCCGTCGGTGCCGAAGACTTCGAGGAACCATGTGTTCGTCGCGCCGGGGGAGAGACGTTTCATTTCCAGGCGCATGGGGACGGGCTGACCCTGATGCTGAATCCATGTGTGGAGCATGGCGTTGTCCCAGGTGTCGCAGGTGACCGGCTGACCGTCCGGGCCGGGGCGTTTCGGATAGCCTTTCTGTAGCTGGGCATAAACGCTGTGCGGCATCCAGCCGAGGCGCAGCGGGACGTGGAGCGTGTGCATGCCGAGGTCGTTGAGCACGCCGCCTTCGCCGCAGATGTGGCTGAAACGTTTCCAGTTCGCCGGCTTGGAGGGTTCGAGGTCGCTGGCGTGGAGCAGCCCGCTGTGAATCTCCAGGATCCGGCCCATCTTGTTTTCCTGGCAGGCCTTTACGACGCGCTGCACACCCGGGAAGAACGGAAACTCGCTGCTGCAGCGCACGAAGCGTCCGCTGGCATCGCAGGCTTGCGTGATTTTTTGCGCCGCCGCGAGATCGATGCCGAACGGCTTTTCGGCGAAGAGGTCTTTGCCCGCCGCGAGCACGTCGAGGTAGATCTTTTCGTGCAGGTGGTGCGGGACCGCGACATAGACGACGTCAATGTCAGGGCTGGCGAGCAGCTCTGCATAATCCGTGGTGAGAAGAGTGCACGACGGAATGGCGCGGAACCACTCCAGCACCGACGGATTCACATCCGCCACCCCGGCGAGCACCGGCGTCACCGGCATGTCCTTGAGCACACACCAGCGGGCAAAGGCGCTCGCCATTTCGCGCCCCATCAGCCCGCCGCCAATGATTCCGACTTTGACTGTCTTCATGCTTGTTGCGTTGCAGCGCAGATCAGCGGGACTTCGGTTTGGTGGCGGGTTTGGGCGCCGGCTTGGGAGCGGGTTTGGGCGGAGTCCCCAGCGGGTCGGGCGCGCCGGGCTTCAGGGGAGTGATCTTCGGCGCGAGACCGTCGAGCACCACCTGCCACTTGCCGCCGTTGTTGCGCAGCGTGGTGAGTTCGAGCCGCTCGATTTTGGCCTCACCGGTGGAGTAGGTCGCCTTCACGAGAATGTGCACCACTTTGCCTCCCTCATCCGTGGCAATGCTCATGGTTTTGAGGTTAATGGTTTTGCGGATTTCCGCCAGCTTCTCCTCCTCGAGGCTGTAGCGCTCCTTGAGTCCGTCGTTGTAAGCCGCATACCATTCGCGGGCCGGCATGGCGGCCACTTCCTCGACGGTGGCTTTCCCCACCCGGCGAACCATGGCCTCCTCCTCGTCCATGGTACGGGACTGCTTCACCCGGGCCACGTAGTCGTTTTGCAGGACCTTCATCGAGGCCTCGTCCACAATGTCGGCGCTTTTCTTCCACTCCCGTGTCAGGATCATCTGGTGATATTCCTGCATGACTTTCTCCGCGGGGTGAGTTGGCGCCTCCTGAGCCGAAGCGAGGGGAGTGGAAAGCACTGCGGCACTGAGGCAGGTGAGGACGAGAATTCGGAGGTGGCTGGTCATGGCGTGGAGAGGGAAAGCGACGTATGGCACACTGGTACGGCGCGCGCCAAGTGGGTTTTCAGATAAAGACAACCCGGCCCGCGGCCGACTTGCGAACATTGGACTGACGGATTTTTCAGTCCCGTCCGGGACACCAGGTGACGATCTTCAGTCCTTCCACGCGGCTGAATTCCCGCAGATTGTTCGTCACCACCGTGAGCCCGAGCGCTTTGGCGTGGGCTGCGATGAGCACGTCGTAACCGCCGATCCCCTGCCCCCGTTTTTCAAGGGCCGCACGAATTCGCGCCGCTTCTGCAGCGCAGTCTTCGGTCCACGGCAGCACGCGAAACGGAAACAGGAAGGCGCGGAGATTCGCCCTCGCCTTGATCGGGTTGGGATGTTTCTCCGCGCCATAGCGCAGTTCGCAGGAGGTGATCACCGATACGGCCACGGAATCCATCCCCGCCTCTTCCATTCTATGCTTCACTTCCGGGGGACGTTCCCGCTGGCAGTAGATGCAGGTATCGGTGTCCAGAAGGTAATCCATGGGAATCACCACGCACGATCCTGAGCCGCGGGCTGTTGACGGCCCTCCGACATGAAGTCGGGCATGGCTTCCCAGGAATCCCACCATTCGGAAACCGTGGCGGGGCGGGTAACGGGAGAGATGAGGATGCCTTCGGCGACTCTGGAGATCATGACTTCGGATTCTTCGAGCTGAAATTCTTTGGGAATGCGGACGGCGGTGCTGCCGCCATTACGAAAGGTTCTGCTGCGGGCCTTGCGGGGCTCTCTCATGTCCTTGAGGTAGTCCACCTTGCCGGCTGGTTTGCGATTTTTCATGCGCCAAGTATATACATTAAGTAGGCACTTCAATTACTATTTCAACTTCTCAATCCGGCGGCGGCGTTCGCCACTCTTCGGCGGCTTCGCGAGCTGACACGATCCCGGCACCGGTTTGGGGCTGCACTTGAATAACGCACCGCCTGCTGTTTGTCGCGGGCATGACCACCGTCAAAGAAGCCCTCCACAGCACCACGCCGCGCGACGCCATTTCCCTCGCCGGCTGGGTGCGCACGCGCCGCGACTCCAAGGCGTTTTCCTTTCTCGAACTCAACGACGGCTCGTGTCTCAAGGGCATCCAGGTGGTGGCGGACGCAGGGATTCCTGGCTACGAACACATCGCGCAGATGACGACGGGCGCATCTGTCAGGGTGGAGGGCAAACTGATTCCCAGTCAGGGCGCGGGGCAAAAGTGGGAAGTGCAGGCCGCGGGCCTGACGCTGGTGGGGCCGGCGGACGATTCCTATCCGCTGCAGAAGAAAGGGCATACGCTGGAGTTCCTGCGCAGCATCGGACATCTGCGCGCGCGCTCGAATCTGTTCGGCGCCGTGTTTCGCACGCGCAGCCGCATGACCATGGCGGTGCATGAGTTTTTTCAGAGCCGCGGTTTTGTGAACGTGCACACGCCGATCATCACGGCGAGCGACTGCGAGGGTGCTGGCGAAATGTTTCGTGTCACCACGCTGGAGCAGGGCGCCGCCGCGAAGCCGGAGGAGGACTTCTTCGGCAAGAACGCCTTTCTGACGGTCAGCGGCCAGCTGGAGGCGGAGACGTTCGCGTGCGCGCTGGGCAAGGTTTATACATTCGGTCCCACCTTCCGCGCGGAGAACAGCAACACGTCACGACACGCCGCGGAGTTCTGGATGATTGAACCGGAGGTGGCTTTCTGCGACCTCGCCGGCGACATGGACCTCGCCGAGGCCCATGTGAAGCACATGGTGCATGTCATGCTGAACGAATGCGCCGAAGACCTGGAGTTTTTCAGCAAGTTCGTGGACAAGGAACTGCTCGCGCGGCTCCAGTTCGTGGCCGAACGGCCGTTTCAGCGCGTCAGCTACACGGAGGCCGTGGAGATCCTGCTGCAAAGCGGACAGAATTTCGAGTATCCCGTCGCATACGGCGCGAACCTGCAGAGCGAGCACGAGCGCTTCCTGACAGAAAAGCACTTCCAATGCCCGGTCACTGTCTTCAACTATCCGAAGGAGATCAAACCCTTCTACATGCGCCTCAACGACGACAACAAAACCGTCGCGGCGATGGACCTGCTCGTACCCGGCATCGGCGAGCTCATCGGCGGCAGTCAGCGGGAGGACCGGCTCGATGTCCTGCTGGCCAACATGGAGCGCCACGGCATCAAGGCGGAGGATTACTGGTGGTACGTGGACCTGCGGAAATACGGCAGCGTGCCGCACGCCGGGTATGGCATGGGATTCGAGCGTCTGCTCATGTTCCTCACCGGAGTCGGCAACATCCGGGATGTCATCCCCTACGCCCGCACACCGGGCAGTGCGGAGTTTTGAGCGCGTCACCACTCATCGTTTCCCGGCAAGGAGGATGGCCTTCCATGCCTTCCCGTTCCGGCGACCCCCGGCGATGTCGGTCACATTGCTTCCCGGATCATTGTTGGGCCTGACAAAGGAGAGCCGGTAGTGCTCTTTGCCGACGGTGAACTTCACTCCGCCGCTGAAGTAATACCACGGAAAGCGCACCTCGCTCAGTTCCGTCAGGGCCACGTCGAAGTGCACGCTCCCCGCACTGGAATAAACCAGCCGTCCGCCGGCATACTCCAGGAAACCGGGCTCGCTGCCGGTAATTCCTTTCAAGCGCCATGCAGGTGTGCGCAGAGTGTCAGGGTTCATGGTCATTCGCGGAACTTCTTACCAGGACCGGACGCAGCGTTCCGCAACGCGGGACTTCTCCGCGCGCCGTGCCTCAGCACCCCGGACCGGCACGGGACGGGCTAACTGATCCCGCGGTCCGCGAACGCTGAGTTGACCCCGGCGTTCCCGGGTGCATCACTGAGCGTGCCCGGGCCTATGAAAGCATCATCACTTCCTCACTTCCTGGTTCTTGTGCTGCCCGCCGTGCTGTGCGCCGGCGAGCGAACGTTCACCGCCGCGACAGCACCCCCCGTGATCAATCACTGGCCAGGAGCGGACGGGCTCATCGGAACCGCCGCGGATCCCGTCAACAGCGGCACTTCCCTCAATGCGCGTTCCAGTCCGAACAGTCCCGGCAGCTACAGTTTCATCGTGACCAGTCTCGGATTCGGCGGGCCGCCGGATCCGCTGCTCTTTGGCAGTTTTGACACCATCACCTTTGTCGAAGGAATGGCTGTGATCGACACCGACGCGTTCATAGCGCCCAACGTCCCCATGCTGAACCGGCTCGAATTCTCCGGCACGGAGCTTTTCCCCGGTCACGGAGCTTATTCCGTGCGCCTGACAAATCCCCGCGCGGGCACTTACACCCGCACCGGGCACGTGGTGGAATTCGACACCGCCTTCGATTTCGAGGGCACATTTGCGGCCGGCATGGCGATGGATACCAATGCCACGGCGACCGGCAAAATCGCGCTGCTGGATGCCGCCGACTTCGCCGCGCCATCGCTGGCGGCACTGCCCGCCGATCTTGCCGCCTACGTGCAAAACACCGCCATCCCGCTGGCACAAAGCCGCAGCGCGAGCGGCCTCCTGTGCGGACGCATGAATCTGGTGACCGCGGGATCGGAACCCGGCGCAGGACTCACCGGCTTTTTCCCGCCGCTCAATGCACAGGGCGTCGTGCTGGCTCTCGAATTCGCGCCCCCCGCAGACTTCCGGATCACGGCGGTGCAGAAAGATGCCGCCGGCGTGCGACTTTTCTGGAGGGAGATCGCGGGGAGGACTTATACGGTAGAGTGGTCCGCCTCGCTCGCGGCTCCCTGGCTTCCCCTCGCCTCCGGTCTCGCCGGGACGGAGTTTCTCGACACCACTCCCCCGCCTGGCCGGAGGTTTTACCGCGTCAAGCTGGAGCCCTGAAACCGGCCGCGCGCCCCAAACTCAAGGCCCTACCTCCCATGCCGCCGGAAAGCTCCGGCTGGCCAATAAAACACCTGGCGCACTCCAAAATCCGCGCGGAGGCTCCTTGTTCATGCATAAGCTTCCCTTTTCAGAACTCGGATTGTCCGAGCCCACCCTCAAAGCCGTCGAGAAACTCGGCTTTGAACAAACCTCGCCCATTCAGAGCGCGTCGATTCCCGTACTGATGTCAGGACGCGACGTCGTCGGGCAGTCCGCCACCGGCAGCGGCAAGACTGCAGCGTTCGCCATTCCCGCGATCGAACTCGTCAAGGACACCGACCGTAAACCACAGATTCTCGTGCTCGTGCCGACCCGGGAACTGGCGACACAGGTGGCGGAGGAATTTTCCAGGCTCAGTGCCTATCGTCCCAAAGTTCACGCCGTGCCGATTTACGGCGGCGCCAGTTACGACCGGCAGTTCGCGGAATTGCGCAAGGGACCGCAGATCGTTATCGGCACTCCGGGCCGGGTCATCGATCACCTGCAGCGCAACACTTTGGACCTTTCAGAAGTGAAAATGGCGGTGCTCGATGAATGCGACCGCATGCTCGACATGGGATTCCGCGAGGACATGGAGCGCATTCTCGCCGCCGCGCCAAAGGAGCGGCAGACCGTTTTTTTCAGCGCCACTCTGCCCCCGCCCATCCGCCGCCTGATCGAGCAGTTCGGCCGCCAGCCGGAGCACATCAAAATCGAGGCGCAGGCGCTGACGGTGCCGACCGTGGAGCAGATTTTCTTCGATGTCCCGCCGCGCGCCAAGCTGGATGCGCTGTGCCGCTTGCTCGACATTCACGATGCCCGGCTCTCTCTCGTTTTTGCCAACACGCAGCGCACCGTGGATGAGATCGCGGACGCCCTGCTGGCGAGGGGCTACGCGGCGGACCGCCTTCACGGCGGCATCAGTCAGGCCCTGCGCACCCGGACGATGAGCAAATTCAAGCGCAGTGAATTCGAGATCCTCGTCGCCACCGATGTGGCCGGACGCGGACTGGATGTCGATGATCTGGATCTCGTCATCAATTACGATCTGCCCTACGATCCGGAGGACTATGTGCACCGCATCGGCCGCACCGGACGCGCCGGACGCAATGGCGTCGCCATGACTCTCGTGAGCGGGCGCGAAGTCTATCGGCTGCAGCACGTGGAGCGGTTCACCCGGCAGCGCATCCGCCGGGGACGGGTCCCCACGTGGGACCAGGTCGAGGAAAAGCGTCTCAGTCAGGTCCTCGACCAGGTGCGTGCCACGCTGGACGGCGGAAAGCACCAGTCCTGCGCCATTTATATCGACCGGCTGCTGGATGAAGGTCACGCCGCCACCGATCTCGCCGCCGCGCTGCTGCAGCAGTTGCTCTCCGCGGAAGGAATCGACAAGGGCGAGCAGCCGGCGGCCGACCCGTTTGCGCCGCGCGTGCCGGCGGCAGGCACTCCGGCGGTGACGACGCCTGAGTCCACTTCCAAAGCAGCCGCAAAATCCAAAAAACCGCCGAAGGTGGAACCCGACGCAGTGCCGGCCCCTTCGTCCGCGAGCCCGCCGCCCGCGGCCGCAGCTCCGGCAGATTCCCCGGCGGAACCACAGGAGCCGGCAGACGTCCCGGCTCCACTTCCAGCTCCGGAGCCCGCCGCCCCGCCAACGGCGGCAATTTTGCCCGTAGAGCCCGGGCCTGAAGCAGTGTCTGAGCCTGCAACCGCCCCTGCCACAGCAATTGCAGTCAGCGCGGAGGAAGTCGAGTCACCCATTGAATCAGAGCAGCCTGTAAAATCGGAAAAGCCCGCGAAACCTGCGGAGCCCGTCGAATCGCGCCCCCGGATTTCCCGGCCGGAGCCCGGGGCCGGCACCAGGAAGCCCGCAAGGACTACCGAGCTTCCGCCACCCTCTCCCGGCTATCGCTGGATCACTCTGAATGCCGGAAAAGAGGACGGGTTGTCTCCGCGCGACATCGTGGATGCCATTACCGAAGGGGGGGAATTCGACGGCAAAGCCGTGGGCCTCATCAAGCTGGAGGCCGGAGAATCGCATGTGCAGATCAAAGCCGGCGTGGCCGCCGCCGTGGTGGAGGCGCTCACCGGCGCAGTCGTCGGGGAGAAGACGCTCGAGGTATTCTTTGCCAAAGCGGGCGCCCCGCCCCGGAGCCGCAAAGCGCCATCTGAGGACGCCCCGCACTACAAACGCCCGCGGCACGAGGGTGAGAGGAGTGGCGGCGGTTTCCAAAAGCCGGGCGGTTATTACAAGAAACCCGGAGGCTTTAGGAAGGAGGGCTTTTCTTCCGGCCGGAAGCCGGGCGGATTTCGCAACTTCGGCGAAACCCGGAGTGGCGAGACCCGCACATGGCGCAAAGAGGATGACCGTCCCGCCGGGGGCGAAGGCCGGAGTTTCAGTCGGGAGCGCACCGCACCCGACTATAACCGTCCGCGCCCGCCCCGGAAGAATTTCGGCGGCCCAAAAAAGGGACCGGGCCGCTGGTAGCCTGCCGGCGGCCGGAAGGTGAGAATTTTCTTCTCGACACCCCGGTTTCTCCAGTCAGCATGGCCGCGTTCCTGCTTCCCCGATACTCTCCAAATTGATGAAATTGCCCGCCCTGTTCGCTTTTCTGTCGGCCTCCGGATATGCCGCCGCCGCTGCATTCTCCTACAGCAGCGGACCCTATGTGCAGGACTTCGATTCCCTCGCCGGCACCGGGCTGGACATAGCATGGACGGATGAGGTGACGCTGCCGGGGTGGTCCGAGTACAGCGGCGACACCGGCTACAGCGGCACCGGTGCCTTTGCCTTCAGCCTGGGAACGGAACAGCCGGTAGCTGATGCCTACGATGCGGACGCCGGCAGCAGCACCGCCGGGGAGGTTTACAGCTATGGCAGTGCCTCCGCTGCGGACCGCGCGCTGGGCAGTGTCGCCAGCGGCACTTCCGATGAAATCTTCCATGTCCTCCACATAACCAACGACACCGGTGTAGCCGGCGAGGGCTTCACGCTGCAATATACCGGCGAACAGTGGCGGCGCGGCGCCAACACCACCCAGCGGGCGGAAAGCCTGCTCTTCTTCTATCGCGTGGGAGGCACCGCCCTCGATGATACCGGGGTTTGGATCGAAGTGCCGCTGCTTCAATTCACCAGCCCGAACGCCTCCCTCGCCACCGCCTCCGCTCTCGACGGCAATGACGCCGCAAACCGCGCCGTCCTTGGCACCACCGTCACGGCATCCTTCGCCGCCGGGGAACATCTCTGGTTCGCCTGGGTGGACCCGGACAATACGGGCACCGATCACGGGCTCGCCATCGACGACCTGAGGCTCACGCTGAATCCGGTTCCTGAGCCCGGGAGCGCCGCGCTCGCCGTCCTCGCACTGGCACTGGCGCAGCGGCGCCGCAGGTGAGGGCTTGTCGGGCATCTGACGGAATTGCCCCGGACTCCGCATTGACAGCGCCGCCGCTCCGGCGTTAGGGCGGAGTGCGGAATTTGAGCCGGCGCACGGCATGGATTCCGCTCCTTTTGGAAAGCAAACCGCGCCGGCTGCGGCGCTGCTCCCGCGGACAGGGCGTCTTTGAACGCCCGCAGCCGCCGTGCTGTCTCTGTCCCTCCCCTGTCCCCTCGTCCCCGCATGATCTTTGAACCGCATTCTTTTCATTCCGAGCCCGTCCAGGTAATATCGCGCGAAAAATCCTGGCGTCGCGCCGTAATGGCAGGCGGCAGGTCCCCCAACATGTCAGACAACAGCATTACCGCCACCCTCGTGAACCGCGCCGACGGTGGCTCCATCGCGCTGCCGGACATTGCCATCTTTGGCCGCAAACAGGAGTCCACCATTTGCCTGCCCGACAACCGTGTCAGCCGGCGCCACGCCATGATCCGGCGTCAGGAGGAGGGAGAATACTGGTTTTACGACCTCGGCTCGTTCAACGGCTCCTACATCAACGGGGAGCGCGTCACCACGGTGCGCCAGCTGGAAAACGGGGACATAATCCGCATCTGTGATTTCGAGTACGAATTCGATCTGGAGCACCCGGGGGACGAGGAAACCGGTGCCCAGACTGACATGCAGGTCGTGCAGATGATCATTCTGGTGAGCGACATCAAGGGCTTCACCCGGCTCAGTGAAGTCATTCCGCACGACGAACTGGCGCAGGCGATCGGAAGCTGGTACGGCTACTGCGATCAGGTCCTGACGGAACACGGCGCGGCGATCGACAAGTTCATCGGCGATGCCGTGCTGGCCTACTGGACGGATACTTCACCCAATGCCCGCAAGTGGGCGCTCTCGGCCGCAAAATATCTGCGGGAAAGTTGCGACCTGATCCAGGAGCAGATGAAGAGCACCTTCGACGAACACGGCATGTCGTTCACCAGCGGGGTGGCGCTGCATCTCGGCGAAGTCTCGTGGGGTCAACTCGGTCAGGGCGGCCTGACCATGCTCGGCGATGCCGTCAACACCACCTTCCGCATCCAGGCCCTGACCCGCAGCCTCGGCAGCGACGTCGTCGTGAGCAGCGATTTTCTGAACGGCTGGAAGGAGGGGCGCAAATACTGCCGGGCTCTCGGCACTCACGAACTCAAAGGGCGCAAAGCCACCGTGGACCTCTATGCCGTGGAGCAGACGCCGGATCTTTTTCTGCGTTAGGTGAGATGGTGAAGCACGGGAAATCCCGGCCGTCCCGCGCCGTGCCGCGTGCATTTCCGTCTCTTGCCAGAGCAGCGCAGCCGTGACAGCTTCCGGGCCGTGAGCGCTTCCCCTTCCGATCAACAGCTGCGGGCCGCCGGCTGGCACCGCCTCGCGGCGCGTACTGCCCGCCGCGTGAATACCGGTTGGTGGCTCAGCCGGCTGTGGCCTCTGCTGGGGACCTTCACTGCCGCGGGAGCGGCGGCGGTTTACCTGCTGCGCAGCCGGGAAGCACTCCCGGAATGGCCGGTGCTGCTCGCGGCCGGGCTGACTGGCGTGGTGCTCTGCGCCGGCGGCGCCTTCTTGCTGGCACGACGCTGGTTTCTGAATGGTGATGAAGCCCTCGTGCGCCTCGAGTCGCAGTTGAAACTGAACAACGGTCTCACCACCGCCGCCCGTGGCGCCGGGCCATGGCCGGAGGTTCCGCCGCAGGCCGGAGATGCGCTGCGGCATGATGTGCCCCGCACGTGGCTTCCCCCGCTGGGTGCCGCGGCCTTGCTCGCAGCAGGGTTTCTCATCCCGGCAGCGGGCGGCGTTTTCGCTTCCGATCCTCCGCCCCCGCGTTCCCATCAGGAAATCCAGGCCATGCTGGATCAATTGCGCGAAGCGGAAACCCTCGACCCCAAAGCGCTCGAAAAACTTCAGCAGGAACTCGATGCCCTGCGCGAACAGCCGGCGAGCGAGTGGTATGGACACCACCACCTCGAAGCGGCGGACAACTTGCGTTCCGCCACCCAGCAGCAACTGGGCGAAATGGGCCGGCAACTGGACAAGGCCGGCGCCGCCCTCGATTCCCTGGCGCCGGACTCGCCGGAGGACAACGCGAAGGCCCGGGAGCAGAACGCCGCAGACCTCAAGGCTGCGGTGGACGCTCTCCGGAAGTCGCCCCTCGCCCTCAACAAGGGTCTCATGGAGCAACTGTCCAAAGCCGCCTCGCAATTGAAGGAACTCAGTCAAAGCGATCTCGACAAACTGAAGAAGGATGTCGAGAAAGCCGGCGGCACATGAAAGTCCTGCAGCGGCTCTGGTCAGGGCGACGCGCAAAACGAATTGAACCGCCTGCTCGCCGGCAAAGGTGAGGGCAACCGTCCCGGAGAGGACGGCGAAGGCGAGCCCGGACCCGGCCGCGGCGGCGTGCAGCGGGGACCGGGAGTGGCCCCGCTTCCCCTCAGTGCCAATCCCTCCCATCCCGGTGTAGGCCGCCCCGACGCACTCGAGTCCGCCGATCTCAGCCGCGCCGGTGCCGGGGATACCATCGGCACGCGAAACGTGGAGCACGAGTTGGACCGTCAGGCCACCGGCCCCGTCGCAGGGGGAGCCGCGGCTGCCGGAGCCGGAGGCAATGCGGTCGGCACCGAGTCGCTGCTGCCTTCCGACCGGGCGGTGCTGAAGCGTTATTTTGAATAGCTCCGCTCAGGAGCATCACCGTGATCTGTGCGACCGAACGGGCCGCGATCATGGCCCGCAGGGTCCCGGAGGGGCACGCTGATGCCGTGATACTTTGACAATGCGAAAAAAAAGCTCGCCATCCGTCAGTGCACCGTTCAAAAATTCAAAAAATAACCTGCCCTCACCCTCAACAGGCAGGCTCGCCGGGCTGCCCTTCTCACCGGGCCGGACCCGGATCATTCCACTCAACCCTTAATCGCCACGCCTGTGAAAACGAACTCACTTCTCCTTGCCGGCATGTCGTCGCTGGCACTTCTGCAGCACGGACTCGCCGCCATCAATGTCAGCGGCACGATGATCTACCAGCAGAATTTCGATGCCCTGCCCACCAGCGGCAGTCTGGTGGAATTCGACTGGCAGGATGATGTGACCGTTCCGGGATTTTACTTCCACCGCTCCAATACCCCGGCTGGCCAGACCAGCCTCGCAGGCACGCTGAACGTGGCCGGCGCCCGACCCTACATTGCGGACGGACTCACCGCCGCTCCCAACGGCACGCCGAACCATCACGGTCTGCTCAGTCTTGGCGCATTCAGCGAAGCGGACCGCGCGCTGGGCACCTGCCCCACCACCAATGACGGCAGCACCAACTGGGCCGGCGGCACTCTCTCCATTCTCGCCGTATTCACCAATAGCGGAACCAAGTCGGTGGACCTCACCGACATCACCTACGACTTGGAGAACTGGAGAGCGAACAGCGATATCTCCATCGCCGAAACAATTTCCCTGACGTACAAAATCGGCAGTGCCGCGGCCCTGCTGGCCGAACTGGGGAACAACGCCACCGGGGCCGCTTTCAGCATTCCCGGTTATGATCCGGTGGGCGGAGGCGTCTTCGATTTCACTTCGTTCGACGGATTCATTTCGCCGTTCCCTCCCGGCTCCACCGAGCGGTCCGGTGCCGTGAGCCCGGCGATCCGCATCGCACCCGGCCAGTCCGTCGTGCTGCGCTGGGGCAATGCCAATGACGGCGGCACCGACGCCATGGTGGGTATCGACAATCTGGTGATCAGCTTCACGGAGGTGGATGCTTCAGTGGTCCCCTCCGTTTCCAATGTCGTCCGCAGTGACAACGGCACGCCCACGAATCCGGCGGATGATACCGTGAGCTTCGATCTCACCGTCACGGGTCTCGGCACCGTCAACCCCGCGGGCTGGACCATTTCTTCGCCACCCCTCGCCGGCACCACCGGCACCTACGGCGTGGCCCGCAACATCACCGGCATCAGCGTCGGTGCGTTCGATCCCTTCACCCACCAGCTCAGCGTTGTGGTTGAGGATCAGGGCAATCCGGGCGTCAACGCCACCGCGGTCGTCACCGCTCCCTGGGCTGCCATCACCCCCGTGGTGAGCAATGTCACCCGCGACTCCAATGGCACCGCCGATCCGTTCGATGACTCATGGGGCTACACCGTTACCGTGACCGGCCAGTTCACCGGCAACGGATTCAATTCCGACAACGCCGGCATTCCCTCGCCGGGCACTTACGGCACCCCCTACACCATCAGCGGCCTGCCGATCTTCCTGCCTTCCGAAACCACCAATTTCTTCGACACCGCGGACCTTGCGGTCACTGCCTTCATCACTGTTTCCGCTCCCCGCGTGATTGGAAGCGTCAACTTTGGAACTCCCGGCCCGCTGTTCACCGACAACAACGGCGTGCCGGCCAACTGGGTCGTGGACGAATCGCTGCTCACGCAGACCATGAATAACGGGGGCGGCGCCCCGCCCAAGGAATACCGCTCGGCCGTGCTGGACCTCTCCGGCGCGGGCGTCATCACTTTCCGCGCCGAACTGTCGGTCAATGACGTATCCTCCGGCCATGAAGCGGACGACACGTTCAATGCCTATCTGATTGTGGATGGTGATACCGCCAATCCCATCAGCCTCATCACCCCCTTCGACACCCTCGAGCCGGCCAACGGGCTGCTGACCGGAGCGGAGATTACTCCCGCAACTGCCGGACCGCCTCCCACATCCGGTCCGGGCTTTTTCCTTCACCCGCTTACCGCCCTCATTCCGGCCTCGGCCAACTCGGTCCAACTGGTGGTGGCCGCGAACAACAATTCCGGCAGCGAAACCATGACGATGCAGAATATCGTCTTCGAGACCGCAGCGCACGGCATCCAGGCCTCCCTGGGCGGCGTGGTTTTTGATAACAAAGGCACGGTGGACCCGGCCGACGACGAATTCCGCCGGGAGGTGAACATCGCCGCCGTGAGTCCGCCCCCGGGCAGCACCGGCTGGACGAGCAATCTCACTCCCGCGGCAGGCCTCTACGCCGATCCCAATCCCGTGCTCTTCGGGCCTTTCGATCTGTCCGTGCCCTCCCGTGATCTGACCCTCACCGACAACAACGTCCTCACGGTCAGCACCACCATCGCCATTCCGACGCCCCAGCCTGCCATCGGAGCCACCCTGGTGGCCGGATCGGAGGTTCGGAACGATCAGGGCACCGCCGATCCGGCGGACGACACCCTGACAGCACAATACGAAGTCAGCGCCGCGACCGGCGGACCGTCCTTCACCGTGGATGCGCATCCCGCTGCAGCGTCCGCTTCCTCGAATGCCCTGAGCGGCACTCCGCAAACGGTGACCATCACGTTCACCAACATCCCGGAACACGGACCGCTGCGCGTCAATATCGGCGACGCCAGTTACCCGGCCTCGGTGAATCGGTCCACAGTCACGGTCCCTGCGGTGGCCGTCACGCGGTACGTTCTCGCCCGGAAAGACTTCGGCGGCGGCGCCTCGGATGTGCTCACCGACGCGTCCAAAGTCACGCTGCCACCGGAATGGTCGAACTTCCCGTCTGTTCCCGCGGTACAAATGAACAACGGCGGCGGAGCGCCCGAGAAAGCGCTCACGTCCGAACTCATCGACCTCTCCGGGGTCAGCGGCGCCGTCAACTTCACTGCCAATCTGCGCACTACCGACTTCACCACCGGATTCGAGGCCCCCGACGTCTTCCGGGCGCAACTCATCCTCGACGGAGACACCGGCAATCCGGTGAACCTCGTCGCTCCCTACGATCTCGACCTCAGCGGCGCCATGGAAGGATTGGAACTCGTGCCCACGCCCATCACGCCCGGCTATCAGGTCTTCAACTACCCGCTCTCCGCCGTGATTCCCGACAGCGTGCAGAATGTCCGCCTCGTGATCTCCGCCGTGAACGACTCGACGAATGAAATGATCGTTGTCGAGGATGCGCTGTTCAGCCTCGGTGCCACCAATCCCATTGTCCCCGGTCAGGCCAGCATGGCGCTCAATATCGGCTCCGCCGGCAAACTCTCCACCGCCTCGGTGATCGCGCTCGCCTCCGGGGGCACCGGGCCGCTCTCCATTTCAGCGGTCCAGGCCACGCCCACTCCCGGCGGGGCCTCCGCCAGCCTCCAGGGCGGCTGGCTCATCTTCGATCCGGCCTCCGGTCAAAGCGGGGCCGATTCCTTCACCTACAGCCTAACCGACGGCTCGCAGACGGTGACCGGCACGGTGACGGTCGTCATCTCCCAGCCGGACGGTCCGTCCCTCAACATCGCGGGAATCGTTCCGGAAGCCGGCGGCAACCGCCTCGCCGGCATGGGCATCCCCGGTCGCACCTATCAGTGGCAATACTCCAGTGACCTGGATGTCTGGGTTCCGCTCGGCGCGCCGGCGGTCTGCCCCGCCAACGGCGTCCTGTCACTGCTGGACCCGGGCCCGCTTCCGCCCCAGCGGTTCTATCGTCTCATTGAAATCGGCAACCCTCAATAAACCCCAGCCCGCCCATTCCGCCATGAAGACTCTCGTCCTTCTCCTCGCCTCGATCGGCGGCGCCTCCGCCGCCGTGATCACCGTCACGGACTCCGCCATCACGGAAATTCCCGACGGCAACAGTTCCGGCGTCGTCCGCAGCCTCTCCGTCAATGCCCCCGGCGAAGTTGTCATCAGTGCCGAGGTCGATCTCAATGTCTCCGCTGAAGAGGGGGGCGCCTTCGCCTTCCTCGGAGACCTCTACGTCTATCTGAGCAACGGCACCGACCTCGCCGTCCTCGTGAATCGTCCCGGACGCCGCGCCGGAGCCTCCGCGGGTTACGGCGACAACCTGCCCATGACGGTCACCTTCAGCACGTCCGGAGCCGCCGACTTCCATAACTACCGCCTTTCCGTAACCGGTTCGCACGACACTCCCCTGTCCGCTCCGCTCACCGGCATCTGGCAGCCTGACGGACGCGCCGTGGATCCCCTCGTGGTGCTCGATACCTCACCGCGCACCGCCGGCCTGGATGTCTTCAACGGAGACGACGCCACCGGCACCTGGCGCCTCTTCGCCGCGGACGTTTCGTCAGGTCAGACGCACGAAATCAACGGCTGGACGCTCCGCCTGAATACGATTCCGGAACCCGGCAGCGCCGCGCTCCTGCTCGCGGCGCTCGCTGCCGCCACCCGTCGCCGGCGCTGATTGCTAAACGTCCTGCGGAACCGGTTTCACCCCGCCCGGCACCCTTTACCACAGCCACACCCGCATCCGCCAGTAGCGGCGCGGGTCGTTGAAGGCACTGGCTGGAATCGAGAAGCTGAAGGTTTCGCCGGCGGCACTGCTGCTGCGACTGACCAGCGTCGCCGTTGCCGCGCTCCAGCCGGCGAGGTCGCTGCCACTCTGGATTTCCCATCCGGTGTCGTCGGCTGTGAGCGACCTGGTGAAAGTCAGCAGCGCACTGCCGTCCGGCAGTCTTGTTATGACCGGCAGCGGTTCCCGGGAAGGAATGGCGTCATCACCGCCGAAGAAATACTCCAGCAGCGCATCGAGCCCGTCCCGGTCACTGTCCTCACCGGGGATTCCGGTGAACGGTGCGGCGTCACTGCCTCCGGGATTGGGTGCCGCGGAGGAGCGCCAGTTCAGAGGGTCGCTGTGGTCGGGATTCGTCTGCGGCGCAATCAGTACGAGGCTCGCACCGCCGTTGTCAGGGTCAGTGGGCCAGGGGAAGTTGTTATCGTAGATGAAGTCACGCAAGGTTTCTGCGCCGCCGAGACTGAGGGTGATGCGTTCGCCGCCGTTGTCGAGGCTGCCTCCGAAAACGCCGTGAACCGGGACCCCGGGATACTTCGCCGCAAAGACGGCCGCGTTGCGCACCAGCACCAGTCTGGCGCCGGGATCAAGCAGCGTGCCCGGTGCGAAGCTGAAGGTGATGCCGCTGGTGAACTGCACCCCGGTGAGATCGAGCGGTGCCGAGGGATGGATGTTCATCAGTTCGAGGCACTCCGCATCGCCGCCTTCCGGCGCCGGCGGGTTGTACATGATTTCGCTGACCACCAGATTCGTCGCAAGGTCGCCCGGAATCGCCGGTCCGGCCAGAAATTCCAGCGGCGCGCTCCAGTGACTCCAGCGGCCGGAACTGTCCCTGTGTTTCACCCGCGCGCGATAGGTGCGCCCGGCGACGAGACCGGTGGCCGGCGGACTGACGGAAGCGTTGAACACGGTTGCCTCCTCCGAAGTCCAGACGCCTTCGATTTCATACCGCCACGGCTCCCCGGGAACGAAACCCGGCACCGACGGATCGTAAATCTCCCCGATGCGCCACTGCATGGCCGCGAAGGTCTGGCCATTCAGTGAACTGAAGGCGCTGCTGCTGAACTGCAGTTGATTCAGCGCGAATCCGGCGTGCCCGCTGTAAACGATCACCGGAGTGTCCGGAATCTGGATCGCAGAGGCGGCGGTCAGGGTATAGGGCGCGATTTCCCCGCCGGCCATTTTCGCGAGTCGCGCGCCGCCGTTGTTGCTGCTCACGATGAAATCCTTGATCCACTTCACCATGCCCTCGAAATCGGTGCTGGGCAGCACCCGGTTGTAGGGTTGCGGAAACGGGCCGTTGCTCATGTTCGGCACCGGATAGGGGGATTTGTAATAGTTCCCCACAGGGCCGGCGCCGCGCGGCGTCGTCGGGTTCGACGGATTGTAATCCCAGCGCCGGCGTTCGACCTCCACAAACCCGTCCGCGATGGCGCCGCCGTTCGGGATGACGCGCGGCGCTTCGTCAGTGATGATGCTGATGAATTCATCCACCAGTTTCCACGCCTGATCGCTGTTGAGCAGCAGGTCCTGCAGTTCGCGCGAGCGGTTCTGAAATTCCGTGAGGATTTCCGGGTGCAGCAGGCAGCGTGCGATCTGCTCGTACTGCTGCAGGTTCACCGCGGTCTGCACGCTTTGCGGTCCCCAGCGGTCGAAGTTCTCGTAAAGCAAGTCGCAGTCCCACGGGATGATCATCCACCTTCCGTCGCCTCCGAGCGGCGCCGGGGGACGGCGGAAATAGACCACATTCTCCTGCTCCCGGCGGTCGGTCTGGTTGATGGCCTCCGTCACCGCGCGCCAGCTGTAATACGCCGGCAGGTCCACATTCGCGCGGAACCAGTTGACCGGCTGGATGGCGGAAACCAGCGGAGCGACGGTCGCCGTGCCGCCGCCGAGACGATAGCCCGTCGCGGTGCTGGTGAAGGCACTCAGGTCGCTCAGATTCGACGGCATCCCCCTGCCCTGTCCGAGCACATGACTCCCGCTTTCATTTCCGATCAGGCGAAAGGTGGTGCCGTCCGGCAGCTCGTGTTCGTCCTTCCAGTAGTTGTCAGTGTTCTCGAAGGCGAGGTAGAGTCCCCAGAGGTCGCCGTCGAACTGATTCGCGGGATTGGCCTCCTGCGCGCCGTCGATGACGCGCCACTGGAGAAAGCTGGTGCGCGGCGCCGGCACTCCGGCGAGTTCGCTGAGACGATAGGCCATGGCTTCGTCGAGACCGTGCATGCCGCGGTTCCACGGCGCCCATGAGGAGGGAACGCTGGAAATGTTGAGGGTGCGGACCGTGGTGGAGCGCAGTCCGTAGTCATCGGGCATGCGGAGCAGCCGCCCGCGGTTGAACTGAAACTTCCACTTGTTCTTGCCAGTGTTGAACGTGCTGTTCTGGCCCTTCACGCGGAAATGCACGTGATCATAGACCGTGCCGTCGATGACGATGGCGCCCTCGAAACGGTAGGTGCCGTCATTGAACGCGGCATTGTACTGGCAGTTCTGCACATCGGTCGCATTGGCGAGCAGATGCCACGCGCGCACTTTGCGCATCGTGGCCTCCGGGAAAGTGGCCGGAGCCGTAACGCCTGGCTGCACGGCGCCGGTCCATGCCGGCACACCGTCATAACAGAAATAGGCGAAGTTGGCGGAGTCATCGCCGGCATAGGGGACGCGCACGTGGTTGAGCACTCCGTCCCACGCGCGGAGCCGGTAACGGATGAGCCGGCGGTGATTCTGAATACTGCCAGGAAGTGTCACGCTGTATATTTCGTCGCCGGCGGCGGCGTCTCCCCCGGTGCCGTCGTCGGTCATGGGCACCGTGCTCCAACCGGTGTGATACTGCGGATCGGTGAGCCGAAGGTAATTCCCCGGCTCCACGATTTGATACTCCAGCCAGACGCCGGCAATGCCGTCGGGGTCGTCCACTTTGGCTGTGACGGTGACGGCCTCTCCGCTCGCCGGGCTCGCCGGTGAGTGGGTCACCTGACGAATGGCCGGCGGCGGCTGGCTGGTGAGGGTGTTGTTGTCCGTGCCTGGCGTCGGCGTGCCGCCGCGCCATGAAGCTCCCAGATTCGAATCGAGGCCGGGATGGATGCGCTGCAGCGACGGCCCCGGAAAATCGCCCGTGACCGGCCACGGAAAGCCCTGTTCATAACGCACGCGGTCCACCACGGAGAGCGCGGCATCCCGCAGCACGATTTCATCACCTTCGTTGCGCAGGCTGCCGCTCCAGGGGCCGAGCGCACCGGTGTAGTTCAAATGGACGGCCAGTTGCGCCGGATCCTCCGCCAGCACGAGATAGCCGCACGGCGGAATGACCGTGCCCGGGGGAATGCTGAAACTCAGTCCGCCCGTGAGCGACCAGCCGCCGACGTTCACTGCGATGCCGAGCGGATTGTAGAGTTCGACGAATTCCTTGAACTCCACCTTTCCGTCGGAGGGATCGCTGTGGATTTCGTTGATGATGACATGCGTGTGGAGCGTGCCGCTGCCGTTGGCCGCTCCGGGCGTCGGCGTCCCGAAATACACCCGCAGGCCGCCGGAGGTTTGCTGCGCGGTGAGTTCCGCGCTGAGGCGGAAGTCGCCGTCGGCGGCACTCACGTTCATGCCCTGGATGGCGAGCACGTTCGGGCCCGTGTGAAACAGTCCCGGAAACCCGCCGAGCGAAACCGTGACGGTTCCAGTGCCTGCCGCCGTGGCCGCGGCATCGTGGGAGAGCAGGGCCGGAGCATGATGGCGCGCGACCTCCGTGCCGTTGATCCAGGCGACGAAGCCGTCATCGCTGGTAACGCGCAGCACCGGACAGTCAGGAAGTTCTGCCAGCACGAAAGCGGAACGCGTCAGCACACTGGCATTCACGTTGAGCATCGCGGCTGACGTGTTGGTCGCAAACGGAGCGCCGCCCGCTTCCTTGAAGACAAACGTTCCCGCGCCATAGCGCGCCGCGGGGCCGCCATCCCCATTCGGCGGAAAAGCGCCCTGCGTGGTGCCCCACCGTCCGCCGCCGACGAAGGCGATCGCGCCCGCCGCACTGTTCGTCGTCACCGGAAACGGCGTCGTGCCGCTGGAATTGCCGTTCAATTCCGCCGCCCCATAACCGTAAGCGACAATGGTGTACTGCCCTGGCGGCAAGGTGACGGGACCTGTCAGGGTCTTGAATCGCTGTCCGCCGGTCAAAGTCCCGCCGCTGGCGCTGGTGAAGGTCAGGCCCGTCTGAGGGCCCGCCGCCACCGGATCGATGTCGAGCGCCGCCGGAGTGCCGCTGCGCCGCCAGAGCTGCACAGTAATCGTCACACCCGGGGCGATTCCGTTCGACTGGTGATCGAAACATCCCAGCTGCGTGATTTGAATCTCGCGCACCACATCGAAGTCCAGGCCGAGGGCACCGTTGAAATTCTGGACTCCCGGCGTCCCGGCGTTGATGGTGTAGGCCGTGTAGCTGTTCACATCGAACCCCATGGGCCACTGGCCGTCGCTCCATGCTCCGTCGGCAAACGGTTCCGCGCCGCCGCGCCAGTCATCACTCACCGGCGCGGAGGCCACGTGCCATTTCACAGCGCCCGGCGGAGCGGTGATCGTCGCATACTGCCCCGCCTCCGGCCCGCGGCCAAAGCCATAGCTCACGTCCGGAAGCAGCGGCGGCAGTGGGCCGAAGACACTGCGGGCCAAACTTCCCGCGTCGTGCAGGGCGAGATATTCACCGTCGGCATCGAGGCGGAAATTCGTGTGCAGCGGCTGCCCTGACACCGCGCGGTTCTTGCCGCTGGCCCACACCAGCAACTGGCCGCCGGCGGGAATGGATGTGGCGGGGAAAGTCCACTTCGCGGGGAGCGCGCGGTCGTCCGTGAGCGTCCAGCCCGCGAGATTCGCCGCTGCGCCGGTGTCATTCCGGATCTCGATCCAGTCGCTGTGATCACCGTCTTCATCAGTGATTCCGGCAATATTCCCGGTCATGACTTCGGAAATGAAAACTCCGGTGTTCAGACTGAGCGCCGCCGGCACCACGTCCACAAACACACTGCCGGTCGTGACGCCGTCTTCGTTGGTGGCCGTGAGCGTATAGCTTTGCGCCGTCGCCGGCGCGGTGATGACGGCGGAGGTCTGCCCCGTGACGCCGCTTCCGTTGAAATCCAGGGTCGAAGCACCTGTGACATCCCAGTTGATCGTCACCGCCTGTCCCACACTGGCCGGCTGCGGCGACGCGGTAATGGAATTGATCACCGGCGGATAGGCGATGGCGGCGCTCACCTGGTCGATGTTCGCCTGATCGCCGCTGCTGGAAATGACCAGCGTCAGCGGCTGCCCGTTGGCTGCGCCGAGGTCCGCCGCACTCTTGAGGGTGATGCTGCTGCTGACTGACGAGTAGCCGGTGGCGTTGGTGGCGAGGGCAAGATTGCCGGTCGTCTGCGCGACCGAAACTCCACCCGCGCGCGCATCGAAGACCATGCTGCAGTTTCCGGTGAGGCTGCGCGGCCGCGCCAGCAGGTTCACGGTGATCACCGCCCCTGGCGATGCCGTGACGGCGCTTCCCCCGGGAAAAGTCAGGGCGTGGGAAAGATTGCCGCCGGTATTGATGAACACCACCGCGATCCCGTCAGGCGCGAAATTCACCGGCGTGTCAGGACGAAATAAACCCGAGCCGGAGGCCGTCCACTGCGGGATGTTGTTGGCGGTGAAATTCCCTGGATTGGGAATCAGCGCGGCGGCATTCTCTTCAAAAGAGTGGTTCTGAATCTGAACCGGAAGCGGGGCGGCGGAGGCGGAAGCGGTACACAGCAGCAGAGCGAAGCGTAAGGGGCGCGGAAACATGCCGCCATTTTGCCAGTGCCGCCGGCACTTTGGCGAGTTCCGATTTCGCGGAATTTGTGATGCGGCGTCAGCAGACGCCCGCTGTGGGGCGGACAGTCCCTACTTGGTCCAGTTGGTGATCCACTTGAGTTGCGACTCCTCGGAGTCATCCGGCTTCTTCAGAGTGCCGTAGGACCAGAGTTCGTAGTCGGAGGAACTGAACATCTCGATATCGTTGGTGATCTGGCCGTTCTTGTCACGTTCCGGCACCTGATACTGCAGCGGGTGCCGCCAGGGGTCGCAGACGTAGAAGTTCTCATCGCCCTCCGCCTCCACATACTTCGCCTGCTTTTTATCCTCACGCATTTTCCGGGTGGGTGCGACCACGGTGTCCATGTAGATTTTGCCAAGGTCGGGATCCTTTTCGTCCTGGGCGGATCCCTGCTCGCCGGTGGGAATCTTGTCGCCGCCTTTGATGGCATTGGTGCCGTCGCCGGAGAGCACCTGGTAGAGCATGGCGGCTCCGCCCATCTTGTAGGTTTCGTTCTTCACCACGGTGGTCAGTTCGTCATTGGCCGGCCGGGGATAGGAACCGCGGTCGTCTTTATACGACTGAATGGCCGCCCCGATGTTGCTAATGAGCGCCTGCGTGTCCTTTTCGCGCCCCTTGTTGATGGCATACTGCATGGCCACAAAGCCGAGCGCCGCCAGCATGGCGATGATCGTGACGACGACGAGGAGTTCGATCAGGGTGAAGCCCCGCCGGGGACAGTGATAGTGCTGCTTCATGGGAAGTGGGAGCAAGGGGTTGAAGGGACGGAAGCCAGCAGGCTCCCAGGATTTATCCGGATTTACCCGTATTTACAAAGTAATGTCAAGCTCAGGGATTGCCTGAGGAATATTTTCCTCCGGCGCGGGCCGGGCTTCAGGCATTGAACTTGGTAATGACGGTGAGCAGCGGCTGGAAGAGCGCGAGCACGATGACGGCCACGATGACGGCGAGCACGACGATCATGATCGGCTCCAGCAGGGAGGTCAGCGCACTGACGGCGTTGTCCACTTCGTCGTCATAGACGTCGGCGATCTTCAAAAGCATCTCCGGCAGCTGACCGGTTTCCTCGCCAACTTCGACCATGGAGATCACCATGGGCGGGAAGATTTTGGAGGCTTCGAGGGGATTGACCATGCTTTCGCCCTCTTTGACGGCGTCGTGCACCTTGGTGATGGCGTCGGAGACGATGTGATTGCCCGCAGTGTCCCGGGTGATGTTGAGCGCCTGGAGAATGGGCACACCGGAGGTGACCAGCGTTCCCAGGGTGCGGGTGAAGCGCGCGATGGAGCTTTTCAGAATCACCGGGCCGAAGAGCGGCATCTTCAGCTTGAGCCGGTCGAGCGATTTTCGCCCGCCTTTGGTGGAGGCCCATGCCCTGAAACCGATCACGATGAACACCACAATCGCCAGCAGAATGTACCACTGGCCGGTGATGAAATCACTCGCGGACATGACCGCCTTGGTGAGCGTGGGCATGGCGTCCTTGCCGCCGCTGACCATGTTCTCGAAGATCTGCACGAACTGCGGAACGATGTAGGTCAAAAGGAAGATCACGATGGCGATGGCGATGAATATCACGATCACCGGATAGACCATCGCCGACACGATCTTGTTTTTCAGTTTCTGCGCCTTTTCCTGATACTCGGCGAGACGGTTGAGCACGAGTTCGAGCACGCCGCCGAGTTCGCCGGCTTTGACCATGTTGACATAGAGCTTGTTGAAGACCTTGGGGTGCTGCGAGAGGCTTTCGGAAAACGTCGAACCGGTCTGCACGGAGTCCGCCAGCTGCATCACCGTGCTTTTGAGCACCGGATTCGGCTCCTGATTGGAAAGCACGTTGAGTCCGCGCAGCAGCGGCAGGCCGGAATCGATGAGCGTCGCCAGCTGCCGCGTCCAAATCATGAGGTTCTTGCTCTTCACCTTGCCCTTCACCTTGCGGCCCTTGGACTTGGCGGCGGCGGCGCTTTTCTTCGTCTTCTTCACCGCCGCGGTGAGCTGGCCTTCGGGCGCCACCTGCGTGGGGAAAAGACCTCCGCCGCGCAGGCGGTTGATGGCGTCATCCTTGCTGGACGCCTCGATGGCTCCGGCGGTTTCCTCTCCCTTGGCGTTGACGGCGATGTATTCGAATTTGGCCATATGGTATGCGGCGTGAAAAGTGGGGTTTAGCGGGCGGGCTGGAGCTTGTCACCGGAAAATCAGGTGTATTTCAGCACCTCTTCGATGGTGGTCGCACCGTCGTAAATATTGCGCAGTCCGTCCTCGCGCAGCGGAACCATGCCGAGTTCGATGGCTTTTTGCTTGAGCACCACCGTCGGCGCCTTTTCCGTGATCAGGTCGCGGAGAGGGTCGGTGACATCGAGCAGTTCGTAGAGACCCCGGCGGCCCCGGTAGCCGCTGTGCCCGCAGTCCTCGCAGCCGCGGCCGGTGTAAAAATGCTTGTCACCGATCTCGTGCGGGCTCAGGCCGAGCTGATTGAGAATACTCTCGGTCGGCTCGTAGGGAATGCGGCAGCTCTTGCAAATGGTGCGCAGCAACCGCTGGGCGAGCACGGCCTCCAGCGTGGCCGCCACGAGGAACGGCTCGCAGCCCATGTCGAGCAAACGGGTCACCGCGCCGGGGGCGTCGTTGGTGTGCAGTGTGCTCAGCACAAGGTGACCGGTGAGCGACGCCTGAATCGCGATGGTGGCCGTTTCCTTGTCGCGCATTTCCCCCACCATGATGCGGTCCGGATCCTGACGCAGAAAGGCGCGCAGCACTTTGGCGAAGTTCACGCCGATGGCCTCATTGGTCGGCACCTGAATGATCCCTTCGATGTCATATTCCACCGGGTCCTCCACCGTCAGCAGCTTGCTGTCGATGGTGTTCACCTTGCGCAGCGCCGCGTAGAGTGTGGTCGTCTTGCCGGCGCCGGTGGGACCGGTCACGATGAAGATGCCGTTCGGCTTCTGGATCGTGTCGAGAATATAATCGTAGATCGCCGGCGGCAGGTTCAGGTTTTCAAGGTCAAGATTGACGCTGGCGCGGTCGAGCACCCGGAGCACCACCGATTCGCCATGCACCGTGGGCAGCGTGCTCACACGCATATCGATGGGCTTGCCGCCGATGATTTTCATGATGCGCCCGTCCTGAGGCACGCGGCGCTCGGCGATGTTCAGATTGCTCATCACCTTGACGCGCGAGGTAATGATCGGACCGAGGTGCGGCGGAGGCGGCGCCATTTCCACCAGAGAGCCGTCCACCCGGTAGCGAATTTTGAATTCATTCTCGAACGGCTCGAAGTGAATGTCGGAGGCGCGCTGCTTTACCGCCTGAAAGAGCACCAGATCCACGTAGCGCACGATGGGAGCGGCGTTGACCTCCGTCTCCGCCACGCCGCCGGTCTTGCCAAAATCACCCAGCGCGATGCCGGCGAGGATGTCTTCCATGCCTTCGTTCTCCGCGGCGTAGCTTTGATTGATCAGTTCCTCGATGCGGTTCTCGTCCCCCACCACCACGACGATGGGCTTGCCGACGGCGAACCGCAGGTCCTCGACGGTCTGGGGATTGAGCGGGTCCATCAGCGCCACGTGCAGGCCCTGCTCGTCGTAGGCGACCGGCATCGCGCCATGCATTTTGGCGATCGCCGCCGGGACCAGTTCCAGCACGGCGCGGGGCGGTTCGTAGCGGCGCAAATCCGCGTACTCCGCTCCCAGTTCCTCCGCGATCAACTCGTACACCTGCTCTTCACTGTCCACAAAACCGTAATCCACCAGGAGGCGCTTCACATCCTTCCCGGTGTTGGAGATTTCATCCAGAATCTCCTTCATCTGGCTGTCGTCGAGGACGCCGCGACTTTGGAAAAGATCGAGAACGTATTGGGCGGTCATGGGAGAGGAAAGGTGGGAAATGGAGTGAACTAGCAGGAGGCGGCCGGCGTTCCGTGCGGCAGCGGCTCCTGCAGGCCGAGCTTTTCGATTCCGAAATCCGAATCGGAGGTCCGGCAGGAGGAGAGGAGCATCGCGAGCAGAGCGATGATGAGGAGGCGAAAAGCGGTCATGTCAGTGGGAGGGTTCAGGTTTCAGTCCACGTCGCCCATCGTGGTTTCGATCACCTCCTCGGCGGTGGTGAATCCGGCGAGCACCTTGCGGATGCCGTCTTCGCGCAGCGTTCTCATGCCGAGTTCGCGCGCACGCTTGCGAAGCTGCGGCGTGCTCAGCTCCTCGTTGATCATGGTGCGCACCTGGTCGTCGATTTTGAAGATCTCCAGGATACACATCCGGCCGCGGAATCCCTTTTGGCGGCAGCGGCCGCAGCCGTTGGCTTTCATGATTTTGGAGTCCGCCCCCATGCGGCTGGCGTCGAGATTGAGCGCCCGCATTTCCTTCTCGGTGAGTTCGCCGGGCGTCTTGCACTCGGTGCAGAGCTTGCGGACGAGACGCTGGGCCATCATGGCGCGAACGGCGGAGGCGATGAGGAACGGCTTCACGCCCATGTTGGCCATACGGGCGACGGAACTCGGTGCGTCGTTGGTGTGGAGCGTGGAAAAGACGAGGTGACCGGTGAGCGCGGCATTGATGGCGATGTTCGCCGTCTCCGCGTCCCGGATTTCCCCCACCATGATGATGTTCGGCGCCTGACGCAGCATGGAGCGCAGCGCCGCAGCGAAGGTCATCCCGATGTCCTCCTTCACCGGCACCTGATTGATGCCCGCGAGCTGATACTCCACCGGATCCTCCACCGTGATGATCTTCTTGTCAGGGCGGTTGATGGTATTGAGACAGGCGTAAAGCGTCGTCGTCTTGCCGGAGCCCGTCGGACCGGTGATGAGGATGATGCCGTCCGGCAGCCCGAGCAGCTCGGTGAACGTCGCGTGGTCGTCGCTGAAGAAGCCGAGGTCGCTCAGGCCGAGCAGCAGACTGGTCTTGTCGAGAATACGCATGACCACGCTTTCCCCGTGATTGGTCGGCACAGTGCTGACCCGGAGGTCGATGTCCTTGGCTCCCACTTTGGCCTGAATGCGGCCGTCCTGCGGCACGCGGCGCTCGTCGATGCTCATGCTGCCGGTCATGATCTTGAGACGGGCGAGGATCGGAGCGTGCAGGTGCTTCGGATGCGAGGCCACCTCCTGGAGCACGCCGTCGATGCGATACCGGATGCGCAGCTTCTTCTCCAGCGGCTCCACGTGAATGTCGCTCGCGCGGCTGTTCACCGCCTCCTGGAGCATTTCGGCCACCAGTTTGATGATCGGCGCATCGGACTCCGTCGCCGCCCCCTCGCTCGCCGAAGTTCCGACGATCAGCTCATTGCTCTGGTCTTTCTCGTAGCCGTAAAACTCGATCAGAAACTGCGTGATCTGCGACTTCGGCGCACAGTAGAAATCGAGCGCATAAGTCACGAGGTGCGGCAGGCTGTCCATCGCCTGAAAATCGAGCGGGTCCGCCACCGCCAGCGCCAGCCGGCTGCCGTCGAAGCTCACCGGCAGCACGTGATATTTGTTGGCCACTTCCGCGGAAAGCATTTCCAGCGTGGCCGGGTCCGGCACAAACCCTGCGAGGTCCACAAACTCCATGCCCGAATTCATCGCCATGGTCTGTGCCACCAGTTCCTCCGAAACGCGATTCGTCTCGATGAGATACTCCAGCGCCGTGCGGCGGCCTTTGGATGCCTGAGCCTCCCCGACCTCGTCCGGGGTTACATTTCCGGCTTCGGCGAGCAGATCGAGCAGATAATCGTCGTTTGAGTACACAGAATTTTCTCCTTCCAGGCCGGGTTTTGCCTGATGCCGCGGGAGCGCGCAAGCATTCTGTGCAGAAAATAGGAAAATTTCTTAGCCCCGGTAGTCCGTACCCCGCTGCAAAACCTGGAAGACCGGCGCACTGGCGGAAGTTTTCCGGACCTGTCGTCCCCGGCACGGCTCCCGGGCTTGCACAAACCATCGCGCCTGGAAACATGCCCGATGCATTCCGCCGCCGAAGCCCATCTTTCCAAAGTCTGCCCGTTGATGCGGCGTCTCATTCGCCGGCACGGCCCCTGCGCCCTGACAGTGAATCCGCGGCAGCCCTGGGAAGCCCTGGTTTGCGCCGTGGCGCATCAACAATTGAACGGCAAAGCGGCCGACTCCATCCTGCGCCGCTTTCGTTCGCTCTATCCCGGCCGGGCCTTTCCCCGGCCGGATGCCGTGCTCGCCACGGACGAGGAGACGCTGCGCCGCAGCGGATTCAGCCGCGGCAAGATCGTCAGCATTCGCGACATCGCGGAAAAAACCCTCGCCGGCGTGGTGCCGACCCGCTCCGCGGCGCTCAAACTCAGCGATGAAGCATTGATCGAACGACTCGTGGCCCTCCGCGGCGTCGGTCGCTGGACCGTGGAGATGCTGCTGATCTTCACGCTCGGCCGCCCCGATGTTTTTCCTTGCGATGATTTCGGCGTGCGCAACGGCTGTCGCCTCGCCATGAAACTGCCGGAGCTGCCGAAACCCCGCGACCTCCGCGAACTCGCCCTGCGCTGGGCACCGCACCGCACCCTTGCCGCATGGTACTTCTGGCGCGCCGCAGACAATGGGGATGGCGCCGGGCGTCCAATGCCGTGAATCACAAGGCCAGCAACCTTCATCCTTCAGCCTTCAGCCTTCATCCTTCAGACTTTCCAAAAATGCATCCCTCCCTCCACTTCAAACACTGTCCCTCCTGCGGCGCCGCGCGCGAACCCTCACAAACTCAGCCGCTGCAATGTCCCGGCTGCGGATTCACCCTCTTTGTGAATACCACCTGCGCCACGGGTGCGTTTTTGAGGCGCGCGGACGGCTGCGTGCTCTTCATCCGCCGCGCCCACGAACCGGCCAAAGGCAAACTCGCCATCCCTGGCGGCTTCATCGATGAGGGCGAAACGGCCGAGCAGGCGCTGCGCCGCGAGTTCATGGAGGAGGTCGGCGTCGCCCTCGGCGTTCTTGAGTTTCTCTGCTCTCACCCCAATTCCTATCATTACGCCGGAGTCACCTATCCGGTGCTGGACTTCTTCTTCGCCGCGAACGCTGCGGGCGGCGAAAACCCGCAGGCCCTCGATGCGGTGGAAAGTTTCTGCTGGCTCGATCCCGCCGGCGTGCGCGAGGACGAGATCGCTTTTCCCAGCATGGTCCACGCCCTGCGCGTTTATCTTTCCCGCTCGCAGACCTGAACGCGCCCCTGCTTCGCGCTTGCCGCCGCACGGCCCGCTTTGAACGCGTCACGGCATGACTGCACTGCACCGGTTCTTCCTGCTCACGCTGCTCCCCTTCCCTGCTCTCGCGGCGGATGATTTTGATATCGTCATCTACGGTGGCACCTCCGGCGGCGTGGCGGCGGGCATCCAGGCTTCGCGCATGGGGAAAAGTGTCGTCGTCATCGAATCGACGAAATTCGTCGGCGGCCTGACCACCGGCGGACTCGGCGCCACCGACATCGGCAACAAGCGCTGCATCGGCGGCATCTCACGCGAGTTTTACGAACACATCCGCCGGCATTACGACGATCCCGCGAACTGGAAATACGGCACGCGCGAAAAGTACTTCGCGGGCAAAACCCACAGCAATTCCGCGGAGGAAATAGCCATGTGGACCTTCGAGCCGCACGCGGCCTCGAAAGTCTATGACGACATGCTGCGCGCCGCGAAGGTGCCGGTGGTTTTCGGAGAGCGGCTCGACCTGACGAACGGAGTGCAGAAAAACGGCACCGCCATCACCGCCATCCGCATGGAAAGCGGCCGCACGTTCACCGGGCGCATGTTCATCGATGCCACCTACGAGGGCGATCTCATGGCGAAGGCCGGCGTCAGCTATCACGTCGGGCGCGAGGCCAATTCCGTTTATGGCGAGACGCTCAACGGCGTGCAGGTGAAGAACGCGACCAAACACCAGTTCACGCACCGGCCCGATCCTTACATAAAGCCAGGCGATCCCTCCAGCGGCCTGCTGCCGGGCATCCAAAAGGAGGATCCCGGCAAGGACGGCGAGGGCGACAAGCGCGTGCAGGCCTACAACTTCCGCATGTGCACCACCGACGCGCCGGAGAACCGCGTGCCCTGGCCGAAACCCGCGAATTACGATCCCCTGCGCTTCGAACTGCTGCTGCGGAACTTCGAAGCCGGGGACCACCGGTCGCCATGGAATCCGATCTTCATGCCCAACCGCAAGACGGATACGAACAACAACTTCGCCTTCAGCACCGACAACATCGGCATGAATTACGACTATCCGGAGGCCGATTACGCCACCCGCGCGAAGATTTGGCAGGAGCATGTCGATTACCAGCAGGGCCTCATGTGGACGCTGGCCAACAGCCCGCGCGTGCCGGAAAAAGTGCGCGCGGAATTCCAGCGCCTCGGGCTGGCCAAAGATGAATTCACCGACAATAACCACTGGCCGCGCCAGTTGTATGTCCGCGAAGCGCGGCGCATGATCGGCCGTTATGTCATGGCCGAGCGCAACTGCCGGCGCGCCGTGGTCGTCGAGGACAGCGTCGGCATGGGCGCCTACAACATGGATTCGCACAACGTGCAGCGCTATCTCAGCAAGGACGGCCGCGTGCTCAACGAAGGCGACATTCAAACCAGCAGCCGGCCCTATCCGGTGAGCTGGCGCAGCATTCATCCGAAGGCGGAGGAATGCACCAACCTGCTCGTGCCCGTTTGCCTCAGCGCCTCCCATATCGCCTACGGCAGCATCCGCATGGAGCCGGTCTTCATGGTCATGGGCCAAAGCGCCGCCACCGCCGCCGCTCTCGCCATCGATGACAAAGTCACTTTCCAGAATCTCGACTACGCGAAACTGAAGACCCGGCTGCTCGCTGACAACCAGGTGCTGGATTTTGAATCTCCCGTCCTCACCGCCGGCAAAGGTGCCGTCAATAAAGCCAAACTGCCCGGCGTCGTGGTGGATGACACCGAAGCCGAGCGCCACGGCTTTTACGCCCAAAGCACCGCCGCCAGCCCCTACGTCGGCAGCGGCTATGCGCACGACAGCAACGTCGAAAAAGGAACGCAGCGCGCCATCTTCCGCGCCAAACTCCCCGCCCGCGGCCCCTACGAAATCCGCATCGCCTACACCGCTCTCGACAACCGCGCCACCAACACTCCCGTGACCGTCAAGCTCGCCAGCGGCGAAAAAAACCTCACCGTGAATCAAAGAAAGAAACCCGCCATCGACGGCCTCTGGCATTCGCTCGGCACCTTCGACCTCCACGACGAATGCGCCGTCGAATTCACCACCAAAGGCACCGACGGTCACGTCATCATCGACGCCGTCCAGTGGCTGCCCGCGAAATAGGGCTGCACGGGCTTCCAGCCTGCGCCGCCCGGCATCCTGCCGGGTGCCGCCATACAAGCTCGAACCAGCTAGCTCGCGGCAGTCAGCGCCTCCAGTCCCTGCGGCTCCACGCCGAAAAAATCACGAATCACTTTCGCATAGACCTCGCGTTTGAAGTCCGGCAGCCAGCGCAGATCGAACTCAGCGGGCTCGATCCAGCGGAAACTGCGGAACTCCGGCTGCTTCGTGGCCAGATTGATGAGCGAATCCGGGCCGCGGAATTTGCAGCGGAAGTAAGTCTGCTGCTGGCCGACGTATTTGCCGCGCTTCCGGTGCCGCTGCGGAAACCGGTACCGATAGCCGCCGCGTTCCTCCAGCACGTCGTAGCTCTGCGGGAGCAGCGAAATCTCCTCCCAAATCTCCCGCGCCAGCGCTTCGCGCGGCGTTTCGCCGTAGTCGCGCCCGCCCTGGGGAAACTGCCAGCTGTCAGCGTAGTCCTTGCGCTCGCAGATGAGCAGGCGGCCCTCTTCATTGATCATGAGACAGGCCACACAGGGGCGGAATTTTTCGGGCGGGGGGCGGTCGGAATTTGAAGGCACGGCGGAAGGGCGTGACGAAACGCGCCGCGCCGGGAGCGTCAACTCATTTCCGGACGCTCATGCGCCATGACGCGCCGTGACGCGACAACCGGACTCGCGCGTCGAAGACCGCGCCAAGCACCGCCGGAGTCAGCACTTCCCGCACAGGTCCTGCGGCCACGGCCCGGCCGGCGCGCAGCGCGAGCACATGCGTGCAGGCGGGGGGAATTTCCTCAAGGTGATGCGTCACCAGCACCAGCGCCGGACCTTTCCGCGCCACAGCCATCTGCTGCACGAATTGCAGAAACCGCTCGCGTGCCAGCGGGTCGAGTCCGGCGCACGGCTCGTCCAGAATCAGCAGCGCCGGCTGCGCCATGAGCGCGCGGCCTATCAACACGCGCTGCCGCTCGCCCTGACTGAGCACCGCCCACGGTCGATCCAGCACCGCGGAGCACCGCACGCGCTGCGCCATGCGCCGCGCGGCCGCGGCTTCCGCCGCATTGAGCCGGCCCCAAAAGTTGATCTGCCCGCTCAGGCCGCTCCCGATCACGTTCAGCGCCGGCTCGTCATCGTCCACCATTTGCTGCAACGCGCTGCTCACGATGCCGATGCGGCGCCGCAGGCCGATCCAGTCGCTTTCGCCGTAGGTTTCGCCCAGCACGGAAACACTGCCGGCGGTGGGCGTGAGAAATCCGGTCAGGCAGTTGAGCAGCGAGGTTTTTCCGGACCCGTTCGGTCCCAAAATCGTCCACATTTCCCCGCGCTCCACGCGCCATGACAGTCCGCGCAGCACGCGGGTGCCGCGGCGGGTGACGGTGAGTCCGGAAACTTCGAGAACGGGCGGGGGCATGGCGTCCCTTGGCGCATTCGTCCCGCTTGGCAATGCGCAAGCTGCCGCGGCCCGGGCAAAAAGAAAACCACGCACCGCGAACGGTGCGTGGTCTGATTAAATGAGTCGCCGGAGAATCAGGCCAGCACGTCGCGGTGGAAGGCTTTCCAGTCGTCGAGATTGTTCAGATTTACGGCGTCCTTGATGTTGCCGGTGTCCTCGATGTTGTTCTCGCCGAGAATGGCTTTGCGCGTGGCGTCGTCGTGGATGTAACCGGCGATGGCGGCATTGAGTTTGCGCACGGCTTCGGCATCGAGACTGCCGCCTTTTTTGGCCAGCACCCAGGCTTCGCATTCCGGATAGCTGGGCTTCTTGTCCTTGATGAAGGCGAGGAATTCCTCCCGGTCGATGCCGAGACCGTCGAGCACCATCTGGTCATAACCTTTGCCGCAGGCGGGATAGTCATCGTGCAGCTTGCCGGTGGCACCGAGGGAAGCCTTTTGCCAGAGACGCGGGAGGTGCAGAACGCCGATGGGACCGGCGATGCCGGAGCTGATCATGGGAATGTATTTCATAGCGGTGTGTGGTTTGGTTGGAAGGGGCCGCCATTACGCGGCACAGCGGGACTGGCTTACAAACGGCGACGCTGAAACGCAAGAAGCGGCAGGAAAATAATCTGCGGAGTGCGAAGACCGCCCGCCGGCCCTCACTCCTCGCCATCGTAATACTCGAGCCCCTCTGAGCGGACGATTTTGCGCTCCGGCGAACGCACCAGCCATTTGCCGCTGTCCGGGTAATGGCACGACTCGCCGACGGGATTGTCGGCGATGACGTACACGACGAGATCCTCCGCGCCCCCGTTCGCAATCTGATGCGGTTCTCCGGGACGGAACAGAAAGGCATCGCCCGGCTCGATCGGCGTGGTGCCGTCCTGATGCCGCACCGTGCCGGTGCCGGAAATGACATGGTAGAATTCCCACTGTGCGCTGTGAGAGTGATACGGATAGGGCACCTTGCCGGGCGGGATGCGCAGAATCTCCACATCGAACGGATGCCGCTGCATCAGGTCTGTGGATAACGGATCGCGCCCCAGCGCCTGCGACACCTGTTTGCCCGCACCGGCGAATTTTCCTTTTGGTGAGGACCAGGTGCTTTCTTCAAGCTGATGGGTGTTGACTTTTTTCATGTGGGTGGCTGGGGTCTTTGTAGTGTGCTCGCCGCAGAAATTGCGCAAAAGCGCTCCCATGCACGTCGCATGAATTCGTAGAGAGCGCGGGCGGAGGCGAGGGAAATCGCGGCACTCACAGCCCAGCCGTTTGGCGTGAATGGGGGACAGACCATCCTGCGGGGATGGTCCGGGAAATGGAAGGCTTTGCTGATACGCTCTACACTATTGATGTTGAACCAAAAGTGGCCCTGCTCCGCCTGAACGAGCTCAAGTCGACTGCCTTCGTGTGGGGCAAATACGGCACGTTTTCTATGGCCCTGCAGAAGGCGTTGGAAGTCTGAGAGAAACCGGCTGTAGTTTATACACATCTTATCGATTACCAAGGTGCCATGGTATCGAACTTTCGAGTTCAAGGTTACGCTGAACGGGAAAAGCAAAAAACGGCTTGGAGCTTGGGGATCGCACTGAAAAGCCAAGGCAAGTTGGCCGGTATGATCGTCACCGAGAAGGAGAGGAGTTTTGAGTCGGCGTTTCACGGCACGCGAGTTGTCATTTCGGCCGGAGTGTGTCCCACGAATCCAGACCCGCCACCGGCAAAGCGAACTTCGCCGCCTCGTCCCAGTCTGGCGTGCCGGCTTTGCGGAAGAGTTCCCAAATCTGCTTTTTGCTGTGAGGCGTGGCCACGGAATTGGGCGCATTGCGCCACAATCCGAGTCGCAGGCCGCCTTCGTGCGCGTGGTCCACATGGCGGTGATAAATGAACGCGTCCACCAGCGGCAGGCGGCGGCATTTTTCCCAGGCGTAGGCAAAGGCGGCAGCCTGGAGATTCTCGCCGTCGGGCGTCAGCAGCGTCTGAAATCCCTGCTCGCTGAGAATGAGGCGGCGCGGTTTTCCATTCCACAGCAGTTCCTTCCGTTCCAGATGACGGCAGAGGACTTCGAGGTTCTTGAACGTCACTTTCGGCGAGTCGTCGTCGAAGGTGATGCCCTTGTCCGCCCAGGCGCGCGGATTGCCGAGATCTTCGGGATAGGGATGCGCGGCGACGTGCCAGTCGAAGTCACCGTTCTTCCGCACCTGTGCGGCGAAGGCATCGAGAAAGTCGCGGCCCGGGGTGCTCTCTTCCGCACTGATGCCCGGCATGGAGGCGCGCCAGTGGTGATCGAAGGGAATGTAGAGCCGTGCATGCGCCGAGGCCTTGCGCACAGAAGCGTGCGTGATGCGGAAGGCTTTTTCGTAATCGCTCACCACATCCGCCATCGGCGCGCGGCCCATGTTGTACCACATCCAGTGCGAGTTCACTTCGTTGCCCACGATCCAGCCCCACACGCGCCCGTGTTCCGGCTGCGCACCGCTCCAGCGGGCGGCGAGGAATTCCAAAACCGCCTGGAGATACGCGCGGCCTTCCCCGGTGGCCGAATTGAACGCCCCGACGCTGTATTGATAGTCTTTCCGCGCACCGGGATGGAGGCACACGGCATCGCGCGCCGGATCTTTGGACGGATAGGCGAGCAGGATGAGATACACGAGCACGCCTTTGTCCGAGAGCGGCTTCACCTGACTGTCGAGACCGGCGAGGTAGCCGGCGTTGAAACAAAACTCGCGGCCCGCGGCGGAGTGACGCGGGCTTTTTTCGTTCCGGGAGAGGTCCAGCAGCGCCGTGAGGTTCACATTGATGCCGGCGTGATGAATGCCGAGTGCGAGGGCATCATCGACCATCTGCACCTGGAGGCCTTTGATATTCGGCGGCGAGGGAAAGGGATCATCGTTCAGGGCGGCGGCGGCCGAAGCCATGAGCAGGAACAGCAGGAGGCGGGGAATCATGAGTGCCGGTGCATACGTCGCGGCGCGGGTCGGTTTGCGCTCAATTATTTCCGCTGCAGCACCTTGATCAGGTAACTGAATTCCTCCTCGAGGTCCCTGGCGGTGAGGACCGTGCGGGCGATTTCGGCGCGCACGAGTTCCCGCAGGCGCTGACGCAGCCGGTGGATCTGCACGGTCACGGCCTGAGAGTTGATGCCCAGCTGCTCCGCGAGTTCGGCGTGCGGCGTTTTGGCCTGGGCGGTGATCACCGGCAGCAGCACGGCCAGCGCGTCGCCTTTGCCTCCGCGCTGCTGCTGTTCCGCGAGGCGTGCCACCGCCTTGTCGAAAACCAACTGCGCCCAGCGCCGGTCGTAGGCCTCGTCCGGTGTCAGGGCCGGGTCCGCCGGCAGGGCGGGTTCCGCGTCCTCGATGGCGATGGGAATCAGTCCGCCGCCGCGGCGCTGCGTGCGCTGGTGACGGTGAAGATTCGTCAGGTGGTTGACGAATCCCCCGAGCAGCCACGAGCGAAAGCGCCCGCCCTCGCGCTCCACGTTCCCGATGCTGCTCCGCTCGATCACGGTTAGGAGAAATCCCTGCACGGCGTCCTCGCTGAACTCAGGCGAATGACCGCGGCGGCGGGCAAAGGCATAAAGCGGCTGCCAGTAGGCACGGCAGAGTTGCTCCAGCGCCGGGGCGGCACGGGAAGTGTCAGCACCCGCGGCGAGCACGAGGGTCCATTCAGTGGAGGGAAACTGTCCAGCCAGGGATTCGGGTGGCATCCGGTCCACGGTGATTCCGTCTGCGCCGCGCGCAAGTTCCAAACCGCCCCGCCGCAGCGGACGCGGAGCCCCTGCCCCGCCGCGCCGGAATTCCAGGCCGGGCCGCGATTTTCCCTGTAATCCCGCGGGCAATATGGGGAGAATCCTGACAGATGCCTTCGCTTCCGGCGCGCTGCCGGAGCCGCCGTCCGCCACCTTTCGCTGCCATCCCATGAATGAAGATTTTGACTACGCCGCCATGGCCGTCGTGCTGCAGGAGGACGAGGATCCGGAAGGCATGCCCGCACCGGACGGGACGGACCACAGCGCGGAGGCGCCCCTCTGCCGCACCGTCGCGGCCCCGGCCTGTCCCGGCGACGAGGTGCCGGAAAATGAAATCGCGCGGGTGCCGCAGAGTTCGATGACCGGTCCCGGCCCGTGACTCGTGCCTGATGAACCCGGCGCAGGGGGACGACTGGAGCAGACGCCTGGAGGGAGATCGTTGCCGCAGGGATTCCGGCTGCATGGACGCCGGTTCGCCGCGAATTGACGGTGTTAGGGAACGACGAAGCAGCGGAGGCGCAGCAGGGTGCGCGGCGCGCCGGCGGCATCGAGACGGGCGGTGAGCATCGTGCCCGAACTGTCGCTGGCGGTGACGGACACGGTAATGGTTCGCGCCGGAATGCCCGGGGCCCCCTGACCGGAGGCGAGCCATGTCAGGCCGTCGGGGGACCATTCCGGCACTGCGGTGACGCCATGGCCGCTCAAGGGCTCCCGCCATGAAACGTGAAGCGCGCCGCCGAGCCGCTCCGGCGTGAGCGGTGCCGCGCCGGGGGGCAGCGGCGAGGAGCCGAAGAAAGCCTCCTCCAAATTCGTCAGGCTGTCGCGATCCGGATCGGCGTCCGGGCCGCTGACTGCGGGGTCGTTGAGCTGTGCGGGAGTGAACTGGGCCGCGCGCCACTGATTCCATGCCTCCGTGCCGGACGAGGGCGTCCACTCCACCGCATCCAGCCATCCGGCGTCGCTGCCGGAGACCCCGGCCGCGTCCTTGTTATAAATCCACGCGAGGATGTACCGCCCGGCCGGAACGTTCAGGGATTGCTGTTCCCATGCGGTTTCTCCGGTGATGTAGGTCACGAGGGAGCCGTTGGCGTAGAGCAGAAGATAGTCGCGGTCCTGCTGCGACGACACCTTCCAGCGAAAGCTCAGGGTGCCGGGGCCGCTGACGACGGTTTGCAGGGACGTGAACTGTCCGTGCGGCACTGCGGCGGAGCGCGCCGCATCGCTGCCGTCGAAGGTGGTGGCGGTCTGCCGCTGCCAGCCGCCGTAGGTGCCGTAGCTGTCCCAGTTCCAAGACGGCGCATCCACAGCATCGGCGAGCGCGGCGTCATAGGGTTTCGTGGTAAAGGTCCGGTCCGCACCCGTGACGGCCCCGGCGCGCACGCGATAATGATAGGTGGTTTCCGGCAGCAGCAGGGCCAGCGAAAGGGAAACCTGCTGCGCCGTGCTGTCGGTCTGCACCGTGGCGGGATTGGCCGGGAGGCTCTGGCCGTAGAACGTGGTAAGCCCGTACTCGAAGGTCACGGGCAAGCTCGCGCCTTCACTGAGCACGGTGCCCAGCATGGAGGCATTCGTGGCCCCAAGGGCATAACTTTCTCCACTCACCGCCTGGAGCGGGCCGCCCTCACTGAAATCGAACACCCGCCCGGCGTTGCTGATGTTGCCGGAAGCCACCGCCAGTCGTCCCCCGTGCAGCACCACCCGTTTTCCAAACAACTCCGAGTTGGTGAGGCTGAAGTGGGAAAAGCTGCCGTCCTCCGACCAGAGCCCTCCGGCCCCGCGCGTGAAAGTAAAGACGCTGCCGCGGCTGTTCACGTTGCTGGCTCCGACCGCCATGCGTGCGCCCTCCACGGAAACGTCGCTGCCGAAAGCGGCGAAATCCGCCAGGCCCGCCGGCGCCAGTTTCTGCGGCGTCTCCGACCATGTGCCGGACCCCACATCGAGCGTGTAAACGTAGGCCGCCCCGCCGTAGGTGAAGGGCGACACCGGATTCGTGCCGGAGGGCGCGCCGATGACGAGCACGCCGCCTTTGAGTTCAGTGCATTCCCAGCCGGTTTCCTTCGCCACTTCCGGGTCCGGCACCAGTTTCCGGTGCAGCGACCACGAGCCCGCCGTGCGCCGATAGAGGTAAGTGCTGCCCGCCGTGCCGCGGATGCCGCCGCGATAGACTCCGTCATTGCGCGCATTCACCGCCAGCCAGTCGCCGCTCAGCGCCACGCCGGAACCGAACAGCGCCGTATTCGTCGCCTCCGGCGGCGCGGCGATCCGTTGTGCGCGCGACCACGTGCCGCCAGTGCGCGTGAAGACATAGACCGCGCCTCTCCCCACCAGTTGCGTGGCATCGGCATTGTCCGCGCCCACCACGGCGGTGTCTCCCTCCAGAGCCACGGAATTGCCGAAATACTCATCCTGCGTATCGCCCGTCAACGTCTGCACCTGACTCCACGTCCCGCCCGGTCCGCTGCGCAGATAAACCAGCACCCGGCCTGCGGTGGCCGTGGTGACAGACACCAGCAGCGTGTTTCCTGACAATGCGATCTCCCGCCCGATGCCCGCCTGGGCCGGTTCGCCCGGAAAGGTCAGGTGCTGCGTTTGCCGCCATTCGCCTGTCGCGCTGCGTTCGAAACTCACCACGGCCCCCACCGCGGCGCTGCCGCCGCTGGCCGCGCCGCTTTCGCCGGCGATGAGCGTGTTTCCTTCGACCAGCAGGTCTGTGCCAAAGCGGTTCCCCTCCACCGGCACCGGCGCCTCCAGCGTTTGCCCGGCGATCCAGCCGGCGCGGACGGATGCCACAGCCATCAGGGAAATGGCGACACAGAGGGAGGGGATGCGTGAATTCATGCCGGAACGTATAGCGTCATCCCGTTCCTCCCCTCAATGCTTTAATCCTTTCACGAATTTTGCGGCCACGCGACCTGCTGGCGACGGCCGGGGCGCGGAACGGGCCGCCCGCAACCCGAGGCTTGTCAGGGCGCAGCTTTCCGGCATCATCCGCGTCCATATGCCGGACCCCATCGATTACTGCGCCCTCGCCGGGATGCTGGAGGAAACCATCGCCTCCACTCCGGGCAGCGATGCCATGCCTGACAGATCCGGCACTTCCCTGCGCTACTTTGGCGACTACGAACTGGAGCAAGAGATCGCGCGCGGCGGGATGGGCGTGGTCTATCGCGCGCGGCAGCTCACTTTGAACAGAACCGTTGCTGTCAAAGTGCTGCGGGACAATGCCTTTGCCGGCGGCGACGAGGTGGAGCGGTTCAAACTGGAGGCCGGCGCGGCCGCGGGGCTGCGTCATCCGCACATCGTGGGCATCCATGAAATCGGGGAGCACGACGGCACGCACTTCTTCAGTATGGATTACGTGCCCGGCGGCACGCTGGCGCAACTGCTGCGCGACGGCCCGCTCCCCGCACGCAAGGCGGCGGCGCTCATGGTAAAGATCGCACGCGCCATCCAGCATGCGCACGATCACGGCGTGCTGCACCGCGACTTAAAGCCGGCCAATGTGCTGCTGGATGCCGCCGGGGAGCCGGTCGTGACGGACTTCGGACTGGCGAAGCACACCGCGGCGGATTCGGGCCTGACGCTTTCCGGCCAGGTGCTGGGCACGCCGGCTTACATGGCCCCGGAACAGGCGGCTGGGCGCATGAAGGACTGCGGCCCGCCCGCGGATGTTTATGGGCTCGGCGCGCTGCTTTATCATCTCGTCGCAGGACGTGCGCCCTTCACCGGCGATTCGCATCTGGCCGTGATCACGCAGGTGGCAAAAGACGAACCAGTGAGCGTACGCCTGCTCAATCCCTCCATCCCGCGCGACCTGGGAACCATTTGCGCCAAAGCGATGGCCAAGGAAATCCCGCGTCGCTATCACAGCGCGCAGGAACTGGCCGATGACGTGCAGCGGTTCCTCGACGGGAAGCCGGTGCTGGCGCGGCCGGTGGGATCCCTCAGCAGAATGTGGCGCTGGGCGCGACGGCATCGTGCCCTGGCGGCGGCGCTGGCGCTGACGGCGTTGTCGCTCACAGCGGTCGCAGTCGTTTCATTTATGTCGGCGCAGCGCATGAAAGACTCGCGCGACGCTGAGGCCAAAGCCCGCCATGCCGCGGAGTCGCTCATCAAAGACATGCTGGTGGGCCTCAAGGAGAAGCTGCGCCCGCTCAACAAAGTGGAACTGCTGGGCGATGCGGCGGCGGCGGCGGAGCGGTATTTTGAAACCCTGCCGCCGCCCCGGAGCGCGGAGAGCGAGCAGCAGCGCGCCGCCATGCTGGAGACGAGCAGCGATGTGCTGCTCGCACGCAACGACATCACCGGAGCCATCGCCAGGCAGCGCGCTTCGCAGGAAATCATCGAGCGTCTGCTGCGGGAGGACCCGGATAATGTCCGCCTGCTCGACGACGCCGCACACGCCGCGCAGGGACTCGCGTGGCTGTACAAACGTCAGGGCCAGCCCGCGGAAACGCTGGGACTGCTGAAGCGTTCGCATGAGCTCTATCAGCAACTCGCCGCGAGGCAGCCTGACAGCGCCAGCGTGCGCCACGCGGCCGGACTCGCGGCATGCAGCTGCGCCGAGGCGCTCGCGCTCGCCGGGCAAAAAGACGAAGCGTGGAAGCTCGTGGAGCCGCTCCACCTGCAGCCGCCGCAGCCGGACGAAAAGGATGTCATCGCCCTCGACCGCGCGGCGGAACTTCACATCAACCTCGGCGACGCGGTCTGGTATGCCGGACACATTCCGGAAGCCAATGCCGGCTATCTCCGTGCGCTCACCTTTGCGGAGAAAGCCGACGCTCTGCAGCCCGGCCAGCTTCGTTTCCAGCGCCGCCTCATTACCTCACTCGAACGGGTCACCGACGTTCACCTGGAGGCGAAGGACTACGCTGCCGCCCGCGATACCGCCACCCGCCGTCTCGCCGTTTCGGAAAAGCTGTCCGCCGCCGATCCCGCGAATCTTCAGCACCGCGCCGACACCGCCGCGGCGCATGGACGCCTCGGCATCATTTGCCGCGGTCTCAATGACGCGGCCGCCAGCCTGGAGCACATCCGCAAGTCCCGCACCATTTACGAGACTCTCTCCGCCGCCGACCCCGCCAACCTCCGCCACCGCTACGCCCTCGTCACGCAATGGATCGACGAGGCCATGATGCTCAAAGAGTCCGACTATCCCGCCGCGCAGCAGGCCTATGCGCAGGCCCTGGAGATCAATGCCCCGCTCCTTAAAGCCAGCCAGCGCAACTTCGATTACCGGCGCAACGTGGTCGTCATCCATCTCAACGAGAGCAATCTGCATCTGCACCACGGCAATCTTCCCGCCGCCCGCCAAAGTCAGGCCGCCGCCGCCGAAGCCAACGCCGCGATGAAGAAAGACTGGCCCGACAGCAGCCGCGTGGCGCGCGACGGCGAAAGGATCGCGAAAACCCTGGAGCACATTCAGAGCCTCGAGACCGGAACGGCTCCGCGCTGATAACCGGGCGGACCCCACGCCCGGCGTGGACTGCGCTATTCTCTGCCGAGGCCGCTCATTGCGGGCAGTGCTGCGGATCCCGCTGCGATATTCCTTGTAACATTGTGATCCGCCCGGGTAGAAGCCATAAAATAATCAGGGCGGCCACGAGTGCGTCCGCCCATTCCGATTAACTGCCAACTCCCTTTTCACCGCCTGCCCTGATTTTAACTCATGAGTTCCCGAACTTTCTCTCCACTTATCAGTTCCACAGTGTGGCTGGTGTGCCTCGTCTTTTTCACCAAGATAATGAAGGGCGATGACCTGATGACGGTGACGGGAATCTCACGGTCGGGGAATACCGTGCAGATTGATTTTGTCTCCAAGCCGGGAGTGACCGGGTTGGTGGTCAAGGGATCGGCGGACCTCGCGGGCTGGCCCGATGACCTGACGGCGCTGAGTTCCATCTCGGAAGTTACTCCCGGAGTTTACCGGGCGGTGATCGATGTCACGGGCCGGCCCGCCGGGAAGTATTTCGTGCAAATCGGAGGCACCCTGCCGCCGGAGAACAGGGCGCCGACGCTGGTGCCGCCGGGAGACCGGGAGATTGCGCCGGGCCAGGCGTTCAGCACCACGCTGTTTGCCACGGATCCGGATGCGGGGGACACCCTGACGTTCAGCCTGATCAGTGGTCCCGATGGCCTGACGGTGAACGGCGCTTCCGGGCGTCTCGACTGGACTCCTTCCGCGGAAACAAACGGCCCGCACCCCGTCACGGTGCGCGTCACCGATCCCAAAGGCGCCTCCGACAGCGGCAGTTTCACCATCACCGTCTCTGCGCCCGAAACTTCCCTTCCGCTGCACAGCGCCCCGGTTCTGACGGTGCCCGGCAATGCCGCGGTCGTCGCGGGCAGTGACTTCACGGCAACGGCGAGCGCCACCGACACCGACCCAAGCGATACTCTTACTTTCTCTCTCCCCGCCGCACCGGCCGGCATGACCATCGATGGCGCGACCGGCGCCGTCTCATGGACGCCGGTTGTGGAGAACGTCGGTACGCATGAAGTCACCGTCAAAGTCACTGACAGCTTCGGACTCGCCGACGCCGGCACGTTCACCGTCACCGTCACCACGCCCAATCGTGCTCCTGTGGCCGTGGACGATATTTACATAACTCCGAAAGGCGAGACCACGACGGTGCCCGCGCCAGGCGTGATGACGAATGACTCCGATCCGGACGGCGATGCCATGACCGCCACTCTGGTGGATGATGTGAAACGAGGCACGCTCAACTTTCGTCCGGACGGATCATTCGATTACCGTCCGGGCAGTCCGGGGATTCAGGCGCGTTACGCCTATGGCTTTCACCGGCTCGGCAACGCAAATTACAAACCTATCACTTCCCCCGTCGCGGCGGATCTCAACGGCGACGGAAAGCCGGAGATCATCACGGTCGGCGGGGTCAACTTTGGAATCGGAAATACCGGCTGGTTGGTGGCCATGACTTACGATGAGGCGACCCAAACAATGACCCCGCTCTGGTCCTTCCAGGGCGGAGTGGGCAGTCCCATTTCCATTTATAACTCTCCGGACCCCGCGGTGGGCGACGTGAATGGCGACGGAAGACCGGAGGTCGTGGTCAATGGTCAGTGCCGCGGCGAAATTCTGATCTTCAGCAATACCGGAGAACTGCTCGTCAATACTCAGGCGGACAAGGGCGTGGGACCGGGCACCCAGGGCGGCGCGGACTGCTTCGTGGGAGGCAGCCACCCGGCACCGGTCATCGCCGATCTGGACGGTGACGGCGCCGCGGAGATCATTACCCAGTACCGCGGCACCAACCTCCGGGTTTACAATGGTCAGGGTGAAGTGGTGTGGGAACGCCCGGCCACGGGAGTGGAAGTGAACAACATCAGCGCCGGCCCGCTGGTGGCGGATGTGGATTTGGATGGGAAACTGAACATCTTTTATGCCGGCATCCTGTTCGATGCGGATGGCAATACCCTGTGGACGCTTCCCGGGGTCCGCTCGAATTACGGCGACCGTTTTCTCGCGGTGGCGAATCTGGATGACGATCCCTTTGGGGAGATCGTCATCTCGACGGGACGCAATCCCAACACTCTCCGGGTGATAGAGCACGACGGGACCTGCAAATGGGGCGCGGTGAACAGTAACAATCCTGTCGCCGAGGGATGCGGCACGCCGAAACCGTTCCCCAATGCCAGCGGCCCGAATCAGAGGGCGCTGCTCATCGCCGATCTGAACAGCGACGGCCTGCCGGAAATCATCGCCGCCTCCGCCGAGACGACTTACAATCATCTCACAATATTCACCCGGGAGGGAGACATTCTCTGGCAGAAGCAGGTCACCCTCGGAGCCAACATCATGGGCAGCTTCGATGTCGCCGCCTTCGATTTCGATGGCGACGGGATCATGGAACTGGTGGTCAGCGGCCGTTACGGCACGACATTCCTGTCGGGTTTGGATGGCGCGACGCTCTTCGAGATCCCTCACGATGACATTAATCCCGGAGCGGCGGTTTCCGGCGACTCCCTCGATGCCATCGTCGTGGATGTGGAAAACGATGGCCACGCGGAACTGGTGATCGCCAGCCGCGACAGCAGCCTGACATCTCCCAATGTCGGCGTCTTCGTTTACAAAGACGTGAATGACCGCTGGATGCCGACGCGACCGGTTTGGAATCAGTCGAAGTATTCCATCACCAACGTCAACGCCGACAGCACGATTCCGCGAAAGCCCGCCGTCAACTGGCTCACGCCAGGCCTGAACAACTTCGGCGTGAATATGCCCGCACCGGATGAACCCGGCGGCTTCGACAACTTCACCTATCGCGTCAGCGATGGCGAACTCACCTCCAATGAGGCCACGGTAACGCTGGAAATCCGGCGGAAAAACAATCCGCCGGTGATTCTCTCCACGCCGCGCACCGCGACGGTGCCGGATTTCACGTATCGTTATCAGGTTTATGCCACAGACCCTGATGTCGGCGATGCCGTGACGGTTTCGCTGCAGCGCGGCCCGGCGGGCATGACGCTGGATGCCGGAAATGTCCTGCGCTGGACTCCGGCGGAAGCGGACCGCGGAGAGCACACCGTCGTGATCGCCGCCGCGGACCGTGAAGACGCCCTGACGGTGCAGACATTTACCCTGCGCGTCATCGATCCGCAGCTGGTGCCGGATGTCACCGGCCAGCCGCGCGCGGATGCCCTGACTGCTCTCGATGCCGCGGGCTTCATCGGCGGCCGCATCACACAGGAGGATCATCCCACCGTCGCCGCCGGCTCCGTCATCAGTCAGGCTCCGCCGGGCGGTGCCTCAGAACCACCGGGCAGCGCGGTGGCGCTCGTCATCTCCACCGGCCCCGGCCCGCGCCACACCGACGCCGACGGTGACGGATTCACGCCGTTCCAGGGCGACTGCAATGACGGCAACAATGCCATTCATCCCGGCGCGACGGATCTCCCGGGCGACGGGATTGATCAGGACTGCGACGGGATCGACGGAAATCTGGTGCTGGCGTCCATCATCGTCGAGCCTGCCAGTCCCCGCATCCTCACCGGCCAGAGCATCCCGCTCACGGCCACCGGCATCTTCACCGACGGCACCAGTCAGAACCTGACCTCCGTCGTCACCTGGTCCAGCGGCACACCGCGTTTCAGCAGCGCCGACGCCGGAAGCTTCGAAGTCACCGCCGTCCGCGGCGCGATCACCGGCCGGACCACGATCACCGTGATCGGTCAAATCACCGATGACGCGCCGCCCACGGCTGAAATCACCGCACCGTCCGCCAGCGCAACCATCACTGGCCCCGTGGAAGTGCGCGGCACGGCCGCAGATTCCAACTTCCTGAAATACGAACTCGCCTATGCCCCCGCGGGCACAGAGGAATTCGCCGTTTTTGCCGCAGCCAGCGATCCGGTGAGCAGCGGCGTGCTCGGAAAGTTCGATCCGACGGTGCTGCTCAACGATCAGTACACCCTCCGCCTCACCGTTTATGACCGCGGAGGAAATCAAAGCGTCGCCGAAACCACCGTGCTGGTGGACGAGAACATGAAGGTGGGGAATTTCTCCCTGACATTCACCGACCTTCAGATTCCCCTGTCGGGCTTCCCCATCACCATCAGCCGCACTTACGACAGCCGCGACAAGGGCCGCGGTGACTTTGGCATCGGCTGGCGCCTCGGCATTCAGTCGCTGAAATTCCGCACCAACCGTGTCCCCGGCACCGGCTGGAATGTCATCAAATCGGGCCTGGCCTTTGGCCTTCAGCCCACCGATGCGCACATCGCCGGGCTGACACTGCCCGGCGGGCGCGCCGAGGTCTTCGACATGGTGGTGACGCCACAGGTGTCGCCGCTCGTGCCGTTCCCGCCGTCCGTGCTCAGGGCGCGCTTTGTTCCCCGCCCCGGCACGCTGGGCCGGCTGGAAAGCCTGGAGAACAACACGCTGTCCATCTTCGGCACACAGCCCGGTCCCGTGGAATTGCTGGATGACATCACGCTCGCGACCTACAACCCGCAGCGCTATCGCTACACCGCGCCGGACGGCACCGTCATCGTGATCCACGCCACGGACGGCGTGCAGAGCATCACCGAACCGAACGGCAATACCCTCACGTTCACCCCCGGCGGCATCCTTCACTCGTCCGGCAAGTCCGTGACCTTCGCCCGGGATGCGCTCGGCCGCATCACGTCCGTGACCGATCCCATGGGCAGCATCCAGCGCTACACCTACGATGGAAACGGCGACCTCCGCCGTCACACCGATGCCGCCGGCCACGTCACGCGCTACGACTACAACCGCAGCCACGGCCTCCTGCGCATCACGGACCCGCTGAACCGCACCGTCGCCCGCAATGAATACGACGACAGCGGCCGCCTCATCCGCACCACCAATGCCGACGGCCGCGTCATCAATTTCACGCACGACCTGAACACGCGCCAGGAAGTCATCACCGACGCCGGCGGCCAAACCACCGTCATGGAATACGACGAGTGCGGCAACGTGGTCCGCGTCACCGACGCTCTCGGCGGAATCACGACGAACACCTACGACGCCGCCGGCAATCAGCTCACCACCACCAATCCGGAAGGCGAAACCACGACGCGCACGTTCGACAGCCGCCGCAATCTTCTGACGGAAACGAATGCCCTCGGAGAAACCACGGCACTCACCTACAACGCGCAGGATAAAGTCACCTCCCGCACCGATCCGCTCGGGCGTGTGACCCGCTTTGCATACACCGCGACCGGCAAGCTGGAGAAAGTCACCGACGCCCTGGGCGTCGTCACGCAGCAGAACAGCTACGACGCCAAAGGGAATCTTATCGCCCGCACGGATGCGAGGGGCTTTACCACGCAGTCCGAATACGACGCCAGCGGCAACCAAACGGCGGAGATTGACGCCAGCGGCGCACGCAGTACGACGAAGTACAACGGGCGGGGCGATCTCGTCGAAGAAACAGATCGCAGAGGCACCACGGTGCTCACTGAAGTCGATGCCCGCGGTTACTTCACTAAAAAAACCGATCCGCTCGGCAACGTCAGCCGCTTCACGTTCAATGCGGTCGGCGTGATGTCGGATGTCACCGATGCGATGGGCAATGTGAGCCGTCAGGAGGTGGATGCGACAGGCAAGGATATTTCGATTACCGACCCCACAAACTACCGTCGGGCCAAGACTTATGACATCCGGGGCAATGTGACAGGCACGCCCAACACCGCCGGCCAAACTCTCCTGCACGAGTACGATGAACTGTCCCGCCGCGTGAAGACCATCCAACCGGACGGTGGAGCCGACCAGCAGTTCTACGACAAAGTCGGACGCGTGGTCCGCACCGTCGATGCCCGCGGAAATGAGACGGTGATGGAGTATGACGATGCCGGCCGAAATACGAAAATCACTGACGCGCTCGGCCACAGCACACAGTTTGCCTACGACGCGGCGGGCAATCTCATCCGGCAGACCGATGCCAAAGGAAACGTCTTCCAGTTTGAATACGACGCGCTGGACCGCCGCATCCGCACAGTATTTCCGGATGGCACCGCAACGCAGACGGCCTACGATGCCGCCGGTAATGTCGTCAGCGAAACCGACGCCGCCGGCCGCACCACGACTTATGCCTACGATGCCAACGGACGGCTGGTGTCGGTGACGGACGCTCTGGGTGGAATCAGCCGCCTGGAGTACGACGCCGAGGACAATCTCCTGACGCAGACCGATGCCAACGGAAATGCCACCCGCTTTGCCTACGATGCCAACGGCCGCCGCATTCGCAAAACCTATCCGGATGGAACGACTGAAAATCAGAGCTACGACACCGGCGGACGCGTCGCCAGCGTCACCGACGCCGCCGGGCGCGTCACCGTCATGGAATACGACGCCAATGGCCGTCCCCTCCGCAAAACTTTTCCCGACGGAACCGTGGAATCGTTCACCTACTCCCCGGCGGGACAGTTGCTCACCGCCACCAATGCCGGCGGGACGCTGCAGTACGGCTATGACGCCAACGGCCGGCTGACTCAGGTGACCAACCCGGACGGGACCACCCTCGCCTATACTTATGACTTTAACGACAACCGCACTGCCGTCACCACGAAGCTGCCCGGCGGCGCGCCGCGGCTCACGGCCTACACCTATGACGCGCTGAACCGCATCGACACCGTCACCGATCCCGAGGGGGCCGTCACCCGTTACGCCTATGACGAAATCGGAAATCTCGCGTCGGTCACCTATCCAAATGGCGTCGTCTCCACTTATACCTATAATTCCCTCAGCCGGCTGACCGAACTCGTCCACACAAAGGGCGCCACCGTTCTCGCCGGCTATCTCTACGTCGTGAATGCCGTCGGGGATCGCACCAAAGTGACGGCTGCCGACGGATCCTTCGTCGAGTATGATTACGACGTCCTCCGCCGGCTCACCCGCGAAAGCCACTTCACCGCTGCGGGCACGAAACAGGCTGAGTGGCGTTATACTTACGATGTCGTCGGCAATCGCCGCACCCTGTTCGACCTGGCTGGCCAGTCAACGAACTACACTTACGACGCCGCCGACAAACTCCTCAGCGCCGGGTCTACCGCCTTCGCCTACGATGCGAGCGGCAATCTCATCGCGCGGAACTCACCCGCCGGCAATGCGACCTACGCCTTCAATCCGCAGAATGAACTGACCGGCGTAAATGCCCCGGGAGGCAACGCAGCCTTCGCCTACGATGCGCGCGGCGAACGCATCCGCAGCAACGGGCCGTCCGGTGATCTGCGCCATCTGGTGGACACCGAAAACCCCACCGGCGTCTCCCAGGTGCTGGCCGACTACGACGCCAGCGGAGCGCCCCTCGCCGAATACACCTACGGCTACGAACTGCTCGGCCAGCGCCGTGGCGGAGCCGCCCACTTCCACCACCGCGACGGCAGCCGCAACGTTCGGCTCCTCAGCGACTCCGCCGGCAACGCCTCAGATACCTACGTCTATAACGCCTTCGGCGAACGCCTCAGCCGCACCGGCACCACCCCCAACCCCTACCAGTTCGCCGGCGACCGCTACGGCGAACTCGAAGGACTGACCTTCCTCCGCGCACGCTACTACGACCCCTCCACCGGCCGCTTCATCAGCAAGGATCCGTTTGAAGGCGTGCTCCGCGATCCGGTCTCGCTGCACCGGTATCTGTACGCCGGTGCCAATCCAGTGGTTTATTCAGACCCTGCAGGGATGTCTTTTACAGTTACAGAGATCGTTGTGGTTCAGGCAGTCATCGCAGTAGCTTTTTCGCTCATTGGCGATGGGATTGCCGGAACGAGTTACCAGGCCGCCTTGGTCAACGCAGGCATTGCAGCGACTTTTTCCGTCGTCGGGGGCGCTGCGGTAGGAAAGCTCTTCGCTCCATATATATCAAAAGTTGCCTCCGCCGCGGCAACCACCTTCGTCCAAAAGGCCTCATTTATCTTCAGTCTAGTTGTATCGCGGGCGGTGGTCAATTCGATGCTGTCAGTTGCTGAAGCGGCCACCACTCAACTGTTTGGCACTACCAGCGGCCAACTGACACGGGAGAACTTCCGCAGAATTCTGCTCATCAATCTTGTTGCCGAGGGGGTCACGCTCGGCCTAATCCCCATTAAGTTTGGTGAGAAGCATGTGGACGAAGCCACTATGATATATAGCCGGTTCAAAGATAGTCTTCCCGAACGACGCAATGGAAGACCGACGGCGGCTGCAAGGAAGTTATTAAATGGCTTCGCTACATCAGGACTAAGCCTGCCTGCATTTCTGAAATCGAGGTTGGCGAGTCCAGTTGCTCAACAGGCGTTGGAGCAGATGGCTCAGGAGGGTGAGTCCGTGCTGGTCAGGGCAGCCGTCAGCCGGGGTGTCGGAGCCGTTGCGTTAGACCGCAATCAACGGGTTGAGGGAGTCATTGGGCTTGTCAAGTCGCTCGCGGATAAAGTGATCTCGATCGCGATGCCCAATGCGTTCAATTGACGAAAATGAATCGTCGAAAGGCTATTTCGGATAGGGACGCATCGGTGCTTGGCACCGGATGCTTGTTTTTCCTAACCACAGACCGGCGCCGGCGAGCGGTAAAGCAGAACGCAGCTTGCCGGAGGCAAGGCTGTCTGGCAATGATGCCGACGAAATCGATCTCACCGCCCTCGCCCGGAGGGCTCGTCGCCTTTACATAACGCAACAGCCTAGCCCCCCCGCTCCCGTGCTCTTTCTGTGAAATATCTGACAGGAAAGGGTAAGGAACAGACGGGGCCACGCTTCCCTCCACACCTGACATGAAACTACTCCCTCTCGCCGTCCTCCTTCCACTCCCGTTCACTGCCGTCCGCGCCGCGGAGACCATCTTCTACAGAGAAGTTGGTCCCGGCACTCCCTTTCACGGAATGACCAGCGAGGACTTCTACGCGCCGGTTCTTGCCGACATGGACGGGGATGGCGATGCCGACCTGCTGTTCGCGACTTCGGATGATGACAATGACAACGAGTGGCTGGAGTTCTTCCGCAACACCGGCACGGCCGCGACTCCGGTTTTCACGGCGGAATCCTGGGCCGCACTGGGAAGCGTCATCGTGCAGACCGGCGATCACCTTTGTGTGGCGGATCTGGATGCGGATGGCGACAACGACATTTCCGTCATCTCGTCGGGCGGCATGATGAGTTATTATCGCAACACCGGCACGGCTGCGGCACCGGTCTTCACGCTGCAAGCCGGCGCGGCCAGTCCGTTCCCCGCTGGTGGCGTGGGTGCCAGTTCGCCGCGGATTACCGCCGGGGATGTGGATGCCGACGGAGATATAGACATGGTCATTTCCGACAACGGCGTGGGCAATCTCGCCTTGCTGCGGAATACGGGCACGTCCGCGGTTCCCGCGTTTCTCAGACAGGATATTCCGCCTTTCTCAGACATCACCTCCGAAGACGACGCCTTCCTCTCCCCGGCGCTGACCGACAGCGACGGTGATGGCGACCTCGATCTCGTCGTGGGCCTGGATGATGACGCGCCGACCGGTGAGCGCATCGCGTTCTACCGCAATACGGGCACGGCAGCCGCGCCCGCCTACACGCTCGACCCCGCGCCGCTGCCGTACCGTCAGGCGGGCGGCACGGTGCGGCCCACCGTGGCCGATCTCAATGCCGACGGGCATCCTGACCTGCTCTGCGGCATCTTTGAATCCCGGCCTCTCCTGATGCGCGGCGCGCCGCCGCAGCCGGCGCGCTACACAGAACTAACCGGTGCCGCGCATCCGGTGCCCTCCGCTTCGCTGCGTGCCGAATCCGGCACTGCGGACCTCGACAACGACGGCGACGAAGATCTCGCCGTGAGCGATGGCGGGGCCAGGAATCTCCTCTTCCTGCGCAATACCGGCACGGATACGGCCCCGGCGTGGACCGCATGGGGCGGAGCCTCACCTGCCCCCGCCGTCAGCGGCGTGCGCCACATCCGTTTCGCCGACCTCGATGCCGACGACGATCACGATCTCATCCTCCAGTCAGCCACCGGCCTTCGTTATTTCCGCAACAACGGCACCGCCGCCGATCCTGTCTTTGCTGAACTCACCGGCGCGAACAACCCCTTCGCCGCCGTGCCTTCCGGCAACTCGCCGGCCCTCGCGGATATTGACGGCGACGCCGATCTCGATCTCGCCACCGGCTACCTTTATTATGAAAATACCGGCACGCGTTTCGCCGCCGTCTTCACTCAGCGCACCGGCGCGGCCAATCCCATGCCGGACCTGTTATGGACCAGCGTTTCCTCTCCGGAACTCGCCGACCTCGACGGCGACGGCGATGCCGATCTGATCGTCGCGGACGGCGGCGACCTGCTTTACTACGAAAACACCGGAGGCAGTCCACTCTTCATACACCGCACCGGACCCTCCTCACCCTTTGCCGCTTTCAATGGGGCTTCCAGCATCACCGGCATTCGCGTCGGAGAATGGAAAGACGGCGCGCCCACCGACCTCATGTTCACCGTGGTCAATGGTCCCGCGCCCGTTGGCATTCGGTTCTTCACCGGCGTGCGCCCGCCCGGGCTCTCTTATGTGGAGTGGGCTGTCATGAACTTCGGCTCACCTCCTCCCCCCCTGAATCCGACCAATTTCGCTGCGCTCCCCGTTGCCGACCCTGACGGTGATGGTCACCAGAACCTTGTCGAGTACGCGCTCGATACCGATCCCACACAAACCAGCGAACTTCCCTGCACCGCCGCCCGCACCCCTGAAGGCCTCCTGCAGGTTCAAGTCAACGTGCGCTCCGGCGATCCGGAACTGCAGGCGCTCCACGCTTTCGGACAGAGCGGGACCAACCTCACCAACTGGAGCGGCAACTACACCCCGGAAGTCAGCGATCCGGTCCCAGGCGACGGGTTCGTGCGCTGGACCTTCACGGATGAACCGCCGCCCGGCGAAAACCCGCGCCGGTTTCTCCGTGCCGTATTTGAGGTGAACTGACAGCGGGAGCCGCGCGGAGGCGCATCGGAAGGGCAACTGCCTGCCTCCGGGGAATCGCTTTGCCCTGATGGCCTGCCACGTTCCGCCTTCGCGGGAGAATCGCTGGAGCCTGAAAAGGAACATGGAGAGGAGGAAAACCGCAGCCGACCGAAGGGAACCGGAGTGCAGCAGAGACAGCCGCAGGCAAACCGGCGAACATTTCATCTTCACTGATGAACCAAATGGACCCTGATTCACAAGGATTGACGCATGACTTCGGATGCACTCCCCGGAGGAGGATTCCCGTGAACACAACTGGCTGAGCATCCGTGATCATCCGGGTCCATCCGTGGTTCTATTTCCCTTTTAAGGTTGAGTGCGGTGCGGTCGAGTGCCAGCAGTGCGGCGATTCTCCATTCCCATGCCCACCGATATCAAAGTCCCCAACGCCGGCGAAAGCATCACCAGCGCCGTCATTTCCACGTGGCACAAGGCCGACGGCGCTGCGGTGCAGCCGGGTGATTTGCTCGTGACCATCGATACGGACAAAGTCTCCACCGAACTGACGGCCGAGGCCGCGGGCATTCTGAAAATCGGCGCGCAGCCCGGCGAGGAAGTGAAAATCGGCGCCGTGATCGGCCAGATTCTGGAGGGCGGTGTTTCTGTGATGCAGGAACCGCATCCCGCTCCGCCGGCCGCCGCTCCGGCACAGCCTGACGAGCCCCCGGCACCTGCTCCCGCGCCTCAGTCGAGTCCGGCAGCTGCGCCGAAAGTGGAACTCACCGTGCTCCCAAAACCGCCGGAGTCCTCCCCTGCCCCGGTCAAGGATGAAGCCGGCCGCATCACGCGCAAAAAGATGACCCCGCTGCGCCGCAAGATCGCCGCGCATCTTGTCAACGCCCAGCACACCGCCGCCATCCTCACCACATTCAACGAGGTGGACATGACCGAAGTGATGAACCTGCGCAAACTGCTCCAGGATTCCTTCACCGCGAAGCACGGCGTCAAACTCGGCTTCATGTCGTTCTTCGTCAAAGCCGTCACCGAAGCGCTCAAAACCGTGCCGCAGGTGAACGCCCGCATCGAGGGCGATGAAATCATTGAGCAGCACTATTACGACATCGGCGTCGCCGTGGGCACAGAGAAGGGCCTCGTCGTTCCCGTGCTGCGCGACTGTGACCAGCGATCCTTCGCTGACATTGAGAAGGACCTCGCCGCCGCCGCCGCCAAGGCCCGCGAGGGCAAGCTGACCATCGAAGACCTCCAGGGTGGCGTCTTCACCATCAGCAACGGCGGCATCTACGGCAGTCTGCTGAGCACGCCGATTCTGAATCCGCCGCAGAGCGGCATCCTCGGCATGCACGCCATCCAGCAGCGGCCTGTGGCGCTTAACGGTCAGGTCGTCATTCGCCCGATGATGTATCTAGCCCTGAGCTACGACCACCGGCTGGTGGACGGAAAGGAAGCCGTCACTTTTCTGATTCGCATCAAAGAATGCCTCGAGCAGCCCGCGCGGCTCCTCATCGGCGCTTGAAAGGCGGATGCGCCACCCGCTGAAGGCCGGGGGCTGCTTCACCGTGCCGGCGGCATGCTGCATGTTCGTGACATGCCCCGCCCGTGCGCGTGGCGGATTCGTTTCCCGGCGAAGATTGCCGGTGAAGAGGACCAGGCTATGGCCGGGGGCGGCTGTTGACGCGGCTGTGCCGGCCAACTGCCGCCAGTCAACGCCGCCATCCCAAACCACACATGCAATCATGAGACCTCATCACTACAAATCCATCAGTCTTGGCGCCGCACTCACCGGCTGTGCCCTTCAACTCGCCGCGCTGCCCGCCACCGCGGCGCGCTCCGGCAACAGCCCGGGGCAGTTCACCGCCACCGCCACCTACGACGTGGCCGGCGACGTCGCCGAAATCGTGACCTGCACCACCGACGGCAACACCCTCATCTACACCGACTCCGAAGTCGAAGCCCTCGGATTCGTGGACATTTCGGACCTCAGTGACCCTGTGGAAACTCAGTTCCCTCTCGATGGCAGCCCCACCTCGGTGACGGTGACGCCGGACGGAGCATGGGCGCTCGTGGTCGTGCATGACGACGAGGACGTCATCGAACTCGACGAAGACCCGGAAACCCCGCCGGACGAAATCCAGCCGGAGCGCAACTACCTCATGGCCATCAGCCTTGCCGACATGAGTTCAACGGTCATTCCCCTGGGAGGTCAGCCGGACTCCATCGCCGTGAGCCCGGACGGACTCTACGCCGCCATCTGCATTGAAAACGAACGCGATGAAGAGGTGGACGAGGGTCTCATGCCCCAAAGTCCCGCCGGCTTCCTGACCATTGTGGATCTCTGGGAGGGCGGCCCCGCCGACTGGACGCTGCGGGAAGTCGGCCTCACCGGGCTTTCGATGCGTTTCCCCACCGACCCCGAGCCGGAGTTCGTGGACATCAATGCTGACAACCTCGCTGCAGTCACCCTCCAGGAGAACAACCACATCGCCATCGTCGATCTCGTCAACGGATCCATCGTCAACGATTTCACCGCCGGCACCACTACACACGGGGCCGATTTGGATGACGATGACGTCATTCGGTTCAACGACCGCCTGGTGAATGCCCGCCTCGAGCCCGACGCCATCGTCTGGACACCCGGTGGCCAGCTCATTACCGCCAACGAAGGCGATTACGATCTCGATCTGGCCGACGGCGAATTCACCGGCGGACGGAACTGGACCATCTTCAATGCAGCCACGGGAAGTGTTATTTACGACTGCGGCGCGACTCTGGAAATGGCCGCGGCCAAAGCCGGTCTCTATCCGGACGGACGCAGCGATGCGAAAGGTGTCGAGCCGGAAGGCGCGGAGGTAGGCGTCTTCGGTTCCACCACCTACGCCTTCATCGGAGCTGAGCGCGGCAGCTTTGTCGCGATCTATGAACTGCTGAATCATCGGCCCACTCCCCGACTCATCCAGGTCCTGCCCACCGGTGACCGCCCTGAAGGACTGTTGGCCATTCCTTCCCGCAACCTCTTCGTGACCTCCAACGAAGGAGACGGCACCATCTCCATCTTCTCACTGGAGACCGCGAAGTAAGACGGCGCGGCTTCGTCAACACTTCAATATGACTGGGAGCGGCGGAACACGGATTCCGCCGCTCCTTTTTCGTCGCGGCGACTTCACCGCCGGTTTTGACCTATGGGGGGACGGATTCCCCGCCTCGCTGCATCACGCCCGCCAGTCCGGCCACTGCACTTCGAGCGTGCTCTCGCGCCCGAACCGGTCGCGGTAGCGCACATAGCCGTGTTCGACTCCGAACTCGTGCACGAGCTTTGTCACTTTGACATCGAAGCAGCAGTACTCGGCGATTTCGTGCAGCTTGCCTTCACGCCACCAGCGGATCGCGTCGAGGCCGTCGGCGGTCTTGCCGGTGCCCAGGGTGGCGGAGGCGATGTCATCGAGCTTGAGCCGGTGGCCCAGCCTCTTTTCCACGTCCAGCAGCAGGTCGAAACTGTGCATCTGCTCCGTGATGTCCCACATGCTGTATCCCTGCAGCACGCGGTAGTCGAACTCCACGTGATTGAAACCGATCACGAGATCGGCGCGGCTCAGCGCGGAGATCAGCTGATCGACTTCCCGCTCATGGAAGATTTCGTACTTGCCGGCTGCCGTGGAATAAATCACGCCCACGGACATGCCCATGCGGTCCTTATGCTCCCACCCGCCGACGTCTCCGGCGGAGCGCTGGGTTTCAAGATCGAAATAGACGAAGTTTTTCGGCATGTGAGGGGCGAGTTGCCGCGCCGGAGGCGAATGCCAAGCGGATTCTGCCGGCCCGCGGAGCCGGCATTGCTTTCTCCGCCGCCCTGCGGCACATGGCAGGGCATGCACCCGTCCGACTGTTCTCCCTTCCCTGGCCATGTTCGCAGGCCCTGTTTTTTCCGGTCACGGCTGCCGGCGGTCGTGCTGCTGCTGCTGCTCACCGCCGCGCGGGCCGTCGCCCAGGCCGAAGCGGTGGTGCGTTCCGGCGGCACCGACATCGTGGACGCCGCGATCATCAACTACAACGCCGTCAATCTCGGCTCGTCCTCGACCAAAACCTTCACCTTCCACAACATCGGCGTCTCCACGATGAGCGGCATCGCCTTCTCCATCAATGGAGCGCATGCCGCCGACTACACCGTCAATGCGCCCACCGTCAATTTCCTCGTCCCGGGAGACAGCATTTCCTTCAGCATCACCTTCACGCCCTCCCAGGCGTTCACGCGCACCGCGGCGGTTCACATCGCCAACAGCGACCTCAACGAGAATCCCTACGATCTCAACCTGACAGGAATCGGCACCGCGCCGGAAATCGCCGTCACCGCAAACGGCGTCACCGTCGCCGACGGCGGAGCGCTCGATTTCGGCAATGTGCGCACCGGTTTGTCCGTGCCGCGACAGGTCAGCATCCGCAATGCCGGCAATGCCACCCTCACCAATCTCAGCGTGATCGTAATCGGCGCCGCCTTCTCCGCGCCGCCCCTCGATGTCACCAGCCTCGGGCCCGGCGCCTCGCGCACCTTCGCCGTGACCTTCACGCCGCAGGGCACGTTCCAAAGCACCGGCGTGCTGCGCATCAACAGCAGCGACGCCGATGAAAATCCATTCGACCTCTCGCTGTCGGGCACCGGCGTGCTGCCGCTGCTGGACGTGGAGTCGCCGCCGGGCACTCCCGTGTTCGACGGCGCGGACCTCCTCACTCTCAGCGGAACCGCCGGCGTGCCGGTGCAGCGCACGTTTCTGCTGCGCAATGTCAGCGGCGGCACGCTCACCGGCCTCGCTCTCAGCCTCGACGGTCCGGACGCAGCCAATTTCTCCGCCGGACCTCTGCCCTCCGATACTCTCGCGCCCGGAGCCACACTCAGCTTTACCCTGACATTCACCGCTCCCGCGCCCGGGGACAGTTCCGCCGCTCTGCACATCGCCATGGACCAGTCGCCGGCCAATGCCTTCGACATCTCCCTGCTCGGCACCGGCCTGACGCTTTCTGATACCGGTGACGAGGACCTCGACGGCACGGCCAACATGATCGAAGTCGCCACCGGACACGATCCACTCACCCCGGGACCGGCTCCGGGTGTGCTCGTAAAAAACGGCGGCCACCTCGAATTCACCTTCAACCGCCGCGTCGCGTCGCTCATCGACACCATCCTGACAGTCGAATGGGCCGACGATCCGGCCGGCCAGTGGACCCCGCTCGACAATTCATCCGCCGTGCTGCTCTCCGACGACGGTGCGCTGCAGGAAATCCGCTATTTCCTGTCCGCCGGCGACACTGGCCGCCGCTTCGTCCGCCTCCGGGCCAGCCGGCCATAATGCGGCGGCGGCTCCGGCGGGGGTCAATAAACGTCGCGCCGGTAGCGCTTGTCGGTCTTCATCTGCGCCACGTACTCCGCGGCCTGCTCCGGCGATTTGCCGCCGGCGGACTCGATGACTTTGTGCAGCGCAAGGTCCACGTCATTCGCCATGCGGTTCGCATCGCCGCAGACGTAAAAGATGGCGCCCTCGTCCAGCCACTTCCAGAACTCCGCAGCATGCTCCGCAATGCGGTGCTGCACGTAAATCTTCTCCGCCTGATCGCGGCTGAAGGCCGTGTCCAGCCGCGAGAGCGTCCCGTCCGCGAGATAGCCGGCCCATTCGTCAGCATAGAAATAATCCGTCTTCGCACTGATCTCGCCGAAGAGGAGCCATGCTTTGCCCTTCGCTCCCGTGGCCTTGCGTTCCTGACAAAATGCCCGGAACGGCGCGATGCCCGTGCCCGGGCCGCACATGATGATCGGCGTGCTCTCCTCCGGCGCCGGCAGGCGAAAGCCTTTGCCCGGATTGATGAAAGTCGGAATCGCCGACTCCGGTGTGATCCGCTCCGCAAGGAACGTGCTCGCCACCCCCTTCCGCGCGCGTCCATGGCTCGTGTAGCGCACCGTGGCCACCGTCAGATGCACTTCGTCAGGATGCGCTTTGAGACTGCTGCTGATGGAATACAGCCGAATCTGCACCTTCTTGTTCAAGCTGACAAATTCCTGCGGCTCGAATTTCGCCTCCGGGAACTGCAGCAGGAAATCGATCACCTCCCGTCCGTAGAGATGCGCCGCGAGCGGTTCCTTGTGCTCCGGCTGGAGCAAACTCTTCAGCATGGCTCCTTCATAACCACCGCCGCGCTCGGCCACCGCGGCGAGGAATTTCTTGTCCGGAATGGTGATGGCACAGGATGAAGTCAGCGCCTGCCGCAGCGTCGTCGCATTGCCGTCCAGATCGTTCACCGCTTCGTCGCCCGAGTGCCCCAGAGCCGCCAGCACGTCGTTCACCAGGTCCGGACAGTTCGTCGGCAGCACCGCCAGCGAATCCCCCGGCTCAAACGTCATCCCGCTGCCGCCCAGCGAAAGTTCGTAGTGCCGCGTGTCCTTCGGCGAACCCGTGCCTGACAATTTCACCTCCCGTTTCAAACGGGCCATGCAGGGGTTCTTGCGATTGAAAGCGGGCGGAGTGTGAGCGGGGGCAGTGGACATGAGTTGCAAAGAGGGCGCGCAGTTTCAGCACATCCCGCCAGGATTGGGAACTGGAAAATGGCGGGCCGGTTCGTCCGCAAATTCTACGCGGTTCATTTTCTGACGATACCGTATTCTTTCTCCACCCGTGCCCACTCTTCAGGAGTCTGCGTAAGAGGCACCACACCTATCCCGCTTGGGTGGCGATAGCGGCGTTCTGCGGGGTAGAATTTTCCCTCGGGTTCACCGCCGAGACTCAATTCAACTGAGCCATCTCCGCAGAGGACAAGGCTTCCCCTCCACTGCTTTTTATCGTCCCCATCCAGCACCCACGACACAAGGCCCCTCTCATCCTTTTGGAGAGCGATCGTGCTGTAAAAGTCCACGTTGTTCCAGATCTGTAGCACCGTGATCCGATGGCCTTGTGGAGAGTTCCATTCGCAGACGACGATCGTGCGTCCACTCAAATCCGGCAGCCAAACGAAGTAGCTCAAGGCAGCAAAGCAGATTGAGACCGGCAAGACACCGACCAGCAAATTCCACTTAAGAAATTTCCAGGTTTCAGGGCGCATGACGGGGCGTATATGGCGAAGCACCTGCTGCAACAGTGAACCATCGACGATGCAGGGACAGCTGACAGGCGCATCGCAGCGATCATGCCGCGCGCTGCATTTCCTGTTTCCGTTTTCCGCGCACCTGGCATGGACGGACCATGACCATAGCCGGACCCAATCACGAAGTTTGTGCGACACTCGATCCTGCGCGCGTGCCGTCGCCGGCGTTTGTGGTGGATCTGTCGCGGCTGCGCCGGAATTTGGAGCACTTGCGTTCCATCAGGGAGCGGGCCGGATGCAAAATCCTGCTGGCGCAAAAAGGATTCAGCATGTGGGCCGTGTATCCGGTCATTGCGCAGTATCTGGACGGGACTTGCAGCAGCGGCCCGTGGGAGGCGATGCTGGCGCGGGAGAAGTTCCCGGGCGGCGAAGTGCATGTCTATTCCCCGGCCTTCACGGCGGAGGACCTGGCGGAGATCACGCCTTTTGCTGATCATCTGTCGTTCAATTCCGTGCGGCAGTGGCGGCTCGGGCAGGAAGCCATCAAAGCCAGCGGGCGGCGCATCGAGTGTGCGCTGCGCGTCAATCCGCAGGTCAGCACGGGTGCGGTGGAAATGTACGATCCGTGCGCCTTCGGCTCGCGGCTGGGCATTCCGGCGGGCGAACTGGAGGGCGAGGACCTGACAGGACTCGATGGCCTGCATTTCCACACGCTGTGCGAGCAGAATTCGGACGCCCTGGAGACGACACTGGCGGGAGTGGAGGAAAAATTCGGGCACCTGCTGCGGCGCGTGAAATGGCTCAACATGGGCGGCGGGCATCACATCACGCGCGCGGATTACGACGCGGAACGGCTCATCCGGCTGGTGCGCGGCATTCAGGACCGCTACGGACTGGCCGTCTATCTGGAACCGGGCGAAGCCATCGCCATCGGCACGGGAGTGCTCTGCAGCACGGTGATCGACACCGTGCGCAACGGCATGGACATCGGGATCCTGGATGTAAGTGTCACCTGTCACATGCCCGACTGTCTGGAAATGCCGTATCGTCCGGACATTCGCGACAGCGGCCTGCCGGGGGAAAAGCCTCACAACTTCCGCCTCGGCGGAGGAACCTGTCTCGCGGGCGATGTCATCGGCGATTACTCGTTCGACGAGCCTTTGCGGCCCGGCCGGCGGCTGATTTTCGAGGACATGTCGCACTACACCATGGTGAAGACGACCATGTTCAACGGCGTGAAGCACCCCGCCATCTGCACATGGGATCCGGAGCGGGATGAACTCGAAGTGGTGCGCCGCTTCCGCTATGAGGACTTCCGCGACCGGCTGTCCTAGCCGGCGGCGATCACGTCGCAGATGAGGTCGGCGGCACGCGCCGGAGCGAGGCGGCGCAGGGCTGCGCCGAGCGCGCGGCGCTTTTCCGCATCGCCGGCGAGATCGAGCAGCAGCGGACCGAGTTCGCCGGCGGCGATGTCCTTTTCCTCCACGGCCACGGCGGCACCGGCACCGGTGAAGACGGCGGCATTGCGGCGCTGGTGATCGTCGGCGGCGTACGGATAGGGCACGAGCACGCAGGGCAGGCCCCATGCACTCAGTTCCGTGAGGCTGCTGGCCCCGGAGCGGCAGACGGCGACTGTGGCCAGAACATAGGCCAGCTCCATGCGCTGACAAAACGGCACCACGCGGCTGGTCAGCGCAGGAACCGCGGCACAGGCGGCGCGCACCGTTTCGAAATCCGCGGGACCGGTGATATGGAGCAGCTGCACGCGGTCCGCCGCCGCGGCGAGCGCCGGCAGGGCGGCGATGACGGCGTTGTTCACGCCGCGCGCGCCCTGACTGCCGCCCATGACGAGCAGCACGGCTTTGTCGTCAGGAAGGTCGAAGAATTGACGCGCCTCCGCGAGCAGCGCGCCGTGATCCGGACCGGCGGGGGGCACGAGCGACGGGCGGATCGGGGTGCCGGTGAATTTCGTTCGTCCCGCCGGTAAGTGCGGCGCACATTCCTCCATGCCCAGCAGGACGCGGCGGCAGAATTTCGCCGTCATGCGGTTGGCTTTGCCCGGCACCGAATTGGACTCGTGGACGAACGTCTTCAGCCCCAGTTTTTTCCCCGCCATCGCCGGTGCCAGGGAAGTGAATCCTCCCATGCCCAGCACCGCGGTGGCGCGGAAGTCGCGCAGCAGTTTCACGCAGTGCCGCCGCGTCTTCCAGAAGCGCCAGAGGAATTTGACCATCGCGGGCGAGACCGGGCGCGGCATGGCCACGGCGGGCACCTTTTCAAATGTCAGATCGTCCTGACCTTCCGTCGCCAGCGCATCGATCTGCTTTTCGGAAATGAGCAGCAGCGTCTCCCAGCCGCGCGCTTTGGCGGCGCGGGCCACCGCGATGCCGGGGAACAAATGCCCGCCGGTGCCGCCGCAGGCAATGACGAGACGTTCAGGTGTCGGGGAACTCATGGCTCAGGCAAAGCGCAGAGGGCCGCACGTGGCAAGACGAGAGAACCGCGAAGCGAATTCTGAACCACTAATGGACGCCAATGAACTCGAATAGCATTTCGGCTGGACTCTAAAGATCCAGACCTGCTTTGTGTCCATTCGTGTTCTTTCGTGGTACTCTGTCACCTCAGCGCGGCAGCAGGCCCTCCACGGCTTTGAGTCCTTCGCCGACGCCCTTTTCCAGCAGGCCGCCGCCCTCCTTGACGCCTTTTTCGAGCAGATCGGTGCCGGTCTTCAATCCATTCTCCAGCAGTTCCGGCGCCTTGTCGATCACCTGCCCGGCCGCTTCGCCGGCGAGCTTGCTGGCGGCTTCGGCGGCTTTGACCGCGCCCTCCATGCTCATGTTCATGACTTCATCGACAGTGGCGTTGAACCACGCCCGGGCGAGCCGGTCGGCAAGGTCCTCTTTGGGATCTGTGAGCGTCCCGCTCAGTTTGAGTCGCGTCCAGAGCAGGCCGGCGTCGTCCTGCGTAATCAGTGAGCGTTCGCGCTGCGTGACGAGCAGTTTGTCGAGCGGAAGAAAGACCTCCTGTTCCGCGCCGGCTAGGTAACGGAGTGTGCCCGGCACGATCCCCAGCAGCAGTTCTCCCTGCAACGACTCGTCCGCCGCGCAGGCGACGCTGCCTTTGAGCCGCAGCAGTCCCGGCGCGTCGAGTGTGAGGCGTTCCAGCAGCCACCCGCCTTCACCGGTGCGGATGAAGCCGGCGCGCGCCTCCTTGAGCACGAGCCGGATGAAACTCTCGTTGCGCGTCTTGCGGGCGATGACGTGCAGCAGCGGCAGACCCTCCAGCAACCCGTCGCGCAAGTGTGCGTCGCCACGCCACGTCAGGCGGTCGAATTCCCGCGGATCGCCCGTCACGCGGACGGTGCCGCCGATTTTTCCGTGCAGGCTCTTGAGCCAGGTCTCCGGTTCGATGCGCTCGACGTTCAGTCCGCTCACCGTGCCTGACAAATCCACTGACGGCGCGTCGCCGGTGATCACGGTGCCCTCGACCGCGACGTCTGCACCGGCGGCCTCGGCCCGGAACTCCTCGAGCGTGATCTCACTGCCCTGCAGCGAAGCCGCCATGCGGTGGAGTTCGAGCGGCGTGTCAGGGAGCGCGCTGAGTTCGATCGTGCCGCCGCTGCCTTCCGCGAGATAGAACTCGTGGCCGTCGGAGGGCTTCACCTGCAGCGAGATGCCGCCGGCCCTCGCCGTGTGCTCCGTGCCCTTCCAGGTGAATCCGGCTTCGTTCACGCTAATGCCTTTGATCTGTGTGCGATTGGGCAGGAACGACGAGAGAAATCCTGACGAAGCGGGAACTGCGGAGTCGGACGCCGCCGCCCCCGGCACCGCTTCGCCGGAAGTCGCCGTCGTCAGGTCCGCCGTGACACGCGCGACCTTGATCTCGTCCACCTGCCACACGCGGTCCCAGATGGCCCCCGTATTGATCACGGCCCGGATGTCGCGCGCTTCGAGTTTGGAAAATGCAGCGCCCGGCCCGCCCTCCGCGGAGAAATTGCCGACCGACGCCGTGCTGTCCTGCCATTCGATGCGGTCGAGGTGGACCTCCGCTTCGAGACGCTGCGCGATTTCGCCGCTGATCCAGTGGCGGAATTTGTCGCTCTGAAGGTAGCTCTTGATCCAAAGTTTGATGCCGATGAACAGCCCGGCGACGACCACGAGCAGTGAGCCGGCGATCACCCAGATCCTGCCTGGCCGCGCGCCACGGCGTTTTCTCCGGCGGGAACGCCGGGGGGACGGCGCAGTTGGGGCGTCGGTTTCCATGATGTCGTGGGGCACCGTGCCGGAAAATTTCGGGCGGGCAAGAACACAGAAACGCCCCGGGACGCCGGTCCGGCAGCGCAAAATTACTTAATGGACCTTAAACTTTGCGTTGAATCAGGCGGTTAAAAGCATAATCTCGGAATCTTCTGAAATTGCCATAATCCCGCCCCCGGATCGCGGCCGTTTCATCCCTCAGCCTTCATCCTTCAGCCATTCCACGCATGTCCGCCCGCCGCCCGCTCCGCCGCCAGGAAGATTTCGAACGCACCGAAGGCGGCGCAGACATTCCGGCGATCCTCATGATCGTGTGCGGCGGGGTGCTGTTCATGGCGCTGGCGACGCACACGCCGGACGACCTGCCCGCATGGACGGGCATCAGCACCCGGGAACCGCCCAACTCGCCCGCGCTCAATTTTTTCGGACCGTTCGGCGCGATCGTCGCCGGATATCTCTTCTTCCTGCTGGGAGGCGCCTCGTATTTGCTGCCGTTCGGACTGCTCTGGATGGGCCTCGCAAAAATCAACATGGGCCTGAAACTGCTGCCGCGCCCGGTCGCCGGATTCGGGCTCTTCGTTTTCAGCGCGTCGGTTTTCCTGGGCACGCAGCACTGGTGGTTTCAGGACTGGTGGCGCGAGTATAACATTCTCGGTCCCGGAGGCGGCGTCGGCTGGACCGGATACGAGCTGGCCTCGAAGACGATCAATGTCGCCGGCGCGCTGATCCTTTCGGCGACCGGCTATGTCTGCGGACTCATCCTCATGACCGGAATCCGGCCGCGCGTCGTGGTGGTCAAAGCGCAGCGTGCGGCCTTCACGGCATGGCGGCAGATTTGGTTTCGCCTCAGCGGGCAGCGGCGCGCTTTGCTGACCGATTTGGAAAACAAGGAGGCCGCGCTGCTCATGAAGGAGCAGGCCAAAACCGAACGCGAGCGCCGGCGTCTGGAGAAAGAACTGCGGCGTCAGGCAGCGGCGGACGATCTTTCCGGTGCGCAGCATGTGCCGCTGAATCCGTCAGGGGCGCTCGATCTCGAATCGCTCGATGAAGAAGTGCTCGCCGGCCCCCGCGATCCATCCCCCGCCCTGACAACCGACGGGGATGAGGAAGACGCACAGCAATTTTCCGCGGAGGCGGAGGAAGTCACGCTTCCGGCGCCGGCGCCGGAACCGCTCATCATCGACGGCTCCCGCCGCCACAAGTCCGCTACCGAAGGCAAGCTGACGCTGGCCGAGTGGCGCCGGCAGCAGCACAAGCCGCGGGAAGAGGGCAGCGGCGCCTCCGCCTCCGGCACCGCGGCGGCGATGGATTTTTCCAACTACGAACTGCCGCCGCTCAACATCCTGCACTGGGATGAATCGGCGGGCGATGTGAACATCGACGAACGCGGGCTGCGCGAAACGCAGCGCACCATCGTCGCCACACTGGCGACTTTCGGCATCGCCGTGACGCCCGGTCCGATCACCCGCGGCCCGACGATCTCGCGTTTCGAGATTTATCCCAGCGAGGGCCTGCGCGTGAACCGCATCACCGCGCTGGAAGCGGATTTGGCGCGCGCCACCTGCGCCGAGCGCATCAACATTCTCGCACCCATTCCTGGCAAGGATACCGTCGGCATCGAAATCGCGAACAACGACAAGGTGGCGGTCACGCTGCGGGAACTGCTGGAGGACGACAGCTTCGCCCGCACCAAAGCCAAACTGCCGCTCGCGCTCGGCAAAGACGTCTATGGCAACACCATCGTCGCCGACCTCGCCGCCATGCCGCACCTTCTCGTCGCGGGCGCGACCGGCAGCGGCAAATCCGTCTGCATCAATTCCATCATCGGCAGCCTGCTGTTCCAGTTCACGCCGCAGCAGCTGCGCTTCATCATGATCGATCCCAAGGTCGTGGAAATGCAGACCTACAACGACCTCCCGCACCTCGTGGTGCCGGTCGTGACCGATCCCAAGAAGGTCATCATGGCGCTGCGGTGGGTGGTGAATGAAATGGAGCACCGCTACCGCCTCTTCGCCGGCGAAGGCGTGCGGAATTTCGAGTCCTTCAACAACCGGAAGCGCAAGGAAAAGCCCGCCGCCCCTGACAAACTGAAGTCTGCGGCGAAGCCTGAGAAGAGCGCCGCCACCGCCGGGCTGCCGCTGTTTGAAGCCGCCGACCGTGGCGGGGACCTCCGGTCCCCGTCTGTCCTCAACGAAGAAGCCTCTCCACCGGCCGTGCTGGAGAATTACGACGCCCTGGAGGCGGTCGCAGTGAAACGAAACAAACGGGGACCGGAGGTCCCCGCCGCGGATGATGGCGAATACGTGTTCCTCGCTCCCTCTGACGACGAAGAAAACTACCCCGACCCGGAACCGCAGGCCGTGGAAGAAGAGGAAGTCCTCGCCATGCATCAGGTCGCTATCGCCGATACCGCGGACGAGCCCTCCGGCGAAATCTGGGACGAGAGCGAACTCATTGCCGAGGAAGAGGAAGCCGCCGAGCCGCAGATACCTGACAGCATTCCTTACATCGTCGTCATCATCGACGAGCTGGCCGACCTCATGCAGACCGCGCCGGCCGACATGGAGCAGCTGATTCAACGCATCGCGCAAAAGGCCCGCGCCGCCGGCATTCACATGATCCTCGCCACGCAGACGCCGCGCGCCGAAGTCATCACCGGCAACATCAAGGCCAACATCCCCTGCCGCATCGCCTTCCAGGTCAGCAGCGCGCTGGATTCCCGCGTCATTCTCGACACCAAGGGCGCGGAGAAATTGGTAGGCAAAGGCGACATGCTCTACCTCCCGCCCGGCACCAGCAAACTCTGCCGCGCCCAGGGCGCCTATGTCACCGACGACGAAATCTTCGCGCTGGTGGACCACTGCAAACAGCAGGCCCAGCCCGCCTACGACAAAGCCGTGCAGGAGACTCTCGGCGACGGCCCGAAAGAAGTAGAAGAGATCACACCGGAAGACGAGGAAACGCTGGAGCGCTGCATCGAAGTCATCATGGTCGAGCGCAAAGCCAGCACTTCCCTGCTCCAGCGCCGCCTCCGCCTCGGCTACGGCCGTGCCGCCCGCATGATGGACCTGCTCGAACAGCGCGGCTTCATCGGCCCCGGCGACGGCGCCAAACCCCGCGAAGTGCTCATCGCACCGGACGAGGACGAGGAGATGATGTGAAACTGCGCATGATTTTTATTCCCCTGCCGCGCTGATCGCTCTCGCAGCCAGGGCCTCCGCCAGCCTGATACCGTGTTCGCGCAAAGCCTGGATGGCTATTCGCATGGACGGCAGCATGCCTGACTGTTTCGCCAGCAGCAGGACACCCAAAGTCCCCGTCACGCGCAGGCCCATCATTGCTGCGACCCGCCGCGCCTTGCGTTCATCGAGAATCACCACAGGAATGCCCTCATTGAGGGCCGTTTGGATGACAGCCGCCTCCCCGGTGTCCAGTTGTGAGGAGAGGAACGGGGGCAACGGCACCGCAGACGTGCGGCAGATGATGCCCTGGACGCCTTGCGCCTGCAGCCATGTGTCGTCTTTGTCGAGCCCTGCCGCCAATTCCTCTCCCACTTCGCGGGGCACCACGATCTCCCCTGCCAGTGCCGGCAGAGCGGCCAGGCCGCCAGGCAATGTCAGGCTCAAATGAATGAGCGGACTGGCGTTAATGACGCTCATGCAGCCGGCTGGCCACCGCCAGATCATTTTCCAGTTCCGCCGCCTCTACTTGCACGGGCGAGACACCCCATCGCCCCAGTTCGTAGAGGAAATGCACCCGCGGCAGTCCGGCCAGTTCCGCCGCCTGCCCGCTGCTGAGCCGCCCCGTATCGAAGAGCTTCACCGCCATCGCCATCCGCGCCTCGCGTTCGAACTCACTGCTGCTGAGATGCAGCGCTTCCGGCAGCGTATCGGGATAAGGGATGCACATCGTTTTCATGTGTTCAGTGTCGCGGGCGGCTGCGCTCCCGGCAAGCAGAACCTGCCCAAACCGGGGAAAGTGGAGCAGCACCAGCATGCCAGCGGTCCATGTCCACCGGTGCATCGCGCGCCAAAGGTCCGGGCACCGGCTCCGCCGCGGCGACGGCCGTGCCGCTTGCATGATGGACCTGCTCGAACAAGCGCGGATTCATCGGCCCCGGCGACGGCGCCAGACCCCGCGAAGTGCTCATCGCGCCGGACGAGGACGAGGAGATGATGTGACCGAACAAGTCACTTCCCGGGCAGGGAGGGGCGATATTCCTGTCGCCCTCAAAACTCAAAGCGACGCAGGAGGCACTTACTGAAGTGAAGCAAGAGAGCGAACCCAATCACAACATCATCAACCGGATGATAACCCGGGAGCCGTAGCGAGGCCCGTCCCGCCCTTGGCGCTGCGCTCTGACACTTCCGGGAAATCATCCTCAACTTTAAAGTCCGGGACGGATTTGCTGTGGCGCCGGGCAGTATGACCCGCTGTTCACCTGCACAGCAGGACTTCGCACCGTGCAGGGAACGAGCCGGGAGCTGCAGCGGGCCGCGATGCTTCCCGCACCGCCGTAGTGTCCGCTCCCGGACAGGCTGGCAGGTGGCATTCGCGATACATCCAATCCTCAACCGCCATGAATACCGTCCGCACCTCCTTTGCCGTTCTTTTTGCGTCTCTCACTCTCAGCAGCGCCAACTGGCCGTCGTGGCGCGGGCCGGACGGGACGGGGGTCACCAGCGATGCCAAACTGCCGGAGAAGTGGAGCCGGACGGAGAATGTGAAGTGGCGCGTGGAACTGCCGGAGCGCGGGAATTCCTCGCCGGTGGTGTGGGGCGACAAGGTGTTCGTCAGTCAGGCGGTGAGTGCGGACAAGCGGCGCACGCTGATCTGCTTCGACCGGGCCACCGGCAAACAGCTTTGGCAGAGCGGGGTGACTTACACCGAAAACGAGCAGACGCAGCGCGACAACCCCTACTGCTCGGCGACGCCGGCCACCGACGGCGAACGCGTGGTGGTGTCGTTCGGCTCGGCGGGGCTGTATTGCTATGACATGGCCGGGAAGGAACTCTGGCACCGGGACTTTGGGAAGATGAATCACATCTTCGGCAACGGCTCGTCGCCCATCCTCGCGGGCAAAGCGTGCATTTTCCCGTTCGGCCCTGACGAAAAGGCGCGGCTGATCGCCGTGGACAAAACGAACGGCAAAGACCTCTGGGAAGTGCAGCCGCCAAAGGTGGACGCGGCGGAACTCGCCGCGGGTCGAGGCAATCGCGGCGGAGGTGATAACACCGGCGGCGGTGGACGCGGTCCGGGCGGCGGCGGACTTGGCGGCGGGAACAGCAACAGCATCGGCGCGCGCCTTGCGCCGCAGATTCTGGCTCAGGCGGACAAGGACGCGGACAAGAAAGTGAGTGCCGCCGAATTCAACGCCCTGCCCGACGCGTGGTATGACAAGCTGGATGCCGCGAAGTCAGGAAAAATCAGTGCAGAGCAGATGGCGGAGAAGTGGTATGAGGCGGTGCCGGCGCTGGACGGCAGCGCCTCCCGCGGACCGAGCCGCACCACGGCGCCGGCGGTTTTCGCCGCGGCGGATGCTGACAAGGACGGCTCGTTGACCCGCGAGGAATTGAAAGGCTCATTCGCCAAATGGTTCACGGCATGGGATGAGAGCAAATCCGGCACGCTGGATCAGGCGGCGCTCGCCAGGGGACTCGATGCGGCGATGCCGCAGCGTCAGGGCGGCGGCGGTCAGGGCGGAGGCCGCGGATTCGGCGGCGGCCGCGGCGCGATGGGCGGCTCGACATGGGCGACCCCGCTGCTGATCAAGGCCGGCGATCGTCAGGAACTCATCATGACGTTTCCTGGCAGGGTCGCGGCTTACGATCCCGCCACGGGCTCGCAGTTGTGGATCAGCAAGGGCGTGGGCGGCAGCATTTACACCACGCCGGTGTGGGGCGAAGGCGTGCTTTTCGCCAGCACGAGCGGTCAGGGCGGCGGCCCGGCCGTGGCGGTAAAACCCGGCGGCAGCGGCGATGTTTCGGACTCGCACAATGTGTGGAAACTCGACCGCTACCGCGGCGCGGTGGGCTCGGGCGTAATCCACGGCGGTCACCTTTTCACCATCGGCAGCGACGGCATCGCGGAGTGTCGTAACTTGAAGACCGGCGAGTCGGTGTGGGAGCAGCGCCTCCAGGGCAGCGGCAGCCGCGGTGGTTCGTGGTCGTCCATGCTGCTGGCCGGGGACAGAATCTACATTCCGAATCAGGCCGGCGATGTGTTTATCCTCCGCGCCGCGCCGAAGTTCGAGCTGCTTGCCACGAACTCCGTCGGTGAGGCGACGAACGCTTCGCTGGCGGCATCGAACGGCGAATTGTTCATGCGCACGGACAAAGCACTCTACTGCATCGCAGCGCAGTGACCATTCAGCGCCGGTCTTTTCCGGGACGCAGGCGAATGGCGGTGCCGCAGTACATGCAGCGGAACCATCCGAATGTCAGGAGATGCAGCGCCGCGCTGGCCACGTATCCGATGCCGGGGATGAGGTGCGCCTTGCGGTTCTTGTGGCAGTTCTTCGAATAAAACAGATTGCAGCTGCAGATGCGGCAGCGGCTGCGCCATGCGAAATGCAGCTGCAGGAATCCCAGCACCGCCAGCACGATGCAGGAGAAAATGACCTTTCCGGTATGGGCTGACGGCTGGCGGGAACTGGTGATCAGCCAGATGAACGCACCGAGACCGGTGACGAAGGCGGCCCGCCACAGCAGGGAAATGACCGCGCCAATCCACGTGTGAAACGGACGCGGGTGCACCACGCCGCGGCGCACCCAGCGCGAGAGTTCACCGCCGCCGCTGCGGATGCGCTGCGTGCGGCGCGGGGTATTTTCCGCCGTCCCGCTGTCCTCCTTGTCAGACGGAGCAGCGTTGATCGACTCCCGGGAAAGCGGCGGCACCTTCGTGCGGCCCTCGTTGTAATCCGCGAGAGTGGTAAAGTTGTTGGGATCCACCTTTTTCCAGTGCTGCTCCGCGGCCGCGTTCTGTTCCCGCACGGCGGCGGGGCCGGATTCGGCGCGGGTCACTCCGGTGGCCTGCGCCGCGGCGCGCACGGCCGGAGACATCCATGCTCCGGGCCCGGACGGCAGGGGGACCGCTTCCGGAATCTCCTCCATGTTCACCGCCACGGCCTCCATCGGGGGTGTGATCATCCTGGCAACTGCGACCCAGTGTTCCACCAGTTCCGGCTGTGGAGCCGCGGCGCTGCGTCCGCGCTGCCATGCCAGGACCTCCAGCCGGCGGTGCAGTTGCTGTGATTCCAGCCCCGCGAGGTGCTCGACGCTGAATATGCCGGCTGCCGAGAGCAATTCCACTGCATCAGGGGACAGGCCGTTGATGGCGTTAAGGGGGGTCATGGGTCGGTGGGGAATCCTGACACGGATGGCTTAACTCGAAGTGAACGCACGCGGATTATTGAAGATTCTGCAGCATCTCCTCCAGCTGGGCGGCCTTGGTGCTCCAGTCGGTGCGGCGCTGGCGGTGCTCCTCGACGACCGCGGCCGGAGCGGAACTGACAAAACTATCACTGCCGAGCTTGGCCTCCACTTTCGTGATCTCAGCGCGCACCTTCTCCAGTTCTTTGGAGAGTCGCGAACGCTCCGCCGCGATGTCGATGAGCCCCTCCAGCGGCAGATAGACCTCGCCCAGGGGAGTCAGCGTCCCCGCGGTGTTTTTGCCTTTGGTGTATTCCGGCTGCACTTCGATGCCGCCGGCGCCGGCGAGCACGCGGAGCGCCGCCAGTTCCGGCGGAGCGGTGCCTTTGAGGATGAATGTCAGGTCGCGTTTGGAGCCCAGACCGCAGGCCGCCTTGAGATTGCGGATGCGGCCGGCGGTTTCGTAAACCGCCGCGGCCCTGGCCTGCGCCTCGCGGGCATCGACTCCACTGAGCAGCGGAGCGGTTTCCAGCGGCGTCGTGGTGAGCAGTGAACCGTCCTTCGCATACCCCATCGTGCTCCAAAGCTCCTCCGTCACATGCGGCATGTAAGGATGCAGCAGTTGCAGATACCGTCCATACACCGCATCCATGACACGCAGCGTGGCCAGCTTCGCCTCCGCATCGTCGCCGGCATTGAGGTCAGTCTTCGCCGCTTCAAGAAACAAATCGCAATAGTCGCCCCAGAAGAAGTCATAGAGCAGCTGCGCCGCGTTATTGAACGAATACTCCGCCAGTGCCGTTTCGTACGCCGCCTGCATCGCATCCAGCTTCGCGAGAAGGTCGATACAAAACACCGACGCGGCGGCTTCCTGAGCCCTGAATCCCGAACCCTGAACACTTCCTCCCTGCATCTGCCGGAAGCGCGCCGCATTCCACAGCTTGTTGGCGAAGTTCCGCCCCTCCTCGATCTGTGCTTCGTCGAACTTCACATCGCTCCCCGTCGGCGCGATGCGCAGCAGACCGAAGCGCAGGCCATCGGCGCCGTACTTGGCCATGAGGTCCATCGGATCCGGGGAGTTCCCGAGCGTCTTGCTCATCTTGCGGCCCTGTTTGTCGCGGATGATCGAAGTGAAGAATACATTCCGGAACGGAATGCGCCCCTGGTATTCGAAGCCGGACATGATCATCCTCGCGACCCAGAAGAAGATAATGTCCGGGCCGGTGACGAGATCCGTCGTGGGATAGAACTTTGCCAGAGTCGCGTCGTCCATGGTCGCCCACGGCCAGTGCCATGAACTAAACCATGTGTCCGTGCTGTCTTCATCCTGCACCCAGTTTTCCGGATCCGCCGGCGGCGTCACGCTGACGTGGAGGTCGCCGCTGGTGACGTTGGAAATGTCCAGCGTCTCCGCGTTCTGGAGCGCCGCGGCTTTGTCTTTGCGATACCACACCGGAATGCGGTGCCCCCACCACAACTGACGGCTGATGCACCAGTCCTTCAGCCCGCCCATCCAGTGCGCGAAGGTCTTCTTCCAGCGCTCCGGGCGGAATTGGATGTCGCCGGATTCCACCGCTGCCGCCGTTGCCTGCACCGAGGGATACTTGAGAAACCACTGCAGTGACAGCCGCGGCTCAATGGGCACGTCCGCGCGCTCGCTGAAGCCCACGTTGTTCACGTAATCCTCCTCCTTCACCAGAGCACCGAGTTCCGCGAGCATCTCCGCCGCCTTCACGCGGGCCTTGAAGCGGTCCATGCCGTCGAGTTCCGGGCATTCGGGACAGTTGATTTTTCCGTCAGGGTGCAGCACATCGCGCACCGGCAGGTTGTGCCGCTGGCCGATTTCAAAATCCAGCGAATCATGCGCCGGCGTCACCTTCAGCGCCCCGGTGCCGAACTCCTTGTCCACTGCATCATCGCCGATCACCGGAATCGCGGCCCGCGGGAACGGCCGCCATACGTGCCTGCCTATCAGATCGCGGTGCCGCTCATCCGCCGGATTCACCGCCACCGCGGTGTCGCCCATGAGAGTCTCCGGTCTTGTGGTGGAGATTTCCAGAAACCTTCCCGGCTCCTCCACCACTTCGTAGCGCATGGTGTAGAACTTTCCCTTCTGCTGTTTCGGGATGACCTCCTCGTCGCTCAGTGCTGTCAGGCTCACCGGACACCAGTTTACCATGCGCAGGCCGCGATAGATGAGGCCCTTGTTGAACAAATCGACGAACACGCGCTGCACTTCCCGGCTGTAGCCCTCGTCCATCGTGAAGCGCAGCCGCGACCAGTCGCACGAACAGCCGAGGCGCTTGAGCTGGCTGATAATGATGCCGCCGTATTTCTCCTTCCAGTCCCACACGCGCTGCGTGAAGGCCTCGCGGCCGAGATCCCGGCGCGTTTTTCCCTCCGACTTGCGCAAATCCTTCTCCACCTGGGTCTGCGTCGCGATGCCCGCGTGGTCGGTGCCAGGCAGCCAGAGCACTTCCATCCCCTTCTGCCGCGCGCGGCGTGCGAGGATGTCCTGAAGTGTGTTGTTGAGCACGTGGCCGAGGTGCAGAATTCCGGTGACGTTGGGCGGGGGAATGACAATGCTGTACGCGGGTTTGGCGCTGGCGGCATCGGCGGTGAAACACCCCGCCTCCTGCCACCGCGCATACCATTTCTCCTCCACATCGCCGGGGAGATACGCTTTCGATAGTTCGGCCATAGGCGGCGCGACATAGGGGTCCGCCAGGGGAATGACAAGTGGTTTATCCGCTCCGCCAGCTTACGAAACCAGCAGCGCGGACCGCGCGAAGTGTGCGAGGTGGTCCTGCGCCTCTCCGCCGGATGACACCAGCTCGGCGACGGACCGGGTGCCGTCGAGTCTGACAAGCAGCGCGCGCTCCGGTTCGCTGAGGATCACGTTTTCGTGCCGCAAATTCACGACTCTGCTCCCCTGCCCCGCCTGCCAGCGCGCCAGGGGTGAAGCGGCGGGGAAATCCGACACGGCGCCATGAAATACCGGAGGGTAAAGGTGGAACTCCATGCCGCGCGAGGCGACGAGGCAGTTCAGCAGGGCGCGCGCGAGCACGGCGGCGCGGCCGGCGTCAGGATTCAGCCCGGTGCGCGCCGCGGATTTTGCCAGCAGATCTTCAAAGCTGATGCAACCCGGCCACGCCTTGCCGAGTTCCTGCAACGCAGCATGCACCAGCGGATCATTGACGCCCAGGACGCGTCCGTCGGCATCGCGATATTGCTGAACCGTTCCTTCCTCCCCGGATGGCTGCAGGGACGATGCGAAGTGAAACCGCTGCACCAGTTCCGGCGCGATGGAGCGCCGCAGGGGCACGCCCTCACGGCACAGCAGCGTTTGGCGGAAGGCGCGGTTGCGCAGGAAGTCCTGATACTGCTCCGCCTCCTCGATGTTTCCTGCCAGGGTGCGCACCGCATTGCGGACTTCCGGCGGCAGTTCACCGGCTGACATCGACTGCAGTTCCGCATCGGCCAGATACTGCAGGCCGGAGCGCCGGCTGTGCTCCATGAACTCATGGAAATAACACGCCGCCCCTTCATCCTCCAGATGTTCGTGGGCGAGGTAGAAGTCGCTCAAGGCCGACACTTCAGTGATTTCCTCCCGCAACGACTGCGCATAATGATCCCCGCGCTGCGCCAGCGCCGTATCCATGATGGCAAACAGCCGGCGTGCCCCGGCGATGCGGCGCTTCGGATCCGGTTCACGCCGCGTATGATAGCGCGCCATGTCGCGCAGGGTGCTCCGCGACCTCGCACCCGGGAGCGTGTTGAAACTGACATAGGCAATGCCCTGCGGGCGGAGCCATTCTCCGCACAAAGCCATGAGCCGGTCCCGCACCGGTTCCGCGACCCACGAATAGACTCCATGTGCGATGATGTAATCGAATTTCCCGCCCGCCCATTCCACATCCAATTCCTCCAGTCTTACGGCGAGCAGCTTCACGTTGCGCAGTTGCAGCGCCTCCGCCGCCTCGCGGGCGCGGGCGATCTGGGCGGCGGAGGCATCGATGCCTGTGAAGTCACACTGCGGCCATGCCTCCGCGGCCGGCAGCAGGTTTCCCCCGCAGGCGCATCCGATTTCCAGCACTCTCGCGCCATTTAGAGCAGGCGGCTCCATGCCGAAAAGCACTCCCGCGGCCGCGAGGTGTGCAGGGTGCGCCTGCGGAAAGGCAAAGCTCTCGTAGGGAATCTCATCGTAACTGTCGGAAGGTTCATTCATGTCCTCTACAGCCGTGGCGGTCATGCGGCCGCGGCGCAATTCTGAAAACGGCTCCTGCTTTCCCCATCGCGCAGGGACATGCGGAGGCAGGCTGCACTTTACCTCGCGGACAGGACGTGTATGCCGAAGTCAACTCCACTGCACCATGATCCGATCCGCCGCTCTGCTTTCCGTCCTGCTCGCCGCCCTGACAGTTTCATCCTGCCGAAAAAGCGGTGAAGGCGGCCAGCAGGAGGTCAAGGCCGGGAAGTTCATCATTCTCGGCGTGAAAACCGATAATGCGGAAACCGGTCAGGCCAAAGCGAACGCGGAAAATGCGCTGCAGCTCCATCCCGACCTCGCGGCGATGGTCGGTCTTTACGGATACAATCCGCCGGCCTGTCTTTCCGCTCTCCAGGATGCGCAGGCCCGCGGCAGTCAGGTGCTCGGCAAAGTGAAGGTCTTCGGCTTCGACGGATTGCAGGAGACGCTGGACGGCATTGCGGCGGGTCACATCGAGGGCACGGTGGTGCAGCAGCCGTATGAGTTCGGTTATCAATCCATGAAACTGCTCAAACAGTTCCACGACGGCGAGCCGGTCAGTGTGCCCAACGGCGTGCTGGACATTCCCGTGAAGATCATCACAAAAACCACTGCCGACAGCTATGCGAAGGAGGTTTCGACAATGCTGGCCGCGGCCAAAAGCGTGCCCGCAGGGGCGCCGGTCGGCCCCGTGTTCGCTTTCATCAGCAACAATCAGAGTTCCTTCTGGGAGGAGGCGCGCGCCGGCTGTTACAAGGCACAGGCCGAACTGGGTCTGACGGTGGATTTCCAAATGCCCGCTTCGCAGGAGGCCTCGGAGCAGAATCGCATCATCGAAAGTCTGCTGGTGAAGGGGAACTGCAAAGGCATGGCGATTTCCGTGATGTCGCCGGACAATCAGAACGACATCCTCAAGCAGGTGTCGGACAAAATGCCGCTGGTGACGCACGACAGCGACGCGCCGAAGAGCGCGCGCAAAGTTTATCTCGGCACCAACAACTACGAGGCAGGCCGCGCACTGGGCCGGTTCATGCGCGAGCGCATGCCGGAAGGCGGGAAGATCATGGTCTTCGTCGGCAGCGTGGACGCCATGAATGCCAGCGAACGGCTGCGGGGGCTGACGGATGCGCTGAAGGACGAGTAACCGTATGTCCGCCCTGATTTCCGCCCGCGGCCTGGACAAGCACTTCTCCGGCGTTCACGCGCTGCAGGATGTGAGCGCGGAGTTTTGCCCGGGTGAGGTCGTCGCCGTGATGGGCGAGAATGGAGCGGGCAAGAGCACTCTCATGAAATGCCTCGCCGGGGTGCACCAGCCGGACGCCGGCGTCATCGAATGGGAGGGACGAGCGGTGAAGATCGAGAACACGCGGCGCGCCGAAGCACTGGGCATCGCGTTCATTCACCAGGAACTGAATCTTTGCGACAATCTCAGCGTGGCGGAGAACATTTTCCTCGGCCGCGAACCGCGGCGCGGCGGCATTTTCGTGGACCGCACCGCCATGCGCCGGCGCACTGCGGAACTGCTGGCCCGGGTGGGGCTGGTCGCTTCCCCGGACGAGCGCGTGGACCGGCTCAGCATCGGGCGCAGGCAGTTGGTGGAAATCGCGCGCGCACTTTCGCAGCAGGCGCGGCTCGTGATCATGGACGAGCCGACCAGCAGCCTCACCAAAGCGGAGGCGGACACCCTCTTCAAAGTGGTGGCCGAGCTTAAAGCCGCCGGCGTCTGCGTGGTCTTCATTTCCCACCGCATCCCGGAAGTCATGGCCATCGCGGATCGTGCGCTCGTTTTGAAGGACGGTAAAAACAGCGGCAGCCTGACGCGCCGTGAAATGTCGCCGGAGCGGATCGTAAATCTCATGGTGGGACGCGATCTCGATCTCTCGCAGCGCCGGCCCGTGGATGTGCAGGCCGGGGAAGTGGTGCTCGATGTGCGCGGCCTGCGCACCGCCATGTGGCCCGGGCAGGAGGTCGGCTTCGAGCTGCGCGCCGGCGAAATCACGGGCATGGCGGGACTCGTGGGCGCGGGCAGATCGGAAATCGCCCGCGCCGTCTTCGGCATCGACCGCCCGGCCGCCGGAAGTGTCAGGGTGCGGGGCGTGACGCTGCTGCCGGGAAGCCCGCGCGCCGCCATCGCCGCCGGACTCGCGTTCGCCCCGGAGGACCGCAAGGAGCAGGGCCTCATTCTGGAAATGGCCATTCGCGACAACATCGCGCTGGCCGGCCTGGAGCGGCTCTCCCGGGCGCACTTCATCAACGACCGCGCCGTGACGCGTCTGGCGGAACAAATGCGCCAGCGCCTGTCGATTCGCACGCCTGACGTGAACCAGGCCGCCGGTCAGCTGAGCGGCGGCAACCAGCAAAAAGTGGCCCTCGCCAAGTGGCTCGCCCTCGAACCCGCCGTGTTCCTTCTCGACGAACCGACCCGCGGCGTGGATGTCGGCTCCAAGCGCGAGATTTATGAAGTGATCGAAGCCCTCGCCTCACGCGGCGCTGCGGTGCTGCTGATTTCCAGCGACCTCGAGGAGGTCCTCCGCCTCAGTGATCGCGTGCTGGTGATGCACGAAGGCCGGCCGGCCGGGGAACTGCCGCGTGCGGGCCTGAGTGAGGAGGCCGTGATGCGCCTCGCCACGGGACGCGCGGCGGCATGAGGCGGCGGAGATGGTTCAGCGCCGGCGGCGGGCGAGCAGCAGTCCGAGACTGCCAAACAGAGTGAGCGCAGCCGCGGGCTCGGGGATCGAGACACTGGCGATGGCTGCGGCGCGGATTTCAGCGTCACTGAGCACGGTGTCATAAACACGAATGCCGTCGAGCATGCCATTGGTCTGGTCGCTGTCATTTCCGAGCGACCCGTCCAGAGCGGTTCCGAGCCTGCCGCCCAGCACGAGGCGGGAGGCGGCGCCCTCGTTTCCGAAAAGACTGACATCAGCACCGCCGAGCAGGTTTCCGTTCAGATAGTAGTTGATCGAGCCGTTGCTGTAGGTGGCGGCGATGTGAATCCAGTCGCCGAATGCCACGGTGATAGGATCGGAATCATTGTCGGCCACGCCGTAGGTCGTGAACCGTATGTTCGCTGCGCCGGTCGTATTGCTAAGGCGCAAGCCAAAGCCCCAGCCGCGGTCGCCCCCCAAAGCGCTTCCGGTCGAAACGGGGCGATAAGTGCGGGCAATGTCCGGAGCGTTGGGTCTGATCCACGACATCACGGTGAACGAACCGGTGTTGGGGATGTCCATGATGGGATTCACGTTGCTCGTGCCGCTGATAAAATAGTCGTCGCTCGCGTTCGGACCGAACCCGATGGAGGAGCCGGCGGCATTGGTGATCGCGATGGAACCGTAGGAGCCGTTGGGGACGCCGGACTGGCTGTAGTCCACGCTTCCGCCGGGAACCAGAGTGGCATTGGCATGGCCGCTTGTGGAATCCACCAGATCGCCTCCGGTTTCATCCATCGCCCATGAAGCGATGAGTGCCCCGTGAGCGGGGAAAGCAAAAGCGGCGGTGAAGAGCAGTGTGAGTTTCATGAGCAGCGGTTGAGGTCGATCTTTCTTAGCAAAAATCAAGCCGGCGCGCCAAGGACATTTCCTGATACTTTTGCGACGCTGCGAAGCGTGAGTCCCCTGCAGGCCGCCGGTCCGCGGGTGATGCGCCGCGCATCATTCCACCCGGAGTCGTGCAAAGAGTCGCTCCACTCCGCTGACCGGGCTGTCGGCGCGCCAGGTTTCTGTAATGCTGCCGTCCGCATGGACGTCCGCAGCGATTCGGACCGTCGCCGGAACCCACGAATCCAGTCCGGTGCTGAATTCCGGAATCATCGTCACGTCCGCGGCGTCGCCACGGCGGGTAAATGTGATCGTGAGGAAATTGCCGCCGGCCCCGGCTGCGGGGGCGAGGGCAGCGGAAACGGGCGCGGCATCCGGCACACGAGGATCAGTGCCGAGGGCATATTCGAGGCGGTTGTTCCTTTCATCCCCGTCGGGATTCGCATTCGCATCGCCGATGCCAGGAAACCGGGCGGCCCAGAGGGCGTACGTGTAGAGATCATCCGCCCCGGGGCTGCCGCCCGGAGCGGCACTGGCGCGCCAGTTTTCCGGGACGGTATGGTCGGGCAGTGCGTGCGGTGCTTTTAACACGAGGGTGCGCCCGGTGCCGTCGGCCTCCGCCGGCCACGGCGCCGCATCATCGTAAATGAAGGCCCGGACTTCCGTGCCGGCGCCGTAACTCAGTTTGATTTCCTCGCCGCCGTTGCTCAGGTTCGCCGAGCCGTAGCTGCCGGCGATGATCGCGTCGAACGGGTGGCCCCAGCGCTGGCGGAAGGCATTCACGTCCTTCACCACGAGCGCGAAACCGCCCGCGGGAATCGTCCAGCCTGACGGAAAATCGAAGTCCGCGCCCTTGGTGAAGCGCAGGCCGGTCATGTCCACGGGCTGCGGGCTGACGTTCTTCACTTCGATCCACTCAAAGAGGTCGCTGTCGAGGAATCCGGCGTCGCGTTCGGCCTGAGTGGTTGGTGCGGGGTTGTAGTTCACCTCGCTGATGACCAGCGCGGCCTGGAATCCGGCGACATCCGGTGCGCCCACGGTGAACTGCACCGGCGCGGACCAGTGGCTGCAGCGATTCGTGGCATCCACATGCCGCGCGCGGACTCGATAGGTGTGCCCCGGGCGCAGCGCGAGCATGGGAATGGTCTGGGTGGCGGAGAACGGCGCGGCGTTCTTCACCTGCCACATGGCTGTGACTTCATACATCCACGGCGCGAGCGCATCGTAGGCCGGAGCGGCGGGGTCGGTGACTTCCGCGAGCCGCCATTCGATGGCTGCGGCGGCGTTCGCGCCGCTGTAGTCGCTGGCCTGAAAGGAGACGCCGTTCGACGGATAGCCGGCCCCGCCGGAGTAGGTGATCCCTGGTGTGGCGGGTATGGCGGGATCGTGCGCGAGTTGTTCCAGATAGGCGCCGCGTCCGCCGGGCAAAGTCGCACCATTCACGGTGTCGGCCACGAAAGCGAAATTCTTCATGTCGTTCACCACCGTGGCGAGCGGCGTGACTGCGGTTTCAAATCCTGCGGCGGCGGGCGCACTGAGCCAGCGGTCGCGGTCAGCATCGTGGAAGGCGGCAATGTTCGCGGCCGCGCGGTCGATCATGGGATTCACGACCTCGCTGCGCCAGAGCAGGTCACGCAGTTCGCGGAGCACGTTGCGGTACTCGGTGGTGAACTCCGTTTTCTCCGTGGCGCCGTTGTAGCCGTAAATGGCCTGCATGGGGAAATCCACGCCGATGCCAACGGTGAGGCCATCGTGATAGCCGCGATACCATGTGGCGTCGTGGTCGTGCGGAATGTGACGCAGCAGTCCCTGCGGCGCTCCGGCGGCGGGCATGAAGTACCAGCCGCGGTTCTTCAAATGCCCGGAGGTGACGCCGAAGTCGTAATGCCGCAACGCCTCCGCCACGGCGTGATAGCGGTACCAGTTGTCCCAGTCCACGCGCTGGCGCAGCCAGGCGGGATCACGTTCCGGGCGGAGTTGCTGGAAGATGGTATTGAAATCGGAGCCGTCGGTGACGGCGTCCGCAGCCTGGAACTGCTGTAGAATCGCAGGACTGGTGAAGCCGTCCTTCCATTTATAGACATTGCCGTCGGGCAGACCGCGATTGGCGAGGAACGCGCCCTCGAAGTCCTCATAGAACATGGCGAGGCCGAAGAAATCGCCCAGATACTGGCCGTTGGTGCCGCCGGGCGCTTCGTCCGCGCCGTCGATAACGCGGAAGTGGGCGTGATAATAGTGCGGCATGTCCGTGCCGAAGAGCCGCCAGAGTTCCGCATTCACCACCTCACGAATACCGGAGACATTCGCGCCCCCAAAGCGCGACATCTTGCCGGTATTGATGCTCTCCCATTTCTCTTTGACCTTTCTTCCCGCGTGGTCGCGCGCCTGGAAAAAATGTCCGCGCTGGAAACGGAAGCGCATGCTGCGCTTGCCGTCGCCGGCATAGCGGTCGTTCGACTGACGCAGGCGGTATTTGATATGATCATAGACGATTCCGTCATGGACGAACGCGCCCTCCCAGTTGAACGCGGAGCGCGCGGCTTCGTTGCTCTTGGGAATTTGCTGACCACTGTCGCCGAGGGACGAGTAGGCATTGCACGCGCGCAGATCTTCGGGCCGCGTGAGAAGTGTATGCACCGGCAGCGAATTCATCACCTCCGCCGGATAGGTGTAGCCTGTGCCCTCCGGCCGCACGGTGCGCGTGCCGGCGGTGTAAGCCGGCACGCCATTGTAGATGAAGCAGGCGAAGTTCAGCGACGGATCGTCGGCATAGGGAATGCGCACGCTGGCGCCAGGCATGTCCGTCGCGGTAATGCGGTAGCGCAGCAGGGTGCGGTTGGGCTGGCCGGGAATGACGGCGGTGAAGATGCCGTCGGCGGCGAGGGCGTCCCCGTTGAGGCCGTCGTCGTGCATGGCGAGTGCCGTCCAGTTCGCCGCGGCCTCGAAGGCCGGATTCGGCGTGCGCGGAGTGGATGGATTCGACGTGAGTTGGGCATAGCTGAGCGGCAGGAATGCCGGAATGAAACTGCCCGGCGCGACGGCTTGATAGTGCAGCGAGACGCCGCCGATGCCGTCGGGATCGGTGGCTTTCACCGTCACCGTCACCGGCGCGCCGGCGGCGGGTGTCTGCGGTGAGTGCTCCACCTGACGCATCTGCGGCGGGGCGCTGGCGGCGAAGACGCTGTTCACCGCACCCGGCGTGGGTGAGGCGGAGCGCCAGCTTCCGGCGAGGTCGTTATCGAGCGCCGGATGGATGAGCTGCATGGAAGCGCCCTGCCCCGAGGAGGCGACGGGCCACGGGAACTCCGTGCCGTAGCTCACCGTGTCATGGACCACGCCGTTGGCATCGCGGAGCGTGATTTGCTCGCCCTCGTTGCTCAGTTTGCCGGCGAAGGCGAAGATTTGCGGCGGGTTGGATCCGCTGCCGCCGCTCCACTCGAGGGCGAGCGCGTCGATGTTTCCCGCGCCGACGCGCGTGAGGATGCCGTTCCATGCGGATGGCGCCGAATTGCCGCCATTGGCCGACATCCGTGTGATGCCGAGATTGATGTTCTGCAGCGACGGCACGGCGGTGAGCACGTCGTTCACCGGATTGTTCGACGTGTCGCCAAGTTGCTTCACGTAAAGACTGCCCGCTCCGTCGCCGGAATTGGCGGCGAGGTCCACGCGGAGTTCCATATACCACGCCCGGCCGCTCGCCGTGATTCCGAGATTCGGACTCTGCGTCACCGCGCCCTGAGCCGCCTGACGAATGAACCAGGTGTTGCTCAGATAACCGAACTCGAAGCCGTATTCGCCGGGTGCGTTCGCCGCGTTGATGCTCCCGTTGTTGTTGGCGTCGAAACCCGGGCCAAACGCAGCGGTGGCGGAACTGTTGATGCGCCCGGTCAGCGAGAGCTTCAGGGTGGTGGCCGAAGCCGGAATGGCATAGCTGAAAGCCGCGTTGTTCCTCCGTGTGGCATAGACACCGGCGCCGGAGTTGTAGGCGTTATTGCCGGAAAAACCGGGCACGGCATCGATGTCGTTGCGGGCTTTGACACCGGTGCCGCCGGCGGGTTCCGTCCAGTTGTCCTGTCCGGTTAGGGTCGTCCCGGGAAACGGGGATCCGTTGGGCACCGTGCTGTAGTCGTAAACGGCACTGCCCTGCGACGGCGGCGGAAAGTAAGCCGCCGCCAGCGCCGCGGGGTTTTCCGCCAGCAGCAAATACCCGCCCGCCGCCAGCATGGTGCCGGCCGGAAACGGGAAATTCACGCCGTTTGTCAGCGACCAGCCGCCGAGATCCACTGCGCCGGCGCCGGTGTTGTGCAGTTCGATGAATTCATGAGGCACCGTCTTCGGATCGGGCGCATAGTGGACTTCGTTGATGACGATGTCCGCCCGCGCCGCGATCGTCAGACTGGTCGCGAACCAAAGGAGAGAGGCTCTCATGGAGCGGGTTTACCGGCGGCGGCGCACCATGCCAAGCCCTGCAAGCACCAGAATCATTACCGGAGCCGCGGGTTCCGGAACGGGAGTGTAGTTGATCGTGAGCCGCGCGGGCTGGGCACCGGCCAGCACGGTTTCATTGCTGTCGAAGAAAATCTGGTTGTTGGTGTTGGTGAAGCGCCCGCGGATGACGAGGCCGGCGCTGGTGGCAGCATCGGCGGCCCAGTCGTTCACCATTTCCTCGAGAGTGAATCCGCTGGCGGTAAGCGTGATCGTAATCACGTCCCCCGCGGCATAGGCACCCGCGGTGAAGGCGGAAGTGGACCCCATGGCGGTGTTGAAGTAATCCGTGCCGGCGGTGTTCAGACCGGCACTGCCCGCCCAGTTCACCCGCTGGGCGATGTCGGCGTTGTCGGACAGGGCGCGCCACGTCACGGTGTCCGGCACGGTGACGCCGTCGTTGGCCGCGCTGGACAGCCCCGTGCCCTCGACCCAGCCCGCGTTCGCCTCCGCAATGCGATAGACATCGAGGATCTGTCCGGTCGTCGGCACCGCGCGACCGGTGTTGAGACGCAACTCGAGAGACACGGAATCGATGCTGGTGAACTGCCCGGCAAGGCTGGAGAGATCGAAACGCAGCAGGCTGAGCCGCCGGTTGTTGCCGCTCGTGGTCTGACTGGCGATCAATTCATTGCGTCCCCCGAAGTTATTGTCATCGGCCCCGCCGTCCTGCACGAGAGTGGTGTCATCCACTACGGTGAAAACCGCAGAGGCGGCGAAGGCCGGGAGCGCAGAGGCGGCGAGGGTCAGGAGAGTGGCGGTGTACGGATTCATGAGATGTTTGAGATGAGATTCGGAAAGCCTGAGTCGTCAAGGTGCCTGACTGACAGCCACCTGGAAAAAAACGCGGCTGAAAGCGGTGGCGGGGCCGGCCACACGAAAGGTGCGATAACTCCAGCCGGGATTCAGAACCGGCAGGCCAGCATCGAGGGCGGGGGTGACTTCATCCACGTCGAGCGTCCATGCAGTGAGGTCGGTGCCGGCGCGGATTTCATACTGCACCCCGTCCTGCGCGGCGATGAGAGAATTTGCACCGGAAAAAACCGCTCCGGTGCGCACCGGACACGTCAGGACGAAAGCCGGTTCGCCGGCGATGTCAGTCACGGCGTGATGCAGTTTGCCGTCAGCGGCGCCGGACTGCGGATTTCCATCGAGGCCAAACTCGAGAAAGTTAATGGCGTCGTCTTTATCCGCATCGGAGGTGGGATCGGCGTTTTCACCGATGAGCTGATTGGCCGCGGCCCACAGCGTGTAGGGATCGCCGCCGGCGGGAGTGTAGCTGACCACCAGCTGCGCGGCCTGCGCGCCGGGGTCGGTGGATTCGTTGGTGTCGAAAAAAATCTGCCCGTTGGCCGTGCCGCTGCGGCCGCGGATCAGCAGACCGGCGCTGGCGTCGCTGCCCTGACTGATCCACGCGTTCACCATGTCTGTTAGGGAGAAGCCGGTGGCGGTGAGCGGAATCTCGATCACCGTCCCGGGCACATAACCGCTCAGGCCGTCGAACACGGCGGTGGAGCCGAGCGCCGGCGTAAAGTAATCGACATCCGCCGTGTTGAGCCCGGCGCTTCCCGCCCACGGGATTTGCAGCAGCGGGTCACTGTTGTCCTGCTTCACGCGGTAGGAAACGCTGTTCATGGCGGTGACGCCGTCGTTCGCGGCGGTGCTCATTCCCGTGCCCTCCACCCAGCCGGCATTGGCGTCCGCGATGCGGAAAATGTCCATCGTCTGCCCCGTGACCGGCACCGGGCGGCCCCCGCCGTCGCGCAGGCGGAGCTTGAGTGTCAGGGCGTCGATGGTGGCGAACTGACCGTTCAGGCTGGAAAAATCGAAACGCAGCAATCCGAACCTCCGGTTGCCTCCGCTGGTGCTGCTGTTGCTCGTGAGCAGCTCGACCCGGGCGCCGAAGTTGTTGTCGTTCGCCCCGCCGTCCTGCACAATGCAGGTGTCATCCAGCACGGTAAGGGTGACTTCGTCGGCCGATGCCGGAATGGACGCGCAACTGAGCGCGCCGAGACAGAACGACAACAGGAGCGAACGATTCATGGGAAAGCGGGATGAGGCTGGCCCTGCCGGTAGCCCGCGCCGGGCATCGCGCGACTTGATTTCCCGCGGCTGCCAGGCGAAAAACCCGCTTGGTTTCCGCTTATGCACCCGCTCCGCCGTCAGACCCTCTCCGACCAAACCGCGGCTCATCTTCGCGAGGGACTGCGCCAGGGGCGCTGGGGAATGAAGCTTCCGGGCGTCGTCCGGCTGGCCGCAGAACTGGAGGTTTCCAAAGACGCCGTGAGGGCCGCGCTGCGCCGTCTTGAGGAGGAGGGCGCAATTCAATCCGGCGGCAACGGACGACGGCGCACTCTTTCCGGATCGCGCGCCCCGCAGCGCCGCTCAGGTGAACCGCTGCGCGTGGGCATCCTGCTGAGCCGTCCCCTGCTGTCGGAAAACGGGGCCAGTCAGCGCATGCTGCTGCAACTGAGGCACGACATCGAGGCTTCCGGTCATGCCGCATTCTTCGCTCCACTCACCCAAACGTGTCTCGGTCACAAACTGCCGCGGATTGCGCGACTCGTGCAGGAGGTGAAAGCGGACGCATGGGTGGTGGTGGATGCCCCGGAGGAACTGATGCGCTGGCTTTCCGGACAGTCCTTTCCGTCCATCGCCCTCGGGGGACGCTACTGCGACGTGCCGCTGGCGCGCGTGGCCATGGACCTCACGCAGGGATTCCTCGTGGCGGTGCGGGCCCTGCGAAAGCTGGGACACCGGCGCATCGTCATCGTCGTCCCGCGCGTGTGGCGACAGCCCGTGCCTGGCCGGCTGGTGCAGGCGGTGCTGGAGGAACTCGGGAGCGGCAATTCCGACTATCACGCGCCCGACTGGGAACCCGGGGCCGCGGGGTTCCAGCGTCTGCTGCAGACGCTCTTCCGCGTCACGCCGCCAACGGCGATGATCGTGCTCGAGCCCGCCGAAGCCGTCGCCGTCATCTCCTTCCTCGCGCAGCGCGGGCTGCGCGTGCCGCGCGATCTCAGCCTCGTCTGCCGGCACCGCGATGCCTCGCTGGAACTGTGCCGCCCCGAAATCGCGCACCTCGGCAGCAACGAGGACCATCTCGTGCGGGATGTCATCCACTGGGTCAACGCAGCGGCCCGCGGCGCCCCGCATCAGCGCCGCATCGTCCGCCAGCCCGAATTCTTCCCCTGCCAAAGCCTCGCGCCGCCTGCGGGCCGGTGAGATTTACTCCACCTTCACACGCAGAAACATTCGCGCCGCTGCATCCAACGGAACCGCGCTGCGCCAGGTTTCGGTAAGGGTGCCATCGGGATTGGCCGCGCTGGAAACGCGCACCGTGGCAGCGGTCCATGCCGTCAGGTCGCCCGAGTACTGCGGGGTGAAGATCAGATCGCCGGCATCCGCTCGACGCGTGAAGGTGATAGTGAGATAATCTCCGGGCGGGATGGCGGCGGGGAAGTTTTGCCGCGCGCCGGTGACCGGTACGGTGCCTGCGGTGTTGGGATTGCCGGCGAAGGCATATTCGAGGCGGTTGTTCATTTCATCCCCGTCGGGATTCGCATTCGCATCGCCGATGCCAGGAAAACGGGCGGCCCAGAGGGCGTACGTGTAGAGATCATCCGCCCCGGGGCTGCCGCCCGGAGCGGCACTGGCGCGCCAGTTTTCCGGGACGGTATGGTCGGGCAGTGCGTGCGGTGCTTTTAACACGAGGGTGCGCCCGGTGCCGTCGGCCTCCGCCGGCCACGGCGCCGCATCATCGTAAATGAAGGCCCGGACTTCCGTGCCGGCGCCGTAACTCAGTTTGATTTCCTCGCCGCCGTTGCTCAGGTTCGCCGAGCCGTAGCTGCCGGCGATGATCGCGTCGAACGGGTGGCCCCAGCGCTGGCGGAAGGCATTCACGTCCTTCACCACGAGCGCGAAACCGCCCGCGGGAATCGTCCAGCCTGACGGAAAATCGAAGTCCGCGCCCTTGGTGAAGCGCAGGCCGGTCATGTCCACGGGCTGCGGGCTGACGTTCTTCACTTCGATCCACTCAAAGAGGTCGCTGTCGAGGAATCCGGCGTCGCGTTCGGCCTGAGTGGTTGGTGCCGGGTTGTAGTTCACCTCACTGATGACGAGCGCGCTTTGCCAGACGCTCACGTCAGGCACACCGACGATGAACTGATGCGGTTCCGACCAGCGTGACCAGCGGCCGTTATTATCCTTGTGGCGCACGCGGGCGCGATAGGTGTGGCCGGGGCGCGCGGCGGAAAGCGGCACACGCACAGTGGCGGCGAACGGCGTGATGGCGGCGGAGGTCCACACTTCCTCAATCTCGTAGCGACGCGGATCGCCGGTGACGTAGCCAGGAATCCCGGGAGCGGAGATCTCGCCGATGCGCCACTGCACCGCGCCGGTTCCGGTGCTGCCGCTGGCCGCGGGGCTGAAGGCACTGCTTTGAAAATCGAGGCCGTTCGCCGGATAACCGGGTGCGCCTGTGTAGGTGATGACCGGACGGTTGGGAAATGTCAGGTCGGGCGCGGCGGGGTTCAGTCCGAGACCGCCGTAGAGCGATTCCCATTCAAGATACTTGTAGCCATAGCCGCGCGGATTGCCGTTGCTGCGCACCCACGTGCCGCCGGGCCACGTGTTGGTGTGGAAGTCGCGCAGATAACCCATGAAGCCCTCGAAATCGCCGTAACCATCAGCATCCGGATCCGGCAGCGTGCGCGTCCAGTTGGTCACGGTCCCGATGGGGGCGCCGCGAAAGTCGGCATAAGGTGTTTTGAAGAAATTGCCGCGATGATTGGTGTAGCCGCTGGAGTTGCCCAATGTGCCGGCGGTGCGGGGGTGCATGTTCCACATCGCAGCGTCGAGGTCCGCCCATGTCAGGGCCTCGCCCGCCGGATTCACCATCTGCGCATATTCATCGATGAGCTGCGCCATTTGCCCGCCGTTCACCGAATTGTCTGAACCGAGCAGGTCGAGCAGTTCGCGGCAGCGGTTGCGGAATTCCAGGGCGATGGCCGGGTGGCGCGTGACGGCGAGAAACTGGTTGCTGACGCCCGCGTAGGTCACGCCATCGATGGTCGCGCCCCAGTGGTGTCCGGGCAGCATCATCATGTCCTGGTCGTAGGGCATGATCACCCAGCGGCCGTCGCCCAGCGGTGCGGCGGGCCGGTGATAGGCGCGGTAATTGTCGCCGCCGCGGATGTCGATGTTGGCCACGAACCGGTTCAGCGCCTGAAATGTGCAATAGGCGGGCACATCCATGCTGGCGCGATACCATGCCTCTGTCTGCCCTCCTTGCGTGGTGCCGCCGGCAAACGCGCTCCAGTCGGCTGCGGCGGCGATCTGCGTGGCGCCCTGATGTTTCACGTCCGCGCCGTAGCCCTCCACACAGACGATGTTGCCATCCGGCAGCTCCCGCTCATCGAGGAAATTGCTCTCATACGGCTCCATGGCCGTGTAAAGTCCCCACAAGTCACTGTCATATTGCGTGGCGCCGGTTTCGCCCGCGGCGTCAATGACGCGCCATTGAACATAGTGCGTGCGCAGCGCAGGCACGCCGCAGAGTTCGTAAATGCGGTAACCCAGCGCTTCCTCCACACCGGCCATGCCGCGATGCACCGCGCACCAGGGCGACGCACAGGCGTCCATGCTCATGCTGTTCCATGTCTGGTCGTAATAACGGCCCCAGTTGTCCCGCGCGCGCAGATTGCGGGCACGACAAAAGTAGAGCGCCCACTTGTTTTTGCCGCTGACATAAGTGCTGCCGATGCCGCGGTTTTTGAACTGGATGTGATCGTACACTTTGCCCTCATAAACGAGCGAGCCGTAAAACCGCTGACCGTCGAAGCTGCTGTTATACTGACTGTTGGTTACATCCGTGCCGTTCGCGATGAGATGATACGGCGGGATGGTATTGAGGGTCTCACTGGTGAACGTATTCACGGTGCCGCGCCAGCCGGCGGTGCCCGGTGCAAAGGCTCCATTCCATGCCGGCACGCCGTTGTAGCAGAAATAAGCGAAATTCGGCTGCTCGTCGTCGGCATAGGGCACCGTGATGCCGCTGCCGGTCACGTCGGTGACGGCAATGCGATAACGCACCAGCCGCCGGTGCGTCTGCACGCTGCCGGGAATGGTCGCCGACCAGATGCCGTCGCCCGCTGCGGCGTCGCCGCCCGTGCCGGCGTCGTTCATCGGCAGAGAAACCCAGCCGGTGTTATAATTGGCGTCCGTCCTGCGAACGTACGCGCCTGGATTCACCGGAACGTAAGTCAGGGTGGCGGAGGCGACGCCGTTGCGGTCTTCGATCTTCGCAGAAACAACCACGGCCTGTGCCGCGGCGGGAGTCTGTGGCGTATGCGTCACGCTGCTGATGTTCGGCGGGGCGAGCACGCTGAGCGCAGTGTTCACTGCCCCGGGAGTCTGCGGGCGCGGGGCAGCCGTGCTGTTGCGCCACGCACCGCCGGTGTCGTTTTCCAGTCCGGGGTTGATGAGTTCGATACTCGGCCCGGCACCCGCGGCGCCCGTCGGCCATGGAAAACCCGGGGCATAGTCCACGTCGTCCACCACGGCGAAGCCGGCGTCGCGAAGCTCGATGCGGTCGCCGCTGTTCTTCAAACGCCCGGCGGTCCACTGATGCTGCGGCGCTGCACCGAACCAGCTTTGAAAAGCCGCACTGCGCGCTGCCACGACGCGGTAACTGTTCGCCGCCATCGTCGTACCCGCGGGAAATTGAAACTGCACGGGGCCGTCGAGCCGCCACAGGCCGATGTCCTGCACCGTGTCCGACGGATTCCAGAGTTCGATGAATTCGATGTTCCGCGTGTTATCCACCGGTTCGTAGTGGACCTCGTTGATGACGACGGCGCTCTTCGCAGTGGTCGTGAAAACGATGGCCGGAGTCCATGCGGTGCCGCCGCCATTTACGGCGCGGGCACTCAGATAGTAAGTCGTGTTGGGCAGCAAATTGGTGAGCAGCCTGCCAAACGCGGCGCTGTGGATGCCGAGCGATGCATTGGCAGCCCAGTTGTCCGGCACGGTGCCGCCGTTGGCCTGCCCCCAGAACAGGCTCACCTGCGGCGGATCGTTGCCGGTCGCGGTGACGCGGCCGTTGATCAGTGCCGTATAGCCCGTGATCCCGATGGCCGGCAGGACCTCCAGCGCGGCGGGCTGTGCGGTTGGCGTGGCGAATGTGGCTGTCGCATCCGCCCAGTCACTTCCGGCGGAATTCTGCGCGAAAGCACGCATGTAATACGTCGTCATTTGCGACAGGCCGGTGAGTTGATGCGGATACAAGCCATTCGCCGACTGCGTGCCGAGGTCCGCCACATTCGACCATGCCGCGGCATTCGTGCCGCCGTCGCTCGTGCCGTAGTAGAGTTTCACTTCCGCCGGCGCGAAGCCGTTGCTGATGAGATTCGCACCGGTTTGCGCCGTGCTTCCGGTCACGGCCGTGGCCGCAATGTTTTCGACCTGCGGCGGCTGAACGGTGAGCACCGTGCCGAATGCCTGCACCTCTGCGAGCATCAGGAATTCATTGCCGATGGTCTCCACGCGCACTTTCCGCGCGCCGAGGTTCGGCTCGCGCTCGAATCCGTAGGCAAATGGGGTCGCCGTGCCGAGCGCGATATTCACATCCTGCGTCCATGTCGTCGCGCCGCCGGCATCAAGGAGCTTCACGCGCACGTTTTGCGTGCCGTTGGCTTCGGAGCGGTTGAAGAGCAGCACCGATTTCACCAGGAAATCCGTACCGAGGTCCATCTCCCAGAACTGTCCGATGCCCTGCGACGCCGAGTGATAGGTGGGACTGCCCGGAGCGGCATAGTTCCCGTGAATGTCGCCGTCGCCGGCATCGCCGGCGGCCGTGCTGAATCCCGCGGGTGAAGCGTTGACGGCCGCCGGCGTCAGCATTGGAGTCAGCGGCGTCGTGCTGCCCCAGACTTCGCATTCGGCGAAGGTCAGGAAGTTCGCCGCCGCAGGATTGCTGTTCGACACCCGCTCGATGCGCACCGTATCCGCCTCCACGCCGCGCATCGCCGATGATCCCCACGCGCGGCAGTTGTTGTTGTCCGTGGCATGGGACGGCAGGAAGACCTGATTGAACGTCTGCAGGCCGGCCCTGGTGCAGATGATGCGGAAATTCCCCACACTGCCCTGGATGGCGTCCACGCGATTGAAGATGCGCACATGGTCAAGGTAGCGCGGTCCGGGCAGCACCACCTGCCACCACGAGGGGCCGGCCTCATTCAGCGTGTGAAAGACCGAGCCGTTGCCGAACGTGCCGTCGCGGTTCCCGTCATTACCGTCCGCGGCGATGGTGCCGTAGCCGATGGAGGACGACGAGGCGGTGCCGGTCAGCGCAAGATTGGTGAGAGCGGCGCGCACCGGCAGGACACTGAGCAGGCCCAAAAGGAGAGGAAGACGGAACATGGGAGGATTGACCGGTCTTTTACCGAATGGGTCGCCCGGAGGCCAGGGCTTTCGCGGAACCCGGCCAGATTCTGCGGACCGGGCGGCCCTGCCCAATCATCATGCCAGCGGACCGCCGGTCCGGGAAGCGCCACGAGGTTCCCAGTACTGCACCGGCGACACAGTCGGAAAGGCTTACGCGGGCCGCGCGAGCAGTTCCGGGATGAGTTTCCCCTCCACGTTGGTGAGGCGGCGCTGAATGCCGTTGTGCTCGAAACTTAGCTTTTCGTAGTCGAGGCCGAGCAGGTGCAGAATGGTGGCGTTGAAGTGATAGAGCGGATGCACATCTTCGATGGCCTTCTGGCCGAGGTCATCGGTGACGCCGTGGCTGACACCGGGCTTCACTCCGGCGCCGGTGAGCCAGCAGGTGAACCCGTCGGGATTGTGGTCGCGGCCTTGGGCGCCTTTCTGGAAGAACGGCATGCGGCCAAATTCGGTGCACCAGACGACGAGCGTGTCCTCGAGCAGGCCGCGCTGTTTGAGGTCGCGGATGAGGGCAGCGGCTGGCTGGTCGAGGATTTCGGCGTGGACGTCATATTGCTCTTTGAGGGCATTGTGGCCGTCCCAATTGAGCTGGCCTCCGCTGGCGTAGGCTCCGTTGAAGAGCTGCACAAAGCGCACGCCCTTTTCGATGAGCCTTCGCGCGAGGATGCAGTTCCTCGCAAACGCCGCCTTGTTGGCATTCTGCGTGTCGTCGGCGCCATACATTTTCAGAATGTGCTCCGGCTCGGTGCTGAGGTCATTGATGCCGGGCACGCTGAGCTGCATGCGGGCCGCGAGTTCGTAGCTGGCGATGCGGGCGGCCAGCTTGCTGTCGCCGGGATTCGCCGCGAGGTGTCGCGCATTCATCCGTTGCAACAGCGACCGCGCGGCAGCGTCGGCCTCCGCTCCGACTCCGGGGGCGGCGAGATGCCGCACGAGGTTCTTCGAACTCATGGTGGTGCCCTGAAACGCGGCGGGCAGGAAGCCCGGCCCCCAGTTGTTCGCCCCGTTCTGCGGCACCCCGCGCGGGTCGGGGATGGCCACATACGAAGGGAGATCGTCACACTCGCTGCCCAGCGCGTACGTCACCCACGAGCCCAGCGACGGGAAGCCGTCGAGCACGGAACCGGTGGAAAGGAAGTTCTCGGCGGGACCGTGCGTGTTCGACTTGCTCGTGAGCGAATGCACGAACGCGATGTCGTCAGTGAGTTCCGCAAGGTGCGGGATCATGTCGCTGACCCACTTGCCGGTTTTGCCGCGCGGGCGGAATTCATACTGCGGCCGGGCGAGATTCCCCGCCGGCCCCTGAAAGGTCACCGCAGGGCCGCCCGGCAGCGGTTTGTCGTCCCATTTGATCAGTTCCGGTTTGTAGTCCCACGTTTCCAACTGGCTGACCGCGCCCGCGCAGAAGATGACCACCACATTCTTCGCCGCCGCCGGAAAATGCGGTCGCCGCGGCGCATACGGATGCGCCGGATCGATGACGGGACCGTGGTTTTCCGCCGCCAGCAGGCCATCGAGGCCGAGCAGATTCGTCAGCGCAATGGAGCCGAGCGCGGTGGCGCTGTGCGAAAGAAACTGGCGGCGGTCGAGCAGCGCGCGGCCGGCGGTGGAAAGATGTTCGGCGTTCATTTTGTAAAGTTGGATTGCTTCCGGGCAATTGTCTGACATGCTGTGTCCGACATGAGCGCCACAGCCACATTCACTTTAAGAGACATGAACCGCCAGCCGGCGAAAATCCTCGCCGCCGTGCGCAAGTACGGCAGCGCCGAGTTGAAAACGCGCACCGGCGAAGTCTTCACCATCGCAGCGAAGAAGCCGGGAAAGAAGGCCCTTACACAGAAACAACTCTGGGAGGAATTTGTGCGAAAGAACGATGAGCGGGCGAAACGCTTTCGCGAGATGGGGTATGTGCCGCCGCCCGCATCCGAAATGGAGCGGATCAACCGCATCATCGCCGGCGAAGAATGAACACTTATTGCGATGCCAATGCGCTGGTCAGGATTTACATGGTGATGCCTGAGCGCGGTGCTGCGGAAGCGTTTCTGCATGCTGATGAACCCTGCACGATTTGGCCGGTGCCGGTGTCCGATCTCGTTCGGCTGGAGGTTTCCAACGCGATAGAGCGGATGGTTTTTGAGAGCCGCACGTGCGGCAGGTGGCGGACCACTCCAGAGATGGCCATGATCGCTCACGCAGAGTTCGAAGCCGACCTGAGGGATGGCCGAAGGTATCGAAGGAACGAACTCACCCTGACCGACATCGAGCACGAGTTCGACTCCCTCGTGCGGCGGCACACCGCGAAGCGCGGCTTTCGCACCTACGACATCATCCACGTCGCCTCGGCGCTGAAGCTGAAGTGCCGGCGCTTCCTTTCCTTCGACGCGAAGGCGAACGCTTTGGCGAAGCTGGCGGGACTGAAAACGCTCTGAATTCATGGCAGGAAAAGGAATTCGTTGCTGTTGAGCAGCGCGCGGCAGAGCACAGGGAGGCCGTGCTTTTGCACGGCAGGCAGTGCGTCGTTCAACTCATCGGCTGCGGGCTCGCGGCTGAGGGCGAGTTGCCAGGCGCGGCGGATTTGGGAGGCGGCATCCTCACCGGCCTCCCGGCTGACGCGGGCGGCGAAGGCTTTGGACTGATCGAGCGTGAAGCGGCTGTTGAAGAGATTGAGCGCCTGAATCGGCGTGGTGCTGGCGCGGCGCACGGCGGTGCTTTGGCCGGCGTCGGGGCAGTCGAAGGCTCCGAAAACGGCTTCCGTTTCGCGCCGGACTTTGTGCGCGTAAATCATGCGGCGCTGGTTTTCTTTGTTCGAGATCTCGATGGGAGTGAATCCGCTGAGGCCGCCGCGCTGCTCAAAGAGGTCGTAGCCGCGGCCATACATCTCCAGGTTAAGTTCACCACTCACGGCGAGCATGGAATCGCGGATGGATTCCGCTTCCAGCCGGCGCGAGGGGAAGCGCCAGAGCAGGCGGACGCCGGAGTCCTTCTCCGCGGCGCGCGCATTCACGGCGGAGGACTGACGATAGGTTTGCGACAGCACGATGAGCCGGTGCATGTGCTTTACGCTCCAGCCGGAACGGATGAATTCCGCCGCAAGCCAGTCGAGGAGTTCTGGATGAGAGGGCTTGGCGCCGTTGTTGCCGAAGTCGCTCGGCGTGTCCACCAAGCCGGTGCCGAAGTGCCCCTGCCAAATTCTGTTCACCATGACGCGCGCCGTCAGTGGGTTCTGCGGGCTGGCGATCCAGTCAGCCAGCGCGATGCGGCGCTGCTGCTCGGCGGTGGCCAGGGCGAGATTGATGCTGCCCAGCGCGACCGGCACGGCGGGGAAAACTTCTTCCTTCGGCTGCTCCGGGTCGCCGCGGAGCAGGACGTGGATTTTGTCCGGCGTGCGGAACTTTCCGGCAAACACCAACTGCCCCGTCTCGGCGTCTTTAATTTTCGCCGCGAGGGCCGCGCGCTCGTCGAGCAGTCGCTTCACCTCCGCGGCGTCCTCCGGCGAGAGGCCATCAGTCGTGAACGCCGGGCCGCCGTCCATGCCCGCGACAAACGGTCGCCGGTCGGTCGAATCCGCCACGACGCGCCAGCCCGTTTCGGTCGCGACTTCAATAACGTAATCCGTGGCGAGCCGGTCTTCGTATTTGCCGAGCCGGTCGCGGCCCCAGACGACGCGTGTGATTTCCTCCTCGCGCGCCAACGTCAGCTCCACCCAGCCGCGTCCCGGCTCACTGGACATCCAGCTCCGCTCGTTGCCGTAGTGCCCGTCGTTGATGAACTGCGGCTCGTGACGGTTCGGCGCAATCCTGTCGCCGGAAGTGGTGAACTTCGCGCCTGCACTGGCGAGCGCCACGTTCGCACCCGCCGTGTTGAACACCTCCAGTTCATCCACGCAAGGCTCCAGACTGTTCGTCGCGCGGATGGAAAAGCGGATGCGCTGCGTGCGCACGGGGCTGAAGCGATCCGTATTCACTGAGGCGCGCACTGTCGGCCTGGCCACGCCGTCGCGGCGCCCCGGCACCGCCGGTTGCGAGAGCTGCGAAAGGCGCTCGCCCAGCGCGGCATCGCGCTCACGCGCCGCCACCGCTTCCTGCTTTCGCTCCTCTGCGCCGGGCGTCCGCAATTCGCGATCCTCATACTCCACGCCCGCGACGAACGCCTGCATCGCGTAATAATCCCGCGCGGTGACGGGATCGAATTTGTGGTCGTGACACCGCGCGCAACCGACGCTGAGGCCGAGAAACGTCTGCCCGATATTGGTCACGATCTCGTCCAGCGAGTCCTGCCGCGCGAGACGGATGGACGGCGCATCCTTGCCGATCTGCCCGGGCAGCAGCACCGACGCGGTGACGAGAAATCCCGTCGCCGCGTCCACGCCCAGAGCGTCGCCGGCGATCTGCTCGCGGACGAAGCGATCGTATGGCAGGTCCGCATTGAACGCGCGGATCACGTAGTCGCGATAGGGCCACGCATTGGGCCGCTCCGTGTTCACTTCAAAGCCATGCGTGTCCGCATAACGCACCACATCGAGCCAGTGCTGCGCCCAGCGCTCGCCGTAACGCGGCGAGGCCAGCAGGCGCTCGACGACTGCGGCATAGTCGGGTGTCTTCAAAAATGCCGCCGTCTCCTCCGGCGTGGGAGGCAGGCCTGTAAGGTCAAAAGTCACGCGGCGCAGCCAGGTCACAGGCGCAGCCGGCGGCGACATCGTCAGTCCATTGTTCCGCAGTTTCTCCAGAATGAATTCATCGATCGTTGCCGCGCCCTGCGGCGTCACCGGCTTGTAGGCCCAGTGGTCCGTGCGGTCCGCGAGCTTCACCGCATCCACTCCATCCGGCCACACAGCGCCTTCATTCACCCAGCGCGTGAGCGTTTCTATCTCCGCCGCGGAAAGACGGCCCCGGGGCGGCATCATCTCATCCTCGTCGTCTGTCGTGAGAAAGTGAATCAGCGGACTGTCCTGCGCCCTGCCTGGCACGATGTCCGGCCCGTGATGGTCGCCGCCTTTCAGCGCCGCTGCTTTCACGTCGAGCCGAAGCCCTGACTTCTGCTTCTTCTCGCCGTGGCACTCGTAGCAGTGTTTGGAAAAAATCGGCTGCACGTCGCGCACGAAGTCCACGGGTGCCGCGGCGGCCGGGGCCCCCGGCCCAAGAGGTCCGAGGGCCGCCGCAATGGTGGCTAAAGTTCTTTTAGTCATTCGCAGCGACGATCAACGATAAGGATTTCCGGCTTCAAACAACGCCCGCACTTCATCGTCGCTCATCGCGCGGCCCAGCAGGAGCAATTCGTCCACGCGGCCGCTGAGCTTGCGGTCCTGAGTGTCCCAGTTGCCGATTTGCGCGGCGCCGAGACGTGCGGGATGTGCAATCGTGAGATGCGATTCCTTGTCGAGCCGGCCATTGAGAAAAAGGCGACTCGTGCGATTTACGGAATCATACACGGCGGCGAGATACACCCAGCGCCCCTGCTCTGGCAGCACGGGAGTCAATGAATTCGGGTAGCCGCTCATTTCATTCGACCCGGGCGCGAGCTTGTTGCCAATGAGCGCGAGGCGCATGGTCGTGGCCTTGGTTACCATCCAATGGACCTGCCCCGGATTGTTCTCATTCCAGCCATCCGTGTGCAGCAGCGATTGAAATGGAGCGCCCAGCCGGTCGAGCCGCACCCATGCCGCCATCGTGAGCTGCGGCCATGCGCGATCGCCGCCGGCGTTCAGCTTGAGATGATCGCCCACGTTCACGAATTCGCGAGCCTGCGAGCCCGGCCAGCGGCCCTGCACGGTGCGATAGACTCCCGGTTCCGTCGTCGTGGACTCAAAGTCGAGCAGCGCGATGAGAGCGGGGTCATTCCTCAACTGCGCAAGCGCCGCCTCCGAACGGCCGCGCTGCCCTGCGGCCAGGCCTGCGGCGAGACCGGGCATTTCATCGAGCTGGATGAACGCGGACGAGCGAAGTTCGCGCGCATTGCTGGCTCCCTGGTTCATCGTCACGGCGTCGCCGCCGCGCAGGCTTTTTCCCGCGCCCGCTCCAGTCGCTTTCGCGATGACTTCGCCCTCGAAAACATGAATCTCCGCCGGGCCGCTCGCCGGGACATCCACACCAAACTGCGTGCCAAGGTCCACCGCATCGCCCGACGGAGTGATCACCGTGAATCCCTTGGCGGCGGGCGGCACGTCCGCCGAGAGCCGCCCGCGCAGCATGTGCAGGCGCTGCGCCGATTCAAAGCGAAACTCCGCCGGCGCCTCGATCACCACCCGCGCTCCCCGGGCTGTGAGCAACTCCACCGTCCCGGCTTTGAGCGTATAACCCTGATCGCGCAGTTTTACTCCTTCCGACAATTCCTCGACACCTGCATCCTTCACCACCGTCGCAAATGCGCGCTGCGACTGCCACCACCAGCCACCGCCTGCGAGCAGCACCACGCCGGCCGCCACGGCCAGCCATCGTGCCGCCCGGGGAAAGGTGAGAACATTACGCCGTGTCGCAGGACCGGTCTGTCTCGTCCAGCCCGCTGCCGTCGCCGCCATGGCGGAATCGAGATTCATCAGCTCGGCGAAATCACGGCGCGCACTTTCATCGGCCAGCAGCAGCGCATTGAGCGATGCCATGTCATCGGCAGAGATCGTTCCGTCGAGATAGCCCCGGGTGAGCTTTTCCAGTTCTGCATTCATCGTGCCGCCTCCCTTGCTATATCACGGCGGATGCAGTCGAGCAGCAGCTTTCTCATCCGGTGCAGCCACTGATAAAAGCCCGGCACCGTCCGTCCACTGTGCCGCGCCACGTCCTGAATGCGGGACTCGTCACTGTAAGCCTGCATCAACAACTGCCGCTGATCCGGTGCGACTTTCGCCAGGCAATCCTCCAGCGCCTCGCGCTGCCGCTCCAGCCGCGGTTCATCCTCTTCGGCCTCGTCCGCGAGCCGGGCGATCACGTCCTCGTTCAGAACCAGGCGGTCCCGCCCTTTGTCGCGCAGCCACGCCAGCACCTCGAACCTCGCCACGCCAAACGCCCACGCCCGGAAGTCTTCGGCTTCGCGCAAAGTGTCGAACTTCTCCCACAGCACGACCGAAGTCTCCTGCATCACATCATCCGCATCCCCTCGCGTCGGCACCATCCGCCGCACATAGGCACGGATCGCCGCCTCGTTGGCCGTGAAGCTGCGCAGGAAGCGGGAGTGGCGTTCTGTCTCAGGCGGTGACATAAGTGGTCTTGCGGGTACTCTCCGCGAAGCGGCATTCTTTAACACGAGATAGACTTACAACAACGCATCCCTGAGCACCAGCAACCTCGACACTACGACATGCTTCTGCGGCCTCATCCTGCGCGGACAGCGGGCCGCTTTGTTTCAAGAGTTGCGACCCGGCCATTCTCCCGCCATAGTGCCCGCATGACAGCCTCCACATCGGAACACTTACTGCCCGCCTTCGTCTCTGACGATGAAGCGCGCCTCTTGCTGGCGGTGAAGCTCTTTGAGACCGGTCGTCTCTCCCTCGGGCAGGCTGCGGAAATGGCCGGCTACTCGAAGCACGGCTTCATAGATGTGCTCGGTCATCAGGGCATCGCGGTCGTCAATTATCCGGCATCAGAACTCGCCGCAGAAACCGCATGGTGAAATTCCCTGCCGTTCTCGACTGCGCGTGCCTTATAGGTCTGGAGCGAATCAGATAATTGCCTCTGCTTCCCGCCCTGCTGGAGCCGATCGCCCCTCCTGCGGTCATCTCCGAGTTTGGTGAGCGCCCGCCGTGGCTCGTCGAAGAAGCACCTGCGGACAAAGGCATGGTCGCCGCCCTGAAACTCATTGTGGACCCCGGCGAATCCGAAGCCATCGCCCTCGCCTACGAAAAACGTCTGCGACTTATTGTTGATGACCGCAAAGCCCGCGAAGCCGCGCAGCGTCTGGGCATTGCGGTTACGGGCACCGTGGGATTGCTTCTCAAAGCCAAACAGGCCGGCATCATCCCCGCCGTGCTGCCGCTGCTGGATGCGCTCGACCAGCATCAGTTTCGCATCAGCCCTTCTCTGCGCACAGAGGCCCTGCGGTTGGCGTGTGAATAGCCGCTCTACTGTTGCAGCAACTTGCCCGCCACCTGCTCCCAGCTGGCTTCCACTGCCTCAACCGGAGACAGTGTTCCGCCTCCAACCCGGATCCACTCCTCACACAGCCGCGCTACGGTTTCCGTGTTACGCCCGGCAATGCTCATGGCCGACAGTTGCAGCAAGACCAGCCCGACGGACCCCGGCTCCAGAATCCTGCCAGTGACAGGTCACTTGAGTGAGAAAACTCAGCTTCGTCCGTTAAATTTGCGCGAAAGCCGGAGAGTGGAAAGGATGCACTGTCGCGAGACACGCGCATTTTTCGCAACACCCAGCCCAAATCAGTACCACTCATGAACTCCAAACTGCTCACCTCTGCGGCGTGTCTTGCGCTCTTCGGCGCCGCCACTGCCAATGCCGCCATCACTGTTTTTGCCGATTATCCTCTCGGGGAGCCGCTCACGCTCGGCACGAACAACCTGCCGATCGACTCCATGGGCAACGCAGACCTTACGGATCACATCAATGGAGGTGCGGTGACGGTCGGCAGTCCTGGTGCGGTGGCGGGTTCGACTGCTTTCATGGATACCTCGAGCGCCACCAATTCCGGCTTCTACGCGCTCGGCAACTACGCCAGTCTGCCCAACGACAATGTCGCCATCGGAGTATTCGCAAAGGCCTCCGCCATCGTGGGGAACACTGGAACCATTTTTGGCACGGGCGATGGGGGCGGCCTTGATCTTTCCCTGAGCAGCAATGGCTGGGCGGGTTCGCTGTTCAACGTCGCGTGGGTCGGACCTGCGGGCGGTGTCTCCGGTTCCTTTGTGGCCGATACATGGGTGCATCTCGCGCTGATTCGCGCGGATGGACTCACGACCTTCTACATCGATGGAGTGCCGCAGGGAGCGGCGGTGGCGAATGCGGTGACCAACAGCTCTCCGCACATCTCCGTAAGTCCGGGCGGCGCTACCTACTTCAGTGGCGGCATCGACGATGCGCGCGCGGTATTCTTCGACTCCGGTGAATCCACTGCGGCAGTCCTTAACGCGCTGCAGGGAATTCCGGAACCTTCGTCGGCATTGTGCCTCGCATTCGCGGGTCTCGCGCTCGCGCGCCGCCGGCGGTAGTCCCTTCCCGCAACGGTTATTGGTCCGGGGCCGAATCGAGGCAGCGCCTTGCGCTGTCCCGCCGGCGCGCGCTCCAGTCTGAATCGAACCAACCATGAACCTGGCATCCCCCCTTCCCGCCCGCGGCATCCGCTTCCTGACAATTGCTGCCGTATTCCTCATGGCGGAAACCGCACGGCCCGCAGACGCGACGGCGGTTTTCAATGAAGTGATGTATCACCCGGCGCCCGCCGGTTCGCCGGAGTGGATCGAGTTCAGAAACGTGCTCTCGGTCAATCTCGATCTGTCAGGCTGGCAGCTCACCGGCGGGGTGAATTTCACTTTTCCCGAGGGCACGGTGCTGCCGTCGGGCGGCTACCTTGTCGTCTCCAACACGTCCGGCAATCCACCCGCGGCGCTCGGGCCGTGGACCGGCAGTCTGGCCAACGAGGGGGAGACCGTCCGGCTGCGAAATCGCAGCGGGGGCATCGTGGACGAGGTGTCCTACAACGACTCGGGCGACTGGCCGGCGGGCGCGGACGGCTCCGGCTCGTCGCTGGCGAAACTGCGCGCCGACACCGCGAGTGCCGACGCAGCAAGCTGGCGCGTCAGTGCGCAGACGGGCGGCACGCCGGGCGCGGCGAACTTTCCCACGCCGCCTGCCGCGCCGGGTATCGTGCTCAACGAAATCGCTGCGGCTGGCGCGGGGTTTTTTGTCGAGCTGCGGAATGCCGGCGCGGCGGCCATCGAGTTGGGCGGCATGATTCTCTCCTCGCCGGATGGCGGTGGCAGCTTCGTTTTGCCCGCCGGCGCGCTGGCTCCCGGCGCGCTGCAATCTTATGACGCCGCGACGCTTGGCTTCTCGCCGCCCGCGAGCGCGAAGCTTTTCCTCTTCACGCCAGGTCAGGCATCTGTGCTTGATGCGAAGCGCCTCCGCTCCACCGGCCAGGCGCGCTCCAGCGATGGCGCGCAGTGGCTCGTGCCGACAGGCCCCACGCCGGGCAGTGCGAACACGATTCAACTGCACGACGGGCTGGTGATTTCCGAGGTTCACTATCACCCTCGCACGGTGCCGGCGTTTCGCGGCGAATTTGCGGATCACGTCTTCGCCGATTTCGGCGACACCTGGCGATACGAGGCTAGCGGCGCGGATTTGGGTGTGGCGTGGAGGCAGCCTGCTTTCGATGATACCTCATGGACGAGCGGCACCGCGACTTTTGAAGGGCCGGCCGGTCAAAGTTACACTACTGCGGTGCAGAACTCCGCGCCCGTGGCGTGGTGGCGGCTCGGTGAAAATCCCGCGACCGGCACCGCGGCGGATTCGTCGGCAGTCAGCGGAGCCCAAAACGGCACCTATTCCAATGCCTCGGCGCAGGCGGGTCTCATTGCCGGCGATGCCAATGGTGCGGTGCTGTTCGGCAGCTCCTCGCAGGTCAGCGGCGGCGGATTGACCGGCGTTTTTGCCAACGACTGGACTATCGAGGCGTGGTTCACGCACACCACCCAGGCGGAATGGAGCGGCGTCTTTTCCAACAACGGCTCGCCGGGTTTCAGCGGCGCGCCGCTCATGACGTTCATCGAGAACAGCACACTGCTCGGCATCAACGGCGCGGGCATCACCGTGAGCAATGTCGCCGTGGACCTCGGCGGGGACCACTACGGAAAGAAAGTCTATGCCGTCATCACCAAGACCGGCGGGAACGCGGCAGGCACGAACACGATCAACGTGCGCGCGTGGGTGGATGGAGTCGAAGTGCCCTCCGCGACGGGCACTTCGGCCTGGAATCTCGCGCCGCGCGACACGTGGTTCATCGGGCGGCACTGGGCGGATGTGCAGCAGCATCATCGCGGCGTGATCGATGAAGTAGCCGTTTACGACCGCGCGCTCTCCGCCGCCGAAATCACCGAACACGAACGCAGCGGTCGTATCGCTCCGGGCACGGCGCTGCCGACCGGTGTCACGACGACCTGGTTTCGCCGCAGCTTCAATTTCACCGGCAATCCGGCGCAGACCGAACTCACGCTGAAGAGCATCGTGGATGACGGCGCGGTGTTCTATTTGAACGGCACGGAAATCGCGCGGCACAACATGCCCGACGGCCCGGTTTCGCACACCACGCTGGCATCGAGTCCGGTCGGCGCGGCCGCGCTGAGCGACCCGCTCGTCCTGCCGGGAACGAGTCTCGTGCAGGGCGTAAACGTCATCGCGGTGGAACTGCATCAGGCGACACCCGGCGACCCTGACGCGACTTTCGGTATGAGTCTCACCGCGCGCGAAACGCTTGTCGCGCCCACGCCGGAGCGGGAACTCGACACGGAATTCGTCGAATTGCACAACCGCTCGGCGTCGCCCGTGGACCTCACCGGCTGGTCGCTGGATGGCGACACGGGCTTTGTGTTTCCGTCAGGCACCACGCTCGCGGCGGGCGGATTTCTCGCGGTGGCGCACAATCCGTCCGCGCTGCTGGCACTGCATCCCGGCGCAAACTTGACAGGCCCGCTCGATGGAAAGCTCAGCAACTCCGGCGGGCGTGTGATGCTGCGCGACGCAGCGGGCAATCCCGCGGACAGCGTGACGTGGTTCGACCGCAGCCCGTGGCCCGGCGCGCCGGACGGCGGCGGCGCGACGCTGGAGCGGCGCGATGTGAAAGCCGCGAGCAGTTCGCCGGCGACATGGACGGCGAGCGAAGAATCCGCGCGCACCGGCTGGCAAACGTACACTTATAGAGGCGTCGCGCAGCCGAGTCCGATTGGTCCGGACAGCCAGTGGCGCGAGTTTGTCTTCGGTTTGCTGGGCGATGGCGAGGTTCTGCTCGATGACATCAGCGTGCTCGAAGACCCGGACGGCACGCGCATTCAAATGCTGCAAAACACCAGCTTCGATTCCGGCCTGACAAGCTGGCGCGCTCTGGGCAATCATCAGGGCGCGGTGATCGCGGAGCCCGGCGCGCCGGGCAATCAGGTGCTCCGTCTCGTCGCCACCGGCGGCACGGACCACGACAGCGACCACGTCGAAACCACGCTCGCCGCCGGGCGCAGCGTGGTGAATGGCCGCACTTACGAAATCTCGTTCCGCGCACGCTGGGTCTCCGGCTGTCCGTCGCTGCACACGCGGCTTTATTTCAATCGCCTGCCGCGCACCACGCTGCTCACGGCCCCGGAAGCCGCCGGCACGCCGGGCGCGCCTAACTCGCGCGGCTTCACCAACCTCGGTCCCTCGTTCACCGGCCTCATTCATTCGCCCACGGTTCCCGCCGCAGCCGCACCGGTGACAGTGAGCGTTGTCGCGAGCGACCCCGACGGCGTGGCGTCGGCGACGCTGCGCTACTCAGTCAACGGCGGCGCGTGGCAAAGCACGGCGATGACCGCCGCGGGCGGAAAATACAGCGCGAACATTCCGGGCCAGAGCGCGTCGGCCATCGTGCAGTTTTACGTCGAAGCGACAGACACGCTCGCCGCCACGGCCACTGCGCCCGCAGGCGGCGTCACATCCCGCGCGCTTTATAAAGTGCAGGACAACCGAGCCAATCTCGCGACGCTGCACAATGTTCGCATCGTCATGACGCCGGCGGATGTCACGGCGCTGCACGCCAACGCCAATCTGATGAGCAATGGCTATCGCGGCGCCACGGTCATCACCAACGAAAGCGACATTTGCTATGACGCCGGCGTGCATCTGCGCGGCAGCCCCTACGGCCGGCCTTATGATCAGTTCGTCAGTTTCACCGTGAGTTTCCCGGCGGATCGTCTGTTCCGCGGCGTCCACCGGCGCGTCATCATTGACCGCTCCGGACGCGGGCCGTTCGGCAGTCCGTCGCCGGACGAAATTCTTGTCAAACACATGGCCGGCCACGCCGCGGGCGGCCTCGCCGGATTGCAGGACGACATCATTCGCGTCATCACGCCGCTCGTGTCGCACACAAACGTGGCGCTGCTCAGCACTGACTACTCAGACGACTGGCTGGACCGCCACTTCGACGGCGGCAGCGACTCGCCGCTCTACAAGTTCGACGGCATTTACTATCAGAATAGCACCACCGACGGAAATCCGGAGAGTCCGAAAGTCGTGGCCGCCGGTCCCATTGCTTACGGCGACATTACAAGCTACGGCACCGACCCTGAGAACTACCGCTGGACCTTCACGCCGGAAAGCGCGGACGTGCAGCCCGGAGCGGAACGACTCATGGCGCTGTCCTCCGCTTTTGGCCTGAGCGGCAGCGCGCTGGATGCTGCGACGCGCCCGCTCATGGATGTGGACCAGTGGGCGCGGACGTTCGCGCTGCAGTCGCTCGTGGGGAACAACGACTTTTACACGCACAACCAGCCTCACAATCTGAAGCTCTACCTCCGTGCGAGTGACAATCGCTTACTCGCGTTCCAGCACGACAGCGACGTGTGCTTCCAGCGCGCGACCAATGCCTCGCTCATCGGCACCACCGGCAACCTGGTGAAGGTCTTCAATCTCCCGGCCAACCGGCGGCTTTACCACGGGCACCTGCGCGACCTCTGCAATACGACATTCAACACCGCCTACATGGCGCCGTGGATTGCGCACTACGGAGCCAAAGCGGGCAAGGACTTCACGGCCGCGCAGAATTACATCGCGGCGCGACGGGCGTACGTGCTCTCCCAGCTTCCCGCCGCCGTGCCCTTCGCCATCTCGACCAACGGCGGCGCGAATTTCTCTGTCAACGCGGCGGAGGCCACGATGGAGGGCACCGGCTGGATTGACGTGCGGGAAATCCGCCGCGCCGACACCGGGGCCGCGCTCGACGTGGAATGGACCGGCGAAAACACATGGCGCCTCAGCGTCGCCCTGCTGAGCGGTGCGAACGCGATCACTCTGCAGGCCTACGACCATCAGGGAGCGCAGGCCGGCACGGACAGCATCACCATTACCAGCACGCTGACCGCGCCGCTGGCGCGCGATTTCCTCCGCGTCACCGAACTCAACTATCACCCTGCGGCTCCCGCCGGTGCGGAATTGGCCGCCAGCACTGACAAGAACGACTTTGAATTCATCGAACTGCGCAACACGGGAGCGGAAACACTCGACATCAGCGGCTGCGCCTTCACCGCGGGCGTGGACTTCATCTTTCCAGCGAACACCACGCTTACCGCCGGCGCGAGCATCGTCGTCGTGCGAAACGTGGCCGCGTTCCAGTCCCGCTACGGCAGCGGTCCGCGCATTGCCGGCGCTTACGGCCCCGCCGATGCCCTCAACAATGGCGGCGAAACGATCACCCTGCTCGATGCCACCGGCGCGCTGATCCAGTCGTTCACCTACCAGGATGCATGGTTTCCTGTCACCGACGGGGGAGGCCGCTCGTTGATCGTCCGCGATGAATCCGCGCCGCTCAACGCGTGGGACAGTGCCGCCCAGTGGGGGATCAGCACGACACCCGGCGGCACTCCCGCGGTCACGAGCGGCAGCGAAGTCGCGTGGCAGTTCGAAGGCTGGCGGCAAACGTATTTCACTCCCGCCGAACTCGCCGATCCCGCCATCAGCGGCCCCGCGGCGGGGGTTGCGGGCCTTTCCAACCAACTGCGCTACGCCCTCGGCCTGACGCCCTTTGAATCCACCGGCGCGCTGCTCAGCGGATCCATCAGCGAAAACTCCCTGACAGTTGAGTACCGCCGCCGCCGGCACCTCCTCGATGTGCAGTTCACGGTCGAGACCACCGGCGACTTCAACGGCTGGACTCCTCTGACCCAGCCCGCTCCAGTGGTCGATGACAATCTTGACGGCACGGAGACCGTGACCCTCACCGGCCCCGTATCCTTTTCAGGGCGCCGCTTCCTGCGCATGCGCGTGGACGTGCAGCCGTTGCCGCTGCCCTGACGGGCGCTGTGATGTTTGATGCTCCAGAGCTTCAGAGGATTGGCTCCGCAGCGGCGGCCGGACGTCTGTGGGGAGGGGCTTGCATTCTGCGAAGGGTCCGGCATTTTCCGCGCCTTTTTCCAGCCATGCCAACCTACGATTACGAATGCCAGAAATGCGGCCACGAGTTCGAGGTCTTTCAATCCATGAAAGACCCGCGACTCACCAAGTGTCCGCAAAAGGGCTGTCGCGGCAAGGTGGAGCGTAAGATCGGCAAAGGCGCAGGACTCGTCTTCAAGGGCTCCGGATTCTACATCACCGACTACCGCAGCGAAGGCTATAAGGAGGCCGCCAAAAAAGACGCGCCCGCCCCGGAGACCAAAACTGAAACCAAATCTGAGAGCAAGGCCGGCAAACCGGCCGCAGAAACCAGGCCCGCGAAAAAAGAGAAGCCCGCGAAGTCCTGACGCTGCACGCTGACCGGGAATGCGGCACACGGAGGCGGCGAATCGGGAGATCTGAAAGCGCCATGGCCACTGACCTGGCCACGCCACGACGACTCCGGATGCCACCGCCGGAATCCCTCCCCCTGCGGCAGCGACCGCCAAAGAAAGGTTTGGCGGCAGCGTATTCTGCGGTCAGAGTGAAGTTCCGACGTTCTCCGAGATGCGCCGCCAAGTCCTTGTTCGCTGTCTGATCCTGCCGCTGCTGCTGGCTGCGGGAGGCTGTGCGCCGGAAGGCGGCGAAAGCGAGCGCATGCTCACCGACTATCTCAGCGGGGATGTGCGCAATCTCGAAAATCGCATCGCCGCCCTGCAACGCGATCTGGAGAAGCTGCCGGATCTCATTCCCACCGAGCAGACGGGGCGCATCGGCTACGTGAGCCGGCCCACGGATGCCAGCAAGCCGCGGCATCCCGACCGCCCGGACACGCGCAGCCTCCGGCTCGACCTCGGCGCGCGCCAGCCGATCGATGCGGTGGTGCTGGTGCCGGCGGAGTATTCCAGCGGACCTGGAACGGGCGCCGGCTACGGATTCCCTGTGCGCTGGCGGCTCGAGGTGAGTGACGATCCGGGATTCGAGGAGGAGCCGCACATTCTCTGGGATCAGACCGGCGAAGATTTTCCCAACCCGGGAAGCTTTCCGGTGGTGATCCGTGCGCCCGCGGGACTGGAGACCCGCTATGTCAGGCTCACGGCGACACGGCTGTGGACGAGCGAAGGGCACTCGCTGCTCGCGCTCGGAGAATTCATGGTGCTCCAGGGCGGACGCAATTTGTGCGCTGGTCTGCGTTCGGATGCCATCCGTCCCGGGGCCAATGAAGCCGATGAAACTTCGCCCCGGTGGCGCGCGGGGAACCTGCTGGACGGGCAAAGCGTGATCGGCTCGCCCCAGGGCATGGAGCATTCCCCCACGGCCGGCTGGCAAAGTCTGCCGGCTCCGGCCGAGGACACGCCGACCTGGGTGATGGTGGACCTCGGCAAGGAAGTGCCGCTGCACGAGATCCGGCTGTTGCCTGCGTTTTCCGGAGAGTATCCCACAAGGCGCGGATTCGGTTTTCCCCAGCGTTACAAGGTGGAGATCGCGCCCGAAGCCGATGCCGCGTTCGCCCAGGCGGTCACCGTGGCGGACAACACCCGCTTCGACAATTTCAATCCCCGGGAGAACCCCGTAAGCCTGCGTGTGCCAGGCACTCCGGCGCGCTATGTCAGGATTACGGCCACGCGTCTCACCGAGCGGCTGGACGACTACGTCTTCGCGCTCGCAGAATTGCAGGTCTTCAGCAGCGGCGACAATGTCTCCGAAGGCGCCAGCGTCAGTGCCCGGAACTCGCTGGAGAATGAACAGTGGTCCACGCGGTTCCTGACCGACGGCTACACCAGCCGCCGCAAGGCCCTGCCCTGGCTGGACTACGTCACCGGATTGCAGCAGCGACGCCAGCTGGAGCAGGAAATCAGCGCTCTCACGCTGACGCGAACGGCCCTCACCGAACGCATCATGCGCAATGCCATCCGCTGGTCCCTCTGGGGCCTCGCCATCGCCGCGGGCATCGTGCTTTACATTCTGTGGCGCGGCCGCCGCGAACGGCGGCGCGACCTCGCACGCCTGCGGCGCCGTCTCGCGCAGGACATTCACGACGAAATCGGCAGCGGCCTCGGCACCATTTCTCTGCTCAGCCAAATGGGCAGTGGCCAGGATCACCATCCCCCGGAGACACGCGAGGAGTTCGCCGAGATCAACCGGCTCTCCACCACAGTGACTGAGAGCCTGCGCGATATCGTATGGTTCATCCGCCCGGAAACGCGCACCGTGGGCGACCTCGCGCAGCGGCTTCGCGAGACCGCCGCATCCATGCTGAGCGGGATCGAGCACACCTTCACCAGCGCCGGCCCGGCTTTGGATAAGGATCTGCCGCTGGACCACAAACGTCAGGTGCTGCTCTTCTTCAAAGAGGCGCTGCACAACATCATGCGCCACAGCCGCGCCAGCCGGGCAGAGGTCTCGGTGAGCGGGGACGAACGCTGCTTTCGCCTCCACATCCGCGACGAGGGCTGCGGATTCGACACCGCCGCCCCGGCCTCCGGGGCGGGCGTCACCGGGATGAAACAGCGGGCGCAGACGCTCGGCGGCCGCCTTGTCATTGAGAGCGCACCCGGCACCGGGACCACTCTCCTGCTGGAAGTTCCCTGGCGCAACTCCCGTAAAAGCCCGGCCCGGACATCCGGGACTTGATTCCCTCAATCCGCACTGCCATTAGCCAACCCGCATGAAAAAATCAGATCCCGTCAACGTCTGGCTCGTCGAAGACTACGCCCCGTTTCGCAATACTGTCTCCAAGCTCCTCAACAGCACGCCGGGACTGAGCTGCACCCACCTCTTCGCCACCGGCGAAGACGCGCTGCGCAACCTCGCCACCCAGACCAAACCCGCGGTCATTCTACTCGACGTCGGCCTGCCCGGCATGAACGGCATCGAGTTTCTGCAAAAGGTCCGCGAAGTCGCCCCCGAAACACGCGTGGTCATCCTCACCGCCTTTGAGGACGAGGAGAAACTCTTCCGCGCCGTTTGTGCCGGAGCTTCGGGCTATTTGCTGAAAACCGCCAAGGCGGATCAGATCACCTCCGCCATCCGCGAAGCGCACAGCGGCGGCGCCCCCATGACTCCATCCATCGCCAAGCGCGTCCTGGAAATGTTCAGCCGCATGGCTCCCGCCAAAACCGATTACGGTCTTAGCGAGCGTGAGAAGATGGTGCTGGAGAAAATGGTCGGCGGCCTCACCAAAAAGGAAATTGCCGCCACGCTGGAGATGAACTTCCACACCGTCGATGCCGCCCTGCGCAGTATTTATTCGAAACTGGAAGTGAACACGCGCACCGGCGCCGTGGCCAAGGCGCTCAAAGAGAAGCTGGTGTAGTGCGCCTGGCCGCGGATGCTCAATCCAGCCGGATTCTCTCTCCCGGCTGGGGCACGATGACATCGATCTGCGGCATGGTTTCGTTCACCGCCGCGACCATCCACGCGACGGCCGGGTCGTCGCCGTGCACCAGCAGGAGCTTGCGCGGGTGGACGCGTTTCACGTAGTCCAACAACTGCTCGCGCGGCGCATGACCGCTGAAATCGAACGTCTCCACATCGCAGCGTCGCTCGATGGCGGCGTGCGCGGGATGGAGCTTCACTTTCTCACCCACCGCCGCCCGCCGCAGGGCGCCCGCGGGACTCTCCGGATCGGCATAGCCGACGAAGGCCACGGTGTTCTTCGGATTGTCGATGAAGCGGAAAGCGAAGTCGTTGCTGGCCGTGTTCTCCGTCATCATGCCGCTGCTGATGGCATAAATACGTCCCGGTGCGCATTTCAAATCGCGCTCGCCCTTCGCCGCGCGGATCAGACCGTCCAGTTCCAGCAGTTTCAGTCCCGGATGCGAGCGGTGCATGATCTCCGCATGCTTGTCGATGATGTGCGTCATGCGCGAACTCAGCCCGCCGATATGAATCGGAATGCGCGACGACAAGTGCCCCGTGCGCCGCAGGTCGTGCATCAGGAGCAGCATCTCCTGCGTCTTGCCCATGGCGAACACCGGCATGAGCACACTGCCGCCGCGGTTCACTGTGTTCATGATCGTCTCCGCCAGCCGCCAGCCTTCCTTTTGCCGCGAATAATCCTCTGCCCGGGCCGCCGCGCCGCGCGTGCACTCCAAAATGAGCACGTCGATGTCCGTCTCCGGAAACGCCGCCGCCCGCTGCAGCGACTGATCCTCGAAATGCACATCACCGGTGTAGAAAACACGCAGCCCGCCGAGGTCGAATTTCACGCCCACACTGCCGGGCAGGTGTCCCGCTTCGAAAAACTCCGCCCGCGCTCCGTTCCGGCCCGGCTCGAACCGCTTCCCCGGATGCAGACACCGCCAGCGGCGTTCGATCATGTCCACCTCACGGTGCGTGAAGAGCGGATACTCCTTGATGTCCTCCTGTTCACGCTGAAACGTCATCACATTGCTGCTGTTGTGCAGCATGGCCGATCCGAGATCCGACGTGATTTCCGTCATAAACACTTGAGCCGCAGGATGACGCCGCATCAGCACCGGCAGGGCTCCGATGTGATCGAGGTGTGCATGTGTCACGATGATGGCGTCCGCCGTGCCGTCCTCCAGCCACTTCAGGTCCGGCAGCGCGTCGAGGCCCTTGCCCTTCGGATGCATCCCGGCATCCAGCACGATCCGCTCCAGCCCGGTATCGAGCACATAGCAATTGGCCCCAATCCCGGCCGAGCGCAGCAAACTCTGAAACGTCACCCCTGGCATGTCGGAAAAAGCTGTCCGCATCGCGGCCCGCCGTGCCGGATGCAAGGGAAAACCCCCCCGGCGGTTCATCCCCCATGCCCTCAGTCTCCATCAACTGCTGCCCCCCCTCTCCCGCCCCACTTTGAACTCCGGAAACCCGCATCCGGAATCATCGACAAGTAAAGGTGGCTCACGGCGTGCGCGCACCGCACGCTCCATCCCCGCCTCAGAGCCGGATCAACGGTTCCTTCCGCGGCACCTCGACCCTACGCTGCTCTACCAGCCACCGCGCATCCCATGATTCCGATGAAGCGCGCCGCGCCCCCCCCGCCGCCATCTCCCCGGCCTGCTGAGCTGGTTTGCGCACCGCATTTGCCTTCGGCTGTCTCCGCTGCGCTCCGGCACCAACGCCTTCAACGAAGGCCTCAACAGTCTTCTCCGTGTCATCAAAAGCGCGGCCCGCGGCTTTCGCTCGTCCGCCACCTTCCGCCATCAAGTCGCATGCCGGCGACATTGCCGCGGCCGGGCTCAAGTCCAGCAGGACTGGCGTCACCTTCGCGCCGAGCCAGCCAATCCCTGACGGGCTCGTGACGAAACGTTACTTCGTTTCTGCGAAGCAGTAGAGAGTGCTGTGGCCGCGGAGGAAGAGTTCGCCGTCCACGACGGCAGGGCTGGCTTCGAAGGCTTCGTCGAGTTTGGCGGAGTGGACGATGTCGAGTTTGTCGCCGGCTTTGGCGACGACGACGGCGCCGTCGCGTCCGGTGAAATAGACGTGGCCGTTGGCGGCGACGGGGCTGCTGTAGATGCCGTTCATGCCGGGGATGCGCTCGGCTTCCTGGAGGGGTTTGCCGGCTTTGGCGTCGAAGATGGTGAGGTAGGCGTCGTTGCCGCTGTGGAAGTAGAGGCGGTGGCCGGTGAGGACGGCGGAGGGGACGTAAGGCGTGCGCTTATCGTGCCGCCAGAGGATGGCGTCGGTTTCTGTGAGGTCGCCGGTGCGCCCGAGTTTGATGGCGAGCAGCGCGGCGCCGCGGAAGCCGCTGGTGGCGTAGAGGACGCCGTCTTTGGCGATGGGCGTGGGGACGACGTTGCCGGTGAGGCCGCCGCAGGACCAGATTTCTTTGCCGGTCTCGAGGTCATAGCTGCGGATGCGTTTGCTGGCACAGACGATGACCTGCTTTTTGCCGCCGTGCCCGACGATGAGGGGCGTGGTCCATGTGGTTTCCTCGTCGCGGGTCTGGCGCCAGATTTCGCTGCCGTCTTTTTTGTTGAAGGCGGCGACGAAGTCAGCGTCCTCGTGGTCCCAGTTCACCACGATAATGTCGCCGCTGAGCGCGGGGGAACTGCCCTCACCGAAGCTGTTGCGGGTGCGCATTTTGCCGAGGTCTTTGCTCCACTTGATGTTGCCGTCCATGTCGAGGCAGTGGAGTCCGCGGCTGCCGAACCATGCATAAATGTGCGTGCCGTCGGTGACGGGAGAATGTGAGGAATAGCCGTGGTCGCGATGGTGACCCTCGTGCGGCACTTCCTCCCTGACGGATTTTTGCCAAAGCGTTTTGCCGGTGGCGCGGTCGAGGCAGAGCAGGGCGAACTGGTGGACTTCGGTGGGCTTTTCGCCGCGCCCGAATCCGCCTCCGCCACCGCCTCCGCGGCGGCGCCGGCCTTCGCCTTCACCCTGCGGCGGGGGAGGCGGAGCGGGTGCGGCTTCCGGTTTGGCGGCGGCCGTGCCGTCGGCTTTTTTGCCGGTGTTGATGGCGGTCTGGATGAAGATTTTGTCGCCCCAGACGATGGGGGTGGAAGCCCCGCTGCCGGGGAGCTTGATCTTCCACTTGAGGTTGGTGTTCTCGCTGAACTTGACGGGCGGCGTGGCTCCGGGCGCAGTGCCATCGAACTGCGGGCCGCGCCAGCCGGGCCAGTTGGCGGCGGCGGGAACGGCGAAAAGAAGAAGGGTGAACAGGATCGGGGGAGGAGTTTTCATGCACCGCGACCATGCCGGGGACCGCTGCCGGGGCAAGATGCTGATTCGCGGAACGGCCCGGCTGTCCGGCCCCCGGGCGTGCGGATGAAGGCACGCCGGCCTACTTCATCATGTCGAAGCGCTTTTGCAGCACTTCCTTGCCGGTAGGATTGCCGAGCTTGGTGCGCGTGGACTCGATCCACTTGTACTCCATGGTGTTCTTTGTCGGGCGGTCCACGTCATAAAAGACCCCGAAGAGGCCGGGATACTGCAGACCGGCGAGCCGGTAGGCGGCGATTTCGTCGGTGACGTCGTGGCGGGCTTCGTCCTCGGGCGTGTTGTCGTATTTCTTCTCCTGGATGAGTTCGAATTTGCCGCCTTTGCGCGGATTGCCGTCATCGAACGCGCCGGCGTAGAACATGACGCACTCGCTGAGCGTCTCGACGACGCTGAAGCCGTCGTGCTTGATGGCGCGCTCGTACATCTCGCACATGTGGTTCACCTGGTTGGCGTGCGTGCGGGCAATGAACGTGGCACCCGCGGCGACGAGCTGCTTCATGGGATTGATGGGCTGATCGATGGCGCCGGCGGGGTCGGTCTTCGACTTGTAGCCGAGCGGACTGGTGGGCGACGTCTGCTTTTTGGTCAGGCCATAGACGAAGTTGTCCATGATGACGTAGGTGATCTTGACGTTCTTGCGCGCGGCGTGGTTGAGGTGATTGCCCCCGATAGAAAAGCCGTCGCCGTCGCCGCCGAAAACGAAGACGTGGCAGTCCGGACGCGCCAGACTGACGGCCGTGGCCAGCGGGAGCGCACGACCGTGGATGAAGTGCAGCCCGTGGCCGTTCACGAAATACGGAAATCGTGACGAGCACCCGATGCCGGCGATGGTGACGATCTTCTCGTGCGGGATCTGGAGCCGCTCGAGGACTTTATAGAAGGAAGCCAGCACCGCGAAGTCGCCGCACCCCGGACACCATGTGGGATGGTCGGCAATGAGGGCTTTCTTGGTCAGCTTTTCTTCAACGGGGGCGGGAGTTGGGGAGGACATGGGAGGGAGGGTTCAGTGGACAGTTTTCAGTGCTCAGTGGGCCACATTTGAGTACGGGCCGTTAAATTCAAGGGCGGTGGGAAACCTGGCGGAGGCTTACCCTGCCCCTTCGAGTTTGAAAAGCCCATGTTTTCGCCACAGCCCACGCAGCCAGCGGGATGGTCAGGGGCAGATTGTTCGCCCGGAGGAGGCCTTTCGCTCCGGCGGCGTCCGGAGGAATGACTGGCGCGGCTGGATGCTTTGGCAGATCGAACCGGCACTGGAGCGTTTGAAATTCAGAAATGCCGGACTTTTGAGCCGCGTGTTGCAACTGCGCCGCGGGGGATTACTCTCCGCCCGGCTTCCCGTTATGAACATTCTGCTCCGGCTCCTCGCCTTCCTCGTGTTATCCCTTTCCGCGGCCCGCGGGCAAAATCCGGCCGGGACTCCACCCGGCAATTCCCCGCCCGCGGTTCCGGCGGCATCTCCGGCGGCATCTCCGACTCCCGCGGCTGCCCCGGCACCGGCAACCGCACCTGCAACAGTCCCGCCCGCGGTGGAGGCGGAGAAGGAGGAGACGCTGGCGGACATGCTCAAGAAGGGCGGGCCGACGACCGTCGTGCTCATTGGCCTTTCCGGTGTCATGGTGGCCTTGATTGCGTTTTACGTTCTCACCATCCGCCGCGGCGCCGTGGTCAGCGACCATTTCATGCGCACGGCGGACTCGCTCATCCGCAAACAGGACTACCTCGGGCTGCTCGCCGTGTGCAACCGGCGCAATGAATGCATCGCCAGCATCACCCAGAAGGCGCTCGATTTCGCGACCAAGAATCCGACGGCTACTTTCGAGGAAGTGCGCGAAGTGACGGAAAGCGAAGGCCAGCGGCAGGCCAGTCAGCTTTCCCAACGGATCACTTATCTCGCGGATGTCGGAGCGGTGGCACCGATGGTGGGGCTGCTGGGCACGGTCTTCGGCATCATGAAGGAGTTCGGGAAAATCTCGAAAAAGGACATGCTCTCCGCGCAGCTGGATTTTGCCGGCGGCACGGCGGAGGCGCTCATCAACACGGCGGGCGGCCTCGCCATCGCCATTCCCTGCATGATCGTGTACTCGATTTACAAAGGGCGCGTCAATTCGCTCATCAGTGAACTTGAAGCCGCCGCGACGCACATCATGGCGCTGCTGGCGGCGCAGTACAAGCGCGTCACCGCCCAGGCGCGTGCCCAGCAGCAGGCGCGGGAACAGCAGCAGGCCGCGGCCGTCCGTCCGCTGCGCTAACCACCCCGCCGCCATGCAATTCCGCGTCACTCACCAGCACTCCCATCACGGCATGAATCTCGTGCCGCTGATCGATGTGCTGCTCATTCTGCTGATCTTTTTCATCGTAACTTTCGCCATGGCGCGGTTCGAGACGGAACTGGAGATCAGCGTGCCCGCCGCCGAAGCCAGCAAGACCATCAGCGAACGCAAGGTCGGCGAGATCGTCATCAACGTGCGCGAGAACGGCACCATCGTGCTCAACAGCAATGAGCTCAATGAGGTCCAGCTCATTGCCAAACTCAACGAACTGGCCCGCTACAACAGCAAGCAGGCCATCATCATCCGCGGCGACGTCAGTACACCGTACGAAAAGATCGTCCGCGTGCTCGACGCGACTCATCAGGCCGGACTCTATCATGTTTCCTTCGCCACCATGAAGCCGCAGCCGCCGGCTTATTCTAAGTCGCGTTCAAGTTGAGACTAATAATCCACGGCCAAGCGCAGAT
>CAZFZN010000016.1:0-97586 GCA_964523105.1 uncultured Akkermansia sp.
ACCCGCTTCGGAGCCTAACTCAAACCGGGCGCGTAACTGCGGAACTTGGGTTAGATTGGGCAGGTGGCGGAGCTGCCCGATGTTCTTCGCACCGCGGGGGATCACCAGATCCGTGAGGGTGGCGCACTCCGCCAGCGGGGCGGCGTCGTCCACCGCCGTGTCCTGGAGATGGAGCTTTTGCAGCGGCGCGCCCTGCAGCAGCGTCAGATCGCGAAAGGAGGTTCTTGTCAGGCGCAGTTCGGTCAGCGGCTTGCCGGCGAGCCAGGAGAAGTCAGTGACGGGCGAGTTATAGGCGTGGACCACGGTGAGGCCGGGACAGTCGCGGAGGAACGAGACGTCGGAGACTTTCGTATCGGCAAAGTAACATTCGGTGAGGGTGGTGATGCCGTGGAGCGGCTCCAGCGTGGTGACGCGGGTGCCGCGCACGTCGAGCACGGTGAGCGGTTTGCCGCGGAGGGGTTCGATGCTGTCGAGCGGCGTGGCGGCGGCGCGTAGTTCGCGGAGCGGGGCGTCGCGCAGAAACTCGAGGGTGGGAAGCCGGGAGGCGATGGCGTTGAGCGATTCCAGCGGCATCCCCTGCAGCGCCTCCCAGCCGGTGGCGCGGCAGGCATAGACAGTGAGTTCCCGCAGGGGCAGGCCGGCGAGGGTGCTGAGATCAGTGACGCCGGTGCCTGACAAATCGAGGGCACTGACAGGATGGCCGCGCAGCGCGGAAAAGTCGCGCACCGGAAAGTCGCGGAAGCTGACGCGATAGCTGCCGTCGGCGAGTTCCTCGATGCGGTCATCGTTCCATTTGGCCATAGCCCGGAAGGGCTTGAGCGCGCGAAGCAGGGCCGCCTTCGGCTCCGGCACGCGTCCGAGCGCCGCCGTCAGGGCGGCGGCCTGACCGTGCCGCTTCTCTGCGAGCAAAGCGTTGAGCAGCTTTTCGCGCAGCGGTTTGGTCAGTTGCGGGGCGGCGCCCTGGTCCTGACGCAGCGCGACGGTCAGCGCGAGATTGGCGGCGGCGGACTCATTTGCGGGCTCCAGTTGCAGCACGCGCCGGAAGCCGGCCTCTGCTTCCCGCAGCCGTTCTGCGGCCTGCAGAAGCTGGGCGCGCAGCAGGGCGTAGTCGGCATTCTCCGGCTCCAACTGCGCGGCGTAGGAGATGGAGCCCAGGGCATCGTCGAGCTTGCCGTCCTCCGCCAGATCCCGGGCCTGCGCGAAATAGACGGGCGCGGTGCGTTTCAGGGAGGCCAGGGATTCCTCCGCGCGATTCCGCTGCTCCGTCACCAGCGTTCGCTCGCTGGCGATGCGGACGAAGGCCCACACCCCCACGGCAACCAGCGCCGCTAGGCTGGCTCCCAGCAGCGCGGCCTCGCGCCGGTGGCGCCGCATCAGGAGCAGCAGTTGCGTGCCCGCGCCGGCGCGCTCGGCGCCGGTGGCGAAACCATTCTGATAGGCGGCCATATCCGCCTGGAGCGCCGGCACCGAATCGTAGCGGTCCGCAGGGCGGAGCTGCATCGCCTTGCGCACCACGGCGGCGAGCGACGGCGGCACGCGTCCGTCCGGCAGGTGCGGATGCGCGGGACGCTCCGGCAGCGGCTGCAGCGTCCCGGTTCGCACGGCCCCCAGCACTTCGCCGACATCGCTGCCGTGTGCGGCCGGACGCAGCGCAAGCATGGTGTAGAGGATGGCGCCAAGCGAATAAATGTCCGAGCGGACATCGAGGCTTTGGGTCTCGCCTGCGGCCTGCTCCGGGGACATGAACTGCGGCGTGCCGATGACCTGTCCGGCAAGTGTCAGGCGCGTGAGCGCGCCGCTGCTTTCCACCACGGTGGCGGACTCTTCACAGCCCCCCGCGTGCCGCAGTTTCGCGAGCCCCCAGTCCATGACGAGAACTTCGCCGAAGTCGCCGAGCATGATATTCTCCGGCTTCAGGTCGCGGTGAATTACTCCGCGCGAATGCGCAAAGGCCACGGCATCGCAGGCCTTCTGGAATACCGTAAGCAGCACCGGCAGCGGATGGCGCTGCACCATGCCGGGGTCGCGCGCCGCGATGCCGTCGAGCACCTCGCGCAGCGTCATTCCGGCCACATACTTCATGGTGTAAAAAACCTGGCCGTGCGCATCCACGCCGAGTTCATACACCGGCACGATGCCCGGATGCTCGAGCTGGCCGGTGATCCTGGCTTCGGTCACGAACCGCCTCACATCGCGTTCGGTGTGCCCCGGGAGCATGACCTTCATGGCCACGCGCCGCTCGATGGCCGCCTCCCGCGCGCTGAGCACCTGTCCCATGCCGCCCTGCGCGATGGTGCCGCCGATGTCGTAGCGCCGCTCATGCAGGATTTCGTCAGGGAGCAGTTCGTTGGCGGCGGCGAGTTCCGGCGCCAGGGCGAGGTCGGTCTTGCCGGTGGGCCGCGCGCGCCGCACCTCCAGCGTCGCGCCGCCCAGCGTCAGGGTCTGGTTGGGGAACACGCGCGTGCCGTTGGCAATGCGCTGGCCGTTCACCAGCGTCGGCTTTTCGTCGTGCAGCGGCAGCACCTGGATGTCCGTGAGATTGATCGTGAGCAGCGCGTGCAGTTCCGCCACGCCGGCATCCTCCACCCGGATGTCCGCCGTGCTGCCGCTGCCGATGCTGTACTGCCCGGGCAGCAGCGAGAGATCATGCACCACCGCCGCGCCGCGCCGCACCACCACGCGCGTTTCCGGCACGAACTGAGGGCGCAGAGTTTTGGCTGCATCCACGGCGGAGGCCCATGCCGGCTGCCGAGGCGCCTCGCCACCGGGCGGCGGCGATTCTGCGGCGCTCAGCATCCCCAGCAAATCGGCCGCCAGACAGCGCTGACAGAGTCCCGCCAACGCGCCCGCCGGCAGCATTGCGCCGCAGTTCTCGCAGGAAGGATGATCCGCTGGTCCGGTCATGGTGGTTTCAGGATTCCGCCAGCAGCGCGCAGAGATGCCGGATTTCTCCGTCCACGTCCGCGGGATCCAGCACCGTGTCGGCAATTTCCTCACGGAAGATTTGCTGAAACCGCTGCCGCATCCGGTGAATCGCGGACTTCACCGCCTGCTCGCTCAGACCGAGGCTTTCCGCCGCCGCGGCGTAACTCGACTCCCGTGTCCGCAGCAGAAACGGCTTCAACTGCGCAAAGCGTCCGGGCTCCATCTCCGCGCCCAGCCGCGCCACCGTCCGCTCCAGCACCGACGCCGCCCAGCGCCGCTCGAACGCCCGCTCCGGCGTGTCCGTGTCCGCCGGTTCATAACGATAACGCTCCTCCGGCGACACCGCATCCCACGATTCCAGGCGAAACCCGCCGCCGCGCTTCTGCGCCCGTGCTTTCTCGCGCTCATGCCCAGCGTAATGTCCCGCCGCCGTCAGCAGAAAGGTGCGGAACTTCCCCCGTTCCCGGTCCGCCTGCGCCACGAACTGTTTCTCCAGCAGCTCCGCAAAGAATCCCTGCACCAGATCCTTGGCCTCGTGCTCATCATGCCCGCGCCGCCTCATGAAAACATAAACCGGATACCAGTAGAGTCGGCACAACTGCTCCAGCGCCGCATTCATGACCCGCGACTCGCCCTCCGCCGCCCGCAACACCAGACTCCAGCGCGTGGTGAGAAACCCGCGGGGTTGCGATGGCGTGGCGGCATCCGTGACCGGCATGATCGCATCCTGAGGGAAATGCCGCGCAAGTCCAGCAGTTTGGCTGGCGGCGCTGCCTTCGCGCGAGGGATCGCGGCGGCGACTTCTTGAATTGGGAGGCGCTCTCGCTCAAGAATCACATCGCCGGCATCAAGACCACCGATCCCGCGCAGCTTCTGCGCGATGCCGAAGAAGCCATCCGCGGCAACCTCCAGGCCCGCGCCTGTGCCCTCGTGCATCACTACGGCACCCTCGGCCACAGCGAGCAGCCGGTGTTCGATCTCCTGCTCAAATACGCCTGCAGCGAAGACGGCGCGCTCCACGCCGAGAAATATTACGGCACCGTGCGCGAGGAATTCAAAGGCACCCGCACCGCGCTCCGCTGGCGCCACCTCGCCGGCCTCGCCGCGTCACCGCCAGTGAATGCGGACGCCCCGCCCCGGGGCAGGCGGAGGCGCGGGATCTGCTGGGCTTGGGCTGAGCCCGCGGCGCAGCCGCCCTGGAGTGCTGGAACTTGTTACAGCCTTTCCACCAGCCGACTCGTCCACTGGTGGGCGAGCGAAGCGAGGAGGCGCGGAGAAGGGGGGAAGAGTCCCGGCAAACTCAAGCCACTCCGCGGTCATTCATCATCGCTTTTTCAACTTCCACGATGCGCTGCCACATCACCAAGGGGCTGATGCCTGTGTAACCGCTCTCTTGTGCATCGTTGATCTCAATCACGATCCATTCGCCGGTTTGCGTTTGTGCCACATCAATGACGACGAAAGGCAGCGCGACTCGCCGCGCCGCTTCCGCCGCGATAGTGAGAGCGGCTTTCTCCTCGGAAGCGTTCCAAGCATACTTTGCGAACTCAGCAAAATAGGGCCCCGCTCCGGCCAGTTGGCCTTTCCACCAGAATGTACGGAACTCGAATGATGCAGGAATCCTCTCCCCCATATCCGCCGTCACTGGTCGCAGCGGAATGAACTTCCGCAGCACCACCTTCTGCCAGTGAAGGATGCGGTCATCAGCAAAGGATTCGACCGCGGCGTCATACTCGGCATCATCATGCACAATAGACAGCTTTGCCTTGTGGCGACTCGTTTGACGACTGCCTTTCAGAAAAATCGGCCAGCCAAATATGTCTGCTGCCTCAGCGGCAGAAGGCGCTTTGTCATACCAGCGACTTTCCGGTGTGAGATCAGCAAGCATGGGATACCAGAGCGGCAGTTCACTGCACAAGTCATGCTGCTCAGAGGTGTGGACCAGTTCGACGCCGTGTTCCCGCATCGCAGCGTGGAAAGCAGGATAATCCTCCACCGCTCCGACGCGCGCGATGGCCGTCAGTGACTCGATGCCCCATCTGGATCGGCTGCATGGCCGGAACGTGTCGAAGGGGAAATCATACACCGGCAGTCCCACCTTACGCTCCGCCACCCAAACCGTCCTGTCGAGGTGCAGAAGGTCAACTTCATCGGGTTCTGGATGATTCATAAGGCGCGCAGATCGCTTCACTCCGTCATTACTTCAACACCCCCGCCAAAAACCCCGCCGTCCGGCTCTCCTTCGACTTCGCCACTTCCTCCGGCGTTCCAAACGCGACGACCTCACCGCCCTCGCTGCCGGCTTCGGGGCCGATGTCGAGGATGCAGTCGGCTTCGGCCATGATGTCGAGGTTGTGTTCGATGACGACGACGGTGTGGCCGTCGTCCACCAGCCGGTGGAGGACGTCCACCAGCCGCGCGACGTCGGCGGGGTGGAGGCCGATGGTGGGTTCTTCGATGAGGTAGAGGTTGCCTTTCACCGTCTGATTGCGTCGGAGGCGGGCGTTTTCGGTGCGGGCCACGCCTCGGCTGAGTTCGGCGACGAGTTTGAGGCGCTGGGCTTCGCCGCCGCTGAGCGTGGGGCTGGGCTGACCGAGTTTGAGATAGCCGGTGCCGGTGTCGGCGAGCAGGCGCAGTGTGCGCGCGATCTTCTGATGCGCGGCGAAGAATTCGGCGGCTTCCTGGATGGTCAAGTCCATGACCTGACCGATGTTGCGGCCGTTGAATTCGATCTCCAGCGTGGCGCTGTTGTAGCGCAGGCCTTTGCATTCGGTGCAGACGACGTGGCTGGTCGGCAGAAAGGCCATCTCGTGTTTCATGACGCCGTTGCCGGTGCAGGCTTCGCAGCGGCCGCCCTCGGTATTGAATGAGAAGCGGCTGGCGGTGTAGCCGCGCATCTTCGCGGCGGGCAGGGCGGCGAACAGCGCGCGGATTTCGTCGAAGACCTTGATATAAGTCGCCGGCGTGCTGCGGCTCGTTTTGCCAATCGGCGACTGGTCCACTTCATAGACCGCCTCGATTTGTTCGAGGCCGCTGGTGGAACTGTAGCTCAGGCTTCCAGCCTGAGATCGTTTAGTCGCCATCGCAGGCTGGAAGCCTGAGCTACTGTTTCTGGTCGTATGCGCTTTCGCCGCAGGATACAGCACCCCGCGCATGAAGCTGCTCTTCCCGCTGCCGCTGATGCCGGTGATGACCGTGAGCCGGCCCGCGGGGATGCTCACGTCGATGTTCTTGAGGTTGTTTGCGCACGCGCCTTTCACGCGCAGCCAGCCATCCTTCGCTTTCAATGCCGGCAGCTTGCGCCGTGAGCCGCGCGAGGGATGCACCGCGGGCTTGCCGAGCACGCGGCCGGTGACGCTGTTCTTGTCTTTGCTGACTTCCGCCACCGTGCCGCGGGAAACGATTTCGCCGCCGAACATTCCCGCGCCCGGCCCCATGTCGATGATGTAGTCGCTGCGGCGCATCGTCTCCTCATCGTGCTCCACCACGAGCAGGCTGTTCCCTTTGTCGCGCAACGCCGTCAGCGTGTTGAGCAGAGCCACGTTGTCCCGCGGATGCAGGCCGATGGTCGGCTCGTCGAGCACGTAAAGCACGCCGGTGAGGTTCGAGCCGAGTTGCGCGGCGAGGCGGATGCGCTGACTCTCGCCGCCGCTCAGCGTCATGGCGCTGCGATTGAGCTGGAGATAACCGAGGCCGACTTCATCGAGGAATTTCAGCCGCTGTCCGATCTCCACCATGATGTCGCGCGCGATGAGCAACTGCGTGCCGGCGAAAGTGAAGGTCTTCAGTTTCTTCGCCACCTCGCGCACCGGCAGCGCGGTGAGCGCAGCAATGTCAGAGCCGTGGACCTTCACATGCAGCGCCTCGGCCGTGAGCCGTCCGCCCTGACACGCCGGGCACGGGCGCACTTCCGCGTCTTCATCGTGCTCGCGACGCGCCTCCTCCTGGAGTTCCGCCTCCATGAGCGACGCCGCACGCGTGGTATCGAGTTCCATGCTGCCGCGCAGCGTGCCGTAGCCGCGGCAGGTCTGGCACCAGCCGTGCGGTGAATTGAACGAGAACAGCCGCGGGTCGAGATCCTCAAAGGAATCGCCGCACGACGGACAGCAGCGCCGGGAATTGAGCACCGTGCTTTTTCCCTTCGCATCCAGCAGTCGAATCACGCCACGACCGGCAGTGAGCGCCTTCGCGACCAGTGCATCCAGTTCCGTGACCGACGGCTCGCGGCTCAGCGTGGCCACCACGGCATCAATGCTGTGCTCTTTGAACCGCTCCAGTTTCCGAAACGACGCCACGGGCACGATCTTCCCGTCCACCACGAGTTCCATGAATCCCTGACGCCGCGCCGCCTCGGCGACTTCCGTGTGGAATCCCTTCCGCGAGCGAATGAGCGGCGCGCACAGCCGCACGGCGCCCTTCTTCAAAGCCGCGCGCACCGCCTCCGCGATGGCCCCCGCCGACTGCTGCTGCACTTCCACCTGACACTTCGGACAGAACTGCTGTCCGACCTTGGAATAGAGCAGCCGCAGGAAATGATAAATCTCCGTCACCGTCGCCACCGTACTTTTGCCGCCGCCGCGCGAGATGCGCTGCTCGATCGCCACCGTCGGCGGCAGCCCGCTGATGTGATCCACCTCCGGCCGCTCCATCTGCTCCACAAACTGCCGCGCATAAGTGGACATGCTGTCGAGAAACCGGCGCTGCCCTTCAGCGAAGACAATGTCGAAGGCGAGGGTGCTCTTACCCGAGCCTGACAAGCCGGTGATGACGACGAATTTGCCGCGCGGGATTTCGACGGAGAGGTTTTTGAGATTGTGCTCGCGGGCACCGCGGATGGAGATTCCGCCGGAGTGCGCAGTGCCCAGGGCGCCGTGCGCAGTGGATTCCTGCACACGTCCACTGACCACTGAGAACTGACCACTGAGCACTCTGCTGAGAAACTCCCCCGTGAACGAGCCCGCCACCCGCGCCACCTCCTCCGGCGTCCCCTGAGCCACGACAAACCCGCCCGCTTCCCCGGCCTCCGGCCCCAGATCCACGATCCAGTCCGCGCATTTGATGACCTCCATGTTGTGCTCGATGACGAGCAGCGAGTGGCCTTGATCCACCAGCCGTTGAAAGAGCAGGAGCAGCAGCGCGATGTCGTCGAAGTGCAGGCCGGTGGTGGGTTCGTCGAGAATGAACAGCGTGTGGCCGGAGCCGCCTTCGAGCATGTGGCCGACAAGTTTCAAACGCTGGCTCTCGCCTCCGCTGAGAGTGTTGAGTGGCTGCCCGAGGCGCAGGTAGCCGAGGCCGACATCGGCGAGGATTTGGAGCGCGGCGGCGGCTTTGGCAGCGGCGGGAGACGTAGCTCGACTTTCCAAAGTCGAGTCCGCGCCGGAGCCATACTCGACTTTGGAAAGTCGAGCTGCGTTTGCGGGCACCAGGAATTCGATCGCCTCGCTGATGGTCATCTCCAGCACCTCGTGGATGCCCTTTCCATTCCAGAGAATCCGCAGCGCCTCCGGGCGGAACCTGCGGCCCTCACATTCCGGGCACTTCACGTAGAGATCGCTGAGGAACTGCATCTCCACCTTCTCATAACCCGCGCCCTGACAGCGACCGCAGCGACCGGTGCCGCTGTTAAAAGAGAAGTATCCCGCGGTGAGCTGCTGCGCGGCGCCATCCGGAGTCTCCGCGAAAAGCTGACGGATGAAATCATACGCACCGACATAAACGGCGGGCGTGCTGCGGGGCGTGCGGCTGGGCGGCGACTGGTCCACCATCACCACCTGCGCGATCTTCTCTGCACCGAGCACGTCCTTGCAGCGGCCGGGTTCGTTCTCGGTGATGTCGCCCTTTTTGCGCACGAGATTCTCGTAGAGCACGTCATGCACGAGCGTGCTTTTGCCGCTGCCGCTCACGCCGGTGACGCAGCAGAAGACGCCGAGCGGGATGCTGACATCCAGTTTCTTCAGATTGTTCTGCGTGGCGCGCAGCACTTTGATCTCATGGCCCTTCTTCAACGCGCGGCGCTTCTTCGGCACAGCGATTTCCTTTCTGCCGAGCAGGTAGTCCGCGGTGAGCGATCGCTCCGCTTTGTGCAATTCATCCAGCGGCCCGTGATAAACCAATTCCCCTCCCAACTCGCCGCGCCCGGGACCGATCTCGATGAGATTGTCCGCAGCGCGCATCACGCTCTCCTCGTGCTCGACGACGAGCAGCGTGTTGCCCTTATCCCGCAGACTGCGCATCACGTCCACCAATCGGCCGGTGTCTCGCGGATGCAGGCCGATGCTGGGTTCATCCAAAACGAAAAGCGTATTCACCAGCGACGCGCCGAGGCAGGTGGTGAGATTCACGCGCATCACTTCGCCGCCGCTGAGCGTGCGGCTGGCGCGGTCCAGATTCAAATAGCCAAGGCCCACATGTTCCAGGTAACGCAGTCGGCTGGCGATTTCTCCGCGCACGAGATCAGCTGTGTGATCACCGGCGGGCAGCGGCACTTCCTCTACAATCGGACGCAGCACGGAGACGGGCAATTGCCACCAGTCGGGCAGCGACCGGCCCTGGACTTTGAAGTTGAGGGCCTCGGGCTGGAGGCGCTTTCCTTTGCAGGTGCGGCAAGTCGTGTAGCTGCGGTAACGGCTGAGAAAGACGCGGACGTGCATCTTGTAGGCCTTTTTCTCAAAGTAGTCGAAGAACCCCTGCACACCATACCAGCACCGGCCTTCCCACGCGCCCTCGGGGTCAGCTTCGTAGCCGGGGTCGCCGTTGATGACCCATTCCTGGTCTTTGGCCGGCAGTTCATCGAAAGGCGTGTCCACATTGACGCCGCGCGCCTTCGCGCAGCGCATCAGGTCTTTCTGGCTCTCCCCGTAGGTGGCGCCGCCGAAGGCTTTCACCAGGCCGTCGCGGATGCTCAGTGACTTGTCAGGCATGGCTCGATCGAGGTCGAGGCCGATGGTGCGTCCAAAGCCGCGACACTGCGGGCACGCGCCGATGGCGTTGTTGAAGGTGAACAGCGCCGGTGTGGGCGGACGGATGTCGAGATCGCAGGCGGCGCAGTGCCAGCCTTTGGAGAATTGCAGCAAGGCCGTCCCGGCCCTGGTGGGTTCGCCGCGAGTCTGATCGGACGACAAGGCCGGGACGGCCTTGCTACGGGCATCCGCAACGAGGGTGACTTTGCCTTTTCCAAAGACCATCGCCTGTTCCACTGCCTCGGACAGGCGCGCCACATTTCCGGCCTCCACTTTGACCCGGTCCTGGATCACCATCACCACCGCCGGCAGCGTGGCTCTCTTATAAGCCGCAGGCTCGTCCACGCGCACCACTTCGCCAAAAACCCACACGCGCAGATAACCCTGCTGCTGGAGGAACTCGAAAAAATCCGCGGGCTTCGTCTTTGCCGGGACCGGCACAGGGAACGTCACCAGCACCGTCTCGCCGGCCAACTCTTTCAGAGCCGTATCCGCCACTGTCTGCGCGGTGTCGCAACGCACCGGCTGATGGCAGCTCGGACACTCCGCCTCCGCGATTCTCGGCCACAGCAACTTCAGATAGTCATTGATCTCCGTCATCGTGCCCACGGTGGAGCGCGTGGTGCGGATGGTATTGCTCTGCTCGATGGCGATGGCCGGCGGGATGCCGCGGATTTCGTCCACCTGCGGCTTGTCCATGCGGTCGAAGAACTGTCGGGTGTAAGGAGAAAATGTCTCCACATACCGCCGCTGACCCTCGGCGTAGATCGTCTGAAACGCGAGCGACGACTTCCCGCTGCCGCTGGGGCCGGTGATGACATTCAGTTTCCCCAGCGGCAAATCGAGGTTGATGCCCTTCAAATTATTCTGCCGCGCGCTGCGGATTCGCACCACGTCAGCCATCGGCGAGGCGACGAGGGGAACTGATTTCTCGACAGCAGTTTTCTTCTTTCCTGGTTTGGCGGGCATGGGGAATGCGGAACGATGAGAAGCCGCGCTCCGGACGCAAGACGCGCCGTGATTTCTACACACGAAACTTTCATCCGTCGCTGCTAGCCGTACCCGGCAGTCCTGTCAGCGCACTGTTCGGAGCAACAGCACGACCTCAAGGTGCCCGTTGCCGGCGGTTTTGGGAAAGCACAGTCGCATCCCGCCCGGTTTCGGCAAAGGAAATCCTCCGCCTTCTGCGGGATACACCAGCTTCTTCTGCTCGAAGGCCGGCAGCGGCACGCCGTCCTGCGCGGCAGTCTCGAAGGCCGCCAGCACTGGCGGCGGCGGGCTGTTGAGCGTGATGGAGAACGTGCCCATCACAGGCGACGCCTCAGTGAATCTCAATTCCATCATGTTGCCCAGGGTGTGAAATTGCACTTGTGAGGGGATGAGGAAATTGCCCGCGCGCTTCACCATGCCGCCCGCGGGTGACGGTGTCTCCGTGTACCGTTGCGCAGCCGCCTCGCCAGGTTCGCCGGCTACTCCCTGCCAGGCGATCAGTTGCGCAGCGCCTGACGCCATGAGCGCGTCTAGTTCTCCCTCCTGCATGTCCGCGCTGAGGCCGGAGAGGCGCGACACCTCCGCCGCCGGCAGAGAAAATGCCGCGGCGTGGATTTCGCTGTGCCTGCCCGTGTCGGGCGCGGACGGACCGGCGCTTTTGAGAAAGTGAAGGTGCATCGTCCGTGGTCCGCCGTTATCCGGCTGAAGGATCACGCTAACCAAACGCGCCGCGCCTGGCGGCAGGCCAGCATGCAGTTTCAACGACTCGACTGCAAACTCCGGCTGCACCATCGCCGCCGCTTCCGGCTGCGGAGAAAGCGGCCGCAGTCGTGGCGGATCGTGAGTGGCTTCCCCCTCCAGCGCTGAGCCGCGCAGAGAGAATTGATGTCCGACAGTCCGCACACTGAAGGCACGTGGATCGGGACGGAACTCCGTGGCGTAGGGAAACTCGTGAAAGGAGGCCGCTTCGGCAGCGGAATTCTCGGCGGCGAAGGGATCCTGCAATGTCGCCGCGTGCTCCGACGGCACCAATGGCACCACCGGCGGCGGCGCAAGTGCGGCATGGCGGGCGAGGGTGATCTCTCCACTCTCTGCACGCTGGAGCAAACGATCGAGCAGCGCGGCATCATCACCGGCGGCCCGAGTGGCGAGTTTCATGCCCTCCGCCGCAGGCACGCAGAAGGTGAGAAGGTGCAGCCGCCCCTCGCGAGGAGCGGCGATGGTTTTGGCAGGCGTGGCTCCATGCACCTGCACGAAAGTGAGTAGCGTGCGCGGCGCAGCGGCGGGTTCCATTTCCACGGGCCGCACCATGCCTGCGAGCCGCCACTGCCCAGGGGTGACAGTGAGCCGCGTGCTTATTCGGTCAGTGATGAAGCGCGGCTGCTCAATGGGTGCCGTTGATGGCGATGTGAGCAGTGGAAAGGTGCTGCGTCCGGCGTCGCGGATGCGCTCCCAAGCTACACTGATCACCGGCGGTTTCCCATTCACACCGGCCTCAACCGTCACTTCCGCGGAAGTCCCGACATTCCTGGTCGTGAACGCCGACGGCAAAGTCGGTTGCCCTAGTGCGACCGGCGGATCGAACTCCGTGACATAGGGAGTCTCGACACGGCCCTCCAGCTTTGAGCGGCCCTCACCGCAGCGAAATAACAGATCGCTCACAGGTTCGGTGAAATACGGCAGCAACTCCTGGCGCAGGCCGCCATCGTCGCCGGTCGTGCAGAGCATCGCGGCACGCACCGCGGGCAGTTCCGGCGCGCTGACGGTGACGATGCGCACGGTGTATTGTGCTTGCGCAGTGGCAGCGTTGATCAGGAGGAGAAGCAGGCGGCGCATGGCGGTTCAGGGTTTAATTTGCAGAAAGAGCAGCAATCGGCGTGGCGCCTTGTCGCCTGCCGGCAGGATTTCCGGCGGCAGGTTCATCATGCCGGCGAGGACGATGGCATTGGCGGCCACGCTACAGGTGCCGAGGTTCCACTGGGTGCTGCGAAACACGGGCTGGTGAAAGGAGTTTTCTCCGTCTGGCGTGACTCCTTCCTTGAACGGCAAGGTCACGAACGCCTCCTGCTCCGGCGGCGCGAACAAATGATCGAGAAGACACTCGATGAGCATGTTCCCCGCAACATCCGGCGGTGAAACGTTCGCCTGAAACGAGGTGCCGGCATTCCTGAAGGATCGCGCTGAGGGAATGACGTGGCCATTGTCGTTGTCGTAGTCATACTCCGTTGGGTAGGAGTATTCATGTATCTGCCGGAGCGATACTGACAGCGGTGGCGGCGGCTGTTCCGGCTCCGCAAACGGGTCTGCCGGCGCTGGGGCCGGCGGCGCCTTTGGCGCAAAGGCCGCCCGCGAGGGCTTTGCCGGGCCGGTGAGCACGACGAGCGGATGGCCCGTGCTGGCGAAGGTCGCCTCCGCCTTCACGAGCTTCTGCAAGTCGGCGGCGCGCGGGAAAAGCTGGCGATACAGCGCGGCGTCATCGTCGCCCGGGATGTAGTTGAGCATGGACGCGGCAACTTCCTGCTCCGGCAGCGTCATCAGCGTGGCCGTGATGGTGACGGGCGGAAAGTCTTCCGCTGGCGCCGGTGCCACGCGCTTTCCCTGCTGTAAAGCCGCCGCCACGCCGCCGCGCGATGGCGGTGCGCCGCCGAAGAAATCCCCGCTCCACGCGAGCACTATCAAGGCGATGACGGCGACCGCCGCCGCCGCGCCCATCCAAGCACGGCGCGTGCGCCACCACGGGAGCGCGGCGGTGGCGGACAGCTCGCCGCCTTCCACCCGCTGCCATGCGCCGGCGGCGATCCGGCGGGCGAGGCCGGCGGACGGAGCGGCGATGGATTCATCGCGCAGCAGCGCGGCAAAAATGACCAAGGCGGGCGCGATTCCGCGACGACTGAGGTGCGTTCGGAGTTTTGCCAAAGCGCGGTCTATGCGTTTGCGTGCGGCTTCTTCCGTGGTGCCCAGCGCGCGGCTCACCTCGCGCAGCGGGCGCTGTTCGTAGAAGCGCAGCAGAAGGGCCTGACGGTCAGGCTCGCGCAGGCGGTCGAGCGCTGGATCGAGGTGGGGGGCGAGATCGGACCAGGTGGAATCGGGAGCAGGCATCGCATCGGTGGGAGGAGCCGCGGCGCGCTCGCGTGCGCGGCGGCGGGATTCGCTGCGGAGGACCTTGGTGGCCGTGAAAACCGTGTGCCGGTGCAGCCAGCCGGCGGGCGGCATGTCCAGCGGCAGCGTCGCCGCCTTCATGGCAAAGTCCGCAAGCACATCCTGGGCAATGTCCGCCGCCAGTGCTGCATCGCCATGCACCACTCGCCGGGCCACACTCCACACCAGCGGCAGGTGGCGCTCCGCCAACGCGCGAAAGGCAGCCTCAGAACCTTCGCGCAGATAGCGGCGCAGCAGCAGGGCATCGTCGGGCGGGTTGTCTGGCAGGGAGGGTTCCATGTTGGGCAATAGAACCCGCGAAATGCGGAATGCGGACAAAAACTTTCGGTTGCTGCTGTCAATGAGCTGCGATGCGGGCGTGTCAGCAGAGGCGGGTTGCGCTTCGCCGAGACCGCCAGTTCCCATAAGTTCCATGCGGTGCAGCTAAGGCACCAGCCGATCCAAGTGACGCGCCAGTTCCGTTTCTTTCCAGGCTGGAAGATCGAACGGGTTTAGCGCCGCTGGCCCTCGGCGTAGATCGTCTGAAACGCGAGCGACGACTTCCCGCTGCCGCTGGGGCCGGTGATGACATTCAGTTTCCCCAGCGGCAAATCGAGGTTGATGCCCTTCAAATTATTCTGCCGCGCGCTGCGGATTCGCACCACGTCAGCCATCGGCGAGGCGACGAGGGGAACTGATTTCTCGACAGCAGTTTTCTTCTTTCCTGGTTTGGCGGGCATGGGGAATGCGGAACGATGAGAAGCCGCGCTCCGGACGCAAGGTCACGGTGTTTTTACTGGCATCAGTCCCGCCACGAGACGGCCGCGGCCAATTCGGGGGCAAGGCCGCAGGAGGCGATCAAGCCGTCGAGCGCCGTGCGATCCCAGCCGGCGCCGAGTTCACTCAGCATGGCGGCGATGTCGCGCAGGTGCTTGTTGGAGCCGCCTTCGCGAAAGAACTGCAACTTGCGGGCGATGACATATTCCGGCGGCGCGAACACGACACGCTCCCCTGCGATCAGCGCCTCCACGGTGCGCGCGAATCCCCAGGTGTGCAGCGGATCGCGCCCGGCGAGGTAGATGTCGGCTTTGAAGCCTGTGGCGTGGTGGATGAGATTGAAATGTCCCCTCTGCTCGCGGCGGCGTTCGTCTTCGATAATGGCGGCCGGCGGGCAGTAAAATTCATCGGCCGGAAAGGCCGCCTCAATGCGCGGCGCGGACTCGCGCTCAAGGATGACGATGATGTCTACATCATTCGTCAGTCGCGGCTCGCCGTAGAAGATCGCCGCGACACTGCCGCTGACCATGTAGCGAAGGCCGAGCGCGTCGAGCCGGCGCGTAAAGTTCAGAAATGGCTCAGGTGACGGCATGGCGGAAGATTTCCTTCACCCGCTCCTGGACGCGCTCCTCGCTCCAGTCGGGGCAGGTTTGGCGCAGGCGGGCGGCTTTGATTTCGCGGGCCATCCAGTAAAGATCGAACGCCGCATGCAACTTCTGCTCGCCAGTCAGGCGGTGGAGGTTGTCAGGCATTTTTGCGGGAAGCGCAGCGTTCATGAAAGCAACCTGCACGGGCCGTGCGCTTCGGCAAGAAAAGTTACCCCGGCCCGCCGGCAGCGACGCATCGAACTGGTCGATCTCTCTCCCCGAGGCTTCGATCCGGGATTCGCACATGCCGTTGTTCAGCGGTGGACGCGTGCCTGTACCGAATGAACAATAACCTTTGTCATGATCCGCCGCGTCGTTTGCGTTCATTTTGTAATCCTCACCAGACTGCCTGCGGTCGCAGAGCCGGTGACACCGGATGCACCGGTGGCGTTGTTCGACGGGAAGAGCCTCCTTGGATTCAAGTCGTGGCTGGTGGACACGAAGCGCGAGGATCCGCGGCGGGTGTTCACGGTTTCGGAGGGAATGATTCACATCACCGGCGACGGGCTCGGGTATTTGCGGACGGAGAAAGAGTATGCCGACTATCACCTCACCGCGGAGTTCAAGTGGGGCGAACGAAATTGGAAGTGGGGTGACCGGATTGGCAAGGCGCGCGATTCCGGCATTTTCCTGCATGCCACCGGGCCTGACGGAAACAGCCATGACGGCGGCGGAGCCTTCATGGCGGCCATCGAGTGCAATCTCTTTCAGGGTGCGACGGGCGATTTTCTGCTCATCCGCGGCAATGGAGCAGACGGTGCGATCATCGCTCCGCGGCTGACGGCGACAGTGGCGGACGGGCGCGATGCCGACGGGTGGTTCACATGGAAATCCGGCGGGCGCGTCCAATCAATCGAACGCCTGGGCCGCATCAACTGGAGCGGGAAGTCGCCGCAGTGGCGCGATGTGCTGGACTTTCGCGGCGCGAACGATCTCGAGAAGCCAGTCGGCGAATGGAACACGGTGGAGTGTCTCTGTGACGGTGCGCGCATCACGATCAAAGTGAACGGCACGCAGGTGAACGAAGCGACTGATGTCTGGCCGCGGTCGGGACACATTCTGCTCCAGTGCGAGGGATCGGAGATTTGGTTTCGAAAGCTGGAACTGAAGCCGGTGCCGGTGAAGAGACCCGCAGGCGGCAGCCCAACAAAGTGACGAGGCGCAGGAATGCCGGATTTCTGTCAGCCGCCATGCCACGGAGCGCGCGGCTTTACTCCCTCAGCGCAGATTCGATCTTCGCCTTCCATTGTGCCGCTGCTTGCGCCACGCTGACACCTTCGCCCGGGAACATGACGCCGCGGGAGACATTGATGAGCACCGGCGCAGTTTTGCCGCTGCCGCGCAGAGCATTCACATCGCCGCCCTGGGCGCCGAGGCCGGGCACGAGCAGCGGCGCGTCGGGCAGCGCGGCGAGAATGTCAGCGCCGGCATTGGTGAGGCCGACGACGAAGCCGACATCGGCGGCGCTGCCGGCGGCGCGGCGGGCCATGTCGCCGACGAGTTCGAAGACGCGGCGGCCACCGGCCAACGGCTGCATTTCGATGTCGGCAGCGCCAGAGTTCGAGGTGACGGCGAGCAGATAAAGTCCCTTGCCGGCAAAGGTCAGGAACGGATCGATCGAGTCGTAGCCGAGGAAGGGATTGAGCGTGACCGCGTCCACACCCCAGACGTCGAAGCAGGCTTTGGCGTAGTATTTCTGGGTCTCGCCGATATCCCCGCGCTTCACATCGAGCAGCACCGGAATGTCTTGGGGAATGGCGGCCAGGACTTCCTCCATGAGGGCGATACCTTTGCTGCCCAGCGCTTCGAAGTAGGCGATGTTCGGTTTGAAACACGCGGCATGCGGCGCGCTTTCGGCAATGACGCGGAGGAGAAATTCCTTGAGCGGCTCTTTGATCAGATCGGGCCGGGGATCGAGGCCGACGCAGAGACGGGACTGAGCGGCGGTGATGCGGGCGGTTAGTTTTTCAGTGAAGCGCATGAGGGATTGGTTGGAACTGGAGGAGGCAGAGGGAGCAGAGGCTTAAACCTAAAAGTGAAAGTGAAGAGGAGGAAAACCACAGATGGACACTGATTAACACGGATTCACCTGCGGGAGGAGGATTCACGTGATCACAAACTGCGGAGCATCTGTGTTTATCCGGGTCCATTCGTGGTTCTATTTTTCTTTCAAGGTTGAAAGACGGGGATGGAACAGGAGAAAAGAGAGGGAACAGAGGCGCGGAGGATGCGGCGGACGGGACGGGCCATCATCGGATGGCATGAGTGAGCCATCACACGCTGCGCCCTCTGCGCGCTTCCGTTCAACTTCTTTTGTCGAGCAGCACGCGATCACCCAGGACCACCAGTTCCACGCGGCCCGTGAGTTCTTTTTCCCAAAAGGGCGTATTCCGGCTGCGCGATTTGGTGAAGCCGGCATCCACCGTCGTCACCGCAGCGGGATCAAACAGCACACAATTCGCCGCCGCACCGTCGCGCAATTCCGGCACTTCCAGTCCGAGAAGGCGGCGCGGGGCGGCGGACATTCTTTCCACCAGCGTCTCCCAGGAGAGCCTGCCGGGGCGAATGAAGTTCTGATGGAGCGCCGGGAGGGCGGTTTCCAGGCCGGTAATGCCAAACGGCGCGCCTGCGAAGTCGCGCTTTTTCTCAAACTCGCTGTGCGGCGCGTGGTCCGTGGCGATCACATCGAGGGTGCCGTCGATCAGTCCCGCCAGCAGCGCCTCGCGGTCCGCGGCGGTGCGCAGCGGCGGCTTCACTTTGAAATTGGTGTCATAATCGCCCACGTCTTCGTCGCTGAAAATGAGATGATGGGGCGTGACCTCGGCGCTGACCTGCACGCCCTCGCGTTTGTAGCGGCGAATCGTTTCCACGCCGCTGGCGGTGGTGACGTGCTTGATGTGGATCCGGCTGCGGCAGCTTTGCGCGAGCCGGATATCGCGCGCGATGCCGATTTCTTCGGCGCAGGGATGGATGCCGGGCAGGCCCAGCCGGTAGGACACGGGGCCGTCGTGCATCGCCCCGCTGCCGGACAGTTCCCTGACATCACAGTGGACGCCCACCAGCAGGTCGAGGTCCCGCGAATACTGCAGAGCGCGGCGCAACAGCAGCGGATTCGCCACCGTGTCTCCATCGTCCGTGATCATCACCGCGCCGCGCTCGCGCATGTCGCCGATCTCAGCCAGTTCCTCTCCAGCACGCCGGCGGCTGATGCAGCCGGCTACCAGCATCGGAATCTCGGCGTGCCGGGCGATGTCGATGACGCTCTGCACCATGCCGCCATTGTCGATGGGCGGGACGGTGTCCGGCATCATGAGCAGTCCGGTGAAACCGCCGTTCACGGCCGCGGCGGCGCCGCTGCGAATGGACTCCGCGTCCTCTCTGCCCGGCTCCCGCAGGTGACAATGCATGTCGAACAATCCGGGCAGCAGGAACTTTCCCGCGGCATCGATCACGAGGCAGTCGTCCGGTATGCCGGCGCCGGCGGAGCAAAACCGGATTCTCCCCCCTTCGATCAAAACATTCTGCGGCCCCGGGGCACCATGACCGGGGGAAATGACGGTGACTTGCTGGAGTAGTGTCGGTTCCATCCGAAAATCGAAGGCCGGTTATAGAAACGGCCCGCCTGCCGCGCAAGGGGTTCAAGTCCCCCGGTTTTGACCCCTGACCACCACGGGAGGGAAGCGATTTCACCCTTCCAGCCTTCGGGGTTTCATCCGTTCGGGGGAGTTGTCGTCGGGGTGAGCTCTCTGAAAACTACAAAATTCGCAATAATGAGCGAAGATTTTTAGAATTTTTCTTGCAATCGACAAAAATGGCCGTAATTTCCATCATTCAATCGCCGCCCACCAAGCAATCATCCAATTCCACCGCCATGAAGAGCACGAACGAAACCACCGCCCTCGACAAGCTGACGCTCACCGCCGTCATCAGCTGTTTTTGCTCCGTGTGCTACTTCCTGGCCACCAGTCTTCTTGCCTGACCGGGCCTCGCCCGCGCCGGGTTGGAAACCGGGGCGGAGGCCTCTTTGGTCGGTAGGTCTTCGCCCCTCTCCACTTTTTGTTCTGTTGTTGACACTGAGGCAGCCGGAAACGGCTGCCTCTCTGTTTTCCGGGAAGCCGGGTTCAGGACAAGCCGCTGCGAACGAGCAGCGCGGTGAGGTCGGGGTCGCGTTTCATGAAGTCGCGGAAGAGCTTTTCCGGCGGCTCGCTGTTTCCTTTGCTCAGAATGCAGTCGCGGAACGCACGGCCGGTCTTGGGATTGAGCACTCCCTCTTTCTGAAACCGGCTGAAGCAGTCGGCATCGAGCACCTCCGCCCACTTGTAGCTGTAGTAGCCGGCGGCGTATCCGACCGGGCTGCCGAAGACGTGGGTGAAGCGCCGGGCAATGGTCGGAGGCCGGGTCTTGAGCGGAATTTGATAGCCTTTGAGAATCCCGTCCACGAGGGCGTCCAGGTCGCCGTCGGCATCGGCACAATGGTTGATGTGGAGTTCGAGGTCCATCTTTCCGAATGCCAGCTGGCGCATGGCGGTGATGGCGGAATTGTAGTTCCTCGCCGCGAGCATCTTCTTGAAAAGCCGCGGGGGAATGGGTTTGCCGGTCTCGTGATGGCGCGCAAAGAAATCGAGACTTTTGCGCGACCAGCAGAAGTTTTCCATGATCTGCGAAGGCAGCTCCACAAAGTCCCAGGCCACATTGACGCCGTTCAAGGATTTGATCTCCACCTGGCCCAGCAGGTGGTGCAGCAGGTGACCGAATTCATGGAAGACGGTTTCGACTTCATGATGGGAAAGGAGCGCCGGCTTGCCGTCCACTGGAGGCGTCAGGTTTCCGCAGATCAGCCCGAGGTGCGGTTCCCGGTCGTGGCCGTCGGCCCCGCCGGGAGGGCGGCCGGTTTTGAGGTAGTTCATCCACGCCCCGCCGCGCTTGGAGTCGCGCGGGTGCCAGTCGGCGTAGAAGGAGCCGAGATGGACGCCCTTTTCGTTGCGAATTTCGTAGAACTTCACCTCCGGGTGCCAGACCTCGACGGCTCCCTCCGGGCAAGTGCCGCCCGGCTCGACGAAGGCCGTGGGCCGTTCCGTGATCTGGATGGCGAACAGTCTCTCGCAAAGCCGGAACATGCCGCCGATGACGCCCTCCAGCGGGAAGTAAGGGCGCAGTTGTTCTTCATCGAAATCGAAGAGCGCCTTGCGGCGTTTCTCCGCCCAGTAGGCCACCTCCCACGGTTCGAGCGGTTCGCTGCGAACCCGCAGGGTCTCCGCTTTGTATTCCTGGAGTTCCCGCACCTGCCGGGAGAATGCCGACGTGATGCGCGAGTGGAGGTCTTCGACAAAGCCAAGGGCCCGGGCTCCATTCCGCGCCATGCGGCGTTCAAGAGCGTGGTCGGCGAAGTTCGCTTTTCCGAGGAGCCGGGCCTTCTCGTGGCGCAGGGCTAGAATGCGGCGGATCAGCGCGGTATTGTCCCACTGGCCGGTGCGCCCCACAGCGGCACTCGCTTCCCAAACCTGGCGGCGGATTCCCTCGTCGTCGAGATGATCGAGCACCGGAGTCATGCTGGGCGCTTTGAGAGTGAAGCGCCACGCCGGAGCGGTCAGGCCTTTGCTCTGGGCATCGGCCGCCGCCGCGGCGCGGGCGGTCTCCGGCAGGCCCGCCAGTTTCGCTTCATCAGTGACAACGAGGTCCCATGCGTTAGTGGCGTCGAGCACGTTTTCCGAAAACTTCTGCGTCACCTGCGCCAGCTCGGCCTCCAGTTCTTCGAGGCGCTTTTTTTTCTCGGCGGAAAGTTCCGCCCCGCTCGCCCGGAAGTCGGCCATGGTCTCCTCGAGGAAACGCTTCTGCACCGGTGTCAGGGCCGCGGCCTCCGGTGTGTTCGCAAAAGTTTTGAACAAGTCCCACAAGGCCTCATTCAAATAGAGCCCCGCGTAGAACTCGCTGACCTTCGGCAGCATTTGATTGTAGGCTTCGCGCAGCGCCGGAGCATTGCAGACGGCGTCGAGATGACCCACCTTGCCCCACGCTTCGCCGAGCGGCTCCAGCGCGTCCTCAAATGCCAGGAGCGTGCTCTCGAAGGACAGACGCCCGCGATTCGTCCTCGCCAGAGCATCCAGCCGCCCGGAGGTTTCGGTCAGAGCCCTCGTGATGTCCGGCACCACCCGGTCCGCCGTGAGAGTGGACCAGCGAATGTGAAACGAGGAGTCGAGGAAAGGGTGAGAGCCGGGCATCGGGGTGTGAGAAACATCCCCGGGTAGGACAGCAAACCCGGCCCGGCAAGCCCAAGACGGGCCCTCCCCGGCTCCGGGAAGCGACTTCCGCCTTGCGCCCCGCCGCGGCTGCGCCCGACTGCGGAGCTTACCGATCCCCTTTCTTCATGGACAAACTCCTCGTCACCGGCGGCCACGCTCTCGAAGGCGACATCTACACCAGCGGCAGCAAAAACTCCGCGCTCCCCATCCTCGCCGCGACACTGCTCACGCGCGACAAATGCGTCATCCGCCGGGTGCCGGATCTGAGTGACACCAATTACATGCTCCAGATTCTCGCGGCACTTGGCGCGCACGTGGAGCGCGCCAGCGGCATGGTGGAGGTGGAGGCGGAAAGCGTGAAGAGCGAGGCTCCATATGAACTTGTCAGGAAAATGCGCGCTTCCATTTGCGTGATGGGGCCTTTGCTGGCCCGCACCGGCACGGCCCGGGTGTCGCTTCCGGGCGGCTGTGTCATCGGAGACCGCCCGGTGGATCTGCATTTGCGCGGGCTTGAGCAACTGGGGGCCGATGTCAATGTGGAGGGCGGGAATATCCACGTCACCGCCGTGGACGGCATGGGAAACCGCGAGGTCAACATGCGCGGCCGGCACGGCTCCACGGTGCTCGGCACGGACAATCTTATGATGGCGGCCGTGCTCACTCCCGGAATCACCGTCATCGAGGGTGCCGCCATGGAGCCGGAGGTGGAGGACCTCGCGCGCTTCCTCATCGCCATGGGTGCGAAAATCGAAGGCGCCGGCACACGGCGCATCGTGGTGGAGGGAGTGAAGGAACTGCACGGCGCGGAGCACAGCGTCATTCCCGACCGCATCGAGGCCGGCACGTTTCTTGTCGCGGGGGCCATCGCCGGAAAGCGCGTCACCGTAAAACGCTGCGAGCCGGGGCACATGACGGCGATGCTCAACTCGCTCTCCGATTCCGGATTCCCCGTGGAGGTGAAGGGCGACAGTGTCACGATTTCCCGTGCCGTAAGTCCCCGCGGCTGCGAAATCCGCACTGAACCGTATCCTGGATTTCCCACGGACATGCAGGCGCAGTTCACCGCGCTGCTGGCCACCGTCCCTGGCATCAGTGTCATCACGGAAACTATTTTCCCCCAGCGGTTCATGCACGCGCCGGAACTCAACCGCATGGGCGCGCAGATCACGCTCGAAGGCCCCACCGCCGTCGTGAAAGGTGTGGAGCAGCTCACCGGCGCCCCCGTCATGGCCAGCGACCTCCGCGCCAGCGCCGCGCTGGTTCTCGCCGGTCTCGCCGCCCGCGGCGTCACGGAAGTGAACCGCCTCTATCACATCGATCGCGGCTACGAGCACATCGATGAAAAATTGCGGATGATCGGTGCCGAAATGCGGCGCGAACGGGTTTGATTCCGAGCGCGAAGTTGCACTTCGCCCGGCGTGAAGTATTCCCGTTCATGTGCCGAATCCTCCTTCTCTTCACCTTTCTTACCGCTCCCGGCTTCGCTCAGGACACCGCTGAAGCAGACAAGCGCATCGTCCAAACGGTGCAGCGTCTCGCTTCGTTCGACTACAGCAAGGCGAGCACGCGGACGAAAGAGGCCATCGACCGCTATCTCAATGCCAATGCCGGCACCGACGAGTATTTCCAACTGGTGGAAAAGTACCATATCGCTTCGCAGAAAGACACGCTGTTGAAGCTGGCCGTGGAGAAAGCCGGCACTCCCGTATCGGGACAGGCGGTGAAGCTGCTCTATCAAACCGGGCAGGCTGCTGCGGTGCAGGAGAAACTGGCCGCGCTCGATGCCCCTTCCGCCGCGAAGCTGATGGAGTCCGTGGCGAGCGTGGGGACGAAAGAAACGACGGAGGCTGCGGCTGCTGTCCTGACAGATCTCAAAACTTCTTCAGGCATAGCTGAAGCCGCAGTCAAAGGGCTGGCGCGAAATGCCGCCGGTCAACACGCGCTGCTAAGCGCGGCTCAGGCGGGCAAACTTCCGGACGCCCTGAAACCCGCCGTCGCTGCTGCCCTCTCCACTTCCACGGATGAAGCCATTCGCCACGCCGCCGCCAAAGTGCTGACCATGGGCAGCACCGCAAAGCTGCCGCCGGTGGCAGACCTCGTGAAGAAAACCGGTGACGCGACCAAAGGTCAGGTGGTTTTCCTGACGTATTGCTTCACCTGCCACCAAGTGAACGGTCAGGGCCTCGACTTCGGTCCCGCGCTGAGCGAGATCGGCACCAAGCTCGCCAAAGAGGCGCTCTACGACTCCATCCTCAACCCGAACGCCGGCATCAGCTTTGGCTTCGAGGGCTGGCAGGTGAAAACAAAAGACGGCAACACCTTCGCCGGCATCATTGCCAGTGATACGGAAAAGGAACTCGCCCTCAAAGTCCCCGGCGGCGTGGTGCAGAAGCTCGACAAAGCCAACGTGACCTCCCGTGAGAAAATGAACGTCTCACTGATGACTCCCAATCTCCACACCCTGATGAGCGAGGCCGATCTGGTGAACCTCGTGGAGTATCTGGCTTCGCTGAAGAAGAAGTGAGCTTCTCCAGCTTCACGCAGCTGAGACGGTCAGCGTGTGCTCACGGTCGGCAGCATATGCCAGCGCAGCGCGGATGTCCGTTTCGGTGAGTTCCGGAAACTCCTCCAGAATCTCCGCGTGCGACATACCCGCGGCCAGCCAGCCGAGAATATCATAAACGGTGATGCGCATCCCGCGGATGCACGGGCGACCGCCGCGCTTGCCGGGCTCGATGGTGATGACTTCGCGGTAAATCATGGCAGTGAAATAACGCAGTTCGCTTGAGGCAGCAAGCCTTCACTCCTTCGCCTTCAACTGCGGGAAGAGGACGACGTCACGGATGGAGTCGCAGCCGGTGAGCATCATGATGAGGCGGTCGATGCCGACGCCGATGCCGCCGGCGGGGGGCATGCCGTGTTCGAGGGCGAGGAGGAATTCTTCGTCCACTTTCTGGGTTTCTTCGCCGGCCTGGTGTTCGAGACGCTGGCGCTGGACGACGGGATCGTTCAGTTCGGAATAACCGGGACTGATCTCGACCCCGTTGATGACCAGCTCATAGACATCCACCAGCGTGCTGTCTTCCTTGTTCTGCTTTGCCAGCGGCACCAGTTCGGCGGGAACGTGCGTGACGAAGAGCGGATTGAATGTTTTCTCCTCGATGAGTTTCTCGAACACCTGCTGGGTCACTTCGTAGTCCTCCATGGCAGGAGAAATCTCCACGCCCAGTTCGGCGCAGCGGGTGCGGCGCTGTTCCGGCGTGTAATCGAACCACTGTGCATCCACGCCGCGGAGGAGGTCGCGATAGGGCGTGCGCTTCCACGGTCTTGTTAGGTCAATGGTGCGGGTCACATGGCCCTCTTCGTCTTTGTGCTCGATGACGAGCGTGCCGATGAACTTCTCCGCGAGGTGACAGACCATTTCCTCCACGAGGTCGGCCATTTTCTCGAAGTCGGCGCAGGCCCAATAGGCTTCGAGCATGGTGAACTCGGGATTGTGCCGGCGGCTGATGCCTTCGTTGCGGAAGTTGCGGTTCAGTTCGAAGACCTTCGTGAAGCCACCGACGAGCAGGCGCTTCAGATAAAGCTCCGGCGCGATGCGCAGGAAGAACGGCTGACCGAGGGCGTTGTGATAGGTTTCGAACGGCCGCGCCGCCGCGCCGCCGGGAACGGCCTGGAGCATGGGCGTTTCCACCTCCAGAAAATCGCGCTCCTGAAGCCAGCGCCGGATTTCAGCGACCATTTTGCTGCGCAGCACGAAGACCTCTCGGCTGCGCGCGTTGGACATGAGGTCAAGGTAGCGCTGGCGGTATTTGATCTCGCGGTCGGCCACGCCGTGCCATTTGTCAGGCATGGGGCGCAGGGATTTTGACAACACGGTCAGCGCCGTGACCTTGATGGACGGCTCGCCGGTTTTGGTGATGAAGGTTTCGCCCTCCACGCCGACCCAGTCGCCGATATCGAGCAGATCGGTGAACAGCGTAAAGGTTTCCGCCGGGACGTTCTTCGCATTGAGGAAGCATTGGAAACGGCCCTCCAGATCGGACACATCGAAGAACTGTGTTTTGCCCATGTCGCGACGCGCGGTGATGCGGCCGGCGGCGCGCACTGCCAACCCTTCCTGAAAACTCTCCCGCAGTCCGGCGAGGGAATGCGTGGTGTCAAAACTCCCGCCCCATGCGTTGAGCCCTGAATCCGTGATCTTGGCGAGCTTCTCGCGGCGGATGGCGAGGAGTTCGGATTCAGGCGGGGCTGCGGGTGTGTTCGGGCTGTCCATAGAGCGGGCAAGGCTTGGCACCGCCTCCGGGGATTGCAAGCCGCGGTGCCGCTTCAAATATCCAGAATCAGGCCGTCCCGGGCGATACCGACGCCGGATGGCAGTTCCGACTCCAGTTCCGCGTGGCTCAGCTCGTGGGAAAGGTGCGTCAGCCACGTTTGCCGCGCCCGGACCGTGCGGGCGGCGGCGAGCGCTTCGTCCACATTGAAATGCGTGGGGTGTTCGCGACGGCGGAGCGCATCGACGATAAAGACATCCACGCCTTCCATGATCGCCAGCGAACTCTCCGGGATGTGTTTGCAGTCCGGCAGATAGGCCACTCTGCTGCCTCCGGCATACTGAAACATGAAGCCCGTGGTATCGACCCGGCCATGGGACACCGGCACCGGCGTGACCTCCGTGCGGCCCAGGAAAAACGGTTCGCTCACTTCCCGGGGATCCGGTTTAAGATAGCCCGTGTAGCGATTCTGACCGTTGAAGGCAAAATCGTAAACCCTCCTCAAGGCGTTCAGAGTTTCCGCGGAGCCATAGACGGGAATGCTCTCATTCTCGCCGAAAGTGAACCTCCGCAGGTCGTCGAATCCCATGATGTGGTCGGTGTGCGGATGGGTGATGAGCACGGCGTCGAGATGGCGGATGCCGGCGCGCAGGCATTGCGTGCGAAAGTCAGGGCCGGTGTCCACGACCCACTGCAGATCCGGGGCCTGCATCCACAGCGAGCAGCGCAGGCGCTGGTCGCGTGCGTCCGTGGAGCGGCAGACGGCGCAGTCGCATCCGATCATGGGCACGCCCGTGGAGGTTCCGGTGCCGAGAAAGGTGAGGCGCAGTCCCGCGGACATGATTTGTCAGGAATGCCGGGCGACCTCCGCCTCGATGTGAGCATTGATGTTGCTCTGCACGCCCTCCATGGCCACGCGCAGCGCGTTCTTCATCGCCAGGGCGCTGCTGCTGCCGTGGGCGATGATGGTGACGCCGTTCACACCCAGCAGGGGACTGCCGCCGTGGTGCTCGTAATTCATTTTGTCGGCGGCGGACTTCAGTGCGGGCTTCAGCAGGGCGGCGAGCAACTTGCGCCAGAGGGAGGACGTCATCGCCTGTTTCATCAGGGTGCCGAGCGCCCTGGCCGTGCCTTCGGCGCCTTTGAGCAGAATGTTGCCGATGAATCCGTCGCAGACCGCGACGTGGACAGGCGCATTGCAGAGGTCGCGGCCTTCGATGTTGCCTTTGAAATTCAGGCCCTTCGCGGCGCGCAGCATTTCGAAAACCTCCCTGGTGACTTCGTTGCCTTTCCCTTCCTCCTCACCGTTGCTCATCAGGCCCACCACCGGATTCTCCACGCCGAAGACGTGCTTCATATAGACGCTGCCCATGATGGCCTGCTGAAACAGATGCACAGGACGGCTGTCCACGCTGGCGCCGGCATCGATGAGAAGACAAACGCCGTGTAGATTGGGCATCGGCGTGGCAATGGCCGCGCGCTCCACGCCGGGAATGGTGCGCAATTTCACCATCGCCGCCGCGACCGCCGCACCGGTGTGGCCCGCGCTGACCACCGCCTGCGCGCGGCCGCTCTTCACTAACTCCGTGGCCACGCTGACGCTGCTGTCCTTTTTTTTCCGAACCGCCGCCACCGCGCTGTCGGTCATCTCCACCACCTCGGTGCAATGCACGATCTCCACGCGCGGATCATGAAACTGCTGGGCCTGCATTTCCGCGCGGAGTTTCGATTCGTCTCCGGTTAGAAAGAGAGTGTCAATGCGGCCATACTCAGCGAGCGCGAGTTTGGCCCCGGCGATCATGTTGCGTGGGGCAAAGTCGCCGCCCATGGCGTCGAGAGCGATTCGCATGAGTCAGTGGTGGGGGAGGAAAGTTCGGGCCACGCATGGACACGGATCAATCCGGAAGGAAAGCAGGTTTTTTCAGCCCCGCTCCGCCGCCTTGTCCGCCATCTGCTCCGCAAAATACAGCGCCGCCGCCAGGGGATCGGCCAGCGCACAACCCACCGCCGTCCCCAGGGTGAACACCAGGGCCTTCCCGCCGCACGCGATGACGCGCTCATCGAACAAAGCCGAAGTCGCCGCCAGTTCCGCATCATTCAGCAGCCAGTGCGGAATGTCCGGCAGCCCCGCGAGTTCCAGCGCATGTGTCACCAGTTGCGTATCCATGTGCATGCCGATGTAGGATGAACCCAGTGGCTGGCCCCACGAATCTATCTCCGCAGGTAAAGCGAACACGATTCCCTCCGGCGAGCCGTCGTCCGTTTCCAAGATCGTTCGCCGAATGATTCCCGCTATGAACCGCCGCAGCTTGAGACGCTGCGCAGCTTTTTGGTCGAGGCTGTAGGCAGCAGACTTTTCATAGTGCGGCATCGCGGCGTAATCCCGCGGGCAGATCCAACGCCGGCCCTGCCAGGACACCTTCATCTGTGTTTGTCCCAGGTCGCAAACCATTCCGGAACAGCCCAGCTCTTCAAGCATGGCGAATCCTCCTTCCTCGCCGGCAAAGACTGAATCCCGACTGAGGAAGACCGGAATCCCGAGTTCGGCACTGAGATTCTCCGCAATAACATCTCCCGAACGTCCGCCCCCGATCCAGACGCAGCGAATCCGGTCAAGGAATTGCCATTTGATAACAAGCTCCTCCGGCGGTCGAAGCAGAGTTTGGGCCGAGCGGGCGATATAGGCGTGACATGTCTCCGCAGGCGGGGAATGCCCGGCTTCTGCGTTTAATGCGGTCAGTTGCAGGCCGGTAATGCCCGGCGGCAACAGCCGGAAACGGTTTGAAGGCTGTAATGGAACGACAATCCCCATATCCTCTCACTCAGGTCGCCATCAAGGCGCACTGCTGTAGGGGCTTCCGCTGCTGCCCGGAGGTTGAGTAACGGGCCATGTGGAGGAGCTTTCGCCGCCACCGGCCGATCTGGGCGTGGCATTATTCATCGATTTGATCAATCCCTCTATCTCCAGGCGGACACCGGGCTTGACTGTGGCGCCATCGAGTACGTTCTGAAGTAGTTCCGCCATCACCCCCGGCCCCCCGCCCGCCTCATTGAGGCACGTATCATAGAATTCAGCGAGGGCCTCTGAAGCGGTGCGCAATGCCGTTCTGTAATCGTTGAAATCGGCCACATTCGAAGTCGTGGCATCGGCGACCGATGCGTAGAATCCGGAACCCGTGGGATTGGCGCCGATGGCCGATTGAACCATCGTGACAAGCCGGGCACTGCGGCGTTTCGCCCCCTGCTGATTGTCCGTGATCTCGATGCGTTTCTTGTCCAGGTCAAGGAGGGCTGACTTGAGGGCTCCCTTGAGACCGGTTGTTTCCGGTACGGCGGTGCTGTCACCGAAGAGTCTAAGCGCCCATGCGCTCACTGTGGATTTGTCGGCGGATGCAGGCGCCGCGGCCAGGAGTTCTTCCAGGGCGTATCGTTTTCTGCTCCAGTAGGAGACGTTGTCGCTCATAATATTGGATTCTGGTGTAGTGTTTTATGTTGCGGGGACGCGGAGATCAGCGCAGTGGCGGGAGATGGATCCCGCCGCGGGGAAGCCGAAGGTTTACTGGTTTAACTGGCCCTCGCATATCGGAGGGGCGGACACCAAATTCATGCATCTGCTGCCGCTGCTGGCGCAGGACTTCGATGTCACGGCTGTGCCTAACGATTCGGATTGCCTTCGTTTGGCTGAATGGGAGTCCTGGACGAAGAGGGCAGGAGTGAAAACGGCAGTTTGTGAGGAATTGCCGGAGCGGATTGACGGTTGGGCGGCGTCCCTCTGCAACAGTGCCTTCTTCAGCAGAGGTATCGCCGCGGAAATGAAGCGTCGAGGAGCCCGCATCGCCTGGAGCAACGAGATGATGTGGCCATTGGAGGGGGAACTGGAGGCCGTGAGAAACGGCCTGATCGACATGGTTCTGTATGCGTCGCCGGCCCAGCGGGCAGTGCTGGAGCCGCAATATCTGAAGGCCTGCGGAATGGTCCCGGTCGGCCACAGCGCCGGTGCGGATTCCGGTCAGATTACCCGGCCGAAAGCGGGACCTCTTTCGTGGGTGATGACAGGCAATTGGATTGATCCCCGGGCCTTTCCATTCCGGCAGCGTGGGATCAGGGCGGATGGAGTCTTTACGGTGGGCCGTTTGTCGCGTGCCGACCACTTCAAATTCCCGGATCATTTCCCGCGAAGCTATGAGCGGCTGGGGCTTCGCGCCCCGGTTCGTTTTCGGGTGATGGGATGGAACGAAGTGCTCGCGGACCGCTGGTGCGAACATGAGTTTGACGGGCGTTGGGAACTGCTCCGCGCCGGCGCGGAGCCCACGGCACAGTTTCTCGATTCGCTGGATCTTTTCATTTATGAATTGAGCCCGCGGTTCCAGGAAAGCTGGGGCCGGGCAGTGGTGGAGGCGATGCTCAGTGGTGCGGTTCCGCTGATTCCCGGAGGGAAGGGACATTATCTCGAGAAGCTTGTAGAGCATGGCCGCTCGGGTTTTCACTGTGCCTCGGAAAGCGATTTCGGCAAATACGCGCGGGCGCTGCAGGACGACCCCGAACTCCTGCAGACCATGTCTGCAGCCGCACACTGGGACGCGGTGCGACGGCATTGTCATGAGGAGACGCACCGCCGACTGTGGCGCTCGGTCTTTGAAGGAATCCGGGAGGCATGCGGAGACTCCCAGGCCTGAAACCGCACTCCTGTCCCCCGGTTTCACTAAACCACGCCTGCGCCACGGCAGGCGGACAGCCCCCAATACGGCAGTGAACTTGTGGACGCAGGCAGGCATGTTCAGAGGTAAGTTTTAGCGGACCGGGATATGATCAGTCATGCGTTTTTCGGCTCAGAATTGGATCATCGCGGCGCAGTTATGTGCTATTTTACCGACTCCGTCTTCGCCTCAGGCTCCTTGTCGGACGGACCATTCGGCTTGAGTGGAATCACGACCGGTCCGGGCTGCAGCTGTCTTCCGCCCTTCTCCCTGTCATCCTCCCCAGTCCCTTTCGGGGGTGGTTTCCTCCCGGAGTCTGTGTCAGCGGTTCGATTACAATAGGCAATAAGGATGCCCCCTGCGATGACAAGGAGCCAGCAGAACCATTTCCAAGGGGATGCAGTAGAAGGAGGTCTAAATCCTCCGGCATTCGCACGGGTCAGTTCCGGATGAACCTTGCCGTGAAGATCGAGGTAACCGGTGGCTCCGTCGGCAGTCCTTTTCACTTCCAGGAACGGCTGAAGCGGAGTGAACGATTGTTGGCAGGGTTGCCAGACCAAACGCTGGCGGGAGGTCCACCCGGGCGGGATTTGACGGGGCGATTTCGGATCGGCGAAAACCCATGGAGTCTTGCGGAGGTCCTTCGAACGGCTCGCCGAAAGACTGAGTTCGCCGCCCGCTGCGCCCACCCGGGCGAGGAAGTGAGGCTCGCCGGCTCCGGAGGCGAAGACCGGCACCAGAAAGTAATCGCCCGGACGGGCGTGGTCATCCTGTGGATCCACCGGAAGAAACCTGACCAGGACGGCTGGACCGGCTGTGGCATTTGTGAGGAGGAGCCCATCGCGTTCGAAAGCTTTCTCGAAGAGGCTCAGTTGAGCTTGCACAAAAGTGCGCGCGCTTTCCTCTGTGAGCGGCAGCACGGGAGGGCGCGGCTCGTCAGTCCCATCGGCTCCGGCAATCGGAGAATCCCGGGGAGGAGGGTCGGCGGTCATTCTGCTGCGGGCGGGCGGGGACCGGTCATCCGTTTCCTGCGGCGCCGGAGCTGGACGCGAATCCGCGGAAATCCGCGATGTTCCGGTAAGCCGGGGAACGAGCAGTATTCTTTGTCCTTTGTAGCCTGCAGGCAGGTGGTACCTGCGGAGCACCCCGTTCAGGAAGCCAAGCAGCGCTCGCCGGTTGTGGCGTTCTTCATATCCCTCAGCGCAAACACTGCACTCCGGTTGATCATGAATCCCGTTCCACGCCGGCAGCGGGCCAGGCACCGGCCAGCGGACATAATACTGTCTGTGGAATCTGTAAACGAGGACCCAGTGCTGGCCGCCGTTTGCGAGGAGAAACACCGGGGCCCCGGTCCGCAACCCCTCCCGGATTGCGGCGATGCATTCGTCGTCCGACGCTGCGGGATGGGATGTGGCCGTCCCGGGGACGATCCACTCCGGCCAAATCGCGTAATGCACGGCCGGCATTTCCGGGTTCGCATGCGAAGCCAGGTTCCGATTGGCCACGGCCACGATTGCCTCCGGCGGAGAATCGTAACTGTCGTTTGGGACACTGGAGGCTGCGTCCACATCTGACATCAGCCGCGACTGGCGCAATGACGTCAGCGGAACTCCTCTGCTTTCCAGCATCATCATTAGACAGGCTGCGCCGCAGGCGTAGGGACTGCCTTGATTGTGGTATGGAAACTCCGGCATGGTAAGGATAAAGATTGAGAAGTTTCAGGGGATGCGGAGAGAGGTGAACACTACGGCGCGGCAGGGTTGTGATCAGGTGCCTGTTTATGGCGAGGCTGCCGCCAGGAGATTCTCGAGCATCTGCTTATCGGCAGGCGCGAGAGTTGCGCGCGAGGCCGGGGGATAAAACTCATTTGCGGCCCGCCCGGCCAGGCCGCGGGCCTCGAGAGCGGTGGGATCTTCGAGGTCTTTGCAGGCCACCACGACTTCGAGCAGTGGTTTGGCCCACACCACCGCAGGCCCGGCTGCCTCCCGGCAGGCGATGTAAACTTCCAGCAGTTTTGCGGCATGCTGGAGGGCGTCGGCCAGCAAACCGCATTCCCTTTGGAGGCGCTCGGCTTCCTTGAAGCTGTTGGGAATGGCCAACGGGTCTTCGAGAGCTCGAAACCAGCGTGCCTGCAGCAGTTGAGCCCTGTGTCTGAATGCCCGGAGGTTGGCCTCTACAGCCTTTTTCACATCCGAGGTGGCCAGTATGTTCGCCAGTCGCCGCTCCAGCGACCCTGCCGTCCACCGCCACCATTCCGCGGCGGGATTTCCTTCCGCCTGTTCGGCGCAGATCGTGAGGGCCTGTTCATAAGTTTCCACCGCTTTGTCAATTTCGCCTGCTTCGAGCCATTGCTGTGCGACTCCGTAGATCAAATTGCGCCAGCCGTCCTGTTCAGTCCGGGCGGCCGGTTGTCGTGTGACCAGAGCACGACCCTGAGCCAGCGCTTCCTTGAAGCATTCTACCGCGGCGTCTCGCTCACCTTTTTTGAGGAGGTCCGACCCCGCGCTTACCGCAGCCCCCATCCTGCTCAGGGTCCAGCTGCGCACCTCGGGGGCGAAGCTGCCGATCAGGGCAAGCCGCTCCCGGCGCCATGCCCGGTGCCGGGTGGCGAGTTCCGGGTCCCCGTTGTCATCGTAATACCGGGCCAGCGCCCAGTCGCTGTCCGAGAGTTTCAACTGCCAGTACCAGTTTAACTGATCGCGGTTTACCAGCAGGGACATCCACTCCTTCTCCATCAGAAGCGCCGCCTTGGCTTCGGCGTTCAGCGCATCGGCCTCCTCCCTGCGGCCGGCCTCCCGGCGGGCGTTTCCCTGACGCCGTAACACAGCCCCTATCCAGCCGGTGTTCTGCGCGAATTCAAATTCCCATGCAGCATGCCGCGGACTGCGGTCGACGAGCGGCTTCATCAGATCGCGCGCCTCGGTGAAAATGGCCAGCGCACTGGACAGACGGATCTCTTTGGCTTCGAGCGGCTCCTTGTCTTCGGGCGGATGGTGATTGAAGACTGCGGCGCCATATTTCCGCAGACTGGATGCAAGCTCAAGCGTGCGGCGATCGTCCCCCGGGTCGCGATTCTGCCAGAGTCGGCACGAGGCGGCCGCAGACTGCGCGAACTTCAGAGCACGGTCGCTTTCCGATTCCTGCCGAGTGCAGAGGACTGAGCGGGTCCGGTCGATTTCATACTGAATGCGCAAGGCTTCGTTCAGGGGAAGTGCGCCGGGCTTCTCCAGCAGTGCAGTGGCGGAATCGAGAAGCCTGAACGCCTCCGAAAAGGAGGCCGTCTCCGAAGTAACATCGGCCAGGCGGCAGCGTGCTTCGAGCGCGAGAGTGAAGGCGGAGGTTTCTTCCGGCTGGCGGGTGTGGAGGGCGTCCATGCTGGAGATGACTTCGCGCAGCCGGGGAGCGGCGCCGGCATGGTCGCCTTTGGCCCAGAGAGCGGCGGCCCAGCGCAGCAGCAGACGGGCGCGGCGTTTGTAGCCGGTGTCGTCCATGGGACGATCCCGCTTTGCAGCTTCGGCGCAGGCGGTTTCGATCAACTCGAGGCGGCCGATGTCCATAAGGCCATCCGCGAAATCACCGATAAGGAATTCGCTGTGGGCGTCGGCGCGTTCGCGGGCGTCTCTTTCCGCGTTGAGGGCGCGGTTGAGTTCGATGTTTGTGAGGGCGAGCCATGTGCCGCCGCCGAGCACTGTGAGCACGAGTGCCGCCGCCAGACCTGCCACAGCCGGGCGGCGGCGGGCCCATGACCAGAGGCGGGCGGGGGTGCCGGCGCGGCGGGCGGCGACGGGTTCTCCGCGGAGCCAGCGGCGGAGGTCGTCGGCCACGTCTTTGGCGGAGGCGTAGCGGCGGCGCGGGTCTTTGGCGAGGCACGTCAGGCAGACGAGTTCGAGGTCGCGCGGGACGCGGGCGGCGAGAGTGGAGGGGCGCGCGGGTTCATCCTCGACGATTTTTTTCACCAGCGCGGCCATGCCTTCCACCATGAAGGGCGGGCGGCCTGACAGAAGTTCGTAAAGGACGGCGCCGAGCCCGTAGATGTCGCTGGCGGTGGTGGCGGCTTTGGCGCCGCGGGAGGCGACTTCGGGTGCCATGTAGCAGGGAGTGCCGAGCACGGCGAGGGAGCGGGTGACGTGGCCGGTGCTGTCGAGCAGTTTGGCGAGTCCGAAGTCGGCGAGGAAGGCGTCACCCCGTTCGTCGAAGAGGATATTGGCCGGCTTGATGTCGCGGTGGAGCAGGCCGTGGCTGTGGGCGTGGTGGACCGCATCCGCCATGCTGGTGATGAGCTGCGCCGCTTCCCGCGGATCGAAGCGCTGGCGTCGCAGGCTGAGCCGGGTGGCCAGCGTGCCGCCACTGGCCAGTTTCATGGTGAACCACGGGCGTCCGCCGGTGCTGCCCGACTGATAGAGCGGCAGGATTCCGGGGTGATCGAGTTCGGCGAGGGCGTGGACTTCCACGCGAAACCGCTGCATGAGGTCCGCATTTCTCTCATCGAGCGGCAGCAGCATTTTGAGCGCGACTTCGCGTTCCGGGTCGAATTGCCTCGCCTTGTAAACGATGCCCATGCCCCCGCGCGCGATCTCCTCCAGGATGGCGTGGCCGGCCACCTCCGGCAGCCCGAACACGGGCGTGTGGATCATGACCGTTTTGTCCTCCGCCATGTTCCACAGACAGGCGGGGCAGATGCCCGCGCCGGGACCGTCGCCGGAGACGGGCTGACCGCAGTGATGGCAGTTGGCGGACATGGTGGCGTGTGCTTCTTCTACTGAATAGCCGGTCCGGCCAAAATCGTTTCAAACTTTCCTTCGATTCTAGCCGCCCGCGCCGAGGACGCGCCGGAGCAGGGCCAGTTCTTCGTCCAGGTCTTCGCGCGAGCCGAGCGTGTTCGCGACCTCGGCGCGCAGGGCTTCGCGGAATTCGAGGCGCATCCGGTGGATCAGGGTGCGGACGTGTTCGGTGGTCAGGCCCAGTTCCGCCGCGGCTTCGGCATAACTGGGCGGCGGCGCCGCGCCGGGGAGGAATTTCCGCAGCACGGCAAAGCGCGCCGCCTGCACCGGCACGGCGGCGGTATTGACCTCGAGCCGCTGCAGGGCGGCGTCGGTCACGGCGCAGGCCCAGGCGTAGTCGAAGGCGCCGGTGGCTTCCTCCGGCACGCCAGGTTCGAGATTCTGCTCCGCGAGCAGGTCGAGGTCCATCAGCGGCACTCCGGCGCCGCGCTTGGTGCAGCGCGAGGAACGAAGCCAGTTCAGCAGAGCCCGGTTGGCAATACTCAGCAGATAGGTGCGAAACCGGCCCTTCACGGCATCCGCATGCCGCCAGATGCCCTGCTGCGCCAGCTTGGCGAAGAGAATCTGGGTCATGTCTTCAGCATCCTCCCACGCCGGCAGCCGGCTCCGGAAAAAGGACAGCACGGGAGCGCGGTAACGCCGGCAAAGTTCCTCCAGCGCATCGCGCCCGGCACGGTCGCCATTGATGCTGGCGATGGCCAGCAGGCTCCAGTGCGTGGTCGGGAAGGACATGCCCCCTGACTTATCCGGCGCGCTGCTCCCCGTGAAGTCATTTTTTGCGGAAAATGTCAGCAGGGGGGCGGCGGCACTGCACGGATACTCTGTCCGGGGATCAGGCCGCGGGCACCGGCAGCGGAATGATGAATTTCCCGTCTTTCTCCGCCACCGGGAGCGTGGCGGTGGAAGTGCTTTCGCTCTCCGCAGTGTCCTCTTTCATGGTGACCACGAGTTTCTTCGTCGGAACGATGGGAAGTTTGCAGGACTTGCCGTCGGGCATGGGCAGGGCCTCGTTGAACTTGGCGAGTTCCCCGGCGGTGGGGCTTTCCAGCTTCACGTCCACCAGTTTGGCGCCGGCGGGGATGTCGCGCATCATTTTGAAGAACTCGACCACTTCCGCCGGCGTGCCGTCGGCGAGGAGGAAGGAGTCGAGCGTCTTGGTGTCGGCGGTTTCCAGAGCTTTGCGATAGGCGTCGAGGAAAGCCTGCTCGCCGGAGGAGGCTGAACTCGATACGGCCGGGGCCTGGTCCCGGTGGTCGCTGCAGCCGGTGTTAAGCAGGATCATGGCGGCAGAGGTGCAGCAGGCGAAGCGGAGAATGGATTTCATGATGGCGGGTTTGTGGATTGATGTTTGATGATGCGGCCGAACCGGTCCGCGGCATTCTCCTCGCCTGCTTTCCGGCAACCGGGTATGCGACCAAAGTCCCAACAGGGGAGGACTTTGGACGGATGCCTGAGCCCTGTCTCCGCTTTGTCAGAATTTGCAGCCTGACCCCTAATGCCTAATTCCCGGATTGCAAAACAGTTTTCCGTTACCCCGACAGAGCACCGTTTCTTTCCTCTCAGAACAGCGTACTGGCAGACAGGGTCTGCAGACATGCGCAGAGTGTGCGCTGATCTTCGGGGATGGTCAAGGTTTCATTGGTCATATGGTGCAGCAGTGATGCTTAACGGGCAGAGCTGGCGGCCACCACAATTCAGTTTCCAGTCGCGTGCTGCCGGGTATATGTCTCGAACGCACATGAAAACCCACGCCTTGGTCACCGCCGCTGCGGTTCTGCTGCTCGCTGCAGGCGTATGGAGTGTCCTTCGACTATGCACTTTTTCGACGCCACCGCCCGAGTCGAAATGGTGTGAGCAACTTTCCTCGCACAATGCCGGGAAAAGAACCCAAGCCTACCGAAAACTGGCGCAGTTGTGGGAAGCAGAGTGGAGGACTGATTCACACGAGGGCATTGGGAGTGAGAATCTCCCGCCTGATGAATTTGTTCTTATCGTCGTGGACTCACTGCGTTCCGAGGCTGATCCCTGGGTCGTTTTGTCCGGCCTGACGGCCTTGGTCTATGCCCCTGGACACCGGGATTCACGGGCGCAGTTTGAAACTCTGGTCGCATCGTTAGCCATGAAGCAGATGGATGAACGTGTCAGAGTTTGGATAAAGGGTTCGTGCGCTCTTCTTCTGTGGGATTTCGATGCGCTGCGGGGTCTTCCTCCGTCCGCGCGCGCAATCACTTTGGTGCGGGAAACACTCGCCGAGGACTGTTACCCTGAATCTGTGCGTCTCATGCTTTTGTCTTTGCAGGGAATGAAGAGCGATCTGCTGCCGCTGAAGGATGCTATTGCGGCGTTGCAGGAGTTTCCGGAAGCGGATGTGAGAGGGTTGGCCGCGATGATGCTGAACCAAATGGAGTTGCCAATCACGCCTGAGGAACGTCGGGAGCGATCGCTCATTCCCGGCATCGACTAGCGGGTGATGCCGTTCACCGCGCCGCCACCAGATCGTAGCCGCGCCAGTCTTTAATGGTCACGTCGGCGAAGCTGCCGGCGGGGATTTTCTTATCCACCATCACCGTGCCGTCGATTTCGGGCGCGTCCCATTCGGTGCGGGCGGTGCCGGGCTTTTCCACGAGCACGCGGTGCTTTTTACCGACCTGCTCCGCGTTGAGCTCCTCGGCGATGACCTGCAGTTCGCGCATGGCGCGGTTCCAGCGGCTTTCGATGGTCTTGTGGTGGACCTTGTCGTCGAACTTGTAGGCCTTCGTGCCTTCTTCGCGGCTGTAGCGGAAGACGCCGGCGCGCTCGAATCTCGTCTCGCGGATGAAGTCGAGGAGTTCGGCAAAGTCCTCTTCGGTTTCGCCGGGGAAGCCGACGATGAACGTGGTGCGGATGGCGATGCCGGGAATGCCGGCGCGGATTCTCCGGATGAGGTCGCGAATGTAATCGCCGCCGGTCTCGCGCTGCATGATTTTCAGCATGCGGTCGCTGATGTGCTGCAGCGGCATGTCCACATAGCGCGCGACTTTCGGGCATTCGGCGATGGTTTGGATCAGTTCGTCGCTCCAATGAGCGGGGTGGGTGTAGAGCAGGCGAATCCAGAAGTCGCCGGGGATGTCGTTGAGCGCGCGCAGCAGCGTGGCCAGCGATTCGCCGCGCGTGCTGTCCACCGGGCTGCGCGGGTTCGGGCGCGCCTCGGTCCACTTGTCCATACCGAAATAAGTCAGGTCCTGGCTGATGAGATTGATCTCCTTCACGCCGCTCTTCACCAGCTGCTCCACTTCCTTCACCACGCTCTCCTGCGTGCGGCTGCGGTGACGGCCGCGAATTTTCGGGATGATGCAGAACGAGCAGGTGTGGTTGCAGCCCTCCGCCACTTTGACATACGCGAAGTGCCCTGGCGTGAGACGGAAGCGCGGCGTGTCGTAGTCGGGAATGTAGCGCGGCTGCTTCGTCACCAGATTGTCAGGCTGGTCCTCCGTCTTCGCTTTGCCCATCAGCCCCTCGATGATCGGCGCCACCTGTGTGATCTGATCCAGCCCGATGAACGCGTCCACTTCCGGCATCAATCCTGGCAGTTCCTTGCTGAATCGCTGCGAGAGGCAGCCGGCGACGATGATTTTCTGCTTTTTGCGCTTCGTGTCCGTGGCGCGCCCGTCCACAGCGTCCTGCACGGTGCCGATGCTCTCGCGCTTCGCCATGTCGATGAACGAGCAGGTGTTCACGATGAGCACATCCGCCTCGCGTTCATGCGGCGTCATTTCCATGCCGGCCTCGCGGAGGTGGCCGATCATGATTTCGCTGTCGATGAGATTTTTGGCGCAGCCGAGGCTGACGAGGCCGACTTTGATCATGGGAATTTGGGAAAACGGGCGCGCACCATGCACGCCCCGCCGGGGAGGGAAAGTCGGAAGGTTGCCGCCGGGCGCACGAGGCAGGTGGTCCGTCCTCGTGGTCCGCACAGTCCACTGTGCGGCTGAGGCTCTACCGCACAGGGGACTGTGCGGACCACCGGGACTGTGCGGACCAACGGGACTGTGCGGACCACGGGAAATCAGCTTTCCGAAGCAGCAATCGCCGTTAAGGACCGAAGAACGCAGACACGTCCGGCGTCTGCGCGCGCTTTCCCCATTGTCCCCGATGCCCACGCCTGCTGCATTCGCCAACAAGACCGCCGGTCAGATCCGTGAGGAACTGCGCGGATTGCCGGAGAGCACAGTGGCGGCGGCGTTGCGGTATCACGGCGACGGGCGCATCGAGTCGTTCTTCGAGATGCTGCCGGGCATGATCGTGTTCCACCTGCCGCGCGGTGCGCCCCCGCCGCCGGATCCGCTGCACGACGGGCTGCGGCTGACGCAGGACACCGGGCTCGACTCGCTCGCCCTGATGGAAATGGCGTTCAAGCTGGACGAACTGCTCGGTGTCAGGATCGAGTCCGCGGACTTGAAGGGTACCGCGACGGTGGGCGAACTGAAGGCGCTACTGCAGGACAAACTCAGTCAGGAGCCGTCATGAATGCCACCCCTGTGATCACGGGACTTGGGTTCGTCACAAGCATCGGAAATTCCCGGCGCGAGGTGGCGGAGTCGCTGCGCGAACTGCGGCACGGCCTGACGCCGTGGCATCCGGCGGACGGCGTGAACACCGCGGTGCCTCTCGCCGGGCAGTTGCGGGGTTTCGACGTGCAGTCCACCAATCCCGCGGCGTGGTCATGGCCGGCGGAGTGTGATCTTCATCCGGCGGAAGTCCGGGCCATGCCGCCGCACGGCGTGTATGCCCTGGCGGCGGTGCGTCAGGCTCTCGCGGAGGCCGGACTGGAATGCGGGGCGCTGCGGGACGGGGCCACGGGGCTTTACGGCGCGTCCGGCGGCTCGCCGCGCATGACGCACTATCATCTGGGAAAACTGGAGGCATCCGGCTGGTCGAAGGGCCACCCTCACTGCGTCATCAGTTCCGTCGCCGGCGCGCTCAATTTTCACCTCGGCACGCTGCTGGGCATCCGCGGCGCCAGCTGCGGGTTCGTTTCCGCCTGCGCGTCGGGCAGCCATGCGCTCGGTTTTGCCGCGGACGAAATCCGGCTGGGACGTCAGGAACGGATGATCGTCGTGGCGGCGGAGGACTTGAATGCGGAAAGCCTGCTGCCATTTCTGAGCATGGGCGTGCTCAGTCAGGGCGATGATCCTGTCAAAGCCGCGCGACCGTTCGACAAGGCCCGGGAGGGCTTTGTCGGCACGGGTGGTGCGGTGGCGCTGGTGGTGGAGAGCGCCACCGCCGCGGAGCGCCGCAACGCGAGGCCGATGGCGCGCCTTGCCGGCTGGGGGCAATGCTGCGACGGTCATCATCCCGCGCTGCCGCATCCGGAGGGCCGTGGTCTCGCCGATGCCATGCGGCTGGCGCTGCGGGATGCCGGGATTGCACCGGACGCCGTCGAGCATGTGAATGCGCACGGCACCGGCACGCAGGCCGGCGACCGCGCGGAGGCGAAGGCATTGCGCGCCGTGTTTGGCGACGAAATCCGGCCGCCGCTTTGCAGCACCAAGGCCCTCACGGGGCACGGGCTGTCCCTCTCGGGCGCGATGGAGGCGGCGTTTTGCGTGCTGGGCATGGATGAGGGGTTCATTCCCGGCCAGGCGCATCTGGTGGAGCCGGATGAAGATACGGCGCTGCTGCACCTGCCGCACGCAACGCTCGACCGGCGCCCCCGCGTCGTCCTCAACAACAGCAGCGGCTTCGGCGGCAGCAATGTGGCGCACGTGTTTCTGCCGCCGGAGTGAGCATGCTGAACGGAGGTATGCGGCATCACCGTTTTCTCATAATTGCCCCGCGGGGCCGCTGTTTTCAAAGCTTGCCCTGACGCGGGCGCGGGGTCAAAATGTTCCGTTCAATTCAACCCCTCCCATCCCATGAAGATCCCGTGGATTCGCACCGGCATGGCGCTCGCCCTGCTTACGGCGGCGGCGGTGGCGCAGCAAATTCCCGAAGTGAGCATCACTGCTCAGGGATTCCCCGCCAAGACCTCCGAACCCTGCCCGCTCTGCCGCGTCGTGCCGCTCACCATGACGCTGTCGCGCACCGGAGACCTGACACATTCGCTCAACGTGCATCTGGATACCGCCGGCACGGCCACCTCCGGAGTGGATTACGTTCCCGTGGCCACGCCGGTGGAGATTCCGGCGGGCCAGGCCACCGTGAATTTCCAGGTCGTGGCCCTCGATGACCATCTCGCCGAAGGACCGGAGGTGGTCGAAGTCAGGGTGCTGGATGCGGCGATCTACAATGCCGGCACGCCGTCGAACGCGATGGGCGTGATCGGAGACGACGAAGCGGACGCGCCGGCGGAGCGGCTGGACCTGACATCTCCGAAGCACGGCACAGTGTTTCCGTCAGGTGTGAGCAGCATCCGGCTGGAGGCGCTCGGGGTTTCGGTGACGCGCGAGATCGACATGCCGGTGGAGTTTCTGGCGAACGGGGTGGTGATCGGACAGTCCAACCCGCCGGTGTTTGACAGGATGCCGGTTCCCTGCCTGCCGCGCGTGCATGATTTTGAATGGAGCGCCCCGGCGGACGGCACTTACACCCTGACAGCTCGGGTGCCCGCCATTCCCGGCGCGGCCAACGCCGCGCTGGTGGCGCCGCCGGTGCAAATCCGGGTCGGCGAAGGCGAAGAGCCCGCAGTGGTCTCGATCCGGGCCACTTCGCGGGTCGCAGAGGAGGACTCGGCGCCGACGCTGCGGCCTCTGCGCTACCACGGTGTCTTCACCATTTCACGCACCGGCGGCACGGCGAACTCGCAGCCGTTCTACCTGCTCGTCTCCGGAACTGCGACGCCGGAGATCGACTACAAGGCACTCCCCTTCGCCGGGAGCATTCCTGCGGGTGAATCCAGCACCACGGTGATCGTGGAGGCTGTTCCTGACAATCTCGCCGAGCCGCTGGAAACCGTGATCGCCGAGGTGTCCGGCTGTCCGCCGGACGGCTTCGGCGCTCCGTGTTTTCTGCTGAATGTGGACCCCGCGCACCAGCGCGACACGGTGCTGATCCGCGACGACGGCATCACCACGGCTTCGCTGGAAATGACGGCGCCGCTGGCCGGCGCGCAGTTCCCTGCAGGCGAGCCGGTGGTCATGGACGTGACTGCGCTGGATGTGAGCGGCGGGATCACGCGCGTGGATTTCTATGCGGGGAATGCGAAGATCGGCACCTCGGAGCTGTTCTTCTTCGTGCCGCCGCCGCCGGCCGAGCCGGTGTATCATACGTTCACGTGGCAGGGCGCGCCCGCGGGCACCCATGTGCTTTCGGCACGCGCCGAATCGCTGAACGGCGTGCCGGTGACTTCTCCGCCGGTGACGATCACCGTCGGCGGAAACCGCTCTCCGGCGGTGGTGATGACCAGCCCGGGCGACGGCGCGCAGATTCCGGAGGGACAGCCGGTGCACCTGACCGTGGAGGCGACCGACCCTGACGGCTATACCGATACCGCGGAGTTCTATGCCAACGGCCACAAGCTTGGCGAAGTGGTGCTGAATTTCCTCGTCCCGCCGCCGCCCGGCGAAACGCAGACTTTCGACTTTGGGTGGCACGGTGCGCCGCCGGGCACCCACGTGCTCATGGCACGAGTCCGCGACGACCGCGGTGCGTGGGGAACTTCCGCGCCGGTGACGATCGTGATCACGCCGGAGAATTCACTGCCGGTGATCACAGTGCATGCGCGCGATGCTTTCGCGGTGGAGCCGGCCCCGGGCCTCCCCGCCAACACGGCGTCCTTTCTGCTGCGCCGTCACGGGTCCACCGCGGGCCCGCTGGGCGTGAACTACACCATGCACGGCACGGCCGCCAACGGCACGGACTACACTGCGCTCAACGGCTTCGCCAGCTTCGCCGCCGGGGAGGGCAGCACCGTGGTGATGCTCACGCCGCTGGCGGACAATCTCGTGGAGCACCGCGAAGTGGCAGTCCTGCAGCTGGAACTGCAATTCGACGACGGCCCGGAACGCTACCGGCTCGGCCTGCGCCGGCGCGCCATCGCGGTCATAGCCGACCGCTCATGGCTGATCCAGCATCCGGCGCAGGACGTCTGTTCGCCGCTCGGCGACGGCCACTTTCACCTGTGCTTTCCCGCCGCGGCCGGGTTCGCACCCGCATGGCGGATCGAAGCCACGGACGATTTTCGGCAGTGGGAAACCGTGCATGAAGGCGCCGCGGCGGACGAGGAACTCCATTTCGTGGACCCGGACACACCGGAGCTGTCGCGGCGGTTCTACCGCCTTGCACCGGACGCGAATGCCGCGGGCCCATAGCGGCGGAGGAATGGCAAAAGCCAGGGTTGAAGGAACGGCGGCGCTTTCCAGCCTGCGTCCCTCCGCTTTTCTCCCATGGGCTTCGTCTATCAAGTTTGCCGCAATTTCTCCCACGCACTCGCCCGGGCCGCGCTCGACTGGCGCGTCGTGCACGAGGAACGCCTCATTCACCGCGGCGGAGTGCTCATCTGCTGCAATCACGTCAGCTACCTCGATCCTCCGCTCGCAGGCATTGCCTACCGGGGACCGGTTTCCTACCTCGCACGCAAGTCGCTGCTTTCCAATCCGGTCAGCCGCTGGCTCCTTCCGCGGCTTTATGTGACTCCCATCGACCAGGACCGCGCGAGCTTCGCCGGACTCAAAACCATCATCAAACTGCTCACCGACGGCAACAAGGTGCTCATCTTCCCGGAAGGTTCGCGTTCGCCGGACGGAGCGCTGCAGCCCGCGGAGCCCGGCACCGGCCTCGTGGTGGCCAAAGCGCGCGTGCCGGTCATTCCCGTCAGGCTTTTCGGGGCGCACGAAGCGCTGCCATTCGGGAGCGCGCGCTTCCGCCCCAATACTGTCACGCTCGTGGTCGGCGAGCCGCTTCGTTTCGATCAGGAGGAGCTGCCCGCGGGCAAGGATGCCTATCAACAAATCAGCGACCGCATCATGGCCGCGATCAGCGCCCTGGAATGTCCGCCGGACCGCGTGCCCGCGCCGCGGGAGCAAGGCTGAATTATGAAGGATGAAGGATGAAACCCTGTCTCTTTGAGTGAATCCAGCGGAGCGAGCATTGCAGCATTCATCCTTCAGACTTCATCCTTTCCGCCCATGCACCTGAGCATCGTCATTCCCGCCTACAACGAAGAGAAACTCCTGCCCGGCACGCTCGCGGCGGTGGAGTATGCTGCGGGCGCTTTGACTGCTGCGGGTGTCACCCGCGAGGTCATCGTGTGCGATAACAATTCCACCGACCGCACCGCCGCGATCGCGCGCGAGTGCGGCGCCGCGGTGATCTTCGAGCCGGTCAATCAAATCAGCCGCGCGCGAAACACCGGCGCAAGTCTGGCCACGGGCGACTGGATTCTCTTTCTCGACGCGGACAGCCGGCCGTCCTACGGGCTTTTCAGCGAACTGGCGGCCACGCTCCATGACGACACGGTGCTCTACGGCGGCTGTGTCATGGAACTCGACGACGTGCCGCCGGCGGCGCATGCGGTGATCGGTGCATGGCACCTCCTGGCACGGACCGGAAGCTACGCGGCGGGATCGTTTCTGTTTGTCAGGCGCGCGGCCTTCCTCGCCACGGGAGGATTCAGCACGGAACTGTTCGCCAGCGAGGAAATCGAATTCAGCCGCCGCCTCCGCCGGCTCGCCCGGGAATCGCGGCAGCGCTTCAAGTTTCTCAGCAACTGCCCGCTCGTCACCTCCGGGCGCAAACTGCGTTTCTACAGCTGCGGCTGGCACCTGCGGTTCATCCTTCGCACCGCCCTCTGCGGCAGCCGCAATCTGCGCCGCCGCGAAGGCTGCCGCCTCTGGTACGACGGTCAGCGCTGAGCCGTCCTACACCGCATCGAGACAGTCGATCACCGTTTTCATGCAGAGCACGATCATGCCCGTGACGTCGTCCTGACGGCTATCACCCTCCAGTTGGCCCTCCATCACGTCGTTGATGATCGCCCCCAGCAGCGGGAGCTGGCGAAAGTCTTTGCGGAAATGCGCCGAGGCATCCATGACCATTTTCGTCTCCTCCTCCTGGAGGCGCAGCATGTCCTTATAATTCCGCTGCGCCGCGGCCTCGATCGCGGTCGCAGGGACGCGCGTGGTGTCGCGTCCGTTCATTTTGCAGGCCAGCCATGCCCAGACGCCGTAGAGCATGAGAAACCCGCGGTCGCTCACCGTGTCGATTTCCTCCTCCGCACTGGCGAGGTAGGCGGCGAGGTCCGGCTGCTCGCGCACGAATTCCTCCATCAAGTCCTGGGCGCGCTCCTCCGTGGTATCATAGATCTCGTGCCATGCGTCCTCGATGGCGCTGAGGGGAACGGTCGTGAGCATGGTCAGGTTGAACGGATGGACGGGGCGCCGTTCAAGTGGATTTCATGCCATCGGAGACGGCATCGAATTCGGACATCCGGGCAAAAAACCGCTGGCGTGTCCGCTGTGGACTGATTGAATCCCGCCCGCTTCGCGTATGAATCCGCCGGAGCTTATTTCCATCCCACACCCTATGAACCAATCCTCCCGACGCTCGTTTCTGAAGTCCGCCGGCCTTACCGCCGGCGCCCTCGGATTTCCCGCCATCCTCCATGCTCAGAACAAGGGCGATAAACTGAAACTCGCGGTCATCGCCACCGGCGGCAAAGGCGGTTCCCATCTCAATCAAATCAAAGGCGCCGGCGATATCGTGACCTGCTTCGCCGATGTGGACAAAAAGGCCTGGGGCGGCGCGAGTGGCTCGTTCAAGGACGCCAAAGGCTATCAGGACTACCGGCAGCTTTTCGACAAGGAAAAGAACTTCGATGCGGTGATGATCGCCACGCCCGACCATCACCACTTCATGCCCACCGTGCTCGCCATGCAGGCCGGCAAGCACTGTTACACCCAGAAGCCGCTCACGCACACCGTGTGGGAGGCGCGCCAGCTGCACGAAGGCACCAAGAAGCTCAAGCTTGCCACCCAGATGGGCAACCAGGGCCACAGCAACGACGGCAACCGGCGCATCTATGAATTCGTGAACAGCGGCATGCTCGGGGACGTGACGGAAATCCACTGCGTCTCGAACCGTCCCATCTGGCCGCAGGGCATCGAGCGCCCCGCGGGCGAAGATCCCGTGCCGGAGAATCTTGACTGGGATATCTGGCTCGGTCCCGCTCCCCTCCGGCCCTACAAGGGCAACCGCACCTATCACGACTTCAACTGGCGCGGCTGGTACGACTTCGGCGGCGGCGCCCTCGCGGACATGGCCTGCCACACCATGGACAGTATCTTCATGAGCATGAACCCGGGATATCCCGTCAGCGTGGAAGTGCTGGAGATTCACGGCCACACCAGCGAGACCTTCCCCAAGGGCAGCATCATCAAGTGGAGCTACGGCCCCGGCAAGCTGCCCAACGGCAAAGACCGCCCCGCCTTCGATGTCTTCTGGTACGACGGCAAACTCATGCTCGACGGCAAGGAAGTGGAGGCCGCCTCCGTGCTTTCCAGCAAAGTGCCGCAGGAACTGCTCACCCAGCCGGACGGGCAGAAAGTCTCGCTGCGTGGCTCAGGCAATCTCTACATCGGCAGCAAGTGCGGCCTCATGGTCACCGGTGACTACGGCGACCGCTCCCGTGTCGTTCCGGTCTCGAAAGCCAAGGACCTCGGCAACCCGCCGAAGATGCTCGAACGCATCGGCGGCGGCGGCGAACAGGAGCACTACGGCGACTGGCGCATCGCCTGCGTGGGCGAAAAACCCTGGGACCATCCCGGCTCCAATTTCACCTACGCTGCGCCGTTCACCGAAACCATCCTGCTGGGCAACATCGCCCTGCGCGTCGGCATCGGCAAGAAACTCGAATACGACGGCCCGAACATGAAGTTCAAGAACAGCGAGGAAGCCAACAAGTACCTCACCAAGGAGTACCGCAAAGGCTGGGACATCAAACTGGTCTAACGCTTCCGCTCAACGAATGCGAAACGCCTCCCTGGAAACGGGGAGGCGTTTTTTTGTGGGGAGAACATCGAACACTGAACATCCAACATCCAAAGCTTGAACTGCCCCGACGCACTTCAAGCATTGGATGTTCGGTGTTGGATGTTCGATGTTCTCTCGTCCCAACAACCAAGGCCGCCATCACTTCCCCGCCCATGCCTTCCACTTCTCCTCCACCTTCGCCGCCGCAGCATCACCCGTGTGAAACAACCAGCGGTAGCGCAGCGTGAGCGATTCGCCCTTCTTGATCGTGTGATCGCCGGTGCCTTTGGGCTTCTTTTCAAAATCGCTCAGACCAAAGGGATTCGCTGCAATGAGGCCGTAGTCGCGCGCGTGCCACGTGGTCGGGTGGCGCAGATTCGACGGATGATCGAAGCACGCGATGCCCACCGCTTTGCCATCGATCGTACCGCTGTAATCCACCCACCGCGCGTGCTTGCCCCAGATGGCCGCGCCGGATTCTCCCTCACTGTTCACGGCCTTGCCTGTGGCGATCTTGCCTTTGAGATTCAATGCCGGATGGCTGCGCAGGCCCATCGTTCCCTCCTTGGTGTCGCCGAAGGTCACATCGCCCTCACTGGCCTTAATGGTGATGGTGTAGTCAATGTAGCGGTCGTCCCCATCGAGGCCGCAGGTGATCGAGGTAGAGGAAGTGCAGACCTTTTTGCCATCCGGCGCCAGCCAGTCCTCGGCAGTGCTCACAAAGACGGAGGAAGCATTCGCTACTCCCGCTTTTGGCATACCGGTGACGACGATTTTGCCGGCCTTCGCGTTCTCCGCCCAGAAGTCCACGCCGTTCACCGCGCCGTGCGTGAACCACAGGCCTTTGTGATGCGGATGATCCTTCTCCTCGCCCTCCGCGGCATCCTTCACCGGCCATTCCCGCAGCAGGTTCCTCCCCGTCGGGCCGATCACGGGGTGAAGCACCGGCTTGGCAAATCCTTTGTAGTGCAGGGTGGTGAATTCCTCCTGACCGATGCGGATAGCGACCGTTCCCTTTTCCTCGTTCAGTTCACAAACGACTGGCGGCGTTTCGGCGCGGAGATTCATGGAAACGGCGAGCAGGGAAGAAAAGAGAAGAGCGGGTTTCATGGCATCCTACCGCTATGACGCCGGAATCCTCCGGCAAGCCCGCAGGTGCGGCGGCGTTGTTCAACCCCGCACCTGGCCGCTGCCGCGCACGAGGTACTTGTAACTCGTCAGTTCCGGCAGCGCCATCGGACCGCGCGCGTGCAGCTTGTCCGTGCTGATGCCGATTTCGCAGCCGAATCCGAATTCCCCGCCGTCATTGAAGCGCGTGCTCGCATTCCACAGCACCACGGCGCTGTCCACTTCGCTGAGAAACCTGGCCGCTGCGGCGGCATCCTCCGTGACGATGCAGTCGCTGTGTTTGGAGGAATACTCCGCGATGTGCGCGAGGGCTTCGTCCATGTTCGCGACGGTCTTCACCGAGAGAATCAGGTCCAGATACTCCGTGCGCCAGTCCTCCTCCGTGGCTGGTTTCACATCGGCAAATTGAGCGCGCAGCGTTTCATCGCCGCGGAGTTCCACGCCCATGGCGCGCAGGGCGGGCACGGCTTTGGCATAGAATTCCCGGGCCACCGCGGCGTGAACCAGCAGCGTCTCGAGGGCGTTGCACACGCCGGGCTTCTGACACTTGGCATTCACGGCCAGGCTCACCGCCATGTCGAGGTCCGCCGCGGCATCCACATAGAGATGGCAGATGCCGTCGTAGTGCTTGATCACCGGCATCCGCGCCAGCCGCACGACGGTTTCGATCAATCCCTTGCCGCCGCGGGGAATGATCAGGTCGAGGCAGTCGTTCATCTCCGCCATGTGCTGCACGCTCTCGCGGTCGGTGTTGGGAATGAGCTGGATGCTGTCCGCAGGCAGGCCCTCGCTTTCTCCGGCGCGCTGCAGCACGGCGGCGATGGCCATATTGCTGTGAAAGGCCTCACTGCCGCCGCGCAGCAGGGTCGCATTGCCGCTTTTGAGGCACAGCACCGCGGCATCGGCGGTCACGTTCGGACGGCTTTCGTAGATGATGCCGATCACTCCGATGGGCACGCGCACCTTGGTAATGCGCAGGCCGTTGGGGCGCGTCCATTCGGCGAGCACTTCGCCGACGGGATCCGTCAGCTCCGCCACCTCAAGAATGCCGTGCGCCATGGCGGCGACACGTTTCGGATTGAGCATGAGCCGGTCCAGCATGGCGCTGTTCAGGCCCCTGGTGCGCGCGGCCGTCAGGTCCTTGCCGTTCGCTTCCAAAATCGCAGATTCTTCGCGCCGCAGTCCGTCGGCCATCGCCACCAGGATGGCGTTTTTCCGCTCCGCCGGCAACAGCGCCAGCCGGCGGCTGGCCTCCAGCGCCCGGCGGCCCATGTCGTGAATCTGTTCTCGCAGTGTCATGTGTCCGCGCGCCGTAGGCCAGCGGCCGCGGCATGGCAAGCCGCCGCTGCGAGGGGCGCATCGTTTCTCGCGGGCGGCTAACTTGCTGCGGCGAGCAGTCGCTCCGCTACACGCATGCCATCCACCGCCGCGGAAATGATGCCGCCGGCATAGCCCGCGCCTTCACCCGCCGGAAACAATCCGGGCGTGCTTACGCTCTCCAGCGTGGTGTCATCACGGGTGATCCGCAGAGGGGAAGAGCTTCGGGTTTCCACTCCCACCAGCACGGCATCGGGATGCGCGAATCCGCTCAGATTCCGGTCAATCGCCGGAATGGCCTCGCGCAGTGCCGCCGCGACATACGGCGGCAGGCATTCGCGCAGGTCGCCGGGGGTGACGCCGGGTTGATAGGAACATAGAACGCTGCCGAGTTCCCGGGTGGCGCGGCGCGCCAGAAAATCACCAATCGTCTGCACCGGCGCGCGGTAATCGCCTCCGCCCGCCTCGAAGGCCCGTTGCTCCCAATGCCGCTGATACTCCACGCCGGCGAGCACGCCCTCGCCATAGTCCGCGGGCTGGACATCAATCATAAAGCCGCTGTTCGCGTTCGCCTCCGCGCGGGCATAACTGCTCATGCCGTTGGTCACGACACCGCCCGGCTCGCTGCCGGCCGCCACCACCAACCCGCCAGGGCACATGCAAAAGCTATAGGCGGTTCGCCCGCCGCGGCCGTGATGCACGAACTTGTAAGGCGCCGCGCCCAGCCGCGGATGCCCCGCCCATTTCCCAAACTGCGTGCGGTCGATGAGCGACTGCGGATGCTCCACGCGCACGCCGATGCTCAGCGGCTTGGCCTCCATGTGCACTCCATGCCGGTGCAGCATCGCAAAGGTTTCGCGCGCACTGTGCCCCACCGCGAGAATGACACGATCCGCCGCGATCTCCTCGCCGCTGCGCAGCCGCACGCCGCTGACCCGGCCGTCGCGCAGCAGCAGTTCGTCGAGCATCGTTTCGAAGCGCACCTCGCCGCCGAGCGCTTCGATTTCCTCACGGATGGTGCGCACCACTTTGATGAGCCGGTCGGTGCCGATGTGTGGCCGCGCTTTGATCAGAATGTCATCCGGCGCACCGGCGCGGACGAGTTCCCGCAGAATCCAAGGGATGCGGTTCTCACGGTCGCGGATCTGAGTGTAGAGCTTGCCGTCGGAAAACGTTCCCGCTCCGCCTTCGCCAAACTGCACGTTGCTCTCCGGATTGAACTCCATGCCGCGACGCCAGAAGCCGGTCACATCGCGCGCCCGCGGTCCGGCGGGTTTGCCGCGCTCCAGCACGATCGGTTTCCATCCGTGCCGCGCCAGCAGCAGCGCGCAGAAAAGTCCACACGGGCCCGTGCCCACGACCACGGGGCGCAAGTCCGGCGCTTTGTCGCGCACGATCACACCGGCAAGTTCCGCGTAATGCTTTTCCTGGAATACGCTCACCCTCACTGCTCCGGGTGCCCGGGGCTTCGCCATCGCCGCCGCTTCATCGCGCACCGATACCCGCAGCGTGTAACTCAGCCGCACCCGGCCCCGCCGCGCATCGATGGCTCGCTTCAGCACGGCGATTTCCTCCGCCGGCATTCCCAGCGCCTCGGTTGCCGCCGCCGTCAGAGCTTCCGGCGTATGGTCCACCGGGAGTTTGAGTTCAGAAATCTCCAGCATCTTTTCAGGGCTGCGTGATGCGATACGCCTTCGGCCCGCCTCCCTTCACACCATCAAAGATGACGAGCACGTCGAGCGTCTTCTCCTCCTGTTTCAAAACATACAGGCCCTCCGCCTTGCCCGACGGCGACGGCAGCACGCCGATGAACTCCGGCGCGCTGGCCGGCTTCCAGAAGAAGAGGCGGAATTCGTTGTCAGGCCCCACATCGGACAGGGCTTCGCCCGCCGCGATGAGAAAGCCGTCGCGGACGGCGGCGATCTCGCGGATGCCCACGCCCGCGCCGAGCGCCAGCCGATGCAGCGTCGCCCGCGGCGATTCGGTGAAGATCGAAGCCGCTTCCGCCTCAATGACAAATCCGTCGCCGCCCGCGTTAGGAGCGCGCACGCCGAACCAGAGCTTGCCGTCCTTCCATGTCAGGCCCTCGATGTTGAAACCATCCTCCTGCAGTGATCTGCCGACAAACGGACCGAGCGCCGGCTCATTCCGGATCCACGGCATCAGGCTGCCCAGCTGAGCCCCTCGCGGCAGCGGCTCGCCGGTGGCAGGGTCCACCGGAACCTTCGCCACATGCAGTCGCGACGGCTGCAACTCGCCCGTCTTCTTGGCCACGCCGTGGGAGCCCGTGACGTAATAACAGTTGTCTGCTTTGACGGCGACCACACCCTCCGCGTCCATCTCCGCTCCGTCCCCGGGCAGCAGCGTGATCTGCGTTCCCGCGGTGATGCGGTGGTTGGCGATGAGTCCGGTCTGAATGAAGCGCAGCTCATCGCTGCACACCACGCAGCGCGTGCCGTCCCACGAATCCATGCCGCTGAGGTCCTTGTCCTCAGCGAATCCGGAGAGCGTCCATGTTTCCGGCAGGAGTGCCACTTTCCATGCACCCGCGGCCGGCGCCGGGGCCGTGATGGGTGCGGAGGATTTCTCCGGCTTCGCTCCGCCGGGTTTCTTTTTGTCGCAGGCGGCGAGGCCAAACGTGAAACCCAGCGCCGCGGTTAGTGCGCTGAATTTCCAGGAAAAAGCGGTACGCCGGTGAAGGCTGTCGGGGCTTTCATGCATCGTTCGACATGCACCGCCCCGCGCCGTTATGCAATGCGGACAGCGTCGTGGATTTCTCCGGCTGCATGTCGCGCCGGTCGTGCCATAGGCGGGGGATGAACGAACTCCCGCCGCCGCCTGGCCTCCGCGCCGACACCGCCCGCTGGCTCGCCTCCGCGCCCGGCCGCGTCAATTTGATCGGCGAACATGTGGACTACTGCGATGGCTTTGTCTTGCCGGCCGTGATCGGTCTGCGCACATGGATGGCGGCGGTGCCCCGGCCTGACGGAAAAATCCTCGCCGAAACCGAAGGCGGTCAGCGTGCCGAAATCACGCCGCAGCGGGGACCGGAAAAATGGGCCAACTATCTGCGCGGTGTGCTGGCCGGGTTTCAGAAAACCGGGGCGCGTCCGCCAGGAATGGATGTGCGCATCGCCTCCACGCTCCCGCAGGGCGCGGGGCTCGCCAGCAGCGCGGCGCTGTGCGTGGCCTTCGCTTCGCTGTTGGAGACGGCGTCCAGCCGGGCTCTGGAGCCGGATGCCAAAGCGAAGATTTGTCAGGACGCCGGGGCCTTTGCCGGAGTGCCCAGCGGCTGCATGGACCAGCTCGCCGCCGTCCACGGCCGGCCGGGCCACGCGCTGCTCATCGACTGCCGCAGCCGGGAAGTAGAGCACATCCCGCCCGGCGACGCGGCGCTGCTCATCATCAACACCGGCGTGAAGCACGACCTCGCGGACGGCAAATACGCCGAGCGCCGCGCCGAAACGGAGGAAGCCGCGCGCCTGCTCGGGGTCCCGGCGTTGCGCGATGCGACACTGGAAATCCTGGAGGCCGGACGTCTGCCGGAGCCGCTGCAGCGCCGCGCGCGGCATGTCATTTCCGAAATCCAGCGCACGCAGAGCTGCGCAGAGGCTCTGCGCGAGGGTGATGGCGTCCGCGCCGGCTTGCTCATCAATGCCAGTCACGACTCGCTGCGCGATGACTTCGAGGTCAGTTGTCCCGAGTTGGATAGTGTCGCCGGATTTGCCCGGGGACTACAGGGTGTCTTCGGCTGCCGCCTGACCGGCGGCGGTTTTGGCGGTTGCTGCGTGGCCCTCGTGCAGCCGGCGGCGCTGTCAGCAGTGCATGGCAATCTCACCGGCTTCTGCCGCGGGGAACTTGGTTCCGGCGCAGGCGTGATTGCGCTGCCGGAGAACAATTAATCCTGCGGCGCGCTTATGGCGCGGTGTTTTTGCCAGGCGGACCAGAGGAAGAAAACGGCGATGCCGCTGCCGAGCACGAGCAGCGAGGCGAGGAGCACGCGGGGCGAGGAGGTGGCGATGAGAAAAATCCATCCGCAGGCGGCGACGATCGCCGGTATCGGGTAGAGCCACATGCGAAAGGGCAGCACGATGTCAGGACGTTTCCGCCGGATGTAGAAGACGGCGAAGATCTGTCCGCCGAACTGAATGAGAATGCGCACGGTGACCGCGGCATTGATGACATCGGTCAGCGGCCAGTAACAGAAAATCGCGGAGAGCACGCCGATGGCCAGCAGCGAGACCCACGGGTACTGGTGTTTCCCATGAAGCCTCGCAAAGACAGGAAAAAAGTCGCCGCCTTTGGCCGCAGCGTAGGGAATGCGCGAGTAGCCGGCTTTGATGCAGAAGAAGCACGCCACCGCTGTCCAGACGACGAGCCAGGAGAACGCGCGCGCCCATTCGACGCCGTAGAGCCGCTCCATGAAAAGCGCGGCAATGTTCTCCGATCTCATCGCTTCCTGCCACGGCACCACGGAGATGATGGCGGTGTTCATCGTCAGATAGACGGTGGCGATGATGGCGATGCTCCAGAGCACGGCGCGTGGAATGGTGCGTGCGGGATCGCGCACTTCGTCGCCCATGTGGCAGATGTTGTAGTAGCCGAGGTAATCATAGACGGCGATGGTCATGGCCGCGCCGAGTGCGCCGAACCACGCGCCATCCATTTTCCACGCTCTCGGCGGCGGTGTGAGTTTGGCCGTGTCGAAATGCGCCAGGCCGCTGACGATGACGATGAGCACCGTGATCATCGTCCCGATGCACAGCACGAGCGCCAGCTTTGCCATGGAGGCCGTGCGCCGGCACAGCAGCAGCGTGACCAGCAGCGCGGAAACTGCGGCGAGGGTGCTCAGCCCGCCGGGCAGCCAGGCGACGGATTCCTCCAGCCCTGGCAGGGCGTATTTCACATAAAGCATGGTGCCGATGTAGCCGGACGCGATTTCCAGCGTGCCGCTGAAGAGAAATTGCCAGATGAACAGGAACGGCAGCAGCCGGCCGAGGGCCGAGCCCTGGAACACGCGGCGCAGAAAGTGCCACGTCCCGCCGCTGCCGGGCAGTGCCGCGCCGAGTTCCGCCCAGACGAGGCCGTCGCAAATCACCAGCACCGCCGCAATGACCCACGCCACCATCGCCTGCGGCCCTCCCATCGCGGCGATGAACGCAGGGATGGTGATGAACGGTCCGATGCCGACCATGTTCGCTACATTCAGCGCCGTCGCCTGCACGGGGCCGATGTCGCGACGGAGTTCAGTGGCATCGGCGGGAGGCTGCATGAGGCGGGATTTATGATTTGAGATTTACGATTTATGATTTGCCTTGTCAGTCATGTCCATCCTTCGCGTCGCCGCCTGTGAGTATCCTGTCGAATACCTGTCGTCCCCGGGGGCATGGAAGGAAAAACTGCGCCGCCTGTGCACCGCTGCCGCCGGCCAGGGCGCGACGCTGCTCGTCTTTCCCGAATATGCCGCGGTGGAACTGACTGCAATGCTCCCTCCGCAGGTGCGCGATGATCTGCGGGAAAGTCTGCGGGCACTGCAGCCGATGCGCGAGGATTTTCTCGCGGAACACCGGGCACTCGCGCGGGAGTTGAACGTCACGATACTCGCCGGTTCATTACCGTGGAGAGTGGACGGGCGGTTTGTGAACCGCGCGTGGCTCTGCACTCCCGACGGCGCGGCGCGTTACCAGGACAAAATCATGATGACGCGCTTTGAACGCGAGTCGTGGGGCGTGACCGGCGGGGAGAAACTGGAGGTATTCGACATCCCCGGCGCGAAGGTCGGCGTGCTCATTTGCTATGATTCAGAATTCCCGCTGCTCGCGCGGCAGTTGGTGGAGCAGGGCGCGGAGGTTCTGCTGGTGCCAAGCTGCACGGACACCGAAGCGGGATTCCATCGCGTGGAGATCAGTTGCCGGGCGCGGGCGCTGGAACAGCAGTGTTTCGTCGTCCAGGCTCCCACCACCGGCACAGCGGAATGGTCTCCGGCGCTGGATGTGAACACGGGTCGCGCCGGCGTCTTCACGCCGGTGGACATCGGTTTTCCTGACGATGGTGTGCTCGCACAGGGCGCGCCGCTGGAGACAGCGCCGTGGCTCATCTTGGATCTCCCGCTGGCGCGGCTGGTCTCCGTGCGCCGGCACGGTCAGGTGACTAACTTCGCAGACTGGCCCCGGAGCGCGAAGTTGGACTTCGCTTCGCCTGCAATGGATGAGACTCGATAGCCGGGGCGAAGTGCAACTTCGCGTTCCACCTACGGCCGGCTCACTTTCTGCCGCAAGAAGACGCGGCCGGGCTGCGCGCCGTTGAGCGTGAAGATCCGCTCCATGCTGCCGTCGCCGAAGACCGTGCCGTTCGTCTCCGTTCCAGCGGCGGGGTTCCAGCTCGTGAGACCGGCTGAGGCGGACTCGACGGTAAAGGTGAGGGTCGCGTCATTCGTTCTCAGGCGCCGGGAAAAGCCGGCGGGGAGGATCGTGAGCTGCGCCGAGTCGGCTGCATTCACCGGCGAGGACATGAGGCCGTATTCCGCCAGATTTCGCGCCCCATCGCCGTCAGGATCGCCGGCCGGGGCGGCATCGAGTCCTGTCAGGCCAAACCCCGCAGCCCATGCGAGATAAGGATCGTTCACCGCAGGTGCGATGCCGAAGTCCTCCAGTCCCCCGCCCCCAACGAAAGTGAAGCGCAGTCCAGGCTGACGCCAGCCGCTGCTGCCGGTGGCGAAGTTGGGGCGAAGCGTCAGTGTTCCGTTGGCGGTGCTTTCTGCACCAGGGCCGGTCCATGCGGTGCCGGGATCGTGACCGATCTCACCTAACACGTCGCTGCGCGTGCCATCGACCAGCACTTCCAGGGCGTCGTTGCCGGTGAAGACGAGTTGATCGAGCAGGAAAGCCGCGTGCCCGGCGGTGTTGAGGAAAACAGTGTGATCCAACTGTTGGGAAAACGGCGTGGCCGGCGCGGGAATGAGTCCCTGCGCGACCATGTAGTCGCCCGTCGCATCGTCGCCCACCACCAGCACCGCACCCGGCGGCAGCACGCCGCTTTCGGCCAGGGCGTCCACCAGTCCGTCGGCATCGCCATTGGAGAAGCGCCGGATTTGCAGCGGCGTTTCCGCGAAATCCAACTCCGCGCCGGAAACATTGAGCAACTCCAGCGCCCGCGGCGCGCTGCCGCTGGTGGCTTCGGTGTATTGGGAAATGACGAGCAGCCCTGACGCTTCGCGATTTCGCACTTCAATGCCGGCAGTGCCGCTGAAGCACCCCGGTGCCGAAGCCGTGAGCGCCACGCTGCGATGCGGCACGATGCCCGGCAGCCACGGCACGGGTACCGTTACCACGGCGGACGCGTTGCCCGGACTCAGAGTGACCGTCGCCGGCTGCGGCAACAGCCTCGCATCGCGCCATGCATTCAGCAAAACCGTCACCGGCGCTGTGGGTGCTGGCGTGGCGGTGATCGTCGCGGTGAGGCCAGAGTCGCCTTCGTTCACCCACTCGCGCGAAAAAGTCACGCTCAGTGACGGCTGATCCACCAGCGGCAGGTCTGCCACGATGGCAAAGTGGTCCGCCGCTACTGTGCTCAACGAAGGCGCGGGCAGTGTGCGGCGCTTGGGCAGACCGTCGTGGAGGTGCTCAAGGCGGCTGTTGTAAATTTCGGTGGGCACGCCGCGTGCGGCGATGGCGGGACTGACAAAAAAGTAGTCGAGCTTGTAGGCGGCAAAGGCGAAGGTTTCCTGGCTGCCATCGAGTTGTTTCAAACTGAGCGCCGACAGTCCCGCCGGCGTGAACCCGCTGTGCGGAAACGTCGCGTAGGGCAGCGTGAAGCCCGGCGAGGTCAGATCCCCGCCGGCGCTGAACGACTGCGGCAGCATGGTGCCGTCGGTAAACTGCCCCGTACCCGGCTGGGTGACAGCGGGCACGTTCGTTTGATAGGAAGCCGGCTGCGGCAGCCAGTCGGTGGCGTTGAAGTCGCCGCAGACGATGATGTTTTCACTGCTGAATGAAGCCAGCGCCTGCCGCGTGCGCAGCGCCTCCAGGGCGCGGCGGAAGTTGTTGGCGTCACCGGTGTCGGCTTTGAGGTGGACATTCACGATCACCGGATCCCGGGCATCCGGGAGCGAAGGCACATCGATCACCGTGAGCAGCGGATAGCGCGTGATTTCCGAACGCCCCGAACCGCGACCGATCTGCAGGCGCTGACGAATGGGATAACGGCTCGCTGTGACGAGATTCTGATCCAAATTGCCCGCGAGATCGCCGCTGGAAAAGGGCTGGCCAGCCCAGGCGTCGCCCACGAGCGCGATGTGCGCCGCGTCAGTGGGGAAGCCGCATTGTTGCAGGAGCGACAGCCAGTCGGCGAAGACATTCGCGCCGGCCACCTCCTGCATCACGAGCACGTCAGGGCTGAGGCGTTCCACCACTTCGCGCACGGCATTGAACTCCGCACTGCCCGGGGAGCCGACTCCGAATCTGACATTCAAACTCAGGAGCCGCAGCGAGCCGGGAACGGATGTGAAGGCGCGGTCCGCATCCACGACCTGCACGCCCGCAGCGGCCGCGGGCCACAGGGCATCCGGCGGCTGCGCGAGCACGCCGGTTTCCTGGAATCCGTCCGCCACGCCATCCGCCAGCGCCGTCACCGGCACTGATCCCGAGCCTGCGGCACTTACCGTGATCTGCGCCGGCAGGGCGAGGATGCCTGCTTTCAGCGCGGAGAGCGTGAAGGTCACCGGCGCGCCAGGCGGCGGCGAAAGTGTCAGGCTCAGAGTCGCGGCTTCGCCTTCATGGAGCAGACCCGGCGAGATCAGCATCGCCGCGGTACGCACGGGCGTCGCCGTGAAAGTTTGCCCGTTGTTCAGCGCGCCGGGGCTGCCGGATCGCGGTCCGGCCCAGGCGAAGTCGCTCAACTGCGTGCCGGTGCCGGTGAGTTGCAGCGAATGTGTCGCCGGTGTGCTGCCCGATTCCGCCACGCCGATGTCCGGCAGGGTTTGTCCATCGGCCACGCCGCCGACGGCGGTGAACGATCCTTCATAACTGATGCGCTGCACCACGGTGGCCGTCGGCCAGTGATAGAGCACCATCCCGTCGCGGTCGTTCTGAATGCCGGCCACCGTGAACCACAGCGCGCCGGCGCCGCTGTTCTGATTGGGAATCGTGCCGCTCAGCCGCAGCGGACCGCCGTACGGCGCGCCGCCCGTGCCATTGTACAACACCACCTCGTAGTCGCTCAGCAGCGTCCCCGCCGGCCCCGCGATCTCAATGCCCTCATTCGCATCCGTGCCCGTGTTGTCGTAGTGAATTTCATTGATGAACACCGTCTGCGCCCGTGTCACGCAGGCGGCACAGCAGAGTAGCAAGAGAAAAGGAAGGCGGGACATGATCCGCGCTTCGTATAACGCCGGCAGCGTGAAAGTTCACGGAAAAGTGCGGGCTTCGACATGATGCGGTGCCGCCCAATTCGTGGACTTGCCGCGGGCAGAATGGAAACTACGATGCCTGCCATGTTGCCAACCGTCATCGCCCCGGTGTCATGGGAACGCATGGACCGCGCGATTCAGAAAGTTAAGGACCGCCTGCTGCGGGCCGCCGCGGCGTTGCGGAAGGCCGGCATACCCTATGCGGTGGTAGGAGGTAATGCCGTCGCGGCGTGGGTTTCGAAGGTGGATGAATCCGCGGTGCGCAATACCCGCGACGTGAATCTGCTGCTGCGGCGCTTTGATTTCCCCGCCGCCCGCGGGGCGCTTGAAGCCACGGGATTTCAACATCGTCGTGTGGCTATGCCGGGCACAGGAGGGATGATGGATGTTTTCCTCGATGGTCCCGGTGCCAAAGTGCGCGACGCGCTGCATATTCACTGGGCCGGCGAGAAGGTCCGCGAAGAAAACCCGGAACCGTCGCCCGATGTGGTTGATTCTGAAGAAACCAGCGGCTTTACGCTCATCAGCCTGCCAGCTCTCGTCCGCATGAAGCTCTCTTCCTTCCGCGACAAGGACCGCATGCATCTGCGCGATCTCATCGAAACCGGTCTGGTGGACGAGTCCTGGTGTGCCGAACTTCCGGGAATTCTCGCGACGCGGCTGGAGGAATTGCTGGAGCATCCGGAGTAGTCGCCACCGATTCGACTGCATGAAACAGGTGTGTCTCTGTATCATCTCTGCCGCTTGAAATAATCCCGCATGGACCCCGAATGCTGGTCCCCCGTCATGAGGCAGGGAGGAGGGATGCGGCGCAAGAGAGAGAGCCAGGCGGAAGGCGCTAACAACTCGTCCCCGCTTAGCCGAAGTGCTTCCGCAGCAATTCGAGACTCTTCGGCACGGCGGTCAGGGGGTCTTCCTTGCCTTCCATTTCCAGCGAAACGTAGCCGCGGTATTTGGCCTCGCGCATGATGCTGGCGATGCGGGCGTAGTCGAGGTCGAGCGAATACCAGAGGCCGCCGCCGTAATAGGTTTTGGCCTGGAGGAGGCAGGTTTGCGGCGCGAGTTGCTTGAGGCGGTCGTAGGGGTCTTCGAGAAAGTTGCCGGTATCGAGCGTCACCTGGAGCCACGGGCTTTTGAGGGCGTTGACCACGCGCTGCACGCCGGCGACATCGATGCCGAGGCCCCAGTGGTTTTCGAGGCCCATGATGACGCCGCGCTTTTCGGCTTCGGGCACGAGTTTCTCGAACGAATCGATGACCCACTTGAAGCCGTCGTCGTCGGTGTATCCCTCGAGTCGCGGCTCGATGCCGCGGTTTTTCATCAGCTCGTCGAAGTTTTTGCTGGTGCCCCAGCGGCCGGTGTTCACGCGGATGGTGGGAATGCCGAGGTCGTAGGCCTGCTCGAGGAACATCGTCGTCTTGAGGATGTTGTCCTGACGTTTTTGCTCTTCCGGGAAAACGAAGCTCTGATGCGTGGACAGGCCCATGAGGTCGAGGCCCAGCGAGAAGGCGCGGCTCTTGATTTGGCGCAGCGCCGCGGGGCTGGTGTCGGTCATTTGCACCTGGAGAATTTCGACGCCGTCGAAGCCCATGTCCGCGGCGGCTTCGAGGCATTTTTCGATGCTGCGCCAGTGGTCCGACTTTTCGTCAAAGTGCCAGAAGGAATAGGTGCTGACGCCGATGCGGTTTTTGATCCTGGCGGCGGCGGCGGGTGCCTCCGCGGCGATGGTGCGCGAGGCGGCGGGAATGGCGAGAGCAGTGGCAAAAAGGGAGCGGCGGTTCATGACGGCGCTGGTGTAGCGCGCTCCGGCGGAACGGGAAGTGGTTTCTTGCGACGGAACCAGGCCATGCCGGGCCGCGCAGGGAAAGGCCTCACGGATTGCTGGCCTGGGGCTTCGGCGTGACGGCCGCGGGCGGCTGCGCCGGCTGCAGCGGGGCGCCGGAATTCGGCAGGGCCGTGGAAACCGCGGGCTCCGGCGGCAGGTCGCCGAGATGCCGGCGGTAATCGCGCAGCGCGATTTGCAGTTCGCCCGGCGACGGCACGGGCAGGTCTTTTTGCGGATTCTCCTGCATGAGCACGGAGACCGCGCGCAGGGCGGGTCCGTAGTTGAGCATCGCGGCGCTGAGGCTGCAGAACGGCCAGCGGTGGGCGGCGGGCACGAGTTTCGCGCTGAGCGCCGCGGCATCCACGGCGGAGGCGGCGCGGAGCAGTTCCGGTTTGTCAGGAGCCAGCAGTGCGAACCGGAACGGCTTCTCCTGCCAGAGCGCGGTGTCGCCGAGGGCTTCCGGGCTGACGACCGGCACGGTGCGGATGACGCTGAAGAATCCGGCGGCGCTGCCCATGCTGACGATCCATTCCCGCCGGATATGGTCGGCCCCGGCGGGGTCGCCGGCTTTGAGTTTGGCATTGATTTGCGCGATGACGCCCTGGGCGGTTTTCGGGCCGCGGAGCACGGCGATGCGGCGCTCCAGTTTTTCGTCAGGGATGGCGCGCGGAGCCGGCACGCGGATTACGACGCCGGCCTGATTGGGCAGGACGGACCACGCCATGACGCGCACGCCGCAGTAGCGCGCCGCCCGCAGAATGGCCGACTGCAAGGCTGCGCATTCCTCCACGGTGAAAATCATGCGCTTCGTGCGCCATGCGAGGTAGAAGTCGCCCGGCCCGCGTCCTTTGGTCGGCTGCCCGATTTCCGGAAAAATCTCGTCGCTCGGAAGGAAGTTCGACTCCGCGCGTTCCGGAATCGCCTCGCCTTTGGCGCGCCGCAGGGCCTCCTCCTCGCGCAGCCGAAGTTCCTCCTCCCAGTCAGCGGACGGCTCCCGCGGCAGCCGGCCCGCCGCCTCGCCGAGGCGGGTGATAACATTCTCCGTTTCCTCCACCGGCTCGGTATCGCCGCCGGTGAGATGAAACATGGATGCCAGTTCGTCCGGCAGCAGTTGGGAAAGCGAAACGGTGTTGAGATTGCCTTTGAGCGCCGGAGCCACGGCTGTCAGGGCCGCCTCCGCGTGCGGCTGTTCCCGGCCAAACCGCACGAGCAGCCAGCTGGCGGCGGCGAGCACCGCCACGACAAGGACCGATGCGACCGCGACGGTGCGCCAGTCGAATTCCGATCCTTGCGCGAGCCGGGCTCTGCGTCCGCGCCGCGAGCCGGCCGCGGCCTCCGCGGATGAATGGCCGCTGCCGATCTCCGGCGGGAGGTGGTGCTCTGATTTCCACGGGCACCAGCCGGGGCGGCCGGTGCGGATTTCGTTGAAGATCGTCTCCGCCTGCTGCGCGGACTCGGGTTCGCGGCCGGCCTCCGGCTCCGCCAGCCAGTCGATCCATTCCGCCACCAGCGGCGCGATATCGGTGCGCGTCACGGTGAGGCGCTGGTCCGGATCGCCGCCCAGCACGGCGCGAAACGTGCGCCCGAGCGCCCGCAGGTCATCGATCACCAGCGCGCGGGGCAATGCGGGCGCCTCGCCGGGCGCAGCGGGGATGGCCGGTTCCGCGATTTCCGGCCATGCGTCTCCGGCCCTGCAGGCGACCAGCACGACATGCCCGGCAGGACTCACCCGCAGCGTCGCGGGGCTGATGCCCCCGTGATACAGACCGGAACGGTGCAGGGCCACGAGTCCGGCGAGGCACTGCTGCACGATGGAAACGAAAACCCACACCGGCGCTGCGGCCTGAGTCAGAAACTGCGCCAGCGGCACCTGGGAAGCGTCCACCAGTTCCTCCGCCGACCACGTGCCATCGGCTTCCAGGCGCAAGTCCCGCATCGGGGGAAGCGCCGGCAGTCCTTCGAGCGCGGCGAAGGATAAAGGCACCCACGGCGCTCCGCGGGGCGCTTGAAAGGCCCGCCGCAGCCAGTCCGCAGGGGTGGACGGCCGGACCGTCCCGAAGGGCTGATTCTCTGGTATGGTCATAAAGAGAATTCGGTTATCGGCTTATAATGCGCCAAATTCGTCATACCAACCGGTAAATTTCATGAATGTGAAAGTTTTTGAATATGGCACCGCCTTCGACCGGCGAAGGGTTATGATTGCCAGCCTGCGGAAAAACCGCTAACACGGCGGCGCACCCGGCCCGCCCCAGCATGTCCGTCGTCCCCTCCTGCCTCCCTGTTTTCCTCTACGGTCCCCTCCGTCCCGGAAGCACCCACCCCTACGCCGCCCTTCTCGCCTCCCGCTGCCGCCTGCTCGGGACGGCCAGAATGAAGGGCCGGCTGTTCCGTCATGGCACCGGATTCGCCGCGACCCACGAACCGGACGGGGGTGCCGAGATTGTGGGCGAGGTCATCGAACTCCCCGAAACCGGCGCCGACCAGATCCTCGACAGCCTTGACCGCTACGAGGGCATCGGCACCGGTCTGCCCGGCCCTCCCGCTTTTGTCAGGCAACGCATTCCGGTCCTGCTCGCCGGTCAGCTCTCCATGGAGTGCTGGACCTGGATTTATCGCGGCCCGCTGGAAACGCTTGTGCCGGTGAAGCACGGCGACGCGCTGCCCGTGATGCTGCGCCCGTGAAGTCTCACAGCGTGAGCGACTTCACCTCGGCCTCGATGATTTCCCGGCACTTCACGATTTCCTGTTCGCGCCGCTCGCGGGTCTCGCCGGCGATCGTCTCCAGGGCATCGATGTCGTAAAGATACACGCCCTCGATTTCATTCACCGACGGCTCCACATCCCGGGGCACGGCGATGTCGATGATGAAGAGCGGGCGCCCGCGGCGGCGGCGCATCGCGGGCACGATCTGCTCCGGATGAATCACCGTGTGCGGCGCCGCGGTGCTGCTGATGATGACGTCCACGGCGTGAACTTCGCCGGGCCACTGCTCGAAATGCAGCGCACGCCCTGACATCTCCGCCGCCATCTCCACGGCGCGGTCGTAGTTGCGGTTGCTCACCACCACGCCGCTGGCGCCGCGGCTCTGCAGGCTCTGTGCGCAGCGCCGGCTCATGTCGCCCGCGCCCAGCAGCATGACGCGGCTCGCTTTCAGATCGCCGAAAATTTTCTCCGCCAGTTCCACGGCCACGCTGCCCACACTGGTGCTGCCGCGCTGGATTTCGGTGGAGTTGCGCACCAGCTTGCCGACGCGGAAGGAATGCTGGAAGAGCTTGTTGAGCACGCGCGCGGTGCCGCCGGCCTCCTTGGCCGCGGCGTAGGCGTCCTTCACCTGACCGAAAATTTCCGTCTCCCCGAGCACCATGCTTTCCAGGCCGCTCACCACGGCAAAAAGATGCCGCACCGCGTCGTCGCCAGGGTGGTGAAAGAACGGCGCGGTGTCCGTGATCTGAAATCGCCCGCGCAGCCAGCGCTCCACCTGCTCCACGGCTTCCGGGCCCGCGGCGTTGCCGTAGATTTCCATGCGATTGCAGGTGGAAAGCACCACGGCCTCGCCCACGCCCTCCAGAGCGGTCAGTTCCCGCACCGCCTCCGGCTGATCTTTGACAGGCACGGCCACCCGCTCCCGGAGTTCCACCGGCGCGGTCGCGTGACTGAGTCCAAAACAGAAAATCATGTTCAGCGCGGAGTGACGAACCACAGACTGACCACCGCGAGCACGAAGCACCCGGCCGCGGCCCACGCCGCGCGGCGCGCCGACATCCCGCGCCACATCTCGTACAGTCCCAGAATCACATACGCCGCCCACACGATCCAGACCGCCAGCAGCTTGGAGTATTCCGGGTGCTGTTCCATTTGATAGGCCGCGACAATGCCCGCCGTGAGCACCGCCGTGCCCGCCAGCAGCAGACGGCGCGTGGCCTGCGTCAGATGATGCACCGGCGGCAGCAGCCGCAGCAGGGCGAGGTGCGTGTGCTTTTTCAGCAGCCGGTCCTGCACCAGAAACATCACGCCCGCCACGCAGGCCAGCGCATAGGCCCCGTAGGCCAGCAGCGAGAGCGAGGCGTGCAACTCCGTCCACAGCCCCGGGGACCCGTGCGTGCCCGGCGGGTGATCGTCCGGCTTCAGCAGCGCGGAGAGTTGCATCGCAAACGCCAGCGGCGCGGTGAACGCCCCCAGCAGCGAGAGCCGGTAGGCCGACCCCACCAGGAAGTAAAATAACACCATCGCCCACGCCGTGAAGGTCATCAGCTCCAGCGGCGTCGTGATCGGGCAGCGCCCCAGCTCCTGCCCGCGCCAGTAAAGAAAGAGGCACTGGCACAAAAACCCCGCCGCCATGAACCCCAGCGCCGTCCCTGTATGCCGGTACGCACCCTGCCGCAGGGAGAGGAACGCCTGCGCGCCCGCTCCCAGATACAGCACGGCGGCGGCGGTCAGCGCGGCTTTCTCCGGTGTCATCGGGCAGGAATAAAACGCCGGTCGTCCCACCGGCACGCTTTCCTTAGAACTACCCGCAGGGATTGCAAGCCCCCGCCTGCCGCCCCGCGCCGCCCGCCCGCCCGCTCCCTGAAAGCCAGGTCTTCTGCCTTTGCCGCCCCCGGCCGGAACTCACCCTGACACCAGCCGCTCAGCGACAATCTCCGCGGGCAACAGTTGCCCGGAGGGCGCGCGGTTCTGCCATTGCGCGGGGCGCCGGCCGCCCGGAGAGCACGCGCCTTCTTTATGGATCCGCTACTCGCTCTCCTGCAACAGGATGCCCGCCTCAGCGCGGAGCAGCTCGCCGCTCAGCTCAACACGACGCCCGACGCCGTGCGGGCCGCCATTGCCGCGCGCGAGGCGGACGGGACGATCCTGGGATATCATGCGGTAATGGATCCGGAGAAGGCCGACGACGAGGCGGTGCAGGCGGTGATTGAAGTGAAGATCACGCCGGAGGGGCGTGCGGGGTTTGACCGCATTGCGGAGCGCATCGCGCGGTTCGATCAGGTGGTGAACTGCTGGCTGATGAGCGGAGGCTACGATCTCGCGGTGCTGGTGCGGGGGAGCAATCTGCGCGAAGTGGCGCGGTTCGTTTCCGAAAAGCTCAGCTCGCTGGAGGGCGTCATCAGCACGGCGACACATTTTCAGCTCAAGGTGTATAAACAGGACGGATTCCTCGGCTCACTCTCCGCGGAGTCCGGCCGTCTCGCTGTCGCGCCGTGATGCATTCCGAACATCCCGCCACCATGAGCCTGACGGATAAAATTTCCGAGCGTGTGCGCGCCGTGCCGCGCTCCGGCATCCGCGAGTTTTTCGAACTCGTGCTCGCCGCCGGCGATGTCATTTCGCTGGGCGTCGGCGAGCCTGACTTTTCCTCGCCCTGGCACATTCGCGAAGCGGCGATCCATTCGCTGGAGAAGGGCCAGACGAGCTACACGAGCAATCTCGGCCTGCTGGACCTGCGCAAGAGCATCGCGAAGTACGTGCAGCAGCACTTTCACGTCACCTACAACCCGCTCAGCGAGATCCTCGTCACGGTGGGCGTGAGCGAGGCGCTGGACCTCGCCTTCCGCGCGCTCCTCAATCCTGGCGAGGAGGTCATCTATCACGAGCCCTGCTACGTGAGCTACAATCCCGGCATCTACATGGCCTACGGCACGCCGGTGGTGGTGGAAACGAAGGGCAAAGACGATTTCGCGCTGCTCGCCTCCGACGTGGAAAAGGCGATCACGCCAAAGACGAAGATCATCATGCTGAACTTCCCGACCAATCCCACGGGCGGCATTCAACCGAAGCGCGAGCTGGAGGGCATCGCGGAGCTGGCCAAGCAGCATGATCTGATCGTCATCACCGACGAAATCTACAGCGAGCTGCTTTACGACGATCACGTGCATCACAGCATCGCGGCGATCCCCGGCATGAAGGAGCGCACGATTCTGCTTCACGGGTTCAGCAAAGCGTTTGCCATGACGGGATTCCGCCTCGGCTACGCCTGCGCGCCGCCGGAGCTGACGGAGGCGATGATGAAGATCCACCAGTACTCGATGCTCTGCGCATCCATCACGGCGCAGATCGCAGCCACGGAAGCACTGGAACACGGCGCGGGACCGGTGGAGCAGATGCGTCAGGCCTACTGGCGCCGGCGCAATCTGGTGGTGAGCAAGCTCAACGCGGCGGGCCTCACGACATTCATGCCCGGCGGGGCGTTCTACGTGTTTCCTGACATCCGGAGCACCGGCATGACGAGCCGGGATTTCGCCACGCGGCTGCTGGAGGAGGAAAAAGTCGCCGTCGTTCCCGGCACCGCCTTTGGCAAGGCCGGCGAGGGATTCGTGCGCTGCTGTTACGCCACGGATGAAAAGAATCTGGGCATCGCCCTGGAGCGTATCGCTTCGTTTGCGGCGCGGCACCGGGCCTGAGGTTTTCAAATCGACGGTGCATTCCCTGCGCGTTCGCGTTACAATCCCGGCGACATCTTTCCCCCATGAAGTTCCCCCCATCGCTCTGCTGGCTGCTGGCCGCCGCAGTTCCCGCGGCGCGTGCCGACTACCGGGACGACACCGGCTACACGCAACTGAGTGAAGCCCTCGGCGCGGCGCTGCCGACCGGGGCCGGGGTGGGCGTCACTCATGTGGAGAGCAAGCTTCCCAGCCCGCCGTTCGAGACGGATGCCTACCTGACACAGGCCGGCAGCGGAACGTTCTCCGGCAGCGGGCGCTTCAACGGCAAGCAGTTCACCGCCAAGAGCGGCGCCGGTGCCTTTTCCTTCCATGCCGATGAGGTCGCCTCGTTTTATTATGGCAACTCGGCCGGCCTGACCACGATCCGTCACAGCATGGCGCCCGGCATCACGGAGGTGGACTGCTATGCCGCCGGCCCGTGGGACGATGAGTTCCTCGCTCCGCTGCCCTCACGGCTCGATCCGGCGGTGGAAACGCGCGCCGTGCAGTGTCATCCGTGGATTTACGATGCCGGCACCGGCGAAGCCGTCTCTGTCAGGGATCTGGTAAGGCGTCAGGACTTCTCCATCAATCGCGACAACTACGTCTGCAGCGTGGGCCTCAACAACGGCTCCACTGCGGTGGTGCCCGATATGTGGGCCTCCTGCTACAATGCGCTCTCCGCCGGCCTGACCAACGGCGAGCACAGCCGCGGCGGGGTGACTTCGGACATGGACGGTCCGGGGCGCCGGAAGCCGGAGATCGTGGTGCCGGTCAACGCCACGAGCTACGCGGCCGGCTATCTCGCCGGCGCCGCCGCCCTGCTGCGTCAGCACGCCAATGCCATTGGCACCGACAATGCGCGCCATGCGAAAACGCTCAAAGCCGTGCTGCTCGCCGGCGCCACCAAGGATGAGTTCCCTGCATGGTCCCGCACCGCCGCGCATCCCATCGATGCCGTGTTCGGCGCCGGGGAACTGAACATCTACAACAGTTACTTCATTCTCGACGGCGGCGAGCAGCCTGCCAACAACGCCGCCGGACGCCCTCACATGGCGTGGGACTATCACACGCTCTCCGCCAGCGGCACGGCTGACTACCGTCTCCATGTTCCCGCCGGCCGCTACGGGGTGGAGCTTTCCGCGTTCCTCGTCTGGCACCGCACGCTCACGGATTCCAACAACTCGCCCACCATCTTTTCACTGGCGCCGGATGCGCTGATCGATTTCAACCTGACACTCTTCCGCGATCCCTCCGCCGGCGGGGCGCCGGTGACGATCGACACCTCCACCAGCAGCCTCTACAACATGGAGCACATCTGGAAAAAGGATCTGCCGGCCGGCAACTACCGCCTGCGCGTCGGCCGCGGCAGCGGAGCGGCGCACGATTACGCGATTGCCTGGCGTCTCACCACTGCGCCGCACGAGCCGCAGCCGGTCATCACCACGGCGGGTGCGAACTTCGAGTTCCTCTTCCCGGATCTGATTCCGGGGCAGCCCTACAAATTTCAATCCGCATCGAATCTGCTGAACTGGACCGACCTCGAGTCGTTCACGGCCAGCAGTCCGGTTGCTACGCGGGTCCGGTCAATTCCGCCCGGACCGCGCCAGCTCTACCGGCTGCTGCCGGTGCTGCCCTGACCGGTTCGCCGCCAGCACGTGGCGAGCGCCACAGACCATTGATATTTCCGCGCATGCTCGCGGATCAGAAACGGCAGGTCCGCCTGCGCTTCGAGGATGAAGAACGGGCTCAGTTCATGCCGCAGCCAGTCGAGCGTGCTGCCGGGCGGCCAGTGCGCCGGCGGAGTGAATTCCTCCAGCCATGTGCAGGGCGTGGTCAGGATGAGCCGGCAGCCGGGGCGGACCAGTTCGGGCAGCCGCCGCAGCAACAGCGCCGGATTTGTCAGCCGGCACAGCAGATTGGCGGCGTGCACGAGGTCGAAGTCACCGATGTCCGCCCGCAGCTGCATGGCATCGCCGCGCTCGAACCTGACGCGCTCCGGACGGCAGCCCTCCGGCAGGCGCGCGGTCAGTTCCCGGAAATGCGCCCCCTCCTCATGGCAGGCATATGTCAGGCTCCCGCCGCTGCGCAGGCGCTCGGCGGCGGTGATGAAGCTCTGCGAGTAATCCACGGCAAGCACCTCCTCACAAAAGCGGGAGAGCTCGAAGGCGGAACGCCCCGTGGCGCAGCCGAGGTCGAGTGCCCGCTGCAGCGGCGGGCTGGCGGGAAAGGTGTGCACCGTCCGCACGGGAAATCCCAGCGCCTCCCGCGGTCCGTGCTCCCACGGCAGCACTTCTTCGGGCGCTCCGTAGTGGAAGAGCAGATACTCATCGAGCAGGCGGCGGGATTCGTACAGCAAGGACACGGAGGGCGGGTGGCTAGGAGCAGCGCGAGAGAAAATTCCCCAGCAGCTGCAGTCCCGCGGCCTGGCTTTTCTCCGGGTGGAACTGGGTGGCGATCATGCGTCCCCGGGCGACGGCGGAGGCAAAGGTGAGGCCGGCGTAGTCGGTGGTGGCGGCGATCACGCCGGGGCTGGCCGGCTGCGGATAGTAGCTGTGAACGAAGTAGAAGAAGGGATCGCGGCCGAGTCCGTTCCATGCGGGGTGCTCCGGCTGCCTGACGTGCGCGGTATTCCAGCCCATGTGGGGAATTTTCACGCCAGGGCCGGAGGGAAAGCGCACGACGTCGCCTGACAAGAACCCGAGCCCGGGCACGCCGGGGTTTTCCTCACTGCTCTCGAAGAGCACCTGGTAGCCGACGCAGATGCCGAAAAACGGGCGGTCTTCGTCCAGCCACTGGCGCAACGGCCCCGCGAGGCCGCGGGATTCGAGAGCCTGCATGCAGTCGGCGAAAGCACCCTGACCGGGGAAGACCAGGGAGGTCACACGTGCGAGTTCCGCGGCGTGATGCACCAGCACCGGCTCGCGCCCCAGCGAGCGGAGCGCATTGCGCACGCTTTGCAGATTGCCGCCGCCGTAGTCGATGATGCCGGTCATGGAGGAAGTGTGAGTGAAAGTGGAAAATGAAAGACCCGAAAGCGGTAACCGTGAACGTGAGCTTCACCTCCGGCCTCCGGCACCTGCAACGTTCACTCTCACAGTGTGTCCTTCGTGCTCGGCACACCCGTGACGCGGGGATCGACGCGCATGGCGGCGTCCAGCGCGCGGGCGAGGGCTTTGAAGACGGCTTCGGCCATGTGGTGCGCGTCGCGGCCGTAGAGGACTTCGACGTGGATGTTGGCGAGCAGATTGTGGCTCACGGCGCGGAGGAATTCCTCCACCAGCTGGAATGAAAAATTGCCGATCGGCTCCACACCGGAGGGCACGCGGTGTTCGAGATAGGCGCGCCCGCTGAGGTCCACAGCCACGCGCGCCAGCGTTTCGTCCATGGGCACGTAGGCCCAGCCGTAGCGCACGATTCCCTTCTTGTCGCCCAGCGCCTGCCGCAGCGCCTGACCGAGCACGATCCCGGTGTCCTCGACCGTGTGGTGGCAGTCCACATGGAGATCGCCTTTGGCCACGACCCGCAAGTCGATCAGACTGTGCTTCGCGAACAGCGTCAGCATGTGGTCGAAGAAGCCGATGCCGGTCTGGATGTCGGCACGGCCCTGACCTTCCACGGTGAGGGCGAGGGAGATATCCGTCTCGGCAGTGCGGCGGGAGATTTCAGCGGTACGGGGCATGAAGAAGGGCGGGGCTCACTTCGCCTTGGCGCCGGCGGGCGGTGCCGTGGCGGCTTTGGTCGCCTCGTCGATATATTTTTTCACCGCGGCGTCCTTGCTGTGGACTTTGGCCGCGGCCTCGAAGTTGGCTTTGGCGGAAAGAAACGCTTTGGTGTGCAGGTCCTTCAGGCCCTGCTCAAACCTGCGGTTGGCGGCCGCCATGGCGGAAAGGTCGAGGGCGTCGAGCACGGAAGCCTCCTTCTCCGCCGCGGCCAGCGAGTCCTGGATGCTCTTCAGATCGAAGGGATCGTAACTGGGAATGCGGATTTTGTCCTTCTTCTCCTGGGCGACTTTCGCCGTCCATTCGGTTCGCTCCTTCTTGATGCGGAGCTCCTCGTTCTTCTTCTGATCGGCGCGGAGGCCTGCGAGATAGGTGGTGCGCTGCTTGATTTTGGCGGGCGCTTCCCCGAGGGCGCGCTTGATGGAACCCACGAGGCTGGGCACGATTTTTTTGATCGCCTCGACCACGGGCGGGAAATCCACGCCGGCGGCTCCGGTCAGTTCCATTTGAGCGAACGCGGCGTAGGCTTCGGTGTATTTCCGCTCCTTGATGAGGTCTTCGATCTTGATGCGAAGCTTGCGGGCCTCGACGTTGTAGGCGTTCCACTTGCGCTCGTCCGCGCTGATCCATGCGCCGCGCAGCTTGATTTCGCCGGCGCGCACTTTGGCCAGTTCCTCGTTGTACAGCTTCAACAGGGCTTCGATTTCGGCGCGCTTGTCGCTCTTTTTGTATTTTTCCAGCCACGGCTGGATTTCGCTTTTGATCGCCTTCTCATAGTCCTGGGCGGACATGCCGTCCCCGGAGGGATCGAGCTTCGCCTTGAGTTCGGCGGCCTCTTTTTGGTCAGGTGTCAGGCGGGTCAGTTTCTCCACATCGGCCTTTTTGATGGTGCGGAAGTCCTTGATGCCGTTGCCGAGGTCCACTTCAACCTCGTAGGCCTCGGCCGTTTCGTCGGTGATGGTGCAGTTCTCGATCATCTCGCCGTTCTTCAGCTTGATGGTATCGGCGAGGGTCAGCGAGAGCCCGGCAGCGAGGACCGCGATGGAAAGGGGGAGCAGTTTCATGGGTTGAGCGGGTTGGGGGGACTGGGGTGGGGTGGATTGATGTCAGCCATCGGGCGCGGGATTCAAGGAGGACTTTGCCTGTCCGGGACTCCGCGCTTTGCCGGCCGGGCTCAGTCGCGGAGCCATGCCGCAATGAGCAGGCCGATGCCGGCGCTCGCTGCATTGACCATCAGGCTTGTGAGCAGTGGCCGCGCGAATCCCGCAATCCGGAGGACGATCGCCTCGGCCAGGACCACCATCGATTCCCCAAAGATCATGCTGCGAACGTAATGCGCCTCATCCCACGGCAGGCAAAACCACAGCCACGGATGCGTCAGGCAGCTGGCTCCGACTGCGGCGGCGCAGCGGCGGACCGCCGGCACTTTCCATCCCGCCCACAGATACAGCGGGACCTCGATCGCCTGAGTCAGCAGGAATGCCGGCCACCAGTCCTTCATGACGCCGGATTGCGGAACGGGCGCTCGACGAAGAACCATGCCGCCACGGCGAGTTCGAGATAGCCGTGGAAGAGTGCGAGCCTCAGGTATCCGGTCCGCGATGCTGTCAGGTCGAGGACCGCCCAGACGGCAAACCAAACACCCAGCGCGAGAGCGATGAGCAGCGTGACCGCGCCCATGTCATTGCGCAGTGCGCGCAGCGAAGCCGCAAAAGTGCGCGGCGCCGGCTGCGGGCGGTCGTCCTCCGGAATGAGCCGCAGCCAGACGCCGTAGTGGACCGCCTGGGCGAAAGCGAACAGCAGCACGAGACGCAGGCCCCATTCCGCTGCAATCCCGGGAGCCAAAGTCGCCAGATGATCTGCCGCACCGAGATTCGCCGGCGCCCACGTCAGGGCGGGAGAGAAAGGCACGAGCACTCCCGCAAAGATCAGCGCGCTGCACAACAGGAAGGCGGCCGGGATGGCGGCGCTGAACGATTTGCGTCCGGGGCGCCAGAACCACCAGAGCATCACGGCGATGAAATTATGCAGATGCGCAAACACCAGCTGGCTCACCGGTCCGGTGCGCGCCACCGCCACCCATGCAGCGGCGAGCAAAACCGCGATAACGCCTTTTCGCCAGAGCGCGCCGCGAGCCAGCACCGCGGCCCCCGCCACGGCCACGAGACCGGATTCCATGGGATGCCAGTTCGTGCCGGCGATGATCACGGGCAGCGCCACGCACAGCCAGAATCCCGGACGCCGGTGGAGACCCGGACGGCACACCAGATAACGTACATCGGAGAGCAGGTGCGGCGTGCCCCACAGCACCGGGCCGAGCGCCAGCAGCCAGAACGGAGCCAGCAGCGTGCCGGCGAGCGAAAACCCGATCACCGCTGCCCCGAAGACCACCACCCGCCAGTCGCGCCGGCGCAGCAGCGGGACCACCGCCGGCCGCACGGCCCGCAGCCAGCGCAGCCGCAGCCGGTCCAGCGGACGGCAGGCTTTTTCCAGGAGCGACATCGCGGCGTCCATGCGGGCAAGAATGGAGCTTGCCGCGCCGCGGGCAAGACGTTATGTGGCGCCACCATGAAAGCGCTTCTTCCACTCCTGGCCGTCTTCTTTTTCGGCGACGTCATGCCTTCCGGATGCGGCAGCCGTCCCAAGCCGCCCCCGCCGAAACCGTCCGCGCAGAGTGTGCCGGAGACACCGGTTTCCTGAACGCTGCGCGCTGCATCCTGACAATGCAGCGCGGGTCAGGTCTGCAGCAGGATTTCCCGGGCCGGCCGCAGCGAAATGCCCGGTGCCGGCGCCACGGGTGCCGCGTCCGCGCGCTCCAGGCGTGAACCGCGCACGATCACGGCGAGGAACACAATGCCCTCCCGGGTGGCGAGGTTCCGGCCGATGCAGACGCGCGGGCCGGTGCCGAACGGCAGAAAAGCGGGGTTGTCCTCTGCGTCCCGTTCGAGGAAACGGTCAGGGTTGAATTTGTCAGGCTCACTCCAGAATGCGGGCAGCCGGTGGAGAATGTGAGGGCTGATCAGAAGCTGCGCGCCCGCCGGCAGAGACCAATCTCCGCAAGCGAAGGGCGCCTCGAGATTCCGTTCGATCAGCCAAATGGGCGGATAGAGCCGCATCGCCTCCATGAGGACAGCGCGGGTCCGCTGCAGTTGCGGCAAATGCTCCGGCAGCGGCGGTCCGTCGCCGCAGACCTGCTGCACCTCCGTGCGCACCGGTTCGCGAATGTCAGGGTGACCGGCGAGCAGCAGCAGCGACCACGTCAGGGCGTTGGCAGTCGTTTCATGTCCGGCGATGAGCATGGTGATGCATTCGTTGCGGATGTCCTCGTCGCTCATGGCCTCGCCGGTATCGGCGTCGCGGCAGTCGAGCAGCATTTGCAGCAGATCGCCGTGATCGCCCCCTTGCTCACGACGCTCGCGGATTTGCCGGAAAATGAAATCATCCAGTTCCGCCAGCGCGCGGTCGAAGCGGCGCCGGCTGGCCATGCCCGGCCAGAGCGGAGTCTGCGCCGGCGAGAGGATGGTCTTCCAGATCGTGGCCAGCATCTCCGTCACCGGTGCCTGCATTTCCGCCGCGGCGGAGGCGGGCGCGCCGGCAAAGACGACACGGCAGATGAAGGTGAACGTCAGGCGCGTCATTTCTTCATGGGCCGCAATCTGCGGCCGCGACTTCCACCGTTCCAGCATTTCATGGCAAAGCTGTCCCATCAGTTCCGGATAGCTGCGCATCCGCTGGTGGTGAAACAGCGGCTGGAGCAGCCGGCGGCGCTGGAACCACGGCGCCCCGTTGGCGGTCAGGACGCTTGTCCCGGCAATGCGACCCAGCAGTTGCACGCTGCGGGTGTGCTTGTTCGCGGCGGTGTGCGGCAGTTCCAGAATTTGCCGCGCCAGCCCGGGATCGTTGATGAAATACTGCGTCAGCCACGCAAAGCGCACCCGCACCACCGGCCCGAAACGCGCCGCCAGCCGCTCCATGAACCCCAGCGGATCGCGGCGGAACGCGAGAACATTCGCCGCCGCGCTCCAAATGCCAGGGCCGGGGATGGTGGAGGATGGCGGGGTCACAGCAGTGCGCGCCATTCCCAGTGCGCGGCAGCTTTCGCAAGTGCGCCCTGCCCATTCAGCTTGAATTGCAAAATGGAGAGGAAAAAACCGCAGCCGACCGAAGGGAACCGGAGCGCAGCGAAGATAGCCGCAGGCAAACCGGCGAACATTTCATCTTAACTGATGAGCCAAATGGACACTGATGAACACGGATTTACACCTGAATTCGGATTCACTCCCCGGAGGAGGACTCCCGTGAACACAACTTGCTGAGTATCCGTGTTCATCAGGGTCCATCCGTCGTTTTATTTCCCTTTGAAGGTTCAGGCGCGCTGCCCGGTGCGTTCCGTGTGCTGCTTGAAGATGGCCAGGGTGCGGTCGCGCTCCGCATGGTGGTCCAGCATCGGCAGCGGATAGTCTTTGGCCAGCCGCTCAGCTGGGGGAGTCAGCAGCGCCGCCGCGGGGAGGTGCGCGAGTTCCGGCACCCACTGGCGGATGTAGTCGCCGTCCGGATCATAGCTCTTCGTCTGCGACCACGGATTCTGGATGCGAAAATACGGCGCGGCGTCCGCGCCGGTGCCGGCGCTCCACTGCCAGCCGCCGTTGTTGCTGGCGATCTCGCCGTCCGTGAGCTGCTGCATGAAGAACTGCTCGCCGAGCCGCCAGTCGAGATGCAAATCCTTGGTGAGGAACATGGCCGTGATCATGCGCACGCGATTGTGCATGAAACCTGTGGCCCGCAGCTCGCGCACGCCGGCGTCCACGATGGGAAATCCTGTCAGGCCGTCCTGCCAGCGGCGCAGTTTGTCTTCGTCGCATTCCCACGGCAGCCCGCGCCACTTCGGATCGAACTCCTGCTCCAGCACCTCCGGCCAGTGCCACAGGATTTGCATGTAGAATTCGCGCCACGCGATTTCGTTGAGCCAGGTCTGGACATTTTGTTTCACGGCGGCGTCTCCCTCCGCCATGAGCGCCGCGGCGCGGTGATAGAGTTCGCGAATGCTCAGCGTGCCATGCCGCAGGTCCGAACTCAGTCGCGACGTGGTCACGCCGTGCGGCGTGTTGCGGTGTTCTTTATATTGCGGGAGCACTTTCATAAGCGCCGTCTTCATGCGGGCGCGGGCGGCGCGCTCGCCGGGTTCGGGAATCGTTGCGCCGCTGGCGCGAAGGCCCCATGTTTCCAGCGTCGGAGACTCGAGAGACGCAATCCCTGCCGGAGTGCGCAATTCCTTCACCGCCGGCAGGATCGGCTGTTTCGGCAGCGACTGCCAGACTTTGTTGTAAGGCGTGAAAACGCGAAACGGCGTGCCGCCGCCCGTCATCACCTCAGCGCGTTCGTGCAGCACGCAGTCTTTGTGAGAATGAAACGCCACGCCCAGCGCGCGGCAGCGGCGCTCCACTTCCGCCTCCATCGCGATGCCGTGAGGATCGGGATCGCGGTTGGTGAACACCGCGTCCGCCTTCGTCTCGCGAATCAGCCGCTCCAGTTCCTCCGCCGCATGGCCGCGCCGGAAAATCAACCGCCCGCCGGCATGAGCGACGTTCTGCTCCAGCGACTCGAGTGAGCCGCAGAGAAACTGCTGCCGGTTAGGCCCCGTCCAGTGATGGAAACCCGTCCAGCCGCTGATCACGTACACCGGCACGACAAATTCCGCAGACTGCACCGCGTGATGCAGCGCGGTGTTGTCCGTGAGCCGCAGGTCGCGGCGAAACCAGTGAATGACGGTGCGGTGGCGGTTCATCTGCGGCTTGGCTTTTTCCTTATACGCCGGCAGCAGGCGGCGCGATGCCCGGCCGGTTGATTTTGAGGCTGTTCCCGGATCTCTGCCCCCGCCGCGTCCGGTTCAGCAAGAGACCGGGTGCACATTGCGTGTGTATTTATAGCCGGCAGGATGCGTCTGGTCGGGCAGCCATGAAAACGATTCTCCCCCACTCTGTCGCCATCAGGCTCTCCATGCTGCGCAGCCGCCGCCTGATTCTGCCGGCACTCCAGTTGCTGACGGGGACTCTGACCATCTTTGCGAGTGCCTACGAATGGAGCGGCTGGTGGCTGTGTGCCGTGCCGTGGCTGGTGCTCGACCTTCCCGGCATCGTCCTGGCGCTGCCGGTCATTGCCGCCGCCTACCTCACGGCCGGAACCGCCGGACTCCACTGGAGAAGCCACGGCTTTTTCGCCGGCTGGTGCATCGCCGTGCCCACCGTGCTTTCGGTGATTTTCTGCGCCGTCTGGATGGAATGGCGGCGCCGGCGCGGCGTGAATCGCCTGCCGCGAAAGTGATCCGCTCCGCTGGGACTCCGCCCCGGTGCGCGCCGCTTCTGCGTGAAACTCCGGCCGTGACAGCGCCGCGGCCACCGGCACGTTTCACCACTCCAATGAATCGCCGCCGCTTTCTCCAGTCCTCCACGCTGCTGCCATTCGCCGGTGTGCTGCCGGCGCGTGCGGCGCACGTGCCGCGCGGCAAAGCGGAGCACTGCATCATGCTCTGGCTGGGCGGCGGCATGGCGCAGATCGATACCTTCGATCCCAAGCCGCAAATGGGCGACGCCGTGAAGAACGTGCCCGGCTCCTACTATCCCTCCATAAAAACCGCCGTGCCGGACGTGATGGTCTGCGAGCATTTGAAACGAACCGCGCCGCTCATGGACCGCGCCACCGCGCTGCGCTCGGTCTATCACGATGTCGTGGACGAACACGCCGCCGCCGTGAACCGCATGCACACGGGCCGGCCCGTCAGCGGCACGGTGCAGTATCCCGGGATCGGTTCCGTCGTCGTGCATGAACGCGGCCCGCTGAACGACCAGGTGCCGCCCTACGTGCTCATGGGCTATCCCAGCCCCACGCGCGGGCCGGGATTTCTCGGTGCGTCCTGCGGCTACCTCTACCTGACAGACACCGAAAGCGGTCCCGCCGGCCTGACACCTCCACCCGGCATCAGCAGTGAACGTCAGGCGCGCCGCGAAGCGCTGCTTTTGCGCCTGCGGGAGTCGGCGAAAACCGCCGGCCTGCCGGAATCGGAGGCCGCGAAGAATTTCGAGCTGGCGCAGGACCAAAGCCTGCGTCTCGCGGGACCGGAGTTCATGTCCGTGTTCGATCTGGCGAAAGAGAACGCCGCCGTGCGCGAGAGCTATGGCGGTGAATTCGGTCAGCGCTGCCTGCTGGCGCGGCGGCTCGTGCAGCGCGGCGTGCGCTTCATCGAAGTGGCCCACAACATGAACTTCGTGAACGGCACCGGCTGGGACACGCACCAGAAAGGCCAGCTCAACCAGCACGTGCTCATCCAGGAACTCGATCAGGCCCTGTCCGCACTGATCCTCGACCTCGAACGCGTCAAACTGCTCGACAAAACCCTCATCGTCGTCAGCACGGAATTCGGCCGCCCGCCGGATTTCGACGCCCAGGGCGGCCGCGGCCACCAGCCGCAGGTCTTCAGCGTCGTCCTCGCCGGCGGTGGCTTGACACACCGCGGCGCCTGGGGCGAAAGCGATGCCCTCTCCAAAAAGCCTGCCCGCGACGCCATGAGTGTGCCCGACCTCTTCGCGACCATCTACAACACCCTCGGCATCGCCCCGGACGGCCTGCTCCACGACGGCGACCGGCCCGTGCCCGTGACGGACAGTGGAACGCCAGCCGGCGCGTTGTTCGGTTAGCGACGTGCGCCAGTCCATTTCTAAGAGGCAATCCTACCGCTGCGTCACCGGGGCCTCTGTCAGTTCCTCCATCTCGCGCGCCAGCCCGTCGGCCTCCGACTGCAATTGCTCCAGTTCCAGCTCCAGGATTTCGATGCGCCGCTGCACCGTCTCTTCAAAAAGTCCCGGCGTTTGCTCCGTAAGCCGCAGCAGTTCGTAGTCCGCACTCTCCCGCAATTCGTTCTGTGCTTCCAGCACGCGCAAGATCTTCAGTTCGATGCTCTCCCACAGCCGCTGCAGTTGCGCGATTTGATCCTCCTCCCTGAAGTCGAGCGCAGCCCAGCCCTGCCGCAGGATGAAGCCGTGCGGATCATCTGCGATCATGCGCAGCGTCGCCAAATCCCCGCGCTCCTTCGCCGCGTTGATCGCCGCCGTCAGCCGGTGATAGGTTTCCTGCTTCTCCGGCTCCAGGCCAAACCGGTCCGGGTGACACAGTCGTACCAGCTTCCGCCATAGCCTCCCGATCTCGGCCGCTTCATCCGGCGTCGGCTCTCTTTTGTCGGCCATCGCCGCCGCCGCTTCCTCGTAATCCTGTTCCGTCCGCGCCCTGGCCTGGCGGTACTCCTCCTGCGCCTGCGCCGCCTCTTGTTCACCCTGACGCACCAGCAGATCGAGAAACCGGCGGCGAAACAGCACCACATTCCGCAGCTCATCCCGCCGCTGATAGTGCCCGCGCAGCGCCGCAAACAGCCGCGCCTTCATCGCCTCCACCTGCGCATTCTCCACCGTGAATGCCACTTCTTTGTGGGCCAACTTGCCAATCAATTATTCTCTCTTAGTCTGAACCTAGTACTCTTTGCCGAGCTGTGAGAGCCGCTCTTCGATCGTTGATCGGTCCAGAGAGTACTTTTTGCAGAAACCGGCGACTGTCATCTCCTTCTTCGACTGGTTACAGCTCGCACAGGCAAATACCATGTTTTTCGGAACAGACCTCCCGCCCTTGGAAACAGGATAGATGTGGTCCAGTTGAGGCGCAGTTCCGAGTTGACCACCGCAATAGGGGCAATCAGCCTGCTTGTGAAGCTTCCGCCTTACTGAAGAACCCACACGCCTGGATTCATCCACGTTGGCTGCGGCGGCGGCACGCAACTCTACGATCCTTTCGTTCCGCTTTTTCCTTCGCTCTAACGCAGATTCCAGCTTACAAACCCAAGAGCGGGATTGTTCGACGTGCTCTCGTGCTGCTGCAATGCATTCCGGCATCCTCTGCTCTCTGGTCGTTCTTCCAAGGATTGGTGCAAGGGCTGGATGTTTGGAGAGGGTTTCATCACGGAGTCTCTCCAAGTGAGCGATCTCCGCACGTAACTCCGGTGGGATTTCATTGAAGCGGAAGAGCTTCCCAAAGACTCCGGGCTTTGGGGCACGCACTGTTCGAAGTCTTGCGAGGCTGGATTCGATTTCCTTTAATTTGGCGGCAGACGCCTCGATACATACAGCTTCTTCCTCCAGATTGGCGAGCGCCTTTTCAGCAGATGCCACCCGCCGCATAGCTTCTGCTAGGCATTTTTGAAGCTTGGGCAGGGATGCTCTCCTTAGATCAACGCTTTGTCGTGACTTTCGAAATGACATAGAACTCAGTGGGGTTGTCGGGAGTTGCTGACGCACGAGCAAACCGGGTATCCAGCTCAGCCTGCTATCCGTTCAGGATATTTGACCGCCCCGATTGCTGGCAAACACCGAAGCAGCCAATAGCTCCCAAGGAAGAATCTTGCAGAAATCCAAAACTCAACATCATCCGGGTGATGGTAGATGACGTAATCCAAGACGCCTTCAATCTTTCGAAGCTTCCCCCATTTGGGAAGGTGCTTATGCACGAAAGGGAGCTGAGCCGTGTCTCTCAAGGCGGTCACTTTGCCCTGCCAAAACGGGGCCTTCCATGCGTCCCAGGTGATGGCTCGGGCCACTCGTGCTAAAAACCGCTCGGTTTGTGGTCCTCCGAGCTTAATCGCCATGTCGTAGAGGAATTCAGAGTCACCTGTCTGTCGCCACATATTTGTAACCCGGGCAGCCATTTCACGCCGCATCCTGGAATCAGTCTGGAAACGGCTAAATGCTCTCGGACGGACCTGCGCGACCATCGAGGGATACTCATCCGCCTCGCTCAATGCCGCGAACACGCTCCGCATGGAGGCATCGTCCGATTCATTCTCACGGCGGCACACTTCACAGCAAGGCACCTTGAGCCGTTGAGTGTAACTCGTTTGAATCTTGCCGAAAAAGCACCGCGGGGGTACATGGTCTTGTGTCTCTCCCCAGCCGTCAGGACAGTAAATGCATCTTTTCACGAGGGTCACATATTGTCGGAATTCTGCATGCTTCGCAAGTGACGCTCTATGCAACGGTGCGCTATTCTCTTACCTACGCGATCTGCAAATGGTATCGTGCATCAAGGCGGTGCGCGAGGTGCTGCGCAGGCCGCCTCAGGGAACGGCGATCTCCGGGTCGCCGGGACGGTGGAAGGCGAGGAAGTGGCGGGTATTGAGGGTGTAGAGTTTGCGGGCGCGGGCTTTGCGGGCGGCGGTGAGGTGGAGGAAGTCGTGGACGGCTCCGCCGCGGATGCCGCGGGATTCCGCTGATGCCAGGCTGCGCAGGATGGCAGTGGCGGAAAGGTCCACCACTTTGACGCGCGGCCGGATGTTTACAGTGAGCAACTGTAATGCATCCGGGGCAGAGAGACGGAGACCCAACCGTCCGCCGGTGAGGGTGGAAAAGGCTTCCGCCAGAGCATGAGAGCGGATGTGCAAAGAGTCTTTTCCCAGAAGCAGGGCTGCGCTGGCTTCGTGATACGGCTCAATCTCGGCGACGGCAGCGACGATGACTGAGGAATCCAGAAAGACGATCACGGCCGGGAGCCTTTGCGGATCAGGAGCGGTGCGGCCAGTTCGGCTTCGCGCTCGGCCCGTTCGGCTTCCATGGCGGCGGCGATGTCTGTGCCGGGGGGGTAACCGGTGGCGACGAGGAGTTTCCCTTTTCGGACAAGACTGGCTGCCCCGCGGGCAGCGCCAGGGGATCGTTTTGGGAGCAAGCCGGGCCACTTTTCCCCGGGCAGCGCGGGAGACGGCGCGCTGGTCTCACGTTCCACCAGTTCCCGCAGCAGACCGGCTTCAGTCTTCTTGAGAGCCGCAGCGCGCCGCTTCAATGCCTGACGCTGTGCTGCAGGGAGCCGGAGGGTGAGGGTGCTGGACATGGCGACAAGCTATGGCCGGCGCGGCGGGCGTCAACTCTTGCTTTCGGGCGGCGTTTGTCGGGAGCGGATTTGGCGGCTGCGGAGAAGCGGCGCGCCCCGCCGCTCAGTGATTGAACAAAAACGCCGGGTTGTTGATGAGCGCCCAGGCCAGGTCCTGGGCAGCGGTGAGGCGTTTGTTTTCCAATTGTTTGCGGCTGAGTTCCGCATCGCGGCGCATCAGGGCGAGAGCGGGGTCGATGGCGATGGGCTGTTCGGCTTTCGCTACCTTTTCCTTCGCGGCGGCGAGGGCGGCGTCGGGGGGGGCGGGTTTGTTGGCTTCGGCGAGCGCGGTCTGTTGGGCCAGCACGCCGGGGTCGCTGGACTTGAGGTGATCGGTCAGGATTTTCGTCTGCTCCGGGGTTCGTTGGTCCGGGGCGATGGCGAGCACTTCCACCACGGCGGACGGCAGGCCGAAGTTGAGCGCGCCCTCCGCGCCGGTGACGGCGAGGCGGAAGCGGCCGAGGCTGTGCTTTCCGTCCGCGTATTGCTGACGAATCACAATTTTGAGCGTGCCGCCGGCGGTGGTCACCGGTTCCTTGCAGCGAAAGACGGCGGTCTGCGGCTTGCCGATGCCGTCGGGATAGATGGCCCAGCCGTCGTCGCTGCGCGCGGCTTCGCCGTTGATGGCTTTGGCGACTTCGAAGTTGCCCTGATTGTAGGTGGCCGTCGCCTCGCCGAAAGCGATCCTCTGCGCCTTGCCGCCTTTCGGCGTGTAGTGCATTTCGATTTCGCTCACGACAAAATTTCCACCGCCGCTGCGGCCGGGACCGTTGGCAGGAATCCGCGGATCGGCCATCGCTTCAAGGCGCAATCCGGTAATCACCGGCAGGCTGGCGGGTGCCGTGATGGTGTAGGCCTGTTTGGCGTCGGGACCGGTGACGAAGAGGCTGAGGTCCGGCTGTTTATCCAGCTTGTTGTCCTTGCGGCTGCTTTCGGCTTTGGCAGGATCGAGCAGCGTCCAGCCGGTCTGGCCTTTCGCCTGCTGCGCCTCCCATTCGGGGATCTTCGCGGTGACGGCAGCTTCGGCATCGGCCAGAGCCTTTTGCGCGGCGGCGAGGCGTTCCTGGCGCTGTTTTTCGGCCTCTGCCATGCGCGCGGCGGCTTCCATTTCCGTTTTTGCCAGTTCTGCTTTCGCCGCGGCAATGTTCGCCAGCCGTTCCTGCTCGCGGCGCTCCATGTCAGGCTTCAGTTTTTCCTCCAGTGCCTGATGATCGGCGGCGAGCTTCGCGTGCTCTGCTTCCATCTCCGCCATGATCGCCAGTGCCGCATCCTGTTCCGCCGGTGAAGGCGGGCGGCTCAGCACGCGCAGGAAAATGCGGCGCACCAGCGCGGCGTCGTCCTTCACGGTCTCCACGAGTTTCGCCAAAGCGTTGCCCGGGGAGGAAATGGCGTCGCCCACCGTCGGTCCTGACACCAGCGCCATGATGGGACCGAGCTGGAGTTCGCTGCTGCGTTCGCATTCACAGGAACTCTCGCGCACCGGCCTGCCAAGGTTGTTGAGAAATCCGTCCGGCGTGCCGGCCTGACTGTCGGCCAGCTGTGCCGCGCGAATGCCGCCGGGCAGAATGCTCTTCGCGCCCGTTACCGCAAAGACCGCATCGTAGAGCACCTCCGCCGGCAGCCGCCGCGCCATGGCGTGGCTGTAGTTGACGGTGTCGTCCGCGTTCCACTCATTCGTCGCTATGCTGAGCTGATAGGTGCGGCTTTCGCAGATGGTGCGAATGAGCCAGCGCGTGTCGAATCCGTGCGCGATGAACTCCTGCGTGAGCCATTTCAGCAACTCGGGATTCGACGGCGGATTGCCCGCGCGGATGTCGTCCAGCGGCTCGATGATGCCCACACCGGTGAGATAACCCCAGATGCGGTTCACATAACTGGACGCGAAATACTGATTGTCGGCGCTCGTGATCCATGCGGCCAGCTCATCGCGGCGCGCCGCCTTCTCCTGCTTCGCGAACTTCGCCTGATAGGGAAATGCCGGCGGCGTCACGGCACCGGTGCGGTCGTGTTTGATTTCCCCTTCCGTGCGGTTGAACACCTTTTCGTAAAGCGGCTTCGCGCCCTCCACGGCGGTGCCGCCGATGTTGCGGTCCCCGCTCGCCGGATCGCGCTCCAGTCCGGTCTGTGCGAACCATGCGGCCATTTCGTAATACTGATCCTGCGTCCAGCGCTCGAACGGATGATCGTGGCACTTGTTGCAGTTGAAACGTGTCGCAAGAAACAGGTGCGTGGTGTTCTCCATGATCTCCACCGGTTCGCGCAGCACTTTGTAATAGCCGGCCGCAGGCACCTCTTTGTTGCTGCCGGTGGCCGTGAGAATGGCATGCGCGAATTTGTCATACGGCACATTGGCCTTCACCTGTTCGCGCACCCAGTCGCGGAAAAGCTTCGCGCCTTCGCCGCCGAGAAACTTGCTGTTCACCTGGAGCAGGTCGCACCACTTGTTGGTCCAGTAATCCACGAATTCCTCGCTGCCGATGAGTTGCGCGATGAGCGACTCGCGTTTCCAGCGGCTGTCGCGCGGATCGGCGATGAACTGCTCGACGGCTTCCGGCGACGGCGGCAGTCCGGTCAGGTCGAGATGAATCCGGCGCACAAATTCCAGGTCCGTACACAGCCCCGACTGCAGCGTCTTCATGCGCTCCAGCTTGGCGGCCACCAGTTCATCGATGCGGTTGTTGGCCGGCGGCTGTTGCCAGACGAAACCCGTGCGGTCGCCCATCACCGTGAGCACTGTCGAGGCATACGCGCCTTCATAACGCGCCAGCACCGGAGCCTCGCCGCGACGCTGCGCGGAGAGCAGCCCCGTCTTGTCATGCTTCGCGATGTCCGCATTCCCGCTTTCGATGAACGACTCCCGGGTCACGTCCCGCACCAGCCCGTCGGCGTAGTGAGCGACGACACGGAACTGCTGCCGCGCCCCGATCTGCTGCACCACGGGATTCACCGGTGAGAGTTCGATCCTCGTGACGCGCGGCGTATTCAGATCGAGCTTCATGCCGCCCGCAATCCATGCGCGCAGGATATTGTAATACTTGTCGCCCGGCTTCATCACCTGACCGCCTTCATGCGGCACGCCCGCCGTGCCCTTGAGCAGCATCAGCGATTCATCGGCACTCGCCACATTCGTGCGCCGGCCTTTGATATCGTCGGTGAACGCCCGGATGTCGTAAATGGGATCATAGCCGCGCAGGCTGAGCTTGAATCCCGCTTTTCCATCCTTCGCGCCATGACAGGTGCCTGCGTTGCAGCCCATGCGTGAGACGACCGGCGTCACATCGCGGATGTAGTCGGGAATGAATTCTTCGCCTGTGCCCGTCACCGTCACCGGGGCCTCCACGGACACACCGCCAAGGCTTGCTTTCAGTTTCCCGGTGCCATCCGCCTTCGCCGTCACGATCGCGCCGGCAATGTCCGCGCCCTCCGCGTGCCACTGCACCGCGCGCGTCGCATCCGCCTGTGTCCCGTCCTTCATCACCGCCGTCACCAGGACCTGCGCATAAGCCGTCGGCCCGTTCAACTTCACCTCCGCCGGTTCGATCCTCAGCGAAGCCACCTGATCCGCCGCGGGAAACACCTCCGGCAAGTCCGCGGACGGCATCATATTCTCCGCCGCCAGGCTGGAGGCGGCAAAGCACGCGGAAACGAGAATGGGAAGCGCAGTCTTCATGGGTCGAACAGTAACGCAGGGAAACCGCCCCGTCTTGCCCCTTTCTCCGGAACCGGCAAGGCCCGCGTGTCCGGCGGGCCGCTGGCAGCAGCTCTACCGCGAGCCAGCGGGCGGCGTCTTCGGCTTCTCCTTCTTCGGCTTCTTGATTTCCTTTTTGTGAGCGTGGTTTCCTTTGGCCATAGTGGTGGGTGGTTGGGTGCTGACGATGGGCCATGCGGCGCGGGAGAGCATTTGCAATGGAAGACACTCCCGATTGAACGAAGGCGCAGGCGGAGGCTCTATCCTGGAGCAACAGTTTGCGCTATCCTTCCGATCATGGACTCACTGCCAACAAACGCTCCCGGGCCGACACCGCGCAGGAAGCGTTCCCTGCGCCGCGAAATATCCAAACGACTGGCGGTGATCGGCGTGCTTTGGATGGGGTGGCTGCTGTGGAGTCCGGGCGATGACATTCGCGACGGGCGGCATGACCGGCGGGAGAACGGACTGTGGCTGGCGCACGGTTGGATGGGAGGTGACGAGTGGTTCGAGCGACATGGCAAGGAGGACGAGAAACCGCGCTACCGTTCCCCGGAAGCGCTGACCGCGCTGGCGGAACGGCTCCGTCGGCACGGGATCAGCGATGTTTTTCCTCACCTTTGTCCTGCGGAGCCGGGCGGAAAGTTGCCGGCGGTGGATGCCGCGGCGACGGAGCGTTTCCTTGACGCTTTGCCGGGCGTGCGCGTGTGGCCGTGGGTGGGCGGGACGATTGCGGACGTGGATATTGACGAGGCATCGTGGAGGAAAACATACGCGGCCAACATCCGCACACTGCTGGAGGCACATCCGCGGCTCGCGGGAGTGCAGTTGAACATCGAACCGCTCAAGGACGGCACAGAGCCGTATCTTTTGCTGCTGGATGAAATCCGCGCCGCGCTGCCGGAGGGGAGGAAGCTCAGCATCGCCGCCTATCCTCCGCCGACGCGGTGGCAGCCGACTCAAGAGGTTCACTGGGGCGAAAACTATTTCCGTGAAGTGGCGAAACGCGCGGACCATCTCGCGGTGATGACTTACGACACCGGCATCAAATTCCAGAAGCCCTATCGGAAACTGATGAAGGACTGGACGCGCGAAATCCTCGCGTGGTCGGAAGGCAAACCTGTGCTTATCGGCATTCCCGCCTACGAGGACGCGCACACTGACTATCACAAGCCCGACGTGGAAAACATCCGCAACGCGCTGGCCGGAATGCACGCCGCGCTGTTGAGTTATGATGCGCTGCCGGAGAACTATCGCGGGATCGCCATCTACTGCGACTGGGAGATGGACGAGGCCAAATGGAGGGATGTCGGGGAACGGTTCGGCTCTGCAAAGAAGTAACGCTGGTCGCGCGACCGGTCCCGGGATTCACTCCGCGATCTGTTTCCGCAGTGCGAGCAGCAGTTCGTGATAGATCTGAGTGGCGGGAATGTAATCGCGATCGGTGAGGTGCGGCAGTTCGCCGGCGAGGACGGGCCAGTCGAGCCGGTCTTCCGGGATGCGGCCGTGGCTGCCTTTGACCAGTGAGGCGTCGAGCGGGATCACGTCCATGAGATAGCGCAGGCCGAGTTTTTTCTTCGCCAGTCGCGCGGCGACGGACAGTTTCGGGTGCTTGAGAGTCGGGTCGAGAAACAACTCCACGGGGTCGTAGCCGGGCTTGCGGTGAATGTCCACGCAGCGGGCGAAGTCGGGGGCGACGGCGTCGTCATTCCAATAGTAGTAAGTGAACCACGAGCGGGCATCGGCCACGCAGATGATATCGCCGCTCCGCGGATGATCGAGTCCGACACTGGCGCGCCAGATTCCGTCAACCACGCTGCCGATTCCTTCCACGCCCTCGAGCGCGGCGCGGACTTCATTGTGAATGGCGGGATCGTTCACATAGACGTGCGCGACCTGATGATCGGCGAGGGCGAAGGCCTTGCTGGCGCCGCAGTCGAGCAGTTCGCGTCCCAGTTCCTCGCGCGTGGCGATCCAGCCTTTCTCGCGCAGCACGCGGTTGATGTGAACCGGCCGGTCCACGGCGGTGATGCCGTATTCGCTGAGCAGGATGACGCGGATGGCGCGGTTCTTGTAGAACTGGATCAGCCCGCCGACCAGATCGTCGATTTCCCGCAGGTCTTTGGTGATGGCGGGATCGTCAGGGCCGAGCCGCTGCAGATTGTAGTCGAGGTGCGGCAGATAGACGAGGCTGAGATTGGGCCAGTATTTTTCCTCGATCCATTTGGCGGAGTCGGCGATCCACTTCGATGACGGCAGCCCGGCCATCGGTCCCCAGAAGGCCGGGAAGGGGAAGTCGCCGAGGTCTTTTTTGATGCGCTCCCGGATGCCCGGGGGATGCGTGTAGATGTCGAATACCTTCCGCCCGTCCGCGGGATACATGGGGCGCGGCGTGATGGAATAGTCGGCGGTGGAATACATATTGTACCACCAGAAGAGCTTGGCGACGGTGAGGCCGGGGTGCTCGCGTTTGAGCACATCCCAGAATTTTTCGCCGTGCACGAGGTGGTTGCTTTGCTTCCACATGTGGACCTCGGCGAGGCTGCGGTCGTACCAGCCATTGCCGACGATCCCGTGATCACAAACGCGCCGGCCGGTCAGGTAGGTGGCCTGCATGGTGGTGGTGACCGCGGGCACCACGGGCTGAACGGGGGCGATCTGCTTGTGTTTCAGCCAGGCGAGGATGTGAGGGGTCGTCTCCGCGCTGAGGTGGCGCGCAGTGAGACCGACGACGTTGATGACCGCTGCCCGTGACATGCAGCGACAGGGGCGCGCGCGGCGCAGGATGTCAACGCTGCTCCGTGTCCGGCGCCAAATCACTCCCGTCGTGCGCGCAGTTGCGCCGCGCGGCCGGGGCTCTAGGATGACGCGCCGCAGTCCCCCCCTTTTCCCGTACTCGCGAGCAGCCTGCCCTCATGGATCATCGCGAAGCTGACATCATTCTTCAGGAAACCCGCCAGCGCATGGAGGGCTGGAAAGACGCGCCGCTGGACATTGAGCCCATTCTCAAGGGCGGTTCAGACCGCTGGTATTACCGGGTGACGGCGCAGGACGCGGCGCGGACTCCCGCGAGCGTGATCGTGATGGTCTATACCCCCAACCGCGCGGACAATCTGAGCTTTTTCCCGGCCACCGCCGCGCTGGAGAGGAGCGGGGCGCGGACGCTGCGGATATACAGTCACGACACGGTGAACCTGCGGGCGTGGCTGGAGGATTTGGGATGTGAGGATTTGTGGAGTGTGCGCCACGATGCAGGCCGGCGGCGGGCGCTTTATCAGAGCACGCTGCGCGAGGCGGCCAAAGTCCACGCGCTGTCATGGCCGGACGTTCCCGGCGAGGTCCGGGCCGCCTTGCAGCCGCCGTTCGACGAGAAACTCTACGAATGGGAGCAGTCGTATTTCTTCGAGCAGTGGGCGGCGCGTTTTTCGGCGGCCGATGCGGCAACGGTGGAGGCCGTGCGAAAGGGGCCGGAACTGGCGGCGCTGCGCCGCGAACTGGCGGCGCTGCCGCGCACGCCGGTGCACCGCGATTTCCAGTCGCAGAATGTCATCATCCGGGGCGACGAGGCATGGCTGATCGACTACCAGGGCCTGCGCGAAGGACGGCCGGAGTATGATCTCGCTTCGCTGCTCTACGATCCCTACGTGTGCTTGCCGGCGGAGGAGCGCGCGGCGCTGATCGATTATTATTTTCAGCTGCGCGGCCTGCCGTGCGACCCGCGCGTGCTCGCCATGTGCGCCTGCCAGCGCCTCATGCAGGCGCTCGGCGCTTACGGCAAGCTCGGCGACGGCGACGGCAAAAAGGCATTTCTGGCCCACATCCGCCCGGCGGTGCAAAACCTGCGCGGCGTGCTCCAGGAGAGCGGGCTCGTGCCTTCGCTGCTGCCGGTGCTGGAAATCCGCCCCGGCCTGCTGGAAGCCCCTGGAACCGAGGAATACGCATGAGCTTTCGCAACACTCTGCTGACTCTTCTCTTCGGAGGCACTCTCGGGATGCTGCTGCTGCGCGAACAGCCGCGTCTCACCCTTGAGCCGTTCGACAAAGTGCACCGGGAATTCCTCCAGGCGAATCCCGGCAAAGGCCGCGCCCCGGCGACCGCTCATCCCTCCATCCTGCTGGTGCGCATCGATGACGTCGATCTGCCGGTGCGGGTCTTCAGTTCCTGGCCGCTCAGTCAGGGTGACTGGCTCACCATTTTCCAGAACCTGACGGATTACGGGCCGAAGGTGACGGCGCTGGACTCGGTGCTGACTTTTCCAAAGGCGGAGGGGCTGCTGAAAACCGCCGCGGAGGCGGTGCCGGGACTCTGTCTGCCCGCGGTGCTGTCGGTCTCGCCGGGCGACGGCGCGGCGACGCTGCCCCCGGGATTTCCAGTGCTCAAAACGAGCGGCTCCATCGAGGCCATTCCGGAATTCAAATCCGTGCGCGAGGCGCCGCTGCCGGGTGCGCTGGCTGCGGGCAGGATCGACATGCTGCCGGCCCGCCAGGGGCTGACAGTGGACGGCGATGTGTGCCGCGTGCCGCTGCTGGCCCGTCTCGGCGACAAGGTGGTGCCCACGCTGGCGCTGCGGGCGCTCCTCGCCTGGGCAGGGGTGCCGCTGGAAGAGGTCATCGTCACGCCGGGCACCGCCATCATCGCCGGCAAGACTCTGCGCATCGACATCGACGAAGGCGGGTTCTTTCAATACTACCTGTCGCTCTCGCCGGACGTCAGTTCAGTGAAAGCGGACGCTTTCGCCCTGACAAAGGAGCAGGCGGCCCGCCACGAGCGTCCGGAGATCTTCGAACGGCTCGAGGGCATCAAAGACGGGCTCGTCTGGCTCGGGATCGACAACATGGACTCGCGCACCCTCACCCTGCCAGGAGGGACGCCGGTGTCGTCCGCCGACCTCACGGCGCGCGCCATCGCGGTGATTCAGACGAACCGCCACCTCCTGCCGCTGGCCGTGCAGTGGCAGTGGGTCGCCCCTGCGGCGACGCTGCTTTATTGCGTGTGGCTGACGCACTGGCGCAAGTCACGTCTCTGGCCGGGCGCGCTCGCGGGCGCCGTCGCGCTGGCCGGCGTCAGCCTCTGGCTCTACCGCCGCGACCAGCTCTGGCTTCCCATCGCGCCATCCCTGGGACTGCTCGCCGCGACGCTGGTGCTGTCCTACCTGCTTCCTTCCCGAAAACCGAAGCCGTCGCCGGATGCCCCCACGCGGCGCACCCTGCGCCCTGCCGCCACGCGAACCCGGTCGCGCACAGTCGCGCCGGTGCCGGAAGCAAGCCGCGACACCTCCACCCGCAGTGAATCCACCTCAGCGGACCCGCCGGCGGAATTCCCGCAAACCGTGGAATTAACCCCTGCGGCGGAAGAACCCCATCCTGCGCCGGAGGAAGACACGGACGAGGCGGAGGACGCGGACGAGGCGGAAGACACGGAGGCCGGGCCCGGTTCCACGCATTCCGGAGAGATGGAGGAATCGAATGCGCCGCAGCAACTGGAGCGCCCGCAGCGTCAGGGGAAGCGGAAGAAAAAACGCCGCCGCTGACCGCCGCCATGCCCGCGAAATCCGTCAGTCGCGACCGTCTCACCCGGGAGCAGCGCTCATGGAACATGTCGCGCATCCGCAGCACAGACACGAAACCCGAACTCGTGGTCCGCCGGATGCTCACCGGCATGGGCCTGCGCTACCGCCTGCACCGCGCGGGCCTGCCAGGAAAACCGGACATCGTGCTCGGCCCGCGGCGGCTGGTGATTTTCGTCCACGGCTGCTTCTGGCACCGGCATCGCGGCTGCAGGGAGGCGACCATGCCCTCCGCCAACCGCGCCTTCTGGCAGGCCAAGCTGGAGGGCAATGCCGCGCGCGACCAGCGCCACCGCGCCGCCCTGCGCAAACTCGGCTGGCGCGTCGTGACGGTGTGGGAATGCGAGACGCGAAAGCCGGACCGCCTCGCGCGGCGGCTGGAGCGCGCCACGGCCGGCCCGCGGGAATAATGACTTGAGCACCGGCCAAAGCCCGTTCAGAAAAACGGCTTCCGGCGGGCGCGCTCCAGGGCCGTTCCTGGCATCCGGGCCGGCATTTTTTCGATTCCCCCACTCATGAAGTTCCTCCTGCTCTCTCTTCTTTGCAGCGCTGCCGCTCTGCTCAGTTCCTGTGTCAGCACCGGCTCGACGGGCGGCAGCTACGTCGGTGAAATCGGGCCGGTCTATCCCGGCATCGCAAGCTACATCGCGGTGGACGCGTTCAGCGGTCACGTGGCGCTGGCGCATGCCGCCAATCAGCGCCGGCCCGTCGCCAGTCTGACCAAAGTCGCCACCGCCCTGACGGTGCTGGAACATCTGCAGCAGACCGGAGCGGACGGCGGGGAACTGATGACCGTGCCGCCGCAGGTGACGCTGCTGGGCGGTCCGGGGCCGGCGGTGCTGCAGCCGGGCGACCGGATTTCCATCCAGGACGGGCTCTACGCCGCCATGATCGCCTCCGACAACTATGCCGCGGAGACGCTCGCCGCGCATATCGGCGGGCGCATGACCGGCGGCAGCGGCAATCCCATGAGCGCGTTCCTCCGCCAAATGAATGCCATCGGAGACCGCGCCGGACTGCGGGACACGAATTTCGCCAATGCGCACGGGCTCGATCTGCCAGGGCAGCGCGGGCTCTCCACCGCGGCGGACATGGCTCGCCTGACGATCTACGCGCTCAATGTCCCCGGCTTCACGTTTTATGCTTCGCAGCCGTCGCGCCGCATCACCATTCACCGTGCCGGCGGTCTGCTCGGCGTATCGCTGCGTACCACCAACGACCTGCTCTTCCGCGGCGGCATCGACGGCGTGAAAACCGGCACCACGGTGCTTGCGGGACAGTGCCTCATCATTTCCGCGCCGCGCCCCTCCACGGTCGTCAAGAATCCGGACGGCAGCACCGCCGTCACGCAGCACCGGCTCATCGTGGTGGCGCTCGGTGCGACCGACCGGTTTCCGCAGGCATGGCAGCTGATGAACGACGGCTGGGATGCCTATTTCCGCTGGCGTGAGGCCGGCAGTCCTGTGGCACCGGGCTCCACCCTGGCGCTGCCTGTGGCGGGGGCGGCCTACTGATTTTCCGCGAGGCGAAAAACATTGACGCTCCGGGCGCGGAGGGGGCATTCTGCCGGCCGAACCACACTCCCCTGCCGCCATGCCCGCACGACTCCGCATTCCCTCTCTCGAAATTCTCAGCGATCAGTACGGCGGCACGCTCGGCCGCGCCGGCGAGCCGCTCACCAGCCGCGAGATCGGCGTCGCGCGACCGGTCTTCGGCGAGTCGATCAACTACGGCGACGTGCGCGTCGTGGTCACCACGGTGATCGCCGCGCCGACCACTCTGGGCAATAACATCCGCACGCCGCAGCGCGACATGGAGGACTGGGTGCTGATTCACGAACTCACTCACATCTGGCAGTATCAAACGCAGGGCACGCGCTACATTTCCGACAGCGCCTGCGCCCAGCTTCGCGCCGCCATCGCCTCGGGCGACCGCAACGCCGCTTATTCCTACACGCCGGGGCAGCAGTCGATCTACGACTACAGCGCCGAACAGCAGGCCAGCATCGTGGAGGACTGGTTCAAACGGCCCGCCCTGCGCGACGACGAACACTACATGCGCTACCTGCGCCAGGTGCGCAGTGCGCGACCCGTCATGACGGCACAGGAACGCTACAACGAAGCCATGTTCGGCGACACCGGCCGCGGCGGCCGCGCCGTTCCTCCGCCTCCCTCCGGTCTCGAACCCTCCGGCACCGCCTCCGTCTTCCGCATCGAATGGTAGGGCCCGGGCCGGCGTTCAATAGGCCCGCCCTGACTTCTGCTCGCAGTAGTGCACGAAGCTTTGATTGCACACGCTGGTGCCGCCGGGCGTCGGATAGTTCCCGGTGAAATACCAGTCGCCGCACTCCGGCGAGATCGCGGCGTGGAGATTCTCCACCGTCTGGAAAATGACGATCAATTCGCCGCGCCAGTCACTCTCGGGATACACGAATTCGCTGATGCGGCTGCTGATTTGCGCGTCGGTGAACGGTTCGTAGATGGCCTTCACTGCATTCAACTGCTCCGCGGCGGGCTTGAGCAGCTCGGCTTTGGCGGCGCGATAGGCCTCATCGATCACATTTTGCCGGCCCGTGGACTTCAGCAAATCCATCGCCGCCTGGAAGGCGATGAACTTGCCGATCTCGCTCATGTCGATGCCGTAGCAGTCGGGGTAGCGGATCTGCGGCGCCGTGCTGGCCACCACCATGCGCTTCGGGTTGGTGCGCGTGAGCATTTTCAGAATGCTCTGCTTGAGCGTGGTGCCGCGCACGATGCTGTCGTCGATAACCACGAGCGAGTCCTCCGGCCGCACCACGCCGTAGGTGATGTCATAGACGTGGCTGGCGAGGGTGAGGCGGTTGCTTTCCTGACTGATGAACGTGCGGAGCTTGATGTCCTTGTGGGCGATCTTCTCGCCGCGCGGCCAGTTGCGGAGAATGAGGCGGTCAATGAGCGATTCCGTCAGGGTGCCGTCAGCAGCGGCCTGCATGATGGCGGATTTGACCTCGGCGCGCCGGTGGCCGCGCAGACCGTACATCAGCCCCGTGTAGGCGATTTCCGCCGTGTTCGGAATGAAGCTGAAGACCGCGTTGCCGAGGTCGTTGTCGATCGCTTTGACCACCTGCGGCACGAGCGCGGCGCCGAGGGCTTTGCGTTCGTTGTAAATGTCCGGATCGTTGCCGCGGGAAAAGTAAATGCGCTCGAACGAGCACGGTGACGGCGGCACTTCCTCCGCAAACCGCTCGCGGCGCACGTCTCCGTCGCTCTTGATCACCGCCACCGTGCCCGGCGTCACTTCGGAAATTTCCTCCTGCGCGGCATCGAACACTGTCATCAGCGGCACGCGCTCACTGGCGAACGCGAGCACTTCGTCACTTTCATAGCAAAAGCACGGCCGGATGCCTCGGGGATCGCGCAGCACGAAACTGTCGCCGTTGCCGATCTGCCCGGCGATGGTGTAGCCGCCGTCCCAGTGAGCCGCACTGCGGCGGATCACTTCCGCGACATCGAGCCGCTCACTGATGAGCTTCGGGATGTTCGCACCCGGCACGCCGGCGTCCCGCATTTCGCGGTAAATGTCAGTGTGAAGTTCATCGAGATGGAATCCGATCTCCTCCAGCACCGTCTGCGTGTCGGTGTCGAAAATGGGATGCTGCCCGCGGTCCACCATGAGCTGATTGAGCTCCCGGGCGTTGGTCATGTTGAAATTGCCCAGCACCATGAGGCTCTTGGTGGGCCAGTTGCTGCGGCGCAGATAGGGATGGCAGGAACTGGTGGCGAATTCGCCGCTCGTCCCGTAGCGCAGGTGGCCCATGAGCAGTTCCCCGCCGAAGTCGAAATGCGTTTTCACGCTTTCGCCGTCCTTCGGCAGAAGCCGGCCGCGCCGCATCATTTGATTGTAGGCCTCCATTTGGCTGCGAAAGACACTGCCGAGCGAATCGGTGCGTGCCGAGCGCACCCGGTGCTGGTAGAGCTGCCCCAGCGGCATGTTCAGTTTGGTGCAGCCGATCCCCACGCCGTCGTGGCCGCGGTTGTGCTGCTTTTCCATCAGGAGAAACAATTTCTGAAAGCCCCAGAGCGGGTTCTGATACTTGTCGGCAAAGTGTTGCAGCGGTTTGCGCAGCCGGACGAAGGCTACGCCGCACTCGTGCTTGATGAAATCGCTCATTCGCTGGGTGGAGGAGAGCCGATGCATTACAGGCCCGGCGGCACACGCAAGGGGTCAATGACCGCAGCGGTCATTCCTTTCCTCCCGGGGTGCCGGGCCGATTTCCACTTTCCCGCCGCGCCCGGTCGATTCATGCACGGAGCGACATGTCGCTGCCCCGCTTTTACATCCCGCCCGCTTTGTGGAATCCCGATCACCTTGCGCTGGATGAAGCGGAATCGCATCACTGCACGGATGTGCTGCGGCTGCGGCAGGGGGACCGGGTGGTGGTGTTCAACGGCGAGGGCACCGAAGTTACCGCCGAGATCACTCTGCTGTCCAAAAGGGAAGTGGGACTGCGCGCCCTGACAACGCATGCGACGCCCCGCCCGGCGGCGGCCCTCACTCTCGCGCAGGCGGTGCCGAAGGGAAAAAACATGGACCTCGTGATTCAGAAGGCGACGGAACTCGGTGCGGCGGAAATCGTGCCGCTGCTCAGCACCCGCACCGTGGTGCGGCTGGAGGACCGCGAAGCGGCGGACAAGCAGGAGAAATGGCAGCGCATCGCCATCGAAGCCTGCAAGCAGTGCGGCCAGAATCATCTGCCCCGGGTGCGGCGTCCTGTCACGCTGGACAAATTTTTCGCGCAGAAACCCGCACAGGAAATGCTGATCATCGCCGCCATCGAGCCCGGCGCGCGGCGGCTCAAGGAACTGCTGGCGGAATGGCGCGCGATGCATTCCGGCAAGCCGCAGCCGGCAAGCGTGCTTGTGTTGATCGGGCCGGAAGGTGATTTCACTCCGGCGGAAGTGGGCATGGCCAAGTCCCACGGCTGCCTGCCCATGAGCCTCGGCCCTGTCATTCTGCGCACGGAGACCGCCGCCATCTACAGTCTGAGCACTCTGGCGCATGAATTGTTCTGAGCCTCACGGCTCCCGCGCCGAAAGCATCCACACGGCGAAACTCGCCAGCCAGTGTTCGCCGGCATAATCTCCGCTGGCCACATGCGGCAGCGAGGCGGCGGCATGTTTCTCCGCGGCGCTGAGGAGCGTGGCGCGCAGCGGATCGCTTTCCGGCAGCATCGGGGCAATGCTCCACAGGCAGGCGGCCCGGGAAAGGTTGAGTCCGTCGAGGTGTACGATTTGAAGATCGTTGCGGTCGGAAACCACCGCGGGAGTGAGCAGCGAAGGCGGCATCTCCGGCAGGAAGCGGCGGAACCAGGTGCGAAATTCCTCCGCCGGCAGCACGCGGCGCATCAGGTCCGCCTCCATGAGCGCTGCGCTGAGAAAGTCCGCGCCGCCCGGCTCCCACGCAGCGGGGTAATTCACATCCTTCCCGAACCAGTCGCGGGCGCGCTGCACGATGAGCTTCTCCAGGTCAGTGCGCTGCGCGGTGCGGGCGTAATCGAGCGCGAAGGCGAGTCCAAAGGCCGTGTTGGGATGGACCCCGGTGCGGATCGGATAGGTCTGCTTCGGCAGGAACTCCAGATAACGTTGCTCGAACGCCGCAGCCAGCGGCGCGAGATTCTCCGACCATGCTTTGCCGTCGGCATCGTCCCAGCCGTGCAGTTCCTCCGCCAGTTTCAGCAGCCACGTCCAGCCGTAGGTGCGCTCGAAACTGCCGCGGCCAGGCTGCTTCACGTATTCCGTCTCCGCAGCGAGGTTTTCCTTCGTCAGATTCGTGCGCAGTGCCGTGCGGATCGCTGCCGCCTCCGGCAGATTCGGATGCAGCTTGAGCAGACGCACCAGCATCCAGTGTCCATGCACCGAGGAGTGCCAGTCGAAGCAGCCGTAGAACGCCGGATGCAGCGTCTGCGGAGTCTTCACATCCGCGGCGTCTTTGATGATGTGGTCAAGTTTGTGAGGATACTCCTTGCCGATGCCCTTGAGCGCCAGTGCGGCGAAGTGCGAGGCCTGCGACGGGGTGAGGGAAAGCTCGGCTGAGTGGAGAGTGGCGGCGAGCATCAGGAGAAGGAGGAAAGGACGAAGCATGGCGGGAGGAGAGAACATCGAACATCGAACATCGAACATCGAACATCGAACATCGAACATCGAACAT
>CAZFZN010000016.1:97686-151075 GCA_964523105.1 uncultured Akkermansia sp.
AACATCGAACATCGAACATCGAACATCGAACATCGAACATCGAACATCGAACATCGAACATCCAATGTTTGAAGTGGCGTGGGCAGTGAATTCAGTCGCGAGGTCGGGTGCTGGCGGTCTTGATGCTGGTCACGAAGATGCGGATGAGTTCGTCGGTTTCCTTGAGCAAAGGGTCGATGCTCTCCCCCTCAGCGAGTCTGGCCTTCTTTGCGAGGCGCATCAAGCGCCACGACTCGCGCAGTTCCTTCAGGCAAAGTTTGAGCTTGTGGATAAAGTCGTCCCGCGACTCCGCGGCCTGCGCTTCTCCGTGATTGGGCAGCGGCGAAGTGCCGGATCGAAGCAACTGCCCGGCCACATGGCGGCCAGCACGGCTGTCCGGCAGTTCATCCACCAACTGGATAATGCTGACTGAGAAATCGAGCAGCCGCTCCTCCAAATCAAACTTCTCTTCGCTCATGCCGGTGCATGTTCGACCCAACAGCCAAGCCGTTCAAACTTTCGATGTTGGATGTTCAGTGTTCGATGTTCTCTCCGAACCCCGACTCATCGAGTCCCCAAACTCACAAACGCTCCCTTCTTGTTCCCCACCACCACATCCGGCACGCCGTTTCCGTCCACGTCCACCGCCGTTACCTGGGTGCCGACGCCGCTGTCGCCGTGGATGAGGTGGGGGATGAACTCGCATTTGCCGCTCTCTTTGCCGGGCTTCACTTCGTACCAGTAAAGAACCGCGCCGTCGTTGGTGCCGGGTTCGCCGCCGGTGCCGTCGGCGCGCGGCGCGTGGGACCACCAGCGTTTGCCGGTCACGAAATCCTTCACGCCGTCGCCGTTGAAGTCGGCCACGTCCACGGCGTGCAGTTCGCTGTAGCGCGGGCCGTCCTTGGCATCGGCGGGCATGATGTCGTGCTTGATGAACGTGCCGTCCTTCTGCTCGAACCACGCGAGGCCGTAGCCGTGGGCCGCCAGAGAAGTCAGGACGTCGTTGTCGCCGTCGCCGTCGAAGTCCTGCGTGAACATCTGCGCGCCGCCGCGGTCGGTGAATTTGAAGTCGTGCTTCTTCCACTCCGGCGCGGAGCGCGTGTCCGCGGGCTGTTCCCACCAGCCGGTCATTTCCAGAATGTCGAGCCGCTTGTCGCCGTTCACATCACCGATGCCGAGGCCGTGGGTGAACCGCTGCACGCCCACGTTCGGGGAGATTTTGGTGAAGGCCCACTCCTTCGTCGGATCGTCGCCGGGCGACGCATAGCCGAAATGCCCGCCGGTGCTGCACACGATCTCCGGCTTCCCGTCGCCGGTCACATCGGCCCAGTGCGGCGACTCGTTGTCAGTGACCTTGAAGATCGAGTGCTTCGTCCAGTTGCCCTCTTTGCCCTGAGGATTGGCGAACCAGTAGCTCTCCTCGCCGGGAAATCCGAGCACCAGCACATCCGCCCAGCCGTCTTTGTTCAGGTCGGGCGTGTAGGCGAAGAAGTTCTTGCTGTAGCCGCGGGGATCGTAGGGTTTGCCGTCGTAGATTTGGTGACGCTTCTGGAACTCCGGCCCTTCCCACCAGTAGGGACCATAAACGATGTCGTTCTTCCCGTCCTTGTTGAAGTCGCCGGTGGCGGCGCCTTCGGCGTGAAATTCACTGATGAGCGGGATCGTCTTCCATTTCACCTCGCCGGCGGCGGCGCAGAGTGAGGAAATGACGAGAGCGGCGGGAAGAAGAGTGCGGGTGTTCATGGCGGGTGGGTGTGTAGCGAGCCCTTACGGCGCGGCCAGGTGAAATTGTTCGCGCAAATGCGCGCCGCGGAGTTTGCACCTGCCTGGTGCATGCCCGCGAAGCTGAATGGAATACCGCAGCACAAGCCCGCCAGCCTGAAGCAGCAACGCGCCGCGTCCGCCGCGATCTACTTGCGCGGAGGCCTTGCGGGCGCGGGCGCCGGCTTCACCGCGGCGGCGTAGGTCGCGAGGGCGGTATTCCAGTTTACCACGTTCCACCACGCCGTGACGTAGTCGGCGCGCTTGTTCTGATACTTCAGATAGTAGGCGTGCTCCCAGACATCGAGTCCGAGAATGGGAATGCCGCGCTCGCCGTTGGGCACCACCGCCTGCATGAGCGGATTGTCCTGGTTGGCAGTGCTCACGATGGCGAGCTTAGCATCCGACAGCCTCACAATGAGCCACGCCCAGCCGCTGCCAAACCGCTTCATCGCCGCTTCCGCGAACTTCTCTTTGAATTTGTCGAATCCTCCAAACGCCTCGCCGATGGCCCGGCCCAGCGGGGAATCGGGCACCTCGCCGCCCACGCCGTCCGTGCCCGGCTTGCCCATCAGTTTCCAGAAAAACGAGTGGTTCCAGTGCCCGCCGCCATTGTTCTGCACCGCCTTGCGGATGTCCTCGGGCAGGAAGGTGACATCTCCGATCAGCTTCTCCAGCGGCAGCTTTTGCAGGTCCGCGTGAGGGGCGAGGGCCTTGTTCAGATTGTCCACATACGCCTTATGATGCTTGCCGTGGTGAATGCCCATGGTCATCGCGTCCACGTGCGGCTCCAGCGCATCCAGCGCGTAGGGCAGGGGATCGAGCGTGAAGGGACCGGCAGGCGCAGCCGGGGCGGCGGGGGCCTGGGCATTGGCAGCGACAGCCGTAGCGGCGGCAGCGGCGGAGGTGATGAAGTGACGGCGGGTGAGGGAATCAGTTTGCATGGCAGGTGCGACCAAAGCGTCTCCCGTGTGCGCCGTCATCTGAGAATCTGCGTATGGCTGCGGCGCAGTTTGCGGTAGTGTGAACAGCAATTTCAACGAAAGCGCGCATCGCGGATGTTGGCCCGGTAATAGCTGATCCCTGATTGCGTGGCCTTATGCTGTCTGCATGTGCCTGTATGACCAACGACATCTGGACCGCGCCGCACGATGATACACCCTGTGTGCCGCTGTTCACCCGGAAGAACGTCATGCTGGTGCTTTACTTCACGGTGTTTGGCGCTGCGCTTGGTGCCGGGATCGGCGGGTTTATCCACCTCGCCAGGGAGCCGCTATTTGAAACAACCGCCGCCGCGCGACTTCTCCTGTCAGATGAGGAGAAGGACCATGCTTCGTCTGACGCGTGGTTTCATGAACAGGAGGAGGCCCTCAAGGATGCCGTCGCGCTCACGGAGTGGGGTTCGGATTGGCGTAGCGGGCGGCAGGTCGAAGTTTCGGCTGTGCTGGATCGTTCGTCACTTCTCGTGACGGTCCACCTGACTTGCAGTGTCAGGAGTGACTGCAGCCAGGGCATCGCCGCCTTCTTTGGATGTCTCACGGAAACGAGGAATCAGCGGGGAGAAGAATCCCTGGCATCACAGCAGCGCAAGCTGGTTGAAATGACTCATCTTCTTGAGCTCGCGACTCTTACCCTGACCCGGAAGCTTGGCTGCCAGCCATGGGAGAAGCAACTGACCGCGGAGGCAAAGGCCGCCATGGCGAAAGACGCAGACCTGGCCGCCGCCCATGCCGCGTGGAAGCAAGAGGCGACAAAGGTGGAAAGTGCGCACGCCGCCCTGATGCGGGACAGGAGCCGGCATGGGCTCGACGCGCCTCGATTTGAGATTACTCAGCCACCGGGTGAGCCGGAGCAGCGCCGGGCGAAGCTCGATGCCTGGCAGGATTTCCTGGTGCCCGCCATGAAGGGCGGCGGCTCTTTTGGCGGTATTGCAGTTATGTTTGTACTCCTGCGGCACAAGGCCCGGACACGCCCGGGAAACAACACGGTGAAACCGGCCGCGGAGTTCTGATCTGCGCTTGTGGGTTCCCTAGTCCCCGCCGCGCTCCCCCTTGCACCGGGCGCAGGTTTCTTCCACCACTGCTTCAAATCCATGATCTCCGCCGCCGATTCCTCTCACGCCTCTGTGAATCCCAACCGCGTCAGCGACACGCCGCCGGAAAACGCGCCGTCCGGGCCGCTCGCCACCAAATGGGAGCGCCACAAGGCGAACTCGAAGCTCATCAACCCCGCCAACCGGCGCAAATATACCATCATCGTCGTCGGCAGCGGACTCGCCGGAGCGGCGGCGGCGGCCACATTGTCGGAGCAGGGCTACAAGGTGAAGTGCTTTTGCTATCAGGACAGCGCCCGCCGCGCCCACAGCATCGCGGCGCAGGGCGGCATCAATGCCTGCAAGAACTATCACAATGACGGCGACAGCGTGCAGCGCCTCTTTTACGACACCATCAAGGGCGGCGACTTCCGCGCGCGGGAAAGCAACGTCCACCGCCTCGCCGAAGTCAGCACGGCCATCATCGATCAATGCGTCGCGCAGGGCGTGCCGTTCGCGCGGGAATACGGCGGACTCCTTGCGAACCGCAGCTTTGGCGGCACGCAGGTTAGCCGCACGTTTTACGCCGCGGGGCAGACCGGGCAGCAGCTTCTGCTGGGCGCTTACTCGGCGCTCAGCAAAGAAATCGCCAGCAAGCGCGTCACCATGTATCCCCGCACGGAGATGCTCGACCTCGTCGTCGTGAACGGCCATGCCAAAGGCATCGTCGTGCGCGACATGGTCACCGGCGAAATCTCCAGCCATGCCGGCGACGCCGTCCTCCTCTGCACTGGCGGCTATGGCAATGTGTTTTATCTTTCGACGAACGCCAAAGGCTGCAACGTCACCGCCACGTGGCGCGCGCATAAGCGCGGCGCGTATTTCGCCAATCCCTGCTACACGCAGATTCACCCCACGTGCATTCCCGTCAGCGGCAGCTATCAGAGCAAGCTCACGCTCATGTCAGAGTCCCTGCGCAATGACGGGCGCTGCTGGGTGCCGAAGCGCAAAGAGGACTGCGGCAAAGCCCCCTCACAGATCGCCGAGGACGACCGCGATTACTACCTGGAGCGCAAGTATCCCGGGTTTGGCAACCTCGCCCCGCGGGACATCGCCAGCCGCGCCGCCAAGGAGCAGTGCGACGACGGCCGCGGCGTCGGCCCTGGTGGGCTTGGCGTCTATCTCGACTTCAGCGACGCCATCAAACGCGACAGCGAGGCCGCCGTCCGCGAGCGCTACGGCAACCTCTTCCAGATGTATGAACAGATCACCGGGGAAAACGCCTATCACGTCCCGATGCGCATCTATCCCGCCGTCCACTACACCATGGGCGGCCTGTGGGTGGACTACAATCTCATGAGCAACATCCCCGGGCTCCACGTGCTCGGCGAGGCCAACTTCTCCGACCACGGCGCAAACCGCCTCGGCGCCAGCGCGCTCATGCAGGGACTCGCCGACGGCTACTTCGTCATCCCCGCCACCCTGCCCAACTACCTCGCCGACCAAAAACCCGGCAGCGTGAAAAGCGACGCCCCCGAATTCAAAGCCGTGGAAGCCGACATCCTCGCGCGCACCGGCCAGTTGCTGGCCATCAAAGGCAAGCGCAGCGTCGCCAGCCTCCACCGCGAGCTCGGCCTGCTCGTCTGGGACAAATGCGGCATGGCCCGCAGCAAAGAGGGCCTCACCGAAGCCCTGCAGCGCATCCCCCAGCTCCGCGAGGAATTCTGGACGAACGTCCGCGTCCCCGGCAGCGGTGAGAGCTTCAATCAGGAACTCGAAATGGCCGGCCGCGTCGCCGACTTCCTCGAATTCGGCGAACTCCTCTGCCGCGACGCCCTCCACCGCGAGGAAAGCTGCGGCGGTCACTTCCGCGTGGAATACGAGGAACAGGGCGAAGCCAAACGCGACGACGACAACTTCTCCTACGCCGCCGCCTGGGAATACACCGGCGACCTCGCCGCGCCCGCGCTGCACAAGGAATGGCTCAATTACGAGGAGGTTCACTTCTCGACGCGGAGCTATAAATGAGTTCGGCCAAGCGAAGGAGGCGCTGAAAATGGAGAAAAGAAAAACTTGGATATGTGTATAAAGTGTGCATAATCCACGCAGCCGTTTCACTCAGCGGCAACTCAACTCAATAAGAAGCAGCACTATGAAAACCATCCTCACCCGCTCCACCAACTTACCTCAACCCAACAATGCCCCACGACCCAGCTCTAAAGGTCCTCAGCCAATGGGCGCGACGCCAGCTTGAAATCCGCGCGCAATACGAAGCTCTGGATGCCACCACCAAAACACAGTCGGCACCACCGCTTAAACCAACTCCCCGCTCAAAACTCCGAAGGCCCCGTCGCAGGGATCCTTCGTAGAACTCCTTTCCCCGTCGGCAGACTGGTCCTGCCTACACCATGCCAACTGCAACAATCACTCCCCCGCGGCGCACCGCCGCCAGCGCTCCTGCGCGCAAAGTCCGCCTGAATCTTGAACTCCCCGAGAGCCTCAAGAAGCAGCTTGATACACTCGTTACTCAAACTCAAGCCGCCTCCCTTTCTGAGGTACTCCGCCGCTCCCTAGCCCTGTTCGACTTCTGCATGGAGTATCAAAAGCAAGGTGGACGGCTCTTGATGGAGAACCCTGATGGAACCCGGGAAACACTCCGCATTCTCTGACTTTCTCCGCACGCCGCGGACGTGGGAAGGCTTGAAGGCATTCGGCGGCAGCCGGGCGATTCGCTCAGCCTATTTCTGGTTCCTGTTCGTCCCTATCGTCGCGAAAATGCTGGCACCCCTCGCCGGCAAAACTGTTGTCTTGTGGGGATTGGAACTGCATGTGGCGCTGCCCTTCTCATGGCAATGCTTCTTTTTCGCTGCGGTAGGTTTCTCAGGGGCCAACTTCATCTACGACATCCGGTGCCCCTGGATCATCAAAAACTATACCAAACCCTCTGATTTCATCGCTGCGGGGTTCTCACGCCTGCGGCTGGCAATGGAATTGCAACGGCTTAAACCTGCTCTTGAAGCCATCAAGACTGAAGACGCCAGTGACATGGTGAACCTGCGCAGCCTGCTCTCAGGCAAGGAGGGTTACGACGGCTACAATCACGATGAACTGCCGAATTACTTTATTACGCTCAGTACATTCGCCGATCACACAAGGCCCGGATATAGAACAGCTGCGACCTGGCTTTACTACGCCGGCTTCATCCTGCTCGTGACAGTGGCGCTACAGAACATCTGGTCCGTGCTAACGGCAATCTTCTGACAAGCAAAGTCACTGAGCCCGGCGCCGCGCCGCGAGGACTTTCGCTTTGTCACCCCTGAGCAGGGCTTTTACGTCGAGCACGAGGCCGGGGAAGACTTTGCTGCTGAGGCGGCCGGTGTGTTCTTTTTGCTCGACGTATTCCTGATCTGTCAGGTGGAACCAGCGGATGCGTTTTTCCGTGGTGAGCCAGACGATATATTCCTGGATGCCGTTGCGGCGGTAGGCGCGGGTTTGTGGAGCAGGGCCGATTTTTGTTTCCGTGGCATGGGCGGATGCTACGCGCATTGCCGCGGCCGGCAAACTGAAGATGCCGGGGGCTGCGGCGGGAAACGGGCGCGGGAGAAAAAAGTTTCCCTGCGGCTGAATAGTGCGGGATGTCCTCCGTCTTCGATGCCGGAGCCGAATGGCCGGCGATGCAAATGCCGGCCACCGACGGAATCCAAAGTGAACAACCCCAACTCACCATCCTGCCATGAAAAAGATCACCGCCCTCCTCGCCACCGTTCTCGGACTTGGCCTGCTCACTCCCACTACCGCAGAAGCCGGCGGCCGCTGCCGCAGCTATGTGGACCGCTGCGGTTACACCGTATATTCCGAATACCGCTGCGTGGGCCGCGATTACCACGGATGCCCGATCTACCGCTGGGTGGTGGTGCGCCGCGTGCCGCCCTGCCACGGGCACGCCGGACACGGCTACTACAACCGCGGCAGCCGTTACTATGGCGGCTTCAGCGGCGGCGGTGTGCACTTTCACTGGCGCCGCTAACTGCTCCCCGGGGCGGCTCCCCTAACGCGCCTGTCCCGGCGGTCCCCCGCAGGGCACTCCCCAGAGGAGTGCCCTGCGCAGTGTACGGGCTCAGGGGTCTCCGAGGAGAAACTGAAGATCGGACAGGGTGAGCGCCTGCGCGAAGCTCTCCTCGCCGAGCACATCCTGCGCGAGGGCGCCTTTCTTTTTCTGCAGCTGCCGGATTTTCTCCTCGATGGTGTCTTTTACAATCAAACGATAGGCGAAGACGGTTTGCTTTTGGCCGATGCGGTGGGTGCGGTCGATGGCCTGCGCCTCCACCGCCGGATTCCACCAGGGATCGAAGAGGACGACATAGCTCGCGGCGGTGAGGTTGAGGCCGAAGCCGCCGGCTTTGAGGCTGATGAGGAAAACGGCGGGGCCGTTGTGATTCTGAAAACGGTCCACGAGCGCGCCGCGGTCTTCGGTATCCCCGGTGAGCTTGAAAAGTGTCCAGCCGCGCGCGTTGATTTCGTCCGCGATGATGTCGAGCATGGTGACGAACTGGGAAAAGACGAGCACCTTCTGTCCCTCCTCCATGAGCGGCTCGAGGTGCTCCATGAGCGCGGCGACTTTGGCGCTCTCGCTTTCATCGCCGCCGAGCAGGCGCGGGTGGCAGCAGATCTGGCGCAGGCGCAGCAGACTGGTGAGGATGTTGAAGCGCAGCTTGTCGAGCTGGCGGTCGGTGGCGACTTTGAGCAGCTGGGCGCGGGCGCGTTTCAACTCCGCCTGATAGAGCGTGTGCTGCGGGCCGTCGAGTTCGACGACGAGGTCCTCCTCGATGCGGTCGGGCAGGTCGGCGGCGACTTCCTTTTTGTTGCGGCGGAGGAGGAAGGGCCGGGTGCGCGCGGCGAGGCGGCGGCGGGCGAGCGGATCGTCCTTGGCGTCGAAGTGCTTAGTGAAGCTGGCTTTGTTTCCCAGCACACCGGGCATGGCGAAGGCGAAGATGCTCCAGAGGTCGAGCAGGCGGTTTTCAATCGGCGTGCCGGTGAGGGCGAGGCGGTGCTTCGCTGTCAGGGCGCGGGCGGTGACGGAGTTTTGCGACGCGGGGTTTTTGATGGCCTGGGCTTCGTCGAGAATGATGGCGCCCCAGTGGACCTCCTGCAGCAGCTCCGCGTGCTGGCGCATTTGCTGGTAGTGAATGACGACGAGCCGGAAGTCGCCGTCGAGTCCCTCTGCGCCGGCGCGCCCGCGGTCCCAGACGGTGACGGGCAGTTTCGGATAGAAACGGCGGGCTTCGGCGCGCCAGTTTTCCTGCACACTCTTGGGGCACACGACGAGCACCGGACCGGTGACTTTCTGCGCCGTGTTCAACCACGCAATCCATGTCAGGGCCTGGAGGGTTTTTCCCAGGCCCATGTCGTCGGCGAGCACGCCGCCGAATCCGTTCGTGCTCAGATAAGCGAGAAAGTGGAAGCCCGCTTTCTGATAGGGACGCAGCTCCGCCTTCACGCCGCGGGGCAGGGGAGGAGCGACGCGGGTTTCGATTTCCTCCAGTCGTTTCTGCAGCTTGAAGGCGCGCTCTACGGGCAGCAGGCTGGAGTCTTTCTTTGTCAGTCCGGCGAGTTGCAGCGCATGCAGGCGCTGTTTTTCGCCCTGCAGCTGCGCGGGCGAGAGCCCGAGGTCGGCGAGCTGCTCCTCCTGCTCCGGCGTGAGGTTGAACTGGAGCCGGCGCCAGCCTTTGCCCTCCAGGCGCACCCAGCGGCCGGTGCTTTTGAGAAGCAGGGCGACCTCGTCCGGTGTCAGGGAGGTGTCGGTAATGTCGAGGGCGACTTTGAGATCGAACCAGTCGATGCCGGAGGGGCTTTCCTCGACGTCGAGCCGCACACTGCCGGCCACGGTGCCGTGGCGCAGGCCGGCGAGTTCGGAATCGAGTTCGACGGTGATTCCCTCCGGCTGCGCGTCGAGCCATGCGAGGAACTGCTCCGGCCAGTCCTTCGACTGAATGCGCTGCTCCATCCAGTGGTCCCCGTGGAGGTAAGCGGGACGGAGCGGGAGTTGCCGCAGCCACGGCGCGGCGGCGAGTGTGGCCGAGGCGTCCACCTGCACGAGGTCGGCGTCCCTGACAGGACGCGGCGATGGGCGCGCCGGGGTTTGCCATGCCGAGCCGTTCCAGATTTTGTCAGGCTCGCCGGACTCTTTGGCGGCAGCCGTGGCGCGGAGATTGAAGTAATCGCTGACGCTGTTTGTATAGCGCTGCACCCGGCAGAAGACGGTGACTTTGGTTTCCACGCGCTTCACTTTGCCTTCCAGCCGCCGCGGCACCGGCAGGCCGAGCCGGCCGAGCGCGCGCACGCCTTCCGAGGTCTCAAGAGCGGCGGAGGGGATTTTCGCCGGCAGTTGGGGCTGAGAATTTCCGAACGGCCACGCCGGCAGGGCATAGACCGCCTGCGGCGTCACGTAACGCAAAGGCGTGCCCGGCAACACCGCCAAAGGAGGCGCGGGCGGCTCGCCGGCGGCATCCAGCAGCCGGAGCTGATACTCCCCGCCATCCCCCGCCGGCTCTCCGAGTTCCCAGCGCAGAGGTTCCTCCGGCTGCAGCAGCGGTTCGCCGTCGTCGCTAACGACATGGTTCCGGAAAAGTTCCTGACTGGAAAGCAGCCGTGTCAGGCTGACCGTGAGCGCCGGGCTGAAAGGTTCGAGTTCGGGCGTCGCGGCGCCATAGTCCCTGCTGGCGGCACTGAGTACGATCGCCGAGCCTGCGCTGAGTTCCGGACGCGTTTCGTCGTAATCATAATGCCGCGACGCGAGTGGTTTGAGCGCCTTCTGGGTGGCTTTGATGAACTCCGCATCCTGAGCCCTGCGCAATTGCACTTCCGCCCCGTGGCGGCGCAGCACGAGACGAAGTTCCGGGGCGGCATCCTCTGCCGCGGGCGAGTCCTCCGGCCATTCGCGCAGGGCGCGCCGCCACTTCTCCACCTCTGCGTGACGCTGCCACTTTTCATCCATCGCGAGAATGGCCTCTGTGCCCACCAGTTCCGCGAGCGGCCGGGGCGGCACGGCCTTGCGGCGCCGGAGCACCACAAGGATGCCGGTGAGAAATTCCCACACATCGCCGGGCGGCAGGTCCTCGGGATAGAGTGAGACGGGCTGATAGCCGTAATCGTGGTAACTCGATATCCCGCAGACCGGGCCGAACTTCCATGACTCCACCAGTCTCAGCCTCCGGCTCCACCAGTCCTGCACGCCGTCGATGCAGCGCCGGGCGGATTTTGTCAGGTTCTTGGCGCCCTTCTTGATCAATAGGTCGAGCAGGGCGGGGCCTTCGGGTGCCGCCGGTGCCGCCGGGGGACCGAGTGCCGCCAGCAGCACCGCGGCGGCATGAGGGCACGGACTCGTGGCCGCATCGCACGGGCAGATGACGTCGATGCGGTCCATGCCGGGGATCAGAAGGGTGTGAAACTCAGCGCCGTCTTTCACTGTGGCGCTGATGAGGCGGTTCGTGCTCGCCCACTGGAGGTCCAAGACCCCGCCTGACTTGAGGATTTCGGTCGCACAGCGCTTCGTTTCCACGTCCAGCCCGGCCAGCAGGCGCTGAAAGAGCGACTTCAGCGCCGGGGTGAGAGGGAGGGAGGTCGGGGCGGCGGACATGGTGCGGGAAAGTCTCTTCTGGAACGACAGCCCCGCGCGGACAACCGGGGCGTGCCACGATGGACTCAGGCGAGTGCCTTTTCCCACTCCGGCTGGCGGAATCCGGTGAGGAAGACACCTGCGCTCACATCAATCGCGAAGGGGCGCTTCACGAGCATGCCATTGGTGCGCAGCAGGGCCAGCGCGTCCGCGGTGCTCATGGCCGGCAGTTTCTCAGCCAGCCCCAGCGCACGGTAGTCCATGCCGGAAGTGTTGAAGAGGCGGCGGATGTTCCCGCCGTGCGATTCCAGCATGGCTTGCAGTTCCCCGGCGGAGGGCGGCGTCTCCCGGATGGCGTGTTCCGAGAAGTTCACTCCCTGCAGCCGCAGCCATTTCAGCGCATTCCGGCACGTGGAGCATTTGGCGTAGTGGTACACTTTCAACATGCCGGCGGGCGTAGCCGCTCCGCCGCGGCCGGCCAGGGCAAAGCAATGGTCCAAAGCCTGCTTCTTTCCCCCCTTGCGCCCCCGGGGGCCGGTCTGAAAGCTCGCCCCTCCTTTTTCCCCACGCATGAAAATCACCCGTGCCCTCATCTCCGTGTCCGACAAATCGGGCCTGGAGGAATTCGCCCGCGGACTGCACGCCCTCGGAGTCGAACTCGTCTCCACCGGCGGCAGCGCGAAATTCCTCCGCGATCTCGGCCTGCCCGTGGTGGAGGTGGCGGACTACACCGGCTATCCGGAATGCTTCGACGGACGCGTCAAGACGCTGCACCCGAAGGTGCACGGAGGATTCCTTTATCAGCGGGAGAATGCGGAGCACGTCTCCCGGGCGAAGGAGCTGGAAGTGCCGCCGATCGACCTCCTCGCGGTCAATCTTTATCCTTTTGAGAAAACGATCGAGAAGGAGGGCGTGACGCTGGAGGAGGCGATCGAGAACATCGACATCGGCGGCCCGGCGATGCTGCGCGGCGCTTCCAAAAACTACCGGAGCGTCACGGTCATCACGGATCCGGCGGACTACGCCGCCGTGCTGGAGGAGATGAAGGAGAACGACGGCGCCACGACGCTGAAAACCCGCGAGCGGCTTGCCATCAAAGTGTACCAGCGCACCGCCGCCTACGACCGCGCCATCGCGAACTTCCTCAACCGTGAGCAGCAGACAGAGGGCTGCTTCAGCGTGACCGTGCCGCTTTGCCAAAGCCTGCGTTACGGCGAAAACCCGCACCAGAAGGCCAACCTCTACGGCTCCTTCAACGATCTGTTCGAGAAGCTCCAGGGCAAGGACCTCAGCTACACCAACATCCTCGATGTGGAAGCCGCCACGGAACTCGTGCTGGAGTTCAAGCGCCCCACCGTCGCCATTCTCAAGCACACCAATCCCTGCGGCGTCGGCTGCGACGACGAAGACCTCCGCGCGGCGTGGGACAAGGCGTTCGAGACCGACAAGCAGGCACCCTTCGGCGGTGTGATCGTCACCAACCGCCCCCTCACGGAACGCCTCGCCCGCGTCATCAGTGAAATCTTCACCGACGTCATCATCGCGCCCGGTTTCGAGGCCGGGGCGCGCACCATTCTGCAGAAGAAAAAGAACCTCCGCCTCATCGAGGCGAATATGACCGCCTACGCTGCCTGGATGGAGAAGAACCCGGTGGTCCGCAGCACGCCCGGCGGGCTGCTGGTGATGGATCGTGACGTGCGCGCGCAGGGCCTGACGAATCTGGAGGAGAAAGTGAGGACCCAGCGCGTGCCGAGCAAGGAGGAACTGGAGGGCATGCGTTTCGCGTGGCGTGTGGTGAAGCATGTGAAGAGCAACGCCATCGTCTTTGCCGGCCACGACCGCACCCTCGGCATCGGCGCCGGCCAGATGAGCCGCGTGGACAGCGCGCGCATCGCCGTCTGGAAAGCGAAAGAGGCCGGGCTTTCCCTCGACGGCAGCGTCGTGGCCAGCGATGCCATGTTCCCGTTTGCCGACGGCCTGATCTCCGCCGCCGAGGCCGGCGCCACCGCGGCCATTCAGCCCGGCGGCAGCGTCCGGGATGAAGAGGTCATCGCCGCCGCCAACGAACGGGGCATGGCCATGGTCTTCACCGGCTTCCGTCACTTCCTTCATTAGCATCGCGCCGCGCCTTGCATTTTTCCGGGCAGAGGCGAGAAAACCAGCATTCCGCGGCGCTGCCATCTCCGGCATCATTCCATCCGCCCATGATTGGCGAACTCATCAAGATCAAACCAGAAGAGCTGGACCCGAAGAAGGGGAAGCGGCGCAAGAAGCCCTTGTACCGGCGGCGCTGGGTGCACGTGCTGCTGATCCTGCTCCTCCTGACCGGCCTTGGAGGCTGGCTGGGGCTCCAGGCCTATCTGAAGCCGTTCGAGGAAAAGGCGGAGACCTTCGACATGAAGCTGGTGGCGCAGCTCGAACAGAACAGCACGATCTACGACCGCAACCGTGAGGAAATCGGACGCCTCGCCAGCGAGAACCGCGTCATCATCCCCTTCAGCGACATGCCGGAGCATTTGATCGACGCCCTCATCGCCACCGAGGACCAGCGGTTCTGGGAGCACGACGGCGTCGATTACTGGGGCATCGTGCGCGCGGCCAAGACCAACTTCTTCGCCGGAGAGACGCGGCAGGGGGCCAGCACCATCACGCAGCAGCTGGCGCGCAACACCTACGGCCTGACCGAAAAAACCCGGGAGCGCAAGATCCTCGAAATGTATCTCGCCCGCCGGATCGAAAAGCACTACACCAAGAGCCAGATCCTCGAGCACTACCTGAACCGCATCCCGCTCGGCAAGGGATTCTACGGCATCGAGGCCGCGGCGCAGGGCTATTTCAGCAAGCCCGCCCGGGACCTGACAAAGTCCGAGTCCGCTGTGCTCGTGGGGCTGATCAAGTCGCCCACTTTCTTCAATCCCATCCGCGATCTGAAAGCCTCCACGCGGGAGCGAAACAAGGTCTTCGACCGCATGGTGAGCGAGAAGAAACTGAGCGAAGACGATGCGGAGAAACTCAAGAGTGAACCCATCGCACTGAAGCTGTCGGACAACACCCGCTCCACCGGTTACGCGCAGCGGGAAGTGGAGGAGGAGGTGGACGCCATTCTCGCGGGTCTGGGCATTGAAGGCATCACGGGCAAGGGCTTCAAGATTTTCACCACGCTGGACCGCGGGCTGCAACTGGCGGCGGAGCAGAGTCTGGCGCAGCGCCTGACAGAAATCGAAAACAGTCAGGGCTACCCCGGGCGTGAAAAGATGAGTGAGTTCACCCCAAAGCTCGCAGAGTATGCTGCGCAGATGCAGGCGTTCCAGAACGGCACCGGACCGGAACCGAAGGACAAGCCCGTGCCCGCCTATCTCCAGGGTGCCGTGCTGGCGGTGGACAACCGCACCGGCGGCGTCCTGGCCATGTGCGGCGGCCGGGACTACGGTCAGTCGCAGTTCAACCGCGTGCTCCTGTCAAAACGTCCGGCGGGCACCGTGTTCGTGCCTTTCGTTTACACCGCCGCCTTCGAAGGCACCCATTTTCCCGGGAGCCGCATCACCGACCAGCGCATGGACAACACCAAGGTGATGATGGGCGCGGTGACCGGCACGCTCGGCGAATGGGGCATGGAAGTCACCGAAGGGGAGCACGAGGGCACGACCTCCCTGCGCAGCGCCTTCATTCAGGGCAAGAACAACTGCGCCGCACGCCTCGGCCTCGAAATCGGCGTGGACAAGGTGACCGATATCGCCCGGCGCGCCGGGCTCGGTGAAATGCCCGGCGATCCCTCCACACTGCTCGGCCGGCCCGAAGTGAGCCTGCGGGATCTGACCCTCGCCTACACCACATTTCCCAACGGCGGCGCGAAACCGGAGAGCATTTGGTTCGTGACCCGCATTGAGAAAGCGGACGGCACCGCAGTTTATGAACGGCCCGCGGAGCACAAAATGGCACGCGTCACCGACCCCATTGCAGCGTGGATGACGCACAGCTGCCTTGAGGACGCCGTTTTCTCCGATCTCGGCACCGCCTCCAACTATCAAAGCTACGGCCCCGCCATGAAAGACCTGCACGTCGCGGGCAAGACCGGAACTCACCTCAACAGCACGGACCTCTGGTTCGCCGGCTACAGCAAAGACGTCACCTGTGCGGTGTGGGTGGGGCTCGACAAACGGGACACCGTTTACCCTGACGCCTTCAGCCGCCACACGGCGCTGCCCGTCTGGGTGGACGTCATGATCGCCTCCGCAGCGAAGCAAGCGCCGGACGCTCTGGACGAGCCGGAAGGGATTCAACTGGTGGAGCTTTGTGCCGAAAGCGGGGAACTCGCCACCGACGCCTGTCTCGAACCCGGCCCGGACCCGGCGGACCCGACGCGCCAGAAACTCATCAAGTGCTCCTACATGGAGTACATCCGGCCCACTTCCAAGTGGGAGGTGCGTTGCACCATTCACAACCAGCACGAGATGGCGGCCTCGGTCACGGCACCGGTCAATCCGCTCGCGCTCAGCACCGGCAATGCCGATCCCGGACTGGATGGCCGCCCGCTCGCCCTCAGCGCCCCGGTCGTCGTGGGCGAAGACCCTTACAATTCCATAACCGGACTGCGCGTGGCCCCGGGCGAAGGCACCGCCGGCCCGGTCGCACTGATTCCGCCGGATTCCACGGGCCCCCCGCTCATCCCCGCCGCTCCCGTTCCCAACGCCGGCAACAGCTCTCTGCTCAACCCCAATCCAGGAAAAGCGACCGTGGATTGAAATTGCGGCCCGGGCCGCCATAGTGCCGGCCATGATTCCCCCCGCCGCGCTCGTTCCGCTCCTCCTCTGCCTTGCCGTTCTGACTTCCCGCGCGGGAAACATCACGGTGCTCGGCGACAGCCTGACAAAAGAATATCAGGTCACTTTTCCCGGCCTGCCGACTTTCGGCGTGGATGGCATCGACGCCACTCATCCTGCGGCGCGCAACTGGTCGGAAATCCTCCACGAACACCGCAGCGCGCATTTCCATCTCGGCCAGTTTCGCAACACGCTCTTTTTCGACATGTGGAGCGACACGCGGCTGCTCGGCCATCAGTTCAACTGGGCCATCCCCGGCGCCACCAGCCGCGCCTTTCGTCTGATCATCACCGATTCTGACAATCCGGAGATACTGGAGGATCCGGACCTCAATACTCTCCTCGGATTCGCATCGGACTGGAGAGATGTTCCCCTCCGCCTCGCTACCCAGCTCACCGCGACCTCCGCCGCCGTCATCTGGCTGGGCGGCAATGACCTGCGGTACGGCAACACGGAGGCGTCCACCAGCGTCGGCGGTCAGATGATCCGCTATCAAACCATTTATGAAGGCGACGGCACCGGCGCCGGCGATCCCGCGCCGCTCATGAACAGCATCCGCGACAACGTCAAAGCCCTCGCCCAGTTCGTTCGCGCCGCCAATCCCGCGCTGCCCATCGTCATCATCGCCGTCCCTCACGTGGGCTGCGCTCCCTCCGTGAAAGAGGCATGGCCCACCGACCCCGTGCGCACCGGCCGCATCACCGCCGCCCTCACCGCGCTGAATTCGGAGTTGCAGACATGGACGGAGAACACCCTCGGCGGCGCGTGGGTCGATGTCTTTTCCCTGACGGTTGACCTCATCGAAGGCTCGCCGGACCTGGGATGCGTCCAGTTTTACAACGCATCGGACAACAACACCGCCGCCGCCCCGGCCTCCGCGCACAACCGGTTCGTCTTCTCCCATGACGGCTTCCACCCCACCACCACCCTGCATGGACGGGTCGCCCAGCTGGTGCAGCAAACCCTCAGCGCCCGCTGGCCCGCCGTTTTCGGCGACTCCACGCCCCTCACCGACCGTGAAATCGTCACCTCCGTGCTCGGCATTCCGGCAAACACCGGCTTCACCGAATTCATGGCCGCCAGCGGTGCCCCCGCCGGTCTGCGCGGACCGCTCGACGACCCTGACAACGATGGACTGTCCAATCTTCTCGAGTTCGCGCTCGCGGGAAACCACCCGTGGTCCTCCTCTCCGCCCGCCGTCCCGGTGCCCGGTGCGGAAGCCGTCCCGGATCCGGCCCTGACCCTCACCTGGTTGCCCGCCTGCGACACCAACATCTACACTTCGATCGTCTGCGAACAGTCTTCCAATCTAACCGGATGGACCGCCGTGCCCGACGCACAAGTTTCGGGGAATCCGGATGGCACCGTTACCGCCCGGATTCCGATCTCCGGCAACGCTCCGGGATTCCTCCGCCTGAAAGTGACTGCGATGCCCTGAACCGGCTCGCATGACGCTCGCGTTACCGCCCGAGCTACGGCGACGGTTTTCGCTTTGACCGAAAAAAGCCGGCACGGCTGGCGTTGATGGATGAACCGGCGCTGATTCCCATGATCACCACCAGCAGACGCAAACTCCTCGCCGGCGCTCTGGGCGGCGTGTCCCTGACGAATCTTACTTTCGCCGGTCATGCCGCCGCCGCGTCGCCGCCGCGGTCGTTCCGTTTCGTCCACTTCGGCGACACCCATGTGGGGCACACCATTCCTTTCAGCCTGACGGATGAAGGCTATCCCAAAGCCCTGAAGCACGTGCATGCACTCCAGGACGCTCCGGATTTCATCCTGCACACCGGCGACATCATCACCGATGCCTTTTGGGCCGCCAAGGACAGCGCCGCCGCCCAGTGGAAAGCATGGCGCAAAATCATGGGCGAACACTGCACCATCCCCGTCCGCTACACGCTGGGAAACCATGACGTCAACTTCGGCTGGGATCGCGGCGATGCCTCTGCGAAGTTTCCTGGCAAGAGCCTCGCCCTGGAGCAGACCGGCCTCGCCAGCCCCTATTACAGTTTCGATCACAAAGGCTGGCACTTCATCGTGCTCGACAATACGCAGCCCGGCGGCTGGAACGGATTTCAGATTCTGCTCGATGACGCCCAGGCGGCGTGGCTGGAGGAGGATTTGAAACGGACGCCGCCCGGGGTGCCGGTGATCGTGGCGAGTCACGCGCCCATCATTTGCGTGGCCTGTTTCTTCGAGCCGCTCTCCAAAAAGCATCCGGACGGCATGGTGATCTCCAATGACTGCGTGCATCAGGACGTGGCCAGAATCCATGACATTTTCCGCCGGCACCCGAATATCAAACTCTGTCTCAGCGGTCACTATCATCAGGTGGACCACTGCCGCTATCTGGGAATCGATTACATCTGCGGAGGCGCCGTCTGTGCCGACTACTGGCGCCGTCCGCTGCCGTACCGGCCGGAATTCGAGGCCGGCTATGGCGTAGTGGATCTCTTCACCGACGGCACGTTCGACTACCGCTTCAACGATTACGGGCTCGTCGGATATCAGGACGATCCCAACCGCCCGCGCCATCCGTGGGGGAAAATCTGATGCCCGGCAGGGACGCTGCCGGGAACTGAATCCCAACAGCGGCGCGCCCAATCTTCGCTGGCGGGAGTCGCGCGGAGGTTCAGCTTTTGGCATGTCTCCCAGCCGTCAGTTACTCTCTTCGTTGCTTCTGTTCAGCGTCTCCGCCGCCCGCGCCGTGGATGCCGAAGGCGTCACCGAAGACAAACAGTCCGCTCACACGCTCAAGCCGTACGATCGCAAAAGCGAAACCACTCCCGCGGACTCTCCGGCGGCCGCGCAGAAGGGCTTCCGCCGCGCGAAGATTCCTGCGGGCTTCAAAGCGGACCTCTGGGCCACGGAGCCGCTCCTGGCGAATCCGGTGGCGTTCTCCTTCGATGGCAAGGGCCGCATGTTCATCGCGGAGACGCATCGCTACCGCACCAGTGTGCTCAATATTCGCCACTACATGTTTATGCTCGAAGACGATCTGGCGTCCGGAACCAGGCGGACGGGGAAACGGCAGGGAGACTTTGGCCATGACAGCGCACTCAAGGCCGGGAGCGGTCCGACCCGATGCAAACCGCGGTGAGAGCGCCGCGCTTCGTCCCGGCCAGGGGGTTGCTCGAAAATAATCTGTCCACTTTCTCGGCGAGAGTACGTAGGAAGTCGAATCCAGATGCAACAGACGATCCATTCCTCCATGCGACCGCCCCTGAAAAACTGCTCGCCGATAACCAACTCAAGCGGATTACTCTGCCTCGTGGCGGCCGTCTTCATGAGCCTGCTCTTTGCTGCGCAGGGTGACCCAAGCGATTCTGCCGGGCGTTCGGCACTGCAGAAGACAACACATCTTTACGCGACTAAAGACGGGCAGGAGTTGAAGCTGGACCTGATCGTTGACAACACCGTGCAGGTGAAAGGCAAGCGAAGTGCCATCATCTTTTCCTTCGGCGGGGGTTGGGAGAAGGGAGCGCGGAACGACAAAGGCCTCAGATCGGGCTTTGAACCCTTCACATCGTTGGGCTATGCCGTGATCGCCATTGACTACCGGCTCGGCATCAAGATTGCCAAAGAGAGAAAGGAGTTTACCAAGGAAAACGGGACGGAGATGTATCTGCGCGCCATTGAATGGGGTGTAGAGGATATTTTCGACGCGACATCGCTCGTCCTGAAGCACGCTGATGAGTGGAACATTGATAAGGATCAGATCGTCCTCATGGGCGGCAGTTCGGGTGCTACAGACTCCCTCGTTGCAGAATACAATGTTGCGAATGAGACCGAGCTGGCCCGCGCGCATCTGCCCGAAGGATTTCGCTACGCCGGTGTCATTTCCATGGCGGGCGCGTTCTGGCTGAAGGCGAACACGCCCCTGACATTCAAAAACAAACCAGCCCCAATCATGTTCTTCCACGGTGCGAAGGACCAGGTGGTCACTTATGACGAAGTTCAGGGGAAATTCTCTGGATATGGTCCTGTCGCCTATTCCCGCAAGTTCCCGGGACCGGACTATCCCAAGTGGTTCGTTGATTACCCACAAGGGGATCACATGATTGCCGGCACGCCCTTCATGGACTCGGTGAACGAGATAAAAGCCTTTCTCCAGAAGCTAGTGAAGGAGCGACAACAACTTTCCATTCACACAGTCGAGGAGGGCAAAGTGGCGAAGAGCTTTGAGAACCTCTTAAAGGGTCTTCAGAAACCGGCGAAACAGTGATCAGTAGTCATATCCCTTATCGCCGCGCCCATGGAAACCGACGCCCATTTCCTGATACAGTTCGCGAAAAGCGGAGACTCGGAAGCGTTCCGGGTGATCGTTCAGCGCCATTCGGCCATGGTCCAGGGCGTTGCTCTCAGGTGCACTGAAGATTCGGCCCTGGCGGAGGAGGTAACGCAGACGGTTTTTGGAATTCTCGCACGCAAGGCGGCGTCCTTCTCTCACGGGAACGTTGGAGGCTGGCTGTATAACGCCGCATTCCTCGAATCGAAGGCGGCTGCAAAGCGGGCAAAGCGTTACAGAACAATCCTGCGCCAATATGGAAGCCAAATGAACCCAACGGAACCTGACGCCGACGACTCGTGGGAAGAAATTCGTCCCCATCTCGATGAGGCCCTCTCAAGTCTGCGCGACGACGACCGGGATATAGTGGTTTCCCATTTCTTTGAAAAGCAGCGCGTCCACGATATAGCGGGGGCCTTGGGTAAGTCAGAAGAGGCCTGCAGAAAGAAACTTCAGCGGGCGGTGATACGTCTTCGGGAGATGCTGAAGAAGCGGGGCGTGCGAACGAGTTCGGGTTTCGCTTCCATACTGGCAGCACAGCAACTCTGCGCGCCCCCGGCCTCTGCCGCTACTTTGACGGCAGCGGCACTTAAGGCCGCCCCGACGGTTAAGTCAGCCATTTTGATCAAACACACGCTAAATCTTATGAGTACCGCCTCCCACATAAAAGTAGCCGCTGCCGTTTTGGTGGTCGCTTCCATTCCGAGTGTCATCCTATGGCAGAAAAACGCCGATCTGGAGGAGCAGTTAGCCGCGCAGACGCGCAAGTCGCGCATAGCGTTCGTGGAGCCGGTGTCCAAATCGCCAGTGCCGGTGAAACCGGCCTTACCGCCCGCAGGTGTGGCTCCGAAAGTCGCCGAGGCGAAACCCGCAAAGGATCAGAAAGCGGCGTTTATGGAGCAACTGGCCTCGGCCATGTCAGGCCCGAAATGGGCGCAGGACGAGGGGAAAAAGAACGCGGAAAAGGAATTTAAGCGTCTGGTTCTCAGCATCCCTGATCTGACGGACGACCAGAAAGTTCAATTGAAGCAGGCCGTGGAGTCCCGGCATGCCAGGCTGGCCGACAGCTTCAACCAAAGCTTTCCAGACGGTCTTGCCGGAATGCTGAAAGCGTTCTCTGACCCGAAATCGTTGACCAAAGAGCAGAAGGAGGTATTCGCAGCGATGGACCCCCGCAGGAAAAGGGAAACGGATGCCGACAACCCCCTCCGGTCGGTTCTAACTGAGGAACAGTACACACATTACAGCGGGGCGGAAGAGAGACGGCGGACCGAAGACGCAGAGAATGCGGCCACGGATGCGCTCAAATCAGTAACCGATACAATGGACCTGAGTGCGGAGCAAAAAGACGCCATTTTCCAGGCGTTGGCGCAGTCGGAACTGAACCCGCCGGATTTGGATTCGGAAATTGCGCTAATGTCGGCCTCCCCCGGAGTCGACCTGCGGAAGGCCGCCCGCGACGAACTCATCCGCCAAAACCTCACTCCCGAGCAATTACAGGCTTTCGACGAGAACCGCGAAGAAGAGCAAAAGCGTGCGGCGGAGTTTCTGAAACTGTTTGGAGGCAAGTCTGCGCCTCGGTCGGGTGACGAGACTGAACATTCCCATTAATACATTGGTTCAAAACGTGACGGTCTGCCGGTCCGGTGCCAGCACGTAGAGCGGCCAGTTTGCCTTCCCTGCGGAGTGGCAGGGCAGCAGTCCGTCCGCACGCCCCACTTCACAGCAGAAGTTGGTCTGCCGGGGCAATTATTTCTGCGCCTCAGCGCCAGATTCCAGCCATGACAGCAAGGCGCACCCTTCCATTCCTGTTCACTTGAATTGACAGACCATTTTGTTGACGCCGCTGTCTTAAGTGCGGTTGGATGGCAACATAGAGGAATGGCCTGGCGTTCCCCGCCTGCCACTCCACCCGTCGCCCCATGCACCTTCGTCACCTTGCCATCGCGTTGTTCTTCCTGCTATCCGTCTCCGCATCACGCGCCGTGGACGCTGAGGGCGTCACCGAGGACAAAAAATCCGCGCACACGCTCAAGCCCTACGACCGCAAGGCCGACACCGCGCCCGCTGATTCCGCCGCGGCGGCGGTGAAGGGATTTCGCCGCGCAAAGATTCCGGCGGAATTCAAAGCGGACCTGTGGGCGACGGAACCGCTGCTGGCGAACCCGGTGGCGTTCTCGTTCGATGGGAAGGGCCGCATGTTCATCGCGGAGACGCATCGCTACCGCACCAGCGTGCTCGATATTCGCCACTACATGTTCATGCTCGAGGATGACCTCGCCAACAGAAACCAGGCGGATTGGGAGCGCTCGATAAAGAAGAACTTCCCCAGCGACTGGCAGGAACTGGGCAAGGAAAGCGAAGTCGTTAGGCTGGTGGAGGACACCGACGGCGACGGCACGGCGGACAAAACCAGTGTCTATGCCGACGGCTTCAACTCCATCATTGACGGCATCGCATCCGGCGTGCTCGCGCGGCCGGATGGGGTTTGGCTGGCGAATATTCCGGGGCTTTACAAGCTGTCAGGCCAGGGCGCGGACGGGAAGGCGGAGAAGAAGGAGGAGGTCTTCCGCGGCTTCGGCGTGCGCTTCAATTACACCGGCCACGACCTCCACGGGCTCATCAAAGGGCCAGACGGACGCCTGTATTTTTCCATCGGTGACCGAGGCACTTCAGTGAAGACGAAGGAAGGCACCACCATCGAAGTGCCGGACGAAGGAGCGATCTTCCGCTGTGAGGAGGACGGCAGTCATCTGGAACTCGTCATGCGCGGCCTGCGCAATCCGCAGGAACTCGCCTTCGACGACTACGGCAATCTCTTCACCTGCGACAACGACAGCGACCAGGGCGACCGCGAGCGGCTCGTGTATGTGGTGGAAGGCGGCGACGCCGGCTGGCGCGTCGGGTATCAGCACTGCCCGCAGCCCGCGGAGCGCAACCCATGGCTCGCCGAACACATGTGGGAGCCGCGCGATCCGGCGAAGAATCAGCCGGCGTCCATCCTCTGTCCCGTGGCCAATCTGCCCGACGGCCCCGGCGGCCTGGTGCACTACCCCGGCACCGGCCTGCCGGAGAAATACAACGGCTGCTTCTTCCTCGCCTGCTACAAGGGCAGCAGCCTCACCAGTCAGGTGGCCGTCTTCAAACCCGTGCCCGACGGCGCAGGCTTCAAACTGCAAATGCTGGAGACCTTCATCCCCGGATGTCAGGCCACCGACGTGGACTTCGGTCCCGACAGCCGGATGTATGTGAGCTTTTGGGATGAAGGCTGGGAACGCACCGCCCAAGGCCGCATCATGAAAGTGGAACACGAGGAAGCGCGCAAAGCCCAGGCCGCGCAAATCGCGGAAGTGCAGAAGCTGCTCGGCGAGGGGATGAAGCAGCGCACTGCGGAAGAACTGGTGAAACTCCTCGGCCACAAAGACCAGCGCGTGAGGCTGGAGGCGCAGTGGGAAATGGCGGGGCGTGTGCTGAACAGGGGTCAGCGCCAGCAAATGAGTGATGCCATGAAAGCGATGCAGAGCACTCTCATGACGGCGACGGACCCTTTGGTTCGCCTCCACGTAATTCAGGCGATGGGACACACCATGCGAATCATCACCCGCGCTCGCCTGAAGGTGCAGCCGGAGTATGCTGAGAGCGCGCCGCGGGATGCAAAGATGGCCGGATTTTACAACGAACCGGATGAAGCACTACGCTTCGCCTGGCTCCGTATCTGGGCGGATCAGCCTGCACCGTTCACCGAGGACCATACGCAGCTATTCTGCGACAAGCTGAAGGATGAATCCGCGCGCGTCCGGCTCGCCGCCGCGCAGGCCCTCGGAAAACGGGGCACCAGCGCAGCCGTAACACCACTCCTCGACCTCGCCCGCCACGAGGAGGACAAATCGCAGGAGATGCGGCATGTCATTTCGTGGGCGCTGGCGAAACTTTCGCAGCGTTCGGAGGAGGCATGGAACGCGGTAGTCGCCGCAGCGGACGACAAAGACCCCGCAGTGCGCATGGTGGTGTTACAGGCAGTGGCGCATGTGGCGCGGACGCCGGAGAAGTGGTATGCCGGTGCCGCGGATTTGATGACCGGGTTCACGCGCCACAAAGAACTCGTGCCGGAGGTCGCGCGGCTCGTGAACGACCGCGGTCTGCGGCCCTCGAAGCCGCTGCCACTCTCCGGCAGTGACGCCCTGACGGTATTGCGCGGATACAACGATGCCTTTCGCAGAGGAGGAGTAAATAACGCCGATCGTCTCATGATGGCCCTGTGCGATCCGGAAACCCGCCCGGCGCCGGAAATGGCCGCAGAGGCGCTTCACATGCTGGATCACTGGACTGCCCCGCCGGCGCGGGACTTCGTGAATGGACTTTTTCGTCCCGTTCAGGACCGGCTGGAGGGCGCGCCGGATCTCGGCGTTCTGACCAGCGATCTTCTGGAGAGCCATCCCCTGATTACGGCGCGCATCCTGGAGCTCATCGCAAGACAGAAGCGGGTAAACTGGTCGCAATGGGTGAGCAGCGTGGCACTGAACGAAAAATCACCGGCTTCGCTGCGCACCAAAGCCCTGCGCACTCTCGGCGCTGTTTCCGCGCCGCAACTCGCCGACACTGTGGCGAAAGCCATCACCGACCCCAACAGCACCGTGCGCATCGCGGCGGCGGGATTGCTGGGGAAGACCGATCCACTGGCGGCGGCGAGCGCACTGGAATCCGCGCTCGCGCAGGGAAGCCCGGAGGATGCGCGGTCGGCGTTCACGGAGCTGGCGTCGCTGCAGATCGCGGAGGCGGATCGCATTCTCGCGGAACAGCTCATCCTGCTGCCCGCAGGGAAAGTGCCCGCCATGGCCCGACTGGAACTTTTGGAAGCTGCGGCGAAGCACCCGGCGCCGGTGGTGCAGGAGGCGTTGAAGAAATACGAAGAGTCGCTGCCCAAAGACGACGTGGTGGCGAAGTTTGCGGCGTGTCTGGAGGGCGGCGATGCGGTGAACGGAAAGCGGCTGTTCAACGAACATCCCGTCGCGGCCTGCAAACGCTGCCACATGGTGCAGCAGTCCGGCGGCGAGGCCGGGCCGGCGCTCGATGGCATCGGCGCGCGAAAGGACCGGCGGTATTTGCTGGAGAGCATCCTGCTGCCGAACGCGCAGATCGCGGAGAGCTTCCGTATGATCATCTGCAACATGAAGGACGGCACGATAAAGACCGGCGTGCTGCGCGCGGAGTCGGCGGACAGCGTGACCATTCAGAATCCCGGCGAAGAGCCGGAGACGGTGAAGAAAGCGGACATCGCCAGCCGCGACGCTGTGCCCAGCGCGATGCTGCCGGGGATGGATGTGCTGCTGACGAAGCGGGAGTTGCGCGATTTGGTGGAGTATGTGGCCTCGCTGCGCGAGTGATTTCTCCGTTGGTGTATAGGCTTTAGCCGATCACCTCCGTCTCCGCGAAGCGGCACGCAAATAGAAGTGCCGGCTGCGCCGGGGTTTGTGTTTGATCGGCTGAAGCCTACACACCAACCTACATTTCCGGGTCGTCCCAGCCGTTGCCGTATTCCTCGATCGGATACTTCCGCCACTGGTCCTCTGCGGCGGCACGACCGGTGCGCGCGAGCCATTCTGCAGCGCTGGACCACGGCCAGTCCGTCCACTTTTCCACATACCGGTGTTTCACCGGGTTGTGATGGATGTAGTTCACCGTGGCAAAGTAATGGCCTTCGCTCTTGATCACCGTTTCGGCCGCCTTGCACCACACCTGGCGGCCGCGGGTGTTTTCTTCGCCATTCCATGCGTGAGAGGTGCGACCGTGCAGTCGCCCCAGTTCTTGAAGCAGGGCCAGAACCTTGCCGGTATGCACGAGAGCGTGGTAATGATTTGGCAGCAGCGCCCACGCGATGACCTTTTCCGAACTGGCGTGCAGCGCGTCCAGCCAGTCTCCGGCGAAGGCATTCATCCGCTCCATGCTGATTCCAATGTGCGGCGTATGCTCGAAAAAAGCCGCCGTGAGGTGGTAAGCGCGGTCTCCGCTGTCGTGATGATACGGGCTGTGTTCCGGATGCCTCCGCTGCCGCCGCAATTCCAGGACCTCCCGGCGGTCATCATCGGTGAGCTTCCGCCAGCGATACATCATGGAGTGAAGTGGTTGGTGTTGGTGTCCAGGCTTCAGCCGATCAAACTGGTATCGCGGCGCAGCCGCCACTTCTTTTTTGGATTCAAAAGTGCCGCTTCGCGGATTGGGGTGATCGGCTAAAGCCTATACACCAACCGAGGGAGAATTCCATTGCCCAACAGACCCGTCCCGCGCATCCTCGCGGCCACATGCCTCCCCGCGTTGAAAATCAGCGGTCCACCGAGTCCGCTGCGGTCGAAGACTACCTTGAGCAGATCAGTCACCTGATCGAGGCGAAGGGTTATGCCCGGGTGGTGGACATTGCGGAGAAGCTGGGCGTTTCCCAGGCGAGTGTGACCAACATGATCCGCAAGCTCGATGCCAACGGGCTGGTGGTTTATGAGAAATACCGCGGCACGGTGCTGACGGAAGCGGGGCAGAAAATAGGCGCTTCGGTGCGCCAGCGGCATCAGGTGCTGAGCCGTTTGCTGGAGCCCTTCGGGATCGAGGCCGCGACCATTCATGCCGACGTGGAGGGCATGGAACATCACGTGAGCCGGCCCACCCTGCGCGTGCTGCGCATTCTCACCGAGGAACTGGAGAAGAATCCGCAACTGCTGACGCGGCTGAAGCGGAAGTTCAGCGAAGCCGCCGACTGAAGTAACCACGGATGAACTCGAATGAACACGAAGAGATAATGGAGAGCTTAGGTGGTGCCTTGGTGCATTTGTCCCCCGGAACATCCGTGTTCATTCGCGTCCATCCGTGGTGCTTCCTCCCTTTGTCAGATTAGCCCATGTCTCAAAACACCGCGCGCGGCACTCCCGGCAAAGTGCTCCTGCTTTTCGCGCTGCTCACCGGGGCGGTGGCGGTGTCGGCATGGCGCGACTGGCTGCGGCGCAGCGAAGTGGAGCGCGTCACGTGGCCGACGGCGCTGGGAGACACCGATTACTATCAAGCCGGGGCGGAGCCGATCCCGCTCGCGGTAAAGGGCAGCGCGTATTTGCTGGAGGAGCAGCCGGGAGAAAAGCTCCAGCGGCGCGATGACGAGATGTTCCGCGTGCCCCTCGCGGTGCCCGTGCCGCGGCTTTACACCATCAGTGAGTCGTGGCCCGCGGATTCCGTGCCGCCGCTGTATCTGAAGGCCGCCCCCGGCGAGTATCTCCGCGTGGCCCTGCGCAAGCCGTAGGATTCTGGATTCAAGATTTAAGATTTGGGATTTTAGATTTGCCCATGCCGCAGTGGTCCCCCATAAAAACGCTGCCCGATGCCGTGCCCCGCCGTTTTGCCCGACTGCGCCAGCATATCGGAAATCTTAAATCTCACCTCTTAAATCCATGAAGCTCGCACCTGCCTTTCTCCTCGCCGCCGTCCTGCCTGCCATTGCCGACGACCTCACCCCGCGTCCGGCGCTGGGTGAAATCGTGAAGGTCGATGCGGCGCTGGATTCGCTCATTGCGCCGGATGCGAAAGTCGAAGTGCTGGCCACGGGGCTGAACTGGTCGGAAGGCCCCGTGTGGTCGAAGGAACTCGGCGCGGTGCTCTTCTCCGACGTGCCGGAGAATCACGTGCTGAAATGGAAGGAGGGCGAGGGGATGAGTGTCTATCTCAAGCCCAGCGGTTTCACCGGCATCCTGCCTTACAGCCGCGAACCGGGCAGCAACGGCCTGACCTTCAATGCGAAGGGTGAGCTTTGCTCGTGCGAGCACGGCGACCGGCGCGTTTCCGTCCTGACGAAAGGTGGCGGCAAGCGCACCATTGCGGACAATTTCGAGGGCAAGCGCTTCAACAGCCCCAACGATCTCTGCTTCGACAAGGCGGGGAACCTTTACTTCACGGACCCGCCCTACGGCCTGCCGAAAGGCCCGGCCGACAAGGAAAACCGTCAGCTCGACTGGAACGGCGTCTATCGCGTGACGCCCGACGGTAAGGTCACGCTCCTGACCAAGGAAATGACGTTTCCCAACGGCATCGCGCTCAGCCCTGACGAGAAAACGCTCTACCTCGCGCAGTCCGACGGCATGGCGCCGCTGTGGAAGGCCTTTCCCGTCAATGCCGACGGCACGCTGGGCGCCTCGCGCCTGCTCGCCGACGTGAGCGAAATGGCGAAGAGCGGCAAGTACCGCGGCAACTGCGACGGAATGAAGGTGGACCAGCAGGGAAACATCTGGGCCACCGGTCCCGGCGGCGTTCACATCATGACACCCGAGGGCAAGCTGCTCGGCCGCATCGAAATGCAGCGCGCCTGCGGCAACTGCTGCTTCGGCGATGACGGCAGCACCCTCTACATCTGCGCCGACGACTGCCTCGTGCGCGTGAAGACGAAGGTGAAGGGCTGCGGGTTTTGAGGGAACTTCAACCGTCCTGACGCTTTAGCTCCGCGCTCGCCCGCTCCAGTTCGCGGCGCTCCTCCGGCGTCAGGCTGTCCATGCCGCTGCGACTGATCTTTTCAAGGATGGCGTCCACTTTCTCGACTGCGCGGCGGTCGTCCCGCACTTCGAGACGCGGGACCATCTTGGGTCTGTAGGGCAGGGCCTCCTGCTGTTTGCGGCGGGGGCGCGGCAGAGCGCCACTCACGGCTTCGGTCAGCCGGCTGAAGCGCGGCCCCAGACCGGCGCGGCGCATGAGAACGTAAACGGCGGCCACGCTGGTGAGGAGCACGACACAACCCAGCCAGTAGCGGACCTGAATGTGCCGCAGGAGGTTGACCGCCAGCAGCGCCGCAGCCACGAACTTGATTCGCACATGCAGGATCATCAGCGGGGCATTCGGATGCAGGAACGCGATGGCCATGAAGAGACAGAAGTGGATCGTGCCCGGTCCAGCCAGGAAAGCCTGCTCACTCAGTCCTGTCAGCAGCGCACCGGCGGTCACGACCGAGCCCAGCGCCACCAGCATGAAGTAAAGCTGGGCGAAAAAGCGCCTTCCAAACGTGCTCTCCAGTTCCCGGCCGAACACCCACAGGAAATACATATCGAGGAGGAACCAGGCGCTCGGTGAATTCGCCAGGAAATAAGTGCCCCACTGCCACCACGACGGCCAGATGTGTTCGTCCGTCCCCGGAATCGTCCAGGTGTTGACCATCAGCCGTTCGATCACGAGGCCACCCGTGGAGGCGATGATCACCAGCACGACGGAATGCAGCACCACCAGAGCCGTGGAAAGCCACACCGGGAAGCCGTTCACATGGAAGAGCGGGCGGTTGTCAGTGTTGTAGCGGAACAGGTCCATCGCAGTGCCCGCCCTTAACACCGGCGACTGACACACTCAAGGCGGCGTCTTACTTTTCCAAAGTCCGCGAAATTTGCGGTGCATCCCGCCGCCGCACGGCTATACCGCCGGGCACTTATGAAACACTTTCTGCTCATGCTGCTCACCGTTTCCCCCGCCGCCGCCCAGGATGCGCTGGTGAAATCCGAACTCATCTACGAGACCGCGCCGTTCCCGTCGTGTCATGCCAGCACGATCGTGGAGACGCCGGCGGGGCTGGTTTGCGCATTTTTCGGCGGCACCAAGGAAAAGCACCGCGACGTTGGCATCTGGCTCTCGCGCCATGAGGGCGGCAAGTGGACGCCCGTGCAGGAGGTGGCCAACGGTGATCAGGAACCGGGCGCGGACGGCAAAGTGATCCGCTATCCGCTGTGGAATCCCGTGCTCTTCCAGCAGCCCAAGGGCCCGCTGCTGCTCTTCTACAAGTGCGGTCCCGACCCTGACGCATGGTGGGGCATGCTCACCAGCTCCACAGACCACGGCAAAACATGGTCGAAGCCCGTGCCGCTGCCTGACAAAGGCATCGGGCCGGTGAAAAACAAACCCGTGCTCCTGCCCAACGGTGACCTGCTGTGCGGCAGCAGCACCGAGCACGACGGCTGGCAGGTGCATTTCGAGCGCAGCAGCGACTTTGGCAAAACGTGGACCAGCACCGGCCCGCTGCACGACGGCAAGGCCATCGGCGCGATCCAGCCGAGCATTCTCTTCACCGGCGGCGACAATCTGCTCGCCATCGGGCGCACCAAACAGGGCAGGGTTTTTGAAATCGCCAGCCCTGACATTGGCAAAACCTGGGGCGAAATGAAACTCGGTGCGCTGCCCAATCCCAATGCCGGCACCGATGCGGTGACGCTCAAGGACGGGCGCCATCTCATCGTCTATAACCACACCAGTCCGAAAATCGGCCAGTGGGGCGGCGAACGGTCGCCCCTCAATGTCGCCGTCTCCAAAGACGGCCGCACCTGGCAGGCGGCGCTGGTGCTGGAGAATGAACCGGGCCAGGAATTCAGCTATCCCGTCGTCATCCAGACCAGCGACGGCATGGTCCACATCACCTACACGTACAAGCGGAAGCGCATCAAGCACGCCGTGGTCGATCCCGCCAAACTCACGCTGCGTGACATGCCGGGCGGCGAGTGGCCGAAGTAACGCCGCAGGGCACCCCGTTCGTGCCGTCACGGCGCGGAAAAAATTCCCTTGCGCCCCCGGACATTTCGCGTGAAAACCGCGTCCGCTCAAATCCGGAACAACGACCCTTTCGTCTAGCGGTTAGGACACGGCCCTTTCACGGCTGTAACACGGGTTCGATTCCCGTAGGGGTCGCCAACTCTCAGTATCAGGGAGTTGCGACTTTTCCGAAGCCGGCAGCCAGAATTGGCAACGGTTTTTGGCAACACTGTTTCAGGATTTTCCTGACAAGTAGGCCATCAGGCTCTCCAACAAAACAAGCCGGATGCCGCGCTGGGCGCCCTTCTGCCGAATGCTCTTGCTGGCGACTGGAGGGTCGAACCCGTTGCGCTCGTTCGGGAGAATAAGCTCGTTCAGCTTCGCCCGGCTGAGGCCGGAGTAGGGGCATTGCGTGCCCGGTTTAGGGAGCCGGACGTAGGTAGGGCCGCCGGAGTGCGTTTGATTTGTCGGAGGGGTGATTTGTCGGGGTTCGGTGGTTTCTTCAGAGCCGGAAGGCTCGGGGATCAGGTAGGCGATCTCGATTTCGCCGCTGCCGACAACAAATCGCTCGACGAAGGCGACGACGATCCGGCGGCAGCTTTCGGGTCGTGCGTCTCATTGCCGCCGCCAGCCGTCTGCACTTACTTCCGGGAGCGTAGGGTCTCCTCCGATTCACTTCCGGAGCCTCTCCATGCGGCGTTTGAGTTCCCTCAGTTGCGCTTCGACTCTGGCCGCGACGGAACCCGTTGATATTCAGAAGCCGGATTTTCGCGACCCCCTTGTGGGCAGACCCCGGATGTTGACGATGGCCGGTGCGGGGTATCTTTGGCAGGCATGTTCCTCAAAAGAAGTGCCCGCCACAAAGACGGCAATGAGCATGCTTACTACTCGGTATGCGAAAGCCTCCGCGTGCATGGCGGACGCACCATCCAGCGTCAGCTGCTGCATCTGGGCGAACTCAACACCCCGCAGCTCGAGAGCTGGCAGCGCGCCATCGACATCATCAGCGAAGAGGACGGCGCACGCCGGCGCACGCGGTGAGCGCGCCGGCGTGCGCCGTCCGCTGCGAGTGCCCCAGCTGCACAGTCTCATGGCAGCGTTTGATGAAGTGCCCGATCCGCGCCGCCCGCAATCGCGCCGCTATCCCCTGCGCGCCATGCTCAGCCTGCTGGCGCTGGGACTTTTGATGGGGGCCAAAAACGTCAAAGACATCTGGCAAAGCGTGGCCGCCCTGAGTCAAAAGCAGCGCCGCGCCCTCGGCCTGCGCGCCCGCCATCCTGACAAAGGCCTGCACGTGGCCCTGCCCGGCTACGATGCCCTCAACGACCTGCTTGGCGCGGTGGACCCCGCCGCCTTTGCCCGCGCCCTAAATGCCTGGATGCAGGCTGCCGACGGCACCCTGCCGCGCGCCGGCTCCAGGGCGAGCCCGTCCTTTCTAAAAAGACGAAGGCGGGCACGGCCGCCTCGAAACCTGCGCCCTGCGCATCCATCCCGCCGACGCCCTGAGCCTCGGCCTGCACCACGCCCGCAGCGTGCTGAGCGTGACGCGCACCCGGGAGCGCAAAAACCCCGCCCCCGGCGCCAAAGCCGTGCCGGTGCTCGAAACGCGCCATTTTGTCAGCAGCCTTGAACCCGGCCCCCGCTCACCCGACGCTCAGTGCCGTCACCCACCACCTCGTCCAACATCCCAATTGCGCCCTCGCCTTCCTCACCAACCAGCGCGATCCTTAGCCCAAGTTCCGCAGTTGGCCTCCCCGCGAAAATATTTTCTCTCCGGCCTCGTTAGGTTCGGGCGGCGGGTTTCCGAAGCGGGCACCGGATTTGGTCGATGTAGTGCCGAACCGGGTCTGGCCGGGAGGGCTTTTGGCGGCGATAGTGGCCCATGTTCCTGCGCCGCCGCTGCAAAACTGTAAAGGGTGCCCGCTACGACTACTGGTCGCTGTGCGAATCGGTGCGCACTGCCGCCGGCCCGCGCCAGCGGGTGGTGGCCACGCTGGGCAAACTCACCGGCGCAGAGGAGACCCGTCCCGCCGCCGGCTGGGAGGAACTGCGCGCGCTGCTCGAGGGCCGTCCTGCGGCCAAACAAATGCGCCAGCCGCGCCGCTTCGGCGACTGCCGGGCCGGCTGCCGTCTTTGGCGGGAACTCGGCCTTGATGCCTTCTGGCGGGGGCAACTCTCCGGCACGCGGGGAGCCGAGCCGTAGGAAAAGGTTCTCGACCTGCTGGCCAATAACCGCCTGCTCGATCCTCGCAGCGAACCGAGGCCCCCGTTTTGTGTGGCCGACCTTTGAGTGTCAAAACCCGCACCGCTTCGGGGCCAAACCTTGCCGCCGTCCAGTATGCGAAAGCTGGGCTGGCCCGCTCCGGCAAGGAGGGCCTGCACCCTGTCTCATATTTCGCTGGCGATGAGAAGCTCGCATTGTACGATTCGCAGATTGGCTTTCCATTAACGCAACGCGCCAACACCACGATACTACTTTGTATTTGACAATGCATCGAGCGTTTGTATCTTCTATGTTGTTTCACGAGCTGATCCCGATGAAAAAATTTGCACCTCTATTCGTCCGGCAGGCTGGACTTCCCGTCCCCGCCTTACTGTCGCTAAGCGATTCCGCTGAGCTGAAGGATGAAACCATGATACAACCCCGACGGGGAGAGTTCAATTCTATCGACCGGTTTCAAGTCGCAATCAGCTATTACCAAAGGCTTCAAGCAGCCCTCGAAGACATGAATTATTCCGTTCCCTTGGTAAAATCTCTGAGCGATCTGAAGCGGCAAATTAAACTGGAGCCCGGCGGCGAATTTTGGTTTTGGTTAGTCCTCAGGCTGGCAGCGACCGGAAGCATAATCGGGGCGTGCATGGTGCGGAGAACCTATAGAAACAACCTTGCTGTAGAGTATCAAGTCGGCCCGACAAGTGCTTGGGAGATGGAAAATTTCGAGTTCGTGAGGGAGTGTTTGTTTTTCGGGCTCTGCCAGATCGCGGGCCACTTTGGATGCGGTGCCATATCGGGACTCCATTCCCTTGCCGGAGAAACAGCTGGAGCCCGGTTTGTTGTGGCTCGCAGTAGTCGGTAAAAGTTGAAGGCTTGCATTAAACTCCCATTAATGCTATATTTGCGTGGTTGCAGTAGGATCAGCTACTACGACCCCACTTCGGTGGGAGCCCTCGTCGGTAATGCGACGAGGGCTGATTATTTACGAGGAGCGACACGTTGCGCGGACCATTGTGCTGTTGCGTTTTCACATAGTGCCTCCACTTTATGTTGATGCCACTTGCGAAAGCAACACCTGAAACACTTACTCAGATCGCTAAGAGAGTTCGCCCTCTTCGCGAGCTGCACAAGGACCTGTCGACATTCTTAAATTGCGATCGGACAATGCCATACGCGTGGGCTAACGCTAGGCGTAGGCCAAGTCCGAAAGCAACGGCTGGGCTCGCATTGTTCGAATTATGTCGGGGGCAGGCCGATAAATTGGCGGAATGCGATAAGGCAGTGATGTTGTCTGCTATCGCCCAGTGGCTTGAATTGTGCGGATACTCCTCAAGAAATGCCTCACAATTGCTCAACGAGCAGCTTTTACAGCATCGCATTGAATCGGTCCCGTCCGCCGTTTTACCGGAGCGCGCATACGCCGGTGATCTTTCCGAAATCATCCAAGATATTTGCCGACGCGCCGAAGCCGCAACCTCTAAGCACGAGCCGTGGTTTCTTTGGCGGGTAGTTTTGAATCGCTTTTCACAGGAAGAAGCGAAGCAGCAGGTTGCTCGGTGGATTGAAACGTCCAAACGCGGCACTGTGGTGAACTACACCGCGTCCACCAGCCGAGAATTGATCCATCTCCTGCCCGACGGGAAATGGGTTGCTGACAAGTTAGTCTCCAACGCCTCTTGCGACTTTTGGCTGTTCATTGATATCACTGACGCCGATCAAACGCCTCTGCCTATATTGAGGGATTGTTTTGCCAATCGGAGTGATCTAAAGGGCGAGAACTTTCACATTTATGAACGTCGATCATCGAGTGGCCCAAGGCCCTCAATGGCTTCGTGGGCATTCATTGGGGATGACCCGGAAATGCGGTTCGGACGGCTGCTACTCCCGGTTGAAGGACCTCGCTGGGATGTGGTCGTGAATCGATTGGCTCCTCGCGAAAGTCGAGAGGAGATACTGTGGCGCTATGTTAGCGCCCCGGCCTACTTGGCCCAGGTTGTCGCGTTCTTGAAATCCAACGAAATCATGATTGAGGAAGAAGAAAAACTTCCTGTTATCAAACCTGGAGCGGACTGGAAAATTGTAAATCATAATAAAAAGTAACGCTATGGCTGTCGGAATTAGTAACGCCCCTGAACCATCTTCTCGCAAAAATGCCCTGCTAGGCCGGTCTGTGCTGCTAAACCAAGAGCTCGGTCCTTCCTGCAAGATGACTAAAGTGTGCGGTGAAACTTGCTATCTTCACTGGAGTCATTCAAGTGCAGGCCGTGCGTTGAGTGCACTCGAACTGTGCCAAGCCGGCGCAAGCGCAATGGGGACAAACCTCTCAGGTTCAGTCCGACATTGGGGCTTGGCGGCCAAAGAACCGCTGGATTATCCAGACTCCGTCCGGCTGCTCACAAGGGCTTGGCATGAAGCCCCTCCGCATTCGCGACCTGGTACACTTGGTCTCATTACAGCTTCAGCGAACGGCCTTCGCAGCCAGTGCGAATCTTGGAAGCCCAGTCCCTTGTCATGGATACTTGCCAGTGTGGATCCCCAAGAAACAAGTCTCCATCCCGCAAAATATGGTGCAGCGTTGATGGAAGCAGTCATCCGGGCCAAAGATTCTGGTGGTGTTGAGACTGTCGGGATCAATACGACAATCACTAATTCGGAATGTTCAAATATATTTGCGATAGGTGCTCGGGCAGCCCGATTGGGGATCGATCAGTGGTCGGTTAGCAGCCTCTATGCACCCCGTCGCGGAAAATTAGAGACATCGATGACTCTTGACGAAGTTAAAGCCGTCGCAGAATTCCTTGCAATCGAGTGTGCTAGGTTTCCTTTAGACGTTACACTCAGCGTAACTCCTCAACAGTTTACTGAGATGAATAGCGATTGGAGCTTGCTCCGAGAACAGTATGGGAAGTGGCGCTTTGAGCGCAACTTATCTGCCAATGTGAATATCATCGCACCGAATCCCCTTCCGGGATACTTCATGCGTGTTCGGTGGGACGGCGAGATTTTGAACCATGACGATTTACTCATTGTGGGACTACGCAGCGGGTCCTACGGTAGTATTCATCGACACAGCGTAACGGAAGTGTTGGACCGCCTGAGTGAATTACGGTTACTGCGCGTGCATGATCGATTACTGAACTAATCAACACCATGAGAAATAGACGAAGGGTCGACCTGGCCATTGCACTTGCCTTGATCTTATTTGTTGGCTTCGCGCTGTATTATGCATGGCGCGCTCCCGCCGATAGTGATGGTATGCGATCTGAAATCGTGATCGTCCTAGATGGGCAGCCTATCACCCTAGACCCTGTCCTGATGACTGAGGTGATGAGCGCAAGCGTCGGTAACGCGTGCCACTGCCCACTTGTGCGCATTAGCCAAAGCGGGAATCCCGTTTTTGAGCTAGCAAAATCCATCGAACTAAGTCCCGATGCGCTTCAAGCGCGAATCACTTTGCACCCGGACAGGCTTTTTTGGGACCAAACTCCAGTCCGCTCAAGTGATGTTGCTTGGAGCTTGTTGCGCTTACGCGACAGCCAAAGCCCACTGCGATTTAGCGTAAGCCGCATCGAAGAATGCGAAGAAAACAGTCCGTACGAATTGACGGTTCGCTTTTCGGCTCCAGAACCTGACTTCATAAGGCAGGTCGGGCACTTGCAAGCCGCGATCATGAAAAAGGATAGCGATCAACATCAAGCTCTTCCTATGGGGCAGCATTTGATCGGAGCTGGGGCTTTTTCGCCGATCGAGATAGACCCTGGAGTCAGCTACAGATTTCGAAAAAATCCTGGGTTCAGACATGCATCTAGCCCTGATTACATAAGGTTTATCGTTAAGTCTGATACTCAGAGCCAATTAACTGCACTTCGATCAGGCGAAGGGCAGATTCTCAGATTGAAAGGGCCGGCGCTGCGTGAAGCGGTTGAAATGGAGCAGGGCCGACCGTCACTGCGGACTGGCTTCGCCAGCTTTAGGTTGCTTCAGGCAACAGCTAGCGAGTTGGATATTATTCTTTTGAACTGGTCAGCTGCGCCGCTAAACGAGGTCGCAGAAAGCAGAAGAAAGCAATTTCTTTCTACGCTGTCAGCACGATTTGATAGAGTCAGTTTTTGCGCGGCCCTAGCTGCCGCGAGACCCGCCTACCAAGTCGTGCCTCCTTCGGTTACGGAGCAAGACTCCTTAGAGAGGGGCGGCCTCGAAGAAGCAACTCTCCCGGCGCTTAGCCAGCCTGTGGAGCTTCTATGCTCGACGGACCCAATGAGCCGTGAGATGGCCTATGCTGCGCAACCACTACTTACGAAAGCAGGATTGCGGGTTACCGTTAGGCAAATGGATCCCGGCAGGTTAATCGAAAGCGTAATCGGCGGAAAGCACCAAGCAGTGATCATTTCGTTCGAAATGCCCGTTGTTGGGGTAGAACCTTGGTTGCTTTTCTTCAGTCCGGGACCGTTTTCGGCCTTTGGGAGCCCGCTTTCGCAATTGGCGGAGCCCGCAACGAGGGCTCGCTCAATAATTGATCTAGCGGAACGCGAAGAGGCTTGGCGTGAAGTCATCTCTCTTATGAGTTCCGCCCAGCAAGTATGGCTTCCTTTAGCATCAAAGGATACCTACATCTTAATGTCAGAGGCGGTTGAAGGCGTGCAAATTGACGCAGCCGGGACACCCTATTGGTCTCACATTAGATTCGAAAAGCGTAGATAGAGTTCACCCTTTCAAGAATTCACCGAATGCAACGAGCCGTCCAACAGTCCTGCCGGATTGTGCTTCTATTGGTAATCCTTCATGGAGCCCTATTTTTCCTGTTCAATATCTTGCCGTCGGCGGACATTAAACTCGGAGGGTGGATGACGGTCGATCCTGTCGCTGCGGAACGAAATAAGGAAACTTTGGGACTTTCCGGAAGTCTCCACGAGCGGTATGCTTCCAGCATCGCTAGGTTGGTTCATGGAGACTTTGGACGGACGGTGGCCGGATTTCGTATTGCCGACATAATGATGAGCCGCCTCAAGGCGTCTGGACCGAGTTTCGCTTGGGGCGCACTTTTCATTGTTAGCTGTTCAATGATAGTCGGTTTTGTTCGGTGCAGTCCAGGCTGTCGGAGAGGAACATCACAATCGTGGAGTTCATTGATGAGCTTGTCTTTGATACCTCCCATCATGATCGCCGGCCTGGTAAAAGCGATACTTGTATGGAGTGGCGCTGACGCTATCTTACACATGTCACCTTGGTTCAACGTGGTGCTTGGCCTTGCAGGGGCTTGTGGTGCCGCGGCGCTGATAGTCTATGCTGTTATCCAAGCGGCCGATGACATATCGGCTCAGCCTTATGTCCTGACTATGCAAAGTATCGGAATGCATCCCGCACGGATCCGCCTTCGGTTACTCCATATCGCTCTCATAATGAGCAGGCACGTCTTTGCTCGAGCATTGATGCAACTTGTCTCCGGCATTGTCTTCTGCGAAGTAGTCTTTGATTTTCCTGGTTTTGGGCTCCTCTTCGCCGAGGCGTTTCTCATCGGCGACTATAACTTGCTTCAAGCATGGATGATTATCGTCGGAGCGGTAATCTTGCTACTCTCAGCACTCGAAAGTGTAACAAAGTGAACTTAGCACTCCGGAAATTCTTTGCTATTCTTCTCTGCATTTTCTGTGTAGCCGCTGTATTGTGCCCGTCCTTCGATAAGCCTCAGGGAAATCACAACGGGCTCACAAGTCCATCACTTTCTAAATGGCTCGGCACCGATCATTTGGGCCGTGATGTCCTAGCGTTGGCTGTCCAGGCGACACGAAGCACTTTGTATACCGCCGGTGTAGCGGCTATAGTGGCCTGTCTTGGAGGAATTTTTGTATCCTTAGCCGGAAAGCGAGTTTCATCTGAACTGTTGTCTAGCATCATTTCGCCATTGGCCGACATGATGGGTCCCCTCATTCCCGCCGCGGCTATTTTGTGTCTATACCCCAAAATTCCGCCAATTGCGTTGGCGGTTTTTGTTGGTATACTAGCATGGCCAACCGTTTCCAGGCCACTTTCCGCTCTGCTTTTCAGGCTCCGGGCGGCTCCCTATGTCGAGGCGTCGATCCTCCTGGGATCAGGAACCCTTTCTAGAATTCGGCTGCACATGCTTCCGGAGGTAACTGCTCTAATGAGCCCTCTGTTCTTCACAATCTCGGGCAATTTTATTGCTCTCTTCACTTGCTTAGAATTTTTGGGAGCATCGGTGCAATCCGCTAGTGGAGTGGGACTGTTAATGTATGATGGGTTAAATCACTTACGCGACGTACCTTGGTTAATGGCGGCTGCAGTTCTCTCATATATTGCCGCGTTCATAGTGTTGTTTTCCATTAAAAAGCTTGTTGCGACACTCATCCGAGACCCTTTATCAGCTATCTAGGGCTTGTTTACATTGATGGCCAAAGCGTGTCCCGTTCGTAAGTGAATGAAATAGCTACGGTTATGAAGAGGAGAAACATGCGCGAGGTCTTTTCAAACCGTGTGGCCACGCGGCGAAAAACTTTGAGGCGCTGGAACTTGTTCTCCACGCAGCCTCTCGATCGATAGAGATGCTCATCGTAACTTTCAGGGGCTTTGGTATTGGCCCGCGGCGGAATGCAGGGTTCACATCCCTGAGCGCGCAGACTCCGGCGCAGCTTCCTGCTGTCGTACCCTTTGTCGCCGACGGCAGCGCAGTCGCGGAGGGTGCCGGTGAGTTCCGAGGCTGCAGTGTGGTCACTGACATTTCCCGGCGTAAGCACCATCGGTGCGGCGAGTCTGCCGAGCGCATCGATGACCAGATGAATCTTCGTGTTGAGTCCGCCGCGGGAACTGCCAACCGCCTGATTCTGACGGGATGGCGCGCCATTGGCGTGCTGATGCACCTTGCAGTGTGTGCTGTCAAAAAAGACGGCTTCCGCTTCGTCGCCGCAGACGAGCTGCTGGTGCAGGAAGTCAAAGAACCCGGCGCGGGAAAGGCGATTCCAAAACTGAAAGATCGTAAACCAGTGCCCGAACTCCGAGGGCAGTGCCCGCCATGCCGGACTGTTGCGCAGCATGTACCACAGAGCGTTGAGGTGCTCGTCGATATTGGCAGTCCGTCCTCCGCGCCGTATGTCGCTAGTGTTAGCGGAACGCAAGTTATTTAGTTAATTTTTTTAACCGCTCGCGGAGCGGCTCCGGCATATAACGATGGTACGCAATCATGGTGGGCGCAGAACATACGAAACCTCATCCCTGTGGTTTTCAATTCATTATGAGAAATGTTTGTCAATGTAAACAAGCCCTAGTGTTCCATCTGGAAATGGTCCATACACCATACACCAAGAGTCTATGCTCCACCTCCTTTCAGAGAGCTTCCGGGTATCCGGGAATCTATAAACGATTCGAACTTTTGCCCGTGTGGGTCGCCAACTCTCAGTATCAGGGAGTTGCGACGTTTTCCGAAGCCGGCAGCCAAATTTGGGTTCTTCCGGGTTTGGCGTGGGATTTCTTGTTGGATCGCCGACGATGCATTCAACGGACGTAACTCCCTGTGTATCAGGCTCGCCGCTCCAGGCCAGTGAAAATCCGGCATAACTCGCTTCGCTCGGCCTTCGGCACTTATTCCGGTTTTCCCTGGCCCTCCACTCTGAGCCTGATGGGGAGGTCGGTATGGGATTTCACGCGGTGAAATGCCCTCTGGAGGGCCTTTCACGAGCCTTCCCGTCCGACCGGCCCCTTGCGAGCCCTGATTCAAATCCCACGCCAAACCCGGAAGAACCCAAATTTGGCAACGGTTTTTGGCAACACTGTTTCAGGATTTTCCTGACAAGTAGGCCATCAGGCTCTCCAACAAAACAAGCCGGATGCCGCGCTGGGCGCCCTTCTGCCGAATGCTCTTGCTGGCGACTGGAGGGTCGAACCCGTTGCGCTCGTTCGGGAGAATAAGCTCGTTCAGCTTCGCCCGGCTGAGGCCGGAGTAGGGGCATTGCGTGCCCGGTTTAGGGAGCCGGACGTAGGTAGGGCCGCCGGAGTGCGTTTGATTTGTCGGAGGGGTGATTTGTCGGGGTTCGGTGGTTTCTTCAGAGCCGGAAGGCTCGGGGACGAGGTAGCGGACTTCGATCTCTCCGCCGCCGACGACGAATCGTTCGACGAAGGTGTGGATGATTTGTCGGCGGCGCGCGTTCGGCCAGCGGGACCACATTGCCACCCAGGCGTCGGCATCGGCCGCTGTCGCGCTTCCGTGTTCCGCAGGGAGCTTCGCGCGGAGGCCGGTGATCTGATCCTCCATTGCCCGCACCCTCGACTCCAGAGGTCCGTGCAATTCTTCGAACCGCCGCTGCTGGATCACCCCTTCCGCGAACATCCGCTCCGCTGCCGCGCGCTCTCTTTCCGCTGCGCTCAGCTCATGCTCGCATCCGGCCAGTTCAGCGCGCAGGGCGCGAGTCGGGGACGGTTCGCCGAGCGCCGACGCGAGCGCCGGATGGTTGGCGATCAGATGGATGAAGTCTTCGGCAAAGACCGACTCCAAGTCGGCCGCCCCGATTTGCAGTTCGCAGGATGGACACTTGAAACGGGTGGAGTCGGCAGGCTGCCGCATCCGCTGGCCGCAGCGGCACCAAACAAGCCCGGCGAGGGGGGCCGGTTCGGCCTTCTGCTCCCCGGCCCGGCTTCCGGCCTTTCGAAGCAGTTGCTGCACCCGGTCCCACGTCTCGCGCGGGATGATTGGCTCGCAATCCACCACGACACGGTCGTGCGATTCGGTCTTCTTTCTGCGGCCTCCCTCGGCTGATTCGCTGCGCCCGGTGTCGTAACGGCCTATGGCGGAGGGGCAATTCAAGAGCCGCGCCACCTGCACGTCGCTCCATTTGCCTTCCCGTCGGGTTTTCTCGTTCCGGCCATTCAACTCCCGTGCCACGGCGGAGCAGGACTTCAGTCGGATCAGAAGCTCCGCCGCCAGCCGTCGAACCCGCGCCTCCTCCGGCACCACGACCAGCGCACCGCTCTGCCAGCGGAATCCGTAAGGTGCCTGCCCCTGCCTGTTCCGGTTCATCCGCGAAGGAACAGGCTCCCGACATCGGAATCAAGACCGAGTACGCCCGCCCAGTCGTCAGGCTCCGCGGGGTTGACACAGTGCGTCCTAATATGATAGGATTTGGGCATGAAATCAGCCATACAAGAATCACGGGGCACGACAGCCCCAAGTCGTGTCAGGCCCCGAATCGTTACCAGCGCTGTGGCCCGCCGACTGGCGACGCTGGAGGACATCCGGTTCGGAATCCGGTCGCACGAAGCGCTGGACCGCCTGCCGTTTGGCTTTCAGGGCCAGCGCGGCGAGAAGTTCATGATAGCAACCGCTGAGGACTGCTCAGTGACGCTCATGGCATCCGTCCGGGAGTTCGGCGACTTCACCAAGAGTTGTCGCCTGCGGGAACTCACTGAAGGCAACGTCCACGGCAGGGCCGCTTGAATCGGGCAGCAGCGAACGAATCTCAATTCAAGTCACTTCCCTGATCGGAGGCGCCTTGTTTTGAATGCCGGACCCATTCCCGCGAGCGCATTGTGAATAGTGGACAGACTGCAGGGAAGCCGCAGAGTCCTGCGCAATTCCGCCAGCGTCATATCGGGGTGGAAACGCAGCAGCCGGCGCAACTCTCGATGGTGTTCGGCAGTGAGCAGCGGCTTGCGTCCGGAATAGCGATGCCGGGGAGCTAAATCAGCAGTGCGCCGCCTCTGCTGGAGCAGCTTCTTGACCATGCCCAGCGAGACTCCGAACCTCATGGCAACCTGTGCCCGCGTTCCCTCCCGGTTGTCATACGCCACCAGGATTTGTCGCCGCAGCTTAACGGAAGTCGTTTTCATTCTCCTCCATAACCCTCGATTGAAGAACGGCTACAGTTTTGTCGAAACACCAAAGGTTCTTTCGGCGTCAACTCTGTGGTCCTCGGGACCCTCTACCCCACCCTCCTCAGCTTGATGAGGCCGCGGAAATCGCCTCACAGCTGCTCCCCTCTTACTCCCGAGTCTCAGGCGAGCCTTTTCTGTAGTTTTAGCTTCACGCCGCGACGCACTCTTTCTCGGGACAAATTCATCAGGGGACGGTGCAAGACTGGATGATTTGATAGTATTTTAGGAAATTTTGTCACGAACGTCCGGCGTACGTGTAGAAAGAACTGAGCCCGCATCACAGCCGGCACTTCGCCCCCCTGTTTCCATGAACATCCCGAGACGTCATTCATGCAAATTCACCCACATGCCGCCGTCGGGGCGGATGGAGGCGCCTGACACGAACAACGCGCGTGGGGCCTGCATGCTCCCCGCATCTATGACCGCGCATCTCACTGGCCGTTATATTTTCGCCTCACGAAACTGATTCTCCAATCCAACTGTCACCGTGTCCCCTCTATGTGAAAACGCCCCCACCGACCTCCCCCTCCACCACGTACTCTCTCGCGTCGCCCTGCTACTTGGCGTCTGATACCGATCCCCCTGTAACCAGTAACAAGCGCGCACAGTCATTCAGCCGGCTTGAGCGTTTGAATGATTGGAACGATCGGGCGCACCGTGCCGGATACTCCACAGAAAAGTTGGCCGCACTATGCGGGTGTTCCGTGCGCCAATTGGAGCGATTCTGGCGGCGACGCCACGGTTCCAGTCCGAAAGAATGGCTCGCCAAACTGCAAATGGAAACTGCCCGCACCATGTTACGCGAGGGTAAAGCTGTTAAATGTGTCGCGTTGGAAGTCGGTTTTCGCAGTGCATCACACTTCGCCCGCGCCTTCCGCGGCAGGTTTGGCCTCAGTCCGCGGGAAGCGATAGTCGCACCGCTCGCCTCTGCCGACGATTATGTCGTGTAATCAGCCATCGCGTCGCCTTTTCGCTCATAGTGTCGCGTTATCGCGCGCGAGTTTGTTCGACTTCCCCGACCGCTTCCGCTCCCATCAGCGCCGTGCCGCTTCGGCGCATACCTTCAGATTCCGGCCAACCAACCCGTAACGCCATGACGACCCGCCCATCCATTGTTACGCTCGTTGCGAGCATCCTTTCCACACTTGGAACCTCGGGACACTCCTATGCCCAATCAGTTGTTCCGCCAGTCCGGTGCGGGTTTGAAGAGCCGGACTACCGCACCGGGAGCATAGACGGCCAGCGCGGCTGGAGCGTGCAGCAGGGACGCGCGGAGGTAGGGACGGATGGGGCGCATTCCGGGCAGCGGTCGTTGAAGCTGTTTGCCGCAGACCCGTTTTCGCAGGCGAAGCTGACACTGGCGCCGGCCGTGCCGCCGGCTCCGGTTATGTTTCTGGACTTTTATGTGATTCCAGCGGCTTCGGATGCCGCCCAGCAGGAGGAGTTCCTTGATGTGGATGGCGCCCGCATCGGTCTGTTCACGGATCCTGCCAAGCCCGGTGAGGGTGTGATGCACGCTTTCTACGGCGACGGAATCCTCGACAGCATCGAGCGGCAGCTAGGGTTAAATTATCTCTTCGACGAGCGCGACGGCGACGGTATGCGCAACCTTGAGAAAGCCATCGCCGCCGCCACCATTGCTGATGAAGCCCTGGGCCTAGTTAGTGCCGCCCCGCAACGTCCGGCACCGCCCGCCATCGATCTCGCCTCCGGCTTTCTCAGCGCGGCGGCCACCGTGACCCTGGCCGGCATTCCTGAGGCAGGAAAAATCCGCTATACACTGGACGGTTCCGACCCGCGACGCGCAGGCTGCGGATTTCGCAGACTGTTTTGAACGTCGCCATCGCACGCTTGTCACATCATTTCCTCTAATGTAACTCCAACCCCTGTCACTGCCATGTCCTCTTCAAGTTCCTCCGGCCCGTTCTACGGCACCACTCCCATCTGCCTTTGCTGCTGCGATGATTGTTATTCCGGCATGGGCGGAATTGATAAAGGTCTGACTGACAACCCGGTGCGCGCCTTTGACGGCATTCCTGTCGTTATGGTGGAGGGCATTTCCGGGCGCGGACTGAATATCCCCTTCGGGCTGGAGATGGCATGGGGGCCGACTGGCGGTGCGGGGATCGTCGGTGCCGGCTGGTCGCTGCATGATCTGGCGGGGCTGGATCTTTCCGAGGCTCCCGGAATCATCCGCTACGCACCTGGGCCGAATCAAATCGAGGTCTTTGTGGAGGAAACGACGAACGTCTGGAAAGGGGCCTATTATGTGCGCAGCACGCTGGTGCTCAGTGGCGGCGTTTATACGATGACCATGCCGGACGGCAGCCAGCGGACTTTTGACACCGTTGACGCAAGCACCGCCCGACTGTCCGGCATCCGCTCTGCGGGGGGAGACGAACTGGCAGTGGACTATGATGAAATCACTGAGAACCTCGACGAGGTGACTGGCACCGGAATTCTCTACAAGTTCGTATGGAATGCCGGCGGTCGCATTGAATCCATCACGCAGTCCATCAATGGGGTCGAAGTCCGCCGCACGTTTCTCACTTACTGGACCGGCAGCCCGGTGAATTTGCAGTCGGTGACCAACGAAGAGTCGCCGGACGACGGTGACACATGGCTGGTGGCTGAAAAGACTTTCTTTACGTACCTCGGGGAAGCCAACAGCGGCCTGCTCAAGCATGTGCTGCGCGACGCTTCGCTCAGGCGCATGGTGTCTGCGGGCATCAACATGGAAACCCCCGAAGAGATTGCGGCGATCACTGAGGAGCAGTATGATGCCTATGCCGATGAAAAGTTCACCTGGGACGGCATCAAGGTGCAGACGGAGGCCACGCACGGCGGGCAATATCTCTGGCAGTTTGAGTATGGCACGAGTGAAGATACCAGTGGGGAAGTAAATGTCTGGACGAACAGCACCGCGGTGACGCGTCCCGACGGCTCGGTGGAGACCTTATTCTTCAATCAGGCCGGCAGCGTGCTGCTGCGGCAGGTGGAGAAGGATGGCCAGAAGTGGTGGCCGGTCTGCCAGCAGTTCGATGACCGGATGCGGGTCATCAAAGTGATCTCCGCGGCGGCGATTCTCGAAGTGGACCCCGACCCCTTAGCTCCGGAGGATTTGATTACTCTCAAAGCGGGCACGGGCCTCATCCGCGGCTTTTCCTACGACGACGATGCCGGTCAGGTTTTCGAGGAGTGGGTCCAGGAGGGATCGGAAGGCCCTATGGTTCTGCTGCGCGAGAAAGGATACGAACCTCCACGGACGGTCGGCAGTTTTCCGCCCATTTACATGGTTACGTCCGAGAAGGTTTATCTGAACGCCACTGATTTTGCGGAAACGACCTTCGCCTACGCATGGTACACGGATCAGTTCCAGATGCTCAGCCGCACCACCACGCTGCCGGAGGTGCCGGTGGATCAGAACGGCACCGGTGATGATGAGGTGACCATCGTGGAAACCTTCGATGCGCAGGGCTTCCCCGACGCCCGCACGGATCAGGCTGGCGTGGTCACTGACTTTGTTTTTGATCCCGTCACCGGCGGGATGACGCAGAAGATCGAGGATGACGGCGGACTGGATCTGACCACCGACTACGAACTGGACGACGAAGGGCGCACCATCCTGGAAAAAGGCCCGGTGCATGAGATTGACCTCGCCGGCACACCCACCACCATCCGCCGGGCCGTGTGGACGTATTACCGCGACCCGCAGCAGGAGCGCATCACCTTCCCCGGCTACATCATTATCGGCGAGAGCGATGCGGAACTCAGCAGCCACTGCGTCGGGCCGGTCACCATCGAGCGCGGTTTCGTCGCGCCCGACCTGCCGGACGGCACTTCGTTCAGCGATACCATCGCCGCCAAGTGGGAGCTGGAGCGACTGCCGCTGCCGGATGAGGTCTATCCGCAGGAAACGTGGACGCGCTGGCAGCGCCGGCATTACAGCCAGGGCGGCGAGCTGATCGACGAGCGGGTCTATCATCTCATCCCGGCGAGCGGCGAGGGCGTGAAGGACACGAACTACGCGGAGACCGCCTACGCGCGCGACAGTGCGGGCCGCGTGGACCGCGTGACGACGCCCGGCGGCACCATTGAGCAGACGGTTTTCAACACCATGGGCTGGCCCGTCTCTCAGCTTGTCGGGACCGCGCCGGGGAATATGGTGACGACCGTGGAGAACGAGTACGACGACAACGACGACGAAGGCGACGGGCTGCTGACCAAATCCACCCGCCCGGTGGACGGCAGTCCGGGCGGCGATCGCGTCACCACTTTCACCTACGACTGGCGGCAGCGGCCGGAGACAGTTAGTACCGTCGTGGACGTGTCCAGCGGCGAGGCCACGCTCATTACCGAAAACACCTACGACAATCGCAGCCTCGTCACGGAAGTCCGCGAGTATCGCACCGCCACCGGCGTGATTGGCAATCTCCTCGGCCAGACCTTCAACTTCTTCGATCCGCTCGGACGGCTCTACCGCACCTTCCGCTACAAAGTGGACAACGCCATCAGCAGCAGCCCCACCGATTACCTTGAAGACAACACATGGTATGACCCCGTGGGCCGCGTGTCCGTGCAGTGGCCCGCCGGCAGCCAGGCCTTTCAGGCCCTGACCTACGATGCCGTGGGCCGGGTCACACATGCCTACACGGCCTACGAGCCGGGCTGGACCAGCAGTTCCTCCTCCAGCGGCTACGGCAATGCGCCGAACGTGGACGAATCCATCGTCATGGAGCAGCGGGACATGGAGTATGACGATGCCGGCAATGTCACCAGCACCGTGCTGCGCCAGCGCTATGACGATGCCACGGAAACCGGCCCCCTCGGCGACCACAACTCGGTGCCCGAAGCCCGCGTCAGTTGGCTGGCGAGCTATCCGGATGCCCTCGGGCGCACCGTGGCCACGGCCAATTACGGCACCAGAGGCAACACCGACGATATATGGGAACGCCCGGCCACCGTCCCCGCCGGCACCGACGACATCCTGGTGAGCCTCACCGCGTTCAACCCTGCCGGCGAGCCGTATCTCACCACCGATCCCATGCTGGCGCAGACCACCCGCACCTGGGACGCCGCGGGCCGGCTCATCGAGGAAATCCAGGGCCGCGTCCCCGGGCGCGACATGCCGGCCATGGACCGCATCACCCGCTACACCTACAACTCCGACGGCAACCTCACCGTCCTCACCGCGCTCAACAACAACGGCGAGGAACAGAAAACTCAGTGGGTCTATGGCGTCACCGTCGCCGGCGGCTCCGCACTGTGCAGCAACCTGCTCGTCTCGCAGAAAATCTATCCCGACAGCCAGGGCGGCACCGACCTCGTCAGCTACACTTACAACCGCGCCGGCCAGGTCACCGCCATGACCGATCAAGCCGGACTAGTCCACAGCTACACCTACGACCAGCTCGGCCGCCAGACCGACGACGAAGTCACCCACTGGGGCAGCTCCGCCGCGGACCGCACCATCAAGAAACTCACCACCGCCTACGACGTCCGCGGGCTGGTCGTCTCCGCCATCAGCTACGACGACTCGGAAACCGCCCGAAGCACCGTCACTTTTGCGCACAACGGCTGGCGGCAACTGACTTCGGAATCCCAGGGCCACACCGGCGGCACTTCCCGCAACATCCTCTACGGCTATGCCTCCGGCGCTGCCAATACCATCCGCCGCCAGTCGCTCACCTATCCCAGCGGACAAACTGCGCCCCCCGAACTCAATTATCTCTATACTGCCGACAATGCCGATGCGCTGAGTCGCGTCAGTGCGATTAGGGATGGAAGTACCGGCATCATATTTTACAAATATGTGGGGCTCAGTCTCCCCGTATGGATCGAATACCTTGTGCCGGAGGTTCGTATGCTGCTTGGGGCATCGGGCGACAATTATGCCGGTCTGGACCGTTTTGGGCGCCCCGTGGACATTCAGTGGGCAAAGGCAGGGGTCACCCCTCGCTTGGTGCGCGCCCGCTACGGCTATGACCGCAGCAGCAACCGCCAGTGGCGCCGCGATGAGGCCGCCCATGATGACGATGTCACCACCGAAGACCAGTGGTACGAATACGACGGCCTCTATCAGGTCCGCGGGTTCCAGCGCGGCGATCTCGTCGGCACTTATCCGAACTACTCCGGCATCACCCCGGTGGATCAGAATCAGGCATGGAACTACGACGCCATGGGCAACTGGCTCGGCTTCACCAACGATGCCACCAGCCAGACCCGCCAGTTCAACAAGGTCAACGAAATCACCGGCATCGCCGGCCCCTCCGGCGTCATCACCCCGCAGTATGACCCGACGGGAAACATGACCGTCATGCCCAAAGTGGACGATTGGGACACCGGCCAGACTCTTACCTGGGATGCTTGGAACCGCCTCGTCAAAGTCTCCGAAGGCACCACCACCGTCGCCGAATACACCTACGACGCCCTCTTCCGCCGCATAACCAAAACCTCCGGCGGAGCCACCCGCCGCTTCTACTACAACGACCAGTGGCAAATCCTCGAAGAATACGTGGACAGCGGAACGAACCCGCAAGCCCGCTACTGGTACGGCATCCGAGATATTAACGACATCGTCCGCCGCCAGCGCTACTCATCAGGCACCACTCTACAGGACGACCTCTACGCCCTGCGCGAAACCATGAACGTCGCCGCCCTAGTCAACGCCAGCGGAACCGTCCAGCAGCGCATGGCCTACGACGCCTTCGGCACCACCCGCTTCATGGAAGCCGACTGGGATCCCTTCACCGACGCCGCCGCCTGGCCGATGCTCTTCCACGGGCATTACCGCGACGCAGAAACGGGGCTTTACCAAATGAGGTTCAGATACTACCACCCCGCTCTCGGTGTGTGGCTCAGCAGGGATCCGATTGAGGAGAAGGGCGGAATCCACTTGATGAATAGTCATCGGAATAGCACGATCAACTCGAATGATTTGTTTGGGCTAATTGATACAGACTGGTCTCCGGGGAGTAAGCTGACGAGCGAACAGATCGAAAACTCACAAGTTAAGTACGTGGACACAGAATTCAACGGATACGTCCTACCTAGAATCGAAGCATCAGTCTATATAAAGCAAAATCTCAACGATCCTAGGTGCTGTTATGAGCTACTTGCGGACATTTCAGTAAAGTACGTCAACAGCGTCTGGCTTACGGGAATTGGTCCCAAAGAAAGAACAGCGGCTGCTCCCACAATTTTTGTTAACTCGTTGCTTCGTGATATAGCATACAGAGACTATGTAATTGAGCATGAACAGATGCACATTGCGTCTCTGCAAAGGAAGCTGACAAAGTTAAAACGAATGCTCAACGATATGGGGCGGGCTTGTTTTGCAACAAGAGAACAAGCTGACGAAGGTAAGAAGTTCTGGCAGTCATTTCTTGATCTTGCCCTGTGGGCAATCGAGCTGTCTGAGAATTACCACTTTCAATTTGGCGATTTCGGAACGCCTCGTGACACGCAGGGCTATAAACCAAACCCGAATACATTAGGATTTGAACCCCCTTCATCATCAACATTTAGAAAATATGCAGATATGCCCAACCCATTCGAGTGGCGCGATGTTCGCTAGCCGGCGTCAGTTTATACGGGCTGGATGCAGCATCGCATCAGTCGCAACAGGTATTAAATGCGTAGCTGACACAAGCACGCGTGGTCTTCAGAAGCCGACTATCTTAAGTGAAGCACTATTATGGTTGACTGAAAAATCTCAAGAACACGCCGGCCTCATTAAGAATGCTGGTTTAATATCTTACATTGAATCGATTAGTTCATTCACAAAAGGCTCTGAACTGGAGAATCAACTTATTTCAATAAGTAAGGATAAACGTAACTTTTCATTTAGTTTAGTCTGTCCGTTGCATAATAAGCAGTTTAGCAATTCTCGGATGCTATCAATTCGCAAGCTGTTTATAAATATTGGCGCTTGGCCATATTACGCAATTGAAGAAGTCCGTGCCTTTCCTAAGTATCTCGAAGAAGTGTGGTCCCAGCTTAAGTCGCTCAAGGTGGATGCACCTGCTCCCTTAGTCGGTTTCGGAAATTTTCAAAAGGAGTTCGCCGAAGACCACCCAATTTTAGGTGTGATGCACTCCGATGCCGTCTACATTGGCGGCTGGGGACGCGGAGAGAGCGAGCGCACAATCGGTGAGATTCTAGCAGGAATTCATGAACGACTTACGATGTGCCCTAATCGGCCAGCACTGCATTAGGAAATGACGAATTGGGGCCGGTGTGAGAAATTTGACAAACGATCTGAATTCACATGCCCCGTCCCGCCAAAATCATCCTGCAAAACAGCCAGGCCCCCGGTGACATCCTGATGCTCACGGCGGCGGTGCGGGATTTGCACCGGTGCCATCCGGGGAAATACCTCACAGACGTGCGCACGCCCAACCCGGACCTGTGGCGGCACAATCCTTACATCACGCCGTTGAGCGATGAAGACGCCACGGCGGAGCGGCTGCACTGCCATTACCCGCTCATCCACCGCAGCAACAAGGAGCCGGTGCATTTCCTGCATGGCTTCACCCAATACATAGGCGAGCGGCTGGGCCTGCGCATCACCCCCACGGCCTTCAAGGGCGACATCCACCTGACCAAAGAGGAAAAGGCGGAGGAACCGCTGGTGCATCGCCTCACCGGGGACACCAGCCCCTACTGGATCATCGTGGCGGGCGGGAAGTTCGACTTCACCATCAAGTGGTGGCCCACGGAACGGTATCAGGCCGTGGTGGATCATTTCAAAGGACGCGTGCGTTTCGTCCAGGACGGCCTGCTGGAGCACCACCACCCGCCGCTGCGCGACGTGATTGATCTCCGCGGCCAGGTGCCGCTGCGGGAGCTGGTGAAAATGATGCACCACGCCGCCGGGGTCATCTGCCCCGTGACCATGCACATGCACCTCTGCGCCGCCGTGGAAACCCCCAAAGGCCGCCCGCCGCTGCGCCCCTGCGTGGTCGTGGCCGGCGGTCGCGAGCCGCCGCACTGGGAAGCCTATCCCGGCCACCGCTTCCTGCATACCATCGGCCAACTGCGCTGCTGCCAGCACGGCGGCTGCTGGCGCTCCCGCGTGAAGCCACTGGGCGACGGCAGTCGCAAAGACCAGCCCGGCGACCTCTGCGTGGATGTGGTCAATGACCTGCCCCACTGCATGGACCTCGTGACGCCGGAGGATGTGATCCGGGAGGTGGAAAAGTTTCTCCCGCTGTGGAAGCTGTGAACAGGTTCTGCAAACGACAAGAGTAACATTTGGCGATATGCGCAGTTTTGTCATCGGTTTGGAACGCGCCCCTCGGAGACGTGCGCAGTTTTTTGCCAACGCGGCCCGCTGTGGATGGGAGGCAGAGATATTTCCTGCGATTGACTGGCGCGACCTGCGGATATGCCCGATAGAGAGCGGAGCCCTGGTCAGTCATCTGCGCCGGCCGGAGGTCAATATTACCGGGATGCCTCTACCCGGAGAAGCGCTTACCCTGAAGGCGGGGCATTACGCCTGCGCCCTCTCTCACATGGCGCTGTGGCGGAAAATGCTCGCCGAGGGTGATGAGTTGATCTGCATTTTTGAAGATGATGCAGTGATTCGCCGCCCGTGGGCGGCAGAGGAGATTCCTGTTGATGCGGACTTTGTTTTCCTGTGTGACGGCGTTCATTCACTGCGACCGCAAGGTATCAGACTGCACAGCACACAATACAGGCAATGGCGGGCGCGCACCCCTTTTGCTCCGCTGGTGCCGGGCTGTGGCACGGTGGCCTATCTTATCACCCGCGGCGGAGCAGAAAGGGGCCTCCGGCTCATGCAGCCCATGTTCCTCCCCATTGATCTTCAAATTATGGCCTGCGGCCACGGGACAGCTGCTGCGGGTCATCCGATGGCCCGGAAACGCTTGCCCGGCCTGCCAGAATGTAAGATCTACGCAGCCACGACACCTTATACCGTCCACAAGGATGGCGGAATGAGTTATGTGAAGGAAGGCGCGTCTCCCGCAACGGTGCAAGCCGTTGGCGCCTCCGCATCGGCTAACCAGCCACCAGGTTCCGGCGCAAATCGAGGGGTAGCACCGATCTCGTCGGTAACCGGGAAGCCGCACGCCCCGTTGATCAAAGCCCCCGCCGCACAGGTCGGAAGGGTTGTTGTTGGACTTGGAACCGGCCGTTGCGGCACACAGAGCTTCGCAATGCTCATGGCCCGACAACCAGAAGTGAACTGCTCGCACCATGAACGGATCCACCTCCCCTGGCTGGGCTCTCATGACCCTGTGTGGCTGGA